>CAVPEZ010000001.1:0-41848 GCA_963703635.1 uncultured Acidobacteriaceae bacterium
GAAAAGGCTGGCGTCGACCACGCGCCTCGTTGCCACCCTACGGACGATTAGGGGAGAAGTGCGTCGGCGCCCCTGTCGATATACCGCAGGAAGACCGCGCTGAAACTTGAAACCCTCTTGAAACCCGCCTCTTGGTTTCTCATGGACTTACGTTGCTTTGACCGGATCGCCACCTGTGCGCTGCAAGTCCTTCAGTTTACGTTTTCAGGCGGTTTCGAATCCCACTCTCTCCGCCATTACCTCACTTTTCCCCAGTAAATAGGCGGAATTCGACTCATTTCCTTAACACACCTTCCTTAACCACGAATTCGCGATGTTCCCCGAGACGCAGTAACTATCACAGGGGAAGTCATGAGTGTTTGGAAATACGTTAAGGTCCATGGCACTTGGCACTACAAAGCCGCCATCGAAGACAAAGGCAAGATCATCCCGAATATGGTGCGCGTGGACGGCAAAGTGGAATTCCACGAGGAAGGGACCTACTATTTTCGCAGCGGTCGGCAATGGATCAAGCTGGAACGCCATGCCGACGAGCACACAGGAAGCGCGAGAACGTCTACAGGCGCACGATCTGTTCAACGTTACTCCAAACAAAACGGGCCACCAGCGGTTAACCGGCGGCCCGAAATGCAGTTACAGCAGGGCTTAGAAGCTCAAATGCATACCAAACTCCAGCACCCGGGCGAACCCAGACCGAATACGCCTATTCCATTCGGCACGGTAGGATTGAGCGCTCGTGCTTCCAGCGGCGCATACTGTTGATCGAACCACTACATTGGATAAGCCATCCGTTTGCAGAACGGATGGCTAGGTTTGACGAGTTCCGCTTTAGCCTAGAATGTTAAGCGTAAGCCGAATTCGATTTGCCGTTGCGAGCCGAGCGAATACACGCCCGTGCCGTTGCCGACCCGGAACGCTTCTTCATCGGACCGCGTGGTTCCGTTAATCGAGCCCGTTCCTGCGCCGTTCAAGACGCCGAACATGGTTGTCGGCGGCAGGTTGAAGTTGGCGAAGTTGAACAGGTTGTAGATGCCCACGCTAGGTTCAACGGTGAACCGCTCCTTGATCGTGTGCCTCCAGGCCAGCCTCAAGTCGGTGGTTCTGAGCCATCCGAAGTTCACCTGGCTGCCAGGAGAATTGTTGCAACCGGCTTGCGAGGTCGGAGGTGGTGGGCAAATGATTGGAGATACGCCACCCAAGGCTTGCAGCTGCGCAAGGCTCATGACACCGTTGGCGATCAAGACCTTACCGGCAGGTGTAGCCTGATTTGCCTGGGTCGCGTTGTAGTTGTTGATCAGGGTGGTGAGCCCGGCGGCGTTGACGCTGCGGTCAAACGCGCCGAACTTTGTCCCCGGCAGTGGATCCTGGATCGTTCCGTCCCCGGTAAAGTCGGTGCGGAAAATATCGCCGGCCGAACCTGTGTTGGCAGCATCAATCGAACTCGCCAATGGGCTGGAGAAGTGGGAGATCAGCCCAATGCGGAATCCTGCTGGTACATCTACGTACCCACCAAAAGAGAGCTGGTGAGTACGATCGAGCAGTGATGGTCCGAAGTATCGACCGGGGTTGTTGTTGTCTGCGGCTTGCAGGACAAAGTCCTGATCGTTGTCCACCGGTGTTCCGGTATTCTGGACGCCGCCGGTGTTGGAGAACCGTGACAGGCTGTAAGACACTTGGAAGTTCGCCGCCTTGATGCCGCGCATCGGGTTGCTCACGTTTTGCTTCAATGACATCTGCAAAGCGTTATAAACCGAGCGTCCTTCGGGTTCGAGGAAGAACATATTCGCCTGACTTTGATTTACTCCGCCGAAGGCGCACGGCCGCCCGATTCCGTTGACGGACGTGCAACCTGCGCCGATGTCGAGCGCGGTGCTGAGGCCGTTAGAAGCGTAATCCGACATTTTAGCGCCCGCGGCGATTGCGCAATCCACTGATGCACAACCGAAAGAGGCGTTTGTGGCAGCAACGGCGGCGTTTGCGCCGGCTGAGTTGAAGGTGCTGACATCGCCCTGGTGGTTGACGTCAACGCCGATCAGGGTGCGCGTTTCCACGTTGCGCAAGTAATCGGCGGTGAACACCATGCCATGGCGAACTTCACGCTGGATGCCGATGTTCAGCTGCAAAGAGCGTGGCGTCTTGTAATTGGGCCCCAACAAATCCGGCGCTGTGCCATCGCCGACTCCGGCGGCCAATAAATTGCCGATGTAATTGGGGTTGGGAGCTTGCAAATTGAACGGGTTCCCAGCCTTAACCTGGTTCCAGTACGACAGGATCGCCGGAATCTGGTCGCCGATGCGATTGTTATTACTGCAGAAATCAGTTGAGCCTTGCTGGCCCGGTGCTATCGTTCCGCCGGCTATCGGGACGCCCGCCGCAACGCCGTTGTTACATGCTAAGCTCGACTGGTTGAAGGCCCCGGTTTGCAAGCGCAACGGCCGGTCAAACAGCACGTTGTTGAAAATTATGTTCTCGAAATAGAGGCCGGCGCCGCCCCGAATCACGGTCCTGCCGTCCTTCATCGGGTCCCAGGCAAAGCCTAACTGGGGCGCGAAATTGAGGTTTGCCTGCTTAACCGGGTTTCCATAGCCGGGGAAGGCGGCGTTGATGTTGGGATCAGCCGGCAAATCGCTGTCGGTACGGCCGGTATCGCGGTCATAACGCAAGCCGTAGCTCAGAGTTAAGTTCGGCTTGATCTTCCAGCTATCGCCCACATAGAGGCCGATACGGTTATCCGGTCCCAGTCCGCCAGCCGGGAAGCCTAAAGCCGGTTGCAGCGTGTTGAAGCCCTGTCCGTCGCCGACGGTAAGCCGGTTGACAGGGTAGTTCAAAGGATTGGCGGAGCCACCCGGGTAAGGTCCGGCAGCCGCGAAATCCGAGCACAATTCGTTTGCCGAGGGGCCGCAATTCGTCGACCCAACATTGAAGCGAACCCGCGGCGCGGTGCCGAAGAAATCGGCAAAACCGCCGCCCTGAATGTGGTTGAATGATATCCCATAGCGAATGGTATGGGAGCGCAGCACCTTGCTGCCGTCGTACTTCAATTGACTGTTCTGCTGGGGAGTGCTCTGTGGAGCCAACAAGTTTGGCCCAAACAAGGACTGGGTCGTGTCGCCAATCTCCAACCCGGTGCTACTAAATGGAAGAGCAGGGTTGCCTGAAGTTACGTCCGTGATCTGGTTCTGGAACTTCAGGAACGAGTAGCGAAAGCTGTGAGAGAAGCTGCCCGTGTTGAAGTCCACGCCTAAAACATGTATCCGGGTGTAATCTTTGTTGTCGTACACCTGGAAACCGAATCCGAAAGTGGCATCCAGCGAGTTCGCGAAGTAAGTGTAACGGTAAAACGCTTTGGCGCCGTTGCCGAAGTTGTAATCGACTTTGGCCAAAAGGTTGCTTTCGCGGAAAGGCTGGCTGAAGCCGCCGCTCAAACTTGCGAAGGGAGAGCCGGCCAAACTGACCGCCGTAAATCCATCCTGCTTGGTGCGCTCACCGTCGGCGAAGAAGAACAACTTGTTCTTGATGATCGCCCCGCCCACGCTGCCACCGAACTGCTCGCGCTGGAACGGGAAGTCATTGCCGCCGGGTGCATTGGCTGCAAAGCTGTGGTCGCGGATGAAACCGAACGCTTCGCCGTGAAGGGTGTTCGTGCCCGACTTCGTTGTGACGTTCACAGCGCCGGACGAAGTCAAATCGTTAGAAAGATCGAGCGAGGATTGGCCCAGCTGGAATTCGTTAATGGCGCTGGCCGGGATGTCGGCGGTGGTGGTGCCGACGGTCTCGTCACTGATGTCAACGCCGTCCACATTGATGCGGGCGGTTCGGCCGAAACGGCCGCCGAATGAGATCGAAGAGTAACCGGCTTTGGTCGGGTCGAAGTTCTGGCCGTCCTGAATTTGCACGCCCGGTTCGAGCTGTGCCAGATCCAGGAAATTGCGGCCGTTCACCGGCAGATTTGCAATCTGGTCCGAGTTCAGAATGCCCTGCACTTCAGCCTGCTCGGTGTTAACTGCGACCGCGCTGGCCTGCACCTCAATGACCTGGCTCTCCTGGCCAATTTGCAGCTTGATATTGGCAGAGGCAGTGTTGCCCACTTCCACCGTGATTGTTTCACTGACACTACTGAAGCCCTTGGCTGAAACTTGCACTTTGTAGGTGCCAGGGTCGAGAGCGCCGGAGGTGTACGCGCCGGATGGGTTTGCGGTCAGATTGAGAGATTGGCCCGTGCCCGTGTTTGTGATGATCACCCTGGCGCCACTTACCACCGCACCGGCGGGATCGGTTACCGTCCCGTTAATGCTTCCCGTGCCGACAGTGGTCTGGGCCCAGCTGGAAACGGCGAATATCAACACCAGCAACACGACCGCAATCGATAAAATCGATTGATACCGCTTAATCTTGGGGTTCGTCGCTCCTACTCCATAAAGATTTAACATTTTCTTCCTCCTTAGGTTTCTGATGATTCGTTCCGCTTGTGCTTGCAGTCAGGCAGATTACCTACCGCCGCTGGTGCAAGCCGAGGGCCGTGTTTGGAGGGAAATACGTGAGGTCCCGCTGCTCAGGTACGTGTTTGTGACAGTAGAGAGTGACGAATTGACCAATTATAGAAACCAAGTAATACAAGCTCGCTGATCCATTCGTGCGGATATCAGTAGAGATCGCCGGAGATGTTATGAGATCCGGGAGGCGGAAAAGAACATTTGCCTCGACAAACTGCAATCGCAACATACATACTGGTTGGTATGTTGGCGGGCAGAAATAGACCGAGACGCAGCGGGGCCGCGCCGCGCGATCCAGAGCGCACGCGGGAGCGCTTGCTGCAGGCGGCATCCCGTGAGGTTTACAGAACCGGTTTCCAGAGTGCCAGCCTGGACACAATTCTGGCCTCTGCTGGAGTCACCAAGGGAGCGCTGTACTACCACTTCAAGAGCAAGGAAGCGTTGGGATACGCCGTCGTCGAAGAGGTCATCGCGCCCGACGTCCACGGCAAATGGGTGCGTCCTCTACAGAGCGGCAAGGACCCTATCGACGCTTTGATCGGCGCTGTTCAACGTATACCCGTTCGGCCCGCGGATGTACGGGGTGGCTGCCAGCTGAACAATCTGGCGCAGGAAATGTCTCCTCTTGACGCGGGATTCCGGAAACGGCTGGCGAGAATCTTCGATGCCTGGCGCGAGGCCGTTGCCTCCGTTTTGCGAGAGGGCCAGGCCCACGGACGCGTTCGCCGCGACGTGGAACCAACTGACGCCGCCGGCTTACTGATCGCGATGGTTGAAGGTTATGGATCGCTGGCAAAGAATGCTCAGGATCCGAGAGTGATGAAAGCGGGGATCAGAAACATCGTGAACTGGCTGCGGTCCCTGCGGCCGCCGGGCAACCACAGGCGGGGCTGATCGCATCGTTGTGTAGGGATAGTTCAAAGTCCCGCATACCAACCGGTTCGTATGCTAGCGAGATAGATCAACTGTCACAAAGATTCACGGAGAGAATCGAATGAAACCAAAGACAGTCAAGATGATCGCATTGGGATTCTTTGCGCTGGCCCTTGCGCTGGGCGCGGCCCGGCACGCGCGAGCACAGGACGCCAAGAATCCATATCCCACCATGCTCCCACTCGATCAATACCTGATGGACCGCGATGCGGAGATTGCGATGTCCCACAGCGCCGGCCCGAACTCCGTTTCGAGCGGGGCCAAGGTGCTGGTTCTTGGACGGCATGGCTATGAAACGGCCGTGGAGGGGAAGAACGGTTTCGTGTGCCTGGTGGGACGATCATGGGATTTACCGAAAAACAATCCGGCTTTTTGGGATCCAAAGATACACGGTCCGATCTGCCTGAGCGCTCCGGGTGCGCGGTCTTTTCTTCCGATGTACCTCAAGAAGACCGAACTGGCGATTGCCGGACGTTCGAACACTCAGATAGAGGACGCCATAATAGACGGCATCGCGAAAGGTGAGTTGCCCACGCCCGAACCCGGTTCGGTGTCCTACATGATGTCAAAGCAAGGGTATTTGAATGCCGGCGTCAAAGGACCCTGGCTTCCCCACGTAATGTTTTTTGTCCCCGAAATCGACCCTAAAGCCTTGGGATCCGACTTGGGGGATGACGTTCCGTTGGACGCGCACGAAGAAAAAATAGGCCGCTATACCACAATTGACGTTCCGGTAAGCATGTGGTCGGACGGAACTCCGGCGAACCCGGACATGGATGGTCATGCTCACTGAGGTCCGCTATGACGACGATGGCCAGAGCGCTATGCGGAAGCGCGCGCAGAATTTGAAAAGCGTTCAGGACGAAGAAATCTTCGGCGGATCCGTGCCGAGCGGGACCGTTCTTTAAATCTGCATCAGAAGGATTCAAGGATGAAAAGCACATGAAACGAAAGACAGTCAAGGTAATCGCATTGGCAGTCTTTGTGTTTGCCCTTTCCCTGGGCGTGGCTCGGCACGCGCAAGGACAGGACGCCAAAACTCCATATCCCAGCATGGCTCCGCCGGATCAGTACCTGATAACAGATCGAAACGCTGAGATCGCTCTGGCACGGACTGCGGCTCCGCCGTCCATCTCGCGCGATGCGAAAGTTATGGTCCTGGGGGCGCACGGCTACGAAACCGCGGTTGAAGGCAAGAACGGCTTTGTCTGCATGGTCGAACGCGCGTGGATGAATCCATTCGACAGTCCCGAGTTTTGGAACCCTAAGAATCGCAGTCCGATTTGCTTAAATCCACCCGCCGCTCGGACGGTGCTGCCGATCACTGTGATGAGGACAAAATTGGTATTGGCTGGAAAATCGAAAGAAGAAGTCAAGGAGAGTGTCAAGGCCGCGATTGAGAAAAAGGAACTGCCGGAGCTCGAAGCTGGCGCGATGAGCTACATGATGTCCAAGAATGCGTACCTAACTGATAAGGGTGGGCACAACATGGCCCATCTTATGTTCTACACGCCGCTCGGTACGGCATGGGGCGCAAATCTGGTGGACTCTTCAAATAATGTTTCGGAACCGTTCCCGGGATCTCCGCTCTTGCTGGCTCCATCGTACAAAGGCAATCCGGAACCGATCAATATGTTCCTGATGGGCACTGGCGTGTGGTCGGATGGAACGGCGGCCCCAATGTAAGTCACGACATTGAGAGAAATGCGGGGAGCGATATCTGAGTTTTTCCTCATCAGTGTCGGTCAACACTGGAGTGTGGGAGCATCATGAAAACTGGGTTCGAGGGAGTGGAAAGGACAGTCTCGCACTGCGGGAGGCTTCTGCTGGCCGCGCTGCTCTTGTTCCCCTCAATTGCAATTGGACAAGCGCAATTGAGGGCCAAAGCGGATCCCACGACGGCAGGAATTCGCCGATTCAAAGTACATGTTCCGGACCGCATTCTCATTGACCTTAGGCGCCGTCTGGCGGAAACGAAATGGCCTGATCAACTTCCGGGTACGACCTGGGAGTACGGGGCCGACATCCAGAAGGTCCGCCAACTCGCGGACTATTGGCAGAAGGGCTACGACTGGCGCGCGCAAGAAGCCAAGATCAACAGCTTTGACCAGTTCACCACGGAAATTGATGGGCAGGAGATTTATTTTATCCATCAGCGCTCGCCCCACCCCGACGCAATACCGCTGATGTTAATCCACGGATGGCCTGGTTCAATTGTTGAATTTCTCGCACTGATCGAGCCGCTCACCGATCCCAAAGACAAAAATAGCCCGGCATTCGACGTCGTCGTTCCTTCGCTTCCTGGCTTTGGATTCTCCGGACCCACCACAACTCGGGGTTGGGGCCCACAGCGTATGGCGAAGGCTCTGGTCGTTCTGATGGATCGTTTGGGCTATTCCAAGTACGGTATCCAAGGCGGCGACTGGGGTTCGTTAATAGCCCGCGACATGGCTTACCAAGCGCCCGCCCACGTGATCGGGCTTCACCTGAATCTTATTACCGCGGACCCGCCGAACCCGGAGGCAGTCGCGCAAATGAGCGATGCGGAGCGGAAACGGTTTTCGTTCTTTAATCGACCAGAAAGCAGCTTTTTTTTCCTTCAAGCCGCTGAACCGCAGACTCTTGCCTATGCCCTGACTGACTCTCCGGTGGGGTGGTTGTCCTGGATGATAAGTAAATTTCAACTGCTTACGGACAACAATGGCGATTTTCTTACGGCTGTAGACCGCGACACATTTCTGACCAATGTTACGCTCTATTGGGCTACCGGTACGGTGGGCTCGGCTATGCGAATCTATCGTGAGCACCGGCTCACCGGAGAGGAAATGGTGGTGACGCCCCACCTGGAGACTCCCGTGGCGTACGCGGATTTTCCGAGGGAAGTAGCTGTCCCTCCACTTAGCTGGATCACTCAAACGTACAACGTAGTACAAGAAACTGAAATGCCAAAGGGGGGACACTTCGCCGCTCTGGAACAACCCGATCTCCTGCTTGACGATATGCGGAAGTTCTTTGCAAAGGTTGATCAGAAATAGTCCAAATTGTGCCTTGATACGAAACGGAACGTGGCGACTCCAGTCAGGCAGGGGGCATCGAGGTTCAGCGAGAAGATGACAAAAGCGTCTTTCGATGGTGCGGTCCCCGCCAGCGCGCTTTGAAACGCTTCGTACTGCCCATCGTCGCTCATGGACGGCTCGGTTGGGGCTCAGATTTAGATGGCTCTTAGGTTCGGGTCCGGAGCGGTCAGGCAAGTCGTATACATCGGACGGAACACAGATCGATGAGGAAACCATGCGCGTGTTGATCGTGGATGATGAGCCCCCGGCCCAAACGGCTCTGGCGAATATCCTGTCGGCAAGGAGCGATGTAGAGCATTTCGATTCGGCTGACGATGCGAGCGACGCGCTCGCGAAATTGGCCACGGACTCGTACGATGTTTTGCTTCTCGACATTAATATGCTGGACCTGTCGGGCACTCAACTAGTAGACCATCTGAGCGAACGAAACCTTCCGTTGCCGTCAATCGTGTTTGTCACGGCGCACGCCGAACACGCGGTCGCAGCTTTCGAGAGGCACACCGTAGACTACGTGCTCAAGCCTTTCTCGAACGAAAGTATCAACGAAGCATTGGACCGCGCCGCTCGGAGAGCAAAGGGCGAGCGAGCCGCAAAATTGATCGAAGCTTTGCCTCAGTTGCAGAAGCTGTCTTCTCCCGGTCACCCGATGATCGCAATCAAAGCTAAAGGCAGGATTCTCTTCATCAGTCCTAGCGATGTGGTCGCAGTTCAAGCTGAGGGCAATTATGTGTCACTGCAGCGGGAGTCGGACTCCTATCTGCTGCGCGAGTCAATCTCGATGGTGGCAGAAAAGCTGAAGCCGTACGGATTCATTCGGATCCATCGATCTGCTCTCGTGAATACCTCGTTCGTGGTAGAGATCAAGCCATACTCGGCGGGAAAGTATGGTCTCCGCGTTAAAGGTGGGAAGGAATACGCAGTTACTGGCGGTTACAAGAAAAATCTCAAACTCCTCACAGAATTCCGAATCGGTAGCGGGGCTTTCCTTGCGGAATAGCCTGGTCAAGGACCACATCAACACTCAGTCGTTCTGGTGGGCAGGAAAGATAAAGGCAGCTCGATGCAATCGTGAGGCTGTTTGGAAGTCTGTGCTACTTCGTGAATCTGACGGACCACTATGAGGGTGTGGACTTCTTCGACACTTTGGTTTATTGCGAAGCGCAGCAACTCAGCGCCGTTCGGAGTTCCCAGTCCGCCGAGATTGCATCTGCCAGTCCGCCTTTCGTTTGGATCTCGGAGACGAGAGATTCCGCTTCCCGCTCGGAGCGACCGTAGTGAACCAGAACGCGCGCACCGGCCTTAGCAAGCGCCGCTGCTGTTGCGCGGCCAATTCCTCTTGATGCGCCCGTCACAAGCGCTGTTTTGTTGAGCTGAGCCATTCTCCCCTCCAACCACGGTTAGTCACGAGAACTCTCATCTGTAGTTTGAATCAGCCCGCGAGCATTCCTCCGTCCACCGCCAAAGATGCCCCGACGATGTATGAGGCCTTGTCAGAACCGATGAACACGATGGCGTTGGCAATCTCTTCGGGCAGTCCCATGCGCTTGGTAGGAATGTGTGCCTCGAGGAAGTTTGCCTTGTTTTCCGGCGTTTGCGCAAAGCGGTTGAACATCCCTGTTTCCGTCGGACCAGGGCCAACGATGTTGACGCGAACTCCTGTGCCGGCGAGTTCGATGGCCGCAGACTTCGTAATACCTTCCACGGCGTGCTTGCTGCCGACATACACCGCCGCGGACGGGCCGCCGACTTTGCCGTACGAAGACGAGATGTTGACGATGCTGCCTTTGCCTTGCTTAAGCATGACCCGAATCTCGTACTTCATGCACAGAAGGACACCAAGCACGTTCGTGTCGAAAATTGCTTGATAGCCCTCGGGGGTTACATCGGCCGCCGAACCGGGAGTGCCGACGGTGCCAGCATTATTGACGGCAATATCTAGGCGACCGAAACGAGCGACGATCTTGTCGACGAGGTCCTTGACTTCCTCTTCATGCCGCACGTCCGTGCGCACAAATTCGGCCTCAGTGCCGAGGTTGCGCAGTTCAGTAGCCAGCTTCTGACCTTCATCGTCGTGTCGACCGGAAACAACGACCCGCGCTCCTTCATGCGCAAAGGCCACGGCCGTGGCGCGACCGATGCCGGTCAGCGCCCCGGTAATCAAAACAACGGGTGAACTCATAGCACTATCTCCCTTGATTCAGAGCCATATGGTCTAGGCATGGCTAACGTGCCCCGCCAGGTCATTCTGCAAAGCTCAGATCACCTAGTTAGATCGCGAAAGGAGCTATTAGTAGCGGGGCTGAAGCATACTTTGTTAAACTGGGAGCAATGCTTCACAAGCATGGGAATCGAAATGGAATTACGACACCTTCGCTACTTCGTCGCGGTTGCGGACGCGGGAAACCTGACGGTGGCAGCACAGCGAATGCTGCACACGTCGCAGCCTTCGTTGAGTCGGCAGATTCGAGATCTTGAAGACGAGGTGGGCACTCCACTCCTGACGCGAAGAGCTCGCGGCGTCGACTTGACACCGGCGGGTCGAGCCTTTCTCGATCACGCCCGCTCAGCGCTATCGCAGGTTGAAGCGGCAGGAGAAGCTGCACGCCGGGTCGCTGGTCCCGCCAAGCCTTGCTTCACCATGGGCTTTCTGACCGGACATGAATTGACGTGGATGCCCGAGGCCCTGCGTATATTGCGCGACGAACTACCTAATATTGACGTGATGATATCGAGTCAATATTCCCCGCTACTTGCGGAGGGCCTTTCCAAAGGAAAAATCGATGCCGCTTTTCTTCGAAAGGAACGAGCGCTGCCGGACCTCGCGTTCCGCCTTCTTGTGAAGGAGCCTTTGACTGTGATCTTGCCAAGTGACCACCGGCTCGCCGCGCTTGAAGCGATCAGTCCGAGAGATCTAACAGGCGAGACATTCGTGATAGTGTCCAATACGGCTCCTGTACTGCGTGCGGTCATCGACAACTACCTGAAGCGGTCGGGAGTCAATATCACGCCTGCTCACGAGGCGGACCACGTCACCATGGGAATTTCCTTAATAATGTCGACTCGCGGCGTAGGGCTGTTACCTGCTTACGCACAGAACTTTCTCCCTGCCTCTGTAACGAGCCGCCCTCTGAAGGGATATACCCCAACCATCGATCTGGTCCTCGGCTGCAGAAAGTCGAACCAGTCGCCCATCCTGAAGCTTTTGCTCTCCAGATTGGACGAGTTGGTGGCTCGTGTCTCGAAGAAGACCCACTAAAGCTCGGGAATGCAACTTCCTGGTGTGGCTTTCATCCAAACCAGAGTGCATTTACGCTATAGGCAGTGGCGTCTAGCCGAAGCAAGGAGTTGAAGGATGTTTGAGAGTATTCTTTGCCAAGTCACGGAATACGATCCTGACGTTCTTGAGTCTCTGATTGGGCTCGCGGTCGAAATCGCTCGGGAAGGTCGCGAGGGAAGACGCGTAGGCACGCTATTTACATTTGGGGATGAGAATGCCGTGCTCGCAAGATCCAGACCGTTGATTTTGGATCCGTTGTCGGGGCATCCCGAATCATCACTCCACGTCGCCAATCAAAATCTCCGCGGAACTATCAAAGAATTAGCGCAACTGGACGGCGGGTTCGTGGTCAGCCGCGAAGGAATTGTCCTTTCTGCGTGCCGCTACCTGGACGCCGTGGCCGCACAAGTCGACGTGCCGCTGGGACTCGGCAGCCGTCACGTTGCCGCCGCCAACATGAGTGCTGTCACCAAAGCGGTGGGTATTGTGGTTTCTGAGAGTTCGGTGGTGCGACTTTTCTGTCATGGACGACTGGTCGGCGAGATCATTCCCGAGGTCTGGATGATGGATCATGCCCAACTCGGGGGTACGGTTAAGAGGGAGCAGGTGGGCGAACTGACGATTCTGACACCTAGTCTGCGACAAATCCCGATCGCGAAGTGACCCATGACTGAATTTACGGAACAATGAGAATGATAACGGAGAGATCGGAATCTGCACATGGACTGAGGAACCAATTGGTGGGGCCATCCAAGCCGGAGGAAAAGTTAAGTATGAGAGTTCATTTGCTCTCAGCGATCCTCAGGGTTACCGTTGGGAGCGACTGTTGATCGGCTTCGGCAAACCTTCGTAGTTGTATCCGTCGGTAGGCTGATTGGATTTCCCAAACCCTCTGCGGTCGTATGTGACGGCACGATATCCCGCATTCAATAGCGCCGGGGTCTGCTTCTCCCAGGAACTCGCAGCCGCGCGGCATTGGCGCCAGCATCGGCCCAATGACCGGGCTAACGCTCCATTATTACGCTGCCGATGTTTCCGCCGTGATCGAGCACAGCTGAAGGCATAACAACCTCGCGCTGAACCAGGGAGAGGACACGCCAGACACAGGATAAGATCGCGAGATAAAGCAGCGCCTTAACGGCAAAAGAAGCAGAGCGGACGGGCGGTTTTGTGAGCTCGTAGGAGAGGGTGGTAGACTGCCTGGAAGTTTGTCGACGGTGGCTTTGCCCTGGTATGCGGTGAGGAAAGCACCGGGGACGCCGACTAGAAGGTCTGCGTAGATTCGTTGGAATTAGACGCTGAAAAGACATTGAGCACGCGGGGCTCGTCGAGTTTGTGGAGACCCCTGCGTGTGTCGACCTTCCGCAATCTCTTGTTCGCAGATGTGGTTTCCGATATCGGCACTTTCATGCAGAACGTTGGGGCTGCATGGTTGATGGTATCGCTCGGTGCCGGGCCGATTTACGTCGCGCTCACCCAGACCGCGGCTTCGCTACCATACTTTCTGCTGGCCCTTCCGGCGGGTTCCGCCGGCGATATCTTTGATCGCCGCAAATTGGTTCTGGCCACCGAGTCGTGGATGATGGGCGTAGCCCTGCTTCTCGCAGTCTTGACTATCGGTGGTTTTATGTCGCCCTGGCTGCTGCTGGTATTGACGTTTGCGCTCTCCGCCGGAGATGCCTTCGAAACACCGACGTGGCGTGCAATTCTGCCTGAACTGGTGGGCAAGGACGACCTTGCAGCGGCATCGGCGCTTAACGGGATCGAATTCAATCTCGCCCGGGCGGTTGGGCCTGCACTCGCGGGCATAGTCATATCGGTCGCGGGCGTGGCGACGGCATTTGTCGTGAACTTTGTCTCGTTTTTCGGCGTCATCCTGGTGGTTGCGAGGTGGAAGAGGCCGATTCGCAAGCGGACTGCGCCGCCGGAAACCTTGACAGGAGCCACTGTTGCCGCTATCCGCTACGTCCGCCACTCACCCACGATACTCACTGTAGTGCTTCGGACCGGCGTGGTCATGTTCTTCTCAAGCGCGCTCTTCGCATTGCTGCCGACCGTTGCCCGGAGCGTGAATGAGACCGCCGTCGGCTACGGGCTTTTGCTTGGATGCTTTGGGGCTGGTGCAATTGGCGGGGCGTTGATAATGCAGCCGGCCCGCGCCAGATGGCCGACCGAAGTCATTGTTTCGACTGGCATAGCGATTTTGGGGTTGGTGATTGTGACGATCAGCGGCTTACACAGATTGAGCACACTCGCTCCCGTGATGCTGGTTGGCGGTGCTGCCTGGGTAAATTTCATTTCCTTGATCAACGCACTGGTGCAGAACCTCGCACCGGACTGGGTACGAGCACGAGTGCTTGCAATCTTCATCCTGGTTTATCAAGGGAGCTTCGCTCTCGGGAGCGCCGCTTGGGGCGCGGTGGCCCAACGAGCAGGCATCCGCGTCGCTCTTGTTTGCGCCGGAGTTGGAACAATCGGGAGTGTGCTGTTCGTGCTCTTCGCAAAGCTTCCTGAATCGACGGCGGATCTGAGTCCGTGGAACCACTGGCGCATGCCGGTTGATGTCAGAGAGGCTTCAGCCGAACTTGACGGGGGACCAGTGTTAGTTACGGTCGAATACACAATCATTCCAGAAAGCGAGGCAGAGTTCGTGCAGGCGATCCATCAATATGGCCGCATACGACGTCGCGATGGTGCATATCGGTGGGGGATATTTCGTGACACGGCAGTCGCGAACCGCTACCTGGAGATATTTCTCGTGAATTCGTGGGCAGAGCATCTGCGTCAGCACGAGCGGCAGACACAAGCGGACCGCGAGTTGGAGCAACGCCTGTCCGGCTACATTGCCGGCGACCCGGAGGTACATCATCTGATCTATGCGAATTCGATAGAGACATAGGCACGAACAAACAGCACCCCTTCGGCTTTGCCACACGCCTACGCCGATGCTAGACTGCCCGAATGGCCACCAAAAAGAACGCCAGGAAGAGTTCGACCAAGTCGAAGAAAACAGCCCGAAAGAAACCAACACCTCTGAAGACGGTGAAACGCCCGAAAAAGTTGGCGAAAAAGAAACCTGTCGCGACGCGGGCGGAGAAAAAGAAGGCCTCGGGTAAGAAACAGACCCGGAAGAAAAGCGAGCGTCGGAGTGCCGTTCCGTTCCAACCGGCCGGTCCAGGATCGCGTTCGGGTGAACAGTCCGGAGATTTGCAGGGATTGTCCCGCCTCGAAACTGCGGATTCGGAGAGCGTCGACGAGTTGATCGAGGAAGGGAATGCATTCGAGGCCGACGTCGTCGCTGGCGTCGAGAGTGCTGAGGACGCTGACGAGAAGGAAGTTCGTACTCACGAGGTGCCGGAGGACGATGTGCCCGGTGAGTATCTGGACGAGGAATAAGCGAGAGCCGTCCCGGTGCAGTACGCTCTTTGCCCTGTCTGGTGACCGGAACTCACTGCGGGCAGCAATACCTTGACCCCAGCGCTCGGGGGACGGGAGACACGTGCACGTTCCTCAGCAGGAACATCATTGTTACTCGTTATTAAGGATCGATATTAAGGATCGAGGCTGCCAAGCTGATTTTCTGAAGCCGCTCTGTGCCGGGAGTTCGAATCCCAACCCTCAAGCCGAGGGATTCTTCAGAACGTCTGCCAGTGCGTGCATCCGCATTGAGTCGGCCGGGGTCTTCGCGGTTGCTGCGCTCTTTTCCAACGCAGGCGCCATACCCTTCAATTTCGCCATGTTGCTCTTGCTCATGTGCGAAGTCTCCGCGCTCTTAATCGCCTTCCGCAGCCCTGCGATTCGGCTTGCGGGCAAAGCCTCCGACCTCGATAACTGGTCGACATACGCTTTCGCCACCACCAACTTTGCAGGCCACGCGATCTTTTGTTGGTTCTGTACATTCAGGTCAGCGACCAGAACTGTCTTGGCTGCGTCGATTTCGTTCTGTGTCAGAAACTTGGTCGGCGTCAGTTGAAAGACGTCCAATCCGCGGGCAATCTCCGAACCGTAAATGTAGCCGTTGTACCAATACGCGGACCATTCGCCTCCGAGCACCAACATTTTCGGATCGATTGGGCCGCGATCGAAGTAGGCGATTTCGAAGGGGTTCGCTGGATCGGTGAAGTCCATCACGGAAATCCCGCCCTGGTACCATGCCTGCACTTCAACATCCCGGCCGGGAACCGGAATCAGAGAACCATTGTGCGCCACGCAGTTCTCGGTATCGCCCTGCGCGGACGGCAGCTTGTAGTAGTTCGCGAAACTCAGCTTATCGTCCTTCAGACGGAAGATCGCATCCGCGCCCCACTTGTTCGGGTCGTTCGGACGGCAGCGCGCACCCAGGCCTCCGCCCCATTCGTCGGTGAACACGACTTTGCTGCCATCGTTCGAGAACGAAGCCGAATGCCAGTAGGAGTAGTTCGGATCATTCACAGCATCCAGTCGCTTGGGATTTACCGGGTCCCTTACGTCAAGCAGAATTCCATTCCCCGAGCACGCGCCCGCTGCCAAGCCGATCGCCGAGTACACGGTGATGTCGTGGCACTGGTCAGTGTCCGCCGGCTTCTCCGCGCCCTTCTTGCCATGGGTGCCGCCGTTATTCAGGCCGTTGATCGCGCCCGTGCGCGGATCGATAAATACCCGCGGACTCGATACAATCTTCGCTTCCTGCGGCGCAGCTACTGGAACTTTGATCACATCGATGCGGAACAGCGCTGTGTTCGGATCTTTGTCCGGTTTTTCCCCGGAGCACCCAGCTAGTTCTTCCGGCTGACGCACAAACGAAGTCCCCGACACATAGATGTAGACATTCTCCTTGTCGTTCGGATCGGTCACCAGGGTATGCGTGTGGGATCCGCGGCATGTCTGCACCGCTGCGACCTGCCTTGGATTTTTGATATCGGAGATGTCGAAGATTCTTACGCCGCGGAAACGGTCCTTTTGCGGGGCCGGCAGACGGCGCTTTCTCGGTTTGTCTTTCTCTTTCTCTTTATCACCGCCTTTGTCTTTATCGGCATCTGGGGCCGCTTTATCTTTATCCTCGGCTTTATCTTTGTCCTGATCTTTATCCTTATCCTTGTCGGCAACTTTATTTTTGTCCTCTTCCGCGGGCGGAGGCTCCGGCGGAAATCCCTCAACGCCGCAATCCAGACGTCCATTCGGCATTTCTACCGACATGAACAGTAGATTCTTGTATACAGACACATCGCCTTGTCCGCCGGGACAGACGAGCGAGGTCAGCAACGTTGCTTTCGCCGGATTGGCGATGTCAAAAATACTCACGCCATAAAAATTTCCCTGGAACAGGTGGTTGCCTTCGAAGGCAAGGTCCGAGTTGGCGAAAGCAAGTTGCGCAATCATCAGGAGCACGGGCTTTGGAATCTTTTTATTGTTCCCCATGCCGAGTTGCCCAACGACTTTTTGAACCTTGGGATCATCCGGATCCGTAGCCCCGAGTTGAAACGCGTCCTGCTTTTTGAGCAGCAGGACGTGCTCGATGCCCATCGAAGCTTCGCCCGCTTCGTAAAGTCCCGGTGCCAGCTTGGCGCGCGGATCATTTGCATCCGAGCCCGTCATCCCCGGCGGCAGCGCTGGGGCAGGCTCTGGAGCGAATGGATCCTGCCCTTCGTCCTCATCTTTCTTAGCGTCCTTATCGGACGGCAGGTTCGCGGGCTTCTGAGCCTGCTCCTGCTGCGGAGCCGTGAAGGGCGCCGATTGTGCCTGCGTTCGGTTTACGGCGAAACTACAAACAAGCGCGACCCACAACATACACAGGGCAAGACTGGGCAATCGATTCATCGTTTCTCCTCGGGTGTCTCTTTCCTCAACATCGTCTCCATGATCCGTATCTCGGCTCGTTGACTATTGTCCGCATCGGTCGCGAAGTTGAACAACTCGGCGTCCTGTCCGGCGCCTGCGGTGTCGAATAGATCTTCTACCATGGTCAAGGCGCCGTTGTGATGTTGAATCATTCCCACCAAGAATAAGCGGTCAAACTCGGCTCCCTTCGCCTTCCGCAGTGCTTCCATCTGCTGCGGCGTAAGCATTCCGGGCATGAGTGCCATCGTATCGTTAGACGCATCGTGAGATGTATCGTGAGACGCATCGTGCGGCATATTCATGCCCGGCATGTTCGGCATCGCCTGCGGAACGGATTCGCCGCGGGCCGCCAGCCAGCGCTTCATGAACTTGATTTCGTCCAACTGCGAGCTGCTGATACGCGCACCCAATGAGCGCAGGTCCTTGTTCTGCGTATGTGACGGAATCATCGCCGTCATCTCCACCGCTTGGGCATGATGGAAGATCATGCCCTGCATGAACTCTACGTCCGCCGGCGACCGTGGCGGCAGGATTGCTCGCGTCGACGACGGCAGCGTCTTGCTTGGCACGCCCGGCGCACCCGGTTGCACCACCACAGGCTTCGCCGGATCAGTCTGCTGTGAGCGCGCAGCGGGGGACAAGGAGACTGCGAAAGCGCCCGCAGCGAGCAATGCACGCATTACAACTCCTCGCGCGGAGCTGGGCCTGGGCTTGCGCTCGCGGCAAAAACGAACCGGCCTCCAGTTTGGTGTGAAAGGGAAGGTCTTCATCTGACGAACATTAAATCTTTTCACGAAACCGGAATTTTGCATAGGGGGAAAGAAGAAGCGAGAGCCTTACCGGCGCGGCGTTCGGACGGCGCTGGTCAACACCGCAAGCCGACTGGCCACGATCTCAACGACCGTCAAGTGTAAATGTTCACGTGGGACACAACCCGGCTGATAACGCCGTTCGGACTCGGACTATCCGGCTTGAGCCCCAGCCGCAATGAACAGAACAACCCCAGCAACTGAGCCAGCATTACGTCCACCGGAGCGCGGTATTCGTCGCCGAGTTCCAGAGCATGTTCGGGCGCATGCAGGGAAAGCACATGATCCGCCAGCGCGCCCAGCCGGCCCGCACAGTCGGGCGTCACCACGACTCGCAGCTTCCCGAGTTGCTTCTTATGGATTTCCTCAAGCAGGTCCAGTTCATAGTTCCGCCGCCGCTGATCTCGGGAAACAAAGCTCACGAATAGCGTGTTTGCGTCCAACGCCGACATGGGGCCGTGCCGGAGCCCCAAAGCAGATTCCGACATCGTTTGTATCTTGCCCGCAGTCAGCTCCAGCAGCTTCAGGGCGGATTCCCGGGCTACCGCTCGCAAGACTCCAGAACCAACAAAACATGCTTTCGTGAATTCTTCCTGCGCAATCGCAGCGGCAACTTCCTGTGCGCTCTCAAGAAAGCGCTCTCCTGTTTGCCGCAACAAAGAAAATTGTCCCGCGTAATCCTCGGGAGAAAACGCGTGAGCAATACAGTGTCCGGCGACAACCATGTTCGTAAAGGAACTGGTCATGGCCAGCCCACGGTCATTTGCTGAGTCGTCCAGGGTAAGTACGAAGGTGCGGTCAGGTGTCTTTTCACAAACCGCTGCCATGCGTCCGGCCGGGTTGCAGGTCACCAGCAGATGCCGCACGTTGGGATATCTTTCGATCGCGGTTTCAAGCACGGCCAATCCCTCGGAACTATCGCCCGAACGCGAAAACGAAACCCACAAGTACGGCCGATCGGGAAAAATCCGATCCGGAAAAATAAAGTCATCAAAGTTCGTCAGAAGGTCCGTGCTCGGAATTGCCCACGCGTCGCATCCCCACAACCAGTGCAGCAAGGGTGCGAGAGCCTGCCCAACGTAATCGGAAGTCCCCGCGCCCACCAGAAACACGGTAGGGCGGGGCGAGTGCGCAGCACCAATGCCTGCCTGTCCCAGGAACCGCATCAGTTCAGGTCGCCGCTCCGCGCAAATCTTATAAGTGGTCTGCCAGGTCGCGGGCTGATGCAGGATCTCCTGCGGAGTGTAGCGGGTTCCGCGAGCATCTTTTTCTTCATCGCTGGCGGCGAGCAGGGCCTGCAGTCCGTCGATTACGCGCCCCAGAACCAAGCTCCCTCCTTCTCAACTCTGTCCGACTAAAATATACTGACTAATTCATCGCGAAATATATAGAAATGTTTAGCAACAAATATAGCAACAAAACGAAACCACATCAAACCAAACCCTTCGCGATACTTCGTGGTTAACTGGTTTCTTCAACTCTATGCACAAACTGATCCACCACCGAATAGCCCGCGCAATTGCCGTAATTGGCGAACTCAACGTCGACCTGATCGCCAGCGGATTGACGTCCGCCCCAATCCTAGGACGAGAGGTCTTGGCGGAAGATTTCCAAACGGTCCTAGGCAGCGCGTCCGCGATCTTCGCCTGCGGCGCCGCGCGGCTGGGGCACCCCGTAAGTTTCTTCAGCAAAGTCGGAGACGACGACTACGGACGTTTCTGCCTCGCTGCTCTTCAAAAGGCCGGCATTTCCACGGCGAATGTCGTCAAGGTTGCGACGACGAAAACGGGCGTCACTATTTCCCTGAGCACGCGCAACGATCGCGCCCTGGTGACGGTGCTGGGCGCGATCTCCGGGTTGCGCGACAAAGATCTAGATCTGCAAGCCTTGCAGGGACACAGCCACCTGCACATGACTTCCTTTTTTCTCCAGACAGCTCTGCGCCCGTCCTTCCCGCGCATTCTGCGCCAGGCCAGAAAGCTTGGCCTGACAACGTCGTTCGACCCCAACTCAGACCCCATGTCATCGTGGGGCCCCGACGTTTGGAGCGTGATCGATGAAACCACCATTCTTTTTATCAATCAGGAAGAAGCGCTTCATCTGACGCGGAAGAAGAATGTCCGCGAAGCGCTCAAGCAGTTATCCGAAAGAGCGCCCTGCATAGTAGTCAAACTAGGCCCCCGCGGAGCCATCGCAGCGGCCGATGGCCAGGTTGTCTCCGCGCCGCCATTCAAGGTTTCTCCCGTAGACACAACCGGCGCCGGAGACTCCTTCGCGGCAGGCTTCGTGCACGCCTTCCTCTCCGGCCGCGATCTCCACGGATGCCTCGTCGAAGGCAACGCCTGCGGCGCTCTGTCCACGCAACAGGTCGGAGGCACAGCCGGGCAGCCTGACCTGACAAGTCTGGAGAAATTCCTGCGCCGCCCGAATCGAAAAGAAAAGAAATCCACAGGCACCATGTGACATCTGACCTTGCGCCCGCAATCCGGATCGCGCGATCATGGTCGAGGACGTGACGGTCGGGAGAACCCGAATCGCCCCCTACCAAGTGATTTGTTATCAAGATTTTGATATCTAAGTTCTTTGAAAACAAGATTTTGCAAAATCCGTTTTCGGAAACCCGTGCTGGGCAAGGGTTTCAGAGGCACCAGAAAAAATTTTGATGCGAGATCCGGCGGTTCGCCAGGTCCGTCCGACTCGGGCGGCCTTGCGGAAGAAATTTATTTTCGGCGCTTGAGCCGGGGTAAGTGGACCCCACGGTACGGAGAACAAAAGACGAAAATCCTTATTGAGAAAACAGGCCTCAGACAATCGTAACCGCCACCCCAGACTTCTTCAGCGCACTCAACGCCGCCTTGGGAATGCCCGAGTCGGTGATGACGTGATGAAGAGAAGAAGTGGGAGCGATCAACGAAAGACTGCGTTTTCCAAATTTACTGGAATCGCAAACGGCTACGGTCGTCTTCGAAATCTCGATCATCGCGCGGTTCACCTTCGACTCCAAAAGATTGGGCGTGCTGAGCCCATGCTGCACGTCGAATCCGTCGACTCCCAGAAAAAGAATGTCGGCGTGCAATTTGTGCAGCGTCTCTTCCGCGATCGGCCCGACCAGAGAGAACGAGTTCTTGCGTAAACTGCCCCCGGTCAGAATCACTTCCAGCGCCGACCCGGAGAGTTCGGCGGCGATGTTCACCGCGTTGGTAATGATCGTCAGGTGCTGATGGTTGCGGAGGGCTCGAGCGATGGCCGTAGTCGTAGTGCCGGAATCAAGAATCACCACTTGCCCTTCCGTCACCATGCGCGCGGCGGCCGCGGCAATCTGCAACTTCTCCTTGCGGTGCAGCTTTTCCTTTTCTCGCAGCGAGGGGTCTTCCAGAGCGCCATCGCTTGCGGGCAGCGCTCCCCCATGAGTGCGATGGACGCGGCCCTTGACGTGAAGAATCTCCAGATCCTTGCGGATGGTGACCTGCGAAGTGTGGAACTGCCGGGCCAAGTCGATGACCAGGACCCGGCCATCGCGATGCAGTTGCTCGAGGATTGCTCTTTGCCGTTCTTCGCTTAGCATTCGTGGTCCTCGCTATTCGGGCCTAGCCTCAAGGAGCAGATGTCTATTAAACTCGGCAGAAATTCTAGCCGTTGGGCCGTGAACTTTTCCAAGATCTTTGTCATTCACATAATCGACGACGCGATAAGCACGGCCCTCGAGACCGCGCAGTTCAATCGGCCCGCTCCATTGAGGAGCGAAGAACGCATAGTAGAGTTCCTGGTTCTTGCGGATAACATGAGCTTCCGGACGATCGAACCCAATATCGTAAAGATCTCCGAGATACTCGCCTCGGGACAGCATCTTGTCTTTGTAAAGGCGGAGCCACTTCTCAAAAATCTTCGCGCGCCGCGGAGTCAAGTCCGACTTACCGTGCTTCGTGACAAGATTCGGCAGCACGAATATCGTCCCCACAACTCCGCCCACACCAACTGTGGAAGCAAAATCAATCGCCCCGTCGCTCAATTCGACGTGGTCGCCGAAGTAGGGAATGTTGTCGCCCATGAGAGCTTTGAAAGTCTTTCCCTTGGAGCGGACCTGAAACGAACTTTCCGGATCGGATGCGACCGACATATTGAAATGCGGCATGGTGAAAAACGAATAGGCAGTTCCGCAGGCGCAAAACTCTACCAGCGCGTCCGCCCTTACGCTGCGTGCGGTTTCGTAAATCTCCCGAAAGAAGTCGGGCAGCGCCTCAACCGAATCTTCCGGACGTTTGTGGTGGTGCGCGGCATTGTAGCAAGGGGGAACGCCGTTCATGTGCTGGCCATCGAGCTTGAGGCCGTCGTATCCCCACTCACTCAGGATTTTCCGCACCAGTCCTTTGTGGTATTCCACAACATCTTGATCGGCTGGACAAAGATAAAACGAGTTCCACCAGGAGATCTTCCGCTTCGATCCGTCGCGATTGAGCAGAACGAAGTCGGGGTGGCTCTTGAGCAATTGCGAATCCAGGACGGCGCTCAGCGGCGACCACCACAGCTGCGCGTTGAAGCCCTCGTCATGAATGCGATCCACAAGGGCCTTCATATCCGCATCGCCACGGGGAAATTTCTTTGGGTTGAGATCCCAATCGCCGACGTTGTTCTGCCAGCCATCATCTAACGTGACCCAAGAGAAGCCCATCTTCTTAACCGTCGGAAGGGTGTCGTAGACCTGCTTTGGCTGCATTGACCGGCCATAACCCCAGGCGCACCAGATCGGACCAAAAGCGCTGTCGGGCGCCGAAGCCATATGAAACCCTTGCCGCGTCATAAGGCGGCGGTATTCGGCGAGGGTGCGAAAATAGTCCCCCTCATGCACGGACACAAAGGTGCGGAGAGTATGAAAGCTCTCTCCTGGATCGAGCGTTCGCTTCCGCGCGGAGCGCACGGCGACGTGCGCATGGCCTGCGTCAGGCATGGAAACGGGAAGGGAGATCAGCCGCGGCCCAGGCTCTACATGACCGACTGCGAGTCCAAGGTCTTTGCGCCAGACATCGACAATCGGAGTACCCCCGCCGTAGTCGCTGGCATTCATGCCGAGAAAGTTTTCCTGCGTGAATCCTGCGCGCAACGGCACCACCCAATCCGGCCGCTTCTCGTAGGAGCCGCTTTGGTAAGACCAGAACACGGGGCCGCGAGCCACAGGCATTGCGCTCAGTGAATATTGATGATTGGTCCAGCCACGAATTGCGAGTCGAGCAGATCCTTCGTTTGTGTAAACAACGTCAAAGATGGCGAAGGATGGAAACTCAGAATAAATCGTGACCGAGACGTCCTTGCGCAAATCGCCCGCCTTGCCGGTCAGCGACAGCCGCTCGCCCGAACCAAATGCGTCAGAGACACGCTCCCGATGGCTCGCGCTCAAGGCAAAGTCGCTCCAGGTGCGAACGCCAGTCACGGTCTCCGACGCGGAAAACGGAGCCAGAATTCTTGGGCTTGGTCCCAATAACGCGACGACCCGACTGCGGAGGTGGTGGTCGAACTCGATGCCTAAGATTGAGCTCTGGATCTGAAGGTCAAGAACGCCGTTGGGCGCAGCGGCAGGGGCAGAATGTTTCGCCGAACTATTCTGGCCCGAGTTCCAACGCGGCAAGGCAAGGCCGAGCACCGCACAGCAAGTTTGAGCGATGGCTCGCCGGCGCGTGATCATCGAAAGAGTCCCCCAAGTATTTTCATTATCTCTTGGCAACAGCCTCGGCGAAGGTTTGCGATAGGTTGCGAATTAATTTCTTTTACTTTCTATCATATTCGATACATATTGAACTTGTTCGCAATTATTCCGTAACATGCAGAAAAATCCCTGCCCGATGGCGCCAAGCCGCGGAGTTTGGGACAAACCTCCTGGAGGAGCATGGTTTTGAACCCACGAGTTGAGCCCAGCAGCTCCACCAGCAACCTGCGCGAGGTTGTGAACCGCAACCGTATCTCGGGAAAAGGGGGAGTGTATGCGGTCTGTTCCGCGCATCCCTGGGTCATCGACGCGGCCATCCAGCAGGCCATGGAGGACGATGCGGTCCTGCACGTGGAGTCCACTTCGAGTCAAGTCAATCAACTCGGGGGTTACACCGGCCAGACGCCGCGCCAGTTCGCCGACTTTGTCCACCAAGCGGCGCGGCGCATGGGACTGCCCAGAGATCGAATTCTTCTGGGCGGGGACCATCTCGGGCCGTTTCCATGGAGAACCACCAAATCGAATCACGCCTTAAAAAAGGCTTGTGACCTGGCCCGTGACTGCGTGCGGGCCGGATACGCAAAAATCCATCTTGATGCGAGCATGGCGTGTGCCGATGACGCAAAGGTCCTTCCTGAACCAACGATCGCGCAGCGGACTGCTTTGCTTTGCGAGGCTGCCGAAGACGCGCTGAAAGAGTTGCCACGAGGCGCCGCCCCTCCTCTGTATGTGATCGGGACCGAAGTGCCCGCACCAGGGGGCGAGTCGGCTTCAGGAGCGCCTCCCGCTGTGACCACCGTCGAGAGCCTGCATCAGACTCTGAAAATCTTTCAACAGGCTTTTGAGGAAAGAGGCTTGCCCGCAGCCTGGCAAAGAGTGGGTGGTGTGGTGGTGCAGCCCGGGGTGGAGTTCGGAAACGACTTCGTATTTGAATACGATCGCAACAGAGCGCGCAAGCTTTCGGCAGCATTGCCACGCAGCCCTTCGCTGGTATATGAGGCGCACTCTACCGACTACCAGTCTCCCGGCGCTCTAGCTCAAATGGTCGAAGACCACTTCGCGATTCTGAAAGTAGGCCCATGGTTGACCTTCGCGTTCCGCGAGGCTGTGTTCGCTTTGGGCATGATCGAAAGAGAACTGCTTGCCGGGAGAAAACAACCAAGGTTGTCGCGGGTGCGGGAAGTTCTCGATCGGGCAATGCTGCGCAAACCCGTCTACTGGCGCTCCTACTATCACGGCGATGACAACCAGCAACGCCTCTCGCGTGCGTTCAGCTATAGCGACCGCTGCCGTTACTACTGGCACGAGCCGGCGGTTCAGGCAGAGATCGAACGCCTGCTCGATAACCTCAAGACGCACTCGTTTCCCTCGACGCTGGTCAGCCAGTATCTTCCCCGGGAGTACGAGGCGGTTAGAACAGGAGAACTCGAACTGCTGCCGGAGGCAATCATCCGATATCACATTCAGCTGGTGCTGCGGATCTATGCGGCAGCGTGCGGAATGGAGCGGAGTTCCTCCCAACGGCTCTCCAAGAGAATATCCGGGTTGACAAGAGCCATCAAACGCAAGTAAAAGTAATAGTTCGTAATATTACACAGCAGCTCTCGCAGCTTGAACTCAGCTCAGGAGATTCGCCATGCCTGTCCGCTTCCACACCCGACAGATTCTCGGAGCGCTCTTTCTGCTGGCAGCCATTAACCCCGCTATGCCGCTGTGGGCACAAAAGGATGCTGGAGCCATTGTAGGTCTGGTGCGCGATGCCACCGGCGCTGTGGTCGCCGACGCCAAGGTGATCGTCGAGGACATCGATCGCGGCACTCCGCTCACCTTCTCCACCAACCGTCAAGGAGAGTATGTCGCCAGCCCACTCAGGATCGGCCGTTACCGCGTCACGGTTGAGAAGCTGGGGTTCAAGAGGGCCGTTGCCGGTCCGGTGGAAGTGAACATTCAGGATCGCGTCGGCGTGGATCTAACCCTTCAGCCCGGCATGGCAACGGAAGTCGTGACCGTCAGCGCCGAACATGAACAACTCGAAACCGAAACCTCCGAGCTCGGACAAGTGGTGGACAGCCGGCGCATCAACGCGCTTCCGTTGAACGGCCGCAACTATGCGCAACTCGCTCTGCTCGGCGTTGGCGTCGCCGCCGCCGAGCCCGGTTCACGCGTTGAAACCACTTACGGCTTCAGCGCCAACGGCGCCCGCTCTCTGCAAAACAATTTTCTGCTCGATGGCATCGACAACAATGCGAATCTGGGCGACGTGCTCAACGGCGCCGCCTATGTCGTCCAACCCGCGGTGGACGCTATCGCCGAGTTCAAAGTCGAAACCAATTCCTACAGCGCGGAATTCGGCCGCGGCAATGGCGCCATCATGAACGCGGTCATCAAATCCGGCACCAACCAGCTCCACGGCGATCTCTGGGAGTTTCTGCGCAACGACAAGGTGGATGCCATCAACAAGTTCGATATCTTTGGCCGCCAGCCTTACAAACAGAACCAGTTCGGCGTTACCCTGGGCGGACCTATCAAAAAGAACAAGCTGTTCTTCTTCGGGGATTACGAAGGCCTGCGCATTCGGCAGGCACTGCCGCAGTTGTCCACAGTTCCCACGCCAGCCGAAGTTGGCGGAGATTTCTCCGACTTTCTCCAACTCGGCGATCCAATCACGGGGGTGCTCGACTGTAGTGGCAACCAGACTTATCAGGGAGAAATTTTCGATCCGACCCTCGCCCAAAGCGGTTCGCCCTACAACGGCGGACCTTGCAGCGCTCCCATCGGCACCACGGCCACCGGGCAACCGACCAACAAGTTCACCGGCAATACTGGCACGAACACTGCAATCGATCCGCTGGGCCAGGAACTGGCGAATTTGTTTCCCACCCCTAATTCCACTCTGCCCGGCGGCAACTACCTGGCCGATCCAGAACGCAACGAAACGGAGGACAAATTCGACATTCGCATCGACCACGTCATTCGCGACAAGGATAATTTTTTCGCCCGCTACAGCTACGGCAAGGACAGTAATTTCCTGCCCTCGCCGTTTAACAACGTGCTCGATGGCGGCAGCTTTCAGGATGGCTACAGCGTGAACACAGCGCAGGGCCTGGCGGCCAGTGAGATCCACACGTTTCGCAACAACCTGGTCAACGAATTCCGCTTCGGCTTCAATTACCTCGACTCCCATCGCTACAATCTGTTCTCAAACGTCAACGTCTCGCAACAGATTCCCGGGGGGATTCCTTTTCCGGGAGTTCCGTTCGCACCCGGCCAGAACATCGGCGGCTTGCCGGCACTTAGCTTCGGCGATGGCACAGCGGCGGTTGGCGCCTCGCAATACCTGCCCGCGCTCGAAAAGCAGCACAGCTATGTTGTTACCGACAATCTGAACTGGACCCGCGGCCGCCACTCCGCGAAGTTCGGCGGCGAACTTCGCTTCGAACAGTTCACCATCCTCGAACCGGCCGCTGCTCGCGGCGCAATGGACTTCGGCGGCAGCTTCGTCATCAACGACAATCTCGCTGCACCCGGTACCGGCGGAGAGGCCTTCGCCAGCTTCCTGCAGGGCATTCCCGACGGTGGATCCATCACCAGTGTCACGCCCAACATCGACTATCGCCGGCAGATTTACGCGGTCTACGCTCTCGACGACTTCAAGGCAACTCCCCGGCTCACGCTGAACCTGGGCCTCCGCTACGAACTTTTCACTACGATCAAAGAAGGGAAGAACAACCAGGCCACATTCGATTTCAGCACACTCTCGCTGATTGCTCCCAAGGGACAAAACGCGCAATTGACGCCCACGCTCGCGACCGAACTCGCCATTCAGAGCAACG
Organism: uncultured Acidobacteriaceae bacterium; assembly: GCA_963703635.1. GTDB lineage: Bacteria > Acidobacteriota > Terriglobia > Terriglobales > Acidobacteriaceae > Sulfotelmatobacter. Next base: position 27,938 of record CAVPEZ010000001.1, read on the forward strand.
GCTCTGGCGGACTGATCAATCCCGATCTCAATAATTTTGCGCCCCGCATTGGATTGGCTTACGCAATATCCAGCAAGCTTGTCCTGCGCGGCGGCTACGGCATCTTCTATGGCGGGCAGGAAAACGGTCCCTTTTCTAATCCGAGCCCCGGCTTTAATCCTCCGTTCTTGTCTTCCGAGAATTTCAGCACTCCGTGCGCCGCCCCCTCGGCCAATTCAGCGCAGCTCGATTGCTCGATCTCGGCCGCAAACAACGGTGGCTTACCGCTCAACGTTCTGTCGGCGGGCTTTCCCGCTGCGTCGCTTACCGACCCGAACGCGCCCGAGCTTTACTCGCTCGATCCGCATCTGGTCACGCCCTATACCCAGCAGTGGCATCTCGGTCTGGAGTACCAACTGCCCGCCGATACCGTTCTGGAACTTTCCTACGCCGGCTCCCGCGGATCGAAGCTCTTCGCCTTCTACAACGGCAATCAGGCGGTTGCAGTCCCGGGGACGGACTCGCTTCCCACCGCGCCGCGCCGCCCCGCCAACGACGCAGCGCCCGGCGCCACTGGGCCCTGCACTCTGGCCGACGGAGGCGCAAATTGCAATCCGGCGCTCGATGTCATGATCGATACCTTCCGCTCGAACGCGTTTTCGAATTACAACTCGCTGCAAGTCCGCCTGGAGAAGCGCTACTCGCGCGGACTTCAGTTCGAGGTGGCCTATACCTTTGCCCACGCTCTCGACACCGCCTCTAGCGCGAGCCTGGGCTCGGTGAACAACGGAGATTTCCAGGACCAGCGATTCCCGCAGGCTAACTACGGCAATTCCGACTTCGACGTGCGTCAGCGCTTCGTTTTCAGTTATATCTACGACTTACCTTTCGGCCGCGGACGCACGTTTGCCAGCGGCGCTTCCGGCGTCCTGAACCAGATTATCGGCAACTGGCAAATGGCCGGCGTATTTTCTGCCGCCACCGGCAATTACTACACCGCCACCGACATCAATGATGTCTCCGGAGGCGATTGCGGCGGCACCGTCGGCTACTATTGCTCACGTCCCAACCTGGTCGGCAATCCCAACGCCAAGCCGTGCATCCCGGGAACGCTGTTTAACACCTGCGCGTTTGAGGACAACACCGACCTTGGAACACATGGCAACGCCGGACGCAACATCATCGAGGGGCCGGGATACAAAACCTGGGACACCGCCTTCGTGAAGCAATTCCCGATCAACGAACAAAGACGTTTCGAATTCCGCGCGGAATTCTTCAACGTGCTGAACCATGTGAATTATTTGTTTGGACAGTTTGGTGCGATCAGCGCCGAGCCCACTCCGCTGGAACTTGGCCAGAGTGGATTCGGATTTCCTCTATCAGCGCGCGCCCCTCGACAGATTCAGTTTGCGTTGAAGTTCTACTTCTGAACCCGCTTGGGAGTCGAGCAATCGGCGATTCGCCGGACAAGCGGGCCAGCCTCTGCCGCGGCCCTAAAGTTTGTTATTGCTAAGCCGATGTGGCCCTTGGATGACAGGAACCTGAACCGGTTCCCTGTCCGTTAGCCGGTGCAGTTGGCGGGAACAGTGTGTCCTCGGAAAGAATGCCCTCCCCGCCCGCTACTGCACCGGCGCGTTCAGCGCCGCAACCAGTTCCAGGAAGCTGTTTGCGTTTACCGCTCGCTCCACCGCTTCTTTGTGGCCGAATAATTCGCTGGCGTCTCCCAGCAAATCGTGTTGCGACTGGTTATCCTCAGTCAGAATCATGATAATCAGCCGCGCCGGCTTGCCATCGCGCGCGTCAAAATCGATTCCCTCCGATTTCGCCACCACCACCAGTGGCCGCGTCAATCCATTCACCCGCGCGTTGGGCACTGCCAGTTCATTGTCCCAGCCACTCGGGAGCACGTTCTCCCGTTCCGTCACCAGGCGCAGCAATCGCTCGGGCGCGTTGCTCACGGCCTCCGCAGCCACCTCGCACATTTCCCGCAAGGCTCCGATCCTCGTTTTCGCTGCAAGGTTGGGCAGGAATAGTTTGGCCTCGACCGTGTCCTTCAGGGTCAGCTTGCGCCTGCGATGGATCAGGAAGTGAATCGCCGGCGCCGAGATCAGCGAAGTGAACAGCGCCATCACCACCATGGCCACAAACATGTTGTCCCGGATCAATCCCGCCTGCAGTGCGAGGATGCCGAGAATGATTTCCATGGCTCCGCGCGCGTTCATCGCCAGCCCTACTGCCAGCGACGACGTCCGGTCCATCCCACCCAGGCGCGCGCCCCAGCCCGCTCCCAGCAATTTGCCCACGCATGCCACGCCGATCACGGTTGCGGTCAGTCCCAGGTGAAAGTTCGAGACAAAGTTCGTTCGCAATCCAATGCTGGCAAAGAAAAACGGCGCGAAGACGTTGGTCACGATCTGGTGAATGTGCTGGGACGTGCGTTGCCGCAAGTGTCCCGACTCTCCGATCGCGATGCCGATGATGAACGCTCCAAACACCGCATGAATTCCGGCGTATTCGGTGAACGCCGCTCCCGCCATGGTGAGCGTGAAGATAAATCCAATCACGCCGCCCGGCCACGTGGTGTGCGCCTGCAACACGGGCAGGATCTTATTGATCAGCCAGCGTCCCAAGGTGAGGGTGATGCCCACGAACAACCCCACCAGAACGATGGTGTGCTTTACGCCATCGGCGATGCTGCCGCCAGCCGGCGGATGCAGCATTCCCAGCACGAACGAGAACAGAATCCATCCCACCAGATCGTCAAACATCGCCGAGGAAATGATGACTGTGCCCATCTCGGTGCGCAAAAGATTCAGGTCCATCAGGATCTTCGCGATCACCGGCAGCGCCGAGATCGATAGCGCCGTGCCCACGAACAAAGCGAAGATGAGCGTGTTCGCTCCCCCCTCCGCGCCCATCTCCTTGGGAAAAGCCGAGGCTGCGGTGAAACCGGCCGCAAAAGGAAACGCAACGCCGAAGATACTCACCAGCAGCGCGCTCTTGCCCTGGCGGAAGATGCTGCGCAAGTCGATCTCGAGGCCGGCCGTCAACAGAAAGAACACGACGCCCAGAGTAGTCACCGTGTCCAGCACGATCGGCATGGGTCCGGTGGTGGGAAACAGCGCGTCGTAGATGCGCGGGTAGTAGTGTCCGAGAACCGTCGGTCCCAGAAAAATCCCGACCGAGATTTCCCCAAGGATCGGAGGCTGGCCGATCTTCTGCATCAACTCCGCCGCCAGCTTGGCGCAGCCCAGCAGCGTGGCCAGAGCCATGAACATGGTCATCACGTCATGCGGACTCAAATGCTGCATCGAAAACCCTCTTGCGTGGCGCGATTAAGTGCAGAAAGACTGGTGAAAACCGCGGAGGGCGCGGAGGACGCTGAGAAAAGAGGGGGAACGTCCGATCGGCACTCCGTGCAGAGAAATCCGCGCCAGCATTGCTCCACGTAATTCTTTCTTTCCTCCGCGTCCTCTGCGGTTTTCATTTGTCTTCCGTTTCGGTCTGCCAGACTACATTTGTGACACAAATTATTGACTACAGCAAACAGTGTAGGTTCTCATGGTCGTCCCCATGCTAGGGTTTCCAAGGTTCACAACGTGGAGTAAACTGTCCCGGCCTGGGAAATTCTCGAGCAAGGAGAGACCGCAATGAACCGCAAGTTGTTGGTTGTCGTCGTTACTCTGTTCTCGCTCGCCACACTGGGATCTACGCAGAATCGCGACCAGCCCTCGGCTAAGGCGCAAGAACGCATCACCCGGGAAGTTCGCCACGAACTTCTCATGCTCCCCTACTTCGGGGTGTTCGACAACATCGCCTTTAAAGTGGATGGCTATACCGTTACGCTGCTTGGCCAGGTGACCCGGCCTTCGACCAAGTCGGATGCGGAAAACGTGGTGAAGCACATCGAAGGCGTCGAGAAAGTGGATAACCAGATCGAGGTGCTGCCCCCCTCGCCAATGGACGATCGTCTGCGTCTGCAGTTATACCGTGCGATCTACGGATACCCGGCGCTGGAAAAGTACGCCCTGGGTGTGCAGAAGCCGATTCGCATCATCGTGAAAAATGGCCACGTCACGCTTGAAGGAGTGGTCGACAACGAAGGCGACAAGAATCTTGCCGGAGTGCGCGCCAACGGCGTCCCCGGAATCTTTTCGGTGGACAACAACCTTCGCGTGGAAAAGTAGAGTACCTCTTCATTCGCGCCGGCGAGACAAGGTCCTGACAAGACAGGGGACGTGTGCGAATCCTCACGCCTTCCCGAACGGATCTTCCAGGGACAAGCTTTGCGGCGTGAACAGCTCGGCGCCGTTTTCCGTGATGCGCATATCGTCCTCGAGGCGAATGCCAAATTCTCCTGGGATGTAGATGCCGGGCTCGTTGCTGGTGGTCATATTGGGCTGAAGTTTGGTGGTGTTGCCGCGCACCAGATAAGGCCACTCGTGCCCGTCCATGCCCATGCCGTGGCCCAGCCGGTGGCTAAAGTATTTGTAGTCAGGACCGTAGCCAGCGTCAGTAATCACTTTTCGCGCCGCTGCGTCGACCGCACCGCATTCCACTCCAGGCCGCGCCACCGACCGCGCCGCCGCTTGCGCCTGGTGGACGATGTCGAAGACTTTGTTCATCTTGTCGCTGACTTTTTCTGGAGCCTTGCCGAGCACGAATGTGCGCGTGATGTCCGATTGATAGCCTTCCACCGTGCAGCCATCGTCAATCATGACGATGGAACCTTCGTGGATTCTCTGCGGCGTGGCCGATCCATGAGGAAGCGCGGTGTACTCTCCGACCTGTACGCTGGCCTCGCCGGGAAAGCCCAGTTGTCCATAAGCGGCTGCAATCAAATCTTCCACTTGCCGCTGGGTCATGCCTTCGCGCAATGAGTGATAGACCGCTTCGTAGGCGGTTAGCGTTACCTGACAGGCCAGACGCATCAGCGAAATCTCATGAGAACTCTTGATCATGCGGCAGCCGGCGGTCACCGGCGTCGCGTTTGAAAACGTGACTTGCGGCACGGCTTTGGCAAGTCCATCGACGAACACGAAGCGCACCGTTTCTTCAATTCCAATGTTGCCGGTTGCCATGCCGTGTTCTTTAAGTCCTTGGGCGACACGCTGGTACGGGCTCTCGTCTTCCTGCCAGGTGCGCACATCGGGATTGCCGACGTCGGGCGCGTTGCCGAGTTGCTCGCGCGCCCGGCCTTCCTCAAACGCAGGACATACATAGAAGGCAGCGCCTTTTGCCGGCAACACCAGCGCGAACAGGCGCTCGCCGCCCCACCAGCGAATGCCGGTGAAGTATCTCAGCGACGTGCCTTCCATGAGCACGATGGCGTCCAGCGCGTTCTCGCTCATCAGTTTGCGGGCGCGTTCCTGACGTTCGTGCCGCTCCTCGCGCGAAATAGGAACGGCTTCGCTTTTCCGCGACTGCAAGCGCGCCAGAGACGGGGGCAGGGAAGAGTTGTGCGGTTTCTCGTCGCTTGCTGCACCCGATGCGAGCAAGCGATGAGATACAGCCGCGGCTCCCGCCGTCACACCGCCAACTTCCAGAAACCGCCGCCGCGAGATCATGAAGCCTCCAGGTCGATAGATGGGATTGGCCATTATAGGGCAGTCAAATTCTTAGCCTGGCGTGATCGAAAGAGAATTGTTTCTCGAGGCCGGGCCAAGTCGTTGAAGGTGGGCTGTAAGTCGTTGAGTTCCGGTGCAAGTTGTTGAGTCTGGGTGGAAGTGGTTGAAAACTATGAGCTATTGCTACAGGGCCGGTTCGAGGTGGCAGCCGGCATGGGAAATCCCTATCTGGATCGCGAGTAAAACGACCGCCGCGGTCGTTTGCAGCCTCGTGTAGCGATGTTTTCCGGGGAAGCGACATTTTCCTTTGTCCGGAGAACCGGCGGGGCTTAAATGGGCTCCGAGAAGAAAACGATGATTTCTCTGGGCTATAACTAAACAGTTAATTCTATGAAATCTTGTAGAAACAGTCTTCGTCTGGCGAGGAGAGATAGAATCGTCTCATGGAGACTGGTTTTCAATGCGCGGGTTGCGGCGAGTGGAATCCTACCAGCGTGGATGAATCCGCAGGACGCCGGCAAAGCTACGTCGAAGACTGCCAGGTCTGCTGCCGGCCCAACGTGCTGCGGGTGGAGTACGATACATCGTCTCAGGAATTCTTCATTGCAGCTGCGCTGGAGTGAAAGCTGTCTCTCCGTGTTCTCCGCGGTCGTTCTGTCATCCCGAAGCGAAGCAAGGGATCTTGGTGTTTGCTTCGCGGCCACAATGGTAGCGCAGGCAGGAACCAGGATCCCCGCTTCGGGGTTGAGCTTTCTCTCTACGATTCATTCTTATTGGGATTCGCGCTATAGTTAGCTGCTACGCCGCTCAGGCGCGTGGCGGACTCAGAAAGGAATGGCACCGATGGCAACCAGCTACACAGGCGGTGGGCGGATGGTGGCGCACAACATGGTCACGACGCAGTTCGAACTGGATGGTTTCCGGGTGACGCGCACGCTCGGAGTGGTGCGCGGCATCGTAGTGCGCTCGCGCTCGATTTTCGGAACCATCGGCGCCGGCTTGCAGACGCTGGTGGGCGGCAACATCACGTTGCTGACCAATCTGTGCGAGAAAACGCGATTGGAAGCCTTCGATCTGATGCTGCAGCACGCCGCCGAACTGGGCGGCAACGCCGTGGTCGGCGCGCGCTACGACGCCACTGAAGTGATGCAGGGCGTCACCGAGGTGCTGGCGTACGGGACCGCGGTGTTCGTGGAACCGGCGAAGTAGAAAGAAAAATGAAAACCGCAGAGGACGCGGAGGGAAATCTGAGGAAGAACCGGAAAGGCCGAGGGATTGCTTGCTCCGAATCGGTGTATTGGATACTCCGGATTCCTCCGCGTCCTGAGCGTCCTCCGCGGTTTTGATTTTGGCTTCGCTAGTCTTTGTACAGCCAGCCTGCGACCAGCGCGGCCAGGATGGCGCCCAGCCACATTTCGATCATCCAACCGAAAGGAAGCCAGCGGTCGCCGGCGAACCAGGTCTCCTGCGCAAAGTTTCCCGGGAAGCCGGCGAAGAAGCCGACCAGAAAGCCGACCTTGAGCGCTGCGCCCGGACCGGCTCCCAGAGTCTGACGGGCCCAGGCGTAAAGATGCGCGACCGCGATCGCCAGAATAAACAGGAGCACGATCCACTGGACTACGAAGAGCGGATAGCGCGGCGTTTTCAGGAACAACCCAGCGTTCTGCGCCGCTACGTAGCGGCGCATCGGTGATGACATACTTTCCAACCAGAAAACTCCAGAGGGTCCAGACCACGCCTCCCGCTAAACCGCCCAGCCAAATCCTTCCTCGGTTCAGATGCATAAGCGCCTCCGTAAGTGGTTGCTTGATAAACGGAGCAGTGTACACCCGTTCCGCGGAAAGGCAAATGAAAACCGCGCAGCACTCAGAGGATGGCGAGGAAGCCGCCGTGCCGGCGGCGCTATGTGCGGTATAGTCGTCAAATCATGAAATTCGCGCCTGCCTTGCTTGTGATGCTTTTGCTTTCTGGAGACGCCGCGGTCTGCTGCGCGGCTGACTTCAAGTACGTTCGCCAGGGCAATGCGAAGGATGTTCAAACGCGCGCCGAGGCGGGAGTCGCCATGATGGGCGGAGGGGCCGATCTGGACGAAGCCTTTCGCTGGCTGTGCGGCAAAGCGAATGGCGGAGACTTTCTGATTTTGCGCGCGCACGGCGGCGCCGACTACAACCCTTACGTCGACGGCTTGTGCAAGGCGAACTCAGTTGCGACGCTCATCATTTCCAGCCGGAAAGCGGCGCAGGAGCCGCGCGTGGCCGAGATCATCGGGCAGGCAGAGACGATTTTTATTGCGGGTGGCGATCAATCGCGCTACGTCAACTTCTGGAAGGGAACTCCGGTGGAGGATGCCATTAATGCGCATGTGGCCGCGGGCAAGCCCATCGGAGGAACCAGCGCCGGGTTGGCAGTGCTAGGACAATTCGTCTACGGCTGCCTGGAAGACAAGCCGGATGATGCCGATCTTACCTCGCGGGAAGTTCTGGCAGATCCTTACACCAAGCGCGTTACGGTGGTGCGCGACTTTCTGAAGGTCCCTGGCCTGGAGAATGTTCTTACTGACAGTCATTTCGCCAAGCGCGATCGCATGGGACGGAGCCTGGGGTTTCTCGCGCGGATTGTGCAGGATGGCTGGTCCGGGACTCCGCGAGAGATTGCCATCGACGAGAAATCTGCGCTGCTGGTGGAGGGCAGCGGTAGAGCGAAAGTTGCGGGCACGGGACTGGGCGTTTATTTCCTGCGGGTCTCCGAGGCTCCGGAAGTATGCAAGCCTGGGCAGCCGCTGACTTTGCGGAATGTTGCCGCATATCGCGCGCCCACGGGATCTACGTTCGACTTGCGCGTTTGGAGTGGCGAGCATGGGGAAGCTTACTCGATTTCGGTGGAAGCTGGAAAGATTCGCACGAGTCGGGCGGCGAGCGCGGTGTATTAGTGCGCCGACAGCCGCCGGGACGGCGGCGCTACGGCGAGAGCAGCGGCCGGCTCTACACGAGTTTGCTGCTGCGGAGTCGTTATCCACAGGAGAGTCCGCGTGGAGCGCGGGGTGCAAGAGAAATCTTAGCGAATAAATAGCGAAGGAACCTGGAGCGTAAACGCAAGCGCTTGTGGTCGTCTTTATCGTTAACCACAAGAGGTCGTAGTTTGTCGAATCAGTCCTACAGTGGGAACCCTACCTCCAAGTTTGCGCTTGACAATCAATGACTTACGGGTAAGATGTGGTACAAAGTGGAACACAGTGGTAAACACGGTTAAGGTCGTGGGAACGGGAAGCCGATAAAGAGGAGCCGGTGGGAAACCGACCCAAGAGTTCGACAAATCGCCCGAACCAACCGAGTTTGACCAGTTCTTGCGTCGTTTTAGCCTCCTACGTGGTCGCAGTCGTGGCAAAGGAAGTGCGCCAAACGCGCGATTTTGCATTTGCGCAAAGAACGCGCAAATGTTCGCGCGGCGCACCCAGATCCTTCGGACGCAAAAGCCGCGTCCTCAGGATGACAGAGAACGAATATGTTTCGCGGCAATCATCCAACTCGCGTCGACGAAAAGGGACGGTTGAAGGTCCCGGCCGAGTTCAAGCGGGTGATCGACGAGAAGTACGGCCAGCAATTTTACATCACAAGTCTGGATGGGGATGTTGCTCAAGTATATCCCTTCGAGGAGTGGGAGCGGATCGAGCAGAAGCTGGCTGGGCTCTCCACCTTCAATCCTACGAAGAAAAAGTTCTTGAGCAAGGTGAACTACTGGGGGCAGGTGGTCGAGATGGATGGGCAGGGACGGTTGCTGATTCCGCAACTGTTGCGCGAGGCCGGGCGGCTCAAGGGCGAAGTTGCGGTGAGCGGATACCAGACTTACCTGGAAGTGCGCAACATCGAAGCGTATCAGCAGAAGGTTCGGGAAGAAAAGTTTACGCCTGAAGATGAGAAGACGCTCGACGAATTGGGCATCTAGTGGGCGAGGGTTTAACAGACACCCCTCAGGGGGTTGGGCATGGTGGTGGAAGGGAAGTCCGCCATGTTCCGGTTCTTTTACAAGAAGCGATCGACTTTTTAAATGTGCGGCGTGGCGGGATCTATATCGACGCCACGGTGGGCTTGGGCGGACACAGTTACGAAATCGCAAAACGCCTCGGCGCACCGGGACATTTGATTGGGCTCGATAAGGATCCAGCGGCGCTGGAAAGAGCAGGCTTCGGGCTTCAGGCTTCGGGGTCCGGCGAGGCGGATTGGCCGATCATCGAGTTACGGCAGGCGTCTTTTGCAAGTTTGGCCGATGCCCGATGCCCGACAGCCGACGGTTTGCTGGCCGATCTCGGCGTCAGCAGTTTGCAGCTTTCCGATGCGGCGCGCGGATTCAGTTTTCAGGCGGATGGACCGCTCGACATGCGGATGGACCCGCAGAGTGAGCGAACCGCCGAACAAGTGGTAAACCACCTCGACGAGCGCGAGCTTGCCGATGTGATTTACGAATTCGGAGAGGAAAGGAGGTCGCGGAGAATCGCCAGAGCCATTGTCCGGTCGCGGCCGATACGATCTACGGCACATCTTGCCGAGGTAATATCGGCCGCGGCCCGGCCAATGAATTCCGAACAGAGGCGAATTCATCCGGCGACCCGAACTTTTCAGGCGCTCCGAATCTTCGTAAACCGCGAACTGGACGATCTGCGGGCGCTGGTGGATGCGGCGCCCCGGATTCTGAAGCCAGGAGGACGCGTGGTGGTGATCAGTTTTCATTCGCTGGAAGATCGGATCGTAAAAGATGCCTTCCGCGAAGGGGCGAAACAGGGTTACTTCAGTTTGCTGACGAAGAAGCCAGTAACGGCAACTGAAGAAGAGAGTGATCGCAATCCGCGGGCGCGCAGCGCGAAATTGCGGGCGGCGGAGAGAATTTAGGGGTGCCCTCAGGGGCTAAAGCCCGGGTTCTTTGGGAGCCTTGATCGCAGCGCTGAAAGCCCCGCGCCACCCAAAGGCAAGTTTGATTCCGGAAAACCTGCCGGAGTCCCCGGCACAGCTGTCATGGCGTGCCGGGCGTTCAGGTTCTGAGAGGCGGGCTTCAGGCTTCGGCTGTCGGGCTTCAGCAAAAGCCCGAATTAAGAAAGGCCGAGGCCCGAAAGCCAAAGCCCGAAGCCGGGTTTGAGGGTTCCGTGGTAGGAATCCAAATTGAGGCTGGGAAATGTACACGGGAACATTGATTAAGGATTTGATAGCGACGGTGGAGCGGGCTGAACGAGGCGTTTTACAGAGACAACTCGCCGAGGAAATGGAACTGCGACGGATGTTTGAGTTGCAGGCTCCGCAGATGCACAACGAACCGGCTTACGCAGGAGCGGCATAAATGGCAGCAGCGGCGGCAGCAATTCGGAGCGTAGTCCCGGCGGCTCGGCGCAATACATTTTTCACCGGAACGCCGGAAATTTATTTCGCCAAGGCGATCGACAATTCGCGGCTGGTCAAAGTGGAAGACCCCGGACACAATCGCGAGATGAAGCAGTTCGGCACGGCGCTCGCATTCCTGTTCCTGCTGGTGTTTACCTATGCCTGGCAACATTTCCGGGCGATTGAATATGGCTACCAGATCGAGTCGTCGAAGCGCGAGCTGAATAATCTGACGGAGATGAACCGGGCGCTGCGGTTGGAGGATGCGTCGCTGCGCGATCCGGAGCGAATCGATGTGATGGCGCGGCGGATGGGGCTGGTGCCGCCGGAACCGGGGCAGGTGATTCGAATGGACAGCGCGTCTGGGGATTCGAATGCGCCGGTGATGGCCAGCGCGGAGCCCTTGCTGATGCTGACGGGGCAGTAGGGATTTATGCAGGACCGGATCTTCGATCCGGTAGCCGAGCGAAGCTCGGCTAAGTTTCGGCGGCGGCCTGTCTGAATGTGGGCCGCCATGTTTGTCTGAAGCGGTGGCGAGGCTGGAGGGTCGAAGTGGAAATGCCCTTCATGGACCATGGCGGCGCAATCATGCGAGGGATCCTTCGACTGCGCATGCCGATTCGCTTCGCTCATCGGCATGGTCCCTCAGGATGACAAAGCTTCGCTGGCTAACGACCAACGGCTAACGACGGATTTGCATGGCCAATAATCCCAAGCTCGGCAAGAATTCCAGGCTTTACTTCCTGGGTGCAATGCTTTTGTTCTGGTGCGCGGCGATTTGCGGGCGGCTGGTTTATTTGCAGATCTTCCGCTACGGAAGTTTTGTGAAGCAGGCCGAGCACCAGCAGCAGCGTGAGATTCCGCTTTCCGCCAAGCGCGGCGTGATTTATGACCGCGCCGGGCATGAACTGGCGATGTCCGTTCTCGTCGATTCAGCCTTCGCTGTTCCTAGTGAAGTTAAAGACCTGTCCACGGCGGTTTCCCTGATCACCCGTATCACCGGCGAGGACCGCAACGTGGTGCTGGCCGACTGCCGGAACCATCGAACATTTTGCTGGGTGGCGCGCAAAGCCGATGACGAGACGATTGAGCGCATCAAGTCGCTGAGGCTGCAAGGGATCCATTTTCAAAAAGAGCCAAAACGTTTTTATCCGGCGCGCGATCTGGCGGCGCAGGTGGTTGGAACTGTCGGCATGGAGGACTCCGGGCAGAGTGGCATCGAGCACGCTTTCGACAATGATCTGCGGGGGCGTGCCGGGAAGATGTTCATTTCGGTGGATGCGCGGCGGCAGTGGTTCTCCGACGTGGAGAAGCAGCCGGAGGCGGGCGAGGGCCTGGTGCTGACCATCGACAAGAATATTCAGTACATCGCCGAGAAGGAACTGGATCAGGCGATTCACGACACGCAGGCGATTGCCGGCACGGTGATCGTGGAGAATCCGCACACCGGCGAAATTCTGGCGCTGGCGAACCGTCCGACGTTCAATCCGAATTTGCGCAAACAGATCACGCCCGCCGCGCTGACCAACCGCGCAGTGAGCTACGTGTACGAGCCGGGGTCGACCTTCAAGCTGGTCACGATTTCAGCGGCGCTCGAAGAGAAGCTGACGAATCCGGATGAAGTGTTCGATTGCCAGATGGGATCGATCGTCTACAACGGCATGCGGATTCGCGACTCGAAGCCGCACGGGTTGCTGCCGGTGTGGGGCGTGCTGGCAGAGTCGAGCGACGTGGGCGCGATCAAGATTGCGCTGCGGCTGGGCGAAGACCGCTTCTACAAATATATTCGCGCGTACGGATTCGGGCAGCAGACCGGGATCGAGTTGCCGGGCGAGACGCGCGGGCTGACCAAGCCGGTGAGCCGCTGGTCGAGGGTTTCGATTGCGGCGATTTCCATGGGCCAGGAAATCGGCATTTCGCCGCTTCAGTTGGCGGGACTGGTCTCCACGTTTGCCAACGATGGCGTGTGGGTGGCGCCCCGCATCGTCACGGGAAAAGTTGAGCCGCAAGGCACTCCGCAGACCGTGGCGTTTCGTCCGGGTGCGTCGCGACGGGTGATTTCGAGTTATACGGCAGCCCAAATGCGAGCGATGATGCAGAAAGTCGTGCTGGAGGGCACGGGGCGCAAGGCAAACCTGGAAGGCTATACGTCGGCGGGGAAGACGGGGACGGCGCAGAAGGTGGATCCGGCGACCGGGGCGTATTCGAAGACGAAGTATATCGGGTCGTTCGCGGGATTCGCGCCGATCAACAATCCGCAGATTGTTGTGGCCGTGATTCTGGATTCGGCGGTGGGACTGCACCAAGGCGGGCAAGTATCGGCGCCAGTATTTCGCCGGGTGACGCAGCAGGTGCTGGAGTATCTGCACACGCCGCACGATCTGCCGCTCTCGCCAAATCATCAGTTGCTGGCCCAAGCGAAGATGAAGGATAACGATCTGGAAGAAGGAACGCCGGATCATCCCGGCGAACCGCTGGAGACTGCGGAGATGAACGGAGATGCGGCGCAGTCTGGAAAGGCAAGTGTGGCGCGGGCGCCCACGCCCGCGACTGCCGGCAGTGAGGGCAATGTCGTGCAGGCGGCGATCCGGCAAAGTGAAACCGTAGCAGAGCACTGCAAGCCCGCCTGATCAGGCGGCGGATGAACGATAACGCTCTTGTGCAACCGAACTTGCCGGCGACTGGAACCGTGGTCTTGGACGTTGAGCAAGGCGGAATCGAAGTGCCGTCGTTCATCGGCAGGACCGTGCGCGGCGCCGTGGAAGCTGCTCAGGATGCCGGCCTGGAGCTCGAAGCTGTGGGCAGCGGCGTGGCCCGGCAACAGACGCCATCCGCGGGGACGCACGTGGCCGCTGGAGCGCATGTGACGGTGCAGTTCGGACGATAATCCCAAATTCTCAGATGCGGAGTAAGTCCAATGAATCCTGCGTGCTCTCTTTGTCCTCGGTGGTTATCTAGAGCCGTCGGGATTGTGATGAAGCCTTTGATCTTTTTTCTCT
>CAVPEZ010000002.1:0-73555 GCA_963703635.1 uncultured Acidobacteriaceae bacterium
GGCTGGCAGAGTCTGGCGCGCGCAAGAAACACTGGAAGCGCTGGGGACCTTATCTTAGCGAGCGCGCCTGGGGCACGGTGCGCGAAGACTACAGTTCCGGCGGCACCGCTTGGGAGTATCTGTCTCACGACCACGCCCGTTCACGAGCCTACCGCTGGAACGAAGATGGACTGGCGGGAATCAGCGACCGGAAACAGACAATGTGTTTTGCCCTGGCTTTGTGGAACGAGCGCGACCCCATCCTGAAAGAACGGATTTTCGGTTTGACCGGGAACGAGGGCAATCACGGCGAGGATGTTAAGGAATACTACTTCTACCTTGAATCAACGCCCACGCACTCCTACATGAAATACCTGTACAAGTACCCCCAGGTGGAATTTCCCTATCGCCAGCTTGTGGAAGAAAACCGGCGCCGCGGCAAGAACCAGCCGGAGTTCGAGCTGCTTGATACAGGGGTGTTCAACGACGATCGCTATTTCGATGTGTTCGTCGAGTATGCCAAGGCCGACACAGAGGACATCCTGATCAAGATTACGGTCGCGAACCGTGGGCCGGAAGCGGCTAATCTTCGCTTGCTCCCCACGGTGTGGTTCCGCAACACATGGTCGTGGGGAAACTCAAATCGTCGGCCAGAACTGCACCAGGCACATCCTGCACCCAACCCGGTTGTCGAACTGAATCATAACCAGCCTGGCAATCGCTGGCTGTATTGCGAAGGTTCTTCCAGAACTCCTTTTCACCGAGAATGAGACGAATACCCATCGGCTAATGGGTGTCGAGAACCGCACTCCTTACGTCAAAGACAGCATTAACTACCACGTCGTGCATGGCGCAAAGGAAGCGGTGAATCCCGACCATACGGGCACGAAAGCGGCAGCTCACTACAAGCTCACGATTGGGGCGGGCGAGACCGCCGTTGTCCGCCTTCGCCTAGCGGACTCCGACTTCGAAAGCAAGAAAGCCTTTGCCAGCTTCGATACGACGTTTGCCCTCCGCCAACGCGAAGCTGACGAGTTCTATGCCACGGTGATCCCGCAAGATCTTTCTGAAGATGCGCAGAACGTGATGCGTCAGGGTTTTGCCGGAATGTTGTGGTCCAAACAGTTCTATCACTACGTAATCAAAGATTGGCTGGAGGGCGATCCGGGCAACCCTCCTCCACCAGCTGAGCGTAAGAAGGGGCGCAATCGCGAGTGGACTCACTTGTACAACGCAGACGTAATCTCCATGCCGGACAAGTGGGAGTATCCGTGGTATGCGGCCTGGGACTTGGCATTTCACTGCATCCCGCTTGCGCTCGTGGATTCTGACTTCGCAAAAGAACAACTCACGCTGATGCTGCGCGAGTGGTACATGCACCCCAACGGACAGATTCCCGCCTGTGAATGGGCTTTCGGCGACGTGAATCCTCCGGTGCACGCCTGGGCCGCCTGGCGCGTCTACAAGATCGACAAGAAGCGCAAGGGCAAAGGCGATCGCGCATTTCTGCAGCGTGTCTTCCACAAACTGATGTTGAACTTTACGTGGTGGGTGAACCGCAAGGACGCGGAGGGCATGAACATCTTCCAAGGCGGCTTCCTGGGTCTCGACAACATCGGTGTATTCGACCGCAGCGCCCCGTTGCCTACTGGCGGATACATCGAACAATCCGATGGAACCAGCTGGATGGCCATGTACACGCTGAACTTGTTGGCCATAGCCATGGAGCTGGCGACGGAAGAACCCTGCTATGAAGATGTGGCCAGCAAATTTTGGGAGCACTTCATTTACATCGCTCACGCGATGGGCCATCGCGGGCATGACTGCATCGGATTGTGGCATGAGGAAGACGGCTTCTTTTATGACGTGCTCAAGCTGCCCGACGGCTCACATTTTCCCATGAAGATTCGATCCATGGTGGGATTGATCCCGCTGTTTGCGGTAGAGACCCTGGAACCGGAAGTTCTCGATACGTTCCCGGATTTCAAGAAACGTCTGGAATGGTTCATTGTCAACCGCCCCGATCTCACAGCGAACCTGGCTTGCATGCGTTCAGAGGGAATGGGTGAGCGTAGATTGCTCTCCATCGCTAGCCAGGACCAATTGCGCAGCATTCTAAAGTTTATGTTGGATGAGCGGGAGTTCCTCTCGCCATACGGCATCCGCGCCCTGTCGCAGTTCCATCGCGGCAACCCCTACATGCTCCATGTGGAGGGAATGGAGCACCGCGTGGATTATGAACCGGGCGAGTCGTCGACCGGGCTGTTCGGCGGAAATTCCAACTGGCGCGGCCCCATCTGGTTTCCGGTGAACTACTTGCTGGTCGAGTCGCTGCAGAAGTTCCATCACTACCTCGGCGACGAATTCCAGGTTGAGTTTCCTACCGGATCGGGAAAGATGATGACTCTGTGGGAAGTGGCGGGAGAACTTTCGCGCCGCATGACGAACATATTTCTTCGCGATGAAAATGGACGCCGGCCAGGTGTTCGGCAATCTCACAAAATTCCAGACCGATCCTCACTGGCGCGACTTGGTGCTGTTCCATGAATACTTCAACGGCGATTCGGGAGCTGGAGTCGGAGCCAGCCACCAAACGGGATGGACCGGCGTGGTCACGAAGTTGATGCAGCAAAGCGGAGAGTCGGGCAGGCGCAAGCCAAAGCAAAGAGAATCGGCGGCTGCCACGGTAGTTGCAGGCTGAATTCATAAGGTATTTTGCGAAGTGGGTAATGCCTCGCGCCAAAAGAAGATATCGGCCGGGGATGGCAATTCATGATTCAGTTCACGGAAGAAACATGCGGTGACCTGGACGCCGCACTCCGCCGCGAGTGGCTTGAAACCAACGGACTCGGCGGCTTTGCTTCGTCGACAATCGTCGGGCTGAACACCCGCCGTTACCACGGGTTGCTGGTAGCCGCGACTAAGCCGCCGGTTGGGCGTGTTGTGATGCTTTCCAAGTTGGAAGAGACGCTCTTTATCGAAGGACAAGCTTTTGATCTTTCGACGAACCAATATCCCGGCGTCATTCACCCACAGGGTTTCACGTACCTCAAGCAGTTCCGCCTCGATCCATTTCCCATCTTCACCTACGAAGTCGAGGGTATTGGGATCGAGAAGACTGTGTTCATGATCCACGGTGAGAACAGTACGGTCGTACAATACGAACTGAAGAAGAACAATCATCCGGAGCGGATCGAGAATTTGCGCCTTGAACTGAGACCGCTGATCGCATTTCGCGACTATCACAGCACCACTCACGAGAATGTGGCAATAAATCGAGAAATCGAAGAGCGCCCGGGACTGGCGACTGTCGCTCCTTACCAGGGACTACCTTCGCTGCATCTGGCTCACAATGCTGTCGAACTGCGGAAGACAGGCGACTGGTACCGGAACTTTGAGTATGACGCAGAGCGAGAACGGGGGCTCGATTTTACTGAAGATCTCTTCAATCCGTGCGCCTTGCGTTTCGACTTGCGTCTTCGAATGCAGGCTTCGGTGATTGCGTCCACGGAACCGCGCGATGTGGCTCAAGCGGCTGAATTTCGAACGGCTGAAGTCGCACGTCGCAAGAAGGCAGCGGCATCGGCTCCAATAGAGGATGCCTTCGCTCAGGATCTTGCCACTGCCGCCGACCAGTACATCGTTTCCCGTGGCGACCAGAAAACGGTCATAGCCGGCTACCCCTGGTTCAGTGACTGGGGCCGCGACACCATGATCGCTCTGCCTGGGCTCACTCTGCCGACTGGCAAGCCTGAAGTTGCGCGCAGCATTCTGCGCACGTTCGCCAAGCACGTGGATCAGGGAATGCTGCCGAACCGTTTCCCGGATGCAGGGGAAACACCGGAATACAATACTGTCGACGCTACGCTGTGGTTCTTCGAAGCGGCTCGTGCTTATCTTGCCTACACCGGCGATTTGGAGTTCGTGCGCAACGAACTCTATCCCGTGTTCGCCGATATCGTCTCCTGCCATGTGCGCGGTACGCGTTACGGAATCAAAGTGGATTCCAGCTGGTTACTTTCCTCCGGCGAACCCGGCGTTCAGCTCACCTGGATGGATGCCAAAGTCGGTGATTGGGTGGTGACGCCGCGCCGCGGCAAGCCCGTTGAAATCCAGGCACTCTGGTATAACGCGCTCTGCATCATGGAAAACTTGGCGCGCAAATTCGCGGACGAACCGGGTCAGAAGCGTTACCGCAACATGGCAACGGTCGCGAGTTGGAGTTTCAATCGCCTCTTCTGGAACGACAATACGGGGTGCTTGTACGATGTGACGAACGGTACGCCGCCGGACTCGTCGATCCGCCCGAACCAGATCTTCGCCGTCAGCCTGACACACAGCATGTTGTCATCCGAACGCGCGAAAAGGGTAGTAGAGAAAGTCCAGGAGCATTTGCTCACCCCTTATGGTCTGCGCACTCTAGCGCCGACTGATCCGCAATACCACGGACGATATACTGGCGGTCCCGTCGAGCGCGACGGTGCTTATCATCAGGGAACGGTATGGCCGTGGCTGCTCGGACCCTTCGTCACCGCATATGTCAAGGTGAACGGCGGAAGTGAAACCGCTCGTCGCCAGGCAAGCGAATGGTTGGCGCCATTGAGAGAGCATCTCACAGACGGCGGGCTCGGACACATCTCAGAGATTTTCGATGGCGACGCTCCCCAGCGGCCTGTTGGATGTGTGGCACAGGCATGGAGTGTGGCTGAAATCCTGCGGGCTTACGTTGAGGATGTAATCGGATTTGGTGACCAATGGTGACGAGTTGGCCCAACTCGGAGGGAAGCTGAGAGAAATGGTAGGCACGAGGAGACTCGAACTCCTGACCTCTACCGTGTCAAGGTAGCGCTCTAACCAACTGAGCTACGCGCCTACATTTGGTTTCAGGCACTTGCGGCAACAAACGCCGTCAGATAATTTTACCATGCAGCTTTATCTTGGATTGCCAGGCCGCTGCAACGCTATTGGTTCAATAGCCGATTCACGTCGGGTTTCTTGAAAAAGACAAAACAGTTGGTTCCTCCTTGCTTTGGGACGGTAATCACAAGTTGCTTTAGTTCGTGACTTGGTCCTTCCAAGGTAAGTTTGTACCCTCCGGGCGGCAGTTTTATTCGAAGCGGTGTCGCCAATCCAATCGCACTTTTGGCATCCCCGTTCTGTGGGGTGAGCTCTCTGAGAGTTGCCCACGGCTCTGCATTAATTTCGGCATAGGTGAAGGCCAACGGCGGCGGGGGTTTCGGTGAAAGAGTCTCGGTCTTGGGACGGACGACCAGCCATACGACCACGGCGACCAGCACCACTGCCGCGAGACCAAGCCAGAGTATCGACCGCCCCCATGTCCGGCCTTCCGATCTGGGCGGCCGCACAGGGGGATTCTCTTCCTCGAACGAGGATCGCTCAGAGGGCAGACTCGCATCTTCCAACCCTCCCGGTATCAGGCCAAGACCCCGGTCTGGGAGGAAGCCTGCGCCTGCCCGATCGTCGAAGCTGGGAGTGTGGGCGCCGTTAATGTCGGGCAAGGTCGTCGATGTGGTGCCGAAATCGGATTCCGAGTCGGCATTCGGGCCCCAGTTGGTCTGTCCTTGATCAAATGTCCCGGGGGCGAGCGTCTGGGTGGGCTGCAGATCCTGCTGGGCCCGTGCTTCCCTCTTCAGCAGGTCAACCTGTTCAGCCCATTGCGGGGGAATCTGCGATACCGTGGACTGGAGCCTTTCCAGTAGCTGCAAGGCCTCGACAACCTTGCCGCGAAATAGCAGCATTCGTACGTCCGCCATCGCTTTTTCTACGGCTTCAATGTCGGAAGCAAGTTTTTTCTTCCTCTGGGCGGTCTCCTGATCGCGCTGCCGCTGCTGCTCCATCAGGGATCTGATCTGGCCAGCCAACCTCCTGCCCTGGGGATCTTCGGGCTGAATCGAAATCGCTCTATCCACCGACTGCCTCGCAGCTTCCAGATCTCCCGACTTCAGCGCCGACTCTGCACGCTGTAGTGCCTCGCGGTATTTGGCCATCTTCGCCTGAGCGGCAAGAGTGGCGTCGCGCGTGCGCAACAAGACAGGGTTACCCGGATCCAGCTGCAACCCTTGCTCGACGAACTGTATCGCATCGGCGAGTTCGTTCCTGCGGAATGCCTCTTCCGCTTTTGCCTGCAATTGCAACGCCTGCTGCGTACGTTGCTGCTGGTCCTGGGCTTGTTTAATCTGCCGGAGAAGATCGCCGGCTGCCGCGTTTTGCGGATCCCTTCTCAACAACTGGAGCAGCTGCTGCTTGGCATTGGCGAAATCCTTGCGCGCCAGCAACTCTTTTGCGCTTTGCAGATAGTCCACCAGCATCTGCTTTTCATAATGCTGCTGCATGCGGGCTATATCCGCGCCAAATTCCTCGGCAGAGGCATAGCGCTCCTCACGATTCTTCGCGAGAGCCTTGCGCGTGATCGCCTCCAATTCCTCCGGGCAGCCCTTCAGATACTTTCCTAACGGCGGCGGGGGACTTTGTTCGATCCTTTTCAAGGTCGCTGCCGCTGTCGCTTCCTCAAAAGGCAGGACTCCGGTGAGCATCTGGAACAGTACAACTCCCGTGGAATAAACATCTGTGCGAAGGTCCAGGTCGACGGTTCCGCTCAACTGCTCCGGGGACATATAGTTCAAATTGCCCACCACTCGCCCGGTGTCAGAAACCCGGTTGCCCCCGAGGCGGGCCATCCCAAAATCCACGATTTTCGCCGTATTGTTCTCGACGACTAACACATTGGCCGGCTTGATGTCGCGGTGTACAAGATCCTGCTGGTGGGCGTAACTCAGGCCGGCGCAAATCTGGCCGACGATCCTCAGCCTTTCGGCAATGGGCATAGGACGCCGTGCAGCGATAACCGCGTCCAATCTTTCGCCCTCCAGATACTCCATCACCAGGTACGGTGAGCCGCTCTCGTAGCCGAGCTCGTAAACTGTGACAATATTTGGGTGCTCGAGTTTAGGCGTGTCTTTCGCCTGGCGATAAAATTTGAGAAGAAGGAGATCCGGTTCGTCCGTGGCGCCGGTCAACACTTTGATCGCCACCGTACGCCCGACGCGCCGGTCGGTTGCCTTGAGCACAGTACTGACGCCGCTGCGCCCGATGACACTTACAACGTCATAAGCGCCAATCCGCGTGGGTCTAAACGAAGAATCCATCTAGGTGGTCCGGCAACATTCGGCCAGGAACTCCGTGGCCAAAGTCAATCCCGATGACCCGCTTAAGACGGGGTGTCCGACAGCGTAGCGAGAAACCGGTAATTTTGCAAATTCCCACATTCGCAGTCTTCAGACGCAGTGTCGCGCCAAGTAAGCAGCATAGAGCTTACAACGAGGTTTCATATCACGTGCCGATTCACCAGCCACCAACCCCGAACTTCGCAGCCGGTAGAAAATCTCCCGCGGAGCGTCGTTTCTGCCTGCAAGCATCCCTTGGACCGCCACTTGCAGCGCTGGGTCTTCTTGAACCGAACTTAACAGGCGCCGCAGATGATCCCCGAAGGGCCCTTCGTCGTCGGCGGCCCGGCTTGCCAACTCCGAAAACTTGCATTTGCGGGACGCCAGTTCGTTCAGACGCGACGGGTCAGGTAAGGTTGCCCACCGATAGATCGTAAAACTGACTCAACTCGGATTGATCCTTCAACGGAGAACCATACCGTTTGTTGAGTTCGCTTAACTGCGCGGATTCTTCAGCGATTTCAAAATTGCCGTTACAAGGGTCCGGTTATCCTGTGTTCCTCTCCACTGCGAGAACTGAATTCCATCCAGCAGGGTGGCGAGCGAACCCGGCAAGACTGCATCAAAATTGATTCGGACGGGAAGAATGCAAGGCTTGCCTTTCTTCCTGGCAGAATCGTGGGCGATTTGAAGTTCATACGCCAGCATCTCGCTGTTCGCCGCGGTTGATGAAAGAAGCGCAATCACTGCGTCGGCGCCGCTTACTCGCTGTTCGACTTCCTGCGCCCACTCCATGCCGATCTGCGTATGGCGGTCGACAAAAACCCGGTAGCCGCTCCTTCGCAACTCGCCCTCGAGCAAGTTGAGGACTTGTTCATCGAGCTGGACATTTTTTTTGTACAAGAGGGCGACTTCTCCCAGCTGTTCCCGCACTGAATCAACTTGAACCGTCGAAACGGCGCCCCCGGAAGGCGTGAGGGCGCGCTGGAAATCGGAGCGCATTTCCACTGCCGACTGGTAACGCGACGCCGGATCCTTTTGCAGTGCCTTAGTAATGATCCTTTCCAGTCCTGGTGGCAGGTCGGGATCGAACTGCCGCGGCGGTATCGGCGCACGATTGAGAATTGCCTCGAAGACCACGGCGGAGGTTTCGCCACGGAACGGTTGCGTGCCCGTCGCCATCTCGTATAGCACCACGCCAAATGAAAAGAGATCGGTCCGGCAGTCCAATGGGCGGGCACACGCCTGTTCGGGAGACATATAGGGCACGGTGCCCACAAGTTCGCCCGGGCCCGTCAAGTTGGAATCTTCTGTGGCGGCGGAGTCGACATCGAGCGTGGCTGCAGACCCATACCTTTTAACTGGTCTCGCCAGTCCGAAATCGAGGACCTTAATTTGGTCGCGCGCCGTCAGGAAAATGTTTCCCGGCTTAATGTCACGATGGATGATCCCCGCTAAATGGGCACATTCGAGGGCATCTGCAATCTGCATACAGTAACGAACGATCTCTTGTGGCGAGAGCCGCCTTTCACTTATCACGCGTTTCAGGGTTTGGCCTTGCAGTAACTCCATGACAATAAAATTGTGGCCCTGGAACGATCCGATATCGTGAACCGTGCAGATGTTGGGATGATTGAGCGTGGCCGCAGTTCGCGCTTCTTGCAGGAAACGCTCCAACGTGGATGGTTTGGAAGAATGGCCTTCGGGCAAGAACTTTACAGCCACGAACCGGCCTAACCGTTGGTCCTGGGCCTGATAGACGACGCCCATTCCTCCCTGCCCTAACTCCTTCAAGATTTTGTAGTGGGAGAATTGCTGGCCTATGATTGCGTTGCCGGCGATGGGCGATGGAGTCTGCGCCTCAACCTCCTGCGACTTACGCTTTCCTTTCACCTTGCCGGGCATTTCGCGGTTGCCAAATTCCGGGGCGTAAAGGTTAAACACCCGTATGATCTGACCGTGCTTGACTTCCACTTCGCCCAAATCGTGCAATCTGGAATTCCAAAAACTGACCTGGCTAAGCATCTCCGCCGCGGTACTCGAGACCAAAATGTGCCCCGCGTCGCCACAGTCCATTACTCTTTGAGCGATGTTGATACCGCCTCCGGCTACATTGCCGTTTGAATTAATATCGGCGACGCGATAAACCGGGCCGCTATGAACGCCCATTCGCAGCTTGAGGCGGGAACTCCTTTCCTGGAGAGTCTGACTCACTTCCATCGCGCATCGCGCGGGCGATTCCAGGTCTCCGAAAAAGACCAGCGCCATTCCGTCGCCCGTGGGCAGCGAGATGAGCTGCTCGCGCCGCTGGGCGCGAACAAATGCAAAGCTACCGGAAACAGTTTGCTGAAGCTCGCGCAGGATCTCCCGCTGATCGTTCATCGGCAACTTCGAGAAGCCCACGATGTCAAGGAACAGAACGTGAGCCATCTCAAGTGCAAGCGATTCATTTTGCATTTGAGGCATAAGCAATTCGCCGACACGACCGGGCGTCGGGCCGCCCGCATCAGACCTTCAGTTCTCAACTCGATCGGTTTAGGGGAACCAATCCCCGGGAGCCTTTAGTTTTGCTATCGAACAGGGCCTCTCCGAGCGTACGTATCGTATCCTTGTTTTGGATGGTTTTCAAGCGGCTATAGGGGCTCGGTAGTCGGTCAGTTTGGAAACAAAAACAGATGAACTACCAAGGACACATCGAGCCACCGTGGAGCTGTTTCGTCAATCCGTAGGATTCCGGGGAAATTTCTGGTACGGCAGTAGCACCTTTCGAATCACGACTTGATCGGCTCTGATATTGACCGGCGCTTGAAAATCGGGCACGCCACAGGGGCCACCAAAGCTACAGGCAGCATTCACCGCTCCCGCGGTGACGAAGTCGTCTTGGTCAACTCCATCTCCACTGACTCCTAAGCCACCCACAAGAACGCCATTACGATAAAGCGGCAGACTTCCTGGGAAAAAGACGATGCCGCTCATGTTGTTGGTGTTGGGCGCGAACGCGCTTGAACTTGGTCCCTGGGTACAAGGGTTCGCCGTGTCGAAAAGATATAGCGGGAAAAAGGGCCCATCTCCCGATCCATCGATTCCAGGCGGAAACAGCGGCTGAGCTCCAAAACTGATGGTGCGGTTGGTGACGGCGGTTCCCGCAGGCACGCCGGACAAATCGCTCCCGCCAGTTGTGGTGAACCACACCACGTTGCGTGCCTTTGAAGCGGCTACGTCTGTGCTGAATATCGTTCCATCCGTCATGCGAAACAGACCGAGAAGCGTGCCATCAAGGTCCGAGACCGCGATCGTCATCTTAGTCTTTTGGTCGGGTGGAAGGCGGATGACCGCACGCGTTTCATTCGCCGTCATCACCGCGTTCATGATGATTTCGTTGACGTCACTCGAGGAGAGAGCGCTGCCCGCATTGGGACCAACCAGAAACCCTTCGGGTGGCAGCGTACCCGGAACCGCGGGCACGCTGTAGGAACCGCCCACCAAGGTTCCGGGCGCCGAGGTGCCGGCCGGCAGGGTCGTTTGATCCACAAAAGGCAATGCGATACCCCCGATGATTACTACCCCCGGCGGCGGAAGTTGAGCTACGCTGGGGAGGAATCCCGAGACCTTCGCACCCGAGAACGCGGCGTATTCGGCAACCTCCAGCGATGTACTCACAACCCCAACGCCGCCGACCAATCCCGTTGCATTGAACAGGGGTACACCACCAGGATTGACTGCGAAAGGTTGGCTATCGTTTGTGTCCGCTTTACCAGTAATTATGCCCAGACCGAAGGTCGTTCCGTCGATCGAGCGTGAAGGATTCAACGCCTGTCCGGGAAGGAAGTTGGTGCTCAGGGTGCAGCCTCGATTGGTATTCTCGATCCCATACAAATCGGCATTCGGAGTATTCGTGACTCCTGGTGGAAAGTGAATGCCGCTGATAAATCGCACGGTGCGGGAAGAAAGCGGCGCCTGGTTATTGCTGAAGAAAGCCGCGGTGCGAGCCAGGCCGACTGCCAGTTCGTCGGCGGCCACAACTTGGCCGAGATTCCCGATTGATGTCGCTGGCGCACCAGCCGTTTCGAAAACAGCAAGGATATTTCCTGCCCGGTCCACCACCGCGACCACCATCGGTTGGTTCACCGACATCACCGCATTCTGAACAACGTTGGTTACATCGGTGGCGCTTAGCGGCGTCGGTGGAGGGTCAGCCGCGTTCGATGATGAGGACTTGTTTCCGCTGCCACAGGACAAGCATAGCAACACAATAGCGCAGAGCACTAAGGAGAGAACACAGAGATGACTCTTCTTAATTCCAGTGTTCATCGTTCGAGGTCTGTTCACATGACCCCCTCGCAAACTCTATACAGCGTCAGTCGGCGGCAGGTATGTGCTCCGATGGAATACTCCTATGACGGCACGAGGCGAATATCATGCCACCAAGTCCCTCTGTTGTAAAGAAGCTCGAATCTATACCGTTCTAGCTCTGCAATACTGCTTCCCTCCGGACGGAACTTGGAGTAGACTTACTCCCCGTTTGGAGTCTGGTTATGATGTCTTCCGGATACTTGCTCTGGCCACGGAAGCACGCCGGGTTGTTTGGAGCGCGCAACTCCCTACGTAACGGCCTTCCGATTCTGAGTACCGTTCTGCTCGCAGTTTTGCTTTCCGGATGTTCCGCCAAGAGGCCCGTGGCGGCTGCACCACAACCTGCTCCACCGCGTCCCTCGGCTCCTACGGCAAGCATCAAAGTTAGTCCGGATGCTGTGGAGGCGGGCCAGACAGTGACGGTCACTTGGACGACCGAGAATGCCAGTGACGTGAATATCGATCCGTTCGGCCCGGTGCAACCGAATGGATCTCAAAGCGTCACACTCACTGAATCCACAACTTACCGCCTTACTGCCAAAGGCCCCGGGGGTGTTCAGGAAACGGACGTCAGGGTTACAGTAACGAACGCCGGTCCCGAGCCTCCCGTCGCCTCCGAGCCGCCCGCGGAAAGAGGTCCACTCGGACGTCTGGACGTGTTTTTTGACACCGACGACTCGTCCATCCGGCCCGATCAATTGGGCACGATCAAGAATGATGCGGTCTTTCTCAAGCAGCACCCCGAAGTACACATCGTCGTGGAAGGCCACTGCGACGAACTAGGGTCCACGGAATACAACCTGGCACTCGGGGAACGGCGTGCGTCGGAGGTCAAGGCCGCTCTTGAAAAGGCCGGCATAAGCGCTGGCCGCATCGAAACCATTTCTTATGGAAAAGAGAAACCATTCTGTGAAGAGCAGAGCGATATCTGTTGGCGAAGGAACCGCCGCGCCCACATTGTGACGCAAGTCGAACGTTGAACTCCGAACATGGTATTTCGCAGGCCACAACCCGCTCTTCGCGTACTTGGACGTTCCGTATTGTCCATGGCCCTGATGAGCGCCTCGCTGCCCACGGTCGCGGCCGGGGGGCCTCCTCAAGCCGATCCCGACCGTCGCTTCGCGCAAGCCGTGCAAGAGTACAACAATAACCACTTCGCCGAGGCTCAAACAAAGTTTGAGCGCATTCAAGGGCCCCACGCGCAGGAAGCGCAGCAATATATCGACAATATCAAAGCCTACGAACAAGCCAAGGGCACGGCCGACGACATTATGCGCCGCAGTCTGGATGAACTCGATCTCGACAGTGTGGAATCTGCCATTCAAGAGTACGAGAAAGCAATCAAGATCAAGTCCGACGGACCAGGGCAGCCAACCCAGAAACTGGCGGGCGCCAAGAGGATCAAAGTGATCATCGCCGACGATCTCAAGCGGAAGGCCACTGCTCTTTGTGAAAAAGCTCTGGCCGCGGCGCAAGACCATCAGTATCGGGAAGCGGCAGATAACGTTTGCCGCCTGGCCAAAGGCAACCCCACCTATGCTTGCAGTGGCACTGAGGCCAGTGAACTGTGTGAGCAATACAAAAAGCTTTTGTCCCCTAAGACTCCGGCGGATTCCAAGGTCCTCGACGAAGCCAAAGCCGCCTACGAAGGAAATGACTTCGCGGGTGCGCGCACTCTATTCAAGATGCTCCCAGGGAACCTTCGACCGACTGCGAAGGAGTATATGGACAAGATGTCCCGCTACCAGAGTTACATGGCTCAAGCCGCGCAAATGGACAAAGATTCCAAGTACGAGGACGCGCGCGCAGCGTTCACCAATGCCGCCAACATCAAGGCGGACGGTCCGGGTAACCCAGCGGCGGGAGTTCTGCGAATGGAATTAGCGGAGGGTCTGGACCAATTCTATTCTGGCCACTATGTTGCCGCGATCCAGCATCTCGAGGAGTATGCCCAAAGCAAGGGAGAGAAACAGCCGTTGGCGCACTTTTACTTGGGAGCAAGCAAGCTGGCGCGTTTTTATGTTACTGGCAGTGTAGATGCCGGTTTGCAGAAGGACGCCCTGAAGGATCTAGCGGACGCGAAACAGGCGGGATTCAAGGCGGAATCCCATGAGGTTTCGCCGAAAATCTTGCAGGCTTATCATGATTTGGAGTTCTCCAGTGCGCGCTAGCCTTCCCGCAGCTTGAAGCCCGAGAGGTTGCCCAGCCCATCGTACGCGGCGTACTTATAACCCTCACTCAGCGTCGGATAATTGAAGACCTCCTCGATAAACTCGTCGATGGTTCGATGGTTGTCCAGAACCAGCATTCCGATGTGAATCAACTCCGTGGCGCTCTCGCCGATGATGGTCACGCCGAGAAGTTTCTTATCGGCCCGCGCGAAAATCAGCTTTATCATTCCCGCCGTGTCGCCGATGATGTGGCCGCGGGCATTGTTGGCGTAAAGAGCCCGCCCTACACAGTAGTCGATCTTCTTTTCCCGGCACGATTCCTCGGTCTCGCCCACCGCCGAAATCTCAGGGATGGTATAGATGCCCATCGGCAGCATGGAGGCGACGCGCTGCTTATACTTGAAACCAAAAGCATGGCAGACGGCAACGCGGCCCTGTTCCATCGACGTCGAAGCCAGCGCGGGGAAACCGATTACGTCGCCGGCGGCATAGATATGCGGCACCGCAGTCTGATAGTTCTCGTCAACGGAAAGGTATCCGCGGTCGTTGACGGTCAAACCCGCCTTTTCCAGAGACAGTGCGTCCACCGCGGCTCGCCGGCCGGCCGCGAACAACACGGCTTCCGCTTGCAGCACCTTGCCGCTCTTCATCTCGATCGCGGCATCAATCCCTGACGGCGTGGTGGATACCTTCACAGGCCGTTCGTTGAACCAAAACTGCATGCCCAGCGCGGACAGCCGCGTGCGGAGTCTCTCGGAAATTTCCGCGTCGAGAAAGGGCAGCAAACGATCCCGGCCATCCACCAGCACGACCTTGACCCCGAGCGCGACAAAAACCGACGCGTACTCACAACCAATCACGCCCCCTCCGATCACTGCGAGGCTCTGTGGGATGCGATCCAACTGCAAAAACGTGTCCGAGTCAAAAACTCGCACGTCGTCGAAAGCAATTTCCGGCGGACGGTACGGCTTGCTCCCGGTAGAGATGAGAATTACATCCCCGCGCAACTGGCGTTTGCCATCCGGGCCAGAGACTGACACAGTGTTTGGATCTTCGAAAGACGCGCGGCCGCGTACAAGTTCGATGTGATGAAGGGTCAGGTTCTGCAAAATGCGTTTGCGCTCCCTCTCAACCACGTCCCGCTCGTGATGCATGAAATCCTGGACGGTGAGATTTTCCTTCAGAGAATAATCAATGCCGTACAGACCGCGCTGTTTAAGACCGGAAAAATACAGTGCGGATTCGCGGAGCGTCTTACTGGGGATAGTGCCGGTGTTGATACAGCTGCCGCCTACATGATCTGCGTATTCGATGACGGCGACGCGTTTGCCAAAATAGGCGGCTTGGGCCCCAGCCTTTTCTCCTGCAGGACCGGAACCGATCACGATCAGATCGAAGTAAGTCGAAGTCAAAGGGAGTCTCCACAATAAAAGTGGGTCACGATCATGCGATCGATACCCAACTGGGAGAAATTCTAGAGGAAGAGGCGCCAGAATCGGGATATTTCTTGCGATCTGCGACGAAGTACGGGTCGCGTCATTCCGATGAACCGAGTATCGCATGGGTCTGCCCGGTCATAATTTTGCCGCTAGTTAGGCCGCTAGAGTATTTCTTTGAAATCTTGAGCGCCAAATGGTAAAACTGTACGGCAATTTCAAGCACCCACTCTTCGGCCGTCTTTCGCGCAAGATGACGGCCGCAGCCTGCGGGGAACAGGCAGCCGTGAACCGAAATCGCTTAACGCACTTTCGCTATTTTGGTTTCTTGCTGCTGGTTGTGTGCGAGTTGGGGTACATGGCAGGGAGCGCCGCTGCTCAACAGCAACGTATACCCGGCCAGCAACCGCGCATCCGGCTGGCAGCACTGCTGGGCACGGCGCACGATCAGAACGGCCAACCGGCCGTCGGCGTGACCATAACCGCGACCAATCGTTCAACCAACCAGCAATATACGGCTACCAGCAACGGTGAGGGTATATTTCGGCTGCGGGATCTCCCCCCGGGCGAGTACGAGGTGATCGCCAGTGGCGCCGGTTACGGGTCCAATCCTGCGGCAGTAGTTACGCTGGGCCCAGGCGACATTCAGCAAGTTAGCGTGAGCTTGCAACTGGCCGAAACAATCATGTCCGCGCCCCCCGGTCCCGGTGGTATACCGGGCCGGAATGCTCCGATTCCGCCGGAGACTACGACCAGCACCTATCCTGGGTTGCGCACGCCTCAGCCCGCCGAACTCCCGGTTTATACGACAGCCGAGGTCATACCACCTGACTCCTCTTTATTTTCGCCGGAGGCCTACCGCTGGACGGTGGAGATGCCCGCATGGAAGCGTTACAACAAAGAAGGCGAATTCCCTTACGCCACTTCCCACTGGTATGACCCGTTCGATCGTAACCGGCTCAAGGGCGACTATCCCCTTTTCGGCCAACGTTGGTTTTTCACCTTTACTGGCACCAGCGAAACCAACATTGATGCGCGTCGCCTGCCGGTGCCCAGTGGCGTCTCGGCCGCGCAGCCCGGCGAAACTCCGTTTTTCGGAAAGGGCGAGCAGGCCCTTGCTTCCCAGACATTTCTTTTCTCGTTTGACTTGTCCCGAGGCGACGCCGGCTTTCGGCCGTCTGACTACCGAATTCGCTTTACGCCCGCGGTCAACCTTAATTTTCTGCAGACAAGGGAACGCGGTCTGGTCAACATCGATGTGCGGGACGGCATTAACCGCTTCGATGCTCATGCAGGATTACAGGAAGGTTTTGTAGAAGCGAAGCTGCATGATCTCAGTCCGAATTTCGACTTCGTTTCCGTGCGGGCAGGAATCCAGCAATTTAACAGCGACTTCCGTGGCTTCATATTTTCGGAGAACCAGCCGGGAGTCCGCGTTTTCGGAAACCTGCGTTCCAACCGAATTAACTACAACCTGGCCTACTTCTACTTCCTGGAAAAGGACACCAACAGCGGAATCAATACGTTTTCCTCTCGCCACCAGCAGGTATATATCGGCAACGTTTACATCCAGGATTTTCTGGCCAAAGGGTACACCACCGAATTCAGTTTCCACTACAACCGCGACGACCCCTCGATTCATTTTAACGACAACGGCTTTCTCGTGCGCCCCGCGCCAATCGGCGCTGTAGTCAACCAGGGGATCCAGACGCACGGCATTCATGCTTACTACCTTGGATGGGCGAGTAATGGTCACATCGGCCGTGTGAACGTAAGCCATGTCTTCTATCAGGCGCTGGGCCACGACACTTTCAATACCATCGCCGGGCGTCGCGTGGATATCAATGCCCAGCTTGGAGCTCTCGAGCTTTCGGTGGACAAAGACTGGATGCGCTTCCGGACTTCCTTCTTGTTCCAGTCCGGCGATGGCAGCGGCCGCTCCGGATTGTCGCGCACCGACGGCACCGCTCACGGCTTCGACACTATTGTGAATGACACTCATTTTGCCGGTGGAGTTTTCAGTTTCTTCGATAACGAAGGCATCCGTCTCACCTCCACTGGGGTTGGACTGACCAATCCGGGCAGCTTGCTGGTCAACATGCGGAGTGACAAGTTTGAAGGCCAGGCAAATTTCGTCAATCCCGGACTTTATCTTTTCAATGTGGGGGCGGATTTTGATATCAAGCCCAAACTCCGCGCCTTTGTGAACGCTAATTATTTACGTTTTGATCGGACAGAACCGTTGGAATTGGTGCTGTTCCAAAGCCCAATCCGTCACAGTATCGGCACCGACGTTGGATTCGGGATCGAATACCGTCCTCCTTTGACCGAGAACATAATATTGACGACTGGCGTTTCATCTCTGGTGCCGGGCATCGGGTTTGAACAGATTCTCAACGGGAAAACTCTGATCTCGGGTGTGGTTGCACTGAAGTTTCAGTTCTAGAAAACTTGGGGTTCTGCAATGACAATGACAAAGAGCACCCACAGAATCATTGCCTGGTTTGCCTGGCCGTGGCTGTGCGTCGGCTTGCTGCTCGTGCTCGAGTCACCGAAGCGCGCGCTCAGCGCCAACGGCGCTGCCCAACAAGCAATGGGTACAACTACTGACCAGGCAGAGACGCTGTTCGGCCAGTCACAGGCGGATGCAGACCGCAAGTCCGCTGGCTGCGTGTCTTGCCATACCGATACCGACAGCCGAACCATGCACACAACCGATACCGTGCGCCTCGGCTGCATCGATTGCCACGGTGGCGACGCGAGCGTCGCAATCACACCGGGCACGTCCGCCAAATCGGCGGAATACGAGCAAGCGAAGAAAACAGCGCATCCGCGCTCGCGCGTCGAAGAGTTTGCCCGAACGTCTGCCAACCCTGTCGGTGCTTATGCGAAGTGGCTGAAGGAAGATCCGCTGTACATTGCATTCATCAACCCGGGTGATCTGCGGGTTGCAGAAAGCACCTGTGGCCGCTCAGGATGCCATACTGCGGAAGTCTATCGCTCGCGCACCAGCATGATGTCGCATGGAGCCATGCTTTGGGGAGCGGCCCTCTATAACAATGGCTCGTTCCCTATGAAAAACCCACACTTCGGCGAAAGCTATTCGAGGGATGGCGTACCGCAGATAGTGAAAACTGATCCGCCACCCACCGCCGAAGAAACGCGGAACGAAGGGGTTCTTCCTTATCTGGAACCGCTGGAGCGCTGGGAGATATCGCAGCCGGGCAACGTGCTTCGCATATTTGAGCGGGGCGGCAGGAAAAAACCGGAAGTCGGCAATCCGATGCTGGATGAAGATCCCGGAAAGCCTGATGTCAAGCTCGGGGAACGTGGGTTCGGCACGATCCTTCGCACCGATCCGGGCTTTCTCGGTCTGCAAAAAACTCGGCTTGCTTGATCCGATGCTTTATTTCCCCGGAACCAACGACCAGCCGGGCGATTACCGTGCAAGCGGTTGCAGCGCGTGTCATGTCGTCTATGCCAACGATCGCTCTTTCGAACACTCTGGGCCGTATGCGAGCTTTGGCCATACGGGCCAAACTGTAACGGTGGATCCCACAATCCCCAAGGATGAGCCGGGGCATCCCATAAAGCACCAGTTCACCCGCGCCATACCGTCAAGCCAATGCATGGTCTGCCACATGCACCCGGGCACGAATATGGTTGCGACTTACTTTGGCTATACGTGGTGGGACAATGAGGAAGACGGGCAGGCGATGTATCCCGAGAAACAGCGCCACCCCAGCGCTGACGACCGTTACCGGGTGCAGCAGCACAACCCTGAGAGCGCAGCCGTTCGCGGTCTCTGGTCCGACCCTCAATTCCTGGAGAAAACCGGCACTCCAGAGTTTAATGCGAATTTGAAGGAAACGCAGTTCGCGGATTTTCACAGCCACGGCTGGCTATTTCGCGCCGTATATAAGCGCGACCGGCAGGGCAATTTGTTGGACCAGGACAGCAAGACCATCCCGTTCGACGATCCCAAGAAATTTGATAAAGCGGTTCACCTCAAAGACATTCACTTAGAAAAAGGCATGCACTGTATTGATTGCCATTTCCAGCAGGATAGCCATGGAAATGGAAAGCTCTACGGTGAGACGCGCAATGCCATTGAGGTGGACTGTACGGATTGCCACGGCACCGTGCAGGCTCGTGCCACACTGAAAACTTCCGGACCTGCCGCTCCGCACGGAGGAACCGATTTGACTGTACTCGTGACTCCCTGGAAGGAGCGGCGTTTTTACTGGAGAGACGGCCGTCTTTTCCAGCGTTCCATGCTGGAGCAGGGAAAGCAGTGGGAGGTAGTTCAGATATTAGATTCCATCACTCCGGGCAATCCTAACTACAGCGAAAAGTCACGCCTGGCAAAAACCATTCAAAAAGATGGAACGACGTGGGGATCCGCGGCGGACGAGTCATCGCTGGCCCACAATAATTCGAATATGACTTGCTATGCATGCCATTCGGCATGGCTGCCGACATGCTTCGGCTGCCACTTGCAGCAGACCGCCAACCAGCGCACTTCCATGCTGCATAACGAGGGGCTCACCACACGCAATTACATTTCCTACAACTTTCAGATTCTGCGCGATGATATGTTCATGCTCGGAATCGACGGCACGGTGACCAAGCATCGAGTGGCGCCGGTACGTTCCGCATGCGCGGTCCTGGTCAGCTCGCAGAATGCGGATCGCGACTGGGGCTATTACCAGCAACAGACCGTGTCGGCCGAGGGCTTCAGCGGCACGTCCTTCAGCACTTTTGTGCCGCATACTGTGCGCACGCGTGAGACTCGTGGTTGCACCGATTGCCACGTCTCCAAGGAAAAGGACAATAACGCCTGGCTGGCCCAGGTTTTTCTGCAAGGCGGCGGCCTCATGAACTTCATGGGCCGCTATATCTACGTGGCCGATGGAAAAGGTGGCTATGATGCGGTTGCCGTCGCCGAACACGACGAGCCGCCAGCCATTATCGGAAGCGATTTTCAGAGGGTCGCTTATCCCGAAGACTACGCTCGCTTCAACCGCAGTGGGAGTCGATTGCACGAATCCTGGCATCACGAGGGAAACGTCCTGGACGTGCAAGAGCGAGGTGAATACCTCTATGCCGCCACCGGCAAGGGGGGGTTGCGCGTCTACGATATCGCGCAGGTGGACAACAAGGATATTTCCGAGCGCACGATCACGGCTCCGGTTTCTCCTCTCGGTCAACGCTTTTACGTGAAGACCAAGTATGCCCAGGCAGTAGCATCGCCCAGCACGCTGGCCATCGATCCGCTGCGCACGCAGCGGCCGGAAAATGAGGAGCAGTCAATTCATCTGATGTATGGCTTCCTGTACATCGCTGACAAGTACGAAGGCCTGGTAATCGTGGGCGATCCCAACCTGAAACACAAGACCCCAGGAGTGGGCACGCTGCTCGACGGAGATCCGAATAACAATTTCCTGAAGCGTGCTCTGGCGTTCAATCCCGAGGGCGCTCTTAACGGGGCACGTAGAATTGCCTTCGCCGGCACATTCGCCTATGTCTTGTGTGATCACGGCCTGGTGGTGGTGGACTTGGACGATCCCCTCCGGCCAAAAATCACGGCTCAGATTGGCGCCCCTGCTCTTGACGATGCCAAAGGCATCGCGGTCCAGTTCCGATACGCATTTGTGGTGGACCGGAACGGGTTGAAGGTGCTCGATATCACGGACCCGGGTCAGCCGGCCGTTGTGAGCAATGCAGCGGTGCCACTTGAAGATGCCCGGAATATCTACACAGCGCGCACGTATGCTTATGTCGCGGCGGGCAAGCAGGGACTGGCCATCATAGATATCGGCCAGCCCGAGCAACCCCGTTTGGATGAGATGTTTAATGCCAGCGGCAAACTGAATGACACCTATGACGTCAAGCTAGGAATGGTAAGCTCCGGCCTGTTTGCTTTTGTAGCCGACGGCCGGAACGGGATGCAGGTGGTCCAGCTCTTCGCGCCTGAGGACGATCCCCAGTTTGCCGGCTTCAGTCCGAAGCCGGTGCCGAAGCTGATTGCCACGTACAAAACTGGAAACCCCGCCTTGGCGATTTCGCGGGGAATCGACCGTGATCGCGCGGTCGACGAGACCGGTAATCAGCTTGCCGTTCTGGGCCGCCGTGGCGCGAGGCCGTTCAACCGCGATGAACTGCATCAGTTGTATCTGCGCAAAGGGCAGCTCTATACCGTGACCGATGCCCCGCCCGGACTGGCATCGGAATCGACCGATACCCACGGAAAGTCCGAGCCTAAGTTCCCATTTTCTTTTGAGGACTTAGTGCTTCAGATTCAGGAGCGGCAGTAAACGGCTGCTGAGCGCTGAATACCAGATCGGGCTTTCAGAGGGGGCTCCGTCCTACTTGTTTGCTGGGGCGGTTTGGGAAGGTTGCTCCTCCGCGCTTATTGGCGTGGCCGCAGGCCCAGTGCCCCGCACCTGCCCGATATCTACCCTGCCTTTGACGCGCTGCTCTTTGCGCCAATCGTGATAACTGTGGCATTCGAAACAACGTCCTTCCGTGGCCCCGGCAGCGGGGCCAGCTTGCCGGTGACAATCCCTGCAGATCTTGATTTTAGGAATATTTATATCGGACGTCAGCTTACTCTGCGGGATATCAAGATGGCACGCCGTGCACTTCATCATGCGGTGCGCTTCATGATCGAACTCTGCATTCGGGAACCACCGCGCGGGGATGATGGCCTTTACAAAGGTGGGAAGTTGGCCGCCGGGTCCTTCCGTTGTGATATGGCAAAGCTTGCAATTCTTCTCCCACAGTAACCTCTCGGCGGCAACAGTACGCTGCTGTACCCAGTCCTGGGCGCGGGCAGGGGGCGGGGCAGACGTCCCGGTTGGACGCACTATGTTGCGCTGCGGTGCGGTCCCGCTCTGCCGGAGCGGCGAGGAAAAGTTACGCTGCTGCAGGTTGTCACCGGGCGGAACCGCACCGTTCCCTTCAGATTCAACGCCCTGCCGGGGAAGAGCCGTTGGGCTGATGTAGATCGCTTCTGGATGCTGCGCAATGTACTCAGTCAACTTTTGTACGATGAATGCATGGACTATCTCGGGCTTGTCGTGAGGGGCCGGGGTTTGAATTAACGTGTCGAACTGCAGCGTGTGGCAGGCGGCGCACTGGTTTACGTACTTGAACGGCGTCATGTAGGCGCCGGGACCGGCTTCGATACTGCGACGCTTTCTTTGTTGCGCATCCGCCTGCCCTACCATGATTGGCTGTTGGCTGGCTGGCTGCACTACCGCCACGGAATAAGGCCACGGCTCATTGACGTTGAGGGGACGGTGACAATCGTAGCAATCCATCTGCACGGCGCCAGCGGGGCCACGCAACGTCGGTTGCAGGTGTACGTAATGATCGAGACGTATGGTGCCCGGATCGGTCTGTCCCAGACGAAACACGGCAAATTCCGGGTGCCCGCGGTCAAAGCCGGAAACGTGTGGGTCGTAGCTCAGCGTTCCATCCAGGGTCTTAAGATTGCTGTGACATTGCGCGCAGCCAGAATCGGCGGTTTCGGTGAGCCGCCGCCTTCCCTGATGCTCTACGTGACAGGAACTGCATGCCGGGGTAAAGGTTTGGCGCGGAGTATGGGCAGGAGCATTGTGGCAGGAGAGGCAGCGGTTGTCGGTGACGGTTGCACTGTAACTGGCGCCTGCCACGTGGCACAAGGCACACTGGTCTCCAAAGACAGC
This sequence comes from uncultured Acidobacteriaceae bacterium, assembly GCA_963703635.1. Taxonomy (GTDB): domain Bacteria; phylum Acidobacteriota; class Terriglobia; order Terriglobales; family Acidobacteriaceae; genus Sulfotelmatobacter. The sequence continues at coordinate 22,836 of CAVPEZ010000002.1, forward strand.
GTGCGCTGCCGACATGGGGCCGGCGCTATACAGGTGCGGGCTGCGGAATATGTTCTTTCCGAAAATCCAACCCAACGCGATTACTGGCAGCGCGACAGAAAGAATCAGTCTCCAGCGGCGAAAGGGAGTCAGCCGGGTGAAGTACTGCAGGTCGATGCGCTTGGCCAGCGTCTTGGCGGTGCGTATGCGGGGCACGTTCAATATCTCAGGGCATAGACCGCATGAGCGGCACCCAGAAGCAGCAGGGCATAGGAAGCTGGAACATGCACCAGCAGCCAGCCGTGAAGAACATTATGCATCCGGCGTTGGCGGTCCAAATCTCTTTTTTCCTGGCAAATGTTCTCCAAATCCTCCAGCTTCGGCCACAGGTCGCGCGGAACCAGGACGCGCAATTGGGTAAACGTGGCGGAAGCCTGTGCTGGGTCAGCGAACGCCGGCTTTGGGCCGCGGGTCTGAAGCAGAAAGGGCCGGATCTGCTTTTGAAACAGATCAGTGACAGCGCTGGCCGCGCGCTCATTCGCTCCCAGGCCGGAAGCGTATGTCAACCCGCCTCGGGTGCCGGCTGCGGCTGCCACAGCGCGCTGTTTTTCGCCCGCCCTGGTCAGATCACCCAACAAGGTCGAACGCAGGTCCTTCACCAGGGACTGCGCTTCTTCCAGCAGTTGCTGCTTTACGCGGTCGATCTGCTCGTAGATGGTTTCCATGGGCACGCGTTCGGTCATCATCTTCGGCATGAAATGTTGCAAGACCGCGCCAAACAGCCCGCTTACGAAGACCACAATGAAGAGCACCATCAACACGCGCGTTAAAGTCCCCGCGCCAAGACTGAAAGCGGAGTGGAAGAGGATGAATGGAAAACTCAGAAATCCCAACCACAGGTGACCGCGCATCCAACTGCTGGCTCGACCCACCCGGATCAGTGTGTACTTCTTGCGCACACCCAGAAGTCCGGCAAACAACATGAAAGCGGAGCCTACACTTGCAAAAACCAAACCCATGGGGCTGCCGCCGTTCGGGCCCTGCACCGAAAATGCGCTATACAAAGCGTAGGCCGTTCCTCCCGCCACCAATGCCGCAACTGTGAACAGGAGCCAGGGCCGATGAGTTTCATCGATACGCACTATTCAGTCCTCTTGGGCGCCTCGGCGACGCGTACCAATTTTGAAAAGAATTCCCGCGGATTTACGCGATGGGCGGCATCGTGCGGACAAGCATAGACGCAGCTGGGCTCCTCCTGATCGGGACAGAGATTGCAGGCCGTTGCCTTGGTGCGCACTTCCGCTACCTGCCGTCCTGGATTCGTCAGATCGGCCACTGAAACCTCAAACGGGTGCATGTTGATGTTGCCGTAAGGACAGTTGTTGGCGCACAGGCCACACCCAATGCACCAGTCTTCTATCACAATCTCCAGGCTGTTGCGCCGGCGGATGGAACCGACCGGACAGCCGACCATACAAAGAGGATCCTTGCAGTGCCGGCAAGAGGTTGCCACCAGGTATTTATCCCAGCGCAATCCATCGCGAATCAGCCGGCTGACGCCGTCGTGGGCCTCGGCGCAGGCGCGCACGCATTGGTCACAGCGGGTGCAGCTTTCGAGATCGAGTATCAGCAGACTCTGCGCTTCCATCAGCCCCTGAGTGAGAAATGAATCCACCGGGACGTTCTGGACCGTGGTTACGCGGCTGCGATTTTCTTTGATCCTTTGCCGCGCAATTTCCACCAGCCCCTGGCGAACTTCCGGAAAACGCTCCACCATGGTGCGGAATTCCTCTGACTTAATCCGCACGGCTTCGACGTGGTCCAAGGCGGTACAGGTGGCCGTCCGGATACCTTCGCCCAAGAGGGAGAGTTCGCCGAAAAAGCCGCCGCGGCCGACATACCCCAGTACCAGATCTCCACCGGGATGCGCTTGCGTTACCTTCACGAATCCAATACGCACCAGGAAGAAACTGTGCGACGCATCGCCTTGGCGGCAAATAATCTGTCCAGGGGCATAGCGGCGCAGCTCGACCCGATCGCGCAAATAGTCAATGAAATCGGACGTCACCGACGAGAACATGGGAATGCTGCGCAATTGGGAGCCCAGCGCACGCCTGCGATAGGTCAGGTCAACTTTGCTGCGGAAGGTCTTATTCCGTTGAAGTACATCCAACACATTGCGCAGCATCTCGAGCATTACACAATCGGTTTTCGCCTGCACGGTGGCTGACCGGGGATATTGGTTCATGCAGGTCATTTCGCCGAAGAGATCACCCTCCTCGAGCACGGCAACCGGATTGTCATAAGGCAGGTCAACCGGGGCATCAATCGGAATGAAGGCGCGGTTCGTTTCGTCCGGGCGGGGCTGCTGGGCCCGATTCACCAATGAAGCCTTGAGTTTTCTGAAGAAACCTTGCTTGCTGTCCTCGGTCTTAACGTGCCCCATGGGGCCGGAGAGAAAAACGCTCGCCTGGCCGCTCACGATAAAGAAGGCGGTTGAGCCATAATCGCCCTGCCGGCAAATAATGTCTCCCGCCTTGAATCTGCGTTTGCGGATCGCGTTGCTATTGAGTTTCAGGAACGTTCCGGAGACATCGGCGAATACGTCCAGGGAACGCAATTCCTGCAAGGTCAGAACATCGCTCGCACCCAGATCGGTGGCGATTACCTGCCTGTTGGTCAAAGCCCCCGTAGGACACGAAACCATGCACTCGCCACAGCTGACGCAACTGGACTCGCCCATGGGCAAGTTGTCGTCGAAAGCGATACCGGCCTGATATCCCTTGCCGCGCCGCTGCAGCACAAAATTATGCCGGATGTCGTTGCAGCCGCGAATACACCGGTCACACAGAATGCAGGCTCCAAAGTCCACGGCGATTGCCGGCAGCGATTCGTCCGTGCCCATGGGGGTGGCCCGCGGAGCGAACCGCGATCCCTTCAGGCCCGCCTCGCGTGCCAGCCGTTCCAGTTCGCAGTCTCCGGTAGATTTCTGACGAGCGCAGGGCGATGGATGATCGGCGATCAACAACTCCAACAGCGTGCTGCGCGCAGACCTGATGCCGGGACTCGAAGTAGTCACCTTCATCTCAGGTTCGATCGGGCGCACACAAGAAGCGGCGTAGACTCGCTGGCCTATGTCCACCACACATAACCGGCAGACGCCAACCGGATTCTCATTCTGCTGATGGCACAGGGTGGGGATCTTAATGCCAAAGGTCCGGGCTGCGTCGAAGATCGACGTCCCGGCCGGAACCAGGACGTCCTGGCCATCGATCGTCAGGTGAATCAGCGGCGCGTCCAGCACCCGGGTTGCTGTGGAGAGTTCTCCCATATGCTTACGCTTGCCCCTGGAAGCAAACGCCTGCGGAACAGCGCCGGCGTTCGAGATGTTCCTCGATAACGTCCGGGAAATGCTTCAGAACCGAAGCGATTGGAGCATGCACAATTTGACCCAGTCCGCAAATGGAGGTCATCCGCATGGCTTGGGTAAGATCATCAAGGGTTTGCCGGTCCGAGGCCGAACTCTTACCGATAGTCCAATTGGTAAGCAATGACACCATCTTCTGCGATCCCACGCGGCAAGGCACACACTTGCCGCAGGACTCGTTGCGGTAAAATCGTACCGCGTTGAGCGCCATATCCAGCATGCATCGCCCCTCGGCACAGACCACGATTGCCCCGGAGCCTACCATGGAACCAGCGGCCGCAACAGCATTAAAATCGAGGGGAAGAGTCACCATCTTCGCGGGAAGAAAGCCGGAAGACGGGCCCGATGGAGCGAACCCTAACAGCTTGCGGTTGCCGCTGATCCCCTTGGCATAACGGTAGATCAAGTCAGAGTAGGAGGTGCCCATCGGCACCTCAAAAACGCCCGGTCCCTCCACGTCTCCGCTGACGCCTACAAATTTCAAACCCGCAATGCCATTCAGACCCTGCGCCTTAAACCAATCGACGCCGCGCACCAGGATCGCCGCTGCGAAAGTAAATGTTTCAACGTTGTTGATGACGGTGGGCATGTTATAGAGGCCGTTGGTGCCGGGGAAAGGCGGTTTGTTGCGCGGTTCGGCGCGACGCCCTTCAATGGCCTCCAGCAGCGCGCTCTCCTCCCCGCAGATATACCCCCCTGGGCTGACGAAGATGCTCAGGTCAAATGCGGACTGACCTCCCATGACCTTCGGCCCGAGCACTCCAATCGCATAGCAGCGATCGATCTCGTGCTGGAGAGCCTCCTTCTGCTCCTCGTATTCATGCCGGATATAAATGATTCCCGTCTTTGCCCCGGTCACCAATCCGGCCAGGATCATACCCTCGATCACCAGGTGGGGTATTTGCTCCATGATGAAGCGATCTTTGATGGTGCCCGGTTCACTTTCATCGGCATTGCAGACGATGTATTTCTTCCCGGGCGCATTGCGCACAATCTCCCATTTATTGCCCGTGGGAAAGCCGGCTCCGCCAAGACCCTTAAGTCCGCTAGCCTTGAGAGTGGCGATGGTTCCAAGAAAATCCTGCGACCCAACTAGCCGCCGCACTCGCCAAGTACTCGCCCGCTCCCTTATAAGGGTCCGTGGAAAGGATCGCCCGGACCCGACTAACCGGCGCCCGTGGGAGTCCTCTTCCACTCATTGCCGCCCGTGCAATTTCCAGGGTTTGTTCGCGGCTTACGCCCGAGTAGATGGTGTCGTTTACGGATAACGCGGGTGCGGAGTCGCATCGGCCCAGACAGGAGGCATCGCGGATCGTAATTTCGGTTTCCGGAGCGCCCTGGAACGCCCGCTTCAGATCCTCGCGAACCCCACTGGCGCCGCGCAGGTGACAGGACATGTCGGCGCAAATACGCACATCGACTTTAGGGGGAGGCGACAGATTGAAATGCGGATAAAAACTCGCCACAGCATGAATCTGGCTGACAGGAATCTTCAGCTTCGCCGATAGCGCGTGTAGCTGGTCGGCGGGTAAATAACCGAATTGCCGCTGAACGGCTCTGAGCTCCTCAAACACGTCCCCGCCCACGAAACGCTGACTTGTATCCTTTGTGCGATTCCAAGAGGGCCGATAAAACCGGCTGCGGAAGCAGGATGTTCACAGCCGCTCTAAGAGCACGAACTATAGCAAAGACCTTTTTCCTTGTCCATATAGGCGCTTTGGATAGCGGTACACTGACTACCCTGCTGAACCGGAGCGCGTGGAATCCGGTCGAACAGAAAACCTTGCATGCTTGGTTGGGGGGTGTATTATATATGCCTCTTTGACTGCCAGTAGTGAGAGCGCGGCAGAAAAACTCATCGTGGGAGCGATTGGCCATGTGCATCCGAGCATCGCTGCTTGCCACTTTGCTTGTTGCAGTCAGCTCGCTGATCATCAGTGCTTCTACACCGGAAGCAGCAGCCCAACAAACACCATCGGGCGGTGGCGGCACGGTTGGGATGTACAGTGGCCCCGGAGGTTGTGCCGCCAGCAATTGTCACGGCAGCGTTACTGCAAAAGCGGTCACTCGTATTTGGCAGAACGAGTACAGCATTTGGGCGGCCCAGGACAAACACGCGCGCGCCTACAACATGCTTTCTAATCCTGTCTCCATGCGGATGGGAAAAATCCTCAAGTTGGCGAGCAATCCCAATCAGGCGGAGAAGTGCCTGGTCTGCCATTCCATTGATGTTGCCTCAAACCTGCGGGCGCAGTCTTTTCAAATGGATGAGGGAGTGAGCTGTGAAAACTGCCACGGGCCCGCGGTGGGCTGGCTCGGCCCGCATACAGCCAGAGGATGGACGCACGAACAGTCGCTAAAGCTGGGAATGTACGACACTCGCGATCTGGCCGCGCGTTCTGAGAAATGCATGAGCTGCCACGTCGGCACTCCCGACAAGCGAGTCGACCATCAAATGATTGCAGCCGGTCATCCGGACCTTACCTTTGAACTGGACACGTTTAGCGCCGTGATGCCGCGTCACTGGAAGTTTCCTGACAACCAGAATGTCTGGGAGGGTGTTCAGGAGTGGGCGATCGGGCAGGGCGTAGAGTTGCGCGAGACGCTTAACCGCCTTAACCGCAGCGCGTCCAGCCCAAAGACCTGGCCCGAGTTTGCCGAGCTGGAATGTTTTGCCTGCCATCACAGTCTGACGCAGCCACAGGATAGCTGGCGGCAGGCCGCAGGCTACGCGGGACGCACGCCCGGCGCTCCAGCCTGGAATGCTTCGCGTTATATCGTGTTTCGCGACTTGGTGAAGCAGATAAGTCCGGAGACCGGCAGGCAACTCGACGCCGATCTTGATCAAGTATCCGGGCTCGTGGGAAGTGGGGGAGATCGCGAACCGATTGCCGCTGCCGCAAAAACGGCTTCCACCCTGGCCGATCAGATTTTGCAACAAGTGCGCCGCCAGCAGTACGATGCCAGCCTGACTACCCGGGTCATGCAGGCCATTGCGGCAGATGGCAACTCTATCGCCGAGCAGGGCGAACGCTCCGCCGAGCAGGCCGCCATGGCGCTCGACTCGCTTGCGCTGGCTTACGAGAAGAACGAGAAGGTTGGCAATCAACCGGAGTTGCGTGCGGCCATCGACCGTCTGTTCAAGCAATTGAGTAATCCTTCGGCGTACAACGCACCCGTCTTTGCCGCGGAAATGCAGAAAGTGAAAGCGCTGTTGCCCCACGGAATCCAAACCGCCAGTTCGCAGCCCTGAAGATGAAACTGCATATTTCCCCATCACGCGACCTGGTCCTGTCCCGGCCGAAGGGCCTACTCCGAGATGGCTCGCAAAACCTCTGACGCACAACTCGAAGCGAGACGCCATAACCGCCGAGCACAGGCGCTTGCATGAGCCGTTCGTTGGCACAGTTCAACCCTGGCGCAAGTGGGGCCCATACGTTTCGGACCGGTCCTGGGCTACGGTGCGCGAGGACTACAGCCCCGATGGCCGTGCGTGGGACTATTTCCCACACGACTTGGCCCGCAGCAAGGCGTATCGCTGGGGTGAGGACGGCATTGCGGGCATCTGCGATCGTTATCAGTTGCTGGTGTTTGCACTCGCTCTCTGGAATGGCCGGGATCCCATCCTCAAAGAACGGATGTTCGGGCTATCCTCGCCCGAGGGCAACCACGGCGAAGACGCCAAGGAATATTGGTATTACCTCGACAACACCCCCACCCACAGCTATATGCGGATGCTGTACAAGTACCCGCAACAGGAATTCCCCTACAGCCGCCTCGTGGCGGAAAACGCGCGCGGTTCGGGACCTGAATTCGAATTGATCGATACCGGCGTTTTCAGGGAGGATCGCTACTTCGACGTTTTTGTTGAGTATGCCAAAGCCGGTCCCGAAGACATTTGCATCCAGATCGAAGCCTTTAACCGGGGCCCTGAAACGTCGGAACTCCACATCCTTCCGCATCTGTGGTTTCGCAACACCTGGGCCTGGACAAATCCTCCCGGCCCGGAACCCAGCATCGTGCCTCACTCGGTGAACAAGGATTCGGTAAACAACGATTCAGTAAACCACGATTCAGTAAAAAACGATCACCAGACTTTGGTCGCGGACGGTTCGACGACCGCCGTCAATCTTAGCGTCCAGGGCCCTTACACTTTGGGCAAGCATTATCTCTACGCTCCTTTGGGCGAAGTCTTGTTTACCGATAATGAAACCAACGCTCCTCGTGTGTATGGCGATTGGGCCAAGAGTCGGAAGCCATTCGTCAAGGATGCTTTCCACCGTTACGTCATCAATCAAGAGCCTTGCGTCAAGTACGACGGCGGAACCAAGGCTTGTATTCACTACGTTTACCAGATCAAACCCGGCGAGTCTGCCGTATTGCGATTACGGCTGTCGGCACAGCCGAGACCGGATGCTCTGGCAAACGTGCAAGAGGTTGTCCGTTCGCGGCGGGAGGAGGCTAACGAATTCTACGAAACCGTGCATCCTCCCAAAGCTACGTCAGATGAGCGGCTGGTGCAGAGGCAAGCTCTGGCTGGAATGCTTTGGAATAAACAGATTTATCTTTTCGACGTAGAGCGCTGGCTGGAGGGGGATGATCCGCAATGGGCTCCGCCAGAATCCCGGAAGCGCGGCCGCAACATACATTGGCGGCACTTGAACTCCATGCGCGTCTTGTCTGTGCCCGATAAATGGGAGTTCCCGTGGTTTGCGTCATGGGACCTTGCCTTCCAGTGCGTTTCACTCGCCCTGGTCGATTTGGATTTTGCCAAGGAAAATCTGTGGTTGCTCATGTTCGAGCAGTTCCAGCACCCGAACGGGCAAATTCCCGCCTATGAATGGGAATTCTCCGATATGAATCCTCCCGTTCAGGCGTGGGCGTGTTGGCAAATTTACGAAAGCGAGAAACGTCGCAGCGGAAAGGGCGATGTCTCTTTCTTGAAAAGCTGTCTGCATAAGTTGTTGATCAACTTCGCGTGGTGGGTCAACCGGGTAGACCGCCAGGGCAACAATGTCTTCGAGGGCGGATTCCTTGGGCTCGACAACATAACTGTGATAGATCGCGGGCAGGACTTACCTGGTGGCGCCATCCTGGAACAGTCCGACGCCAGCGGCTGGATGGGTTTCTTCTGTCTATACTTGATGCGCATCGCCCTGGAACTGGCGAACGGCGACCGCGCGTATGAGCAACTGGCCACAAAGTTCTTCGAGCATTTTGTCTACATCGGGGCGGCCATGAAGAAAATGGGCGGCCGCGACTATCAATTGTGGGACGAAGGCGATGGCTTCTTCTATGATGTCCTGCGCTTTCCCAATGGGGAATTTCATAAACTGCGATTAAGATCCCTGGTCGGGATTATCCCGCTGTTTGCCATTGAAATCTTAAGCAAAGCGGACTTGGAGCCTCACCCCGATTTTCTCAACAACGTAGAGTGGTTTATCAAGAACCGCCCTGACCTCGTGGGGAATGCTTGTTACATGGTTGATTCAGGTTCGGAACGGCACTACGTTCTCTCGATCGCAGATTCCAAACAGTTCCAACGGATTGCCGCACGATTGTGGGATCCCGACGAGTTCATGTCGCCGTATGGGATTCGAAGCCTCTCCAAGTATCACAAGCAGCATCCGTTCCATTTAGGCGACCGGTGGGTGAGTTACGAACCGGCTGACTCAGAAGCGCAAGTAAAGGGCGGGAACTCGAATTGGCGCGGTCCGGTGTGGTTCCCGACCTCATATCTCTTGATTCACTCGCTGCTGCGGTTCAGCGACGCCTTGGGTTCTTCTTTTAAAGTCCGTCCCTCTGGTGACAGCAACGCCAAGCCGGTGAGTCCTCGCAAAATGGCGGAGGAGATTGCCAATCGGATGATTCATATTTTCGTTCGGGATCCGGCGGGCCGGCGAGCCTGTTTTGGCGGCTACAGCAAACTCCAGAACGATCCGAACTGGCGTGATTACCTGCTCTTCAATGAGTATTTTCACGGTGACACTGGGGCCGGACTAGGCGCCAGCCACCAAACGGGATGGACCGGACTCGTAGCCAATCTTATTGACGAATGGCGCAGGTAGAAGTCGCAGGTAGAAGTAGAGATAGGTAAGTAGTGCAGTTTGGTTAGGAAACGAGCCAAACCCGCCATTTAGCGGCATTGTAGGCGACCACTGACTGTGCTAGAATCGCCGCGACTTTTCCCCTGAAGTCGGGGGATTCTGTGTAATGGCCCTGCGCAAAAGACTGCTCCTCGCAGTTGGAGTTTTGCTCCTCATCATCGCCATCAGCACCACGGGCTACCTCTTGCTGGGGGGCCGCTCGGTTCACTTCCTTCAAGCTTTATACATGTCGGTCATCACTCTGGCTGGGGTCGGTTACTACGAAGTGGTTGACACCAGCCACAACCCGCTATTGCGGGTATTCAACCTTGGCGTAGTTCTGGTCGGCGTGGCCCTCACCGTCTATGTCTTCTCGGTGGTGGCAGCCTTCCTGGTGGAAGTAGAAACCACCAATCATTTCCGGAGACGTAGAATGCAAAAACGAATCAATGAGACAACGGGCCACTTCATTATCTGCGGCCTGGGAGACACAGGACGGCACGCGCTCGAGGAATTACAGAAAAGCGGCACTCCTCATATAGCCATCGAACTCCTCGAGGAGAACGTAAAACGCCTTCGGGAATCCCACCCTGCCTTCGTTAACGACTTAATCTATGTGATTGGTGACGCTACCGAAGAAGAGGTGCTCGAGAAGGCGGGCATCGATCGAGCCAAGGGCATCGTGATTGCCTTGCCGCAGGACAAGGATAATCTGGTGGTAACGGTCATCGTGCGTCAACGATTTCCTAAAATGCGCATTGTGGCCCGGGCTGCGGACGAGCGGTTCTCCGAGCGCATGCTGAGAGCGGGGGCACAATCCACGGTATCGCCCAGCCGGATTGGAGGGCTGCGAATGGCTAGCGAGGTGATCCGCCCCCATGTAGTTGGTTTTTTAGACTTGATGCTGAAATCGCAGTCCCAGACCGTCAGGGTGGAACAGATCGAAATCGCTGGTCCTCCATGGGCAGGGCAACCTCTCAAAGACCTTCAATTGCATCGCAACTTCAATCTGCTGGTGTTAGCGGTTAAGTCGGACACGAACCAAATGTGGGTCAACCCTCCCGATACACTTACGGTGAAGCCGGGATGCGCCGTGATTCTGCTCGGCGATGTGAAGGATATCCAGCGCGCCCGTGAAGAAGCGGGAACTGTCCATGCAGCGTGATGCTCGGCCTTCCACTCCGGAGTTCTCCAGGCAAATTCCCTTCTGACTGCTTTTGCTTGAGATCGGATTGCGCCTTCGTGGCTTGTCAACTGCCGCAGTGCTGGCGAACCGGAGTTGCCAGTTGCAAAGTCACGCCCGCGGCGGCGACAATCATTGCATGCCGACAGACTCGCAGCCGAGATGACGACAGGCCCGCCGCAGGGGTGTCCGCTGGTGGCCCTTTCTCGCCTGGAGCCATGGTGGTGGTAACGCTGGGCAATCCTCGGGACAAATTCTGGGGACGGATTCTGGCTCTGGCTCCGGAAGGACTCAGCATGAGCGGCATCGAGCTGGCGTCTTTTGAAGATTTGGTTGTGATGGTGAAAGATGGCGAATCGTTCAGTCCGGCGGTCGTCTTCTTCCCGATGCACCGGATTGAACGCATCGAACTGGATCTTCCCGACGGCAGTCTGCCTTCGCTTTCGCAACGCTTCTCGGCCAAGACCGCCCTTGATCCTGCGGAGTTGCTGAGTTCGGCCGGAGCTGGCCGGAAAATCGATCACGAGGCCACGGTTCATCCGGCCAGGGATCGGGCATGAAACTTTCCCAAATCTTCACTGCGCCCAACCAGCTCACGCTGCTGCGGATGGTTTTTGTTCCGTTTATCGTGATCGAATTGGTGGAAGGGCGCTACTTCTGGGCGCTATTGCTTTTCGTGATTGCCGGATTCAGCGATGGGCTGGATGGACTGTTGGCTCGCAAGCTGCATCAGCAGACTCTGCTCGGCCAATATCTCGATCCCATCGCGGACAAGCTGTTGTTGAGCACGATGTTCCTGGTGCTCTCCATTCTGCACAAGATTCCGTGGAAGTTTACGGTGCTGGTCTTCAGTCGCGACACTTCCATTCTGGCCGCGAGCGCCGTCCTGTTCGCCATCGCTGGACTACGCGACTTCCGGCCCAGCATCTTCGGAAAAGCGAACACTTTTTCCCAGATCGCCGCGGTGTTCTTCGTGATGCTGGCCTCGATACGGCCGGCGCGCTGGATCTTGATTACACGCACCGTCTTCCTGCGCGCTACGTTCGCCTTCACGATAATCTCCGCGCTGCATTACGTGTTTCTTGTGCAACATCGGCTGCGGGCGCACACTCACGCCTTGCCTCAGCATACTTCCGCCGCCGGACGCGCCAGTTGACCCTCTTTCCGGCATCCCCCTAGAATTGGGGATTCATCTCTGCGTGCGCAATCGCCTATGGCCTTACGCCTCTACAACACCATGTCCTCGAAGGTGGAGGAGTTTCATCCGCTCCGCGACAAGGAAGTCCGCATGTATGCCTGCGGCCCTACCGTCTACGATTACGGGCATATCGGCAACTTCCGAACCTTTATTGCCGTTGACCTGCTGCAGCGGTTCTTGCGGCAGTCGGGCTACAAGGTTCGTTACGTCATGAACATTACGGACGTGGACGACAAAATCATCCGTAACGCGGCGCGCGATGGAGTCAGCGTTCAGCAGTACACGGCCAAGTACGAGAAGGCGTTTCTCGAAGACTCCGCCCTGATCGGCATTGAGGAGCCGATGCTGGTTCGCGCCACCGAACATATTGCCCAGATGGCGGATTTCGTGGCCAAGTTGGTCGAGAAGGATATCGCTTACCGCACCGACGATGGATCGTATTACTTCCGCATCGCAAAGTTTCCGCGGTACGGGAAACTCTCAAAGAAAGATTTTAGCGGAATGCTCGACGGGGCCCGCGTCGACGTCGATGAATATGACAAAGACAGCGCGCGCGACTTTGCGCTCTGGAAGGCGCCCAAGCCGGGCGAGGCTTCCTGGGATACATCGATCGGGCCGGGACGCCCGGGTTGGCACCTGGAGTGCTCGGTGATGTCGATGCAGGAACTGGGCGAGACCTTCGATCTGCATGCCGGTGGAGAAGACCTTATCTTTCCGCATCATGAAAACGAAATCGCACAATCGGAGTCGCTCACGGGGAAGATGTTTGCACGCTTTTGGTTTCACGCGCGTTTCCTGCTGGTTGAAGGCGAGAAGATGTCGAAGAGCCTGGGGAACTTCTTCACCCTGCGCGATCTGGTGTTGATGGGGCATAAGCCGTCGTCGATCCGGTATCTGCTTACGTCGGTTCCCTACAGAAACCAACTCAACTTTACTTTCGATGGACTCAAGCAAGCCGCGGTCTCGGTGGAGCGTTTGCGCAATTTCCGCCAGCGTTTGATCGCGGGAAATTTTCCGTCTGGCTTCAACCCGGAGATGCAGACGCTTGCCGGTGAAACCATCGACCGGATGCGAGCCGCGCTCGATGACGATCTCAACACCGCGCAGGCGCAGGCCGCCATCTTCGAGATGGTGCGCAGCGCCAATTCCGCGCTTGATTCCGGCCAGATCAATAAGGACGATGCTGCGCCGCTGCTCGCCGTGCTGGAGAAGTTTGATGAGATTTTCGCCGTGATTAAAGATGACGATGGGCCTAAGATGAAGCAGGTCTTTGATTGGGCGTTGGCAGAAGGCCGCGAGAAGGACGTCAGCGCGGAACTGCGGGAGGCGGTGCAATCCGGCCAACTTACTGATGCAGACATCGAAAAGAAAATCGCAGAGATGGAAGCTGCCCGCCGCGGACGCAACTTCAAAGTGTCCGACGCTCTGCGCGCGGAACTCACCGCCGCTGGCATTGTGATCGAGAACACGAAGGACGGCGTGCGCTGGAGAAGAAAGTAGTTCTTTCGATGTTAAGCTGAAAGCTGACGGCTGAGAGCTGACGGCTCTTATGAAATCTCTCGACGAATATCTCCGCGACGCCGAGCAAGCTCACGGACATCTCTGCGCCGGGCAGGTTCTCGGCGTACGGTTGGCGATGCTTGGCCTCGTCAAACTTGGAATTGATGATCCGAGCGGCAACAAGCAAGACCGCAAGCGGCTCGTTACCTTCGTCGAGATCGACCGCTGCGCCACCGATGCCGTGGCCGTTGTCACCGGCTGCCGGCTGGGCAAGCGCGCTCTGAAGTTTCGCGACTGGGGTAAAGTTGCCGCAACCTTTGTCGATGTCAGCACGGGCAAGGCAATCCGCATCGCGGCCAAAGAATCTTCCAAGGCGCTTGCCCGGCAGATGCATCCCGAAATCGCCGACAAGAACCAGCAGCAGATGCTCGCCTACCGCGAAATCACGGATGACGATCTTTTCACCACGCAATGGGTGAAGGTGGATTTGCCTCCCGAAGAATTTCCGGGATACAAGGGTGAGCGCGTGGTTTGTGAGGCGTGCGGCGAAGGGATCAACTTTCGCAGAGAGGTCCGCAGCGAAGAGAAGGTACTCTGCCGTGCTTGCGCAGGGGAACGCTATTACGAGTTGATCTAGGCTGCTTGCTCATACGCATGCGCCACGCGCAGAATCGTCGCTTCGTCAAAGTGTTTGCCGAGAATCTGCAGTCCAATCGGCAGCTTCTCCTTCGTTTCGCCGCACGGAATTGAAATGCCCGGAATCCCCGCCAAATCTGCCGTCACCGTGTAGATGTCTGCCAGATACATGGCCAGCGGATCGTTCGATTTCTCGCCCAGCCGGAATGCTGCCGTCGGACTTGTCGGCGTCACGATCGCATCCACTTTACGGAACGCTTCTTCAAAATCGCGAGTCAACAGCGTGCGCACCCTTTGCGCCTTCAGGTAGTACGCGTCGTAATAACCCGTGCTCAGCGCGTATGTGCCGAGCATGATGCGGCGCTTCACTTCGGCGCCGAACCCCTCATCGCGGCTGCGGCGGTACATTTCAGCGAGCGACTTTACCCCCGGCGCGCGATAGCTGTAGCGCACGCCATCGTAGCGGGCAAGGTTCGAAGACGCTTCCGCGGTTGCGATCAAATAATAAGTTGGAATCGCATACGGCGTGTGCGGCAATGAAACCGGCACGACCTCGCAGCCCAAACTCTTCAGCTTGTCGATCGCTGACTCAACCGCGTGTCGAACTTCATCGTCGAGTCCGTCACCGAAATACTCTTTGGCAACGCCCAGCTTCAAGCCGCGCGCGGGCTTTTCCAATTCGGCCACGTAGTCTGGCACTGGCACGTTGGCGGAGGTTGAATCCATCGGATCACGCCCGGCGATTGTGCCCAACACGATGGCCGCGTCTTTTACTGTTTTTGCCAGAGGGCCAATGTGGTCGAGCGAAGACGCAAACGCGATCAACCCGTAACGCGAGACTCGGCCGTAAGTCGGCATCAACCCCACGACCCCGCAGAACGATGCCGGCTGTCGGATCGATCCGCCAGTGTCCGAACCGAGCGCGACCACGGACATGTCCGCGGCCACCGCCGCTGCCGAACCGCCCGATGATCCTCCCGGCACGCGGTTCAAATCGCGCGGATTGCGCACAGGATGAAACGCCGAGTTCTCGTTCGACGAGCCCATGGCAAACTCGTCGCAGTTCGTCTTGCCGAGCACCACCGCTCCCGCAGCTTCCATGCGCGCGACCGCCGTGCAGTCGTAAGGCGGAATGTAGTGGCCGAGAATCTTCGATCCCGCCGTCGTGCGCACGCCGCGAGTTGACATCACATCTTTGATCGCGACCGGCACGCCGCCCAGCGGCGGCAACGGCTTGCCCTCGGCGGCCATGCGGTCGATGCGATCGGCTTGCTCCAGGGCGCGCTCTTTGCAGAGCGTAAGGAATGCGCCGATTTGTCCATCTTCTTTCTCGATGCGTGCGTAGTGAGCCTCGGCAAGCGCGAACGCAGTTGTTTTGCGCTCTTGTACTGCGGAGCGGGTGGCGTCGATTGTGTGTTGAGTCAATTCCATGGGTAAAGGCAGAAGTCAAAAGTCAGAATGCAGAAGTAAAATCGTGACATGCTTACTTCTGCATTCTGCGTTCTGACCTCTGCATTCTTCTATCTTTCAATCACCTTCGGTACTCGGAAGAAGGTTCCGTCCGCATCCGGCGCGTTCTGAAGCGCGACTTCCTGGGGCAGGGACTTGCGCAATCCCTCTACCACGTCTTCGCGATTCGCATAGGCAAATCTTTCGCTGCCTTGCTTGGATTCATCCACACCGTAGCGATCCGACACTTGCGCCATCGGTTCTACGTTCGACGTGTCGAGTTGGTTAAGTCTCTCGATGTAATTGAGAATCGAATTCAGATCGCGCACCATGCTGGCGCGCTCGTCTGCGGAAAGCTCCAGGTTCGCCAGATCGGCGACGTGAGGAGACGTCTTTTTCTGTGACGTTCATGTTTCTGCGAATGAATTTTGCTGGGAACGATATGCCGGTTCAGCCCTGCCGAATCACAAACTCAATCCTCTCCACTTTTTGGCCGGCATAACGATTGATCTGGGCGAGATAACGCGGAGCCAGGCCCTGCATCTCGCGCTTCCATCCGGCATCCGGGAACCTCGACGCGCAACACTGCGCCGGCAAATTCGAGAGCCTGTGTGCGATCGGCCACGACTGAGCCGCAAACCAGCGGCCAGGCAAGAAGAGGAGCCTCGCCCGGCGGCACGCGTCGCAACGAGCCCATCACGATCTTCTCCAGTCCCGCGCCTGCCTGTTCCAAGAAAGCTCCTCGCTATAATGAGAGATTGGGATTCCGATTCTAGCAGGTTCCGGATGGGAAACTGTGCAGGGTCTGCCACGAATGGGGCTGTGAATTTCGGCCTAAAATATTGTGCCGGCACCAGGACAGCGGTCTAACAAAATCTATTTACTTTCTGGTACCCCTCCCCCCTCCCGGTCTATTGGAATCGTCGGTGTAGCGGGAAATTGAGAAGTAATCTAAGGGCTGCAATCACTTGCAGGCAAAATCTTGGCAACAAAAGACTTGCCGGCGCGAATTTTCAAAACTCCCAGTTCGCCCGGCTTTGCGATCATGGACTTATTTTGGGTGAGGCGCAAGGTCAGATGTCACATAGACACCTTGTGGAAATCGAATTCCTATCCTTATCTTACACGGGCATGTCGGTTCCACCGGAGAGTGGAAATGCGCCCTTGACAAATTCGAGTGCCGCTTCCTGCGAGCTTAGTCGTCCTTCAAGTTGGGCATCTTCCACGGCCTCAAGAATCACACGAAACTTTGGGCCCGGCTCGTATCCGGCAGCGATCAGGTCATCGCCGGTCACTAACGCCGCCGGGCGAATTTTTTCCGGAGGAATCTCGGCGAGCTTCTCCCTGAACAAACTCATACGTGCTCAGATTGCCGTGGCTGGCGAGGCTGTCTGCACGGTGCAATGCGAGATGTTCGTCGAAGCCGGCCATGCGCAGGAATTTCTTCAGCGTCGACTGATTCATGCGGGTGGCGTGACTGAAGCGCATGTGATTGTCGACCAGCGCGAGCACCTGGGCTGCGTCGTGGTTGGAGAACCGCAGGCGCCCGCAGATTTCCTGCGCGATCTTGACCCCCACATCCACGTGATTATCGAAACGGATGCGGTCAGGCGCAACGCGGAACGTAGCGGGCTTGCCCACGTCGTGCAGCAAAGCGCCCCAGGCCAGCGTGGGCGGGCAAGGATGCGGCAAATTTTCCAGCAGCAGCAGCGTGTGAAGAAAAACGTCGCCCTCGGGATGAAACTCAGGCGGCTGCTGGACGCCCTTCATCGCGGTAGTCTCCGGCAACACTTCATGCAGCAAACCGCAGTGATCCAGCAAAAGAAACGCGCGCCGGGCATGGCCTTCAGTGAGCATTCTGGTGAGTTCATCGCGAACGCGTTCTCGCGAAACGACCTGGATTTCGTGGGCCTGGTGCTGGATCGCGGCCAGCGTTTCCGCTTCGATTTCGTACTGGAAGCGCGCGGCAAACCGTACCGCGCGCAGCATGCGAAGTTTGTCTTCCGCGAAACGCTGTGCGGGATCGCCAATGGCGCGAATGACGCCCGCCTCGAGGTCATTCCGTCCACCGACAAAGTCGAGCACTTCGCCACTCGCGGGATCAAGCATCATGCCATTGATCGTGAAATCGCGGCGGGCAACGTCCTCGCGCGGGTCCTGGCTGAAGCGCACTTCATCGGGACGGCGCCCGTCGGAGTAACCGTGATCACTGCGGAAGGTTGCCACTTCGACTGCGTGGGCTTTCGGCAATACATTGTCGACGGTGTTCGTGAGTTGCTCGTCGCTCAGGGGCAGCGGCACGAGGACGACGCCAAACTGCGCTCCCACGGCGTAGGTGTCAGTAAAGAGTTCCATCACTTGCGTAGGCGTTGCGCTGGTAGCAACGTCGTAGTCCTTGGGCTCGCTCTGCAATAGAAGATCGCGCACGCATCCGCCCGCCAGGTAGGCTTGGAAGCCTTGCTGGCGCAGGGTTTGGATGATCGAGATGGCGAAGTCTTTGGACACGAAGCCGCGCCCATCTGGGCACGCCTCCATCATAACGCTGACTTCTTGCCGGGAAATCAGATGCAAGCTCGAATCGCGGAGGTCGCGGAGAACGGCCGCGGAGTACGCGAAGAGAAGTGCGGGGGTTTTCGTCCCCAACTTGCAACTGGAAACCAGAAACTAGAAACTGTAGTGAGTGCCAGACGCCTACATCCTCGGCATCGAAAGTTCGTGCGACGAAACCGCCGCGGCCGTGGTGCGCTCGGGCGAACAGGTGGTTTCCAACGTGGTGGCCTCGCAGATCGCGACGCATCAGCCGTACGGCGGCGTCGTGCCCGAGCTGGCGTCGCGCGAGCACTTGCGGGCAATTGTTCCTGTCGTGCGGCAGGCGCTGGCTGAGGCCAAGCAGACTTACAACTCGGTCGATGCGATCGCGGTCACACAGGGTCCAGGACTTGCCGGAGCGTTGCTGGTCGGTATCAGCTATGCCAAGGCCCTGGCTTTCGCGCTCGACAAGCCTCTGATTGCGGTCAATCATCTCGAAGGTCACATTCACGCGGTTCTGCTGGAGGAGCGCCAGAAGGGCAATTACGAAGTGCAGTTTCCCGTGCTCGCCCTGGTTGTGTCGGGAGGACACACTCACCTGTATTTGGCCGGCGCAGAAGAATCAAGGCTGGACGTACGAAAACATCGGCCACACGCGCGACGACGCCGCCGGCGAAGCGTTCGACAAAGTCGCGAAGTTGCTTGGCCTGGGCTATCCGGGAGGTCCGATCATCGACCGGCTTGCTCCGCACGGCGATCCGACGGCCGTGAAGTTCCCGCCCGCACAGATCAAGCATCGCGACCGCCGGCAGCACCGCGGAGACGACCGCGGACAGAGAGCAGAGATCGATCGCCCGCGCTTTGACTTTTCTTACAGTGGCATCAAGACTGCCGTGCTGCGCTACGTCGAGATTCACGACATGCATCGCTCCATCGAGGCGCGCCGCCAGGCGTTGGCGAACTTCTCAAAACCGAGGCTCGAGGACTACCTGGCGAATTGCGACAAGCGGACGCTCGACCTGGTCGCTTCATTTCAGAGCGCGATCGTCGAAGATCTGGTAGGCAAGACTTTGGCCGCGGCCCGCGCCTGCGATGTGGCTACGCTTTTCGTCACGGGCGGAGTGGCGGCAAATAGCGAATTGCGAAGTACATTCGAACGAGACGGCGCTCAGGAGGGCCTGCCAGTATATTTTCCGTCACGGCCGCTCTCCACTGACAATGCCGCGATGATTGCAGCAGCCGCTTATCCAAAATTCCTGGCGAAGGATTTTGCCGCTATGGATTTTTCCGCCGAGGCGAGCCTTCTCTTGCGCTAATCCGCGCTCAGAAGGTTGAGTGCAGTTGCCAACTGCTACCTGCTAAAAAGCCTTGCCCACTCCTTGCCCGAAGCTCTTTCCCATGACTGCATCAAGCGCCCGCTCGAGCTGGCCCTGGATGTCGATATCCTTATAGATGGCGAAGTTGGCGCGGGTTTCCTTTTCGTCGAAGCCGCTGGCGCGTCCTGCGACAATAATAACGGGAATGCTGGCGGTCTGTGGGTTCTTCTTCAGGGCTGTGATCAGTTCGCCGCCCGACATTTTTGGCATCTGCATGTCGGTAACGATCAGGTCGGGATGCACGCGCTCAAGAATGGTCAAGGCCTCCAGGCCGTTCGTGGCGGATTCCACCGTAAAGCCGCGCTCCTCCAGAAAGCGGCAAACGGTGTAGCGGATCAGCATGGAATCGTCAACGACCAGCGCTGTGGCAGGCATGAGTTTGCAATGGGCGGAACACACGCCCCCGGCCCGCAGACTAACAGAGGCTTTCAACCGGGAACAAGCTGGAATCGGACAGGCGTGGTTACTATTGTCATTAGGTCCGCGCCTCGGGCCTTACGATTCCTGGGCTTCGCCTTCAGTGCTTTCTTCAATGCTCATGTCCTTGAGTTCGCTGGACTCGAAGACTTCGCGGCACTCAAGGCATTCCACGAATTCGGCGTCCTCATCGCGGCTCACGATTTGCACCCGCGGATGCTTGCAAGGTTGCTTCCCGGCGTTTTGAGGGTGCGAGAACGGCTTTGAGGTCATAAATCCGGAAGCGTCGCCTCGTGAAATAAGCGGAGGAACCGACTCGCGCGAATTTCCCGGTATTCTATCCTCGCTTCGCCACTTGTCAAGTCCCTCAGCATTATAGGGTAATGAATTTCTTTGCAGACTCGACAAATTTACCGTTTGCGGCCAAGCCTGACAGGAATTCCGACCAAAAGCATCTCCTAGCGCTAAGCCACTCAATCACCAATAGTTACCATTCAATGCACCTTCAATCATCTGACTGCAAGGGCTTGCATAATCTTCGGCTGCGGACGTAGAATAAATTACGATGGAAAAGGTCGGAGTTAAATCCGACCTAAGCAGTCGGACTTCTGTACGGTTCAGAAGTCCAGTCCGAATTAGCAGCTTGGAACCGGGATGCTCAAGCTAACCAAGAAAGCGGACTACGCGCTGATGGCCATGAAGCATCTGGCCGATCATGCTGACGAGGGAACGCGCAGCGCCAGCGCAAAGGACGTTGCCGATTCGTTCGGCATCCCGCCCGAGGCCTTGGCGAAGATTCTGCAACGGCTCGCCAAGGCTGGCCTGTTGCATTCGCAGCACGGTACCAACGGCGGTTACCGGCTGGCGCGCGCCGCGCACACGATTTCTGCCTTCGAAGTGATTGAGGTCATCGACGGCCCGCTGTTTATCACCTCTTGCGTTACGGTTCGCGGGCAGTGCGGTCAGAGCAATCGCTGCAATATCCGCGAACCGTTGCGCAAAGTGAATGAGAGCATCGAAGCGGTGCTGAAGCGCATCAAGATTTCGCACATGCGGGAAGAACCGGAAACGGCTCAGGGTACCACCGTCAAGCCAGCCGAACTGGTGACGATCATTTAGTTTGAGAAACGTTTAGTTTGACCAGAAAAAAGATTAAGCATCTAACGAGGTAGGAGAAGCAATCATGAGCACGGATGTAAAGGTCCCCCAGCAACTTCCAGCCACGCAGCACGCCGCTCCCCAGGGAGTGAAGCTGCCCATTTATATGGATAACCACGCCACCACGCCCATGGATCCGCGGGTGCTGGAGGAAATGCTGCCTTATTTCATGGAAAAGTTCGGCAACGCCGCCAGCCGCAATCATTCTTTCGGCTGGGCGGGCGAAGAGGGCGTGGAGACGGCTCGCGAGCGCATTGCCAAGCTGGTCGGGGCCACCACTAAAGAAATCATTTTTACCTCGGGCGCCACCGAGAGCGACAACCTCGCCATCAAGGGCGTGGCCGAGATGTACCGCGAGAAGGGCAACCACATCATTACCGCGGTCACCGAGCACAAGGCTGTGCTCGACACCTGCAAGCGCCTGGAGAAATACGGCTATCGTGTCACCTATCTACCCGTGCAGAAGGACGGCCTGGTCGATCTTGAAGACCTGAAGCGCGCCATGGATGACAAGACGATCCTCGTCACCATCATGGCCGCGAACAATGAAATCGGCGTGCTGCAGCCGATTGCCGAGATTGGCAAGCTGTGCCACGAGCGCGGCGTCATCTTCCACACCGACGCGACGCAGGCGGTGGGCAAGATTCCGATCGACGTGAACAAGCAGAACATCGACCTGATGTCGATCTCGGGACATAAGATGTACGGTCCCAAGGGTGTGGGCGCTTTGTACGTTCGCCGCAAGAATCCTCGAGTACAGATTTCCGCCATCATTGACGGCGGCGGCCATGAGCGCGGCATGCGCTCCGGCACCTTGAACGTCGCGGGCATCGTTGGTTTAGGCAAAGCCTGCGCCATCGCATCGGAAGAACTGTCTCGCGAGGCCGTTCAGCTGGCCAGCTTGCGCGATCGCCTGCGCGACCGCATTATGAGCCGTCTGGATGAAACTTACATCAACGGCTCCATGGAGCACCGCCTGCCCGGCAACCTGAACATCAGCTTTGCCTATGTGGAAGGCGAGTCTTTGCTGATGGGCATCAACGACATCGCAGTTTCGAGCGGCTCGGCCTGCACCTCCGCGACGCTTGAGCCATCTTATGTATTGAAGGCTCTAGGGACGGGCGACGACCTGGCGCATAGTTCGATCCGCTTCGGTATCGGCCGCTTCAACACCGCAGCCGAAGTGGATTACGTGGCCGACCGCGTCATCGAAACCGTCGAGCGCCTGCGCGAACTTTCTCCGCTCTACGAGATGGCGAAGGAAGGCATCAATTTGAAGGACGTGAAGTGGGCGGGAGAAGCGCACTAGAAGAAACTTTGATTTTCAGGAGCTTACACAAAATGTCATACAGCGATAAAGTAATCGATCATTACAACAATCCCCGCAACGTCGGCTCCATGGACAAGAGCAGCGCCGACGTTGGCACCGGCCTGGTCGGCGCACCCGAGTGCGGCGACGTCATGAAGTTGCAGATCAAGGTCAACCGCGAGACGAATGTCATTGAAGAAGCCAAGTTCAAGACCTTCGGCTGCGGCTCCGCGATCGCCTCGTCCTCGCTGGCCACCGAATGGGTCAAGGGCAAGACGGTGGATGAAGCCCTCACCATCAAGAACATGGACATCGTGAAGGAGCTGTCGCTTCCTCCGGTGAAGATCCATTGTTCGGTGCTGGCTGAGGACGCGATTCGCGCCGCGATCGGCGACTGGAAGAAGAAGCAGGAAGCCGCGAAGCCGGTAGCGTCTGCGGTCGCGCAGTAAGCTCTTCCTCTGCATGTGGAGCAGACACGGGAAGGGCACGACTTTAGTCGTGCCATAAGCGGCCCATATCTGTGGCGGCTTCAGCCGCTGAGGGATTGCGTCAGGAATTACATGACAACGGCAACCGAACCAATTACGCAACCCGCGCAAACCTCGCCCGCCGCGCCAGCCAAAGGCATTCAGCTCACCGAAAAAGCTTTGGTCAAGGTGCGCAGCGCGATGTCCAAGGAAGGCATTTCGCCCGAGCAGGGCGGACTGCGCCTGGGCGTGCAGGGCGGCGGCTGTTCCGGTCTGAGCTACAACGTCCGCTTCGACACGCAGCCCCGCGAGCGCGATCGCATTTTTCAATTCGGCGATGTGCGCGTGTTCGTAGATCCGAAGTCGTTCATCTATCTGCACGGAATGATTCTGGATTATCAGGAAACGCTGATGCAGCAGGGATTCGTCTTCGTGAATCCCCAAGCCACGAAGTCATGCGGCTGCGGCACCTCGTTCTCAGCCTGATCGTGTGTGGCGCGGGCGCCCTCGCCCGCGAAATCTCACCACGAAGCGACGGTTTCGCCCGGCACGGCTCTTCCGGTTGTAAGCGCTATTCTGTGAAATGAAGTATGACCAATTCATCTCTGACCACCATTACCGCGAAGCCCCCGTCCGAGGAAACTCAATCCTGCTGGTCGTGCGGAACCATGCGCGCCGTGCACTTCTGCGAGGCCTGCGGCAAGGTTCAGCCCGCGGCGCCGGTGGACTACTTCACCTTCTTCGGCCTGCCGCGCAAACTGAATCTCGATCTCGCCGCTCTGGAAAAGGACTTTTACGAACTGAGCCGCAAGCTGCATCCCGATCTCAACGCCCAGGCAGGCAGCCAGGAGCAGGAGTGGAGCCTGCAACAGAGTTCCTTGCTCAACGATGCTCACCGCACTTTGAAAGACCCCATCAAGCGCACACAGTATCTTTTGCAGCTGGAAGGTGTGGAACTGGAAGAGCAGTCAAAGTCCGCGACGGAGCAAGCGCGCACTACCGGGGAAATCAAAAAGCAGATCGTGCCTCCCGATTTGCTCGAAGAAGTCTTTGAGTTGAATATGCAGCTCGAAGAGCTTCGCATGCAGAAAAAGATGGGCGAGGACGATCCCGCCCTGATCGAAGAAATCGGCCGGCAGAAGCTCGAACTCGAGGAGAAGCACGAAGCGCTTCTCCGCGACCTTCAGGGGCAGTGGAAGATGTGGGATGGAATGATCCAGCGACAACAGAATGGTCAGCCCGTCTCGGAAGAAGAGCGCGAGTACTTGCGCAACAAAATGGTGGACTTGCTGAACCGCCGCAACTACATCCGGAACTTGGTTCGAGACGTAAACGAAGTTCTGGAAACATAAAGTCAGAAGTCAGAAGTAAGAATGCAGAAGTAAGAACAAAGGGTTTACTTCTGCATTCTGACTTCTGCCTTCTGCATTCGCAACTATGGCTACTGATCGCATCGTCGGCATCGACCTGGGCACCACGAATTCTCTCGTGGCCTTCATGCAAGGGGAGAGCCCTGTCGTAATTCCGGGCGACGATGGTTTGAATCTTGTTCCTTCGGTGGTGGCGCTTGACGAGAACAACCAGCCCGTGATCGGCAACGCCGCGCGCAAATACCTCACCGCGACGCCGGAGCGCGCCGTCTACTCCATCAAACGCCTCATGGGACGCGGCGTTGACGACGTTCAGGAGGAATTGAAGTTCTTTCCTTTCCGCCTCGCGGAAGACCTGCAGCCCGGCGAAGTTCTGCGCATCAAGCTTGGCGACAAAACCTTCACGCCACCCGAAATTTCAGCGCTCATCCTACGCCAGCTCAAGCGCAACGCCGAGCGCTTCTTCGGAGCCCCGGTGACGAAAGCGGTCATCACGGTGCCCGCATATTTCAACGACGCGCAGCGCCAGGCCACTAAAGACGCAGGCCGAATCGCGGGCCTCGAAGTTCTGCGCCTGGTCAACGAACCCACGGCCGCATCGCTGGCCTACGGTCTTGATAAAAAGCAAAACGGAATCGTCGCCGTCTACGACCTCGGGGGCGGCACCTTCGACATTTCGATTCTCAAGCTGCATGACGGAATCTTCGAAGTCATTGCCACCAACGGCGACACGCACCTCGGCGGCGACGACATCGACAATTTGCTGATTACCATCGCTCTCGACGACACTCTCGGCGATCTGGGCCTCGATCTTCGCAATAAAGATCTTCGCCGCAACGCCGAAGCCGTGCAAGCCATTCGCAACGCCGTCATCGAAGCCAAGATCGCGCTCTCCTCGCAGCCTTCCGTGAAGCTCGATGTCGAGCTTGCCCGGCGGCCAGCGCTACCTGCGCGAGATCACCCGCGAGCAGTTCGAGCAACTCATTCAGCCGATCATCGACCGGACTGTCGGCCCCTGCAAGCAAGCTCTCAAAGACGCCGGCCTCAAGCCCGAACAGATTGACGAAGTGGTCCTCGTCGGCGGATCCACGCGCATCCCCAAGGTTCGCGCTCTGGTGAAGGAACTGTTCCACCGCGAGCCGCACACGGATCTTGAATCCCGATGAAGTTGTCGCGCTAGGAGCGGCGGTGCAAGCCAACATTCTCGGCGGCGGCTCCAAAGCCACGGAGAACATGTTGCTGCTCGATGTCACGCCGTTGTCGCTCGGCATCGAGGTCGCAGGCGGCGTCACCGACAAAATCATTCTGCGCAACTCAACCATTCCCGCGTCGGCTACGCAGTTCTACACCACGCAGGTCGACGGCCAGGCCAACGTCGCCATTCACGTTCTGCAAGGCGAGCGCGAACTGGCAAAAGATTGCCGCTCTCTGGCCCGCTTCGATCTCAAGGGCATTCCTCCGATGGCGGCCGGAATGGCGCGCATTGAAGTCAAATTCCTCATCGATGCCAGCGGCATCCTGCACGTGTCTGCGCGCGAGCAGCGCAGCGGCAAAGAATCGGAAATTCAGGTCCAGCCCAGCTACGGCCTCACCGACGAGCAAGTCGAAGGCATGATTCTCGACTCTTTCGATAGCGCTGAAGAAGACTTCCGCCAGCGCCAGGTCATCGAAGCGCGCAACGAAGCCGCGACAATCCTCGCCGCGCTTGACAAAGGCAAGAAGAGCCCGGCCTGGGGTCACCTCACCACCGACGAAAAGAAAAAGATTGCGAAGATGGAGAAGGCATTGGTCGCGGTAAATACCGAAGACGATTACCAGGCGATCCGCAAGGCCATCGACACGCTTAACCAGGGCACAACGCGCCTGGCCGAATTGATGATGGATAGCGCAGTCTCGACAGCCCTAAAAGGCAAAACCATGGACGAGGCCGACATGGGCGAAGGCCCCACAGCCCCGCATCCCATGGCGAAAGCAGAGTTTGAATGATTGAGTAATTTGGTAATTGAGTAATTGGGTAATTTGAAAACCCGACGTTTCTTGAATTTCTCAATTACTCAATTACTCAATCTCCTAAGAGGAGCATTCATGTTGGAAGAAAACGATAAGGGCGCCGGCACAGCCACCGAAGAAGCTCCCGGCGAAAACACGCCCCAAGAAAATATGGTCCAACTCACCTTCCTGCCCGAGGGCAAGACGGTGCAATTCGAGCACGGCAAGCTGCCCTATGAAGATCACGGCAAGGAAGAATCGATTCTCGACGTCGCGCTCAACTTCGGGGTCCCGCTCGACCACGCTTGCGGCGGCAACTGCGCCTGCACTACCTGCCATGTCTGGATCAAAGAAGGCGCCGAAAATCTTTCTCCGATGGACGACGACGAAGCCGACCGTCTGGACATGGCCGCCGACTTACAGTTAAACTCGCGTCTCGGCTGCCAGGTGCAGATCACGAAGCCGGGTAAGGTAGTAGTCGAGATCCCAGCCTGGAACCGCAATTACATTTCGGAAGAACATCATTAAAGAACAGTTTCTCGTTTCCTGTTTCTAGTTTCTAGTGGGACAAGAACCAGAAACTAGAAACCGGAAACGAGAAACTCCTTTAAGGATCTCCCCATGCCAAAATCTCTCACCTGGGACGACGCCGAAGACATCGGCATCCTGCTTTCCGAAGTTCATCCCGAGCTCGATCCGCTCGCCGTCCGCTTCACCGATCTGCACCGTTACGTTACCGAGCTGCCGAATTTCGAAGGCGATCCCAAAGCTTCGAACGAAGGAAAACTTGAGGCGATTCAGATGGCCTGGCACGAAGAGTTCCTGGACCGAACCCAAGGCTAGGACCCCGGCATGGCGAATCCGCAGCCGACGGCGGCGGCCCACTTCCCCAGCCCATCTTTTTACATTTCCATCTTTTACATTCCTATGACAATTGGCTCCGAGGGTCCGGCTTAAGCTTGTTCTAGAAGCCGTTGTTGGCGAGGACTCCCAGAAATCCATCCTCAGCCATCAACTTCTCTCTCCGTCCAACTGCAAAGGGCACGGCTCCCAAGCCCGTGCCCTCTTTTTCTTGCCCGAACTCGCCTTCGCGATTGAAGCGCGGATTCCCTACCCGGCCGTCGCCGCAACCGGAGCCGGCTCCTCCACGCTCGCCTCGCGCAGAAACTTCGCCGCTTCCTCCGGCGGTGTGGGATTAATGTAGAAGCCAGTCCCCCACTCGAATCCCGCCGTCTTGGTCAGCTTCGGCATGAACTCGATGTGCCAGTGATAGTGGTCGTTGGTCGGATCCTGCGCCGGCGAAGTGTGCACCACCAGATTGTACGGAGGATTATCCAGTACCCGGTCGGCCTTGATCAGCAAAGTCTTCAACGCCTTTGCCAGGTTCTCAAACATGTGCGACGACGAATTCTCGAACGCCGACTCATGCTGCTTCGGCAGAATCCAGGTTTCGAACGGAAATCGCGGCGCATAAGGCGCGATGGTCAGGAAGTTCTCGTTCTCGGCCACCACCCGGCTGCCGTTCTCCAGTTCCTGCGCGATGATGTCGCAAAACACGCAGCGCTCTTTGTACAGGAAGTACTGCTTCGCGCCTTCCAGTTCCTGCACTACGTTGATCGGCAGAATCGGCAGCGCGATCAGTTGCGAGTGCGCATGTTCCAGCGACGCTCCCGCCGCCTCGCCGTGATTCTTAAACAGCAGGATGTACTTGAACCGCCGGTCTTTCTTCAGATCGAGAATGCGGTCGCGAAACGTCCACAGCACGTCTTCAATGCGTTTCGGAGGCAACGTCGCCAGGCTGGCATTGTGGTCCGGAGTCTCCACAATCACTTCGTGCGCCCCAATGCCGTTCATCCTGTCGAACATGCCCTCGGCCTGCCGACTCAGCGTGCCTTCAATTCCCAGAGCCGGAAACTTGTTCGGCACCACCCGCACCGTCCACCCCGGCGTGTCCCGCTGCGAAGCCGGTCCGCCATTCGACGTGGGACGGTAGGCCTGGATCTCCGGAGGCGTCTTGCCTTCGTTCCCGTAGCAAAACGGACAGAAGCCGCCCTTCAACTTTGTGTTTTCCCGCGCGAAATCCGTAGGACGCTTCGCGCGATCCGTAGAAATAATCACCCACCGGCCAACAATAGGATCTTTTCTCAGTTCAGGCACGCAAGAACCCCTTTAATAGGATAGACGAATCATTCATTCTAAGCCGTCAGGGAGGAATTCCGAAACACTTCAATCTGCGGCTGGCTGGCTTTGGACTCTGGATAGTATACGCTTACCACGTCGAAGCGCCACTGGCACGAAAGTGGAAATCTCCGCAGGTACTCTCGTGCCACCGCCGCAATCTGCCGCCGCTTGTGCCGGTCCACCGCCGCTTCTCCGGGCTTCACATCGCGCGTGGTCCGCGTCTTGACCTCCACAAAGCAAAGAATATCGTCCTCCCATCCAATCAGATCAATCTCTCCCCGGCAGCGCGGCGACCGAAAGTTCCTCGCCACCATCGTGTAGCCAAGCTGCCGAAGATGAAAGTAAGCCGCATCTTCGCCCCGCCGCCCAGTTTGATAATGCGCAGCAAGCTTCGAAGCCGGCAAAGTAAGCTCGGCCAGCCAGTCCAGAAAACAAAGCATTGCCCGCGTAAGCTGCCCCGAAAATATCTG
Organism: uncultured Acidobacteriaceae bacterium; assembly: GCA_963703635.1. Classification (GTDB taxonomy): domain Bacteria; phylum Acidobacteriota; class Terriglobia; order Terriglobales; family Acidobacteriaceae; genus Sulfotelmatobacter. Next base: position 51,560 of record CAVPEZ010000002.1, read on the forward strand.
CCGCGAAAACGCACGTCCAGAAGGCACAGGCAGGTCCTCAAGCTAACTCTACGCGGCTAAACCTCACGCAGGATGTGATCTATGTTACAAATTCGAGCGGAATGCCCACGGTCCCTCCCAAACCGGGAAGCCTAGGGCCAGATCCTTTCCGGCCGGTTGCGAAAGACGAGTCCGCGGCCTTGAGCATCCCTCCTACCTTTTCGCTCATCTGAACCCTCGAGTTGTTATAGAATGCGAATCACGGGATAGGTCCAATGAGCGAATTCCCAAGGGTAGCGCTCAGACTGTCTTTGGACTTAGCTGGCCACTACACGCTTGTTTTCCGCGTTTAAGCACTGCAAGAAGCGCCGGGAGAACTGGCGGTCGGCACGTCGCACTACGCTAGCTGGAGGTGGCAGGTGACACGGTTTATCTCTCGTCCGAAATTCCAAAAAGCCACAGCGATAGTTTTGATCGTCCTCGCCGCAGGCGCAGGTTCTCGTAGCTTCGCCCAAGTGTCCCCAGACAGCCCATCCGATACGCCCACGCTGCAGGCGCCATCCGCGATTTCGGCACAGGACCTGGCCAACCTGGTAGCCCCAATTGCGCTTTATCCCGACGCGCTCCTCGCCCAGGTATTGGTCGCCTGCACCTATCCCTTGGAGGTGGTCGAGGCGCAACAATGGCTTCAGCAAAACTCGACATTGCCGAACCGCGAACTGCTGCAGGCGGCTCAGCAACAGAATTGGGACCCCAGTGTGCAGGCCCTGGTCGCGTTTCCCGGCGTGCTCGCGCGCCTCAACCAAAATATGCGCTGGACCACGGACCTGGGCAACGCGTTTCTCGCCCAACAGTCGGACGTAATGAGCGCCGTCCAGACTTTGCGGGCTCAGGCGCGGCAGAACGGCCAACTCCAGAGCACCCCTCAATTCGCCGTAAACACAGAAGTGCAAGGCGATCGAAGCCCCATCGTGATCCAGCCCGCCAATCCTCAGATCATCTATGTCCCGTCCTACAATCCGTCCGTGGTCTGGGGCGCTCCCGCCGAGGGCTCTTACCCCGCGCTTCCTTACGAAGGGAGCGACTTCGGATCGCTCTTCGGGACCATAGCGAATCTGGCCGGCTTCCTGCCCGGATTCCAGGGATTGCTGGGGGTAAGAAGCTGGGGATGGGCGCTGAGCTGGCTAGCCCAAGCCTTATTCGTCAACAACTCTTTCTTTAACGATTTCGGATTCCACAATTCCGGAGGCGGCTACGGCGAGTCGAGTCTCTGGGCGCACAACACGAACCACCGCCGCGGCGTTCCCTACGGCAATAACACCGTAGCCAACCGGTATGGAGGAGGGTCGCGGCCACCCGGCGACGGATGGCGAACCTTTGGCAGCGGCACACGCGGGATCTCGGCTTCAGAACATCGACAGCCATTTAACCCACGCCCATCGACCGTCACACGGAGTTTCCAGCGCGGCAATCGCGAGGACCATCGAACCGAACCAGGAAACCAGCGGGCATTCGGCACGAACCCACGCACGACCGACAGTAACTCGCGAACGACCGCACAATCCGCCCGCACATTTTCGCAACCGCCCCACACAACCGCCCGGACGAACGCCCGGATAAACGATAGAGGCCTTCAGCCGAATCGCAGTACCGGCGAGAGACTCTTACCTGGCGAACTCAGCAGACAGCCGGGCCCGCTCTTTCCCAGGCGAGAGAACTTTTTCAAACTCAAGGTCGTCTGCGTTGAGCCATGACAGCTTCGCGAATCACGGCAGCACGCGTAAGTCCAGAGCCCGCCCGCACCGCCAAGTCAAGCTCCTGGGGACACCTGCCACACTTCTCGAAAACCCACATGTCGTCGCACGGCGATTCCTCGCAGCACAGCTTCTCGCAGCATGCACCCAAGCAAAAGCACTTCTCGGAGCCAAAATTCAAAGCTCCAAAATTCAAGGCTCCGAAGGCCCCAAAGTCGCACGGCGGAGGCGGAGGCCACGCCTCCCGCGGCCACGGCTCAAAATCGCATCACGGCTGAAATAAGAGCGGCCGTGCGGGAGCGCGATAGTCCGCTCGCGAGCGTGACAATTGTCAGGAAGGGCTCGACTGTCTCTCCCCAAGCGAGAAGGTACAGCGGCAAGGATTCCGGGTGGCGCAGTTTTTGGGTGACGCAGCCGCTTCCGCGCTGTGATCGAGTGCCATCCAAATCTGCTAAGATGTGCCGTGTCCGATCCCCAATCCATCCTCGGTCAAACGGTTTCCCACTATCGAGTTCTGAGCAAAATCGGCGGCGGCGGGATGGGCGTGGTCTATCAGGCCGAGGACATCCAGCTCAACCGTTTCGTCGCGCTCAAGTTTCTCCCCGATGCCCTCGCCGACGATGCGCAGGCGCTGGAACGCTTCCGCCGCGAGGCTCGGGCTTCTTCGGCTCTAAATCATCCCAATATCTGTACGATTTACGAAATTGGTGAGCATCAGGGCCGCCTCTTTCTGGTCATGGAATATCTGGAGGGCAAGACTCTCCGGGACCTGATCCAGGGTCCGCGCCTCGAGTTGGAGCGGTTGCTGGATATTGCGATCGAAACTGCGGACGCCCTGGATGCGGCCCACGCCAAAGGAATCGTTCATCGCGACATCAAGCCCGCGAACCTGTTCGTGACCGATCGCGGACACGCCAAGATTCTCGATTTTGGATTGGCGAAAACGCGGGCGGCTGCGGCCCCGGACGGCGCCACCGTCGCCAGCGCTGACGATCCACACCTCACCAGCGCGGGCAGCACTCTGGGCACGGTGGCTTACATGTCGCCCGAGCAGACGCTCGGCAAGGAGCTTGACGCCCGCACCGATGTCTTCTCTTTCGGCGCCGTCCTGTACGAGATGGCGACCGGAGCGCTGCCCTTTCGCGGAGACACCACGGCTGCGGTCTTCGATTCCATCCTCCACAAGGAGCCCGCTCCGCTGCAGCGCCTCAACCCCGATCTTCCCCCCGGACTTGAACACATTGTCGATAAGGCTCTGGAGAAGGACCGCGAGATCCGCTATCAAAGCGCGGCTGAAATCCGCGCCGACTTGAAAAGGCTTAAGCGTGATAGCACCTCGGACAAAGTCACCGTCGCGGTTGCGCCCGCCACCCAGTCTCCAGGAAATAAACGCCGCTGGCTTTGGGGGGCGGCCGCGCTCGCAGTGCTGTTGGTGGTTGCGACCGTGGGCTGGTTTTTTGTCCCAGTGAGCCCGCCCAAGGTCACGGGCATCACCCAGATCACGCATGACGGTTTCCCCATGTTTGGCATGCTGACGGATGGCACGCGCATCTATGTCACCCAAGTCCGTCCCAATGGTCTGGTTTTGGCTCAGGTTTCCACGACTGGCGGTGAAAGTTCCGCAATTCCTGCACCGTTCAAGAGCATGGCGATGTGGGACATCTCGCCCGACCGCTCCCAACTGCTCGTCAGTACAAATCAGGGCACGGGCAGCAGAGTAGTGCCCCTCTGGCTTTTGCCCTTGCCCACGGGTTCTCCTCGCCGGCTGGGTGACATCGCGGGCCACGACGCGAGTTGGTCGCCCGATGGGCGGCAACTCGTGTTTATCAAGGGATCTGATTTGTATCTGGCGAACGCCGATGGGACAGCCTCACACCTTCTCGTGTCGGTGCCCGGTTACGCCTATGCCGTCAGTTTTTCCCTCGACGGAAGCCGCATTCGCTTTTCGCTTGGGGACCAGGCGAACTTCAACTCTTTGTGGGAGGTTCGCGCCGACGGATCCAATCTGCATCAACTGCTAAAGGGATGGCATACTCCGCCCCGGGAATGCTGTGGGCACTGGACCGGGGACGGGCGGTACTACGTCTTCGAAAGCGGCACCGGCCAGGCCAACGACATCTTTGCTGTCCCAGACTCCCGCAGCATTTTCCGCAAAGCTTCCGCGACACCCACCCGACTGACGACTGGCCCGCTCCTGTACTTTACGGCTCTGCCGGATATCAATGGCCGCAAGCTGTTTGTGCAGGGTACGCAGCCGCGCGGGGAACTCGTCCGCTATGACGCCACCGCCAAGCAATTCGTTCCGTTCCTGGGGGGGATTTCGGCGAGCGACGTAGCCTTCTCGCGCGATGGCAAATGGGTCGCATACGCCACGGTCCCCGACGGCACGCTGTGGCGCAGCCGCGTGGACGGCAGCGAACGGCTGCAGCTTACCTATCCGCCCGCAGTGGCTTCGCTTCCCGTCTGGTCGCCGGACAGAAGCCAAATTGCTTACATCTCCGGCCAAGCCGGAAAGCCATTTAAGATCTTTCTGGTTTCCGCGCAAGGCGGCTCGCCCGCGGAGCTATTGCCGGAAAACGTTGGGGAAATAGACGCTACCTGGTCGCCGGATGGCACCCAGCTTGCCTTCGGACGGATTTCCACCATGAATACCGGAACCAAGGATATTCAGCTCGTGGATATGAAGACCCGGCAGACTTCTACCTTTCCCGATTCCAAGGGCCTATTTTCCCCGCGCTGGTCCCCCGATGGGCATTACCTGGCTGCCCTCAGTGTCGAGGGCTCGCATAAGCTCATGCTCTACGATTTCCGCACGCAAAAGTGGTCAGAATGGCTCACAGAAGCCAACGTGAACTACCCCTATTGGTCATCGGACAGCCGTTACGTGTACTACGACAACTTCGCCATAGAAAATCCAAAGTGCCGCCGCGTTAAGGTTGGGGATAACCATCCCGAGGACCTTTTCAGTTTGGCGAGTCTGCGCCGCTATTTCGGATTCTGGGGATCGTGGAGCGGCCAGGCGCCCGATGACTCCCGGCTTTACGTCCGCGACATGAGCACGCAAGACATCTACGCGCTGGATGTGGATTTCCCCTGAGACCGTCGAGAAAACCCACGCCCTCTTTGCAATGTGTGGCACTCGGGCACATGGCGCGAAGCCTGGCCTTCAAGGGACAACATCGGACTCCAGCCCCGGAGGGGCGGCAGATAATAGCCCAGAGCCTGCCCTGAGCTTGCCGAAGGGGCGTAAGCCCTGGGTAAGCCCCAAAGAAATGGAACTGAGTCCCGTAGGGACGGCATAAAGGCTTGACTTTCACTCGTCCCAGCACCAGAATGTTGCCCTTCCCGGTTGTGGGCCCCTCACGATTAGCCCCAAAATAAGTACTTCAGAAGGGAATCCAAATGGACGACGAGAAACATGGCACTAACCCGAGCGGCGGAGTCAACATCAGCGGCGGAAGCGTCACTGTCGGGGGAGACGTCATTGGGCGCGACAAGATCGTAGGCACAGAGACTTCGAACGTCCAGCTCGATCAAGTCTTTCGCCCGATTGAAGAAGCGGTCCGCACAGCCCTGCCCGAGAATCAACCAGAGGCGACACACAAACTGGAAGAGCTTAAGAGCGAGGCAGCAAAAGGCAAGAACGCCAAAGATGGGACCGTGGCCAAGCTGGTAGAAGGCCTTGTTGCCCTGGTACCGGGCGCAGTCAGCGCCGTGGTAAGCGCCTTCGCCACCCCACTCTTGGCGGAGTCGCAGGACCCGCAACGAAGTATGTTCTAGATAAGATACAAGGCAAATGAACGAAGAATCGGGAGCAAAGAAAATCGGCGTCAGCATCAGCGGCGGGCATACCCATATCGACGGCGACCTCGTGGCCGGAGATAAGCACATCCACCCAGCTCCCATCCCCGTCATCGCCGCTCTACACCAGCTCCCACCCCCGCCCGCCGACTTCACCGGACGCACCGCCGAACTCCGCGAACTCCGATCCGCCATCGAAACAGGCGGCATCCACATCTCCGGACTCCAGGGCCAGGGCGGAGTCGGCAAGACCGCCCTCGCCCTGAAACTGGCCGCCGAACTCGGCCCCAACTTCCCCGACGCGCAAATCTACCTCGACCTCAAAGGCGTCAGCGAAAAACCCCTCACCGCCGTCGAGGCCATGTCCCACGTCCTCCGCACCTTCCATCCCGAAGCCAAGCTCCCCGAAAAAGAAGAGGAACTCAGGGCACAGTATCTCTCCGTCCTCCACAACAAGCGCGCTCTGCTGCTGATGGACAACGCCAAAGACGCCGCCCAGGTGAAGCCGCTAATTCCGCCCGAGGGCTGCGCGCTTCTTGTGACGTCTCGGCAGCACTTCGCGTTGCCTGGTCTCGAAGCGAAGAATCTGGAGACTCTTCCACCGCCAGACGCAAAAGATTTTCTGCTCCGGATCGCGCCGCGCATTAAAGGCGAAGCCGACAACATCGCGAAACTGTGCGGCTACCTTCCCCAAGCACTGCGGCTGGCTGCGTCGGCAATCGCGGTGCGCGTGAACCTTGAGTCGCAGGACTATGCGAAGCAGCTTGCGGACGAAAAGAAGCGCCTGGAATTGCTTGCTGGCGACGACGAGAGCGTCGCGGCCTCTATCAACCTGAGCTACAGCCTGCTCGACGCCGAAGCGTAAAAGCGGTGGCGCATGTTGGCCGTCTTTCCAGACACATTCGACATTCCCGGCGCCTCAACCGTCTGGGAGATCGAGCCTAATGCTGCTAGGGAAACGCTCAGCAGCCTCCTGCGGTACTCCATGCTTGAATGGAACGACTCCACCAAGCGCTATCGAATGCACGATCTCATGCGCGATTTCGCCCGTGGAAAGCTAAGCACGGCCGAGCTCGACGACGCCGGGTTGCGACATTCCAAGCGTTACCTGAGTGTGATTGGAACAGCAAATGAGTCTTACGCAGAAGGCGGAGAATCACTCATGCGCGGGCTTGCTCTCTTCGACCTGGAATGGGGAAACATTCAGGCGGGGCAAGAATGGGCCGCTAAAGGCGCGGAGCATGACAGCAGGGCTGCGGAATTTTGCAGCGGCTACCCCGCCCGGGGCGCCTACGTTCTTTCCCTGCGGCAACATCCGTGGGAGAGCATCCGGTGGTCCGGAGGAGGGCTGGCCGCGGCGCGGAGATTGAAGAACAGGGCAGCCGAGGGAGGCCACCTCGGTGATCTGAGTAACGCATACCGCTGGCTGGGCGACAACCGCCGCTCCATCGACTGCTGCGAACGCGCGCTGGCGATCTTTCGAGAGGCCGGAGACAGGCAGCGTGAGGCCTCGTGCCTGGGCAATCTTGGCATTGCGTACAAGAACTTGGGCGAGTATCGTCGCGCCGTCGAATATCACGAACAGGCGCTGGCCATCGCCCGCGAAATCGGCGCACAACGGAACGAATGCAAAGCGATCGGCAACTTAGGCATCGCTCACTGCCGACTGGGGGAGTACGAACGGGCCATCGAATGCCAAAAGCAACACCTAATCCTCGCACGAAAAATCGGGGATCGCACCGAAGAGGGCGGCGCATTGGGCGGTCTAGGTATCTGTTATGGGAGCCTAGCAGATCATGGACGAGCCGTCGGGTATTTCGAACAAGCATTGGCAATTGCCCGTGAAATCGGCGACCGCCGCGGCGAGGCCCAAGAGCTTGGCAACCTAGGTCTCGCATACGCAAACCTTGGCGAAAGCGGTCGCGCAATCGAGTACCACAATGATGCCTTGGCCATAGCCCGCGATATTGGCGACCGGACCACTGAAGGTAACGAACTGTGGAGCATGAGCCGCGCATTGCACGCACTCGGCGACCGAAAGAAGGCCGTATCGCACGCCGAGCTCGCAATCACGATATTCGAACAAATCGAACACCCCGACACCGCGATGCTCAGAAAGCAACTCGAACTCTGGAGAAACGGCTGATCAGCAAGGCCAACCGGAACACGCTTGGCCGACATCTTGACGTTCCCGGCGCAAGAAATAGCAACGCATCGTACGCAGTCATCAATAAGCACTCGACGACGACGAGTGCCAATCTCAACCGAGGACACTCCAGAGGCATGTACCTTATAAAGTACGTCGCGCCCCTGTCAAGTCTACTTTAGTAGACATTCGACCCCCTCGAAAGTAGACATTCCTTCCACAGCCTAACCCCTTGATTCCATTGCCTCGCCCAAAACCGCCCACGAAGAATCAACAACTTACGTCGCAGATTTTCTGCAAAGTGAAATGTTCCGGTTGGAACATTCAAGCGAAATGTTCCAACCGGAACATAACTCCGATTCCAGCCATAACAAAGCCACCCCCGTCCGGAAAGGCAAGGGTGGCACCGGAAACTAGAAACTAGAAACCGGAAACTGCCCTACGACTTGCCGACATGCACGATGCACTCTTCCAGCACGTCGAGGGCAACGTCAGCTTCTTCTTTGGTCACCACCAGCGGCGGGCAGATGCGGATCGTGCTCGGCCCGCAGCCCAGGAAGAGGACGCCTTTTTCGAAGGCGCGCTCGATGATCAGGTCGCGCTCTGCGCTGCCGTATTCCTTGGTGGCTTTGTCCTTCACGATGTCGCAGCCGATCATCAACCCGCGGCCGCGGACGTCGCCCACCAGCTTCAGCTTCGCCGGCCACGTGGACATCCGCTTCATCATGTGCGCGCCCACTTCGGCCGTGTGCTTGAGCAGATGTTCTTTCTCGATCACGTCAAGCGTAGCCAGCGCCGCCGCGATGCACACGGGATTGCCGCCAAAGGTTGAGGCGTGCGAACCGGGCACCCAGTCCATGATTTCGGAGCGCGTCATCGTGACGCCGAGAGGCATGCCCGAGGCGAGGCCCTTCGCCATGCAGACCATGTCAGGCTCGACGCCGGTGTGCTCCACCGCCCACCACTTGCCGGTGCGGCCGACGCCACTCTGCACTTCGTCGAGGACAAGGAGGATGCCATGACGATCGCAGATGCGGCGCAGCTCCTGCATGAAGACTGTCGGCGCGATCACGTAGCCGCCTTCGCCCTGCACTGGCTCGACGAAGATCGCGGCCACTTCTTCGGGAGGCAGCGTGGTCTTGAACAGCTTCTCTTCGATGAAGCGCGCGCAGCTGAGCGCGAACGCGTCAGGATCTTGCGTCGCGTCTTTGCGCCCGCGATACAGGTCTGGATATTGCACGTGAGTCACTCCGGGCACGAGCGGCGCAAAGCGGCGCCGTTGCTGCGGCTTCGATGCGGTCAGCGACAAGGCGCCCATGGTGCGTCCGTGGAACGCGCCGAAGAACGCGATGACGTTCTGTCGCTTGGTGTGATACCGCGCCAGCTTGAGCGCGCACTCGATGGCCTCCGCGCCCGAGTTGCCGTAGTAAAACTTGTGCGGGCCAGGCATGGGAGCGATCTTCGACAGGCGCTCGGCGAGCGTGACCAGGCTCTCGTAATAAAAGTCCGTGCCCGACATGTGGATCAGTTCGCCCGCCTGCTTCTGAATGGCGGCGACCACGTCGGGATGGCAGTGGCCGGTCGAGGTGACGGCGATGCCGGCGGAGAAGTCATAGAACTCGTTGCCGTCGACGTCGGTGACGACGATGCCGCGTCCGCTCTTGGCGACGAGCGGATAGGAGCGGGTGTAGGACGGCGAAATATATTTCTCGTCGCCCGCGAGCACGCGCAGGGCGTTGGGTCCGGGCAGGGCAGTCTTGATTTTGGGACCGAGTGGTGGCGGTCATAGTTTTCGTGGTCATGGGAGTCCTCCGTGCGGTCGTTGGTCGTTCGTTGTTGGTCGTTGGCCCAGGCGTGCACACGGCGAGCTAGGAGCCAGCGAACGAAACTGCTATCTGGAGGATTTGTTAGTCGCTACCGAAGAGGCTGGGACGCAGGCGGGACGGCAAGTTTGCCCGATAGCGACGCGGACATAACATGCTTGGATAAACCAGGCAGTGCAGCCGGCACTCGGCCTGATTTGAATCGGGAAGATGCGAATTGGATTTGTTGCGCAGCATCGCTAGCGGTCGACATCACTAAAACATTATAGCGTGCGGTGGTGCGCCGCGTAACCCCCTTTGGTAACCGCCGGGCTGCCGGGCTGCCTTGCTTCGCATCGGCTGACGGGCGAGGCGCCCGTCTCCACATGGTCCGTCTCCGCACGAGTGGGTTTTGACTTCCATGACGTTGGGCTTTAGCATGGCTGCACCTTAGGCGGGGTTCCCTTGCTCGATCAGACCTTCTCACATTACCGGATCATTGAAAAGCTTGGCGGCGGTGGTATGGGCGTGGTTTATAAGGCCGAGGACACGCGGCTTGGACGCTTTGTCGCTTTGAAGTTTCTTCCTGAAGAGTTGGCGCAGGATCGCATGGCGCTGGAGCGATTCCGGCGGGAGGCTAAGGCTGCCTCGGCGCTGAATCATCCCAACATCTGCACGATTTACGACATCGGGGAGGAAGATGGGCGAGCTTATCTCGTGATGGAATTTCTGGACGGCGTGACGCTCAAGCACATGATCGGCGCGCGGCCGATGGAGTTGGAAACGATTCTCGATCTCGGGACCGAGATCGCCGATGCGCTGGACGCGGCGCACACCGAAGGCATTGTTCATCGCGACATCAAGCCGGCGAATATTTTTGTTACCAAGCGCGGACACGCGAAGATTCTGGACTTTGGCCTGGCCAAGGTAACGGCGAGTCCGGCGGCTGCGGCGCGCCCGCCGGACGTTACGGCCCCTACCGATGTGGCGATCGAAGAGCACCTGACCAGCCCGGGTTCAACTCTGGGCACGGTGGCTTATATGTCCCCGGAGCAGGCTAAGGGGAAGGAACTGGATTCGCGCACGGATCTTTTTTCTTTCGGCGTGGTGCTGTATGAAATGTCCACCGGGATGCTGCCGTTTCGCGGAGAGACTTCGGCGCTGATTTTTCAAGCCATTCTGGATCGCGCCCCGGTTCCGCCGGTGCGATTGAATCCCGATTTACCGCCGAAGCTGGAAGACGTGATCAACAAAGCGATCGAGAAGGACCGCAACCTGCGCTACCAGCACGCGGCGGATATGCGCGCCGACTTGCAGCGGCTGCGGCGCGACACGGGGAGTGGGCACTCCGTTGCGGCCAGTTCCGGTTCGGTGGCGGCCGCGCAGGATACGGGTCCGCATGCAGTCGTGGCGGCCGCGGCGGGGCCCGCGTCCAGTTCGGCGAGAGTTGCGCCTGCAGCCGCTTCTTCAAGCGCGGTGAGTGCTGTTAGCGCTGCCCCTGGCGCCGCTGTCGCGGCAAAGAAGCCGTGGAAGATTCTTGTGCCCGTGGTTCTGGTGGTATTGGCAGCACTTATAGCCGGGGGATTATATATTAGATCACACAGATCCTCACAGCTAACGGAGAAAGACAGCGTGCTGCTGGCCGACTTTGTGAACACCACGGGCGACGCGGTTTTTGACGGGACGCTGAAGCAGGCGCTGGCGGTGCAATTGGAGCAATCGCCATATCTGAATCTTCTGCCTGACTCGCGGATTCGGGAAGCGTTGAGGTTTATGGGACGCCCCGGGGACGAGCGCTTGACGCGGGATGTGGCGCGCGAGGTCTGTCTTCGAGAAAACGTGAAGGCCATGCTGACGGGATCGATTTCGAGTCTGGGCAGCCATTATGTGATCACGCTGGAGGCGGTAAACGCGCAGAGCGGAGACGCGCTTGATCATGAGCAGGTGGAAGCGGAGAGCAAAGAGCAGGTGTTGAAGGCGCTGGACAAAGCGGCATCCAAACTGCGGGAGAAGCTGGGTGAATCGATTGGATCGGTGCAGAAATTTGCCACCCCGTTGGACTCCGCGACAACTTCCTCTCTGGAAGCGCTGCAAGCTTTCACATTGGGGCAAGCTGAACATCAGAAGACGAATGACGATGGCGCGCTTCCGCATCTGAAACGCGCCGTCGAGTTAGATCCGAATTTTGCCATGGCGTATGCGACCCTGGGCGTGGTCTACAACAACCTGGGAAGGCTGACGGAAGGAATCGAGGCGCTCAAGAAAGCGTACGAACTGCGGGAGCGGGCCAGTGAACGGGAGAGATTCTACATTGAGTCGCACTACGATGGCAGCGTTCTGAGCGATCCGGCAAAAACCCTGGAAGTGTATTTCGAATGGCAGCGGGTGTATCCGCGGGACACGACTCCACTCAACAACACAGCGCTTATCTATTCCGGCATGGGACAACACGAAAAAGCTTTGGAGTTCGCCAGCCGGGCGATGCAGTTGAATGCAAACGATCGGTATGCATATGCCAATCTGGCTGGGGCATATTTAGCGCTGAACCGGTTCGATGAAGCCCGAAGTGTAGCGGAGCAGGCGGTTTCGCGGAAGGTGGACAGTGTCGTGATTCATTGGACACTGGCCGATCTGGCCTACATGCGCGGTGACTGGGCGCCGTACGACCATGAGATCGACCGCGGCAAGGGCACGCCCGACGAGCCATTTATGCTTTTCTGCAAAGGTGCGGGGCTGGCCGGGAGGGGAAAGATCAAAACGTCGCGCGAGGTTCTAGGGCGGGCACGAACCGAAATGCTGGGTGCTGGAGTAAAAGATTTCGCGGCGCTTTTGATGGCTTTCGAGGCTAATGAGGACGGGTTGACAGGTTACGAGGCCGAGGCGCGCGAAAGAGCCGGAGAGGCGCTCAAATTGTCGGACGCTCGCGATGTGGGCACATTTGCAGCGGCGGTGTTAGCGATGAATGGGGACATTGCGAGGTCGACGGCGATCATGAATGAGTTGAGCCGCAGATTTCCGGAAAACCATCATTTGCGTGTTGTGGATATGCCGCTTGTAGAGGCAGCCTCCGCTCTGCAAAGAAACAAGCCGGAGGATGCGGTAGCGGCTCTAGAAGCCGTACGACCGTACGAGCTTGGATCTGGGCCGAACGGAACCGGCTTTGGCCCCAATTATCTTCGGGGATTGGCGTATCTGAAGCTGCATGAAGGGACCAAGGCGGCGGCGGAGTTCCAGCGCATTTTGGATCACAGGGGAGTCGCCGTTTGGGATCCTGAGTATGCATTGGCCCGGTTAAATCTGGCGCGGGCGTATGTTTTGCAGGGAGATGCGGGCAAGGCGCGCACGGCTTATCAGGACTTCTTTGCAGAGTGGAAGGACGCAGATCCTGACCTGCCGGTTTTGAAGGATGCGCGGGCGGAGTATGAGAAGTTGAAGTAGCGTTGCGCGGGGGTTCGTGGTGCAAACTCCTTGCGCAGCCGCGGACTTGGGGCAATTAGCAGGGCGTGAGACTCCACCCCGCAAAGCAGCGCCTAAAGGCTTACTTGTAACGCGGCGCCTACGGCACGCATGAATGCGTGCCCTGATACGAATCGTCGCTCGTCTGCTATTGTTAACTTCCCCTGTTTTTTCACTTACATGTCAAAGACTGATGGCCCTAGCCGGTTTGCGGTGATTCTTGCGTTTGGGCTGGTGTATTTGTTTTGGGGCTCTACCTACCTGGCGATTGATATTGCGGTGCAGACGATTCCTCCGGCTTTGATGTGCGGGGTGCGGTTTTCTATTGCCGGCGTGGTGATGCTGGTGGTGTGCGGGCTGACGGGGCGCAGGGTCTGGTATTCGGCGCGGCAGATTGCTTTGGCTTCGGTGGTGGGACTTCTGTTGCTGATGGGCGGCAACCTGACTTTGTCCTGGGCGGAACTTTCGGTGCCTTCGGGGCTGGCGGCCTTAATTATTGCGGTTACGCCGTTGTGGTTTCTGGTGCTGGATTCGCTGCTTTTGGGGCATCATCGCATTTCGTGGCGAGGCAAGGCCGGGCTGGCGCTGGGGATTGTGGGATTGGTTGTGTTGTTCTGGCCGGAGTTGCATTCGGAGTCGGTTTTGGGGCGACGCCAGTTTTGGGCGTCGCTGGGGCTGATTGGCGGGTCGTTTTCCTGGGCGTTGGGATCGGTATTGTCGAAGCGGTGGCAGTCGGGCATGGACGTGTTCAGCGCTACGGGATGGCAGGTTACGGCGGCGGGCGCGGGGAACTTTTTGTTTGCCGCGACTGCGGGAGATTTTTCGCGAGTGGTGTGGACGCCGCGCGGGTTGGGCGCTGTGCTGTATCTGGTGGTGTGCGGATCGTGGATCGGATACACGGCTTACATCTGGCTGCTGGAGCATGTGCCGACGTCGAAAGTGTCGACTTATGCTTATGTGAATCCGGTGGTCGCGGTGTTTCTGGGGTGGTTGATTCTGCGTGAGCAGGTGGACCGGTATATTTTGATGGGGAGTGTGATTGTAGTGTTGGCGGTGATTCTGGTTACTAGCGCTGAGGTTAAGGAGAAGGAGTTGCCGGCGGTGTAGCAGGGGTCAGGGGTCGGTGGTCGGTGGTCAGTGGTCAGGGACCAGGGGTCAGGGGTCGGTCGGGGTCTATCCGCAGCCGAATGGTCCCACCATCGTTAGTCTTTCGCCCCTTCGGGGCTTGTTCTCATTCTGTCTTCGACCCACGGCTTACGCCGTGGGCTGCATTCTTGCGCCGCTTCGCGGCTGTTCTTACGATCTTGCGTCCAACTATTTCGAGGCCTCTTCGTTTTCTTGTTCTTCAGGTTCGGTCACCAAGTCTACGGTGTGGCCTCGGATGGCGAAGGTTTGCTTGGGGACGCCTGCTGGTTCGAAGGTTATGCGGGCGGGGGATCGTTGCCAGGCGGGGGTGGGGCAGGCGGAATCGGCGGTGGCATTTTCAGGAATGGTTTGACCATCCAAGGGCTTCTTCAGGACTGGCTTCCGGCGACTGATTTGAGCTACCACCGCGTAGAGTTTTTTGCCATCTTCGGAGACGCCGCAGTAGGCGGCGAAATCGCGGTACCAACTCGCGGCCGAGTAGAACGCGTCGAACTCGGGGAGATTGATGGGGGAGATGTGGCCGGTGATGCGGTCGACCAGGAGCCAGGCGCCGCGCTGCCACTGCCAGTGCGGGGGCTGGGCGGATTCCTGGGGAAGGCTGTCGTTGATGCGGAAGGCGCGGCGGACTACGAAGAGGCGGTCGGTAACTTCGTGGGCGGGGCCGAGGGTGAATTCCTTAATGTGGGCGTCGACCAGGAGAGGCCGGACTTTTAAGGTCAGCGGTTTGTCGTCAGTTGAGGCGGTGGTGGAGGACCACTGGACGGTGGTCCATTTCCCGAACGTGATGACGTGAGGTTTGGTGGCGGCGACGGCGGTCGCGTGAATGAGGATGAAGAGCGGGAGGGCTATCCGAAATTTTGCAGTGCGGGTCATGGCCGAGGTTAAGCAGAAAACCGTGTGGAGGACAAGGTTAGAGGTCACAAGGTTGGGGGATGATTTTGAAGCGGGTTCCGAAGTGGGACAGGGGTGGTGTTTTTAGGGCGAGGTTGGCGGCGCCATCGGCATGATGGCGTCTAGATTGCAGTAGAATTAAGGGATATCCTCTGCGCGATGAGTTTTCCTCACGATTCTCGTCCAGCTGTGAGCGGTGAAGGCCGGGCAACTTCCCCTCCGGAAACGGGTTCTGATACGGATATGAACGTGTTATCGATACGGCGGCAGGCTGCGCGGATTCTGGTGGTCGATGACCATCCTACGATTGCGGGGCTGATGAGCCAGTTGCTGGGGCAGCGCGGTTACGACGTGGTGACGGCGGCGGATGCGGAACAGGCGGAGGCAGAGGTTCGGCGGCAGGCGCCTGACTTGATTCTTTCGGATGTGCGAATGCCGGGGAAGTCGGGCTATGAATTGTGCCGGGAACTCAAGGCTGATCCGGCGACGCGGCTGATTCCTTTTGTGCTGATTACGGGATTGAGCGACGGCGCGGACAAGCTGCAGGGGATTGAAGCGGGAGCGGATGACTTCCTGAACAAGCCGGTGCTGGCGGAGGAGTTGACGGCGCGGGTGAAGTCGCTGCTGCGGGTGAAGGAATACACCGACGAGTTGGAGACGGTGGATTCGGTGCTGTGCACTTTGGGGCTGATCGTGGAGGGGCGCGATCCTTATACGGAGGGGCACTGCGAGCGGCTGGCGTTGCGGGCCGCGGAGTTGGGACGGCATCTGGGACTGGATGAAGATTCGATTGTGGCGTTGCGGCGCGGGGGATACTTGCACGACCTGGGTAAGATTGCGGTGCCGGATTCAGTGCTGAAGAAGGGCACGGACCTTACTTTGCCGGAGTGGGAGATTATGAAGCGGCATCCGGTGACGGGGGAGAGTATCTGCAAGCCGCTGAAGTCGTTGCGGCTGGTGCTGCCGATTATCCGGCATCATCATGAGCATGCGGATGGGTCGGGGTATCCGGATGGATTGAGGGCGGGGGAGATCCCGCTGCTGCCGCGGGTTTTGCAGGTGGTGGATGTGTACGATGCGCTGCGCACGGCTCGGCACTACAAGCCGGCGCTTCCCCATGATCAAGCCGCGCAAACCATGCGCCAAGAGGCCCGCCAGGGCTTGTGGGATGCAGAACTGGTGAATGAGTTTTTCAGCATGCTGGCGGAAAAACGCAACGTGGCGTGAAAGATAGGTTCTGGTTTCTGGTTTCTAGTCCCGGGTTCCCGGTTTCCTTCGCTCGTTCTTTATGACTACAATGGCGCAGCGTTTCTTGCGCATCCTGATTGAAGGACATCGCTTACAGCATCGTTATTCCGGCTTACAACGAGGGATCGCGCCTGGGAGCGACTCTGGAGAAGGTGCTGGCTTACGTGCGCGCGCAGGGATGGAGTGCGGAAGTGGAAGTGATTGTTGTGAACGACGGGTCGCGGGACAACACGGCGGAATTGGTGCGCGTATTTGCGGCGAGGGAACCGGGGTTGCGGTTGGTGGAGAATCCGGGCAACCGCGGCAAGGGCTATGCGGTGCGCAATGGAATGCTGAAGGCGCGGGGCGAGATTGTCGTGTTCAGCGATGCGGACCTGTCGTCGCCGATCGAAGAAATGCCGAAGCTGTTGGCGGCGATCGCGGGGGGAGCGGACATCGCGATCGGTTCGCGCTGGCTGAAGGCGGAATTGCAGACGCAGCGGCAGTCGCCGATCCGGCAAGTGTTTGGAAGGATATTCAATGCGTTGAACCGGATAATCCTGGGACTGCGGTTCAAAGATACGCAGTGCGGATTTAAGGCTTTCACGCGGCGGGCGGCGCAGACCATTTTGCCGTTGCAGCGGATTGAGCGCTGGGGATTCGATCCGGAGATTCTTTTTCTGGCGCGCAAGTTTGGGTTTCGCGTGGAGGAAGTTGCGGTGGTCTGGGGGCATAGTGGAGACACGCGGATTCATCCGCTGCTGGACGGGGCTCGCATGTTTTGGGAGATGGTGCGGATCCGGTGGTATGACTTGACGGGCAAGTATGACGGGTCTGCGGCGGGCGCGGAGGAGATCAAGACAACGCTGCCGGGAAGGCCGGGATCTCACGCGTAATGATCAGAGGACGGAACGCTCAGCGCCCGAAGGCGCGTTTATAGCGCACTGATTGACGGCACGCCTGAAGGCATGCCCTGATACGAGTCTTAGGTGGGCCCTTGATACGAATCTCCCTTGCGACCGGTTGCGGTCATCCCGCCTTCTGAACGTCCCCGCTGAGGCAAGTCCGAAGTTCAGCGACGACCCGGCGACCCATTTCTGTGGTTGAAATTGAACTTCGTCCGGCATGGGCGAGGTCGGCGGTGCGCGAGCCTTGGTGCAGCGCGGCGCTGACTGCGTTTTCGATGCACGTTGCCTCTTTCTCCAATGCAAAAGAGTGGCGGAGAAGAAGGGCTGCGGAAAGAATTGCTCCCAGGGGATTGGCGATTCCCTTACCGGCGATGTCGGGGGCTGAGCCGTGGACTGGCTCGTAGACGTCTACTGGGCCGCCGATGCTGGCTGAGGCCAGCAGGCCTAGGGAGCCTACTACTCCACCGGCCTGGTCGGAGAGAATGTCGCCGAACATGTTTTCGGTGAGCAGTACATCGAAATCTTTGGGGCGCTGCACGAGCGACATGGCAGCGGAATCCACGTACATGTGCGAGAGTTGAACGCTCGGGATAATCTTTCGCGCAGCGGGTTACGACCTCGCGCCATAGGCGGGAGCACTCGAGGACGTTGGCTTTGTCTACGGAGAGAACTTTTTTGCGGCGCTTCACGGCCAGGTCGAAGGCAACGCGGGCTATGCGCTCGATGGCTGGCTCGCCGTACGTCATGGTGTTGGTGGCGATGCGGGAACCGGGCTCGCCGGCGATGGAACGTGGGTCGCCGAAGTAGAGTCCTCCGAGCAGCTCGCGGACGATCATTATGTCGGTACCGCGGACTAGCTCGGCTCGCAGCGGCGAACAATCTTCTAGCGCTGGGAAGCAGATAGCGGGACGCAGGTTGGCGTAGGCGCCGAGTTCGCGGCGCAGACGGAGGAGTCCGGCTTCGGGGCGGAGGTGGTTAGGATAGTGATCGAAGGCGGGGCTGCCTACGGCGCCGAGCAGGACTGCGGAGGACGCGAGGCAGGCATGGATTGTGTCGGCGGGGAGGGGATCGTTGGCGGCTTTCAATGCTGCTCCGCCTATGTTTTTGGTTTGGAGCTGGAGGTCGTGGTCGAGATGCTTCGGCGACTGCTTGCAGGACGAGGACTGCCTGGTCGGTGACTTCCGGGCCGATGCCGTCGCCGGGGAGGATGGTCAGGTTTAGGAGCATGCCGGGGATTAGTTTAATGGAAAGTGGTTTGCGGTGCGGGGATTCTGATTCTTGAACAACGGTTGTTCCTCAGGGGCTAATCTCGTTGGCTGATGACGGAGCACTCTGGCAGGTGCTCGAACCGCCCGATGAATTGCTCGTCGGACGCGTGGTTCTGCTCGAGAACGATGTCTGCGGCGAGCGTTGCGGAGCCGTACCATGCATTGAGTGGCCGGAGTGACCAGGCGGCTGTTGACTTGGCCATGAGTCAGGAATTATCGTTGATTTCGGCGCACGGGGCGCATCCAGTCCGCGGAAAGGGCCAAGCCCACCCTGCAGGAATTGCACGGCTACAATCTGACAAATCTTCTTTCTGCCTGCGGTGCGGACACAGGCCACCAACGGAAAGGAGATTTCCATGTCAAGGCAACTTCCGCCGAGTCCCAGTCTTGAACAACTCAAGAAACAAGCCAAGTCCCTGTTGAAGCGTCAGCAGGCCGCGGACTCCGAGGCTTTGACTCGCATTCGCGAGAACCATCCGCGCTGGAGAAATCTGTCGCAAGAACAGGTCGCCGCGTCGCCGTTCGCGCTTGCGGATGCGCAGCTGGTGATTGCGAGCGAATATGGATTCGCGTCCTGGTCCAAGCTGCAGTCTCATGTCAAGACGCTTGAAGCAGCCAGCTCGACCGCAGAGGCGGTCGCGTCTCTGCGCGATGCCGCTGGAAGAGGTGACCTCGCGCGACTCAATGCGCTGCTTGATGCGCATCCGGAGCTGATTGACGAGCGCGGCGGGGAGGGCGTGAGAACGCCGCTGCACCAGGCCGTCTTCGGCAACAGCGAGGCGGCAGTCAAGCTGCTGCTCGATCGCGGCGCCAATCCCAACATCCGCTGCGAAGGTGACAACGCGTATCCGCTCCATTTCGCCGTGGAGAAGCATCGCTTCCCAATCATTCGTCTCCTGGTGGAACATGGGGCCGATACGATCGGCGAAGGCGATTACCACGAGCTGGGCGTGATCGGGTGGGCGACGGCGTGGGATTACATCCAGCCTAATCCCGAGATCGTTGCGTATCTGCTGGCGCACGGCGCGAGACACAATATCTTTTCCGCGGTCGCTATGGGCGAAGCAGAGGTGATTCGTGAGCTGGTCGCGCGCACGCCGAACGATCTCGAACGGCGGATGAACGGAACGAGGATGCGCCGCATGCCGCTGCATCTGGCCGTCATCAAGAATCAACCCGCGTCGGTGACGACGCTGCTCGACCTTGGTGCTAACACGGAGTCGCTCGACGAGGCCGGTTTTTCTGCGCTCGATCTGGCGGCATTCGACGGCCGGCACGACCTGGCACAAGTGCTGCTGGAGCGTGGAGCGAAGGTGCGGCTGCCGGCCGCAGTGGCTCTGCATCGAACTGCGGACGTCGAAAGACTGCTGCGCAGAGATCCCGGTACACTGAAGCCCGGCGGACGATGGGGCAATTTGATCCTTCGCGCCAGCGAACGCGCGCCGGGCGATGTGATCGAGACGCTGATCCGCAATGGAGCGTCGGTTAATGTACACGACGATCCGAAGACCTCGATCGACTCGACGAGCGGATATACACCGCTGCATGCGGCGGCGTGGCACGGGAACGTGAGCGCGATTGATGTGTTGATGAAGCACGGCGCTGATGTCCGCGCGCGCGAAGAGAAGTATCACGGCACGCCGGCCGGATGGGCCGACTACGCCGGTCACAAACAAGCCCGCGACCTGATTCTGCGCGGGTCGATCGACATCATCGAGGCGATCCAATACGACATGGCGCAACGCGTCAAAGCCGTCCTGGAAGAAGACCCCGCAGCGTTGAACCGGGCTTTCCGCGACTACGGGCTGTTTCCCTGGGACGCTCAAGCATGGCACACTCCGCTGGCCTACGCCGTTACGCGCGGTCGTGAAGGGATCGTACGACTGCTGATGGAGCGCGGCGCGGTTGCGACGTTCGAGTCGCCCGAAGGCGAGACAATGAGCGAGATCGCGCAAAAGGCAGGCCATCGAGAGATCGCACTGATTCTCGACGGAGCAGCGGGAAGGGACTACGCTAGATAAACTGTCAATCTACTGGCGGCTACCCCACCTGAGACCCTTGAGCCGCGTCGCCGTTCGCGCTTGCGGATCCGCAGCTGGTGATTGCGAGCGAATATGGATTCGCGTCTGGTCCAAGCTGCAGGCTCATGTCAAGAAGCTTGAAGCAGCCAGCTCGACCGCAGAGGTGGTCGCGTCTCTGCGCGATGCCGCTGGAAGAGGTGACCTCGCGCGACTCAATGCGCTGCTTGATGCGCATCCGGAGCTCATTGACGAGCGCGGCGGGGAGGGCGTGAGAACACCGCTGCATCAGGCCGTCTTCGGGAACAGCGAGGCGGCAGCCAAGCTGCTGCTCGAGCGCGGCGCCAATCCCAACATCCGCTGCGAAGGTGACAACGCGTATCCGCTCCATTTCGCCGTGGAGAAGCATCGCCTCCCCATCATTCATCTCCTGGTGGAACATGGGGCCGATACGATCGGCGAAGGCGACTACCACGAGCTGGGCGTGATCGGGTGGGCGACAGCGTGGGATTACATCCAGCCCAATCCCGAGATGGTTGCGTATCTGCTGGCGCACGGCGCGAGACACAATATTTTTTCCGCGGTCGCTATGGGCGAAGCAGAGATCATTCGTGAGCTGGTCGCGCGCACGCTGAACGATCTCGAGCGGCGAATGAACGGAACGAGGATGCGCCGCATGCCGCTGCATCTGGCCGTCATCAAGAATCAACCCGCGTCGGTGACGACGTTGCTCGACCTTGGTGCTAACACGGAGTCGCTCGACGAAGCCGGCTTTTCTGCGCTCGATCTGGCGGCGCTCGACGGCAGGCACGACCTGGCACAAGTGCTGCTGGAGCGCGGAGCGAAGGTGCGGCTGCCGGCCGCAGTGGCTCTGCATCGAACTGCGGACGTCGAAAGACTGCTGCGTAGAGATCCCGGTACACTGAAGCCCGGCGGACGATGGGGTAATTTGATCCTTCGCGCCAGCGAACGCGCGCCGGGCGATGTGATCGAGACGCTGATCCGCAATGGAGCGTCGGTTAATGTACACGACGATCCGAAGACCTCGATCGACTCGACGAGCGGATACACACCGCTGCATGCGGCGGCGTGGCACGGGAACGTGAGCGCGATTGATGTGTTGATGAAGCACGGCGCTGATGTCCGCGCGCGCGAAGAGAAATATCACGGCACGCCGGCCGGATGGGCCGACTACGCCGGTCACAAAGAAGCCCGCGACCTGATTCTGCGCGGGTCGATTGACATCATCGAGGCGATCCAATACGACATGGCGCAACGCGTCAAGGTCGTCCTGGAAAAAGACCCCACGGCGTTGAACCGGGCTTTCCTCGACTACGGGCTGTTTCCCTGGGATGCTGAAGCATGGCACACTCCGTTGGTCTACGCCGTTACGCGCGGTCGTGAAGAGATCGTACGACTGCTGATCGGGCGCGGCGCGGTTGAGACGTTACGGTCGCCCGAAGGCGAGACACTGAGCGAGATCGCGCAAAAGGCAGGCCATCGAGAGATCGCACTGATTCTCGACGGAGCAGCGGGAAGGGACGAAGCCCGAAGCTAGATAAACTGCCAACTACTGGCGGCTACCCCACCTGAGACCCTT
>CAVPEZ010000003.1:0-18578 GCA_963703635.1 uncultured Acidobacteriaceae bacterium
TTCTTCTTTCCCCATTGCCCCCAGACAGTTCAGGATGGGCACATAACCGTTATAGTCCTCACCGCTCGCGTCGACTGCGGTTTCCGCAACGTCCACAACCTCCTGGTAGCGTCCCGCGGCAAACAGGGCGCGGCACAGCAGGTAATGCGCGCCCTCGCAGTCGTGCTTTCGTTCGATCGCTTTCTTGGCCATGCGCACCGCTTCGTCATGCAATGCCGCGGCATAGAGCACCCAAGCCTGACTGACCTGCACTTCAGGCAGGTCCCACCTCAGCGCTACGGCCTTTCCGGAGGTTTCCCGCGCGCGTTCCACCCACACCTCATCCCGGCTGTAGTTGCAGTAAAATATGGCGCAGGCATTGGCGCTGGCCGCGTAGGCAAGGGCGAAGCTCGGGTCAATGCCCACTGCGTTTTCGAACATTTGCAGCGCGAACTCCAGGTCCTGCCGCGTCTGCCGGCGCGCGTAGCGCTTGCCGCGCAGGTACAGGTCATACGCCTGCAAATTTTCCGTGGGCTTGATGGCCAAAGCCTCAAGCTCCTCCGGCGAGAGCGTCACCCGCAGCGCCTCGGCGATTCTGCGGGCCATTTCGTCCTGCACTTCGAAAACGTCCTTCATCTCGCGGTCGAAACGCTCCGACCACAGCGGGAAATCCGTGTGCGTATCCACCAGTTGCGCGCTGATGCGCAGCCGCGCCCCAGCCCGTCGCAAAGTCCCTGTGAGAACATACGCCGCGCCCAACTGTTGCCCCACCTGCCCCGGCGTCACCTGCTTGTCCCGGAAGGCCAGAACCGTAGGGCGCGAAAAGATGTTCAGTCCCCGAATCTTGGAAAGCTCAGTAATGACGTCCTCGGTGATGCCGTCGCGCAGGTACTCGTCTTCCTTGGCGCCGCTCAGGTTTTCAAAATACAGAACGGCTACGGATTTTTTCACCGCTTGCTTCTGGGCTCCGGGATCAGAATCGGTCTTCTCTCTCGTGCGCCGCGCGCTGGATTCGAGGTCGCGCCTCAGCCGGATAAAGTCCGTCTTCAGCTCAGTGGCCGTCTGGCAGCGTAGATTCCGGTCCTTCTCCAGCGTCTTATCCAGGATGCGTACAAACTCGGCGGGCAGCTGAGGATTCACTTCGGCAGCCGGCTTGGCGTCGCGGTTCAGGATCGCGTCGAAGATCACCGCCGACGTGTCTCCCTGGAACGGCAGCGTTCCGGTGGCCATCTGGTAAAGCACCGTGCCCGTCGAGAAAATATCTGTGCGCGCATCCACCAACTGCCCCCGCGCCTGCTCCGGCGACATATAAGAAACCGTCCCTACAAGTGCGCCGGGTGAGGTGAGTTCGCCTCCGAAGCCCAGAGTCTCGCCCTGTTCGACCGGCGTCCCGCGGGGGTTCTCGCCAGAGCTCACCTTCGCCAGGCCGAAGTCAAGAATCTTGACCTGTCCCCGCTCGGTCAGAAAAATATTCGCCGGCTTGATGTCCCGGTGCACGATCCCTTTCGCGTGGGCCGATTCCAGCGCATCGGCGATCTGGAGTCCCACCGGCAGCAGCTTGCCCATATCCATGGGCTGCCGGCTCATCTTTTGCGCGAGCGTTTCCCCCTCCAGCAACTCCATCACAATGAAGTGCCGGCGCTCGTGCTGTTCGATCGTATGAATCGTGCAGATGTTGGGATGATTCAACGACGAAGCGGCGCGCGCTTCGCGCTGAAACCGCTCCAGCAACTGGCTGTCCTGCGCCATTTCAGGCGGAAGAAACTTCAGCGCCACGTGGCGGCCCAGTTGCGAGTCCGCAGCTTCATAAACCACGCCCATGCCGCCCGAACCCAGTTTGCGCACAATCTTGTAATGTAAGAGGGACTGGCCGATGAGGGGATCCTGATTCATATCAGCCGATCGATACTATCCGGTGGTAGGGGGACCGTCAAGGAGATCCCGCCCTCCGCCTTGCTTCCCCACCATCCCGGCTCATATACTCTGAACGTTTGCCCGATCACTCCGGGAACTCGTCCCGGCGCCGGCCAAAATCTTGAATCGCACTTATTCCGGAGAACCATCTATGACCACGCTGACCGCCCCACCCAACGTCGACAAAGAAAGCAATCCCTGGGAATCGCAGCGGGCGCGCTTTGATCTCGCTGCCCAGAAGCTCAATCTTGACGACGGACTGTGGCGGGTTCTGCGCTATCCCAACCGCGAACTCACGGTCTACATCCCGGTCCAGATGGATGACGGCCACCTCGAAGTCTTCACCGGATTTCGCGTGCAGCACTCGATCGCGCGCGGCCCGGGCAAGGGCGGCATCCGCTACGCACCCGACGTCACGCTCGATGAAGTGCGCGCCCTCGCCAGTTGGATGACCTGGAAGTGCGCAGTGGTCAACATTCCTTTCGGCGGCGCCAAGGGCGGCGTGATCTGTGATCCGCACAAAATGTCGATGGGCGAGATCGAGCGCATGACGCGGCGCTACACCTCAGAGCTGATCGAATTCATCGGGCCGGAAAAAGACGTCCCCGCTCCCGACGTCAACACCAACGAACAAATCATGGCGTGGATGATGGACACCTACTCCATGCACATGCGCCAGACGGTCACGGCCTGCGTGACCGGCAAGCCCATCAACATCGGCGGCTCCCGCGGACGCCGAGAGGCCACCGGGCGTGGCGTGATGGTGGTCTGCGACGAGGCCATCAAGAAACTTGGCCTGTCGCGCGAAAGCAGCCGCGTGATTGTGCAGGGCTTCGGCAACGTGGGCTCCAACGCCGCCCAACTGATGCATCAAGGCGGATACAAAGTTGTGGGCATCGCCGAAGTCGGCGGCGGTCTTTACAACAAGAATGGCATCGACCTGAACGCGCTCGTCGAATTCCGGCAGAAGCATGGAACCGTCCACGGCTTTACCGAGGCGGAGCCAGCCGATACCGCCGACTTGCTTACTACGGAATGCGAAATCCTCATCCCTGCGGCAACCGAGAACGTCATCACTTCGCGCAACGTCGATCGTGTGAAATGCCGCATCCTGGCCGAGGGCGCCAACGGCCCCACCACGTCAGCCGCGGACGATGTCCTCACCGACAAGGGCGTCTTCGTCATCCCAGACATTCTGGCCAATGCCGGCGGCGTGACGACTTCTTACTTCGAGTGGGTGCAGGACCGCCAGGGCTACTTCTGGAAGGAATCCGTCGTCAACGAGCAACTGGAAGAGATCATGATCTCTTCTTTCGGCGATGTGGTCCGCTATGCCGAGACGCACAAAGTGAACAATCGCATCGCGGCTTATATGCTGGCCATCGATCGCGTGGCCTACACCATCCGCCAGCGCGGAATTTACGCGTAAGGTGGGATTGTTACGGCGCAGTGCTTTAGCACTGCGGTCAAGATATTGTTGAGATCGGTTTTAAGCTGCTGAGGTTTATAGCCCAGGGAGGGATTTATGAGTTTACGCACCAAGAGACTGTTCGCACGGATGTTGCCTCTGCTGCTTGCCTGCCTGATGTTGCCCGCTGTTGCGCCGAAGCTCTCGAATGCAGCCGCCGCGCCGCAAGCCAAAGCCGCTGCCGACAAGCTCGACATCAACACCGCGACCGCCGATCAACTCAAGGCATTGGCGGGCATCGGCGATGCCTACGCGCAGAAAATTATCGACGGCCGCCCGTATCGAATGAAAACGGATCTGGTCCACAAAAAGATCGTTCCGCAAGCGACCTACGACAAGATCAAAGACCAGATCATCGCCAAGCAGCCGAAGTCCGGCGCCACGAAGCCGTCCACGCCAAAATAATCGAGCCTGAGTCGCCCAGAACCATCTGGGGAACTTTGGTGCCCAAACTACGCATTCTCCACGATTGCCTTCCCTCTCAGCGTGGAGGATAATCAAACTGTCTTCGCCTATCTGTGCGGAGAGGTCCGTGGCCAAGCGGTGAACCTGCCCAATTCCATCACGCTGATCCGCATCTTCAGCATTCCTCTGCTGATCTGGATTTTATCCTCTAGTCGTTTCAGCAGCGAACACGGCGCAAAAGAACTGCTGGCCTCGGCGATCTTCATCGCCGCCTCCATGACCGACGGCATCGACGGATACCTCGCCCGCAAGCGCGGCCAGATCACGACCATGGGCATTCTGCTCGATCCCATGGCCGACAAGCTTCTCATCGCGGCTGCCTTCGTCACCCTGGTGCAGTTCAATCCCAGCCTGGTTCCCGCCTGGATCGCGGTCATCATCATCGGCCGCGAATTTCTGGTGAGCGGACTGCGCTCCATCGCCGCCTCAGAAGGCTTCACCATCGAAGCCAGCGAATTGGGCAAGTTCAAGATGGTGGTGCAGATCGTTTCCGTGGTAGCGGTGATTCTCGACCATCGCTGGAAAGAATGGCCGGTTTACGGAAACTTCATCTTCCCGGTGCACTGGATCGCCTATGTGGCGATCTGGTTCGTAGTTTGCGTTTCGCTGGTCTCGGCCATCGATTACTTTGCCGCATTCTGGTCGAAGATTGACCGCCGCGTATCCAAACGGCGCCGGCGAGCATTCATTCTCAGCCGGCGCGGCAAGCCGCAACCGGCCCCGCGACGGGCAGATGCCGATGTCGCCCCTACAATCTAACTCGTCCTCAGCCGTAACTGCCTCGGAAGCAAATAAATCTGAAGGCGGCGAACCCGCCACCGGCGCCGCTTTTGGCCCGGAGTTCGCTCCTGAAGAGCGTGCCCTGCTGCTGCGCCTGGCGCACGATTCCATTTCTTCGGCTCTGCAACGCCGCGAAATTTCCGTGGATCCTCCCACTCCTCACCTCGCCGAACCACGCGGAGTTTTCACCTCGCTCTACCTGCGCCGAGGCCGGGGAGAAAATCGGGACGAAGATCGGGACCAGGATCGCGAGGAAGATCGGCGCACGGAAGTTCAGCACGAAGCATTGCGCGGCTGTGTAGGCTACATATTGCCTGCCTGCCCAGTCTTCCGGGCCGTGGCGGAAACCGCGCGCGCCGCCGCTTTCGACGACAACCGCTTCCCGCCCGTCACTCAGGAAGAAGCCCCGAATCTCCAAATCGAGCTAAGCATTCTCTCGCCGGCGCGGCCAATTCGCGCCGAAGAAATCGAAGTCGGCCGCCACGGTCTCCTAATCGGCTGGCAAGGCCGCCGCGGCTTATTGCTGCCGCAGGTGCCCGTCGAGCGCGGTTGGGACTGCACCACGTTCCTCGAGCAAACCTGCCGCAAAGCCGGACTGCCCCGCGACGCCTGGCAAAAAGGCGCGACCATCGAGGCTTTCACCGCCGAAGTCTTCGGCGAAAAAAGCAGTGGTCAGGGGTCAAAGCCAGGGGTCAGGGGTCAGTGATCAGTGATCAGCAACCATGGCCCCTCGAAGCGAGAAGCTTCTCACCGACCACCGACCACTGACCCCTGACCCCTGCGGTGAGTTGGAAGATGATCTATCAGTTGCGCGAACAGGGATTGTCCAAGGTTCATGGTGATCGCAATTCAAATCGATCACCGCTCGTCGCGCACCTAAGTTCCGATATACCATTGCTTTATATCCATTCACCGAATTCTTAATCGGACAGTACTGCTCGGTGATCGGTGGTCCGAGGCCCATCGCACAAGAAGCTTCTCACTGACCACCGCTCATGGACCACCGCAAAAATAAAGCCGGGAACGGTTGCCCGTCCCCGGCCGAATTCTTTCTGTTCTACCCGCGAAAACTACGCTCCGAACCCATGCAGCGTTTTTGCTAGCCACTGACCACTGCCTTACTGCGTCTGCTCGTCCAATTCCACACCGTCACCGGCGTGTACGTCTTCCATGGCAAATACGATCATTCCCGTTGCCGTGGTCGGCGTAGTCCCAATGACAACGAACTCGCCCACCGCCCGGCGCGGCAGATTCCTCACGTGAATCACCGGACCATTCGACTTGGTAAACATCTTGGGATCCACCGACGGCGACTTCTTCTGCGTGTCTTCGCTGACCGCGGCTTTGAACGAAAGCGAACCCACAGGATCAAGCAGCTCCGCCTCATAGTTCCGCACGGCGCGGAAGTAGTCGCCTACCTTCACGCCCTGGTTCGATCCCACATTGATGTAAATCTTCTGCCCAGTTCCCAGCTCCGAGTCAAAATCCTTTCCCATCACGATGCGCCCTGAAACCTTGCTGCCTGTAGGCAGGAAGCGGTCGAAGCGAATCGGCGGGTGAAACGACACCATCGGCCGCTCGGCAAAAGGAATCGCCGTATCTCCCGGATTGATGGGATCGCACGAATACTCAATCTTCGCCACTGCCGTCCTGCTGCGGGTATCGATCACGCGCACGCGGCCCACTTCCATGTAGGGCTGTCCGGTCTCTTTGATCAGCTTTTTCTGTCCGGGAAACATCTCATACTCATTGAGATCTTTCAAAGCGCGCACAATCTCGTACTCCGCCCCCGCGCTGTAGCCGGTCCCTTGTAAATAGACGACGTCGCCCTTGACGAACTTTGTGGTGTATGGCGTATCCAACCCGCCGGCGATAAAATTGGCGTCTGGCAGGGTCTGGCGGTTGATGAAACCAGCGCAGTACACGTCAGCGTAAGTGGGCGTCTGCACCCCTTGAACCGGGAAGCCAGCCGTCGTCGATATCGTTCCAGCCGGACTGGCTGGCGCCGAACTTGCATCAGCCGCCGACTGCGCCCACGCCGCGGTCGCCAGCAACAACACTAACAATCCTGTTTTCTTCATGTTACCTCCGAGAAGGGACACACGATGCCCCTCTCCATCAAAATCTCGCGGAAAGCAAGGCTTCTGTTGGAAGGTAACAAGGCGGTAAGAGGGGGTCAAGGTTACGAGGGTGTCAGCCAGTCTTGGAAATAGGTTTTTCGAGTAATTTGTGAATACTTTGTTGCATGTTGGCATTAAGCCCCTGTAAGATTCGCGCCGAACCTATTCATACAGCCATTGATCCAGACCACTGATGCCGCGCAATGATTCAAACCATTGATTCAAGATGATTTCTGCCGCCACTAGTTACCCGCCCCGCCTGCTCCCCCTGCGCCTGCCGCGGGTTTGCGTAGCGGTCGCCGCTACCGACCCGGCGGAATTGGTCGAGAAGGCCGAGGCCCTGATTCGCGATAACTCCTTCCTGGAGTTCAGGTTAGACTACATTCCGAAGCCCGCCCTGGCTCTTCCCAAGATCAAACATTTCTTCGAAACTCACCCTGGCACCGTAGTCATAGCCACCTGCCGCCGCGCCGCCGCCGGAGGCAAGTTCCGCGGCTCCTTCGCCAATCAACTCGACATTCTCGCGAAGGCCTCAGCCATCGGGTGCCAACTGGTTGACGTTGAACTCTCGACCGCCCAAAAATGTAAGCCCGCGCAACTGCAAAAGCTGCGCGCCCGCTCCGCACTGATCCTTTCCTACCACGACTTCCGCGGAACGAAGAAGCTCGACGAAACTCTGGAGAAGATGCGCGCCTTCCCCGCCGACTTCTACAAAGTCGTCAGCACCGCCACCACTCTCTTCGACAACGTAACCATGATCCAGTTCCTAAGCCGCGAAGCCGACAACCATTCCCTGGTCGGGCTCTGCATGGGCGAACAAGGCATCATCAGCCGCGTGCTCGGAGTCCGCGCCGGCAGCGTCTTCACTTTCGCCGCCGTAGGTCCCGGAGAAGAAACCGCTCCCGGCCAGGCCACCGCGCAGGATCTTCGCAGCGTCTACCGCATCGAGACCGTCGATGCCGCTACCCGCGTCTACGGAGTTGCCGGAGATCCGGTCGCCCACTCCCTCTCGCCCGCCATCATGAACGCGGCCTTTCGCCGCGAGAACGTCAATGCCGTTTATCTGGCGCTGCACGCCAAAACCCTCAAAGACCTGCTGAACTGTGTGCGCCAGATCCCCATCCACGGCCTAAGCATCACCATGCCCTACAAGGAAGCCATCCTTCCTCATCTGGACAACACCGACTCGCACACCACGAAGATCGGAGCTTGCAACACGGTGGTCCGCGCCCAGGACGGCAAACTCTACGGCTTCAACACCGACACTTCCGGAGTAGTACGTCCGCTAGAACGCCGCCTGACCACTCTGCAGGACGCAAAGATTCTAGTGCTGGGCGCCGGAGGCGCAGCCCGCGCCGCTGTCTTCGGCCTGAAAGAACGCGGCGCGGAAGTCTACATCCTGAATAGAAACGTCGCTGCAGGACAAAAGCTGGCCCGCCGCGCCCACGCTCGTTCCATGAAACGCGCCGACCTCAAGAAGTTCGCCTTCGACGTAATCATCAACGCCACGCCGGTAGGCATGGGCAACACCCGCGAAACTCCGCTGCAGGAAAAGGAAATCAACGCCCGCTACGTCTTCGACATGATCTACGACCCGCCCGAAACCCGCCTGCTGCAACTCGCGAAACAGCGCGGCGCGCAAATCATCCCCGGCATAGAAATGTTCGTCCACCAGGCCGCCCGCCAATTCGAAATCTGGACCGGCAAGCCCGCCCCCCAGGACGACATGCTCCAGGTAGTGTTGCTCGCCATGCAAGAGCGAGCCGCCCGAGCCGCCGCGGCAGCGAAGAAAAAATAGAATTCTGATACCGATAAGCGTAGGGGACGCCCTTTTATTGCGGTCAGCTTCTTCTGCTCTACTGTGCGCCCCACAATAAAGGCCAGCAAAATGAGCTGGCCCAGGAGGACGAAGTGATGCTGATCGTTACTTCTACTGCTGCATGCTGTCCTTACTTCATTTTGCCATCTTGAGCGACATGACATGAACCTCGCCCTTATCCGGATATACGTGCGCCGACAGCGTGACGTGGTGTCCTTCGTGGCCCTTCACCGCTTCCGGGTTGCTGATTGTCCAACTCTTGCTGTCTTTATCGTTTACAAAAGTCTTTCCGTCGTCGCTGATTTTGCCCGTTATCTTGACTTCCTTTGCGGACTTGTCAGACTTCATGTTGTCCTGCTTCATGGTGTCCTGAGCAATCGTGACACCACACAGCAAGAGGCTAAGTGCGAAGAAAATGGTGATTAGCTTTTTCATATTGGTCTCCTCTGGATAGGGTTGCAGCCGGAGAGAATTATACGCCTGACAGATCGCATCGCCACATATTCTCACACGACTTTACTTCGACCCGGCCGCGGCCTTCACGGCTGGATTTTGGTCGAAGGCGTCGACCAGCGAAATCACCTTCAACCCGGAGCGTAACGCGTCTTCGCTCGCCGGCGTGTGGATGGCGATCTCCACGCTCTGACCGGGCAGCAGATCGAAGTAGTTGTCGGAGACCTCAGCGTCAACTTCGCCGAAGCTAATGTAAACGCTCCGGGCCAGTACCGGCGATGATACTCTCAGACGATAGCCGCCGCCACTCTGAACCAGCTCGGGCTGGTTCAGCTCCGTCTTCGTCAGCTCAGTCTTGAGTGGCGCGGGCGGCAGATGGATCTCGACCGTGGGCGCCAGGTAAATGAGATTGGACGAAACCACCTTGCCCGCCACCGTCAGGTCCGTTGCCAACGCCACTTTCGCAGGGTCAATTCCTTTGGCGATCAGCGACTCCTCGATCGGCAGATGCATGTAGATCTTGCTGGACAGCGCCTCGACTTGTACGTTCTCTTTTTTCTCGATCAACACGTTGCCCTCGAAGGTCATCGCCCGCAGCCGCAGTTCGCCCGCGAGCGGCGTGGTTTTGTCGGAAACCACGTATACCGCCACTCCGCCATTTTCCTGATGCGGTGAAACCAGAACGTCGTTGTAGAAGCGGCGCGCATAATATTGCAGCGCTTTCCAGCGGCCGTAGTAATCGATGCTCGACCACGACGCCACCGGCCAGCAATCGTTCAACTGCCAGTAGATCGCCCCCATCGTGCGCGGTCGATTGCGGCGCAGGTGCTCAGTCCCAATCTTGATCCCTTCGGCCTGCAGAACCTGGCTCGCATACAGGAAGGAAGTGAAGTCCTTCGGCTCCGAGTAGTCGCGCAGCATATAGTCGTGAATAATGGAGTTGCCGCTCGAGTTCTTCTGGTGCGCCAGCATCACCGGCGTATAAATGCCGGTGCGATCTTCCGGCAGGGTGAACGCTTCCACAGTTCGCATTTCGGGAAACGACTGGAATCCGTATTCGGTCATGAACCGCGGGTTGGATTTTTCATAACCGCTGAACGGAAGCATGCCGTGCCAGACACTCCAGTTGTGCATGTCGCCCGACTGGTAGCTGTCGGTTACGTCTTCGTAATCGGCGCTTGGTGAACTGGGCCAGTACGGAGTCTCAGGCGCGAATTGTTCCACGGCGCTGGCCAGCACTCCGCTGAAAAGCGTCAGGTAGTCCTGCCACATCCGCCGCGCGGTGTCGGCGCTGAGCTTCGAGGTGACGTCGCGATGCCAGTCCCATGAGACCTCGGTTTCGTTGTTGCCGCACCAGACCACAATGCTCGGGTGATCGCGAAGCCGTTTGATCTGGTATTCGGCCTCTTGCGCGACGTTCTGCTTAAAGTCATAAGTGCCGGGTTGCCAGTCGTTGCCGAACATGAAGTCCTGCCAGATCATGATGCCCAGTTCGTCACACAGGGCATAGAACTCGTCGGTCTCGTAATGGCCGCCGCCCCAGTGCCGGATCATGTTCATGTTGGCGGCTTTGGCCGACTCCAGCACCCGGCGATACTGCGCGGTGGTGACGCGGGTTGGAAAACTGTCGAACGGAATCACGTCTGCCCCTTTGGCGAAGACCGGAATGCCGTTCACCACCAGCTCGAACGATCGCCCCCACTTGTCAAGATCGCGACGCAAAACAATCGAACGCAACCCAGTGCGGATCGTCCGCTCGTCCTGCACGCGCCCGCCGGTTATTAGTTGCGCTTGAAAGGCGTACACCGCCTGGCTGCCGTACCCGTTCGGATTCCACAGTTCAGGATGCGCGATGTCGATGGGCAGATCGATGTGGTTAACGCCGGCCTTCAGTTCGACGTCGCGCGAGGCGGTGACCTTCCTGCTGCCGTGCCCATAGGCAACCGTAATGGCCGCCGTGCTCTTCTGGGCCGAGGCGATTTCGGTTTCCACTACCAGGTGGGCAATTTCAGAGCTGATGTCCCTTTGCCGGACGTGGGCCTCTGAGATCTTCGCGTCGTCCCAAACATCAAGCTCCACCGGACGCCAGATTCCACTCAGGACGAACCGTGGTCCCCAATCCCATCCGTACTCGTAGGCCGCCTTGCGCAGATAGGACTTCTCAGGGGTCTGAGTCTGCTGCCGCCAGATATCCGCAGCGGCAATTTTCCTCGCCTCCACGATTGGCGAAGGGAAGACAACCAGCAACTGATTCGCTCCCGCTTTCAATTGCGGCTTAACCTCAATCCGCCACTCCCGAAACATGTTGTTGGCGGTGAGAATCAACTTGTCGTTGAGATAAACCTTGGCAGGACCATCCAGGCCTTCGAACACCAGTTCGACATGGCTCTGTTTCAGCACCTCGGACGTTGCTTGGAACGTACTGCGATATTCCCAATCGGCATTTTCGATCCACTGCAACGCGGATTCGTCGGAGCGGAAAAACGGATCGGGTATGACCTTGTTGCGCAACAGGTCGGTGTGGACCACGCCCGGCACGTCGGCGGGATGCCATCCCGTTTGAGCGGCGCCTGGTTCCTCAACCCGCTGGCGAAATTCCCAACCGTCATTGAGCGACACCGCCCTCCGCTCCGCGTGAGCCGCCTGCGCAAAACACCCAACCCAGATCGCAATCAGTAACACTCTACAAACCCACAGAGTGATACCCCGCCGGATGGAATCCATGAATTCGCTCCTGCACTCAGATTCTACAAACGACCTCAAACTCGATGAGCCGGAGTATATTCCAAAAACGATGAGCCCGAAGCATGCGGATCGCTCAACGAGCCTATAAACAAGATCCTAGAGTTTCAGCGTTTTCCTTCGTGTACCTTTGTGCCCTTAGTGGTTCATCTGCTTTTGTTTACAGCAAACTCACCCACTACCGCCGGTTCTCAACAGCTACCTTTAGGACACGTCTGAGGTGTATGCTTCATCGGCAGGAAAGTGCTGCTCGGGGGGAATGCTGTCGTTGTACGGCGTCCTGGCGGCATTCATGGTCATTTCAGTCTCAGTCCCTGTCGTCGAGAGCGATGTCCAACAATAAGGAGGAACGAATGAAGAAGATAGGTCTGGTTCTATGCCTTGTATGCCTGGTGTCGAGTGTCGCACTGGCACAGGGGAAAACCAACGTTCAGTGGAAGTGCGACAAACCTTCACTTCAAAACAGCATTCCCATCGGCGACAAGCCGGGTCACGCGTACGCGATCGAACAGCTCAACTGTACGGCCGTGAAAGGCGACATCGCCGGAAACAAAATGAAATCCGGCGTCGGCACCGAGTTTCTCTCTCTCCAGGGCGATGCCGTAACCGGCCACGGTGAATTCGTCGAAAGCATGGAGAACGGCGATAAGAACCTCTACAAATACGAATTCTCCGGCACCATGAAGAACGGCGCATTCCAGTCCGGGACCAACAAATGGTCTCTGCTCGAAGGTGGCGGAAAGATGAAGGGCGGTAGAGCGAACGGCACCTGTAAGGCAAAGGCCAATGCCGACCAGAGCACCTCCTTCGACTGCACGGGAACCTACACCCCTGCCACCTAGAGTGGCTGCATCCACGCGAAAAACCTGTTGGTAAATCGGGCCTTATCCCTCATTGACCACAGTCGCCAATTCTCCATGAGTGCGAGCTGGTTACAACAGCTATCGCCAAACAGTACACTAGGCAAGAATTTTTCCCACTACTGCCCGCCACTGCAACTTCGCGTGCGTCGCCTCGACCTTCTTCAGGATGGGAACGCAGAGGTCGGCGTCTTTTCCCAGCCAAAGTAAATCCTGATAGGCGATTCGATTTTTCGAGAGACTGCCCTGCAGGGCGTTGCATGTACCGGTCTGAGATGGACGAGTACAAAGAGGAATGCGTCAGTTATGGCAACGGGATGCGATAGAGGTTGCGGCGGATGTTCCGGCGAGTGTAGGCGTAGACGGATGGGCTGACTGCCGAATCCACGGCCTGGGAAATTACGGCAGCCGTTTTCGCGTTCGTCAAATCCTCCGATCGTGCGATTCCGGACGGTGGCAGCTTCGGAAGTCCAGTATCATGCGCCACAAGTAGCGCGTAAGTGCCCTCGTGCAGGGATGGAAAGTTGACGTACAAGAGTGTCCCAGCGGTGTTCCAAGTGAGGAAGCAGTAGCCGAGGCAAAGCGGAACAGCCTCACCACCCTCCACGGCAAATGCAATGGCCGCCGCCGTGTGCTCTTCACTAGGGCCTGGCGCGGAGGCAACCACCCAACGGCCATCCGGCGATACAGCCATGATATCGAAAATCCGCTGAGAAGATATTTTGCGCCGGCCGGTTCCATCTGCTTTCATGCGATAGAGAAAATTCGATCCGCCCTCGATGGCGCGAAAAACCAGATCGCCATCGGGCAGAAAATGCGCAGAATCTTCGATCGCGGTCGAGGAGATGCGCGTCGGGGAGGAGCGGCGGTTGGTGGGCACAACCCACACGCCAGGATGGCCGCTCCGGTCGTTCATGGTGAACGCCACCTCCTTTCCATCCCGGGAAACGGAATACCCTTGCATGGGATAACCTGGCAGCACCCTCTCCACTCTTCCGCCCAGATCCTTGACCCATAGCTCGTAACCGGGTGTTTGGCCGTTGTCCATCAAGTAATAGAGGCTATTTCCATCCCGAGAGAACGTAGGTGCCCCTGCATTGCCCTCCGAGGAAATCTGGTGGTCGCCTTCCTTGTCGTGGAGCCAAACCGTGTTGTCTTGCGATCCCACGGATGTGATGAGCGATTTGCCGTCGGCGGCCACCTCAACGCTCTCTTGCGAGGTTGGGCCGGAAGTTACCTGCTCAGGCTCTCCGTTCGGAAAACGTTGCCGCCAGATATGGAATTTGTCATCTTTGCGTGCAGCGACGTACGCCCATTTCCCGTCCGGGGACCAGGCTGCTGAAGTACAGGCACTGTTCGGCGGACCGACGACTCGCACCTCACCCCTGCCGTCGAAAGGAGCAACGCGGCACGGCAGAAACTCGGCACGACTGTCCATCTCAACCACCAGCACCCATCGCCGGTCAGGTGAAAGATAGGAATGATGGGCCATGCTGCGGTCGCCGGCCGGCACGTAAACCTCGCGTCTCTGCCCTCGCCCTTCGTCGGTGGTCACAACTACCATGTGCAATCCTTCTTTGATCTCGGAAAAGAGCAGCCGTTTCCCACCTTCGATCCATGTCAAAGACGAGGCGTTGGGCAACAGCTTGTGGGGCTCGCCACCGAGAACAGGTACTTCCCACATTTCCCAAGCAGGGCCCGTGCCGTATGCAATGCGTGAGCCATCCGGAGAGAAGACCGGGCTTAGCTTCCAGAGAGAGTCGTGCGTGAGCTGAACGGGCTGGCCGTTGGGCAGGAACTTGACGTAAATTTGTCCAGAGCCCAGGAATGAATTAGTTCCGCGGATGAACGCGAGCATCCGCCCATCCGGGGAGAGCACAGGATAAACTGCGGAGTCGGTGAAGAAGGTGAGCTGCTCCCAATCCTTGCTGGCGGGAGGGCGGCTCCGGGAAGAGCGAAATAGAACCAATCCTCCTGTCAAAGCGCCGAGCACAAGCAGTGCAGCCGCAGCGTAGTAGTAGCCTTTTCGCCTCGATTGACCCGGTGTCGCCGGTGGCATTCCAGACTGTGACCCTGGCCTTGCCTGTTCCTCTTGTCCGGAAGACGATACGCGCAAGCGCCCCGAGCTGCTGTCGCGCTGCAACCTCTGTAATTCCGCCCCCAGGTCGGAGGCATGCTGGTAACGTAGATTGCGGTCTTTCTCGATGGCCCGATTGATAATTTCTTCCATCCTGCCGGGCAGATTCGGATTCAAGCGCACGGGTGCGACGGGCTCTCGATTCAGGATGGCGTCAAAGATGACGCCGGAAGTATCTCCGTGAAATGGCAGTGTGCCTGTGGCCATCTCATACAGCAGCACGCCGAACGAGAACAGGTCCGTCCGAGCATCCAGTTCCTTGCCCCGTACTTGTTCCGGCGACATATAGGCAACCGTTCCGACGGCACTGCCAGGACTGGTCAGCAGCTCTTCCGCAGTTACGGTTGGCACGGCGGAAACACCGGCACCTCCAGCTACAGAGGAGAGCTTCGCCAAGCCGAAATCGAGAATCTTGGCGTGTCCGTTCTTGGTAACGAAAATGTTCGCAGGCTTGATGTCGCGGTGAAGGACTCCCTTGACGTGCGCCGCGTTGAGAGCATCGGCGATTTCGATGGCCAAGGATAAAATCAATTCGGTTTCCAGCGGACGCCCTGCAATGCGGTGCTTCAGGGTCACGCCGTCCAGAAACTCCATGGCGATGAAGGCCTCGCTGTGCTGGTCGTCAATCTCGTAGATGGTGCAGATGTTCGGGTGGTTCAGGGCAGAAGCGGCCTTGGCTTCGCGCTGAAAGCGGCTGAGTGCCTGCGGGTCTTTGGCTACATCATCAGGCAGGAACTTGAGAGCCACAAAGCGACCGAGCTTGATATCTTCCGCCTTGTAGACGACGCCCATACCGCCGGCGCCCAACTTCTCGACGATGCGGTAGTGCGAAATAGTCTGACCGATCACTGGAGCAGAATCCTACGTCTGTGAAACGGGCAAGTCAATGAAAGGCTGAGAGTTAGCGGTTGCTCAACAGGTCAGTTGTTGATAAATCGCCCATAGCGCTCGTTGACCGGGCTGGGCCGCTCTTGCTACCGCCCGCCGCGCACCTTAAAAAGTACACCCCGCCTGGGAGCGATAAGCACCGTTCCCTGTAGCAATCTCGGCTTCCAGGTGAATCAAGGGGCGGGCGCTGAAACTTCCTGGCGACTATGTCCCGGCAGCGACGGATGCGACAGTGATCTTGCCGCCATTAAGAGCGCCCACAATTTGCACGCGCTGTCCAGCCACTCGTTTCAGCGCCGCCGGATCTCCTTCGAGAAGATAAGTCCGATCCCCATTGACGAAAGTGAAATTGGCGCCGTCACGGATGCAGACGCGCGCGCAGTCGGTGGCCGTAGCCCCGATCTTGGCAGAATGTTTGGCGAAACAGCGCGAACAGGTCACCATGCCAACATAGGTTTGCTGGCGGTCGGGTCGGGCTGCTGACTGCGGTGACTCGGTAGTCTGTGCGAAGGCCACGACGGCGACGCTTACGGACACAAGCGCGAGCGCGAGACCAAAAGCAGCCCCCGCGCAAAGCGTGATGACCTCGATCCAGAAACGGTTTTTCCTCATCACAAGCCTCCCGACAGCGACGCGCGTACCAGTGCAGTCGCAATCGAAATGCCAGACAGGAGTCGCCCGGAAGCTGTTCAGAAGGCTGACTTTGTGGAAATGAGCGAATGGCCCCGGCACGGCTCGCCAGCCCGAAGGTGGAAAAAAGTTCTCGGATGCGACTCTGGAAACCCTCGAAGCTGCGACAGGTTGCTGCGGACAAAACAGTGCTTGTACGGGATGTAGGGTATTGAAACAAACCCGCTATGCTTGCAGACTGGGGTTAAAGCCCAAGGTGCCGCTTCGCCGCAAACGGAGACATCATGGACATTGTTCAAGCCGAAGCCCTCCGCAAGGAACTCGGCCAACTCCTGCGGAAACAAAGCGAAGTGTTGGAATCACGAACGTTCGGTGCAGCCACCGACACCGACATTCTGGAGTATGAGATCAGACAAGAGATCATTCACGAAATGTGCAACCAACTCGCCAATTCGGACGCGACAGCGTGAAGGAACTCCGGAAGCCCAAGCCATGCCCTCTCGCCTTTCGGTATTACGGGTGCATGCGTGATCAAACGCCTGGGCCAACCGGCGACCGGGTCGTTCAACCCCAGGCTTCGCCCACAGCGGCGTACCATAAAAAGTACGCCGCACGCCTGTCAAGTCTACTTTAGTAGGCATTCGACCCCCTCGAAAGTAGACATTTCTTCCACAGCCTAACCCCTTGATTCCATTGCTCCGCCCAAAAGCCCGCACGAAGAATCAACAACTTACGCCAAAACTTTTCTGCAAAGTGAAATGTTCCAGTCGGAACATAGTGCCAGTTTCCCAGCGCCCTAAGCCGAGGCCTCCGAGCCCCTAAAAACCACAAAGCCGGGCTGGTTGGCCCGGCTCTCGCTTGTGGAACTGGTTCGGTAAATCTTATATCGATCAGCCGATCCCAAATGTCTACATCACCAACGCAAGGTTCTCCAGTTCATACTGCAGGACCGGCAGGGCGCACCCCGCCATCTCCACGCGGCCGGCCGCATCCAGGGCCGCTTTGGGCGAGACCCCATAGCCGCGCCCCATCAGGAAGACCTGCAACAGTTCGGCAGCCTCGTAGGAATCGATCATGCCACCCTGCAGCAGATCGCTGCGCAACGCCGCCAGTTCGGTTGCCGTGAATCTGTCTTTATCGTTATTGACTCTGTCGTTCATTTCTTTTTCAAACATGGCCGTCATCACCTCCGACTCCGACCTTGGACCGCTGTTGCCTATTAGACTCATCGGCAGCCATGCAAGTTGCATGCAATTTGGTTGCCGCTCCTGCCCTCTCGTTCTAAGTACGGAAAGCAGGCCGCTTTAGATTCATAAACCCCTGTGAATATCGGAAGTTGCGGAGGGCTCCAACAGACCCCCCTGTCCCTCGGAGGTAGCTGACAACCCCCACCCGTCCCAAAAAAGGACACGGAGTGTCATTTCGGGAACGACACTGCGCTCCACGGGCAGACACCTACGGAAGGCTAGCAGTTACGAACTTAAGGTGGGGCTGGGTCGGCTTACGGGGCAGACGAGTCCAGGCTAGCCCTCGATGGTTGCCTCATCCACCAGCATGATGGGAATGTCGTCCTTCACGGGATACACCCGGCGGCACTGGGTGCACTTCAAGCTCTCCGGGTTCTCGCGGTACTCGAGGGGCTGCTTGCACGCTGGGCAGACCAGAATTTCCAGCAAGTCCTTGGCAATCATGAGAGGCATTGTACGCACAGTGGTCCGGTGGTACGGTCACAGCATGGCCGTTCGGTTTGGCTCGGCAGCGCGGGGCAGAGAGAGCCCTCGGCGGTGTAAGATTTTCTAGCCGACGCCCGAAAGCCGAAGCCCGGAGCCCGAATGCCCGCCAGAATCCTCGATGGCACGAAGATCGCTAGCGACATCCGCAGCGAAGTGGCTGCGGAGGTGAAGACCATGGCTGCCGCTGGAGTCCGCCCCGGGCTTGCCGTCGTCCTGGCCGGGCACAACCCGGCGTCTGAGATTTACGTGCGCGGCAAGGTCAAAGCCTGCGAAGAAGTTGGCATCTACAGCGAACAGCACACGCCGCCCGAAACCGCGACTACTGCCGACCTGCTCGCGCTGGTCGAGGATCTCAACCGCCGCGACGAGATCGACGGCATCCTGGTGCAGTTGCCGTTGCCCGCGCAAGTCGACTCCAAAGAAAGTGATGGCCGTCGATCCCGCCAAAGACGTCGACGGCTTCCATCCCGTCAACGTCGGCTTTCTTTTCGACGCAGCGCTGGGCTCTGGTGCCGTGTACGCCCGCCGGCGTGGTCGAGATTCTCCGGGTCGTAGCGATATCCTCATCGCCGGCCAGGAAGCGGTCGTCG
>CAVPEZ010000004.1:0-22161 GCA_963703635.1 uncultured Acidobacteriaceae bacterium
AACAGCTTCATCAGGAACGTCGCTGGCTTCGTCGCTTGCCAGCTCGATGGCAGGTTCGGAGGCCTTCGCAGCGACCGCTTCGTCAACTTGCGGTTCGCTGTCTGCAACTGGAATGGGAGCCGGCGGGCTCGTGTTCAGCAAACCGGCAATTGCGGATGACTGCTCTGGCTTCAAGTACGGATTGGATCGCAGCACATTCAGAACTCCGGCCGAGGCCCTCACGCGCGGGCTTTCCAGCATGGCCGCGATTCCTTCGGTCGATGCGGAAATGGCAACCTTGGCGATCTCACCATCCGCAACCGAGGGGTTCTCGAGCAGCGCCGGCAACAGCTTGGGCCGCAGATTATCGGGCGCAATCAGGTAGTCGAGCACTTCGCGCGAAGTCTTCGGATCGGAAGCCGCAGCCAGCGAAGCCTTTTCGTCCCAGCCGGCCAGGGTGATGCGCGCGGTATCGGTAAAAATCTTATTGTGCCTGGCCAGGTAAACCAGAATCTCAATGTTTTCGTCGGGCGGAACTTGCAGCGCACCCTTGGCCGCAAACTGCATCATGTTCGACGGCAGCTTGGAGGCGCGAATTAAATCGATCGTCCGCGGCATGAGTTTACCTCCTGAACTTGCTGACAAAGGACTTGCTAACAAAGACTAACCAAGCGAAGAACCGCGGCTCGCCGTGGCTTCCAGTTCCCGGACCGCAAGTTCCAATTCTCGAATCAACCGATTCGGATTGCCCCTAAGAAACTCCTCCATCAACGCCCGGTAATACCAGAGAGTTCCATCGCGCCCGCCCTTGAAGCGCGCCCAGACCGATTCCCCGACCTCGCGGTAGTCGGAAAGAATGGAGCGCACATTGTTCAGTTTGTCCGCGGCAGAAACCAGCCGCGTATCCGCATCGGCACTCTTCAAATGCTGGATATAAGCTTCTTTGCGTCCCCGCCACGGCGGCTTGGGATAACTATCAGAATCCGTGCAGCCATCGACAATCTTCGCCACGCGAGGTCCGAACCGTCGTCGAACTTCTTTCAGCATAGGCGCGCCGCCGCAGTCTTC
Organism: uncultured Acidobacteriaceae bacterium; assembly: GCA_963703635.1. GTDB lineage: Bacteria > Acidobacteriota > Terriglobia > Terriglobales > Acidobacteriaceae > Sulfotelmatobacter. The sequence continues at coordinate 1,048 of CAVPEZ010000004.1, forward strand.
CACCACGTCGTGCAACAACGCCGCGATCGCCAGATCTTCGTCTCCGCCAAACTCCAGCACCAGCGAAGCCACACCCATCAGGTGCGCGATGTAAGGAATCGTCGACGCTTTGCGTGCCTGCCCGGCATGCTTTTCGGCTGCAAAGTTAAATGCGCGCAGGAACCGCGGGCCTAGCTTCACCGCTTTCTGTTTCGCCAACGCTTTTGCCGGTTTCACGCTCACGATTTCTCCCCGCGCCGCGCCAGCAAATACGCCCGGATGAACGGCTGCAAGTCGCCGTCGAGCACGCGATCCACGTCGCCCACCTCGGTCTTGGTGCGGTGATCCTTAATCATGCGGTAAGGCTGCAGCACGTAGGAACGAATCTGCGATCCGAAGTCGTTATCGAGTTTTGAATCCTCAATCTTCTTCGTAGCGGCGCGCTTCTTCTCCATCTCAAATTCGTAAAGCTTGGAGCGCAGCATGCTCATGGCGCGTTCGCGATTCTTGTGCTGCGAGCGTTCGTTCTGGCAGCTCGCCACCAGTCCGGTGGCAATGTGCGTGATGCGCACCGCCGAATCCGTCGTATTGACGTGCTGTCCACCCTTGCCGCTGGAACGGTAAGTGTCCGTGCGAATATCTTCCGGCTTGATGATCACTTCAATGCTGTCGTCGATTTCCGGAGAAACAAAAACGCTGGCAAACGAAGTATGCCGCCGCTTGGCCTGATCGAACGGAGAAATCCGCACCAGCCGGTGCACGCCGATCTCGCTGCTCAGCAGCCCGAAGGCATACTCGCCGTTCACCGCAAATGTCGCCGACTTTCAGACCGGCCTCTTCGCCGGGCTGGTAATCGTAAAGCACAGTCTCGAATCCCTGCCGTTCCGCCCACCGCAAGTACATCCGCAGCAGCATGTCGGCCCAGTCCTGCGATTCCGTCCCGCCTGCTCCAGGATGAATGGTCACAATCGCATTGAGGGCGTCGTTTGGACCGGAGAGCAGCGTCTCAGTCTCAAGCTTGTCGACCAACTCGCGCAGCGAGTCGATATCTCGGCGCAAGTCGCCGTCGACACTTTCGCCTTCTTTCGCTAATTCGAAATACGCGGCAATGTCGTCGCTGCGGCGGGCCAGATCGGCGTCGGTCGCCAGTAAATGTTCCAGGCGCTTCTTCTCGCGCATCACCTGCTGTGAGCGCTGCGGATTCGACCACAGATTCGGCTCGGCGGACTGCTTCTCGATTTCGGCTAGTTGCGGACGGAGCTTGTCCGCGTCAAAGATACTCCCGGAGTTCGCGGACCTTCTTGCTCAACGACCCGTATTCCTGTTCAAACTCTTGATTCATGAGGAGGGTTCTGCCTTCTTACGTTTTATGTGAAGCCCGAAGCGCGTGACCAGCGCCCCTACAGAAATTATCGCACACACCCACGCGAACCAGTCGCCGTGGCGCGCGTAGAACGTGGTTACGGAGGTGAGGGCATAAGGAGCAGCCAGCGCCCCCCGTTCCTTGCGAGGAAGCCGCGCCACAGTTCTTCCATAGGGATCGATCGAGGCCGTCACTCCCGTGTTCGTGGCGCTCAACAGCCAGCGGTCGTTCTCGATGGCGCGCATGCGAGTCTGATTCAGGTGCTGCGCGTAGGCGCCGCTGTCGCCATACCAACCGTCGTTCGACAGATTCACCAACACCTGCGCGCCCTTCTGCGAAAACTGCCGCACTTCGCCGGGAAACACCGACTCGTAGCAGATGAAAATTCCCAGTCGCGTGCTTCCCGCGTCCAGCGGCGCTCTCGACGCTCCGTGCTGAAACTCTCCGACTTCTTTGGTCAAGCCTCCGGCAAACGCAAACAGCCGGGGGAACGGCAAATATTCTCCGAAAGGTACCAGGTGCACTTTATCGTAACGCGCAGTCCAATCGCCGGACGGACTGACCAGCGCAGCCGAGTTGAACACCTGCGAAGCTGACTTGCCGCCTTGCATCACAGGCGTGCTCCCGATGGCGCCCGTCACCACCCAAGTGCGCGTTTCCCGCGCCATCGCGCTCACTGGATTTCGAAACAGCGGATCGTTCGCGAAAAAAGGCGCAGGGGATTCGGGCCACACGATCAAATCAACCTTGCCTGGCTTCGAGTCGGGCGCACCGGATGTACTCGCGGCCTTCACACTGAGATCCGTCAGTTCGCGCAGAGTGTGCTCGAACGTATCGCGCGTCCAGGTGGCATCCACCGGAAGGTTCTCCTGCACCAGCAGAGCGGCGTGATCCGCCGGCAGCACGGGAGCGTCGACCAGCCTGCCGGCCTGAAGCACCGCGGCCGCCGCCAACGACGCCATCAGCAGGATGTTTCGCCTTTTTCTTGGCACCAGAAATGCCGCCGCCACCGCGACATTCACCAGCATTATCTCGAACGACACTCCGTACACGCCAGTCCAGGTGGTAATGCGGCTGAGCGAGATGTTATCCACCTGCGCCGTGCCCAGCAGGTTCCACGGGTAGCCGGTGACAAGCGTCCGCGCCAACTCCACCGCGACCCAAAGAAACGGTGCTGCCGCCAGCGCGACGCGATTGTCGCGGCCGGGACCAACCGTGAAACTCAGCAGCAAACCGAACAGGCCGTGATAAAGCCCCAGATAAAGGCAAAAGAGACAGAGAGCCAGCAGCGCCAGCGGCGGGCTCATTCCGCCAAATTGATGCATCGTGTCATAAATCCAGTAACACGTGCCCGCATACCAGAGAATCCCGGAACTGTACGCCAGCAGAAAAGCCTGCCCCGGTTTCGCAGCCTGAAGATTCGCGGAGCCATCCATCTCAAGGATCCCCGCCGGTCGCGCACGCAGAAGTGCCACGATCAGCGGAGCGAATGCCACCCAAGATAAAACGTAAACGCCGGGAAGCGGAAAAATCAGAACCTGCAGCAGCGACGAGAGACCCACCAACAACCAGGCGCTGAAATGAATTTGCCGCACTGCCAAGAATAACAAAACGCGCCTGTCATTCCGAACGGGGCCGCTAGAGTCCCAATGGCATGTTGCTGAGAATCTGTTAGGTTTCTTCTCGGAGGAAGCGTCTGCCTCGGCCTTCTGGCTTCACGTAGCTTGATAACCGCCTCTCAGGTTGGCCTCCAATTGCTCCACCAGTGTGATGTGTACATCCGTAGGGAACGGGGCTTCTGAGAAATACTTATTCTCAGTAAAGAGCGCGTTGCCACGGCGCTGGATGCTGAATGGGGCTGAGACGAGAGGTGTCAGGGTTTTATCGAAGTCAAGGCCGAAGTGGGTTAAAGCATATTCGCGCCGTTGCCAGAGGTATTGTTCCCCCATATCCGTAACGGCCTTCTGTAGGTTGACGAATGCGGGATGGACGGCCAATAGCTGAATGTTGCTGTAGAAGACCAGATCGCTGATATATTGCTTTCGCTTGATCATCCCCGGCTTGTAGTTCAGCCCCAGGTCCGTTGCAGCCCAGATGAGTGCTTCTTCTATGATTCTTTCAGACTCAGCAGTAGATGCGCTCGTATCCACAACTAGCGCACCGGTGAAGATCGCTAGCTTGTTGACGTTAACTCCATTCCATCGCCCTTCAAAAAACTCGACGCCCTTATCTTCGTTCGTTTCCTCGAAGGTACGCGGATATTTCTGGAACTCAAAACGTTCTACGATCCGCCGGATAAGCTCGGGGAAGAACACCGATCCAGTAGGATTTAATTCCGTGGTCTCTATGTATGCCAGAACTCTAGCCAGCGGCACCGACGCGAGCTGCATTAGCCAATTCTCCTTGAACGAAAAAAGTATTGTGCTCGGATGACGGTTGTCTTCTTTCCCCGCTCGCTCTTTCCAGCCAGGGCGACTGCGCCTGGTTGATACTGGGTACGCTTAGAGCGTAAGGTGTCTGCCGCAGACGCTGATGCGGCCCCAAGTGGGATACCGCGATCGCTCGATTCTCCCACTCAACCTCGAACGCGACTGCTTGTTCCAGTGCTGGTAACTCAATATCGAAGCTGTCCACCTCCAAATCCCGCATGTTAGTGTGCGTCGAGCGTTCGAGCACGGTGCTGAACGGCACGAAGCGAACCTCCAAGCCTACATCCAGAGCTTCCGCTAGGCGAAGAAGCGTATTAAGCCTCGGTTTCGTCTCAGCGTTTGGGTCTTCGAGAATTGAGATTCGTTCCTGGGCCATCATGGGAGTTACCTTCTTTCCCAACGCCCCTTGAGACATCTCGCGTTGCTCTCGAAGCGACCTAAGCTGGAAGCAAATAGTGGTATACACATTCTCCAGATTGAAGGCGGCGCGATATTCGCGGTCCTTGAGACTGTTTAGAAGGTCCAGCTTAGTTGTACCGATGCTCAACGATTCGTCTCCTATCCGCGATAACTACAGTCATTCGAGTCACGGCAATCCCGGGGGCAGTTGGAGGTACAAACTTGTCGTTCTGCTCAATGGCTGGCACCAGAAGGGAGAACTGTCTTTGATCTGGTCCACGAAACCCGAGCAGGCGATATTGAGTGTTCATCCAGCGAATCCTGATCTCTACGATCCCTTCGTAGCCATCTAGGTTACTCGCAAGTGGACGAGTCCAAAGTGCGGTTCCAGCCAACTGTAAGAGGATTCTCTGTATTTTGGCCCGCGCTTTGACTGGCACTGCACGTCTGTCCACTAGCCAATCCTGAATGAGGTTGGTGCCACGCTCGTCGATATAGTCAAAGAACAACCACTCGTCCATAAGCCTATGATAAAAACATCATATTTGCAAGAGTTTTTCTTTATTTACTACATGATAAATTTATCATGACTTTAATGCTTTGAAAACAAAAAGCCAACATCCAGTTTTAAGAAATTACCGAAGGTCTAGCGCTCACCAGGGATCTCCGCACGAACTCCACAATCTCCGCCGTAACATAAGGCGGCGGCACGATCCGAAACACCGGCCGCTCCGCCACCGGCTTCAAAGAAACACCTTGCCACGCCGATCCCGTGGTTGAGCTATCGTGAAGAATCACAGCCCCAGCGCGGTCCAAAAATTCCCGCGCGGAATTCTTGAAATCCTCGGTGCCGGGGTCGAGCACCGTCAGATACAAATCCGGCCGCAGGAACTTCAACACGCTGTTCGATTCCACAATCACGTGACGAGAATGCTTCAGCCGCTGCCGCAATGCCGGCATAGCCTCGGCCAGCCTGCCCTGCTCCGTACGCACCCACAAAGCACGCACCGCACCCGCCACCAGAAAACGAGAAGTGTCCGACTCCCCTCCGCGATCTTTTTCTTCGGTGATCGCCCAGGAGTGATCGACCGTCGCGCAGTCGCACGGCGCTCCGTTGGCGGAGCAAACTCCGTGTCCATATTGCGTAATTTTCACCGCGGTCCAATCGTACTCGCGCAACGCGGAAATCAGCCCGGCCACCACGCTGGTCTTCCCCACACTTCGCGAATGCCCGCCAATCACCACGATCGCCACATCTACCTCTTCTTCGCCAACCGCGCCAGCGCTGCCAACTGCTTCAAATACTGCCGCACCGGCTGCGCCGGAGTTCCCCAGAAGGCCACGCCCTTGCCGCGCAAAACTTTATTCGGCAGCACGCCGCCCTGCCCGCCCAGCATCACACCTTCTTCGATGCGCGCCCGTTCGCCGATGCCGACCTGTCCACCCAGCATCACGTCATTCTCAATCACGATGCTGCCGGAAAGCCCGGTCTGCGCTGCGATCACCACATTCTGCCCGAGACGGCAGTTGTGGCCGATGTGCACCAGGTTGTCGATTTTCGTTCCCCGGCCAATGCGCGTTTCCTCGAGCGCACCCCGATCGATGGTTGTGTTGGCGCCAATCTCCACATCGTCTTCAATCACCAACTTGCCCACCTGGGGAAATTTCTCGTGACCTCCGCTCTTCGGATCGCGCACATATCCAAAGCCATCGCTCCCCAACACCGCGCCCGCATGCACAATCACCCGATCACCTAGGGTGGTCCCGGGATAAAAAGTGACGTGGGGATAAATCTCACACTCCCGCCCAATCTTCACTCCGCGTCCAATAACGCAACCGGCGCCGATCCGCGTGTTCTCGCCGATCTCCGCGTCCTCCGCAATCACGGCGCGTTCCTCCACCACCACGCCCGCGCCAAGGCGAACCGAAGAATGCACAACCGCAGCTCGCGCGCACGCCAGTTGCAAGCCCGGCGCGATCCTCCCTCCCGCAGAAAGCGCGCCGCCCGCGCAAACGCCAGCTTAGGATGACGGCTGATGAGCAGCGGTTTCCCACCAGATCCCGCGGCGGCGATCCGCGGACGATCCCGCGGCAGACGACCCCGAAGCCAACTTCCCCGCCGCGAACTCCCCCGCAATCACCGCGCCCGCGCCGCACTCCAGCGCCCGCAAAAGATATTTCTCTTCTTCCACAAACACCAGATCGTGCCGCGAAGCCGATCCAATGCTGGCCACGCCCTCGACCTCGACACTTCCATCCCCGTGCAGGCGGGCATCCACTGCCTCAGCAATCTGTCGCAGCGAGCGTTTCATCGCTCCCACTCTATAGCACAGGCCGGACGTGACGAAAGTGCTGGTCCGAAAGCCCTGCTGCCCTCGCAGCGCCCGCGAACCTACAATCACTCTATGGAAAGGAAAATCTTCTGGATGACCTTCACCGTGCTCGGCCTGCTGGCGGATTTCCTGCTGCCGATTTGGTGGGGCCTGGCCTCCACCATTCCCATCCTCTACGTCTCCTGGTGGGTCGCTTACCGCAGCGATTGGTTCTGACGCTCAGGGAGCACTGCAAGACGTTGAGGAGGAGCACAGCGTCATGGTGAAACTAGTCTGACCTGAAGTAAGGTTGCAGGTATCACCGGTCAGCGTCCATGTGCCGACCACCGCGGCCGAAGAGAACGTACCGGTATTCGAACCTCCAACCACAATTCCAGTCTCAGTTCCGGTCAGCGGTCCGGTAAGGGTCAGAGTGTTACCGCCTCCCGTGACCGTAAACGAAAAATCCGCGGTCACCTGGCCGGAGCTGGAAATAACCTGCAAATTCGAGATCGACCCGCTCGGGTCTTCCCCATTCACTGGGAAGCAGGTGCCCTGGTTGAGGAACTGAAAGTTCGAAACACTCAGCGAGCCGTCGCCGTTTATCGTAAACGTCGTGACGAAGCTCAACCCGGACTCCGCGCCCGATCCCCCAGTTAATTGCGCTTGCCAGACCGTTCCCGACGCCGCCTGAACGGTCGCCGAACTGCCCCCGCAACCGTTCAGCATAACCGCCAACAGCACCAGGATTGCAACTGCTTTCATGGATTGTCCTTAAGCCCAGAATCGACAAATTCAGAATCGAACCCAGGGTCCCAACGCGGATTTCTCCTGCAAGACTACAGAGATGCAGCCTGACCGGTCAATGGATGCAAGCGGCTTGTCGATTCCCATGATAGGCTGGATGTCGCTCGGAGACACACTCTATGTATTTGCAGCCCGTCGTACGATGCAAGAACTCGGACTGTCCCACGCCCTCCGCAGCTCGCACTCGTCTGCCCTATCCCAACCCGCCGAAAACCGGTGCGACCGCGCCAGACTGGCCGCCAGACGGATGGCAACTACGCCTGATCTGCCGCGAGTGCGACCACTGGTACGTTTACGAGAAACAGGATATTCAATGGGCGCCCTATTCCTCTCCTCTAGCGAACGATAGCGGCGTTGATTTTCAATGCATCGAACTGGAATGCGCCGAACCCAATTGCGGATCGCGCACCCGCTGGCACGTCCTCGATAACAGCCAGTTGTCCGAAACAGAATTGCTGGAGTTCGTCCTGCGCGCCGACCCTGTAGTAGTCTGCGAAAATGGCCACTCGCTCTCCATCTCCGGAGTAGCCTCCAGCTCCGTACAAAAGCCATCGTCAGTCTGATCAGCATCCACGATACACTGTCATCCTGAGCTCCTGAGCGGAGCAGACACTTCGCGCAGCGAAGTGGCTGCGGAGTCGAAGATCCTGCCCGAGCGAAGCCGAGGGGACCCCTCGCATCTCGGCGTGACCGGCGGCTCGTCCAGGAGTTTCCAGCCGAATCCACACCTACAGCGAGTCCTTGGTTCGAGAATAACGCAAGTAGGCACTAACCAACGCGGCCAGCAGGATCATGGGAATCATGACTCGCCAAAAAACAACCGTCATGAACACCACCACAACTGTGCAACCGAAGACCATGCGCCTCCGGAAAAAATCCAGGGACCAGAACCAGTCACAGAGATCCTTCATGACGGTTCTCACGAATCGAACCTCCTACTAGACCGCCGGTGTTCCATCACGCTCCCCGCTTGGTCTTCAACTCCGCCAGCAACTGCTCGATGCGATCCTCTTTCTCCAGAGCGGCCAGCCGGTCTTCGATATTCTCCCCGGCAATCTCCGACTTCGCCTGGCCCACCGCTTCGGAATGCGCCACCTTGCGCTTCATGCGGTCAAAGCCGCCGCCTTCGAGCCATCCCCGATAGCGATGCGCGCTTCGCTGGCCTTGCCCACGGCGCGGGCCCGCCGATGTTGCGCAATCAGCAGATCGGCCTTGGCCTGGGCCTCAGCCAGCTTCTGCTCCAATTGGCGCAGCGCCGTCTTCAGGTTCTCCACCTGCGCCTTCTGGTCGGCCACCTGCTGCGCAAAGCTCTCGCTCATCTCGCGATAGCTTTCCACCCGCAGCAGCGACGCGCGCGCCAAATCATCCTTTTTCTTATCAACCGACAATTCAGCCTTGCGCATCCACTCCGCCACTTTGTCTTCATTCTCTCTCTGCTTTTTCTCCAGCAGGTGCTGATCGGCAATCGCAATCGCCACCTGCGTCTTCACCTGCAGAAGCTGGTTCTGCATGTCAAGAATCACCTGCTTGATCATCTTCTCCGGCTCCTCAGCCTTATCGATCAAGTCGTTAAGGTTGGCCCGGACCAATGTGGAAACACGCTCCAGTAATGCCATGATGGACTCCTTTTTCTCAGTTTCTAGCTTCCCTGAATTCAAAAATTGTCATCCTGAGCGAAGCAGATAGTCGCGAAGCGAGCCATCTGCTGAGTCGAAGGATCCCTAGCGTCGCCACATTCTCGGCTCCTCTAGGCGCGCTTTCGACCACTACCTCAGCTCTCCAATTGCCGACTACTCGTTTCATGTTTCCGATGGATCACCGCACACTCCGGACAATCGGTTCGCGAGCCCCGAAACGACGCGCCCAGCGCCATCCCAATCGCAATTCCAATGCCCAGCCAGACCGCAATGTGCCCAGCCAGAACTCCCGCAACCGCGCCCAGCGCCGCCCCCAGCGCAACGCCCAATCCCGTATGTTTAGATTTGTTAGTCATAATCCACTCCTGCTCGTGTGGGGACGGGCGCATTCGCCCGCCTGCCCTGAGCGAAGCCGAAGGGTCCCGCCGAGCGCAGCGAGGCGGCGTCCCCGCGCACTTAAGATCACTTACTTCTTCGCATCTACCACCGGCGCCTTCCCCGCCTTATCCCCGAGCTGCCGCACTTTCCCCAGCAACTCCGCCAGCGGCATGCCCGAAAGCGTCTCGAACAACGCCGGCACCTGCGCCGCCATCTTGGTAATGTCGCCGGTGATCTTGTTCATCCCCGACGCATCGCCGTTCCCAGTAGAGACGATGGTGATCTTGTCGACATTCGCCAGCGGACTGGCCAACGCCCTCACCACCTCCGGCATGGTCGAGAACAACTTGTCGATCACCGCCGCCTGGTTGTATTCCTGGAAGGCCTCGGCTTTCACGTTCATCGCCTTGGCTTCGGATTCGCCTTTCTTGAAAATGATCTCCGCTTCAGCTTCGCCCTGCGCGCGTATCGATGACGCATGCCCTTCCGCCTCCGCGATCAAACGCTGCTTTTCGGCCGCCGCCAACGTCTCAATCCTCTGACGCTCGATCTCGGCCCCCTTCAGCACGGTTGCGATCAACTCTTTCTCGCGCCGGTTGATTTCCGCCTCCTGCACTTTCACCTGTTGCTCTTTCTCGATCTGCTGCACCTTCACCTGCTCAGCGATCACCTGCTGCTGCATGATGTTGGTCTGAATGTCATAAGCTTTGTCGGCCTGCGCCTGCTGGCGCTTCGTGACTTCCAGAAATTGCGCCTTCTTCACTTCGAGATCGCGCTGCGACTCCGCTTGCTTAGCCAATGACAGAGTTTCCGCTAGCACGCGTTCCTGATCGGCCTGCGCCCTGGCCACAGCCGATTCCCGTTGCGCCAGCGCGCGCTTGATCGCGGTATCGCGGTCAGCTTCCGCCGTGGCCACGTCGGCATCGCGCTTGATCCGTGCTACGTCGGGCTTACCCATGTTCGTGATGTATTCGTTCTTGTCGCGAACTTCCTTGATGGTGAACGAGATCACCTCGAGCCCCATCTTGTTCATGTCCTCGGCGCATGTCCCGCGCATGCGATCGGAAACCATCTCCGGCTGCTTCACAATCTCTTCCACCGTGAGCTGGCCAATAATGCCGCGCAGATGGCCCTCCATCACTAACCGGATCAGCGCCTCGCGCTCCTGATCAGTCTTGGTAAGGAATTGCTCGGCTGCCGTAAGAACAGACTCCCGATCGGACTTCACTTTGATCTGCGCCACCGCCTCCACCGTCACCGCGACGCCTTGTTTGGTGTAGAGATCCTGCTGCGGCGCCACGTCAAACGACATCAGCTCCAGCGACAGGTCTTTGCAAACCTGCACCATGGGAAGCACCAGCGTTCCGTGCCCTTGCACCACCCGTGTTCCGCCCAGGCCATACACGATGAGTGCCTCGTGCGGCCCCGCTTTGCGATATAGCCTGGCCATTGCGCTCATCAGGAACAGAAGGGCCATCACTCCCAGCCCGACAAAAATCCAAATCTCTACCATCCGTGACATCTCTGGCATAACTCCTCCTCCTGCGAATGCAGTTCTGAACAATCAAATGCATCGACTCTTTGAAAGGGCGCGGCTTCTAGCCGCGCCGTAAAACTCCGGCAAAATCAACATCGGCTTTAGCTGCCGGGACGCTCCGTTCCAGTCCCGCTTGATCCTTCACCACCTTCAGGACTAACGGAAAACTGCCTCCGCCCTGCGTCCACGTACCCTCGATCGACGTTCTGTCGGCCGCGATCTTGCCTTCGAACACGCCACCGAGCGGTTTGACTTCCATCTTCAGCGCGGCTCCGTCGCGCGTGATGGTCGTGACCGGCATTCCCTTCATACCCTGGTCCGGACTGTCCAGAGTGGCGATCAACCCGTCCTCAGTGTTGACGATGTGGAAGACGACGCGCAGCTTGCTCGCTCCCGCGTCCAGCGTTCCCATCCAGGCGCCGTCGATGTCCGACGGCTTAGCGGGCTTGTGCACTGTCTTTACGGGTGCGGCAGCACGCTTGAACTCGAGCGGCAGCGGCTGGCCCTGCGACCACGTTCCGCCGATCGTCTTGCCGTCAGCCGCCACCGTGCCCTCATAGGTTCCGTGAACCGCATCCACTCCCAGACTGAGCTTTGAATCTTTCAAAGAGATCGAACTTACCGGAATGCCATTGGCGCCCTGATCCACGCTGTCGAGCGTGGCCTTGAGCGCCCCATCGCCACCTTTGGTGATGCGCAGGACGAGGCGCAGATCCGCTCCGGCATGCAGCGTGCCCTCCCAGTCGCCGGCAATGTCCTGTGCGCTGACGAAAGACGCCGCTGTCACCACCTCGGCTGCCAGAATCAATATCGCTTTCATCACTGTCCGATTCATATCTCTCCTTCCAGCTTTTGGGTGGCGCAGCGCTTCAGCGCTGCGGTAAGCCGCCCATTTTTCGGATCGGCTTTAGCCGCTGAGGTCAAACTGCAGCGGCCAAAACACCCGTTCACTCTTCCCCCGACATCTCGCTCCACAACCTCACGTAAGCAATTCCCTTTTCATAGCGCGCGACCACAACCTCTGTGTCCTTAGCAACAGCGCTGCCGTCGTCGCTGCGCGCGCCGCACACTCGCCGCGTCCCCATTTGCGTATACACCATCTCGCCCGTTCCGCCTTCGCGGATGGAACTCGAAACCCGGCCCAGCACGCCCACCATTTCGTAGTCCGCCGAGTCCATGTTCTCGTCCTCCGAGATCAGCACCCTGCTCAAAAACAGGAACACGGCGCCCGCACCCACCAGTCCGCTCACTACCGAAGTCAGCAATCCAAAGCCAACCCACAGCCCGGAGTAGCGCGTGAGCAAATATCCCGTCCCGCCAAACCAGGCCAGAAACGCCGTCAGCGTGACAAAGTTGAATGGAGAAACTCCGCCCGAGTGGGCATGTGCGCCGTCTGCCGCGGCGCGCGTGTCCCCGGCAATCGGCCCGTGACCGCTCGCAACCGGCCCATGCCCAACTGAACCGCCCGCCGAAGGCAGATGTGCGCCGCCCACCTCCCCGTGAAAGTGCGGCAGATGCAGCCGGCCCGTCCGTGCGCCCCCGAACAGAAACGAAAAAAAACTGAAGCAGAAGCCGATTGCGAAACAGATCAGGTAAAAATCCGCCCATGTTGCTGAATAAGCCGCTGAAGAAGCCGCCGAGGAAGCCGCGGCATAAGTTGTGAAATAGGTCGCGAAGTGAGTCATCGGATTCTCCTCCCTTCTTCTGCCGCGCCACGACGGTCGCGGTGAATATCCGGGCCATGAATATCGGCACGACGATGGTTTCCGCCCGCCATCAACTCCGGCCTCAACGCCTCCAGCAGCCGCTCGGCCAACCCCGGAGTGTCGAGAATCGCGCCCAGCAGCAGCAGGCAGCGCCTCGTGTCTTTCTCCCGCGCCGCCTTGATCAGTACTTCGCTCACTTCCGGGTCGCTGCACAAAACGTTCCGAACCCTGCAGCAGCCACACGTCGAGCTGGCCTTCAGTCGTACGCAGGTCTGAGGTCAGCTCCGTGTGATAGCCCTCCGGGTCATCCACCAGAAACCCGGGATGCACCTTAAAAAACTTCGCCAGCAGCGCGCGCGAAGACTGCGTCATATGCGGACGCGCCCCGTTTTCGATCTGCGACAGAGTACGACTGGCTGATGCTCTTGCGCAGTTCCTGTCGCACCGCCTTCACCATCTCCTGCTGGGTCATGGGACGGTCCAGGCCGCGCAACGAGCCTTCCACCTCGCGCAGGTAACGAATTTTCTCTCCCAGCTTCATATTCCAGATCGCTATATGTATATTGCAATATGCTATTCATGTCAAGAAGTGGATTTCCCGTCTTTTGAAAGGCTTGTGAGGGCTAGAGTCCGGCCTCGATGCGGGAACGCGGGTCGAGGTAGTCGCGCAGCGCGTCGCCGATGAAGTTGAACGACAGCACCGCCAGCATCACCGCCAGCGCTGGAAAGAGCACCAGGTGCGGCGCGTCGAACAGGTGCGCGCGTCCATCGTTGAGCATCGTGCCCCAGCTGGCTGTCGGTGGCGGCACACCGAGTCCTAGAAAGCTCATGGTCGCTTCGGCGAGGATGGCTCCGGCCATGCCGATCGCGGCCTGCACGATCACAGGCTGAATAATGTTCGGCAGAATGTGGTGGACAATAATGCGCAGATCGCTCGCCCCAAGGGCGCGCGCGGCTTCGACGAATTCACGCTCGCGCGCGGCGAGCACTTGCCCGCGAACCAGGCGCGCGTAGCCGACCCATCCTCCAAGCGAGAGCGCGAGCACAAGATTGAAGATGCCGGGCCCGCGAAACGCAACGAAGGCAATCGCCAATAGAATTCCAGGGAACGAAAGGAACGCGTTCATCAGGATGACGTTGACGAAGCGGTCGATGCCTCCGCCATAGTAGCCGGCGATGGAGCCGATGATAAGGCCCAGGGCGAGCGACATGACCACGACCGAGCTTCCGACCAGCATCGAGATGCGCGCGCCGTAGATGATGCGCGAGAGAATGTCGCGCCCGAGTTCGTCAGTGCCGAACCAGTGCGCGTGCGATGGAGTGTCAAGCCGCGCAGGAAGATTGATAGCGGCAGGATCTTGCGGCGCGATCCAGGGCGCGAACAGAGCGAAGATCACGAAGACGATCACCAACACCACGCCGGTTGCCGCCAGCGGGTTGTGACGAGCATTTCCCGCAGCCCAACGTCGGAACGAGATGGCAGTAGTGGACATGGTGAACCGGTACGGGCAATCTTAGGTGCTTCAGGGCCTGCCTTGCAAACTGCTCGAATGTTCCAACCGGAACATTTCACTTTGCAGAAAATTCGCGGCGTAAGTCGTTGATTCCTGGTGGGGGTTTTTGGGCGGATCCATGGAATCAAGGGGTTAGGCTGTGGAAGGAATGTCTACTTTTGAGGACGTCGAATGCCTACTAAAGTAGACTTGACGGCGGTAGGATGTACTTTTTATGGTACGGACGGCGGCGGCTAAAGCCGCATTCAAAAGGCGCCGCGATCGCAGCGCAGAAGCGCTGCGCCACCCAAAATCAAGTTTTGCGGCGCGGGTGGAAGCCGCGCCCTTTCAAAGCCTGTAAAGGAAGCTGACCTTCGGGCTAGGATTGGCCTACGCCGCGAAACAATGCGGCAACGTCTTCGGAAAGAGTTTCATCGAGTTTGCGGGCGAGCCATTCCTGTAGTTCCTGTTTCTGCGGCGCAGCCAGAGATTCAAACTGCAATCCCACCATACCGCCCTGGCCACGCCAGACGACCTTGGTTTCGGCGAATAATTGACTGGTGCGGCCGGGGAGGCTGAAGCGCAGGAGAGCAAAATCAGAATCCAGAGTGGTGGGGACTTTGATCGCGATCCCACCCTCGCTGATGTTCACGGTTTGGCACAAAAGATCTTCGGGCTGCCGCGCTCTGAGGAAGGCGGCAATCGCGACCGGACAGCGGAAGTAGCGCCGGCGCTCACGCACCACCATGCCGAATGCGGCGCGCAGGGTTTGAGTAACCGCGGCCGCCGAAAGGGGCCGTTGCAGCACAAAGGTCGAGTCCGGCTTGCCCGAGGTTTGCGTCTCCGTCCCGGTGGTGATGGCAAAAGTGACAGCGGTGCGGTTGGCGCGGGAGAGCCGGAGCTGGCGCAAGACCAGCACGGCTTCATCCCCGAGGAGCATATCTACGATTACGGCCTCAAACTTCTGTTTATCCAAGAGGCTGGCCGCGACCACTCCGTCTTCGCAGATCTCCGGGAGTATGGTAAGCGGGTGCAAGGATTCGAGGATTAATCGGCGGGTTGGCGCGTCTTTGCAGAACACCAACGCGGTTCCGGCGGCGGCTGACTTGGGGAGGATCTCCATCATTTTCCATTTCCTGGTCCGGGACTGCAATCGGCTTCGGGCCGGGCCGGACTTTGGGACGGCTCGCTCCGCGTCAAATGCAGGAGCGCTACCAGCAGCGCTCCACTGGCGGAACTAAATAAGGCAAGTCCTAGAATCAGCAGATAATTCACAGTCTGTACTCCCTATCGGCTGCGGGAAGCTATGGCTTTAGGCCGCCGTAAAGTCAGACTGACGGCGAGCGGGCTTAGTGTCAATGGAATTGGTGACAAGGAACAGGATAAGTTACTAAGTAATATACCGCAGTTACTAAGTACATGAGTTAGTAAATGCTTAAGTTGAAATTGTATCCTTGCCGCAATGGACCTCCATTCCGACCCCCTGCCATGATTTGGTGGTGCGGCAGCGCACCGTTGTTTACTCTTGTGATATGAGCACTTTAGCTGTTGACCTTACTACCTCCGAATAAGGTATGCTCAGGTACAAGCGGTTCCCCACAGGGAGAGTGCATGGCTGATCTAGATGCGGTTCTAGAACAGTTGCAGAAAGAACGCAAACGTGCGGTGGGCGAGCTAAGACAACTGGAGAAGGTGATTGCGGAACTCAGCAAGGTGACGGCAAGAAGTTTACAGGCCTCATATGGTTCCAGCAAGCGCGTGAAACGCCAATTGTCAGCGGCAGCCCGAGAGCGCATCGCGGCCGCGCAAAGAGCGCGCTGGGCGAAGGTGCGTGCGCAGTCCAGAGAAGCGTCATAGCTTCAAGGAAGCCGGTGCAGTAAGCGGGAAGGCTTTTGGAATTTCCCTCCTACTGCACCGGCTTTTTTGTGCGACAAAGCTATGCAACGAGAAGTCAGTCGGCGGCGACGACGTGGTTCGGGACGCCCTCGGACTGGGGGTGGCGGGGGGCGCGGTTAGAGGGCAGCCCGGCGTCGCGAATCTTGTAGAGCAGGGCGCGGTAGCTGATGTTCAGGGCGCGGGCAGCCTGTTTGCGGTTCCAATGATGATGCTGGAGAACTTTGAGGATGATCTTGCGCTCCAGTTCACGGACGGCCTGGCGGGTGATTTTTTTCAGTGAGATCGGACCGTCGACGGAAATGTCGGCATTGAAGAAATCGGGCTCGTGCGGGTCCAGATCGCCGGAGATGGATTCCTCGGTGCCCAGAATCACATAGCGCTTCATCAGATTTTCCAACTCGCGGACGTTGCCCGGCCAGTGGTATTTCTTCAATGAGTTCATTAAGTCGGCCGAGGGCTGGACGGCGCGCGCGTTGAATTTCCGGTTGTAGTACTCGATGAAATAGCTGATCAGCTGGGGAATGTCGGAGGCACGCTCGCGCAGCGGCGGCATGTACAGGTTCACGACATTGATGCGGTAGAACAGGTCAGCGCGGAAGTTGCCGGCGGCAACCTCCTCTTCGAGTTTTCGATTGGTGGCGCAGACCACGCGGACTTCCACTTTCTTGTCTTCCTGAGCGCCGATGCGGCAGAACTGGCCATCCTGCAGGAGTTGCAGAAGCTTCGACTGCAGGGCCATGTCAAGTTCGGAGATTTCATCGAGAAACAGGGTGCCGCGATGCGCCATCTCGACGCGACCGGGCTTGCTGCCGTAGGCGCCGGTGAAGGCTCCCTTTTCGTAGCCAAACAGTTCGCTTTCAAGCAGCGTGCCGGGAATCGCCGGGCAATTCACCTTGACCCAAGGACCGGTCTTCCACGGCGAAGAGGCGTGGATCATGCGCGCGATAATGTCTTTGCCCGTGCCACTCTCTCCCTGGATGAGCACAGGGACGTTGGCACCGGCTATTTTAGCCAGCCGTTCGCGGAGGGCCCGCATGGCTTCGGTTCCCCCGAATACGACCGGATCGGGGGGCATTTCGCCGATGGGCTGGATCAACGCGCTGACTGGATTTGAAGTGCTCATAAGTGCGCCATGGCTCGGAACGCCAGCTTCCGCAGCCCAGGCTTATGCTCTGATGTGCATCTGGAGAACCAAATAAAGGGGGGAGTAAAACGTAATATACCAGCGTAGCCTATGTGATTGATGAAAAGCAACTTACTAAAGACTGCGAGGGACGAGAGGTAGTAATCAGCGGGATGGGAAGGTGGTAGAGAACCAAGGAAGTGCGGAGGAAAAGGTTTTCACACCGAAGAAGTGTATTTCCGTCGAGGCTTGGAGGAACTGTGGTTGAGAAGCGGCCGGGAGAACTTTACACCGACCAGATTGTAGCCTTCGCCGTGTTGCATCCGCAAAACCTTGGCGCGCATGTTCCGGGTAACGTTTGGCAGGCTGTCCAGTGCGGCTAAGGGAGCACTGGGGATCTCAAGGGAAACCTGAGCCGCCGAAGGGATGGAGCGGCGAATGGCGACCAGCATACCGCCAGCGGAGACGTTCAGTGCGGTAGCGAACTCTAGGAATTCCTTGTCAGAGTCAGCCCGGCTCCTGACAAAGACGGGGATGGCCAAGGGCAAGCGCGGCCACCGCCTATGCTCTGCCGATGGAGTTTTACCGTTCACACCCACGCCTTCCTCCGTACTTTTAAACGAGACAATCCAAGCATCTTGGGGGCCAAAGCCTGAGTTAAGGGGGAAATCCAGGGGGAGAACGTGGGATAAACCCTGAAAGACCCGGTCAAGTAGGGCCGTTCGGAGTTATAAAAGCCGTTGAGGCGCTGGCTTTTCATGGCTTTCGACGCCGTCCGGTTCTGCGGCGGGAGTGGGCCAAAGGAAGCCAGAGCGCAGGAAAGTGCAAGGTTTTGCCACACTTGGGTAATCAGCGTGCATTTTTCGTTGACAAGGAAAAGAGGCGTAGCATACGATTTTTGTACAGCATTCTTCTTGTAACCAGTCGAGTGCATCCTCCCTCCTCGAGTTCGGTGTTGGACCGTCGCGCCCCCTATGGCCACTGTGCAAAAGAACTTGTGTGTTTCCCAGCCGGGTGAAGGAAAACCGGGCGAACCCGCGCCTCCCGGGCTGGGGGAAGGAATGCCCAGTCCGGCCGATTTGCAGCAGGCATACTCCGAGTTGCAGCAGCGATTCCAACGCACGGCCAACGCGCTTGGTTCAGCGGCACACGACCTGAAGACGCCGCTGGCGATCCTGAACGGTTACGTGGAGTTGCTGCAAAGCGAGAAGCTGGGACCGCTGAATGCGCGGCAGCGGGAAGTGCTCACGGACATGCAGTCGAGCGGCAAACGGCTGCAACAGTTCATCCAGGACTTCCTGACCTACAGCGCTCTGGAAACCGGCGGCCTCAAGATGCAGTTCGAGACGGGCAACATTAACCAATGCCTGTCGGATGTGTGCCGGCTGTGGTCAACGCGCTTTCAGGAAAAGGGATTAGCGCTTTACTTCCTGGCGAACGAGAAGCTGCCGGCGTTTCCCCTCGATTCTCCCAAGCTGGAGCGGGTGATTTCGAACCTGCTGGAAAACTCCTTCAAGTTTATTCCGACGGGCGGGACCGTATGGCTGCACGCGGAACCTTACATGTGGGAGCGGCGCGCGGCCGCCCAGCCGGCATCGGCGGGCGAGAGGCGGCGGCAGGAGAATACGCAGCCGAATTCCGTAAAGGTCAGCGTATCGGATACGGGTCCGGGAATCCCGGCGGAGTTTCATCAGGAAGTATTCGATGATTTCTTCCGCCTGCCGGGCAACGAAAACGAGGAAGGCATGGGGCTGGGCCTGGCAATTGTGCGCCGCCTGGTGCATGGCATGGGCGGAAAAATTTGGGTGGAGAGCGATCCTGGAGCGGGCTGTAAATTCTCGTTTCTCATTCCCTTCAAACCTTCCCCGAACCCTGCCGGCAAAGGAAAGAATCGATGAAGGAAACCGCCAAGATTCTACTGGTGGATGACGAACCAGCGATGCTCCGCTACATCCGGACGCTGCTGGAGGTTGACGACTACAAAGTGGAAACCGCGTCGACCGGGGAAGAGGCTCTGCAATGCGTGGACAAAGGCATGGAGCCGGACCTGGTGCTGCTCGACGTGCTGATGCCGGGCATTGACGGACTGGAGACGCTGGAACAACTTCGCCAGAAGCGGCCCGGAGTGAAGGTCGTGATGCTTTCCTGCGTCAACGATACCAAGAAGGTAGTGCAGGCGATGCGCCTGGGAGCGCATGACTACCTGACCAAACCGTTTCAGAAGGCGGAACTGGATGCCGTGATCGACCAGTGCCTGGGTCAGGGCAAGATTGTGGTCGGCGGAGAAGCCGAGGACGTGGGCGACGACGTGTTTTTTATCGCGGCGAGTCCGGCCATGCGGAAGATCCGATCGCAAGCCGCGCTGGTGGCGCATGTGGACATTCCCGTGCTGCTGCTGGGCGAAAGCGGTACCGGCAAGGAAGTGCTGGCGCGCCTGATTCATAAACTGTCGCGGCGCGCGCATCGCACGTTCCTGAAGGTAAATTGCGCGGCCGTTCCCGCCGATCTGCTGGAAAGCGAGCTGTTCGGCTACGAGCCGGGGGCATTTACCGGAGCGACGCACGCCAAGCCGGGCAAGTTCGAAATATGCAACAAGGGTACGATCCTGCTGGATGAAATCGGGGAGATGCCGCCGCAGCTTCAGGCCAAGCTGCTGCACGTGCTTCAAGACCAGACCTTTTCGCGGCTGGGAAGTCGAACCGTCATTAAAGTGGACGTTCGCATCCTGGCGGCCACGAACATCGATATTCCGCAGGCTTTGGCGACCAAGCAGTTGCGCGAAGATCTTTACTACCGACTCAACGCGTTCACCTTGCAACTGCCGCCGCTGCGCGAACGGAAGGAAGAAATCCCGATTCTGCTGAAGCATTTCATGACGCGCATGGCCGAACGCTACGCGCGGCCGCAGCTTCCGCTGTCGCCGGCGCTGCTGGAGGCCTGCCAGAGACATTCCTGGCCGGGCAATTTGCGGGAGCTGAACAACTTTCTGAAGCGCTATTTGATCCTCGGTGACGAGAATTTGGCGGCGGCCGAATTGCAGCCGCGCAACGACGGCAGCGGCGGCGCACCGGGAGAATCCGGGACAAGAAGCGGAGAACCTGGCGGAGGATTAAAATCGCTGGCCCGCACCGCCAAGGATGAAGCCGAAGGCGAAGCTATCCGGCAAGCGCTGGAGCAGACCAACTGGAATCGCAAACGCGCGGCCGCTCTTCTGCAAATCAGCTATAAAGCACTGCTTTACAAGATCCGGCAATATGGGATCGCCGAGGATAACGGCAAAAGCCACCACAAGCTTTCGGCAGGGGCGTAGGAGCAGTTTTTAGTTTTTAGTTTCTAGTTTCTAGTTTCTAGTTTCTAGAAACCATCTCATAAATCCTTAACGGTTGAACGCGATCGTACCTCAGGGGCTGAAGCCCGCGCCCTTCTTGGCTCTGCACGGCACGACTGGAACGTCGTGCCCTTCCCAAAACCATGTATGAGATAGCTTCTAGTTTCTGGGCTCCAGACTCTGCTTGCACACGCATTGGAAACTGGAAACTGGAAACTGGAAACTCCCTCTTACTCGCTCTTACGGCGTCACCGTCAACTGGAAGGGCACAGTCTTGCTGAACGAGCCTGAAGTTGCCGTCACCGATAGAGGGTAGAGGCCCGAGGGGGTTCCGCTCACCGGCACCGGCGTCTTGTTGCCGCTGCAGGAGGGCTGGAGCAGAACCAGGGTGAAGAACAGCGAGAGCATGAGCAGGCCCAGCAGGCGATTCCTCTTCCCTTTACCTCCGCGGGGGCTGCCGCCTGTCGCCAATCCCAACAGAGTCATCCCTGGAACCATCAGCCAGAGGGCGTAAAACGCGCGACGCCATCCTGCCGAGGCGACCGTGCTCACGGGTTGCGCGGTGGTGCTGAGGTTCAGGACGGTCGAACCGCCGCTGCTGCCGTTCAACGTGATGGTGCTGTTCTTGAAGTTGCAAGCCGCCCCGGAAGGAAGAGCGCTGCAACTGAGCCCAACATTGGCTCCAAAGACCCCGGTAGGATTCACCGTGACGGTATAGCTGGCGATC
>CAVPEZ010000005.1:0-22060 GCA_963703635.1 uncultured Acidobacteriaceae bacterium
CGCCGTGATTGCGGAGGACGCGGAAATCGGTGAGAACACGCGGATCGGGGCTGGTTGCGTTCTTGGACGCGGAGTGAAGATTGGGCGGGAGTGCGAGATTTATCCGCACGTCACGATTTATCCCGGGACCACGCTGGGTGATCGAGTGATTGTGCATGCGGGCGCGGTGTTGGGGAGCGATGGCTTTGGATATGTGCGCGATCCGAAGAGCGGAGGTCACGAGAAATTTCCCCAGGTGGGCAAGTTGGTGATCGAAGACGATGTGGAGATTGGCGCCAACACAACCATCGATCGGGGTGCGCTCGAGGAAACGCGCATTGGCCGGGGAACGAAAATCGACAACCTGGTGCACATCGGCCACAACTGCCGTCTCGGGCAGAATGTGGTGATCGCAGCGCAGACCGGGCTTTCCGGCAGCATCGTGATTGAGAATGACGTGATGCTGGGTGGACAGGTCGGCATCGGCGAACGGGCGCGCATCGAAGAAGGTGTGATGCTGGGCGGGCAGGGCGGCGTGCTGCCCAACAAAGTTTTGCGGGGCAAGGGCGTGGCTTTCTGGGGAACTCCGGCGCAGCCGGTGCGGCAGTATCTGAAGCAGTTGGCAGCGCTGGCGCGGTTGGCGAAGAAGAGGTAGATGTGGCGATCGTGGTGATTGGCGGGCATTCGCGAAGTGTGGGGAAGACCAGCGTGGTGGCGGGGCTGATTTCCGCGTTGCGCCAGTACGATTGGACCGCGGTGAAAATTACGCAATATGGGCACGGCGTTTGCTCCGCCAACGGAGCGCCGTGCGACTGCGCGACCGCCGATCACTCCTGGGCGATCACCGAAGAAAAAGATCGCGGAGAGGAGTCGGACACTTCTCGCTTTCTGGTGGCGGGTGCGGTGCGTGCTTTGTGGGTGCGTACGGAGCAGGGCAGGCTGGCCGAGGCTATGCCGGCATTGCGGCAGCGGCTCGAGCGTTCGCGCCATGTGATTGTGGAATCGAACAGCGTGTTGAAGTTTTTGCGGCCGGACTTGTATCTGACGGTGCTCGACCCCGGCACCGAGGATTTCAAGAATTCTGCGCGGGAATTTTTGGACCGCGCTGGGGCGGTGATTCTTCATGATGCTGGGGCATCGGCCTGGCAAGGCGTTTCCTTGAAGCCGGTGGCGGAGCGGCCGGTGTTTCGGATCACGCCGCCGCCTTATGTGACGGCGGAGATAGTAGACTTCGTGCGGAGTTCCGTGGCGACCGCGAGGACAGCAGGTTCCTCGCGGGAAGCCCGCTCGGAATGACAGGCTCTTTGTTATCCTTGCCAGTGCGGCAAATTCATTCCAGCGCCTGGTTGTTGGTGGGTCTCTCGTCGCTGCTGCAGGTTCTGATTTTTCCGCTTCCCGGTTTTTACGTTTTATCGTGGGTGGCATTCGCTCCGCTGATCGTGGCGCTGCTGCGCGCGCGACCGGCGGGAGTCCTGGAGATGGATGGCTCCGCGAATCTTCAGGCTGCGAAACCGGGGCAGGCTTTTCTGCTGGCATACAGTTCCGGCATTCTCTGGTACGCGGGCACGTGTTACTGGATTTATGACACGATGCATCAGTTTGGCGGAATGAGCGCGCCGCTGGCGTTGCTGGCGCTCTTTCTCTTTTGCCTTTATCTGGGGCTTTATCACGGCCTGTTCGGTTTGCTGCTGAGTTTGACGGCTGGTCCGGGGCGCGACAATCGCGTCGCGCTGGCGGCCGCACCGTTTCTGTGGGTCGCGGTGGAGTTGGCGCGGACGCTTGTCACCGGCTACCCGTGGAACCTGCTGGGCACGGCGCAGGTGGATAACATCTCGCTCAGCCGCATTACCACCTGGACTGGCGTGTACGGAGTTTCGTTCGAGATCATGCTGGTGAATGTCGCGGTGGCAGCGGCATTCCTGGTGCCAAGAAAAAGGCGAAACATCCTGCTGATGGCGTCGTTGGCGGCGGCCGCGGTGCTTCAGGCCGGCAGGCTGGTCGACGCTCCCGTGCTGCCGGCGGATCACGCCGCTCTGCTGGTGCAGGAGAACCTTCCGGTGGATGCCACCTGGACGCGCGATACGTTCGAGCACACTCTGCGCGAACTGACGGATCTCAGTGTGAAGGCCGCGAGTACATCCGGTGCGCCCGACTCGAAGCCAGGCAAGGTTGATTTGATCGTGTGGCCCGAATCCCCTGCGCCTTTTTTCGCGAACGATCCGCTGTTTCGAAATCCAGTGAGCGCGATGGCGCGGGAAACGCGCACTTGGGTGGTGACGGGCGCCATCGGGAGCACGCCTGTGATGCAAGGCGGCAAGTCAGCTTCGCAGGTGTTCAACTCGGCTGCGCTGGTCAGTCCGTCCGGCGATTGGACTGCGCGTTACGACAAAGTGCACCTGGTACCTTTCGGAGAATATTTGCCGTTCCCCCGGCTGTTTGCGTTTGCCGGAGGCTTGACCAAAGAAGTCGGAGAGTTTCAGCACGGAGCGTCGAGAGCGCCGCTGGATGCGGGAAGCACGCGACTGGGAATTTTCATCTGCTACGAGTCGGTGTTTCCCGGCGAAGTGCGGCAGTTTTCGCAGAAGGGCGCGCAGGTGTTGGTGAATCTGTCGAACGACGGTTGGTATGGCGACAGCGGCGCCTACGCGCAGCACCTGAATCAGACTCGCATGCGCGCCATCGAGAACGACCGCTGGCTGTTGAGCGCAACGAACACGGGAGTGACGGCCTCGATCGATCCCTATGGAAGAACTGTGGCGCGGCTTCCTCGCAAGGAACGGGGGGCGCTGGCTGCTCCTTATGCCCTCACCTCCGTAACCACGTTCTACGCGCGCCACGGCGATTGGTTCGCGTGGGTGTGTGCGATAATTTCTGTAGGGGCGCTGGTCACGCGCTTCGGGCTTCACATAAAACGAAGAAGGCAGAACCCTCCTCATGAATCAAGAGTTTGAACAGGAATACGGGTCGTTGAGCAAGAAGGTCCGCGAACTCCGGGAGTATCTTTGACGCGGACAAGCTCCGTCCGCAACTAACCGAAATCGAGAAGCAGTCCGCCGAGCCGAATCTGTGGTCGAATCCGCAGCGCTCACAGCAGGTGATGCGCGAGAAGAAGCGCCTGGAACATTTACTGGCGACCGACGCCGATCTGGCGCGCCGCAGCGACGACATTGCCGCGTATTTCGAATTAGCGAAAGAAGGCGAAAGTGTCGACGGCGACTTGCGCCGAGATATCGACTCGCTGCGCGAGTTGGTCGACAAGCTTGAGACTGAGACGCTGCTCTCCGGTCCAAACGACGCCCTCAATGCGATTGTGACCATTCATCCTGGAGCAGGCGGGACGGAATCGCAGGATTGGGCCGACATGCTGCTGCGAATGTACTTGCGGTGGGCGGAACGGCAGGGATTCGAGACTGTGCTTTACGATTACCAGCCCGGCGAAGAGGCCGGTCTGAAAGTCGGCGACGTTTGCGGTGAACGGCGAGTATGCCTTCGGGCTGCTGAGCAGCGAGATCGGCGTGCACCGGCTGGTGCGGATTTCTCCGTTCGATCAGGCCAAGCGGCGGCATACTTCGTTTGCCAGCGTTTTTGTTTCTCCGGAAATCGACGACAGCATTGAAGTGATCATCAAGCCGGAAGATATTCGCACGGACACTTACCGTTCCAGCGGCAAGGGTGGACAGCACGTCAATACGACGGATTCGGCGGTGCGCATCACGCACATTGCCACCGGACTGGTGGCGAGCTGCCAGAACGAACGCTCGCAGCACAAGAATCGCGAACGCGCCATGAGCATGCTGCGCTCCAAGCTTTACGAATTTGAGATGGAGAAGAAGCGCGCCGCTACGAAGAAGATTGAGGATTCAAAACTCGATAACGACTTCGGATCGCAGATTCGTTCCTACGTGCTGCAGCCTTACCGCATGATTAAGGATCACCGCACCAAGACCGAGGTGGGCGATGTGGATCGGGTGCTCGACGGCGACTTGCAGCCGTTCATCCGGGCGTATTTGCTGGCGCGGCGCGGGGAGAAATCGTGAGCGTGAAACCGGCAAAAGCGTTGGCGAAACAGAAAGCGGTGAAGCTAGGCCCGCGGTTCCTGCGCGCATTTAACTTTGCAGCCGAAAAGCATGCCGGGCAGGCACGCAAAGCGTCGACGATTCCTTACATCGCGCACCTGATGGGTGTGGCTTCGCTGGTGCTGGAGTTTGGCGGAGATGAAGATCTGGCGATCGCGGCGTTGTTGCACGACGTGGTGGAAGACTGCGGCGGCGCGCCTATGCTGAAAGAAGTTCGACGACGGTTCGGACCTCGCGTGGCGAAGATTGTCGATGGCTGCACGGATTCTGATAGTTATCCCAAGCCGCCGTGGCGGGGACGCAAAGAAGCTTATATCCAGCATTTGAAGAGTGCCGATGCGGATACGCGGCTGGTTTCTGCCGCGGACAAACTGAACAATGTGCGCTCCATTCTTTCCGACTACCGCGAGGTCGGGGAATCGGTCTGGGCGCGCTTCAAGGGCGGGCGCGATGGAACTCTCTGGTATTACCGGGCGTTGATGGAGGAGTTTCTTCGGGGCAATCCGAATCGGTTGATTCGAGAATTGGAACTTGCGGTCCGGGAACTGGAAGCCACGGCGAGCCGCGGTTCTTCGCTTGGTTAGTCTTTGTTAGCAAGTCCTTTGTCAGCAAGTTCAGGAGGTAAACTCATGCCGCGGACGATCGATTTAATTCGCGCCTCCAAGCTGCCGTCGAACATGATGCAGTTTGCGGCCAAGGGTGCGCTGCAAGTTCCGCCCGACGAAAACATTGAGATTCTGGTTTACCTGGCCAGGCACAATAAGATTTTTGCCGATACCGCGCGCATCACCTTGGCGGGCTGGGACGAAAAGGCTTCGCTGGCTGCGGCTTCCGATCCGAAGACTTCGCGCGAAGTGCTCGACTACCTGATTGCGCCCGACAATCTGCGGCCCAAGCTGTTGCCGGCGCTGCTTGAGAACCCCTCGGTTGCGGATGGTGAGATCGCCAAGGTTGCCATTTCCGCATCGACCGAAGGAATCGCGGCCATGCTGGAAAGCCCGCGCGTGCGGGCCTCGGCCGGAGTTCTGAATGTGCTGCGATCGAATCCGTACTTGAAGCCAGAGCAGTCATCCGCAATTGCCGGTTTGCTGAACACGAGCCGGCCGGCTCCCATTCCAGTTGCAGACAGCGAACCGCAAGTTGACGAAGCGGTCGCTGCGAAGGCCTGCCGAACCTGCCATCGAGCTGGCAAGCGACGAAGCCAGCGACGTTCCTGATGAAGCTGTTTCTGCTTATCTTGCCGAGCATGCGACGGAGATTGCCGCGGATCAGGATAAGCCGTTCCAGCCGGTCGGCGGGATCGTGGATTTGCTGGGCACTGATTACTTTCCGGTGTCGGAAATGAAAGAGATGACGGAGATTGCGGGCAGCGAGGAAAAAGCCGCTGCTCCCGCAGCCACCGCCTCGGTCGCGACCGCGCGTTCCAAACCCGCCGTTGTGAAGCCTTTACCCGGCCAGCGTGACAACACCATGCAGAAGATCAACCGCCTGGATGTGAAAGGCCGCATCCAACTGGCGATGAAAGGCAATAAGGAAGAGCGATCGATTCTGATTCGCGACGGAACCAAGGTGGTCGCGCTGGCGGTGCTTGATGCACCCAAACTTTCCGACGGAGAAGTCGAAAAGTTTGCCCTGCAGAAAAATGTGCTGGAAGCGGTGCTGCGGCAGATTCCACTGAAGCGCCGTTTCATGAAGAATTACATTGTGGTGCGGAATCTGGTGTCGAATCCGCGCACGCCGCTCGACCTTGGACTAGGGCTGATGAAGCACCTGCAAACGCAGGACTTGAAGAACATCTCCGCCAATAAGGAAATTTCTGAGACCGTCCGCAAGCTGGCTATGAAGATGTATAAGCAGAGGCTGGATATGGCGAACAAGAAGTAGGGAAGCCCATGGCGTCTTCTTCGCAAACCGATCCGGTTACCGAACTTCTCAAGCGCGCGAAGACCATCGCCGTGGTGGGACTCTCCAACCAGCCGCTGCGCGCGAGTCACGGCGTTTCGGCATACATGCAGGACCATGGATACCGCATCATTCCAGTGAATCCGAAGATCGAGTCGTGCCTGGGCGAGAAAGCTTATGCTTTGCTGCTTGAAGTGCCGGAGAAGATCGACATCGTCAACATTTTCCGGCGGCCGGAGTTCGTGGAAGAGGTTGTCGATCAGGCGATTCAGTTAAAGGTTCCGGCGATCTGGATGCAGGAGGGCGTGATCCACGAAAGAGCTGCGGAGAGGGCGCGCAAGGCCGGAATCTTCGTGGTGATGGACCGCTGCATCCTGAAGGAGCATCGGGTGCGATTCCAGTAAGCCGCGGATTTGTGCAGATGGGACGCCGCATCTGTGAGAAGCACCGGGATGCGATTCCGAGGAGCCTGCGGCGCACTGAGATTTCTACGGACCGGCCTTAACAAATACCACGCTGGCGTCATCGCGCAGGGGCACGCCCTTGGTGAAGGTGCGGACATCGTCGAGAATGCTGACCGCGGAAGCGCCGGGGCAGGAAACATGCTGTGCGAGGCGGTCCAAGCCGTATTCTTCCTCGGCTTCGTTGACGGCTTCGGTGATGCCGTCGCTATAGAAGGCAAGCCGCGACCCTGGGCTAAGGGCGACCGTGCTTTGTGAATAGTCTCCCGAACCCAAGCCCAGCGGCATCCCGCGCTCGGTGTCGAGGAAACGCGCTCCATGGTTATCGACCAGCAGCGGTTCCAAGTGTCCAGCGTTCGCGAATGTGAGGCTGCGGTTCACAGGATCCAAAACGGCGTAGACGAGGGTGACAAACTTGCCTGCCGGAAAGTCCTCTACGAGCAGGCCATTCAGTTTGGTCAACACCTCGCCCGGCGTGCGGCAAGCTTCCGCCAAAGAGCGCAGCATCCCGCGTGTAGCCGACATGAGGAGCGCGGCGGCAGTGCCTTTCCCGGAGACATCGGCCAGCACCAGGCCCCAGCCGCCATCGGGAAATGGGATGAAGTCGTACCAGTCTCCGCCGACAGCCTGAGCGGAGATGCTGAGGCCGGAAACGGCAAACCCCGGCACGTACGGAGAGGCCTTCGGCAAAAGAGCTTGCTGGATCGCACGAGCTTCCTGAGCCTCGCGACTCATGGCTTCGCGTTCCGTACGTTCCGATTGGAAGCGGCGCGCGTTGTGGATCGCGATGGCCACGTGATCGCACAGGGCCTGCAGCATTCTGAGTTGTTGCCGCGGAAAGGCGTCCAGATCGGGATGAGACGCCGTGAACACTCCTACCAGGTGCTCGCCGACTCGAAGTGGAATCGCCACTTCCGAGTTTGTGGATGGCTCGCAGCCGATGTAGTACTCATCCTTGTGCACATCCGGGGCATAGCGCATCTGGCCGGTTGAAGCGACGTAGCCGACCATCCCCTCTTCGCCAATCTTCAGCCGAAAACCCTTGCTGTGCACGGAACAGCCGTGGACGCCGGCCATCACCATGTCTGCGCGAGCTTCGTCATGAAGATAGACGCTGGTTTCCAGCAGGCCAAAGGACCGCGCCACGTCATTCACGATGTTGTCGATAAGTTGATCGAGGTCGAGGATCGAAGTGATCTCCCGCGCCGCTTTCTGCAGCTTCTGCAGGTCCTCAATCTGATCGCCGATCAAGGGACGGACCGGAACGGCGTCGACGGGCGCTCGATTTGGACTCGTGGCCATGTTCTTTGCAGCCCCTTGACGGTAAGCGGGCATAAACCATATCCCGATGCTCTTAAGATGAGCCGCGGGCTGTTTAGGATTCTTTCTTGGGGCGTGAGGATGTCTTTCCCGGCGACGGGTGCACGCAGCTTCTTGATCTCTTCCATCCGCTCGCGGATGCGTTTCTCGACGCCCTCATCGGTGGGACGGTAGTAGACGCGGTTGCGCAAATTGTCGGGCAGACATTGCATGCTGGCGACCTTGCCTTCCAGGTCGTGCGCGTATTGATAATCTTTGCCGTAGCCCAAGCCTTTCATCAATCCAGTGGGCGCGTTGCGCAGATGCAGCGGAACGGGCTCGGCGGCAGTTTGTTCGATATCCTGCTGCACGGCTCCGTACGCGGTGTAGAGCGCATTTGATTTTGGGGCGACCGAGAGATAGACGACTGCCTGCGCGAGAGCGAGATTACCCTCGGGCATGCCGATGAAATCCACGGCATCGCGGGCGGCCATGCAGAGTGAAAGCGCATTAGGATCGGCCAGGCCGATGTCTTCCACCGCCATGCGCACCACGCGGCGGGCAATGTAGAGCGGGTCTTCGCCCGCTTCGATCATGCGGCCAAGCCAGTAGAGCGCAGCGTCGGGATCGCTGTTGCGCACAGACTTATGCAAGGCCGAAATCAGGTTGTAATGTTCTTCGCCGGCTTTATCGTAGAGCAAGGTGCGCTTCTGAAGAGCGTCGCGAACAATGTCGTCAGTGATCTCCGGGGGTTGGCTCCCAGCCTGCCGCGCCAGTCCGGCGGCCACCTCGAGCACGTTATAGGCGCTGCGCGCGTCGCCACTGGTGTAGCTGGCGATTCGCTTCAGCACGTCGTCTGACGCGCGCAACTTCATTGTGCCGAGGCCACGCTCTTCGTCCGTCAGGGCTCGCCTTAGCAGCTGCACAATCTGATCTTCAGTCAACGGCTGCAACACATAAACGCGGCAGCGAGAGAGCAACGCGGAGTTGATCTCGAATGACGGATTCTCGGTGGTGGCGCCGATCAGGCGGATGTTGCCCTTTTCCACGTGGGGCAGAAAGGCATCCTGCTGGGCTTTATTGAAACGGTGAATCTCATCGATGAAGACGATGGTGCGCGTGCCGTACTGGCGGGCGCGTTCGGCGTCGGCCATGACCTGCTTGATCTCTTTGATCCCTGCGAGAACGGCGGAGAATTCAATGAACTCCGCCTTGGTCATGCGCGCGATGATCTTCGCCAGCGTAGTCTTGCCCGTGCCCGGCGGTCCCCAGAAGATGAGCGAACCGGTGTCGTCACGGTCGATCTGCGTGCGAAGCGGTTTGCCGGGGCCGATCAGTTGTTCCTGTCCGGCGAACTCCTCAAGCGTGCGCGGACGCATGCGGTCCGCCAGCGGCCGCGTGCGGTCGGTGGCAGTGTCGGCGCTCGGAGTGGGTTGAAAGAGTCCCATAACAAGCCTTTAGCTCTTAGCCTTTGGCTTTTAGCTAAAAGCCAAGAGCTAACAGCTAAGAGCGTTCTTTCTTTGCCTTGCCGCTTCGTACAATACGATGCTCGCGGCCACGCCGGCGTTCAGGGATTCCACCTGCGGAGTGTGCGGAATGGCGATGACTTCATCCATTCTTGGCCATTACGTCGCGCGGCAGGCCTGCGCCTTCGTTGCCGAAAAAGATCGCTGTCGCGTCCTTCAAGTCTGCTTGATCCACCGGCGTCCCTTTGTGCGAGGAGGTCGCGATCAGGCGCATGCCTTGAGCGCTTAGCTTCTCTGAAACCTCCTCCAGCTTTCCTGCCGCCGATTTTCCCTGCCTGTGAGTTGCCCGTGAAATATGGGCAAGACGAAACACCGATCCTGCCGAGGCGCGAACAACTTTCGAATTGAAGGGGCTGACCGTGCCTTCGCCGAGCACCACGCCCGCACTGCCAAAGGCCTCGGACGAGCGCAGAATCGTACCCAGGTTGCCCGGGTCCTGCAGTCCCGCGAGTACAACGATCGGCCCTACCTGAAGCCGTTCTATCTCCATAATATCGTCGAGCGAAAACTCCTTGAGGCGCACCAGCGCGGCAACGCCCTGCGGCGATTCGCTGGGCACGAGGCTGTCGAACAAATTGTCCGGAAGCAGCAAGGTTTCGACCTGGGCTCCAATCTGCGGCAGCAGACGCTCGGCCCGGTCCTGCGCCGACTCGCGAAAAAATACCGCGCTGAAACGCAGGCCGCTGCGGATGGCTTCTTCGAGGATGCGCAAACCCTCGATAGCGCAGTCTCCGCCTTCGGTGAGTTCCGCGCGCGAAAACGCCTGGCGCAGTTGCTTGACCAGCGGGTTGTGCCGTCCCTCAATGCGGCGGAGTCTGTGCTGCGCACTAAGAGCGGTGTCTGACGGCTTTTTCATTCGGAGGTTGACTGCATGATACGCTGCCTGACAAACTTCGAATTTGATTTTACGAAAACGCGACTATAGCGTGGTCGAAAGAGGCAACCACGATGGGCATCGGCATCAAGCTCCTGCAGCGCGGAGACGACCGTGTTCTTATGAATGTAGCAGCGGAGGTGTTCGATAAACCAATCGACCCGGACCTGACCAGGGAATTCCTTGAAGACCCTCGACATCACATAGCCGTTGCGATCGACGATGGGTTGGTTGTCGGATTCGCGTCGGGGGTCCACTATGTCCATCCCGACAAACCGCCAGAACTATGGATCAATGAGGTGTCGGTTGCGCCGACGCATCGTCGTCGAGGGTTGGGCAAAGCCGTGTTGAGGGCATTGTTCGAAGTGGGACAGGCCCGCCGTTGCGCGGTCGCGTGGGTCTTGACGGATCGAAACAATGCCGCCGCTATGGCCCTTTATTCATCGGTCGGCGGGAGAGAAGGAGATGATGACACCGGGCTCAGGCATGCGATGCTGGGATACTCGTTTGCCCTCACGGAGGCGCGCAAAACGTAGACGTCCAATTAGGGCACAACCCGCCCGCCTTGAAGCCTTTGCCGTATTATGGTACGTTCCACAGTCAAAATATTCCCAGGCGGTAGCAGCAGGAAGGGAACGCCGTGCGCGCCGAGATCCTAAAGATCAGTAGTGAGACCCCTGAGATTTCACTGGTGAAATATGCCGCTGACCAGATTCGCGCAGGCGAAGTGCTGGGCATGCCGACCGACACGTTCTATGGACTGGCAGCCGATCCCTTCAACCTGCGCGCTGTCGACCGCGTCTATGACATCAAAACTCGTTCGCGCCACAAACCTTTGTCGCTGCTCATCGAAAACGTGGATCAAGCGGAAGAACTGGCCAAAGCGCTGACCGAAGAATTTTACGCACTGGCGCGGAAGTACTGGCCCGGACCGCTGACCATCATCGTGAAAGCTGGATCACGTCTACCTCTGAAGGTGACGGCCAATACCGGCAACGTGGCGCTGCGTGTGCCGAACGCAAAAATACCGCTGGCGGTGGTGGCGGCGGCGGCCATTCCAATCACGGCCACCTCGGCCAATCTGAGCGGAGCGACGGAGTGCACCAGCGCCGAGCAGGTGCGCGACCAACTGCAGGGCCGCATCAGCATCATCGTCGACGGTGGAACTTCACCTCGCGATATCGCTTCTACCATCGTTGACTTGACCGATGAAGGGGCGCGCTGGCGCGTCATCCGCGAAGGCGCAATCCCTGCCGACGAGATTTCCACCTTCTTTGCCAAAGGATGAGCGACGATTCTGCTAACCCGTGGCGCCGCCGATTGGTGCGGAGTGCCGCGCTGGCGTTGGCTGCGTTGACGACGTTTCTGGCGCTGACCGGAGTTCGCATCGTTCGTGAGGGATCGCTGCAGGAATTGCAGCCGGCCGACGCCATCGTCGTGTTCGGTGCGGCGGAGTATGCCGGCCGTCCCTCGCCGGTGTTGCGCGCCCGGCTCGATCACGCATTCGATCTTTTCCACCGGGGGATCGCGCCCGTCGTCATTACGACCGGGGGCGCCGCGTCCGACCCCAGCTTCAGCGAAGGCGGCGTGGGCCGCGACTATCTGGAGCATCGCGGAATTCCCGAGCGCAACCTCATCGCTGAGACTCAGGGTTCCGACACCGCTCAATCGGCGGTTCGCGTAGCCGTGATCATGCGAGCCAACGGGCTGCACAGTTGCGTGGCGGTCAGCGACGCGTATCACGAGTTCCGCATCAAGAAATTGCTGGAGCACGAAGGGATCGGTCCTGTATATGTTGCGCCTCGGCCCGACTCGCGTCCACGCAGCGTGGCGCAGCGCGCATACGCCGTGTTGCGGGAGGCGAGCAGCTATTTGCTATGGAAGCTGGGCATGACGTAGGGACAAGTTTTTAGTTTCCGGTTTCTGGTTTCTAGTTTCTGGTATTTGGGGAGACTCGAAGGATGGTGAGCAGGCCTTGGGGAAAGGGCGACGCTATGCTAGCCCAAGACCCAGTGAGGCGCAAGATGCAAGATTTTGCAAACCCGCTCAGAACCGGAAACTAGAAACTATTCTTGGACTTCAATAAGTATCGATGCCGTTGGTGGTGCGAATCTTGAACCAATCGTAGTGGAGGTTGTAGCGCCCGATGCCGCTGCGGACCTTCATGAAAACGTGCTGGATTCGCACCTCCATCGCCATATTGGTGCGGATGGTGTACTGATCATGCCGCTGGCCGATATACTCGGCCCGGCGGCGTTTTTCGCAGGCCTGGTAGTCGCCGGCTTCGCGGCAAAGCTCATTCCCATTGCTGAAGTTTTCTTCCCGCAAGCTGGTCACCACTTGATTTTGCTGAATAGCTGCGGCTAAATCCTGGTCGTACCTCTCGAACCAAGCCTGCACCGCCTCTTCCGTCTCGTCCGGAGTGTGACTCGCTTTGTATTGGCCGATCGCGGCAATGATTTCGTCGGCGTTTTCCGCGCCCTCCGTGCGGATCCGGGGAAGCGCATTTGCGATGGCATTCATGTCGTCTTCCGTAATCACTTTCTTGGACTGCGCGGAGGTTTGCTTCTTCGAGCTCCGAGCCACATTCCCCAGAGGTTCCTCCCTGCCCGTGTAGGTCGGTTCCGGCGCCGCAGGCGCAACCGGCGCCGGTCGCTGCGCGACGGAAACCGAGGCGAGAAGCGCGAAAACAGACGCGCGCAGCAAGCCCCTCCGCAGGCTGACGCATGCTGTAGAAAAAATGCGCACACGAAATCGTATCTGCCGACTTAACCGGGAAAAAGATGACCAAAGTTCGGTGAACCATTAAACGGAAAGCAGCTTCCGGTTTCTAGTTTCCAGTTTTGACTAAGGAGGCGGCCGGGACTACAAACTAGAAACCGGGAAATTAGAAACTGGCATTACCAGCCGTTTCTCTCCTTTAGAGACGTAATGTGGGCCACGTGGTGGCGCCCGTGCCACGCGTACAGCGCCAGATTCTTTTCCAGACTTACCAGGCCCAGCTCCGGATGGCGAAATGTGCGCTTCCAGTCTTCCGGCTGGAGCGAGCGCAGCAGGCGAACCCAGCGATCGTGCAGCGAATCCAGCAATGACAGAGACACTTCCACGGGAGTGGCCTCGGTGTCAGCCAGCCGCGCCCAGCGGTCTTCCGCAGTAGGGCTTGATGGTCGGCTCCTCCTCGGTGAGCGCCAGCTTGAAGCGGACATAGGCATTCAGATGGCTGTCCGGGACGTGGTGCGCGACCTGCCGCACGGTCCAGCCATCCGGGCGGTAGGGGGTGTCGAGTTGCTGGTCCGAGAGTCCCTTCACGGCCGCGCGCAGGTGGCCGGGAGCGTGGGCGATATCGTTAAGGCAGCTCTGCTTTTGATCTTCACTCAGTGACCCGTCGAAGTGAAACTTGCCGATGGGGTAGCGCAGGTCGGTCATTGTGTCCTCCGGGTTGTGAGCATTGCCTCACAGATGATGGGCGACGCACGGAAGGTGCAAGAACTGGCGTTGACTCGATTCTCCCGTCGATGTACCATTTGAATGTGTACAAAGGGAAACTGCCACTATGCCCAGAATAGCAGTAGAAGACAACAGCCGGATGTCCCTGCGAATTCGGGCCGAGGAAAAAGCTCTGCTTCTGCGTGCGGTGGCGCTGAAGCACACCGACTTGACGGATTTTGTCATTCATCACGCCCTGCGCGCCGCCAAGGCCGTCATCGAGCAAGCGGATCATGTGCAGCTTTCCGACAGGGACAGTTTACGGGTGCTCGATCTGCTCGAGAATCCGCCTGCGCCAAACGCAAAACTGCTGGCGGCTGCTCGGGCGTTGCCAAAGCGGCGATAATAGTGACGGCATGGCGCGAAGAGCCGATCAGCAAGAAACATGACCGGGAAGCGTTCGACTGCGGCGATGAAGCCCTGAATGAATTCTTGCAGCGTTACGCTCGCAAGAGCCACGAGCGGGGCGGCGCGAAAACTTTCCTTGCGATTGACGATGCCGACAAAACCATCCTCGGCTTCTATAGTCTGAGCCCCGCATCGGTTGACTATGCCCGCACGCCGGAGATCGTACGGCGCGGCCTGGCACGTCATGACGTGCCAGGTTTCCGCCTGGCACGCTTGGCTGTGGATCGCAGGTTCCAGGGGCAGGGAATTGGAGGACAACTTCTGCTCGCGGCGGGCCGACGCAGCCTGCTGGCCTCGGCCGAGGTTGGCGGCGTCGTACTGGTTATCGACGCCACGAATGAAAGGGTGGCAGCGTGGTATGCGAACTATGGCGCCGTGCCGCTGGTGGACGCGCCGTTAACTCTGCTGCTGCCGCTCGCGACCATCGAGACCGCACTTAGGAAAACGGGAAAATACTGATTCTTCTGCCGAGCAGACAGATGCGTCGGGATGCTGGAACACACTCAGTTAACTACAAGCCGTAGGGCTTTCACGCTCGCCACCCCATTCCCTCCGGCTTCGCATTTCGGTTCCCTTTGCCCTAAGATTTGTGCATCTAAAGGCTTGTTTCTAGGCTAAACTCCCAATTCTGGGCAGTTTAGGCGGTGTGTCGTCCAATTGCCGGGTCTTCCGGTGAACGAGGGGAACTATGGCAGCCTCAGTCTGGTCTGGACACTTAACTTTCGGACTCATCTCGATGCCGGTGCGCTTGTTTTCGGGCGCGCGCAGTAGCGGCATCTCTTTCAACATGCTGCATCGCACGGACAAGTCCCGGCTGAAGCAGCAGTACATTTGTCAGGCGGAAGGCGTCGTCGTCGACCGCGCGGACATGGTCAAGGGCTACGAGTTCCGCAAGGACGAATACATTATCATCGAGCCCGAAGAGATCAAGAAGATCGAGCCGCAAACTGCGAAGACCATGGAGATTCTGGAATTCGTCAAGGCCAGCGACGTCGATCCCGTGTATTTCGAGTCTTCGTATTACATGATGCCGGAGGAAGCGGGGCGGCGTCCGTACGCGCTGCTCACCAAGGCGTTAGAAGAGAGCGAGTACGTGGCCATCGCCAAGATCACCATGCACAATCGCGAGTACACGGTGTTCCTGCGTCCACACGAAGGCGGCATGATGCTGCACACCATGTATTACGCCGAAGAAGTGAAGAAGGTGGAAGGCTTTGGTGCGCCCGACGTGGAGTTGAAAGAGGCTGAAGTGAAGGTCGCGCACCAGCTCATCGAAGCTCTGGCCGACGAATGGGATCCGGAGAAATACAAAGACAGCTTCCAGGAAAATCTGAAGCAGCTGATCGAGACCAAGCTTGAAGGCGGGGAAGTGGCGGCGGTTGAAAAGCCCAAGAAGCTTGCTCCCGTCATCGACTTGATGGCCGCCCTCAAGCAAAGCCTGGCCCAGATGGAAGGCAAGAAGAAACCCGCGGCCACCGCTAAGTCAGACGAGCCACCGGCCGCAGTGGGCGGCAAGTCGCGGCGCGGCAGGTAGACGGCATCCAAAGGCCTTCACCGCAGCGACACAGCGACACAGAAACACAGAGACACAGAGAAAACAAAGTCAGAGAAAACAAAGTCTAGGATTTTCTCTGTGGCTCTGCGCCTCTGTGGTGAAAATTCAGGTCGGCCACTTAAACTCTGGTGCTCCTTCCAACTTGCGTACGAGGATGCGCATCCCATAGCGTAGCTTTACCGAAACTCAGTCTGAAACCAAGACCAAAACTAGAAACCGGAAACTAGAAACCGGAAATCCAGCCCGGTACTGGGTCAGTTTCAACGTCCACAGACGAGCAAGTCAAATCGGGAATGGGAACAGGATAACTTGAGTCGCTGCGCGGGTACGGGTGACCGAAAATGATACAATTGGCTCCGTTATGGCCGGACCTCTCACCGCGCTCAAAACGTTCCGTAATACCATCCTTGCATTGGAAAAGCAGCGAAAATCGAGGATTTACTCGATTGTCCACACGAGCGGACCGCATCATATTTGTAATCCAGAGTTCTCCACGGCTCTGCAATTGCGAGAAAAATTTAGAGGAATCAAAACTCTTGAGATTTTGATTCATTCTACAGGCGGACATTCAAGTGTCGCGTTTCGGCTTGCTCAATATTTCAGACGGCATTGTACGCAACTCAACATTTTGGTGCCGATCATGGCGAAGAGCGCAGCGACCTTGCTGTCGCTGAATGCAGACCAGATATTTATGGGCGAGTTTGCTGAGTTGGGACCGCTGGACACGAGGATCGCCACTCACGACTTTCATATCGCAGCCGATGCATTTCGCCGGGGAGTAGCGCCGCGTTTCCTCATCGGACGGCGCTCCGTAAATCTTTTGCAGCATGGCGTAGTCAATATCGGCTCCGAAGGCATCCTCTACCGCGTCCAAATATGCCCTGTGACCATCCGTCGTTATCTGCACGCGGTTGCTGATTCGTTTCGCGCAATCTTCCATGAAGTCATGCGCCCATCCGCCGTCACGTCCACCAACCAAATATGAGACAACCAGTTTCGTATCCGCATCGATTCCGACCCACGTCCATACGTCACCCCAACCCTCTTGCTTTTTCTCGGCGCTGACGTTCTTGGCCTTCGCTCCCACGAAGCACCAAATCTCATCGCATTGCAAACGACGCACGCGGAGATTGCGAACGTAACGATTATGGTACGCGGTACAGGCACAACCGAGATCGGCAAGAAGCTTTACGACTGTGTTCTTTGCCACTCCGGTCATTCGCACCGTAGCACGAATCGAACAGCCCTCAATCAAGCAATTGACCACTCTGGCGCGGGTTGCAGTGTCTAGGCAATTCATACTACCTCTTATACCAAAGCCGCTTTAGCATGTCAAGATGTTTCTGTGATATTCTTAAGAAGTTACGAAAGAAATCGCCCCGTCGTGTGCTCCCCTAATTGCATCTAAAAATTACAATTGACGAAAGCTGCGGCCTGAAGGATCATTTCAGGTCAAAAGGAGGGCGCATGCCAGTAAAGCTGAAATCACGTCCCGGCGTTAAATGGATCACTCGCGGCGAAGCGACGGCGATGGTGGATTCCCATGCTAGGCGTGTGCTCGGCATCTCGGGTCCGAAGTTTATTTCAAACTGGAAATCTGGCAAGTATCGCAAGCTAGATTCTGACGATTGTCCCGGCGTCGTAGAACTGGCTTTGCTTGCTCCCCTACCGAGGCGCGCGATTGCCGGCAAAGTCAGCAAGAGAGGCAGTAGATAATTTTGCGGGATACTTCAGGGAAACCCTGTCTTGCGTGACAGCAGGGTTTATCACTGTTTTCCAAGAATCCAAAAATCTCTATAAAATCACTTGCGATCCTCCGGCGAGGGTGAGCAAGCGATCTGGCGGTCATCTTTTCGTCATCGCAACCCAGACCCTCGGAATTGCACGTAACGCAGACGAGACTTACAAAGTAAAAACACGGGAATACAGTTATCGTCTAGTGATGGAGGAGAATGTAGCCGCAACGGATGTTGTCGCCTATCATTGGCATCCTCACGAATCTGAGCTGCGTTCGCCCCACTTGCACATAGCGGACGTTCCCCGCATCCATTTTCCAACGTCCCGTGTATGTCTTGAGGATTTCGTTATGATGCTAATGCGATATTACGATGTAAGGCCGCGTTTGACGACTTCCCTATGGACTGAAATATTGGAGCGGAACAAAGCCGCGTTTGAAAAATCTGCGACGTGGAAAATTAAACACCCCGCTTAGCTTTTCTCCAGCGGGCTTTTGCGGCCTTAGCTGCGATCTTACTGCGCTCATCCTTAGTCATGGTCTTCATGCGCCGCTTCCCGCCGATCTGGCCGCCCTTACTCCCGATAGCAGCCATGTATGCTGATAGATCAGTAGGCGGGGGAACAGTGGGCACTGCTGGAATCGGCGGTGTCTCGCTGGTAGACTGATCCACGATCCACTTTGCAAGCTGGTTCGGATCACGCGGACGTTTGCCCTTGCCGATCACGCATCCATCATGCCACAGGCGGGGATGCTAAAGCGAGGCTGTGGATATTCAAACTGACCCAGTACCTCCAGCCCGGCTGACTAGCGTAGATTGTGCCCAGCCATTAGAATGTTTAATTCCTCGCTACGTAGAGCCAGAATTCTTCCTTTGGAGAGTCGATGAGTTTTCGACGTGCGGCCCTGTTGGCGGCCATGGTGCTTCCGAGTCTGCTGTGGATGGCTTGCGGGCAGGTCTACCGTCCAGTGGTTATTCCTTGTTCTTCGGGAGGAGTTCCCGGATGCCCACCGGAACCGCCTCCCGCCCCGGCCAATTTCCATGCCGTCTTTGGCATTAGCACCAATGTTCCCGGTTACCCGGGCTGGGCCACGCAGATTGACGTTTCCGGAGACACCATCGTCGCCGAAACTCCCATCAACGGCCCCGATGCGCCCCAAGGCAGCGGCCAAAATCCCACGCACGCGGCTGTTCTTCCCAACAATTCAAGATTGTTTGTCGCGAGTGCGGGTACTGTCTCGAACGGGGTCGACAGTGTTTTGTCTTTTACGCCGGGATTCCAGTCCACCGTAGCAACTGGGTTTGGTCCCGTGTCTGCAGTCAGTTTGCCGAGCCAGACATCCAGCATTACCGCGCTCAGCGAGTCCGGCAATGTCGTTACCGTCACGCTCGGCGCGCCCTTGAATAACGTCGCGGCCGGTTACGCGATCACTATCGTGGGCACGGACCCCACGACCGGCGGGTACAACGGCACGTTTGCGATTTCCTCCATCAGCGGGACCACGGTTCAGTATGTCGACGCAACGACTGGCCTGGCGGCGTGCGGCCCGGGCCCCCCCTGCCCTTCCACCGCGGCGGCGTCAATCCCACCGCAGCCAGTCTTCCTGGGCACAACGCAGGGCAACGCGATGTACGTGGCAAACTACAATTCCAATTCAATTTCTGCGATCAACACGGCATTGAACGCGGTCAGCAACAGCGCCCCGGTGGGAGTGCATCCGGTCAGCCTGACCGAAACTCCCAATGGCCTCAAGCTCTACGTGGCCAACCAAGGGGACAATTCCGTGAGCAGCTTCACCATCACGACGGTCGGGAACATCACGACCCTCTCCCCGAATGCCGTGACTGGGTTCTCCGGCGTGGCTCCGGTTTGGGTGGTGGCTCGTGGCGATAGCCAAAAAATCTACGTGCTCACTCAAGGCGACGGGCAACTGGTGACCATTGATACGGCCACGGAAACGGTTACGGGCAGCCTTCCGGTTGGCGCCGGGGCTAATTACATTTTCTTTGACCCGCATCTGAACCGGCTTTATGTGACGAATCCAGTGACCGGCATGGTCTTTGTGTTTTCCGATACCGGCGGAGCCAATGACACGCCAACCCTGCTGGCAGCCATCTCTTTCGCGCCAGGTTCAACTCCGTGTCCCGACGGATGTTCGCCTACATCGGTAACAGCTCTGATGGATGGAAGCCGGTTTTATGTGGCCAGCTACCAGGTAGCGGCGTCTTGTCCTGACCCATTTGTCGGTTTGTCGTCTGCCTGCGTGATCCCCGGCCTCAGCGTGTTTGACGCCACCAGCCTCACGCCAAAGATAACTCCAGCCCTGACTCTGCTGACTTATCCGCCATTCGCGGCGGACTTGTCTACCAACCAATACCAATTTGCCGTGCCGCCGGTCGCCGCTTGCGCTTCGCCTGTGCTGCCTGCCCTCTATGCCCCTGGCGCCACGCGCTTCCGGGTTTTCACTACGGCCGCTACGGACAGCAGCCACGTCTATGTGAGCATGTGCGATGCTGGCGCCATCGCCGACATCAATACTACCGACAGCAACACCAACAACACCGGAGGCGGAGACATTCCCGCCGATTCGCTAGTTACCGACCTGCCGGCGCCTTACGCCGGGTCTTCGCAAACCTCCGGCTCAACCGTGCAGAATCCGATCTTTTTGCTGACTGGGCAGTAGCGATAAAAGCAGCAAAAGAGCAGCGGGAGCGCGTAGCAACGTCTCTACGACAGCATTGTGCGCCGCAGTTGTGCCCTGCGGATTTAACTTCGGGCAGGTACTTCTTCGCTGACACTCTCCCGGGCTGCATAGTGTGAATCGACATATTCATCGAGGATCTCGATGAACTCCGCGACGATGCGATCGCCCTTGAGCGTGGTGAACAGGCGTCCATCCACGTAGACCGGGGCCTTCGGTTCTTCGAACGTTCCGGGCAGGGAGATTCCGATGTTGGCGTGCTTCGATTCGCCCGGGCCGTTGACCACGCAGCCCATGACGGCGAGCTTCATTTCTTCCACGCCCACATAGCGGCCCTTCCAGGCCGGCATCTGCTCGCGCAGGTAAGTCTGAATCTGCTCGGCCATTTCCTGGAAGAAGGTGCTGGTGGTGCGTCCGCAGCCGGGGCAGGCCGTGACTTGCGGCGTGAAGCTGCGAATCCCCATGGATTGCAGAATCTGCTGCGCCACACGGACTTCTTCCGTGCGGTCGCCTCCCGGCGCCGGCGTCAGCGAGACGCGGATCGTGTCGCCGATGCCTTCCTGCAGAACCACGCCCATGGCGGCGGCCGATGCGACCACGCCCTTCGCTCCCATGCCGGCTTCGGTCAGGCCGAGGTGCAGCGGATAGTTGCAGCGCGCGGCCAGGGCGCGGTAGACGTCGATCAGATCCTGCACGCCGCTGACTTTCGCGCTCAGGATGATCTGGTCGGGACGCAGGCCGAACTTCTGCGCCAGATCGGCGGAATTCAGCGCGCTCACCACCATCGCTTCCATGGTGACTTCGCGGGCGTCTTTGGGCTCGGCGAGGCGGGAGTTCTCGTCCATCATGCGAGTGAGCAGGGCCTGATCGAGCGAGCCCCAGTTCACGCCGATGCGCACCGGCTTCTGATACTTCACCGCCACTTCGATCATGGTGCGGAAATTCGAGTCGCCGGTGCGTCCAATGCTGGCGTTGCCGGGATTGATGCGGTACTTCGCGAGATCGCGGGCGCACTCGGGATACTTCGTGAGCAGCACGTGCCCGTTGTAGTGGAAGTCGCCGATGATGGGCACGCGCACGCCCTGCTTGTCGAGTTCCTCGACGATGCGGGGAACGGCAGCAGCGGCCTCTTCGTTGTTGACGGTGACCCGCACCAGTTCCGAGCCAGCGCGGGCCAGGGCGGCACACTGCTGGACGGTCGAAGGGATGTCGGCCGTGTCGGTGTTGGTCATCGACTGCACCACAATCGGTGCATCCGAGCCGACGCGCACACCACCGACGACGGCGGTGACGGTCTTTCTGCGGGGAATACCGCGTGGAATCATAGCCATGGGAACTACTATTTTAACACGCGGGGTGTCGCACATTTCCGCTATTGCTCGCCGGCAGAGGACCCGCGGAGTGCGGCCAGCATGTCTTCGGCGAGGCGACCCCGCTTAGCCAGCAACTCCAGCTTCCGGTAAATGTCCCGGGTTGGTTGCGCTGAGTGTTGTCCAATCCCAGCGACCGCTATGAGTTTCAACTGTTCGTACAGCTTGAAAATCACCCGATATTTCCCGCAGTGAAAACTGCGCCATCCCGCCAGCGGTTCGCGTAACTCTTCGGAACATAACAACGGATCTACCACCAACTTATTTTTCAGTGCCTTGGCGATGGAATTGCGGACGTTCTTGGGCAGATCCTTTGCGTCCTTCATGCCATCGGCCGTGAATAGAATCTCGTAGGCCAACTACTCTTTACCAAAGGCCTCATCGAAGGAGTGTAGTTTCCGCTTACGCGCTTCCTGGTCGATGGTCCGCGCCGCACGGAGAATCTGGCCGAACAACTTCGGATCGGCGGTGATCTCCAGGGTTTCGATCGTAGCCCGAAGCTTCCGCAGAAGATCGTCAAAATAGCGCTTGTCCACGACATACTTTCCGTCTTCTTCGGTCCAGCCGGGGACTTCGACGATGGTTCTCCCGCTAGCTTGTCTGAGAATCTTGCTCTGGCTTTGCCGGAGCCGGGAACGGTTAACCTTAACTTTTTCCGGGAGTGCGAGATTGAGGGTTGCCATGGG
>CAVPEZ010000006.1:0-34904 GCA_963703635.1 uncultured Acidobacteriaceae bacterium
ATAGAACAACCCGATGCCAATCAGCGGAATGCCCAGATCGGAGGCGCTTTTGATGTGATCACCGGCGAGCACACCGAGCCCCCCGGAATATTCCGAATAGAAACGTGCAGTCCAAATTCGGCGGAGAAATAAGCCACGGGACGAGGCCGCAGAATGCCAGCGTGGCGCGCTCCCCAAGTCCGGTCGGCCTCCAAATACTCGCGCTGGCGGCGGTAGGCGTAGTTGATCCGGCCGTGCAGAACCAACTCCCGCGCCATGAGTTCGATCCCCGACAAGGGAAGCTCGGCCAGCAGCGAGATGGGATTGTGGTTGAGCTGCCGCCAGCGGATGGGATCCGTCGCGAAACAGGCTGCTGGTATCGTGATCCCAGCTCCACCAAATATTGCGGGCGAGGGCCCAAAGCCGCTCCTGGGAAGGTGCGATGAAGCGATCGAGGGTGCGAGCCTCGCTGATGGGCGCGACCTGGCCGGCAGCCTCGACCAGCATTTGCACTTCATCTTCGCGGAAGATGCGGGGCTCGACGGTCTGCACCGCCGGACGCCCTGCAGGACGCCGCGGTCGATGAGCGGCACGCCGAGAAA
The DNA here is from genome assembly GCA_963703635.1 of uncultured Acidobacteriaceae bacterium. Lineage (GTDB taxonomy): Bacteria > Acidobacteriota > Terriglobia > Terriglobales > Acidobacteriaceae > Sulfotelmatobacter. The sequence continues at coordinate 582 of CAVPEZ010000006.1, forward strand.
AGATTGGTAGGTGTCTTCGCCGGCTTCCTTGAAGTACTTGAAGCGGGGATGGGTTCTGGCCTTCTCTTCGGCGACGGGAAGAACCTGCTCGGCGACCAGGCCGGCCGTTCCTCGTGGATGCCCATGCGAAGAGTGCCAATACATTTCGGACGGAGGCCGAGAGTTGCCGCCAGCACCAGGTTGGCCCGGTCCGGCTCCAGCAGATAAGCGGAACAGACGTCCACCCCAAACCGGCTAGCGATCAGGGCGACGACGTTCATCAGGGTTTCGGCGGGCTTGCCGCCGCCTTGGCGAGGTTGCTAATCTCCTCCAACGTTAGAACGTAACTGGGATCCCGAGCCTGTGCGATTTGACTCACGTCCTGACTTTCCTCGTGGTTTGGATTCAATCCCGAGTCGCGCAGAGCCATGTAGGCTGCACTCTCTTATTCTAACGTTTGGATGAAGTTGCGACGAGCAGAAACTCTAGGCGCCGGTTACACCGAAGTCCAATCGAAATTGTCGATCATCCGTAGAAGCGGAGCCGCGCCGTCAAAGGTGGTGCTGCTTGCGGGTTCCAGGCCCCTTCTGAGTACCATTTGTCGTCCCCAAACTGCAGCCTCCGAGCCCGCGGCCGCACCTCCGACCGTCGGGGGTTCCTTCTACTTTTGCACAATTCGCGGTGTCCCCAGCCAGTTGACGGCGCCACGCTTTTCGTACTAATGTGCAATTACACCGGAAAGGAGGTGGTCCGATGACAAGTTCTGATGGTCATTGTTGTAGCTCGGTAAGACCAGGTGAGGTGGCTTAGACTTAGAGCGGTCGCTCTAAGAACTTCGCAACTCGACCGGTGATTCAGGATTGATTCCCCCCGGCTCTTAAGTCAGGCCGGGACCCGGAGTTCGCCGAAGGGGCCACGTTTAGAGTGACCACCTCTTGGTCAATCCAAGCAGTCCACCGGACGGCCCGCGTGATTTCTGTGCGCGGGCCGTTCTGTTTGTCAGTAGAATTTTCGATCGGCCCGAGCCCGCCGGACCCCACTATAATGTGCGCTCGCGCCGTCCCACCCCCGAGCGGCGAGCGACCGAATCCGTCGGAGGTGAGCAGGATGAAACCGGTCGTGATGTTGACTGGATTGGTTCTGCTGTCTTCCCTTGGTTCCCAAGACATCCAGGTTGCAACCACCTAACCGGCGCGCGTTTGGCGTTTCCATGCCACAGCCAAAACCGGGCAACGGCGGCGAGAACCCGGATGTCATGGTGCGGGGGAATGACCGGGGGAGACGGAACGGTGCACGACGCGATCGTGCCAAGCTCGGAGCGGCCCGATCTGAACGCCGAGTCACTCAGCCTGATTCAGCAGTGGGTCTTCACGCCGGCGCTTTGCAATAGCGCTCCCAATCGGACCGAAGCCAGCCTCGAGCTTCACTTTCAAGGACGATAAACGACCCCAGGGTCGGCTCACGAGGAAGCTCGGTCAGTCTCAATTGGATGACTTCGGCGGTGTCTTCGGGCAGAGGCAGCCCATTCACCTCCGCCAGAGTGAACCAGCGGGCATCTGCGGCCCGCGTCGCCTGCGGCCTTCACCTCCCCGTCCACCGGGCGGCACAGGAAATCGACGAGCAGGTAGTGATAAAGCACCCCGCCTTCTTCGTCGTGCAGCACCCGCTTACGCGGCTGATCTGGCAGTGGGGCTGGCGCAGAAGCAGATTCGTGTGGATGCCGCCACCGATGAGGCGCTGGTGCGGAATTTTGCCGGGGAGTTGGGTTCGTCTGAGGCTTCAGGCCGTGGAAAGGACGGGCACTAGAGCATGGCTTCGGTGGCCAGCACATATGCCCGGGCTTTTGCGGATGTGGTTCTCAGCGCTCATCTTGACGCTGACCGTTCGATAGCGGAGTTGCGCGCGATCGCCAGTTTGCTCAAAGAGAGCACGGATCTGCGGCGGGTATGGGAGAATCCTGCGGTTCCCGCCGAACAGAAGCGGCGGCTGCTGGATGTAATCGTCGAGCGCGATGGAATTTCAAGGCAGGTGAGGAATGTGGTTGCGGTCCTGATCGATCACCGGCGAATACATTTTCTGGAGCCAATCATCACGCAACTCGAGAAAGAACTCGACGCGAGGCTGGGATTCGCCGAGGCTCAGATCACCAGCGCGCGCCCACTGGGCGATGCCGAGAAGCACGAGTTCGAAACGCAGGTGGGGAAGCTGACCGGCAAGAAAGTGCGGGCGCGTTACGGGCAGGATGCTTCGCTTCTGGGAGGCGCGGTGGTCCGCCTTGGCAGCACAATTTACGACGGTTCGGTGAAAGGGCAGTTGGAGAGATTGAAAGAAGCTATTAGCTCTTAGCTTTTAGGGGTTAGCTTGGATCGAGGCAAAGAGTTCGGGCATGGTCGAAAGAAAAGCCTTTAACCGCGAAGCTCGAAGAACAGCCGCGAAGTTCGCGAAGGAAGACGCAGTCGCTTAAGAGCTAACAGCTAGAGGCTAAGAGCTGATTCTATGGCACAAATCAAGGCAGACGAAATAACCAAATTGATCCGCGAGCAGATCGAGAACTACGAATCGAAGATCTCTGTGGACGAGACCGGCACGGTCATCACTCTGGGCGACGGCATCGCCCGCGTGTACGGACTCGACAAAGTCATGGCCGGTGAACTTTTGTCCTTTCCGCACGGCGTGGCCGGGATCGCCATGAACCTCGAAGAAGACCAGGTGGGCGTGGTGCTGCTCGGCGAATACACCGAGATCAAAGAAGGCGATGAAGTGAAGCGCACGGGGCGAATCATGAGCGTGCCCGTGGGCGACGCCATGATCGGGCGCGTGGTCGATTCGCTCGGGCGGCCCATCGACGATAAAGGTCCCATCGCCAGCGACAAATTCATCGCGCTGGAGCGGTTGGCGCCCGGCGTCATTGACCGGCAGCCGGTGCGCGAGCCCATGGCGACGGGGCTGAAGGCCATCGACAGCATGATTCCGATTGGCCGCGGCCAGCGCGAGTTGATCATCGGCGACCGGCAGACAGGAAAGACGGCGGTCGCCCTCGACACCATCATCAACAGCAAGGGCAACGATCTGGTCTGCATCTATAACGCAATCGGGCAGAAGCGCTCCTCGATTGCGCAGGTGGTGAAGATTCTGGAAGACGCCGGCGCGATGGAATACACCATCGTGGTAGCAGCTTCGGCGTCGGAACCCGCGCCCATGCAGTACATTTCGCCGTACGCGGCGACAGCCATTGGCGAATATTTCCGCGACACCAAGCGGCATGCGCTGGTCATCTACGACGATCTGTCGAAACATGCTGCGTCCTACCGCGAGATTTCGTTGCTGCTGCGGCGGCCGCCGGGACGCGAGGCGTATCCGGGCGACGTGTTCTATCTTCACTCGCGGCTGCTCGAGCGCTCGGCGAAGCTGAGCGACAAAAATGGCGGCGGATCGCTGACCGCTCTGCCTATCATCGAAACGCAGGCGGGAGACGTTTCGGCCTACATTCCGACCAACGTGATTTCAATTACTGACGGCCAGATCTATCTGGAAACGGATTTGTTCAACCAGGGCGTGCGTCCGGCAGTGAACGTGGGTCTGTCGGTGAGCCGCGTGGGCGGCAGCGCGCAGATCAAGGCCATGCGGCAGGTGGCTGGAACGCTGAAACTGGAACTCGCGCAATACCGCGAGTTGGCCGCGTTCGCGCAGTTTGGCAGCGACCTCGACAAAGCTACGCAGGCGCAACTCAATCGCGGACAGCGGTTGGTGGAACTGTTGAAGCAGAATCAGTTCTCGCCGCTGCCGTTCTCCAAACAGATTCTGATCATCTTCGCGGGCACGGGAGGGTTCCTCGACGACCTTGCGGTGAACCAGGTGCGCGATTTCGAGGCCGAGCTTTACAAGTACGTGGACGCGACTCAGGCTGGCCTGCTGCGCACGATTATGGAGAAGAAGATTCTCGATGATCCGCTGAAGGCGCAGTTGACCGATGTAATCAAGCAGGCGAAGCAGCAGTTTGTGGCGGAGCGGGCGGCGGTGGCGAAGTAGTACCGAGTACCGAGTACCTAGTACCGAGTACCGAACGAATCTCCCACTCGGTACTAGGTAGTCAGTACTCGCAACTCAACGATGGCTAACATTCTCGACATTCGGCGGCGTATTCGCAGCGTGGTGAACACGCGGCAGATCACGAAGGCCATGAAGGTGGTGTCGGCCGCGAAGCTGCGCCGGGCGCAGGATCGTGCTCTGGCGGCGCGCCCTTACGCGCTGATGCTCACGAATGTGCTGAAGTCGCTAGTGGCGCGGACGGAGATTTACGATCCCGAGACTGGTGAGCCGAAACATCCCCTGCTGGCACAACGCCCCGAGAAAAACATTCTGCTGATCGTCGTCACCGGCGACAAGGGGCTGGCGGGCGCATTCAGCGCCAACATTACCAAGGCCGCTACCCGCTTCCTCGAATCGAAGGCAGGAAAGAATGTTGACATCGAGGCGATTGGACGCAAGGGGCGCGATTTCTTGCGGCGGCGCTATCCCGCTGCGCCGGTTCAGACGCGCAGTCTGGCCGACCCTGAAGGGTCGCTCGAGACTCGGCCCGAGCCGGGGGCGCGGGCGGGGGCGATACAGATTACGGGAGAGCATGTTGGAGTTCTCGGCAAGCTGGACTTTTCGCAAGCGCGGCACTTGGCGGAGAGTGTGATTGAGCGTTACCGGCGCGAGGAGATCGACGCGGTCTACGTGGTCTTCAATGAATTCAAATCGGTGATCGCGCAGCGCCTCATCGTGGAACAGATTCTTCCCATCGAGCAGATCGGTGCGCAAGCGGTCCGCCAGGCTGAGGAGATGACGGAAGGGGAGAAGAAGAAAGCGAAAGAAGCGGCGATCAGCGCGGGCGTGGGCTTGCGGAGTTCAGAATCTGCGGCTGATGACGCTGCGGCGCAATTCGGCACGGCTCAGGTGGATTACATCTACGAGCAGGCGCCCGAGGATTTGTTTCGGGCGTTGTTGCCGAAATATGTGGGCATCCAGATTTTCCGGGCTCTGATGGAGTCTGTGGCCGCAGAACATGCCGCGCGCATGACCGCGATGGATTCTGCCACCAGCAACGCCACCGACATGATCGATTCGCTGACGCTGGCCATGAACCGGGCGCGGCAGGCGAAGATTACGAAAGAGATTATCGAGATCGTAAGCGGCGCGGCGGCGATGTGAGAGGAAGCAATTAGCAATTGGCAATTGGCATTTAGCCATTCGGCACACGCTGGGCGGGCTAATTGCTAACTGCCAATTGCTTAATGCTGAGAGCCGAAAACGTATGGCAGAGAATATCGGACATGTAGTTCAAATTGCGGGGCCGGCGGTGGACGTGCAGTTTCCCGAAGGCAAGCTGCCGCCAATCTATGAAGCCGTGCGAGTGGTGAGCGACGGCTTCACCGTACCCAATCCTGTCAATGTGATTCTCGAAGTCCAGCAGCACCTGGGCGAAGGCCGCGTGCGTTGCATCGCGATGGAAGCCACCGAAGGCATGGTGCGCGGCATGAACGCCATTGACCAGGGTGGACCGATCTCTGTGCCCGTGGGCCGCGGCACGTTGGGCCGCGTGATGAATGTGATCGGCGAGCCTGTCGATAACCTGGGACCGGTCGAGTACACGGAGCGGATGCCGATTCACCGGCTGGCGCCTGCCTTCGACGAGCAGGCCACGACTGCGGAGATGTTTGAGACCGGCGTGAAGGTTATCGATCTCATTCAACCGTTCCTGAAGGGCGGCAAGATCGGATTGTTTGGCGGCGCGGGCGTGGGCAAGACCGTCGTCATCATGGAACTGATCAACAACGTCGCCAAGCAGCACGGCGGGCTACTCCGTGTTTGCCGGAGTGGGCGAGCGCACGCGCGAAGGCAACGACTTGTGGCTGGAGATGACGGAATCAGGCGTGATCAAGCCGGGCAAGCCGGCGGAATCGAAGGCCGCGCTCATCTATGGGCAGATGACGGAACCTCCCGGCGCGCGTTTGCGCGTGGCGCTGACGGGATTAACAGTCGCAGAATACTTCCGTGACGCCGAGGGCGCGGACACCCTGCTCTTCATCGACAACATTTTTCGATTCACGCAGGCCGGTTCTGAAGTGTCGGCGCTGCTGGGCCGCATGCCCAGCGCCGTGGGTTATCAACCGAACCTGGCGACGGAAATGGGCGAACTGCAGGAGCGAATTACTTCCACCAAGAAAGGCTCGGTCACATCGGTGCAGGCGATTTACGTGCCCGCCGATGACTTGACCGATCCGGCGCCGGCGACGACGTTTGCTCACCTTGATGCGACTACCGTGCTTTCGCGCGCATTGACCGAGATTGGAATCTATCCCGCGGTCGATCCGCTGTCTTCCACCTCTCGCATTCTCGATGCGCGCATCGTCGGCCAGGAGCATTACGACGTGGCGCAACGCGTGAAGAAGACGCTGCAGACATACAAAGACCTGCAGGACATCATCGCGATTCTCGGCATCGACGAGTTAAGCGAAGACCAAAAGCTTACCGTCGCGCGAGCGCGAAAGATCCAGCGCTTCCTGTCGCAGCCGTTCCACGTGGCTGAGCAATTCACAGGCGCCGCGGGACGGTACGTAAAGATTGCCGACACGGTGAAGGGCTTCAAGGCGATTGTCGACGGCAAATACGACGACATCCCCGAGCAGGCGTTTTACATGAAGGGGCCGATTGAAGAAGTGCTGGAAGCGGCAGAGAAGATGAAGACGGCAGCGTAAAGGCAGTGGCCAGTGATCAGTGTTGAGTGGTCAGTGGACGATCTGACTGAGAACTGAGAACTGATGTCCGATACTTTCCAACTCGAGATCGTCACGCCGGAAAAGAAAGTGGTTGACACGTCGGCGGAGGAGATTCAGATTCCCGGCAAGAACGGGTATCTGGGCGTTCTTCCGGGGCATGCGCCGCTTATCACCGAACTTGCCGTGGGCGAAATTACATTCCGTGCTGGTGCTGAGGAGCAGCACCTGGCCGTGGCCTGGGGATTTGCGGAAGTGCTGCCCGATAAAGTGACGATTCTGGCCGAGACTGTTGAGCGTCCCTCCGAGATAGACGTGGAACGCGCCCGCAAGGCTAAAGTGCGAGCCGAAGAGCGACTGACCAGCGGCGATCCCAGCGTAGACGTGGAAAGATCTCTGAACGCGTTGCACAAAGCAGAGACTCGCCTGGAAGTGGCCGCAGAGAAGAGCCACTCTTAGCCGCCGCTGCCAGCAGATCAGACATCGAGCCCACGCCCCGGGCTTTATCCCAATTGAGGCTACGATCCATGCGATCGATCTCATCTCTACTGCGGTCTTGGCTGCAGCCTTGTTTTTGCGCTTTCTCGATGGTTGCAGTCCTGGTGACCGCGCAGGACAAACCAGCGCAGCCTCCGCGGCCGCCGGCACCATTGGTCTCGCCTGAAGTGCACCCAGATGGCAGCGTAACACTCCGCTTTCGCGCTCCCAACGCGGTAGACGTTAAGCTTGCGCGCGAGGGCGCGGATCCTGCCCCGATGCACAAAGATGATCAGGGCATTTGGACCGTGACGACTTCACCGCTGGCTCCCGACTTCTACGGGTATTCTTTTGTCGCTGACGGCGTTCGGCTGATCGATCCGGAGAATCCGCTTCTAAAGCCGAATCTGCTGGCTACGCAAAACATGGTGCACATCCCCGGCCCGCCATCGTTGCCTTGGGAACTGAACGACGTGCCGCATGGTGAGATTCATCATCACTTCTATAAGTCCAAAGTCGCGCAGGATGACCGCGATTACTCCGTGTACACGCCGCCGGACTACGATCCGGCGGCGAAGAAGACCTATCCCGTACTTTATCTGCTTCACGGCTAAGTGACGACGCCAGCGGTTGGACGGCGGTGGGACGTGCGAATTTGATTCTCGATAACCTGATCGCGCAGGGCAAAGCTAAGCCGATGATCGTGGTGATGCCCCTGGGCTACGGCACCATGGAGTTCGTTCACTTCGGCTGGAACGCGTGGAGCTTCACCGAACTGCGGGATCGTAACTTCGAGAACTTCCGTAAAGCGCTGCTCACCGAGGTGATGCCGCGAGTCGAAAGCGAATACCGGATCACGAAGGACCGCTATGCGCGCGCGATTACCGGCCTCTCGATGGGCGGCTCGGAATCTCTGCTAACCGGCTTGAATAACCTGGAGAAGTTCGCCTGGGTCGGTGCGTTCAGTTCGGGCGGCATTCCCGAAGACTTTCAGAAGGATTTTCCTGCCCTCGACGCAAGAGCGACCCAGCAACTGCACCTGCTGTGGATCGCGTGCAGCACCCAGGATCCTCTAATCATCGTCAACCGCAATCTGCGGGAATGGCTCAAGACCAAGGGCCTCAAAGTGACCGAAATCGAAACGCCTGGACTGCACACATGGATGGTCTGGCGGCGGAACCTGGCGGAGTTTGTCCCCCTGCTGTTCCGGTGAGAGCGACGCAAAGTTCTACCGGACCATTCATAAGCGCAATTCTCCAACACAAGAATCTCTGTCGAGTCGGGAAGCAAATCGGAGGGGTTCAGAGAAATGTACCCCGGCCCGGGGGCCGGGGTGGTCTTCGCAAGAGCGAGAGGACCGTGTAGAAAAAGGCCTATTTCGGCGCGTCAGCGGGCGCGGCAGCCTTCTTGTCGGCTTTCGGCTTCTTCTCAGCCTTTGGCTTCTTCTCAGCCTTTGGCTTTTTGGCCTTCTTCGTGTCTGATTTCTTATCCGTGCTGGTGTCGCCGCCTGCCGCTTGGGCAAAGGATGCAGACGTCAGCGAAAGAGTCAGCGCGATCGCGAATAACAGCGTTAACAGCTTCTTCATGGTCCTACACACTCCTTAAGGGATTGGGGTTCGAGTCTACCGGACGCACTGGCCGCTGGAGTACATAGCAGAAGATTGTCCCGTATTGGGAAAGTATAGCCAAATTGGGCCTGAAACTCAAGTTCAAAACTAGGCATTGTCGGGGAAGAGTTGACATCCTAGGCAATAGCGTGGAGCCCGCCCAGCACTCAAGTTGGCAATGAAACTACGCCAGCGGCGAATCGCTCATGCGGAATCGCGTCCGAACGTGCTCAGAAATCAGCTCGATTGCCGGCCGGTTGGAAACTGGGTCGCTCTGCGCCAGATATTTCATTGCTTCCACCAGCAGGCGCTGGCCATCGACGTATCGAGGGTCGGAAGTACGCTCTCGGCTTCTCGGACGACCCAATTTGGGCGGGACTGGAATTGTAAAAACCTTAGCCATGGATGAACTCAAAATGAATTCCTAGGGCAGTATAGCGCCCGACGTTCTTTTTTCATCCTACATTCTTGTCTTTAGATTCAATTACTTACCCACGCGGCGAGATGAATTGTGTCTTTTTTGTGGTTTTCAACTGAAACACGTCATTGCCGACCTTTGCCGGCACCCGTACGGCAGAATACTTCGCCAGGCGATAATCCCCCTGGCCCTGCATGAACTGCTGTTGCACCGAGATGCCGCGGCTTAAGTCAATCCACAGGAACGCCTTTGAGAAGTAGTTGCGCACTTTTTCGCTTTTTGGAATTAGTTGCAATTTTGCGGTTGCAATGTTGGCGATGCTTTCCTCGCCTAAGAAAGTGACGTCGTAGGTCTTCTTCAGGTCTTCCCCGCTGCCGCCGAAGCCCAGCACCAGGTAGCTTTCCATCTCGCTGCGATTGCTGCCAGCCGAGAACTGCATGACCTGTTCGATCTTCGGCTGATAGATCTGAAGCTTGCCGTCTTTATAGAGCACGAACTTAGCGTCGGGTTCTTTGATTTCCGCCATCATTTCTATTTCTTTTCCTGCCCGCCGGTAGTAGACCGTACCCTTCTGAATGTCGGTGTCGTCCACGACTTTCTGGTACAGGTCCCACTCGAAGTCAGCCTGGGCGGTGCGGAAGCCGGCCGCCGTCGCGTCCATTTTCTTCAACACACTTTCGAGAGAGGGAGCCTCCTGCGGAGGGAAAAGGAGACTCATCGCGAGAAGCAACACATGGATGGAGATCGTCATGGCCGGTTGCCCTGATGTGCGTCGCGGACGATTGTTCCCAAAAAAGTCCGGCTGATAAAGTCCGGCTCACTATTTTCGTTTCACCCAGACCCGGTAACCCTGCACCTGCCGCTGGCCATCGCGCAAGGCTTCGTAGTTCACAATTGCGACCTCGCCGGAAATCGGCTGAATAACGTGCAGCAACTGATTCCGCATCGACTCGTCGTCTCCAGGCGAAATCGCGCTGGCGGAAATCTGGTAAACCAGGCCGCCCTGCCCATCGGGCGTGACCACCACATCCGTCAGATGCGGATCGTGGGGCACGGGTTTATCGTTGAAGTTGATGACCCGGGGCGAAAAGAAGACAAAGATGAGGATCAGCGTGACCATGATGTCATAGTGCAGCGTGCCCCGCTCATGCTGCCACAGGATGTAGCTTCGGATTGTTCCCCAGACGCCCTTCATCGGTAGGGATGGCGCGCCCGTGGCTGTCGTGCTGATCTCCACACTTTGCAAGTCTAGTGACCGCATCCTTTCTTGGCAATGGTCGAACTAGAAACCAGAGACCGTAAACTAGAAACTCTTCCTGGTAATCCGCTCCGCCCCCACGTAAGGCCGCAGCGCCTCGGGAATCACTACGCTCCCGTCGGCTTGCTGGTAGTTCTCGACGATCGCCACCCAGGTCCGCCCGACAGCCAGCCCGCTTCCGTTCAGCGTGTGCACGAACTCCAGTTTGTTCTTGCCTTCCGGACGATAACGGATATTGGCCCGCCGCGCCTGATAGGACTCAAAATTCGAGCACGACGAAATCTCGCGGAACAACTGCTGCCCCGGCAGCCACACTTCAATGTCATAGGTCTTGGCTGCCACGGCGCCCATGTCGCCCGTGCACAGCGTGATCACGCGGTAGTGCAGGCCGAGCTTCTGCAGGACGGTCTCGGCGTTTCGCGTCAGCTTCTCGTGCTCTTCGTAAGAGTCCTCAGGCCGCGTAAACTTCACCAGTTCCACTTTCTGAAACTGATGCTGCCGGATGATGCCACGCACGTCTTTCCCGTACGATCCCGCTTCGCTGCGGAAGCATGGCGTGTATGCTGTGAGTGAAATCGGCAGGCGCGCCGCGTCGAGAGTTTCGTCGCGATAAAGATTCGTGACCGGAACCTCGGCGGTCGGAATCAGCCAAAGATCTTTTTCGCCGTGAGGCACGCGAAACGAATCAGACGCGAACTTGGGCAGTTGTCCCGTGCCATACATCGACTCGGAATTGACCAGGTACGGAGGCAAGACTTCGGTATATCCATGCTCGCGGGTGTGCAGATCGAGCATAAAGTTCGCCAGCCCGCGTTCAAGCTTCGCGCCCAAATCCCAGTAAACGGCGAAGCGCGCGCCAGTAAGCTTAGCCGCGCGCTCTAGATCGAGCACGCCAAGTTCCGCGCCCAGATCCCAATGCGGCTTGGGAGTGAAGTCGAACTGCGGCGGCGCGCCCCAGCGGCGGATTTCAACATTGTCTTCCGCGCTATGGCCCACCGGAACGCTCGCATGCGGCATGTTGGGAATTCCCGCAAGAATGTCCTTCAGGCGGGCGTCAAGATCGGCGGCGATCTTTTCCCGTGTCTGAATCTGTTCGCGCAGTTCTTTGGTCTCGGCGATGGCCGCGGTAGCATCCTGGCCGCTCTTTTTCAGTTTATTGATGTCTTCGGAAGCCTTGTTCCGCCGTGCCTTCATGGTCTCGGCCTCGGTAATGGCCTGCCGCCGCTGCGTATCCACTTCGCGGAAATCCTTGAGCACGGCAGCCGAGTCCGCGCCGCGCTGGCGCAGCATCTCCTCCACCCGGGGCAGGTTGTCGCGAACAAAGCTCAGATCAAGCATGGGACTAACTACTTTATCGGAAACCGGGCGGAGAATGCACGCGCGCCGCGCCGAGGGCGAGGACGCCCTCGGGACAGCCGGCAAGGATGCCGGCGCTACTTTTGCGGCGGCGCCAGCGACTTCAAATAAGCCACAATGGCTTCCGCATCCTGCTGATTGAAGCGATATTGCGGCATCGGCGGACGTGCCGGCAATCCGTTAAAGGCGATGCCCGTCATCAGAAACTTGATGGCAGCATCTTTCTCCCAACCGGGCAGCCCTGCGATCGAAGTCGACTTGTCCGCCCACACCGGCATGGGAACGGTCGGCTTAAAAGACAGCGTCGCACCCTGCAGCCACTTCTCTTTAATCGGTTCGCCCTTTTCGCTGAACGGCGTGTGGCAGTCGCCGCACTTGCCAGTGTCCTCAACCAGATACTTACCGCGGGCCACCAAGACAGCGGGAGCAGTTTTCTTCTGTGGCGTTTGACCAACCAGCACAGGCACAAGCAACAAAGCCGTCGCCGCTACAGCGGCAATCATCCTTCGCATAGAGGCCTCGAAGTTGAAATTGATTTTACGTCGCGAAATCTTACACCGCTAAGAAAGCATTGTCGATCTTCAATCAGGCGGCGAATCAGGCGGCTTTCGCGCAGCCCTCCCGCCTGTGTAAACTAAGTTCGCGATGAGATTCTCCCCCCGCTTCATTGCTGTGCGCCGGTGTCTTGCGCTGGCAGTCGCTGCCGCGCTGATTCTGGCGACGATCCCGTACGGCTTCTCCTCCGCCTACAACGCCCATCCCAAGCTGGTCGTGGTGATTGTCATCGACCAGTTTCGCGGCGACTATCTGGAGCGCTACCGCCACCAGTTCGGTGAAGGCGGCTTCCGCCTCTTTCTCGACCACGGCGCAAACTTTACCGATTGCAACTACGACTACGCCAACACTCGCACCGCTCCCGGCCACGCCACCCTGTTCACCGGCGCCTACAGCAACGGTCACGGCATCGTGGCCAACGAGTGGTGGGATCCGCAGAAAAGGAAAATGGTCACCTCGGTCGAAGATGACGACGCCAAGCTGGTAGGCATTGCCCCGGATCAAAGTAAAGGAGATCAAAATAAAGGAGATCAAACTAAAGCCAAAGTCGGCGCGTCGCCGCACAACCTGCTAGCCGATACGCTCGGCGACGAACTCAAGCTTGCAACTCAAGGCGTGTCGCGAGTCTTTAGCCTGTCCTTGAAAGACCGCGCCGCCGTCCTGCCCGGCGGCTTCGCAGCCGATGGCGCTTACTGGATCGACCCGAAAAGCGGCGCGTGGATTACTTCCACCTACTATCGCCCCGGCCTGCCCCAGTGGGCGCAGGAGTTCAACGCCGGCAACCAGGCGGCAAAATACTGGGATCGCGATTGGGAAGCCAACGGAGAAGTGTTGCGCTCAACCAAACATCGCAAGGGGAAAGACGGCTCCGAGGCAGGTTTTTACGACGTGGTCGGCTCCACGCCTTTCGCCAACGAGTACGAATTAGAATTCGCCAAGGAGTTAGTCGTCTACGAAAATCTCGGCGCCGGAGAGGCTACCGACCTGCTCGCCATCAGCCTCTCGGCGAACGACATTCTCGGCCATCAGGTCGGGCCCGATTCACCCGAGATGGCCGCCATGGCGCTCGCGCTCGATCGCGAACTCGCCGACTTCTTCAACTTCCTCGGTCATCGCGTGGGACTCGCGAACGTGTGGATCGCGCTCTCGGCCGACCACGGCATCTCCGCTCTGCCCGACGCGGCGAAGAAGCTGCGCATTCCCGCCGCGAATCTGGATGCCGGCAAACTCGAAGCGCGAATCAACGGCGCACTAGCCGCAAAGTTTTCCCCGGGTCACGCCGCCTCCTATATCAAGCTCGACTACCCGGTCGCCTGGCTCGATCAGGACGCCTTCACCGCCGTTCATGTAAAAGAGCACGATGCTGAAACCGCTGTAGGTGAGGCGATGAAGCAAGCCGGACTGCGCGACTTTTATACCAAGTCACAACTCGCCGAAGGCGAAGTCCCCGCCGACGCTCTCGGTAAAAAGTTCCTGAATAGCTACTCACCCGAAGGCGGCTGGTATGTCTTGGGAGTGCCCGCAATCTACACGGTAGGTTCGTCCAAAGGCACCGACCACGCCTCGCCCTACACCTACGATACGCACGTGCCCCTGGCTTTCTACGGACTGCCATTCCGCCCAGGAACGTATCGCACCCACGCTGAACCGGTAGATCTCGCGGTCACGTTCGCATCGCTGCTCGGCATCAACGCTCCCACGCACGCAGTGGGACGCGTGCTAACCGAGGCGCTTGCCCCTTCGCATCCCCCAGCAAATGCGGACGAGTTTCCTAAAGCTGGGTCTCCTAATTCTGGGTCTCCTAATGCTGGGTCTCCTAATGCTGGGTCTCCTAATGAAGGAGCGCCGCGGTGACCTCCTCTCAGATCGGCGGCAAGTCTCCGGATCTCAGCGTGACCTTCGCCGGCATCCAACTCAAGAACCCCATCATCGCGGCCAGCGGGACCTTCGGCTACGGAGTCGAGTTTGAGGATGTCGTCCACCTGGACAAAATTGGTGGATTCATCGTCAAAGGCCTGTCCCGCGAGCCCATGACCGGCAATCCGCCGCCACGCCTCTGGGAAACCGCCGCCGGCATGCTCAACGCGATCGGGCTGCAGAACATCGGTGCGGCCGCGTTTCTCGCAGAGAAGCTGCCCAAGCTCCAGCAGATCAAGAACATCGTTGTGTTGGCGAATATCTTCGGCTATACCCGCGAGGACTACGAAAGAACCATTGAGATTCTCAACGACGGCGAAGGCATTGCCGCCTACGAACTCAACGTTTCTTGTCCCAACACAGCCGAGGGCGGACTGCAATTCGGCACCGATCCGCGCTTGCTCGACGAGGTGGTCACCAAGGCGAAGCGCGCGGCCCGGCGGCCTCTGATCGTTAAGCTTTCGCCCAATGTGACCAGCATCGCGCAGATGGCCCATATCGCGCAGGAAGCGGGCGCCGACGCCATTTCGCTGGTCAACACTTTTACTGCGCTGGCCATCGACGCCGACACGCGCAAGCCCCGCATCGCAAACGTCACCGCCGGCCTCTCCGGCCCAGCCATCAAGCCCATTGCCCTGCGCATGGTCTACGACGCCGCGCACGCCGTGAGTATTCCCGTGATCGGCATGGGAGGCATTTCCACCGCGGTCGATGTCGCCGAGTTTATGCTCGCGGGCGCAGCCGCCGTGCAAATCGGCACAGCCAGCTATTGGGATCCCTGCGCCACCGAAAAGATAGTGGACGAACTGCACCGCTGGTGCCAGGATCGCGGCGTCACGCGTTTGGCCGACCTAACCGGCGGCATGATCTTGGAATAAAGAAAGCGCGGGCCGAGTCGCGAAGCGACGCCATTCATTAGCCCCGCACGTAAGCGCGGGGAAAGGAAGCAAGAGAAGAACAAGTCCCGCCAGGGACGGCACCCAACAGCGGCCTCTACCGCCAGGCTCCCATAATCGCTCCCATCGCCAAATAACAAACCAACTGATAGCCAGTATTGATGGCGTAAAGCTTAGCCGGCTGTCTACTAAAGAGAGCATTGGTAAGCTGCACGGTAGTCACGAATCCCAGCCACACCGCCAGCCCCACCTTCATCCCATAAAGCGGCGTGTTGATGGTCGCGACCGCAATGATTTTCCCGAGCACCATTGCCGAGGCCAGGCTGGCCAAAAGCGACAGCATGTATGACGGACCGGCACTCTTCTGCATCTCGGCAATCTTCGCCTTGTCATCCGGGTCGTACCCCATCAAGACCATCCACGGACGCGCAAACAGCATAGGCGAGTACCACACAAACCCAACCACCATCGTCGCCAGCGCGCTAACCAACACCGCGTACAGGTTCACTCCCATGAAATGCATGAAAATACCTCCGTTAACTCCCACAAGAGCATGAGAACGGGATGAAAGGAGATGCCAGGAAAATGAAACGAAGTGTTGATTGATGATTGTTGATTACGGATTGAAAACCGTAAAGAGCAGGCTCTTCAATCAGCAATCAACAATCAGCAATCAACAATCAAACAATTGTTTCTACTAACGCCCGTGACTATACCAGATCGACCCCGGAGACTTATAGTTCCGTCCCTCACCCCACACCACGTGCGTGTTTCCAAGGTTATCGATGGCGATGGAGAACAGGTTGCCAAAGGGGAACAGGAAACCGTTGGGCAGGATGTAATCGTATCCCCGCACGGGACCGGAGAGCTGCGATTCCGCCGACCAGGCCGCCCCTCCGTTGGTGGAAGCCCGGTAGAAGGTATTCCAAAGAGGATGGTCTTGCGCATCCAGTTTTCTCGTGTCCATCCAGGCGATGCGAACGTCCCCCGCCGTGCCGGCAGTAATGGCTGGGAAGCAGTGCTCCACGCCAGACGCGGCGTTTGAGATGTCAACCTTCGCCGACCAGCTTTCCCCCTGGTTCGTGGAAGAGGAGAAGTAAATGCGCTCCGGGTCCGCCGTGACCGAACCGGAGTTCCACAGGGCATAGATGGTTCCGGCATCATCGGAAGCCAGAGCCATCTGCGATCCCAGGAAGCCACCTGAACAAGCCTGGGCCGGGCAACCCGGCGCCGCGCTGGAAACGTCCATCGGCGTCGTATTCCAACTCCGGCCGCCGTCGGCGGATCGGCTTATAAACACTTCTTCCGGCCGCGTGAGAATATTGGTTCGCGGGTAAGCCGTCCAGGAAAAATAGACGTTGCCGGCGGCATCCACGGTTGCCCCTGCGGCCAGTGACCAGCCCGGTCCGGCGTCAGGATTCACCACGCTGGAGGAAAAGTTCTGCGCGTAATCATGCGATGCCGCGATCGCGAGCGTCTGACCATGGTTAAAGCTCACGTAGAGATTGGGGCCGCGAACCGCCAGCACCGGCTTGTCGATCACCACGTCCGGAGAACGCTCAGCAATGGCGAAATACCAGGAGCGGCCAAAATCCTGCGACCGCGCCACCATGACGTCGTGCTCGCCCTGCAACCACGATGCATAAAGCGTTTGCCGGTCAACCGGGTCGACCTTGATCTGGGCGTCAAACTGTCCCACGGATGAGGCCAGCAGGGGCCGCGGGGGCTCCCAGGAAATGCCGTTGTCATTGCTGACCACGAGCGCCATCGCAGGCGCGGTGCAGGCCGGGCAGTCGCTCACCGGCCCGTACTGAGGAAAAAGAATATAGATGTGTCCACGGCCGTCCGCCGCCATCGCGGGCTCCCACTGGTCCCCAATGCGGTAGCCCACGCGACGCGCTTCGGCAAAGCCCGAAGCCGCCAGCGCCGCCTGCACGCCCACAAGCGCCACCAGCAGGCAAATGGCAAGGCTCTGCACACTCCGGGCGCGGCTGGATCCAAAAACCACAGACTTCTCCTGGGACTCCGAAAGCTGACTACGAAAGCCGACTACGAACTGCGACAACGTTGGACGAACTTTACCGTGAAACGGTGAGCAGCGTCAATTGCCCGAAAAGGCCACAGGTAGCGCCAGCGTCCGCCGGCCTGTATTGTGGGGACAGCCGCCTCGGCTGCCTGCCCTGAGTTTCGAAAGGCGTCGAGCGAAGCTCGACACCTTTCCGCCGCGGACGTGACTTTCTGCCGATTTCGTCATCTAATAGCTTGTCACTCGCAGGCGCCACAAGGAGCAATCTTAACCATGGAAAAAGCCACATTCGCAGCAGGATGTTTCTGGGGAGTAGAAGCCACCTTCCGGGCCTTGCCGGGAGTAGTCTCAACCCGCGTAGGCTACACCGGCGGCAAGACCGACAATCCCACCTACAAAGATGTCTGCACCGACCGCACCGGCCACGCCGAAGCGGTCGAAGTGGAATTCGATCCCGCCAAGGTTCGCTACGCCGACCTGCTGAATGTTTTCTGGGAGAATCACGACCCCACGCAGGTCAACCGCCAGGGCCCGGACTGGGGCACGCAATACCGGACCGCCATCTTCTACCACACGCCGGAACAGAAGGCCGAGGCCGAAGCCTCGAAGCAAGCGCTCGAGAAGGCTCACCGCTACTCCAAGCCAATTGCCACCCAGATCGTCCCCGCGGTAACGTTCTATCCCGCCGAGGACTACCACCAGCAGTATCTGGAAAAGCGCGGCCTCGCCAGTTGCCACATCAAGGCGTAAGAGGACGGACTACTGCGGCTTTTCTTTGAAGGGAGCGGCTGGGCCAACATGCCAGCGGATTCGCTTTGAAAGGGCGCGGCTTCCAGCTGCGTGGCGGGTTTAGCCGCGAAGCGGCGCAAAAATGCAGCCCACGGCGCAAGCCGTGGGTGAGAAGTGGCAACTAAGAAAGCCCCGGAAGGGGCGAAAGAATAGTTCTCACGAACACACTTCTGCCCCTGAGGTTCTGCGATGCCCTAGCGATGATGCCCCATTCCACCCACCCCCGGACTCACCCGCAGAAAAATCTGAAACGACACCGGACGATTCCCATACGCCGCATCCAGCACCGCAGGCTTCGAGTAAAAAGTCACATCCGCCCCCAACCCTAGTTGCCACGCGGAGTTCTGCACCAGATCGCGCACCCCGCCGAACGTGTAAGCTCCAATGCGGTAAGCCGGATGCATCGCCGCCTGCGGAAACAATTCGTCCTTGTCCACCAGTTCCAGCCGCGTAAAAGCATAGTCGCGCCGCATAAAGTTCAGCGTCGATTCCAGCCCGTAGCCGTTGAGATTGGCCCCGGTAGCGATCTTGTGTACGCGCCCCCAGACCAGCGAAGTCGCCCAATTGCCCGCAGCCAAAGGCTTGTCATATTCCACCGAAGCGGTCTGCCGCCACTGGCTCCCCGGCTCCAGCGCTTCCGGATGCTCCAGCCGTCCAATGCTGTATTGCGCCGCCCAGTCGCGCGCAGGCGCAACGCTCACCCGCCCGGAATACGAGTCCCATGCAGCAGTTTGAATGCTCCAGCGTTCCTCATTCGGCTCGCGCCCGTTGAATGCCGACGTCTCAAGCTTCACCCGGTCGATTACAAATCCGGTAGTGACCACGCCGAAGCTGGTGTGCGTCGAGTCCTGTAAGTGATGGCTGAGCGGCGCCAGCGGCAGTTCCGAAGCGGACGCGCGGTGAATGTAGGTAACCGGCCCCAGCGCAGGCTCCGCCGACGGCCCGCCATACAATTCCCACGAAACTTTCTCCGAGAGCGGAAGCAGGTAGAGCGCCGAGAGTTCCGCAAACACATTGTGCGGATGCTGGTGGTCCACCAGCGGCTCGTCCGTGATAGGTCTCCCCCGTCTGAAACAGCTCCGGAAATCCAGGATGCGGCGAGGTCAGCGATTCCGCCGAGAACATCTGCCGCAACAGAATCGTTCCCCGGCCCAACTGGTGCTGCTCCATCAGCATGCCCCAATTCACCGACTCGGCTTTGCCCTCGCCGCGAGGCCCGCCTTGCTGGTTGTAATCGGCAAAGATCACGCCATGCGCCATCAGCTCCCACCCGCCACGCATCACCATCCACTCGTTCCCAGGCACCGAAGCCGGCTGCCAACCCGTGCCCGACCCGGCATGCGGCGACGGCAACTGCGCAGCTTCGTGGTCTTCCATCTGCATGCCCATCTGCATCCCGCTGATCGAGGTGTCCTGCGCCGATGCCAGAGACAACAAAGCCCCAACCAGGACTGAATATAGGACGATCGACCACAAGGCGGTTCTGGCCACGAAAACCTCGTTCCTAAGGCTTGTCATCCTCGTTCCTAAGGCTTGTCATCCCGAGCAACGCGAGGGATCTTGGTGTTTGCCGGCCCGGGCGCTGCAGGCGACGCAAGCAAGAACCAAGATCCCTCGCTCCGCTCGGGATGACACGCGCTTGTTCGGTGCACGAGTCGGGTGGTCGCATTTGTCGTCGTTGGCCCCACACATTTTCAGGACAAGGGTCCGACGAACGCGTGCGTCAAGAACAGATCGAGAGAGTCGGAGATCAGATTCTGAGAATCAGAATGCCGGGCGGGCCGCCGGAAGGCGCAACCGAGGTTGGAAATGCACTGCTGTCGCTCGCAATTAAAACTACATCCGTCGCGTCAGTCTCCACCGAGTGCACCACGGGCCGCAGCGAGAAAACGCCAGTGGTCAAAGCGGAAGCATGACGACCCACGCAGCACAGAAAGTCAGCATGCTGCGGAGCAGATGGGACTCGAACTGGATGACATCCAGCGCTATGGGAAGGCGCTGCCGCGGCAGGTAACACGCAAAGCGCTCCCGCGCCAACGGCAACCATCGCGCTCAACAGCGCGATCGCGATCATCCGTGAGAAAGGCTGAGCCACAACTAAGTCCCGGTAATCTTCATGCGCAGTTCTTCCGGCAGACGTTCCCGAATCTCCTGCGGCAGCCGGTCGTGCACGCGGCGCGCGCCTTCCTTGGCCGCATCCAGCACGGTAACCGGCGCAGGCGTAGCCACAGCAACCACCAGCCAGATCAGCGCCGAGAGAGCAAATCCCCCGAGCGCCGCAATCTCCAGCCAGAACGCGTGCCGCGGCCCAAAGTGCCGGATCACTCCAAAGGCCAGCAGAAACACCCCGCCCGAAACCGAAGCCAGCGCGATCAGGCCCACGTCAATGATGCGGTGCATCCGCTGCCGGCCATGGCAGCGTTCGCATCCCGCGAAGTGGCTTTCATAGTCGCCGCGCATCTCCGGCGCCAGACCGGAAATGTCATAGCGCCAGCCCGCCAGAATCTTGCCTACAATCGGATCAATGCACTGCTGACTCATAAGTAAACTGCGATTGTCGTGCCGAACAAGCGTCCCTAATTTTGTCATTCCGAACCGGACGTCAAGGCGGGTGAGGAACCTGGTTTTGGCTCGCATCCCTTATCAGACTGCAAACATGACCGCTATATCCGGATCGGCGCCAAGACTTCCGACTGTACCGCCACCAGCACCCGGTTCTGAAACAATCCACCCCGCTCGGCCAGCGCCCGTTCTGCCTCTCTGCGCGCTATTTCCGGATGATTGTTCTGTTCAGAGAGATGCGCCAGCACCACAAAGGCTGCATTATTATCATAGTCGTTAACGAAGAAATCCGCGAGTTTCGCGTTCGACAGGTGCCCCACGTTGCTCGCCACCCGTTGTTTCACCGCCCAGGGATACGACCCGCCGCGCAGCATCTCCACATCGTGATTGGACTCCATGATCAGGATGTCAGACCCGCGCAAGTGATCGCGGACATTGACCGGCAGATATCCCAGATCGGTGGCCACGCTAACCTTGGCGCCCTCCACGCGGAAAGTGAACCCCACCGGATCGGCCGCATCGTGCGGGATGGTGAAAGGCTTTACCTCAATATCGCCAATCTGAAAGCGATGCCCGGACTCGAAGCGCTCGAGCTTCTCCAGTTGCGGCCGCTCGCCGTTCACCGTGCGCATGGCTCTAGCCCACGCCGCATGCGTAGCCCCGGTCATAAAAACTGGGATGCGCAGCTTCTTCGCCAAAGTTGCGAGGCCATAAACATGATCGGAATGTTCGTGGGTGATAAGAATCGCGGAAAGCGACTCGGGATCAAGGTCCAGACGACTTAATGCGCTTGAAGGTCTCGCGGCACGAGATGCCGGCATCCACCAGAATCCGGGTGCGGGCGCTGGCCACAAACGCGCAATTCCCCCGGCTCCCGCTGGCCAGCATCGAAACCGTTACACACATGCTAGGGAGCATACGCGCCTGACCTGTGGATTGGGAGTAACTTTTTGGCTATCCGATACCTTGGGGTCAACCCGGCGTCCGGCTCCCGGCGTTGGGCTCAGATTGGAAACCGGAAACAAGAACTAGAAACCGGAAACTAGAAACTGGAAACTGCCCTGCACACTGGCACTGCCACATTCTCCACGATCTCGCGCAGCACCTGATCCGCCTGCTCGGACTTCTTCAGCGTCGAGGCATAACCTCCGTTTACGACGACGCGATGGGCAAAGACCGGAACCGCCAGCGTCTTGAAATCTCCCGGAGTGCAGAAGCTGCGGCCGTCGAGGAAGGCCATGGCCTGCGCAGCGCGATAGAGCGATTGCGCGCCGCGCGGCGAGACTCCCAGCGACAAGATACTCCGACGCGCGTGTGCGGCGTACGATTTCGAGAGCATAGGTCACCAGCGATTCATCCACGCGAATCAGCTTGACGGCTTCCTGCATCTCGAGCACATCAGCGCCAGTCAGCACTGGGCGCAGATCGTGCAAGATGCGCCGCGCCGGCTTCCGAGCGCAGAATCTCGCGCTCCGCCGCGGCCTCGGGATAGCCCATGCGCACCCGCATCAGAAAGCGGTCAAGTTGCGACTCGGGCAGCGGATACGTTCCGTGATGCTCCACCGGATTCTGCGTCGCGATCACCAGAAACGGCTGCGGCAACTCGTAAGAGTGCGCGTCCACCGTGACCTGGCCTTCGTTCATGGCTTCAAGCAAGCGACGATTGCGTCTTCGGCGTGGTGCGATTGATCTCGTCGGCCAGCAGCACGTTGGTGAAGACAGGCCCGCGCTTGAACTCAAACTCCTGCTCCATCGCCGAGTACACGGAGATGCCCAGCACGTCGGAAGGCAGCATGTCGCTGGTGAACTGCACGCGCTGAAAGGTGCAATCGATGGCGCGCGCGAGCGCCTGTCCCAGCGTGGTCTTGCCGACTCCCGGGACGCCTTCAATCAACAGGTGTCCGCGGGCGAAAATGCTGACCAGCGCGAGCCGCACCACATCGTCCTTCCCGCGAATCACGCGGCGCAGCGCTCTTTCCAGTTCGGCGGCCTTGTAGGATACGGCGATGACAGTCTCAGGGGACATTGGACTGGATTTTACTATCTGGCGCAGGCGGCGGAGTTACCGATGTCATAGAGCTTCAGCTACTAGCTCCTAGCCGCTAGCTTCTAGCTTAAAGCCCCAGCTCTTAGCTCGTCTCCTCACCCCATTTCCCGAAAGGGATACTGGGTCTCCTGACCACGAAGTCAGAACGTGAGCACCAACTGATCTTGCAGTTGAGCTTAGCAGCTAGCAGCTAGCAGCTAGAAGCGGTTCTACTGCATGAACTCCGCCGGCCGTCCCGTGAGCCGCTCGATGCGCTTGGCGATCGGAGGATGGGTCGAGAACAGGTTGCCGAAGTTCATCCCCAGCAGCGGCTGGATGATGAACAGATGCGCCGTCGAGGGCGTGGCCTGCATGGGCACGCGCCGCGAGTAGGCGTCGAGCTTCTGCAACGCGCTGGCGAGGGCATAAGGATTGCCGGTGTAGTGCGCGCCGGTAGCGTCGGCCTGATACTCGCGCGAGCGCGACACCGCAAGCTGAATCAGGCTGGCGGCGATCGGCGCGACGATCAGCATGAACAGGCCGGCAAGGCCTCCGCCGCGACGGTCGCGGCCGCCGCCTCCGCCAAAGATCATGGCGAAGCGTCCCATGCTGGCGAGCATGGTGATCGCGCCCGCAATGGTTGCCGCTACGGAACTGATCAGGATGTCGCGGTTGCCTACGTGGCCGAGTTCATGCGCCAGGACGCCTTCCAGCTCTTCATCATTCAGCAAACCCAGAGATCCCGTGGGTCACGGCGACGGACGCGTGTTTCGGGTTGCGTCCCGTGGCAAAGGCGTTGGGCGACTCGGTTGGGATCACATAAATCTTTGGCATGGGCAGGCCAATCTTCTGCGTGAGCCGTTCGACGATCTCGTAGGCGCGCGGCAGTTGCTCGCGCGTCACCGGCTGCGCGCGGTACATGGCCAGCGCGATCTTGTCGGAGAAAAAGTAAGAGACAAAGTTCATCACGGCGGCAAAGGCCAGCGCCAGCATCATCCCATTCTCGCCGCCAAAGTAGCGGCCAAAGAACATCAGCAGCAGGGTCAGCGCGGTCAGCAGGAACGCAGTCTTGAAAGTGTTTCCCATATTCGTTCTCACTCATTGGATGTTACGCCCGGCGGGGAGATGCAGGGGCCAGAAACGCGCTGAATGTTCCAACTGGAACATTTCACTTTGCAGAAAAGTTTCGGCGTAAGTCGTTGATTCTTCGTGCGGGCTTTCTGGTAGAGCAATGGAATCAAGGGGTTAGCCTGTGGAAGGAATGTCTACTTTCGAGGACGTCAAATGTCTACTAAAGTAGACTGGACAGGCGGTCGGTGTACTTTATAAGGTGCATGCGCCTGCGGTGGGTTTTGAGCTGCTTTCCAAGTGTGCCAAAGATGGGCTCCGGGAGAGGAGATTGCTAAGGTTTGCACTGCGGCGTGATTTGAGGAAGGTTGTAATTCGATAGTTGGATGTTGGGTTTCAAGGCGCTCAAGTCCCTAGAGGACGGGTTCGCAGAATCCCACCCTTGCGCAAAGAACGCGCAAGCGTGGTGGTGGCGCAAGCGGGTGTGGGACAATTGGCTTCTTACTCAGAACAATCACGATTGGACGCTATCCCACACATGTCCTGCACACCACGAGCACCATTCTCCCGACAACTTTCGCTTTCTGCTACCTTCGCCGTGGTTATGGGTTTGTCCGCGTCGCTCTTCGGGCAAACCCTACCTGCGGCTCCTGGCGCCCAAGTTTTTTCCCTTACTCCGGCGCCTGGTCGTTTTACGGAGCCGGCGGTTGCGGTCAATCCTAATAATCCGCAGCAGGTGGTTGCGGTTTTTCAGGATAATGCTCATGCCTCTTATTCTCAGGATGCGGGGCATACGTGGCACGCGGCGGACGGCGTGGCTTCGGAGAATTACAAAGTATCCGGCGATGTGTCGGCGGCCTTTGATAACCAGGGGCATGCGTTTATCTGCTACATCGCTTTCGACAAGCTGGGGACCTTCAACTACTGGGCGCACAATGCTACGCGCAATGGCGTGTTCGTGCGGCGCTCGCTTGACGGCGGTAAGACCTGGGAGGCGAAACAGGTTTCGGTGAGCGAGAACGCGAGCGATCCTGGGATTCCGTTTGAAGACAAGCCCTACATTGTGGCGGACACTACGTCGGGAGCCGGCAAGAGCGGGTATGCGGGAAATCTTTACGTGGGTTGGACGCGGTGGACGCTGACCGGGTCGGAAATACTGGTGTCGCGGTCGACCGATGATGGCGAGACCTGGTCGAAGCCGGTCGAAATCGACCGGCATCCCGGGCTGCCGCGCGACGATAACGGAGCTGCCGAGGGATTTGCCGGCGCGGTGGGGCCGGACGGCCGTTTGTATGCGGTGTGGAGCCAGGACAACGACATCCTGCTCGCCACTTCGCGCGACGGCGGGAAAACATTTTCGCGGGCTCGCGCCATCATTCATACTGCCCCCATTATGTTTGCCGTGGATACATTGGAGAGGGCAAACGGGTTTCCGCAGATCGCTGTCGAACCCCGAAGCCGGCAGCTCTATGTGACCTGGACCGACTACCGCAACGGCGATCTGGACGTTTTCTGTTCGAGCTCGACCGACGGTAGGGAAGAAATGGAGCGCTCCGGTGCGGGTGAATAACGACGCGGTGCGTAATGGCGCTGACCAGTTTTTTCAATGGCTGGCGGTCGATCCGGTCGACGGGTCGGTCAACGTGATTTTTTATGACCGGCGGGGCGACGCCAAGAATCGGGCGCAGACCGTTACGCTGGCGCGCTCCACCGATGGCGGACGCGCCTTTCAGAATTATGCCTGGACCAATGAGGCCTTTGAAGCGGGTGGAGTTTTCTTTGGCGACTATTCCGGGATTGCCGCGTCCGGCGGGCGGGTTTATGGGGTTTGGACAGAGAAGCCGGTGGGTGTTCCTGAAGCTGGAAGTAACACGGAGACGAAGTCTGAGGCTGCGCCGGCAAAGCCGCGGGGCACGGTGGTTAAGGTTGGAGTTGCTGATTTTGGGACGACGCGGTAGATTTTTTGTTTTGGGATTTCGGGTGCCCCAGAAGAATCCCCATTTCTCGCAAAGGACGCGAGAAATGGGCACCCGGCAAAGTCAAAAGCATGGGTTTTCAAATCAGCACGCGGGAACTCCACGGAATCACGGTGGTTGACGCGGTGGGGAGACTTACGTTGAATGACAGCCGCACCCAACTGCGTGACGTGATCCATGTTTTGTCCAGCAAAGGCCAGAGGAAATTCTCTGTTCAATCTGGCGGGCGTGGAGTTTATCGACAGCGACGGCATGGGTGAACTGGTGCGATGTTATAGCATCGTCCGGCAGAGGGGCGGGGAGTTGAAGCTGGTGCATGTAACTAAGAAAGTGCAGGACTTGCTGGAGCTTACGCGGCTTAGCACTTTGTTTGAAATGTACAGCGAGGAGTCGGCTGCGCTGGAAGCGTTTCGGTGCGTGGGGCCTGACGGGTGATCAGTGATCAGTGGTCAGTGGTCAGTGGTCCTGATTTTCAGATCAGTAATTAGTGATCAGGTGGTCGGCGACCTTCTGGCGCGATAGGTCAAAATCAAAATCAAAGTCAAAAGCAGCGGGAGTGTCCGCTCCACACGAGCCCGCTCCACACGATCCCTGCTAACGCTTTTTCTTGTGGCTTGATCTGAATAGCGGGGTGCCCCAAGCTGCCTGCGGCTAGCAGCGCTCCGAAGAGAATTACGGCGTCGATGCTGGTGCGTCCTTCGGGGGACCAGTAGACGTCTTTCAGATTTAGCCAGAGGGCGAATTCGTCGAGCGTAAGGGCCGCGCCCACACCGTAGAGGATGGACATCAACCGGCTGAGGAGAAGCGACGTATTATCCTCGCCGGTGCCGATGTCGGCCAGCCATCCATAGCCCACCGCCAGCAGAATAATGATGCCGAAGACCAGGTGATGAATGTGGCGACCTCCGTGCTCGATGAAATGGAATGGCGGGATATTGTGCAGAACGGCAAAGACCACGGCACGAACTCCGGCAAAGGTCAGAAAGAAACTTACCGAGGCCACGAAGAGGCGGCGCTGCGGCCGGTCGGGGATGCGCTCGTGGATGACCCGGCCGAGAGTCGTTCCCTGGGTCAGTAGAAGCATGAGAGCCGTCGTCGCGATGGCGAGCAGGAGGATGAACCAGGTGTAGGCCATGCTGCATTAGAGCATTTTTGAAAGCGGTGTTGCCTGGTGGAAGCAGGAAAGCAGGTTCCTCCACTCCGGCTCTCCCTTCTCTGTCGGAAGACAATCGTCGGAATGACAATCTGTAAAGGATGCTGCGGCAAAAGCGTGGTTAAGCTCTTTTGTGCTTCGCGTTTTAGGGCCCGGTCGAGGGTTTGATCGAGGGCGGATTTGGCGGACTCGTATTCCGATTGCGAGATTTGGCCTTGGCGGCGTTCGACTTCAAGCTGGAAGAGTTCTTCTTTCAGGGCTTCGAGGAGCATGGAAGAAGCGGGACGCGCTGCGGGCGCTGTACGTACGGTGGGCGTGGCGAGAGTCTGGCGCGGGCCCGTATTCGTCTTCTTCCTCGTTATTATGATTGTGCATCGCGCCCGGCACAGTTGCTCTGGGCAAAGCAGTTTTCTGGCGCGCCAGGGCGCGGGCTGCCGATTGTTGCCGCATGGCTACGTAAACTCCGCCGAGGAGCAAAGCTGCGGCTATGCCTCCCAGGATCTGCCAGCGGTATTTCTGCAATGGGTCGGGAGCGTCGATGGGCGGGCCTAATCCGCCGCCGGGGCGATTGCTTGCGCCTGCGTCGCCTTTGGCGGCATCGCCTTGCTGGGGAGCCTGGAGCACGCCCTCGCCGGAAACCTTGAATGCGAGGTTCTGGCCGACGATGGTGTTGGAAACCACCTGCACGCTTGCGTCGGGCTCTTGCGGGTAGGCAACCGATTTGAATCCGGCGGCGGCGGGGGTGAACTCCATCGTCTTGGGCAGCATGACGACGAAGTGCTGCAGGGGATACACCGACTTGGGATCAAGATTCGCGCTTCCGCTGTAGGGAAGCTGGTAGGCCACTTCGAAGCGGGTCAGGCCTGGGCGCAGCGGGAAGATGAAGGCATAGCGGTTCTTTTCGCCTTCGGGCACCGGAGCGGATTTCAACGGGTTGCCATTTTCGGTAGTGGCGCTGGCGGAATCTGGAATGATCTGGGCTCCGTCGGGAATGTAGAACTCAACGTTGCGCTCGTTCATCTGAGTGCGCGGAGGCTTGGAGGTATTCTGCACGCCGAGTTCGCGCACTACCACGAGTTGTCCTTGCTCGACCTGGAGGCGGACGATGTCGGCGACCATTTCGAGGCCTTCGATCTTTTTTGCGACGTCATAGACTTCGACTTCCACGGAGGTGGTTCCGGGAGGGGCCATGCGGTGATAGGTCACGCCTTGATGGATGGCGCGGACCAGGTGCGGGGCCTTGTCGTCGTCGAGCTTGAAAGTGAATTGGCCCTTGGCATCGGTTTTGGTGCGGCCAGTTTCGTCCATGCCCTGGCCTAGCTTGAGGAGGACTACTTCGTCGCCGGCGGCGGGTTTGCCGGTGGTGGAGTTTTTGACTGTGCCGGTCAGGGTTTGGGCGGCGGCCAGGGTGGTGAGGAGGATGGCCGCGCATGCTGTGCGAACGAGGGCCGGCACAGAGTGCGGGGAGAACTCCTTGCGAGGGCGCTTGTGGGTGCTGGCAGGCGAGGGGTCCCCTTCGGCAAGCTCAGGGCAGGCTTTCGACTGCGTAAGTGCTTCGCTTAGCGAAGCACTTACTTCGCTCAGGATGACAGTGGAATCTTTCAAGATCGGGTTCCTTTTTGTGGGGCGGGATTTTCCAGGCGGGCGATCTCGGCCAGGAGGGTGGCGGCTTCGTCCTGCAGGGAGGACTTCAGGGACGTGTAGTCGGCGTCGGGGACCTTGCCGGCTTTGTACTCGAAGTTGAGATCGCGCAGGTTTTCGTAGACGGCGTCTTTGCGTTCGCGCAGATAGCCGGCGCGGGTCTTCTCCGGACCCAGGAAGAGTCTTCCCGGCAGGTAGAAAACATAGACGAAAGAGGCGGCGAGCATCAGGCCGATGAGGAACCAGGTCACAGGTCAGTCTCCGTCATAGATCGCTCTCGTCATAGGTCAGTCTCCTTGCGGGCCTGGTTGCGGAACTGTTCGAGCTCGGCGCCGCGGAGCGGGAGCAGGCCGTCGGCGAGGGCGGGAGCGGGACGATTCTTCCAGGAGCGAATCACGAGCACAATCAGGCCGAGGCCGAGGATGAGCGCGGCGAACGGAATGATGTAGGCGGCGCGATCGAAACCCTTGGTTGTAGGAGCCGCGAGAACCGTGGGACCGTATTTCTGTACGAAACCTTGCTCGACCAGGCTGTCGCTGTCTCCGCGATTGACCGAGGCCAGGAGTTCGTTGCGCATGCCGTCGGAGGCGGGGCAGCCGACGTGGTTGCATTCCAGAAGAATCTGGTTGCAACCGCAGATGCACATCATCTGGTGACCGATCTCGTTGAAGCGTGTGGCGGGGTCGCCGGCGCCGAGGAGGGCGAAGACTGATAGGCATAGCAGGAGGGTTTGCGCTGCCTTTTGGTTGCGGCGGGCCGGCTTGGTTTTCGGATTCGCGTTTGTCATCTGCTCTTGCTCAACATCTTTTCCGGTGCTGCCAGCAAAACAGCCGGACAGCGTCCGGCGGACAGTCGAGAGCCTGCCCTGAGCTTGCCGAAGGGGCGGCGGTCCCCACATTCAATTCCAAATCTGACATCAGTCTCCCGTTACCGCTGGTTCAGGTTGTGCTTGCTTTAGCCTTGCGGGCGCGGGGACGCGGACTGGCGCTGGTGCGTTTGGAATCAGGGCCAGGACGGTTCCAATCAGCATGATCCAGACGCCCATCCAGATCCACATCACCAGCGCGTTCAAGTGCGCTTTGATGATGGGGTGACCGTTGTCCTGGTTGAGCCCCTCGAAGACCAGGTAGAGATCCTCGTTGAGGCCGGAGCGGATGTCGGGCATGGTCGAGGTCTGCTGGCTGGCCTTGTAGAAGCGGCGCACCGGAGTCATCGTGTCGATCTGCTTGCCGCCCTTGTAAACGTCCATGATGGCCCACTCGCTGGCGTAGTTGGGTGCATCATCGTCGGTGTAGGAGCGGCAGATCAAGGTGTAGGGGCCGATGGTCATCTTGTCGCCGTTGGCCATCTCCTGCTCTTTGTCGAGATTGAAGGCGGCTCCGGCGAAACCGATGATGACTACGACCACGCCGAAGTGGACGATGTAGCCGCCGTAGCGGCGGGTGTTGCGGTGAGTGAGTTGCACCATGGAGGCGAACATGCCCTGGCCGGTGTGTTTCGAGATGACGCGGCCGCCGCGGTAGAACTCGCTGGCGACGGTGAGGGTTACTAGCACTGAGAGCGCGATCGCCATGAGCGAGTAGAAGTACGAGATGTCCTTCCACGGCTTGAGGCCGAAGGCTGATCCCCAGCTCTGCGGTGTGATCATCAGGAAGATGGCGACTGCGATGGCGCCGATGGTGGGCCACAGGAAGTTGCGCTTCAGGCTTTCGAGAGAAGTTTTGCGCCAGGCCAGGAGCGGACCGACGGCGGTGAGGATGAGGAGCATTAAAGCTACGGGAATGGCGACGCTGTTGTAATAAGGCGCCGACACTGTGACTTTCTTTTCTTCCACGAGTTCGGTGAGCTTGGGGAACCAGGTTCCCAAGAGCACGATAATGCAGAGGATGACGAACAGCAGATTGTTGAACAGGAAACTGGACTCGCGCGACACGATCGACTCGAGTTTGTGCTCGCTGCGCAGGTGCGACTTGTTCTTGAAGAAGAAAAAAACAAATACGACTAACGTAAGCAGGAGGAACCAGCCGAACCATTCGCCGATGGAAGATTGCGCGAAGGCGTGCACGGAGCTGATGATGCCGCTGCGGGTGAGGAACGTTCCCAGGATGGCGAGCCAGAACGTGGCGAAGACCAGCCACATGTTCCACATCTTCAGCATGCCGCGCTTTTCCTGCATCATTACCGAGTGCAGGAAGGCGGTACCGGTGAGCCAGGGCATGAGCGAGGCGTTTTCGACGGGGTCCCATCCCCAGTAGCCGCCCCAGCCCAGCACGGAGTAGGCCCAGTGCGCGCCGAGAAAGACTCCGCAGGTGAGGAAGGCCCAGGTGACCATGGTCCAGCGGCGGGTGATGTGAATCCACTTCTCGCCGGGATACTTCATGATCAGCGCGCCCAGCGCGAAGGCGAAGGGCACGGTGAATCCAACGTAGCCGAGATAAAGCATTGGCGGGTGAATCACCATCTCGGGATACTGAAGCAGCGGGTTCAGGCCGCTGCCATCCGGGCGGAGCGCGCCCTCGAGAACGCCGAAGGGATTGGCGGCGAGGTTTAGCAGCAGCAGGAAGAAGATCTGCACGCCAGCCAGAACTACCGATGCGTATGCGAAGAGGCGCGGATCGGTTTTGTAGCGGAGGCGCAGGACGAATCCGTAGGCGGCCAACAGCAGCGACCAGAACAGCAACGAACCTTCCTGGCCGGACCAGAGCACGGCGAACTTATAAGGACCTGGGAGATCGCGGTTGCTGTGGTGGAAGATGTAGGCGATATCGAATCTGTCCTGAAAGGCGCAGATGACGAGGATGAGCGAAGCGAGAAAGACGGCGCCGAAGGTGGCGATGCCGGCGCGGCGAGCGGTTTCGCCGATGCGCTCCGAACCCTGGCGGAGGAGCGCGGCGAACGAAGTACCATCGGCAACTGGTGTGGCGCGGCCAGGAGTCAGCCTCCCGGGCGCTGGGGCTGGGTTCTGGAAGACGAGCGCGATGATCCCGGCGAGGAACGTGTAAACGCTCAGCGCCAAAGCGAGAAGTAGTGCGAAACTACCCAATGCCGCCATGTGGCAGGACCCCAGGCTATTTTTTCAGAAACGACCCTCCGAGGCAACCGCGTAAGGCGGCGGCCGGAAGTTCCGCCGCCGCTGCTCTTCACCACTGCGGACGCTGTTATGCGCTTTGCTGTTGCTTGTAGCGCTGCCGTACTTCGCGTTCCGCAGCCAGCCAGTCCTGGGCTTCGCTGCCGGGTGCTCCTCCGCGCTGCTGGTAGAGTTCGTAGGCGCGGCGGCGAATCTCGTCTTCCAGGTTGATCGGAACCACTCTGCGGGGCTCAGGCTTCACTACTTCGAACTTCTTTCTTGGTTCGGGCGAGATTTTGACCTCCGGTTTGACCTCGGCGGGCGTCGGTTCAGCCGCAACTGCCTTCATATCTGCTCGCACATCGTCTCGCACATCGGCCACGTTTGGCGGAGTGCCGTTACTGGTTTGCTCTTGGTTCGGGTTGGTCTTGCTGCCTGGGGTAGATTTTGATCTTGCCATACTGGATACTCCTTTTAGATGCCTAGATTTAGGAATGAATTGAGGGGCTTAGTGACCCACGAACACCTCACCCTGCAACGTTTCAGAGAGTATGAGACTTTGTGGCTGAGGTTGACGATAGTATAAACCTTTGAGGGCTGTGGAAACCGGTTTTCTCAAAGAAATTGGCAGGAATGGCTTTGCTATAATCGAAGCTCTTATATTCGAAACTCCGGGGATGGCGCTATCGTCTAGGGGTTAGGACGGAAGATTCTCAATCTTCAAACCCGGGTTCGATTCCCGGTAGCGCTACCATTGCCATTTTCAAAGACCGTCGAAGGAAGCAGAGTTTCCGGCCAGCCAAAATGCATGACGCAGCGCCGGGTGGCTGTGCGGCATTGCGAATCGTGTTACGCTGCTCCGTCTGGTCGGAGTACCCGCTGCATGTCGTCTTTTTTGCGCTCAGGCCTCGTCGCTACTCTTCTGTGCCTCTCGATGCAACCAGCCATCCTCGGCGATGACACCAAATCGTCCCCCGGACTGGCGGCCGCTGATCAGCTTTACCGGGCGGGCAAGTTCGCGGAAGCCGAGGCCGGCTATCAGACGGCACTCAAGGGCGATTCGAGACTTGTGGCTGCGCAGGTTGGACTTGTCCGCGCAATGTTGCGGCAGCAGAAGATTGATGAAGCCCTGGATGCAGCGAACGCCGCATTGGCGGTGCAGCCCAATACGGCGGCTTTGCTGGCGGCAAAGGGCGATGTCCAGTTTCGCCGCGGGGAGATGTCAGATGCCGAGGTGTCGTACCTGACGGCAAAGAAGTTCGACGCCAAGGAAGTGCACGCATATCTCGGACTGGCGCAGTTGTACCGCTCATACTCTTTATATCGCAAGGCCTATGACCAGCTACAGGGTGCGCACGAAGTTGCTCCCGAGAATATCGAGGTGCAGCGGGCATGGCTGCGAATGCTTCCTCGAAAAGAGCGACTGGAAGCATTGCAGGCATATCTCAGCGGCCCCCATCCCGATAACGAGGAAGAAACCAGATGGATGACGGACTACTTGCAGTTTCTGAAAGCGACCGCGGATAAGCCCGTTCATGCGTGCAGGCTGGTCAGCAAGGTGGAGCAGACCCAAACCAACCTGGAGACCCTGTATGCAGCGGAAGGAAATCGCGTGCGGGGCATCGGCCTCGCGGTCAAGCTCAATGACCGCAATGCCCACCTGTTGCTTGATACGGGAGCAGGCGGGATCGTGGTAAGCCGTAAGCTCGCAGCAAAGGCGGGATTGACTGCGATCTCCGCGATGCACTTCGGAGGCATCGGCGACAAGGGCATGCAAAGCGGCTACACGGCGGTAGCAGATCACATCCAGATCGGCGAATTGGAATTCCGGGACTGTGTGGTCGCGGTAAGCGAAAAGGGGTCTGTGGCCGACGAGGATGGGTTGATTGGGGCCGATGTGCTCGGGGCTTACCTGATTGACATTGATCTTCCGGGAATGCGGCTCAAACTATCTCCGCTGCCAAAGCGTCCCGAGGATACGGTGTCGCCGAAATCTCTGAACAGCGAAGGCGAGGAGCAAGCGAATGTAGAGCAGAAAGCGGAGCAGAAAGAAGGCAGCCCGACCGAACCGGCGCTTAAGGAACCGATGCCCGTCGCGCCCGTGTCGAAGCCGCCACAGCGCCTGCCCAGAGACCGGTACATTGCACCTGATATGGCCAACTGGACGAAAGTCTTCCGCTTTGGTCATAGCATGCTGGTGCCGACGAGCGTCAACGATTCGAAATCCATGCTGTTCGGACTCGACACGGGCGCCTTCAGCAATCTTCTCTCGGTGCGCGCCGGGCGGCAGGTCAGCAAGGTTAGTAGCGAGGACCGCGTGCGGGTTCGTGGTCTGAACGGCGAAGTGAAGAAGGTCTACAGTGCTCAGGCCACTTTGCGTTTCGGGCATTTACAGCAGCCGAGCCTCGACGTGATCACCCTAGACCTTTCCAGCGTAAGCCGCCAAACTGGGACGGAGGTCTCCGGCTTTCTGGGGTTTGCCATGCTTAGGGTGCTTGAGGTGAAGCTGGACTATCGCGATGGTCTGGTGGATTTTGAGTACGATCCCAAACGCGTAACCCATTTCGGGAGATAACGCTCGCGGGAGTATGAGCGTTGCCGGATTCTCAATCTTTACGCCCGGGTTCGATTCGCGGTAGCGCTAGCAACCTTTCCCAAGCCGTTCACCTATAGGTTAAATGTTTTGTAGCTTCCTGTACCTATAGGTGTAGACGATCGCGTCTGCAATGATGCTAGGAGCGGGGGACGCCCGCGCTCCTGGTTCCACATCGAGATGATATTGCAGCGCTACGCC
>CAVPEZ010000007.1:0-29494 GCA_963703635.1 uncultured Acidobacteriaceae bacterium
CCACGAACTGTCCGGCTGCGTCGCTGTCGCTCCTTGCAGGACAGTTCGCCCAAACCAAGCTCCAAAGTCAAAGAAAGTCAAAGCAGCGGACAGGAGTGTCCGCTCCACACGAGCTTCCCAGTACAATAGATTTCCTTTGCAGGCGATCTGCGTTTGATTTTGCATGAGTGCGTTTGTGAATCGAAAGACGAATGATGCTGGGGCAGTAACCATGAAGCCTGCGCGGTTGGAAACAGGTTGGGTTCGATCGAGCTTGGTGGGTGCGTTGCTTTTGGCAATCGCGTTTTCTGTGTTCGTCCGAATGCATTTGCGCACCATGCCTTTGGAACGCGATGAAGGTGAGTTTGCCTACGTGGGCCAGCTCATGCTGCAGGGGATTCCGCCCTACAAGATCGCCAGCAACATGAAGCTGCCGGGAACCTACGCGGCCTATGCGGCCATGATGGCGGTTTTCGGGGAAACGCCCTCTGGCATTCGCATCGGATTGATGCTGGTCAATATTGCGGCGACGGTCCTGGTTTTTTTTCTGGCGAAATATCTCTACGGATGGCTGGCAGGCACAGTAGCGGGGATGACCTACAGCTTTCTTTCCTGCCGCCCGGCGGTGCTGGGATTCTACGCGCACGCCACTCATTTTGTGGTGCTGGCTGCCCTGGCCGGGATTCTGTTGTTGCTGTATGCCATCGACACCAAGCGGACCAGCATTTATTTCTGCAGCGGGCTTTGCTTTGGACTGGCGTTTCTGATGAAGCAGCCCGGAATTGTATTCGCCGTCTTCGGCGTATCGTACTGGCTGTGGCAGCAATGGAGGCGGCCTTTTCCCTGGCGAAGTATCGCGGTGCAGGGCGGCGCGCTATTGGCCGGCATCGCATTGCCGTTCGCAGTAACGTGCCTGATGCTCTTCCGGGCGGAAGTGTTTGCGAGCTTTTGGTTTTGGACTTGGTCTTATGCGCGGGAATATGGCGTGATTACTACTCTGCCGGACGTTAAGATCGCGTTACGCGGCTTCTTGCCGTGGGTGATACGCCCGTTCGTGATCTGGGAGATCGTTGCCATTGGGCTTGCCGCCCCCATGTGGAGCCGCTTTGCCCGGGCGCATGCGGGGTTCGTCACAAGCTTCTTCTTGTTTTCGTGCCTGGCGGTTTGCCCGGGGTTTTATTTTCGTCCTCACTACTACGTTCTAGTGCTGCCGGCGGCGGCGCTGGGCGCGGGAATCGCCGTCAGCGCGGCGCAGGAAATATTGCTGCAGAAGCGTCGGGGCACATTCTTTGTGTGGTTTCCAGTCCTGTACTTCGGGGTGGCATTCGTGATTTCCGCCCGCGCCGAGTATAGGAGGTATTTCCGCCTTGATCCCGTCGCTCTGGTGCGAAGAGTGCAAGCGGGGGAAGCGTTCCCGGAGGCGGTCGCCGTGGGCAGCTACCTCAAAGCGCACGCCTCCGAGCGGGATACGATTGGAATCTTCGGCTCGGAGCCGGAGATTTGTTTCTATTCCGCGCGGCATTGCGCCAGCAGTTATCTCTACCTTTATCCTTTGATGGAGAAGCAGAAGTTCGCCCATCAAATGCGAGACGAGATGATGCAACAGGTTCGAGATAGCCGGCCAAGATTTCTGGTCTATGTCGACGATATCCATTCCTGGGGAACGAAAGCGCAGTTGGACGAAAACCGGGCCTTCGTGCAGATGGCGTGGGACTATGCTCAACACAACTACGAGGTGGTGGATCAGGTGGCGGTTGCGGGCGATCCGGACCACTCGTGGGGGGATCACGCCTGTTTATATGTTTTCCGGCGAACCGGGCCGTAAGCCGCGCTTCGCCCGGGAAAGACATGCTGCGATTGCGGTGCAGCGTTGGCAACGGTAGACTTGATGGCACTGGGTTTGTGGCAATGCAGGTCGAGCTTCGCTCGACCGAGCGGGCAGGAGTGCCCGTTCCCACACAGGCACAAACTAAGGGGAACTTATGTTGGTGGTCATGAAGGCGCACGCCACCGAAGAACAGGTGCGGGGCGTCTGCGAGAAAATCGAGAAGCTGGGTTACCGCGCGCACGCCATGCCGGGCGCGCAGCGCACCGCGATCGGCATTACTGGAAACAAGGGCGAAGTGGAGGGCACGCTGGAAGAGATGCCGGGCGTGCAGGAAGTGATTAAGGTTTCAAAGCCCTATAAATTGGTGAGCCGCGACGTTAAGGAAGACAACACGGTGATTCGCTTTGCCGGCACCGAGGCGACTATCGGCGGCGCGGGGCTCGCCATTGTCGCGGGGCCGTGCGCCATTGAGAGCCGGGAACAGGCCTTTGCCGTGGCGGAGCGGGTGCATCGCGCGGGCGCGCAGTTTTTTCGCGGTGGAGCTTACAAGCCGCGGACCTCTCCTTATTCGTTTCAGGGATTGGGCGAAGAGGGGCTGCGGATTATGGGGGAGATCCGGCAGCAGTATGGGATGAAGATTATTACGGAAGCGATCGATAACGAATCGCTCGATCTGGTGGAGGAGTATGCGGACGTAATCCAGATTGGGGCGCGCAACATGCAGAATTTTTCTCTGCTGAAGCGCGCGGGCCGGGCGAAGAAGCCGGTGCTGCTGAAACGCGGCATGTCGGCCACGCTGGAAGAATTTCTCATGGCGGCGGAATATATTTTGAGCGAAGGCAATTACAACGTGGCGCTGTGTGAGCGCGGCGTACGAACTTTTGCCGACCACACGCGCAACACGCTCGATCTGAGCCTGGTGCCGGCGGTGCAGCGCTTGAGCCATCTGCCGATCTTGGTCGATCCCAGCCACGGCACGGGCAAGCGCAACAAAGTCACACCGCTATCGCGCGCGGCCGTGGCCGTAGGTGCGGATGGATTGATGGTGGAAGTGCACACCCACCCCGACCAGGCTTTGTCGGATGGTCCGCAGTCGTTGTTTCCCGATCAGTTTGATGAGTTGATGGTGCAGGTGCGGCAGATCGCAAGCGTAGTCGGCAGAAGCGTTCCTGGGATAGGACTTATGGAGACTATGGCTGTTAGTAAATAGGTGGTGGCCACTCCAACCCGGACTGGAGCGGATTTTATGAAGAAACGGCAAGAGAGCTTTCGCAAAGAACACTTTGCTGACGAGTGCAGCAGCTTTGGTATTAAGCGGCTGTTTTGCGCTTGCTCAGGATCAGCCTGACAAGACCTCTGAAGCGGTGTATGAACTGGGAAACGATGTGAAGGCTCCGAAGCCGGTCTACACGCCGAATCCCGAATATACCGACAGCGCCCGCAAGAAGAAGATCAACGGCTCAGTTACGCTAGCGATGATCGTCACGGCCGAGGGCGATGTTCGCGATCTGAAGGTCATCAAGGGCCTGGACAAGGGTCTCGACAAGCAGGCGCTCGCTGCCGTCAGCACATGGAAGTTTGAACCGGCAACCAAAGATGGAAGGCCGGTGGCGGTGCACCTGAGCACCGCAGTCACGTTCAGTCTGTATTAGAAGAATGGACCTGCTTTCCCGTGCCCAAAAACACGTGCCCGTTGTGTATAAACTGACAATCTGATTCTATGAAAAAGACTGTCATCTCGGTCACAGAGGCCGCCCGCAACTTTGCCGATTGCGTGAACCGCGTGCGTTATCAGAATATGACGTTCGTTCTGCTCAAGAATGGCATACCGGTGGCGCGGCTGATTCCGGAGAGACCGGTTCCATCGAAGAAAAACGCTAGCTCCGCGCGGAAGCTAGCCGCCGCCCTGCGTAAGTTCGACCTGTCCCCGAAGGAGGCAAAGGCTTAGAACCGCGACCTTGCGTGCGGCTCGCCGAATGCTGACGCCGCCGGTGGACAAGTGGCGGTGAGGACAATTACCAGAGAATGGCTCTGATCCTGTGCAAAGATCTGTAAAGTTTGTGGCCTTTTCTTCGAACCTTAGCCACACTGGGAAGTTCAGGAAGGTTCCTGAAGCAGCTTTTCCGGGGCAATCTCGGTCATGCTTCGCCTAGCCAATCTTATTTCCGGATTCAAGATGGTTGTTTTCGCGGCCACCTTGTTGTCGTATCCATGCTCGATGGCCGCGCAGCGCGGCGCAGGCGGGGGACATGTTGGGGGTGGCACAGCGGCGGAGGCGGATTGAGCGGCGTCGGCAAGGCGACCGGCGTGGACGAGAAAGACGAGTTGAAGGATTTTCACGCAGCCCTGGCGATGCATGCCACCAGCCAGCAGATCATCGAGTACGCCGCAATGATGAAGGCCACGGAAGCGGCGAAGGCGGAATTGAAAACCTTTTCGGAACAGCTTGGTAAGGAGAACGGCGCCGCTGAACTTGCCAGTCGCGCTGCGGCGGTTGAGCAGGCCATCGAAAGAGCGCGCACGGAAAACAAAAAGTTCGTTGACGGATTCTCCGATCCGCAGAAATCCAGTCTGAAAGAAATCACCAGGAGGCTGATTAAGGCTGACGCCGAGCTGGCGCAAC
Organism: uncultured Acidobacteriaceae bacterium; assembly: GCA_963703635.1. Taxonomy (GTDB): domain Bacteria; phylum Acidobacteriota; class Terriglobia; order Terriglobales; family Acidobacteriaceae; genus Sulfotelmatobacter. The sequence goes on from CAVPEZ010000007.1 coordinate 4,431, forward strand.
AAGCGAAGGCGCTCGATCTGGAGGGAGGAAATACGAAAGCAGTTGGCCAGAAAGCAGTTGGCCAGAAAGCAGTTGGCCAAGCCATCGCGGCCTCGGCGCAGACCCTGGAGCGCGCGCTTACGAATTTCCAGACTCAGCAGGCCGACCTGGGAGAGGAGATGAGCATCCGGGCTGGCGAAAACGCCGAGGACTCCGTTTTCAACCTTCCGCCGGTGAAGAACTCGGTCACCTTCGCGAATCAGCCGGTCGCGATCACAACATCGGGAGCGATTTCCAGGGGTGCGGCAGAAGGCGGCCAGAACACCTTCAAATTTGAGCTGACCGCGGACTTGTCGGACCTGCAGCAAAATATTATGGAGGTCCTGCATTCGCAAGTCGACAACGCTGAGCGCTGCGGAGAGCGGATTGCGATTCAGAGCGCGACCCTTACGCCATTGGACCCCGCGACCCTGGCGTTTGTGCAACTGCACTTTGAGCGTTGGACGTGCCGGGGCAGGGAAGTGAACGAAATCGTGGAAGGCGGCGGGACGATCGAGGTGAAGCTGACGCCGTCGGTTGGAGCAGACGGGGCTTTGCGGCTGACGCCGGAGATTGGGCGTGTCGATGCGCAGGGGTTGATCGGCGAACTACTGCGCTCGGGTTCTCTTGGGGAAATACTGCGCGACAAAATTACCGAGTCGCTTCTTGCTGCCGTTCGCCAGGGTGGAGACTTTAAAGCGACCCTTCCTGCCGCAGCGCGGGGCAACGCCACACTCCACCGCGCGCAATTTCAGGGTACAGGCCTGGGCAAGCTGCTGGTGGTGTTAGAGGGAGAGATCCGAATGTCCAACGAACAGGTAATATCATTCACCACCGAATTGAAGGAAGGTAGGTCCGGGCCGGCGACAGTGCAGGCAACCGGTCCACGCTAATTAATTTTGCAACTGAGTTAATGAGTGTAATGGCCTGATTTCGACAGTTATCTCTCAATCACAACCAGAATGTGTACCAACAAATTGGAAACAAGCACAAAGATTGGATCTGAGCAAGATGAAACAGGGGGCGCGTCGTTATTTCGAGGTGGGCAACGAGCGTTCTACCGATTGCGCTGCCGCTCGGGACGTGTCTGCGGCGCCAGCTCGGGCTTGTATGCAAAATAACGGACTGTCACATCCTCTCCGATATTAAGTTGCCTGATTAAATGCGGTACCTGTGCTGGTGTGGGTCTAGGCGTGAAAAGGCGGATGGTGACACCTTCAGCAATGTAGTCCACTTCATTCTCCCCGACGCTTGCTCGCCTGAACGCAGAGAGGGCAGCCCTCGAATCTCGCGCTCTACTTGTCGCTGTCCGTGTCCCCGGCAACGGCTTGAGAGGTGTAGGAGGTACGTACTGGATGGCGACATTCGGCCTTAGCGGCGCCGAACCTGCCGAAGCCGAGAGGTGATTGTAAATCCAGACAGCTATTACAAGCCCGATAGCAACCGTCGTGATGGGCCATCGACGCCAGAGATTGGCGAGAAAAGAGAGCGGGCCTGGTTGTGTCAGTGCGTTGGTTGTCGAAGCCATTGTGTCCTCGTAAATAGCAACCAATGTACCCTTGGACTTCTTGAGAGTGTGTTCAACGTCCGCTAACACCAATTGCACCAGGAGTTGTACAACGTCACGTGGAGTGTATTGCTCCCCAGCTGCCGCACCCTCCTTGAATTTGCGGATAAGATACTCGTAAATGAGCCCCATCTCGTGGTTTGTCACCACGTCGGGATGCAGGTCGAGATCCTCCGATGCGAACTCTTTTGTGATGAGATACAGCAGATTTTTTCGTGCCAAGGTCTCGTAGATCGGAGCCAACCCCTTTTCCTCACCGCCGGAAAAGTTGTAGAGGATCTCTTTGATATTGTCGGAGAAGCCATCCAGGTAGGAACCGAAGTTCTCTTTAATGTTCGCCGGGTCCTTCAGCAATTCGGTAAACGAAAACTTTGAGCGATTGTAGAACGGCACGCCCGCCGCGCCAATCAGAGCCTTCTTCAGGACGTCATCCGTGACCTTTCCTGCTATCGTGGCTTCTGTCTCGCGCACTTTGTCGCGCGTCTTCTCAAGTACGCAGTCCAGACGACGCAGCAGCGTGAAAGCAAGGATTACATCTTCATTGTCGTTCTTCTCATAGTCGCCTCGCAGATGGTCCGCAATACGCCAGATGAATTCGCCGAGCTCGGTATGGGAAGGCATAAACGTTATGCAATGTACTCTATAACGAAAGACCCCCTGGTGAACTGAAAAAGTTTCTGCCGCTTCGCGCCCGGTCTGCCCTAGACGGCGGGACGGCGGAGGATCGCAACCTAATACATATAACCTGACTGTAACCGGCTGGTTCAGTTCAGGAACCGTTACGCTGAACCATACGGCGAAACTTATCTTGGTTGTGCAGTAGGGACCCCTTTATGGGCAGAAATCGGCGAGTGGTCATAGTTGGTGATAAATCGCGATTACACTCACAGACTTTAAGGGGACGCTTCCTTATCGACGCACCCCCCGGCGTTATCCATCCGGGGAGAACTTCGCTCTGGTAGTCTTATTTCTTCCAGGGACGCCTTCAACTTGCGAAAACTCCTGCTCATCATCATTGTTCTGATTCCGCTGCTGGGCGGCGCGGGATGGTGGTATTTCCGCGAGCAGGCGTTGCCGGATTACGGGCCGGCTTATCGCGAGTACGCCTACGTCACCAACGGCAGGAGCAATACCGTCAGCGTGATCGATCTGCGAACCTTCCAGCCGGCAAAGACCATTGCTGTGGGCACGGAGCCAACCGGAGTAGCTGCCAACAGTAAGAAGAATGAAATCTACGTGGTCAACACGGGATCGAACAACGTCAGCGTGATCGATGCCGAGAAGAACGCCGTGGTGGCCACGATCGGAGTTCACGGCAAACCTTACTTCATCGATGTTTCGGAAGATGGTAAGCGCGCCTATGTGGCAAACTCGGCGTCAGCCAACGTCTCGGTGATCGATCTGGAGAAGCGCGCGGTTCTGGGCAATGTGCGGGTGGGATCCGCGCCGGGACTGGCGCGGGTTTCGCCGGACGGCGCCACGGTTGTGGTTTCAAATCGCGGCGAAAACACGGTTTCTCTCATCGACGCGAAGCTGCTGCGGGTGCGGGCAACTTTGCCGGTGTGCCAGCATCCGGAAGACATCGCCATCCTGCCGGATTCGAGCAAGGCGTTTGTGGCTTGTTCGGGCTCGTCGCAGGTGGCATCGATCGCTTTGGCAGGCAGCCAGGGCGGCGGACTGGCGGGCGACCGTGTGCTGGCATTGCTCGATGTGGGGCGGACGCCCGTGAGTCTCGCGCTGAAGCCGGATGGCGGCGAGTTGATGGTGTGCGATTTCGATTCGGACAGCATTTCGATCATCGAGACGGGGAACGATGAGGTCGGCGGCAGCTCGCTGATCGGGCAAAATCCGACGCACGCCGTGGTCACACTCGATAACTCCAGGCTATATGCCAGCAACTTCGGCTCCAACAGCGTCGCTGTCTACGACATCGACATGGGCCGGAGAATCGCGACCGTGGCCGTGGGGAGCCGTCCGGATGGCCTGGCGCTGTCGCAGGATCAGAAATATCTTCTGGTGCTCGACACGCAGGCGGGTGATGTCACGGTGATCCAGAAGCGCACCGCGCGAAGGCTGGAGCCTACGGAATACTCGCTTCTGACCATGATTCCAGTGGGCGTGCAGCCGAATGGGATCGTGGTGAAGGCGTTTATGATGAGCGGACCGAAGAAGTAGGGTAGGCGTGCGCTTGATTAGGTTGGAATTTTGAGAATCAGATAGGCGCCAACCAGAGCGAAGATCAGGTCCGGCGACCAAGCGGCGAGCGCCGGCGGCAACTGGCTGATGTCCCCCATCGCTTCGAACAGTCTCGACACTACGGTGTAAATCACGGCTATGCCCACGGCGACCGCGACTCCGGTGATCGCTCCTTTCTTGGCCGCCAACATGGAGAACGGAACGGCGAGGACAGCCATGATCAGCGTGATCAGGGGGAAAGAGAGCTTCTTGTTCAGTTGCACGCGCAGCCGTACCACGTCGAATCCGCTTTGCTGCAAGTCGCGAATGTAGCGGCGCAGTTCCTCGTAGTTCATCTCGGAATATTGTTTTACCTCTTTCTTAAAGTACGAAGGGGCTTCGTTGAGTTGGGGGAAGGTGGAGACGTCGAAGGTGCGGAAGCCGGCGATGGCGGCGCCGGTCAGAGTGCGCTGCCAGCCTTGTTCGTAGATCCAGCGGCCGGTATTCTCGGCCCAGTGGGCGCGCTCGGCGTGGATGCGTTCGGTGATCGCAAAGCTGGCGGGGTCAAGTTGAAAGATGGTGAGGTTGGCGAACTGATCGCGGTCGGCGTCGAAGAACTGGTAGTAGTAAATGTCGTTGTGCTGGCCGAAAATCCAGCGGCGGTCGGGACGCAGATAGGTTTGAGGCGGCTTCCCCTTGATCTGGTTGTGCAACGCTTCCTGGCGCTTGTTGGTGTGGGGCAGGTAGAACTGGTCGGCGAAGAAGAGGCCGGCCGCGAGCACGGCGGCTGCGACCAACACCGGCGTGGCGATGCGGTAGATGCTGGTTCCGGCGGCCTTGATGGCGGTGATCTCGTTCGAGCGGTTCATCAGGCCGAAGGTGATCAGCACCGTCAGCAGCATGATCAAGGGCGCAACCGTGTAGAGCAGGTACGGAGCAACGTTGAGCAGGTACTCCGCGACTACAAACGCGGGCGTCTGATTGCGCAGGATGTCGCCCAGCAACTCAAACAGCGTGAAGACCAGCAGCAGGACGAGGAAGGCGGAGACGATCATCCCGAGGTAGAGGAAAAAATCGCGCAGCACACAGTCATCGAGCAGAGTGGGGAAGCTGGCGCTGAAGACTCTTCGCCGCGTGGAGGCGCGCTCAAAAGCGTTGGCCGGAGCGTTGTTTCTGCGCCTGCGTCTGCGGTCGGGTAGGGGAACGTCCGGCGAGTGCTGGTCGCGCTTCCACGCCCACCGGAAGGATGAAAGGTCAATGGGCCGGCGCTCGGCTTGCCACAGAAGGAATAACGCGGCGGCAAAAAAGACGAGGTTGGCCAGCCAAGCGCCGAACGCCGGGCCAACGCGGCCTTGCTTGGCCAGCGAAACTCCGAGCAGAGAAATGAAGTAATAGACGAAGACCAGCACGATTGTGAGCACGAACCCGCCGGACTTGCCGCTCCTCTTCGACGAGAGTCCCAAAGGGATTCCGACCATGGCCAGCACCAGGCAGGCTGTGGGCAAGGCGAAACGGTTATGAAACTCGATGAGGTACAAGCGCGCCGAGGCCGGATCGACGCTGGCGGCGCGATCTTGCAGCGCCCAGGTGCCGGTGGCTCTGTAGGGGACTTGTTCCTCTGCCTTGTTCTCGGAGGAAGCCAGTTCGATGGGGATATCGGTCTGCTGGAAGGTTGAGATCTGGTAATGGTCTGCTTTCGCGGGGTCGGTTTCGTGAGTGGAACCGTCGTTCAGGTGCAAGTGCAGGCGGTCCTGGCCCTCGGGAACCAGGATGCCTTCGCGAGCCAGGGTGATGCGCGGGTTGGCAGCGTCGGAAATGTCGGCCAGGAAAACGTCCTTCCAAACTGCGCCGCCTTGCGCGCTATGTACGTCCTGCACGTAGAGCACGAGCTTGGGAAAACCTTCATAGAAAACGCGAGGCTGCACTTCGTAGGAGACTTGCGAACCTTTGAGTTGATCTTCGAGGTGTCCGAGCGAGGCGAGTGACCATGGCGCCAGATAGAGGCTGTTGATCAGCGCCAGCGCCCACGCGGCCGCGACAAAAATCGCGAGCACGCGCCCGAAACTCCAGACGCCCATGCCGCTGGCGCGCATGGCAGTGATTTCGCTGTCCGCGGCGAGCCGGCTCAGCCCAATGAGAATCCCGACCAGCACGCTCATGGGGATCGTATATGTGAGGGCGAAGGGGACGGTGTAGAAAAAGATCGCGGCGACGCTGGGCAGGGGCGCGCTGGCGCGGACTACGAGTTCCAGGATGCGTCCCAGATCGCGCGTGAACAACACAAACGTGAAGATCGCCGCGCCGATGAGGGCGTGCGAGTTTACTTCGCGGAGGATGTAGCGGGTGAGAATCCGCATGGTGGCGCTGAGGCAGGATAGCACGGGTGACAGTGGTCAGTGGCTAGTGGTCAGTGGTCAGTGCTTCGGGCTGGCAGCGCTCACGGGCGAGAGAGTCAGGTCGGCGAAGTCTGTCCACTTTCCGGCGCTGTTCTTGGTTCGCATCTTCCATTGCCATTGTTTCTTGTCGGCCATCCAACGGAACGTGGTGTGGAAAGGGCCGTCGGGGTATTCGAAGACGAATTCGATCTGGTCGCCGGAGCGCGTGCCGTAGCCCAGAGTTTCGGAGAAGCGTCCGCCGTAGATGTCGAGCCAGTGGGCTACGTAACGCTCGCTGGTGTTGTCGTAGCCGATCATGACGTTGGCTTCGTAGGCTGGGGGCGTTGCGGCGTCTTTCTCGTGGACTTGCACGAACTGATGGTTGAGCGTCCACTGCGCATCGACTTTATGCTCGACGGTCTGGCCACGGATGGTGCCGGTTAGCTTCCAGGGCCCCGTCAGTTTATCGAGCAGTTCGTCGTGGAACGTGTGCTGTGGTCCGTCTGGGGGAGGGGCTTCTTCCTGGGCCGGAGCGCAGAGGGTTAATGCAAAGAGAGCGATGGTGAGCAGGAGTGGTTTCATAAATGAATGTTGGCTTTGAGTCTTCGAAAAATACCTCATGTGCTAAAGCCCGAGATCCAGTTGCGATTTGGCACGGCTGAAGCCGTGCCCTGATACGAAACGTCGGCCGGAAACCAAGCTGCGTGCTTGGACTCGCATCGGACATGCCTGCAAGCGTGTCGTAAACTCTATCCCGCCTTCAGAAACAGCGCGCCTAGCGGGGGTAAGGTTAGCTTTAGGGAATAGGGGCGGCCATGGACTGGTTCTGGTTCGGCGTGGACTCCGCCGAGGTTGCCTACGCCAGTGCCGTTGTATTCCAAGGCGTCGCTGTTGAGCAGTTCGCGCCAGTAGCCGGCCTCGGGCACTCCCACGCGATAGCCAACCCGGGTTATCGGCGTGAAGTTGCACACTATGAGAACCGCGTCTTTGGGAGATTCGCTCTTACGGAGCAGCGAAATGGTGCTGGTAAGATTGTCGTTGCAATCGACCCACTCGAAGCCTGCGGGGTTGTTGTCGAGCAGGTGCAGGGCGGGCTCGCTGCGGTAGACCCGGTTCAACTGCGCGACCCAGTTCAGCAGGCCGCTGTGAACTGGGTATTGAAGCACATCCCACTCGAGGCTGGTATCGTGCCCCCACTCGCGGACTTGGCCGAACTCGTCCCCCATGAACATCAGTTTCTTGCCGGGCTGGGCGAACATGTAGCCGAACAAGAGCCGTAAGTTGGCAAAGCGCTGCCACTCGTCACCGGGCATCTTGCCGATCAGCGATCCTTTGCCGTGGACTACCTCGTCGTGCGAAAGCGGCAGCACGAAATTTTCGTGGAACGAGTACAACATGCGGAAGGTGAGCTTGCTGTGGTGATACTTGCGGTGAATGGGATCCTGCTTGAAGTACTCGAGCGTGTCGTGCATCCATCCCATATCCCACTTCATACCGAAGCCCAGGCCGCCGAGATAGACCGGCTTTGAAACCATGGGCCAGGAAGTGGATTCTTCCGCCGTGGTCTGGATGTCAGGGTGCTCTTTATAAGCTTCCTGATTGAAGCGGCGCAGGAAATCGATGGCCTCGATGTTTTCTCGGCCGCCGTATTTGTTGGGAATCCACTCGCCTTGTTTGCGGGAGTAATCGAGATAGAGCATGGAGGCGACGGCATCCACGCGCAGGCCGTCGATGTGATACTTGTCGAGCCAGAACATGGCGCTCGACATCAGGAAACTGCGAACTTCGGTGCGGCCATAGTTGAAGATGTGCGTTTTCCAGTCGGGATGGAAACCCTGCCGCGAATCAGCATGCTCGTACAAGTGCGTGCCGTCGAAGTAGGCTAGGCCGTGGGCGTCAGAAGGGAAATGCGAGGGCACCCAGTCGAGGATTACGGCGATGCCGTGCTGGTGCAGGTAGTCGACGAGGTACATGAAATCCTGCGGAGTGCCGTAGCGCGAGGTGGGGGCAAAGTAGCCGGTGGTTTGATATCCCCAGGAGCCGTAGAAGGGATGCTCCATCACGGGCAGGAATTCCACGTGCGTGAAACCCATGCGCGCGGCGTGCTCGGCGAGACGCGGCGCAGTCTCGCGATAAGTTAGAGGACGGTTGTGCTCCTCGGGCACTCGCATCCAGGAGCCGAGGTGAACCTCGTAGATGGTGTGGGGCGCGCGCAGGGAATTGCGGGCGGCGCGTTTTGTCATCCAGTCGCGGTCGTTCCACTGGTAGTCGAGATCCCAGACTACCGAGGCGGTGCGGGGAGGTTTTTCGTGCAAGAGGCCGAGCGGATCGGCTTTATCGACCTGGTAGCCGTGAGTCCGCGACTCGATGTGGAATTTATAGAGTGCGCCCTTGGTTACTCCGGGGACGAAGCCTTCCCAGATTCCGGAGTTTCCGCGAGGAGCGAGCAGATTGGAGCGTGCACCCCATGAGTTGAAGCTGCCGATCACCGAAACCAGGCGGGCGTTGGGCGCCCACACACTGAAAACGGCGCCCGCTTTGCCGTCGCGCGAGACGTCTTGCGAGATCAGATGCGCGCCCATGGTTTCGTGCATACGATAGTTGCTGCCTTCGTTGAAGAGGTAGAGATCCTGATCGGAGAGCAGGGTGATGGGGTCAGAGGTGGGGGTGGGGGAGTCGGACATTTTGGAAGTTCCTAGTGTACCGGAAGATGAGGGTGTCGGCACCGGCGGCAGCGTGCGCTCGTCTGTGCAAGCGCACAACGTCCTTGCGTGACATGGGGCTCTCCGAATCGCCATGCTAGACTTTCTGTTCCAGCCATGCCCGCCCTGCGTCTCATCCTTCTCTGGCACCAGCACCAGCCTTTCTATAAGGATCTGGTGACCGGCCAATATCGCATGCCGTGGGTGCGCCTGCACGGTTTGAAGGATTATTACGGCATGGTGAAACTGCTGGACGAGTTTCCCAATGTCCACCAGAACTTCAATCTGGTGCCGTCGCTGATCACGCAAATTCAGGATTATGTTGTGGGGACGGCGCAGGATCCGTTTCTGAATGTAGCGGCTAAGCCCGCCAAGGACTTGACGCAGAAGGAGCGGCAATTCGCGTTGCAGTATCTTTTTCAGGCGAATCACGCGAACGTGATTGGGAGGTATCCGCGCTACGCGGAATTGCTGGAGCGGTTCCGGGAGCATGGGTATTCGGCGGAGAAGGCGGAGAAATATTTTGAGACGCAACACTTCATTGACTTGCAGGTGCTCTCGCAGATCGCATGGTTCGACGAATTCTTTCTGGAAGAGAAAGATATTGCGGAGCTGATCAAGAAGGAGCGCAACTACTCACTCGACGATCAGAGGTTCGTGATTGCGCGCGAGCGGGAACTGCTGGGCAAGGTTCTGCCCGCGTATGCCGACGCCGCGAAGAAAGGCTCGATCGAGATTTCGGCGACGCCCTTCTATCATCCGATTCTTCCGCTGGTCTGCGACACCAATGCGGGAGGGGTATCGTCGCCGGGCCTGCCATTGCCGCAGAACCGGTTTCGACATCCCGAGGACGCACGCGAGCAATTGGTGCGCGCGCTCGATCTTCATGAGCAGGTGTTCGGCGTGCGGCCGCAGGGCGTATGGCCGTCTGAGGGCAGCGTGTCGGAAGAGACGCTGGCCATTGCTCATAGTCTCGGTATCAAGTGGATGGCCACGGATGAAGGCGTGCTTGGCCGCAGCACCGGTGTGTTCTTTCAACGCGACGGCAACGGACGGTTGCCCGCGCACCTGGCCGAGCGGCTCTATAACATTCACCGCTATGAAAATGGCCAGACTTCCATGCACATGGTGTTTCGCGACCACACGATTTCGGACCTGATCGGCTTTGTCTACTCGGGGATGGATCCGCGCGAAGCGGCCGTACATCTGCTGGGCAACATCAAGGATGCGGCTCAGCCGGTCCTCGCGCAAGGGCGCGATGCCGTGGTGTCGGTGATCCTCGATGGGGAGAATGCGTGGGAATACTATCCAAAGTCGGGGCGGGAATTTCTGCGGCGCTTCTATGACGCGCTGCAACGCGAAGGAGGTCTGGAAGCAGTTACGGTTTCAGAGGCGATTGCCCGCCATCGGGATTTTTCGCCGTTGAGGTCTCTGGTGCCGGGCTCGTGGATTCATGCGAACTTCAATGTCTGGATCGGCGCTCCCGAAGATAACCGCGCCTGGGACTATCTTTACCACGCGCGCGAATTTTATACGCAGAATGCGGCCCGCGCCAGCGTGGCGCAACGTAAGTTGGCCTTCGAGGAAATCCTGATTGCCGAGGGCAGCGACTGGAACTGGTGGTACGGACCCGAGCACCATTCGGCCAACGATCGCGATTTTGATGAGCTTTACCGGAAGCATCTCTCAAATGTTTATCAGGCTCTGGGGGCAACGCCGCCGGATTATCTGGCGCGGCCGATCACCGCGGGCGAAGTGCGGCCGGACTTTACGCCGCAAACTCATTACATTCATCCCCGGGTTACGGGCGACAAGATTCGCTACTTTGAGTGGATGGGTGCGGCCATTTTTACGGCCGACCAGCGTGCCGGCGCCATGCACGGCAGACAATTTATTCTGGATTCCGTGTATGCGGGGATCAACAGCGTGTTCGTGTACGGACGATTGGATTTTGCCGGTCCGGTTCCGGATATGGCATTCGATCTGGTGGTGAACCTGGAATCGTGGGCGAGCGGAGAGGCACGCCCACGGCGGACTCTGCGTCTCGATGCCAAGGTGGAGAACCGCAAGCTGATGGGATGGAAGGTTGAAGGCCTGGAAGAAGCGGAGTCAGATTCTTCCTCCATTGGCGAGGAGATTGCCAAGGCGGTGCTGGGGCGCAACTTTGAGTTCCGGTTGCCGCTGAGCTGGCTGCTCGCGCTGCCAGGATCGGCTGCGAGTTCGCAGACGGCGGCTGATGGCCAGACCGGCGCGGTTGCTGGAATCGGCCGGTTGAAGCTGCGCTTTAGTCTTTGGCAGAATCGTTTGCCCGTGGACGCGCTGCCGGTGGAGGGGTGGATCGAACTGGAGTTGCTGAGCGAAGCGGAGCTGGGGGCGGGGTAATCCCTAGGGCTGGAGGATCGTAAGCTGCTTAATCTTTCCTTGAAACCCTCGGTCGAAGGTCACCAATTGCAAATCGGAGGCGGAGGCAAAGGCAGCCAAGTAGGAGTCCGTCCAGTCCTTAGGCGCTACATTTCTGGTCTGAGTGAACGAGCGGAACACCGCTTCCACAGTTGGAGGTTCTTCGATGTAAGATGCGCCTCCTTCTAGCATCCAATCGTCGTAGAGTCGCCACGCTCCAGCCTGACTCAGGACTTCATCGCCCATGACGGCCTCCGTTGTTAGCAGGCGAAGGAAACTAATCTGGGTGACTCTGCAGAAACACAATTGAGCGTCTTCGGGGAGAGCTTTATACCAGCTTTGGGCGCAGTCGTAGTGGACGTGCTTGGTATAGGTCAAAGCGACCCAGACGTTGAGGTCAGGGAAAAGGAATGATTTCGAATATCTTGTCATTATCCAGGTGCAAGCTTCCAGGATTTTTCGATCTGATAACCGGAGCCTTTCTCGGAGTGATCTTCTTCGGCGGAGTGTGAAGCTGGAGTTGGACGGCGCGGAGGACTAGTTCCTTCACTGAGCGTCCTTCGCTCGCAGCTTTGCCTTTGAGCTGGCGATAGAGGGGATTCGGAATGTCGATCGTAGTTCTCACAAGAACATACTGCCATATTTATGGCTGACCGTCAAGGATTCTCCATGTAGCGTGAGAAACACGAAGCCGAAAGCATTTTGCCTCCGGCTTACTAACGATCTGAAGTTGCCTACTGTCCAGCGCTAGCTACCACGGGTGTCATCGCCAGGGGGCGGTTGAGTTCGAGAGTCAGTTCGGTACCAGAGCGCAGGACGGCTGAACGGTGCTTGCTGAGCCAGTGAACTCCGGTTGAACCTGCGCCGACCGCTCCGCCAATGAGGATGCCGGGCGGGCCGCCGACCAGGCCGCCGATCAACATGCCGCCTGCCGTGCCGCCGCCGGCTTCGATTTGGTCGCGGCGGTCGTGACCGGATCCCTTGAACTCGCCCTCCTGGTTAACGTCGGTGTCGCGTCCGGCATTGGTGTCGACCAGAGTCGCATCGAGGAAGAATCGTTCGCCGGTGGGGAGGATGAGTGATTCCGCCAGAATTCCGATGGTCGGTTTGCCTGAGATGCGGCGGGGTTCGGTCACTCGCGTGACGCGGCCTTCGATCATCGCTCCGGCAGGAATTACCGTTTTACCGGTAAGCACCACGGGTTGGGTCAGCCGCGCCTGAAAAGGGTCGCCGGCTTTGTTGCTGAAGGTCGCAAGTGTGGTCTCGAGCCTGGCCATGAGGGCCGTACCGGCCGGTACCGGCGAACTGGTCTGCGCCGCGGCCATCGTAGTTATGCAAAAGCATGCCAGCAGCAAGATACAAGGTAGAACTGTCTTCTTCATGACTCCTCCTCAGGTCTTACAACCCTAGAACGTCCGATTCGTTGCTTTGACTCTAGACCAGGCGGGTGGCTGCGACAATATGCGTCAGGGCCGGGGAACCAACGAAGATAAGGGGACGGCCGGCTTCCGGCTTCGGGACGCCGGTTTCCCGGTGGAGCCCTCAGGAACCGACTTCTGGAAGACGCGCGGGCGCGACCTCAGTTGGCAGTTCTTCTCGAAGTTGGCAACCACTCTCGCGAGTTTTCATCATCAAGGCTGCCAGATTCAGAATGCGCTGGGCGGCATACTCCAGCCTCACACCGCGGGCGTGAATGTTCGAGATCAGGTTCCGGTGGGCGTCAGTGTCTGAGGCTTTGGGCCGGTATGCCATGTACGCGGAGAGGCTTTCTGCGGTTGCCAATCCGGGACGTTCTCCGATCAGGAGCACAGCAACTCTGGGCTTCAGCAACTCGCCGATCTCGTTGAGAATGCCTACGCGACAGTGACGAATGACCAAAATCGAACCGACGCTCCAGCTACGGGCCTTTGCTCCCTCGCTGAGGAGCGGCAACAATCGAGGAACTTGCGTGGCCACGGCTGTTACCGAGAGCCCGTCGCCAATCGAAATCTGCAAATCCTGTCCGGCGGGGCAATGCCTGCTCAGCACCACGCGAGACGAGTCGTTCAGGTGCCGGCCCAAGTCCGGGCGCAAGAGATATTCATCTTTAGTCGCTGCCTGGGAGGATATTTCAAGCAGATTCCACTTGCGCACGAAGTCTTCGCCGAGATCCGTAATGAGATTTAACTCGGCGCGCACGGCATCACGGGCGGCGGCATGGGCTTCGCGCAGGTCCATTTGAGTGCCGGTTTGATATGCGGCGCCACTACGGCCTGCCAGCAGGCGCGCGGGAGTCTGCGCCCGCAGCTTGTTCAGGAGTGCCGACAAACCGGGCTCAGGCAAATTGTCCAACTGGGTGTGTTTTGCTTTGTCTTTTCCGCGAGTCATTCACACCGTCTTTTCCAGGGACGACTCCAGGCCCCGCATGAGTTGCCGCCGCGCCGATGAATCGAGAGAGGCCGGCTCGGTGCCGCGATAGATCCCCATATTCTGGAGCCACGCGAGAAACTCCGGCGCCGGACGCAACTGGAACAGCCGCCGCGCGGCCAGCCCATCGTGATAGCTGGTGGATTGGTAATTCAGCATGACGTCGTCGGAACATGGAACGCCCATGAAATAGTTGCAGCCGGCAGCCGTCAAAAGCAGCAGCAGATTGTCGGCCGAGTTCTGGTCGGCAGCGGCGTGATTGGTGTAGCAGACGTCACAACCCATCGGCAGGCCAAGGAGCTTGCCCATGAAATGATCCTCGAGCCCGGCGCGGATGATCTGCCTTTCGTCCGCCAAATATTCAGGCCCGATAAAGCCGACGACGCTATTGACGAGAAAAGGCTGAAAGGCCCGCGCGACTCCGTAAGCCCGCGCTTCGAGCGTGAGTTGATCGACCCCGTGATGCGCCTCGGCTGAGAGAGCGCTGCCCTGGCCGGTTTCGAAGTACATCACGTGATCCTCGACCCAGCGGATATCGCGTTGGCGGTGATGCTCGAGAACTTGCTGCTGACCCTCGCGCAGCACATTCAACGTGATTCCGAAGCTGCGGTTGGCGGCTTCGGTGCCCGCAACGGACTGAAAAAGAAGATCGACCGGCGCGCCCTGGCTTAACGCCGCCAGTTGCGTGGTGATGTGGGCCAGGCAACAGGTCTGCGTGGGGATGTCGTATGCATCCACCAGGCGATTCAAAGCTACAAGAATTGCATGGACGGTTGTCACGGAGTCTGTTGCAGGATTCACGCCGATGACCGCGTCTCCACAACCGTAGAGCAGTCCTTCAAACGCAGAGAGAAGGATGCCTCCGACGTCGTCGGCCGGATGATTGGGTTGCACGCGGATGCCGAGCACTCCGCGCTCTCCCATGGTGTTCCGGCAGCGCGTGACATTGCGAATCCTGGCAGCCGCGAGAACGAGATCCTTGTTGCTCATCAGCTTGGCGACTGCGGCGGCGATTTCAGGAATGATGGCGCTTTGAAGTTGCCGTATCTGAAGGTCTGTGGTTCCGTCGTCGAGAAGGAACTCGCGGAATTCGCCGACGGTCATGCTTCCGAGGGAATGGAAGGCGTCTGGATGGTAGGTTTCAAGAAGGAGGCGAGTGACGTCGTCGTCGGAAGGATCAACCAGCGGGCGCCGGACAATTTCTTCGAGTGGCAGATCGGCAAGTTTTCTTTTCGCTGCAACTCGTTCCCGTTCCGATCGGGCGGCTATGCCGGCCAACTGGTCGCCAGACTTCTCCTCGTTGGCTTTGGCAAACAGTTCGCGAAGGTCGGAGAAATCGAATCGCTCGATCATGGGATCATTTTCTGCACGGTACACTATGTTATCGAAAAGGTGTTGCGAGCATTGTTACATTGCCGTCGTCTTCATCCGCTATAATTCGTCTCGCTTTAATTCGAAGGATCCATCACTCACAAAATAATTCAGACAAGGAAGGTAATCGCAGTATGACGAATATTGCAGCAATCATCGGGCGCGAAGTGCTGGATTCGCGCGGCAATCCTACTGTGGAAGCCGAGGTACAACTCGCGGAGGGAGCGATTGGCCGAGCCATTGTGCCCAGTGGGGCGTCGACCGGCGAACATGAGGCGGTCGAATTGCGCGACGGCGACAGCGCGCGCTTTCTGGGCAAAGGAGTGCTCAAAGCGGTGGAGAACGTGAACGGCGAGATCGCCGATGCGCTGGCGAATTGGGACGCTTATGACCAGCATGGGCTTGACCGGAAGATGATTGAACTGGACGGCACGGAGAATAAAAGCCGGCTGGGAGCGAATGCGATTCTCGCGGTGTCGATGGCGGCGGCGCGCGCGACTGCGTTGGAATACGGTCTGCCGCTCTATCGTTATCTCGGGGGGGCAGGCGCGAACACGCTGCCCACGCCTATGATGAATATCCTCAATGGCGGCGCGCATGCCGATAACAATGTGGATTTTCAGGAATTCATGGTGATGCCGGTGGGCGCGCCTTCGTTTTCTGAGGCGTTGCGCTGGGGCGTGGAGGTTTTTCACACGCTCAAGGGAGTGCTGAAGAAACGCGGCTACAACACGGCGGTGGGCGATGAAGGCGGATTCGCGCCGTCGGTGAAGTCGAATGTCGAAGCCATCGAAGTTGTGCTGGAAGCGATTCAGCAGGCCGGCTACAAGCCCGGGGAAGAAATCGCGATCGCGCTCGATCCCGCGGCCAGCGAATTTTATCAGGACGGCAAATACGTCTTCAAGAAGTCAGACAAGTCCGCCAAGAGTTCCGACGACATGGTGAAGTTCTGGGCGAAGTGGGTGAATGATTATCCCATCGTTTCTTTGGAAGACGGACTGGCTGAAAACGACTGGGACGGCTGGCAGAATCTGACCAAGGAACTCGGCGGCAAGATTCAACTCGTGGGCGATGACTTGTTCGTGACGAATGTTCAGTTTCTGCAGGAAGGGATCGACAAAGGCGTGGCAAATTCCATTCTGATCAAGGTGAATCAGATCGGCACTGTGAGCGAGACTTTGGATGCAATCGATCTGGCGAGGCGCAACGGCTACACGTCCGTGATCTCGCATCGCTCGGGCGAGACCGAAGACACGTTCATCGCAGATCTCGCCGTTGCCACCGGCGCGGGGCAGATCAAGACCGGGTCGGCCTCTCGCACGGACCGCGTCTGCAAGTACAACCAGTTGCTGAGGATCGAGGAGGAGTTGGGGGATTCGGCGAGCTTCTTGGGATTGAAGGCGCTGAATTACCACGCGGTATAATGTTTGAACGAATATGCCGGACACCGAGATTATCTTCTCCGTGCAAGAGTCTCCTGAGGGTGGCTATGAAGCCCGCGCTCTTGGCTACTCGATCTTTACCCAGGCAGACACGCTCGACGAGTTGAAGCGAAATGTAAGGGAGGCCGTCCAGTGTCATTTTGACGCGGGAGCGGCTCCCCGAGTGATTCGCTTGCACACGGTGAAAGACGAGGTCATTTCGACTTGAGATTGCCTCGTGATCTTTCCGGTCACGACCTCGTGCGACTGCTCCGGCGGTATGGTTACGAACCAACGCGGCAGGTAGGCAGCCACATTCGACTGGAGTCAAGGTGGCGCGGTGTCACGCACCACATAACGATCCCCGACCACAAGAGCTTACGACTTGGAACGCTCAGTTCGATCCTTTCTGACGTGGCGGATTACTTGGGTGTTGACCGTCCGGGACTCGAGTTGGAACTTTTCCAGAAATGACTGGTCCGAAACGGACGCACCGACCGCATCTGCAAAATACAACCAACTGCTGCGGATTCAGGAGGAGTTAGGGGATTCGGCGCGGTTTTTGGGATTGAAGGCGCTGAACTATAAGCAATAGTCTTGCGCGGAGATTTCGGACATCTGTTGCTATGAAAATCATCATCAGCAGGAAAGGTACAGACAGCGGGTTGATCTCTGGAAGGATGGCTAGCCCAATCCTTCCGTGCGGTTGTCTTTGCTCTGTCCCAATTCCATACCCTCGTTCAGACGTGCGTTACTCGGATATTTGGTTTGGAAATCGAACGCTGGACCAGATTTTGCAGCGAACTCAGTTTCGACTGGAAGGACAAGTTCGCACACCTTGATCCAGATATTCGATGTGAAGCTTTGGTTCCTGGTATGCGACGAAACGGCTGGCGAGAAGCCTTCGGACAGTCCGGTGCAGCCGCCAGCCACCTCATCAAGCAGGATGTGAGAGAGGATGACCTGTTCGTTTTCTTTGGGTGGTTCCGAAAGACCAAGGAAGTGAAAGGCAAGCTGGAGTTCGATCAGACAGACATTAATGGACGGCACATCGTCTACGGGCTAGAAGTTGGAAAGATGCTCGAAGTGGGAAGTGCTGAAAATTGGACACTGCCCGCCGATCTCCAATTTCTTCACCGCCATCCGCACGTTCTTTTCCGTGAGGATGAGACGCCTCCAAACCGGGTCTACGTGAGCTCCAAATCCGGTCTGGGAGCAGGTTTATTCGGAACGGGCTCCGATGGTCTTGTGCTAACAAAGCCGGGTTGGGTACGATCGCAGTGGCAATTGCCTCTGGCGTTCGAGTCGCTGTTTCTTCAACGCGATCTGTCATATCACGGCAATGAGGCGCGCTGGGACAAGAACGATGATGGAATTGGGCTTAGGGCGGTTAACAGAGGTCAGGAGTTTGTCTTAGACGGTCAGAAGCATGCCGGCATATACGAACATTTCGCTAGTTTAATCAAATCCGCAAAGGAATCGCCTAGAACTTGTTCGCACCATTCGCCAGCGAACTCTAGGGTTATTGACTTAGTCCATGACTTAGTCTAGCATCAGCTCATGGAAGTCAACATCCACGAAGCCAAGACCCATCTTTCACGCCTGCTCGAGCGAGTAGCCTTGGGAGAAGAGATCATCATCGCCAAGGCGGGGACTCCGGTCGCTAAGTTGGTGCCCCTGAAAAAGACGCCCAAGAAGAGGGTCTTCGGCAGCGCCAAAGGCGAGTTCACGGTTCCGGACGATTTCAATGATCCCGATCCTGAAATTGAGGACTTGTTCTATAACGGGCCCCTTCTACCGAAATGAAGGCCCTGCTCGACACGCACGCATTCTTGTGGGCGCTTGCTGGGGATGCAAGGATGTCGCGTCTCGCCCGCGACACTTTTACCGGACCCACCGGTCTCTCGCTAAGTATCGCAAGCTTCTGGGAGATTCTCATTAAGGTACAGTCGGGCAAGCTGAATCTTCCTCGGCCTGCTGGTCCGTACGTGCTCAGAAAATTGGCGGAGAATGGGATCGAGATGCTCCCCATCAGCATCGACCATTTGCTCGCTCTCGAACGTCTCCCGATGCATCACCGCGATCCGTTCGATCGCATGCTGATTGCGCAGAGCCTGGAGGAGAACCTTCCCATCGTTACCTCGGATCCATTGTTTGCCCGTTACGATGTTCATCTGATCTGGTAAGCCGTATTTGCAGCTGAGGCCTCTAGTACGGCCTCAGTTTGTTGGATATACTTCTTCGACTATCTGAGACCAATGAAGAAGACTGCCAGAGTCTCTCATCGAAAGAACGATCGCGGAGGTTCTCGGCTTCTTCTCTGTCGGTTCGTGCCGTGTCTGTTGCTTTTCCTGGCGCTCGGGTTCACCGGCAGGGCGCAGACATCTCCCGCGCCAACTACAGAGCATCCCGCGCAGGACTACCTCGTCTACGTTGTCTGTGAATCCGCGGACAGGATCATGCTGATTCGTTTTGGCCCCGGCGGTGCGCGCGTTGAGAGCCAGATGCGCACCGGTCTCATGCCGATGGACGTCAATGGTCCGCATGGGATTGCAGTTTCTCCGGAAAAACAATATTTCTACGTTTCCGAGGGCCACGGCCGGCCTGAGGGCTCCGTCTGGAAATACCGCGCTGGCACCGACAATGTGATCAAGTACACCAGCCTCGGTCTGTTCCCGGCCACTACAGACATCACTCCTGACGGCAACTTTATCTACGTGGCCAACGCGAATTTCCATGGCGACATGGTTCCATCGTCGATCTCGGTTGTGGCCACCGACCAGATGATTGAGGTGAAACGCATTCCCACCTGCACCATGCCCCACGGATCGCGCATCAACCGCGACGGCACCAAACACTATTCGGCTTGCATGATGGACGACATGCTGGTCGAGATCGACACCAGAAAGTTCGCCGTGGACCGCTACTTCATGCTGGGGAAGGGCAAAGAAATGGGCATGACCGGCGCGCCCGATCCCCATGCGATGCCTGACCACAAGAGTGGCACGTGCACGCCGACATGGGCGCAGCCTTCGAATGATGGGTCGATCGTCTACGTAGCCTGCAATCAATCGAACGAGATCGTTGCCATCAAGACTGACACCTGGACTCTGCTGCGCCGTTTTCCCGCCGGAACCGGCGTGTACAATCTGGCGATGACCAGGGACGGACGGCTGATCGCGACCAATAAGCGGGGACAGTCAGTGTCGATCTTCGACCCGGTCACAGGACGCGAGCTGGCGAAAATTCCCACACAGAGGAAGGTCGTGCACGGGGCCGTGGTTTCACCGGACGACCGCTACGTTTTCATTTCGGTGGAGGGAGTTGGCTCCGAACCTGGCGCCGTTGAGGTGATTGACCTTGGCACGTTGAAAACCGTGGCTACGGTCGATGTGGCGCCGCAGGCGGCAGGGATTGATTTCTGGAAAATGGAACCGAGCAAGTAATAAATCGTCGTTGGTCGTTCGTCGTTGGTCGTTGGCAAATCAGCGAACGACCAACGACCAATGACTAACGACGATTCACCTACAATCCCGGAGGGCGAATGTTCAAGCGCAATGCACTTGTCCTGGCAGTTGCGGTCATGATTTTTTCGGCACGGGCCTTGTGGTCGCAGGCAGCGGCTTCCGACACCACTAAGCAGGAAGCGGCTCCCACCACATCGGTAGCTCCCGCGAGCGTGGAGATCAGCCCCAACACGCTCGACGCTCACGTCGGAGAAAAGGTCAAATTCAGCGCTGCCGCCAAAGATGCCGCGGGCAATCCCATCGACGAAAAGCCTTCGGTGTGGTTTGCGGCTCCGTTCGATGTGGCGGGCGCCGACGAAGCGGGCGAAGTTACTTTTCACGCGCCGGGCGTGGTCACGGTTGGCGCGGTGATCGCAGGCAAGACCGGCTATGCCACGGTCAATGTAAGCGACTCGAAAGTTACGGCCCTTGAGATTGAGCCCCCGGCGTATGTGAACGTTGTGGTCGGCGGAGCGGAAAAACTCACAGCGATCGCGCGCGCAGCCAACGGAAATCCCCGAACCGATGTTGCAGTCAAGTGGACGTCGGAAAAGCCATCCACCGGGAGCGTGGACGCGGCCGGGTTGGTCACGGGAATCGCGCCGGGAAGTGTCACGATCAAAGCCACGTCGGAAGGAGTGAGCAACACCATCACGTTGCAAGTTGTGCGGGATGCCGCGCGCAAGTTAACGGTCAAGCCCGCTTCCGCGGAGGCGCGCACCGGCGATGTTGTTCATTTCACCGCGACCGCGCTCGATGGCGCCGGAGGCCACTTGAAAGATCCGACCGTGCGCTGGTCTCTCAGTGGAAGCGGCAGCAGCGGCGGCGCTGCGGTCTATCCTGACGGGGCGTTTGTGGCGGAAAAGGCCGGCACCTACGTAGTCATGGCCAGCAGCGGCCAGCACAGCGCTGCCGCGTCGGTGGTGGTCCGCCCGCGTAATGTGGAGCGCGATATGGAAGTGGTGTCTCACACTCCCATGCCGGATTTGCAAATGGCGGAAGAGTGGATCATCGGCCACCACGCCTATCTTGCGACCATCGCGGACAAGCTGTTCGTCTACGACATCGCCGATCCCGCCAACCCCAAGCTTCTCGACACTCTCAAAGTGGACGCGCGTATCATCAATGACATCAGCACCACGCCCGACGAAAAAATAGGCGTGTTCACGCGCGAAGGAGCTTCGAACCGCAAGAACGGAATCGTCTTCCTCGATACCTCCGATGCAGCGCACTTGAAAGTTCTTTCCGAGTACACGGCAACGGTTACGGGCGGCGTACACAGCGCTTACATCGATGGCCACTACGTGTATCTCACAGACGACGCCAGCGGGTCGCTCCGCATCATCGACTTTCAGGATCCGAAACATCCCAAGGAAGTAGCGCGCTGGGAAGCGCAGAATCCAACCGCCGTCAGCATTAACACCAAGTACGGAACCGTGTCCAGCGGCCGTTATCTGCACGACCTGCAAGTGAAAGACGGTCTTGCTTATCTCGCGTACTGGCGCGATGGATTGATCATCCTCGATGTAGGCAACGGCATGGCCGGAGGCAGTCCGGAGAATCCCAAGCTGGTCAGCCAATATCACTTCAACCATTACGAACTCTATGGAGACGGCTGGCTGGCGGGCTCTCACAGCGTGTTCCGCTACAAGAATTATTTATTTGTGGGCGACGAGGTCTTCCCGGCCATTTTCGAACTCGACGATCGAGACCGCATTCCGGTGCGTGCCATCTGTCATGTCATGGATGTTTCCGATATCATGCATCCCCGCGAAGTGGCGCAGTACGAGGTCCCGGAAGGTGGCTCGCACAATTTCTGGGCCGCGAACGACATGCTCTATGAAGGCTATTACAGCGGCGGCGCGCGCGTGCTCGACATCTCCGGCGAATTGCGCGGCGATCTCTATCGCCAGGGCCGCGAGATTGCCCGCTTCTGGACTGGCGACGCCAAGGGATTCCGTCCGAACCTGCCGTTCGTCTGGGGAGGGCAACCGTGCTCGGTAACCTGCGACAGCCCGTTGCTGAATAGCCTGATGTACTTCAATGACATTCACTCAGGCCTGTGGATTACGAAACTCGGCGACGCGAAGTTTGAAGGTTCGACCAGCTCACCGGCGGTGCGTAAGGGGGAACGCACCATACACTAGGGCTGACGGAAGCCCGCACCACGGGCGATGGCGCGCAGGAGCCTAAATCCATGCTACGGAGTCTGCACGATTTATGTCTGGTCCCAAACCACTCGTTCTCGTCATTCTCGATGGCTGGGGATACCGCGCCGAAACCAAGGCCAACGCCATCGCCCTGGCGCGCAAGCCCACTTACGATCGCCTGCTGCGCGAGTATCCCAACACGCTGATTCATACCAGCGGACCTTTCGTCGGCTTGCCCGAGGGGCAGATGGGGAACAGCGAGGTTGGGCATCTCAACATGGGCGCGGGACGCATCGTGCACATGGACATCACGCGCATCGATCTGATGATCCAGAATGGCCAGTTCTTCTCGCACCCGGTGCTGCTCGCGGCCATGAAGCATGCGCGCGTCGGCGAGCGCAGACTGCATTTGTTTGGTTTGGTCTCCGATGGCGGCGTGCACTCGCAGCAGGCTCATCTCTACGCCTTGCTGAAAATGGCGAAGCAACAAGGCGTGGACCGCCTCTTCGTCCATGCGTTCATGGACGGCCGCGATACGTTGCCCACCAACGGCGCCGGCTATCTCGAACAACTGCAGCAGAAGATGCGCGAATATAACTCCGGCAAGATTGCCACCGTGAACGGCCGCTACTACGCTATGGATCGAGACCGGCGCTGGGAGCGCATTCTCAAGGCCTACAACGCCATCATCTTTAGCGACTCGGAAGGCGGCAAGTGCGCCGACCCGGTTCAGGGGATGAAGGATTCTTACAACAAGGGAGTCACCGATGAGTTTGTGGTGCCGTTTGTGTGCACCGACAGAAGCGGTCAGCCGCTCGCGGCGATTCGTGACGACGATGCCTGCATCTGCTTTAATTTTCGCGCCGACCGCGTGCGCCAGATCACACGCGCTCTGGCCCGCAACAGCGGGCTGAATGCGAAAGGCGGCGGCGATCTTCCCGGCGCGGCCGATCTTGACGCCGCCATTCCGCGCGATCGCGTGCCGAAGAATCTTCACTACGTCTGCATGACACAGTACGACAAGAATTTCAGCCTGCCCGTCGTGATTCCTCCGGAATCGATGGCGAACATTCTGGCGAACGTGATGGGCGGGCTCAACATGCGCAACCTGCGTGTAGCCGAGACGGAGAAGTACGCGCATGTGACGTATTTTTTCAACGGCGGAGTAGAGCAGCCTTTCCCGGGCGAAGAGCGCGTGATGGTGCAGTCGCCAAAAGTTGCGACTTACGATCTCAAACCAGAGATGAGCGCCGCCGGCATTGCCGATGCGGTTGTGAAGGCTACGGAAGAAGGAACGTTTGACGTAATCATCGTCAACTTCGCCAATGCGGACATGGTCGGTCACTCCGGCAAGATTGAACCCACAGTGAAAGCGGTCGAGACTGTAGATGCCTGCCTGGGCCGCATCGAAACCGCCGTGCGCGCCAAGGGCGGCGCGATGCTAATCACTGCGGATCACGGCAACGCCGAGATGATGATCGACCCGGTGACCGGCGGTCCGCACACGGCGCACACCACAAATCCGGTGCCGTTCATCGTGCTTGCGGAAGATGCGAAGCAGTACAGTCTGAAGCCCAATGGCTCGTTGCGGGATATTTCGCCGACGATGCTGGGAATGTTGGGCATCGACGAACCGAAAGAGATGACGGGGCATGACCTGCGCGCCTTCCTGAAGAATCATCAGAAGAATTAGAATTCAGTAGCTAGTACCGAGTACCGAGTTAGACCTTTGTGATTCCGACCGAGCGAGCGTGAGGAGCGTGGAAATCCCGGTACTCGGTGCTAGCTACTCGCCACTCAAGTCGAGGAAACTTCTGATCGTCGTTCATCACCCCTTCGATTTGTGGAATGTGCCTACCTGGTTTCCGGATAAACTGCGAACAGATTTCCCCCAAATCGAAGTGAACCACAGAACAAACTATGACGGCGTCGAAGAATATCTTCGCGAGTCGGAAATCGTTTTCGCGTTCTCCCTGCGATCGGAGCAGTTCAGGTTGGCGCAGAAACTGCGCTGGATTCACGCGCCGACTGCCGCGGTGCATCAATTGCTTTTCCCGGAGTTGGTGACGAGTGACGTGGTCTTGACGAACGCACACGAAGTACACGGTCCCGTCGTAGCCGAGCACGTGATTGCGCTGATCTTTGCGCTGGCAAAGAAGATTCCACAAGCGACACTTCTACAGCAGAAACGAACCTGGGGACAAGGTGCGATATGGAACGACGGTCCGCGGCCACGCGAAGTCGTGGGCGCAGCGCTCGGGCTGATCGGGCTCGGCAGCATCGGGCGCCCCGTGGCGCGCATGGCCGCGGCTCTGGGAATGCGGGTTATCGCGGTGCGGGAGCATCCGGAAAAAGAAAAGCCCGATGGAGTAGCCGCAGTCTATGCACCGGCGCAGCTCGATGAACTCCTTTCCCAATCGGATTATGTGGTGGTGGCCGCGCCGCTTACCGAGGCGACGCGTGGATTAATCAATGCGGATCGTCTGGGCGCGATGCGGCCCGATGCGTATTTGATCAACGTAGGCCGCGGCCCTCAGGTGGATGAGGCCGCGCTTGCCGATGCGCTTCGCAGCCATCGCGTTGCGGGCGCGGCACTCGATGTCTTCGAGCGGGAGCCGTTGCCGGCCGAGTCGCCCCTGTGGGCGCTCGAAAACCTGATCATCACTCCGCACACTGCCAGCCTGACGGAAAAACTCTGGCAGCGCCACTACGCGCTGTTCTCGGAAAATCTTCGGCGCTATCTGGCCGGTGAGCCGCTGCTTTTTGTCGTAGACAAATACAAAGGGTACTAAGCATCAAGATGCTTTAGTACTTCTCCAAGCCGGCTCATTAGCGACCGGGCCGCGGAACCCTTTCACCGCGAAAATGCCAAGCACGATGAAGATCGCCATCACGATGAGTTGAACAACCAGGAACGGAGGCTCTTTTCCGGTAGGAGCGAGGGCGTGCGCAGCCTGTACCTTCATGAAGATC
>CAVPEZ010000008.1:0-29532 GCA_963703635.1 uncultured Acidobacteriaceae bacterium
TGTCCGGCTTCATCACTGTCGCTCCTTGCAGGACAGTTCGCCCAAACCAAGCTCCAAAGTCAAGAGCAAAGTCAAAAGCAGCGGACAGGAGTGTCCGCTCCACAGGAGCTTCCCAGTACAATAGATTTCTTTTTGCAGGCGATCTGCGTTTGATTTTGCATGAGTGCGTTTGTGAATCGAAAGACGAATGATGCTGGGGCAGTAACCATGAAGCCTGCGCGGTTGGAAACAGGTTGGGTTCGATCGAGCTTGGTGGGTGCGTTGCTTTTGGCAATCGCGTTTTCTGTGTTCGTCCGAATGCATTTGCGCACCATGCCTTTGGAACGCGATGAAGGTGAGTTTGCCTACGTGGGCCAGCTCATGCTGCAAGGGATTCCGCCCTACAAGATCGCGAGCAACATGAAGCTGCCGGGGACCTACGCGGCCTATGCGGCCATGATGGCGGTTTTCGGGGAAACGCCCTCTGGCATTCGCATCGGATTGATGCTGGTCAATATTGCGGCGACGGTCCTGGTTTTTTTTCTGGCGAAATATCTCTACGGATGGCTGGCAGGCACAGTAGCGGGGATGACCTACAGTTTTCTTTCCTGCCGCCCGGCGGTGCTGGGCTTCTACGCGCACGCTACCCATTTTGTGGTTCTGGCAGCCCTGGCCGGGATTCTGTTGTTGCTGTATGCCATCGACACCAAGCGGACCAGCATTTATTTCGGAAGCGGGCTTTGCTTTGGACTGGCGTTTCTGATGAAGCAGCCCGGAATTCTATTCGCCGTCTTCGGTGTGTCGTACTGGCTGTGGCAGCAATGGAGGCGGCCTTTTCGCTGGCGCAATATCGCAGTCCAAGGCGGCGCGCTATTTGCCGGCATCGCATCGCCCTTCGCAATCACGTGCCTGATGCTATTGCGGGCGGGAGTGTTTTCGAGCTTTTGGTTTTGGACTTGGTCCTATGCGCGGGAATATGGCGTGATCACCACGCTGCCGGAAGTTAAGAACGCGTTACGCGGCTTCTTGCCGTGGGTCATACGCCCGTTCGTGATCTGGGAGATCGTTGCCATCGGGCTCGCCGCCCCCGTCTGGAGCCGCTTGGCCCGGGCGCATGCGGGGTTCGTCACAAGCTTCTTCTTGTTTTCGTGCCTGGCGGTTTGCCCGGGGTTTTATTTTCGTCCTCACTACTACGTTCTAGTGCTGCCGGCGGCGGCGCTGGGCGCGGGAACCGCCGTCAGCGCGGCGCAGGAAATATTGCTGCAGAAGCGTCGGGGCACATTCTTTGTGTGGTTTCCAGTCCTGTACTTCGGGGTGGCATTCGTGATTTCCGCCCGCGCCGAGTACAGAAGGTATTTCCGCCTTGATCCCGTCGCGCTGGTGCGAAGAGTGCAAGCGGGGGAAGCGTTCCCGGAGGCGGTCGCCGTGGGCAGCTACCTCAAAGCGCACGCCTCCGAGCAGGATACGATTGGAATCTTCGGCTCGGAGCCGGAGATTTGTTTCTATTCCGCGCGGCATTGCGCCAGCAGTTATCTCTACCTCTATCCTTTGATGGAGACGCAGAAGTTCGCCCATCAAATGCGAGACGAGATGATGCAACAAGTTCGAGATGCCCGGCCAAGATTTCTGGTCTACGTCGACGATATCCATTCCTGGGGAACGAAAGCGCAGTTGGACGAAAACCGGGCCTTCGTGCAGACGGCGTGGGACTATGCTCAACACAACTACGAGGTGGTGGATCAGGTGGCGGTTGCGGGCGATCCGGAGCACTCGTGGGGGGATCACGCCTGTTTATATGTTTTCCGGCGAACCGGGCCGTAAGCCGCGCTTCGCTCGGGAAAGACATGCTGCGTTTGCGGTGCAGCGTTGGCAACGGTAGACTTGATGGCACTGGGTTTGTGGCAATGCAGGTCGAGCTTCGCTCGACCGAGCGGGAGTGCCCGTTCCCGCACAGGCACCCACACCTGCACAAACTAAGGGGAACTTATGTTGGTGGTCATGAAGGCGCACGCCACCGAAGAGCAGGTGCGGGGCGTCTGCGAGAAAATCGAGAAGCTGGGTTACCGCGCGCACGCCATGCCGGGCGCGCAGCGCACCGCGATCGGCATCACCGGAAACAAGGGCGAAGTGGAGCAGGGCACGCTGGAAGAGATGCCGGGCGTGCAGGAAGTGATTAAGGTTTCAAAGCCCTATAAATTGGTGAGCCGCGACGTTAAGGAAGACAACACAGTGATTCGCTTTGCCGGCACCGAGGCGACTATCGGCGGCGCGGGGCTCGCCATTGTCGCGGGTCCGTGCGCCATCGAGAGCCGGGAACAGGCGTTTGCCGTGGCGGAGCGCGTACATCGCGCAGGCGCGCAGTTTTTTCGCGGCGGAGCTTACAAGCCGCGGACGTCTCCTTATTCGTTTCAGGGATTGGGCGAAGAGGGGCTGCGGATTATGGGGGAGATCCGGCAGCAGTATGGGATGAAGATTATTACGGAAGCGATCGATAACGAATCGCTCGATCTGGTGGAAGAGTATGCGGACGTAATCCAGATTGGGGCGCGCAACATGCAGAATTTTTCTCTGCTGAAGCGCGCGGGCCGGGCGAAGAAGCCGGTGCTGCTGAAACGCGGGATGTCGGCCACGCTGGAAGAATTTCTCATGGCGGCGGAATATATTTTGAGCGAAGGCAATTACAACGTGGCGCTGTGTGAGCGGGGGGTACGAACTTTTGCCGACCACACTCGCAACACGCTCGATCTGAGCCTGGTGCCGGCGGTGCAGCGCTTGAGCCATCTGCCGATCTTGGTCGATCCCAGCCACGGCACGGGCAAGCGCAACAAAGTCACACCGCTATCGCGCGCGGCCGTGGCCGTAGGTGCGGATGGATTGATGGTGGAAGTGCATACCCATCCCGACCAGGCTTTGTCGGATGGTCCGCAGTCGTTGTTTCCCGATCAGTTTGATGAGTTGATGGTGCAGGTGCGGCAGATCGCAAGCGTAGTCGGCAGAAGCGTCCCTGGGATAGGACTTATGGAGACTATGGCTGTTAGTAAATAGGTGGTGGCGACTCCAACCCGGACTGGAGCGGATTTTATGAAGAACGTCAAGAGAGCTTTCGCAAAGAACGCTTTGCTGACGAGTGCAGCAGCTTTGTTATTGCTATTAAGCGGCTGCTTTGCAGTTGCGCAGGATCAGGCTGACAAGACCTCTGAAGCGGTGTATGAACTGGGAAACGGAGTGAAGGCTCCGAAGCCTGTCTACTCGCCCAATCCCGAATATACCGACAGCGCCCGCAAGAAGAAGATCAACGGCTCAGTTACGCTAGCGATGATCGTCACGGCCGAGGGCGATGTTCGCGATCTGAAGGTCATCAAGGGCCTGGACAAGGGTCTCGACAAGCAGGCGCTCGCTGCCGTCAGCACATGGAAGTTTGAACCGGCAACCAAAGATGGAAGGCCGGTGGCGGTGCACCTGAACACCGCAGTCACGTTCAGTCTGTATTAGAAGAATGGACCTGCTTTCCCGTGCCCAAAAACACGTGCCCGTTGTGTATAAACTGACAATCTGATTCTATGAAAAAGACTGTCATCTCGGTCACAGAGGCCGCCCGCAACTTTGCCGATTGCGTGAACCGCGTGCGTTATCAGAATATGACGTTCGTTCTGCTCAAGACTGGCACACCGGTGGCGCGGCTGATTCCGCAGAGACCGGGTCCATCGAAGAAGAACGCTAGCTCCGCGCGGAAGCTAGCCGCCGCCCTGCGTAAGTTCGACCTGTCCCCGAAGGAGGCAAAGGCTTGGAACCGCGACCTGCGTGCGGCTCGCCGAATGCTGACGCCGCCGGTTGACAAATGGCGGTGAGGACAATTACCAGAGAATGGCTCTGATCCTGTGCAAAGATCTGTAAAGTTTGTGGCCTTTTCTTCGAACCTTAGCCACACTGGGAAGTTCAGGAAGGTTCCTGAAGCAGCTTTTCCGGGGCAATCTCGGTCATGCTTCGCCTAGCCAATCTTATTTCCGGATTCAAGATGGTCGTTTTCGCGGCCACCTTGTTGTCGTATCCATGCTCGATGGCCGCGCAGCGCGGCGCAGGCGGGGGACATGTTGGGGGCGGCACAGCGGGCGGAGGCGGATTGAGCGGCGTCGGCAAGGCGACCGGCGTGGACGAGAAAGACGAGTTGAAGGATTTTCACGCAGCCCTGGCAATGCATGCCACCAGCCAGCAGATCATCGAGTACGCCGCAATGATGAAGGCCACGGAAGCGGCGAAGGCGGAATTGAAAACCTTTTCGGAACAGCTTGGTAAGGAGAACGGCGCCACTGAACTTGCCAGTCGCGCTGCGGCGGTTGAGCAGGCCATCGAAAGAGCGCGCACGGAAAACAAAAAGTTCGTTGACGGATTCTCCGATCCGCAGAAATCCAGTCTGAAAGAAATCACCAGGAGGCTGATTAAGGCTGACGCCGACCTGGCACAACAAGCGAAGGCGCTCGATCTGGAGGGAGGAAATACGAAAGCAGTTGGCCAGAAAGCAGTTGACCAAGCCATCGCGGCCTCGGCGCAGACCCTGGAGCGCGCGCTTACGAATTTCCAGACTCAGCAGGCCGACCTGGGAGAGGAAATGAGCATCCGGGCCGGCGAAAACGGCGAGGACTCCGCTTTCAACCTTCCGCCGGTGAAGAACTCGGTCAGCTTCGCGAATCAGCCGGTCGCGATCACAACATCGGGAGCGATTTCCAGGGGTGCGGCAGAAGGCGGCCAGAGCACCTTCAAATTTGAGCTGACCGCGGACTTGTCGGACCTGCAGCAAAATATTACGGAGGTCCTGCATTCGCAAGTCGACAACGCTGAGCGCTGCGGAGAGCGGATTGCGATTCAGAGCGCGACCCTTACGCCATTGGACCCCGCGACCCTGGCGTTTGTGCAACTGCACTTTGAGCGTTGGACGTGCCGGGGCAGGGAAGTGAACGAAATCGTGGAAGGCGGCGGGACGATCGAGGTGAAGCTGACGCCGTCGGTTGGAGCAGACGGGGCTTTGCGGCTGACGCCGGAGATTGGGCGTGTCGATGCGCAGGGGTTGATCGGCGAACTACTGCGCTCGGGTTCTCTTGGGGAAATACTGCGCGACAAAATTACCGAGTCGCTTCTTGCTGCCGTTCGCCAGGGTGGAGACTTTAAAGCGACCCTTCCTGCTGCAGCGCGGGGCAACGCCACACTCCACCGCGCGCAATTTCAGGGTACAGGCCTGGGCAAGTTGCTGGTGGTGTTGGAGGGAGAGATCCGAATGTCCAACGAACAGGTAATATCATTCACCACCGAATTGAAGGAAGGTAGGTCCGGGCCGGCGACAGTGCAGGCAACCGGTCCACGCTAATTCATTTTGCAACTGAGTTAATGAGTGTAATGGCTTGGTTACGCCAGCCTGAGAAGTGAGCTCTGCGGAAGACTCGCGGCACTGAGCATCTTCTTTGCTACAGTTCAGTCACGCACCCTTGGCCCACAGAGCACCAGCGGCACAGCCCGTCGAAGTTACTGTTCCCAACGAACGATATAGCCCGGTGGGATTCGGAAAAGCGACGGATCGGGCTCTCCTTCCACGACGTCTTTAGTTTCGACGATTTCTGTGCCGATAGTCTCGCGCAATTCCGTGCGGCGTATATCCAAAGCGAAGTCGGGAGAAAACCACGTCTCACTGATGTGGGAGAATTGCATCTGCGATCCGTACTTCATGATGGTGCGGTGTCCAACGACGATGATTCCGTCGATGGACTCGATCGGCATATTGTCTTTCACCGGGACAAAAATTACTGGTGGAGGCGGTGCGGGTTGCTCGGTCTCTCCGGGCCGCGGTTTAGCGGCATCGGCGACGGTCAAGGTGTCGCCGCCTTCCTGATTCGCGGGTGAAGGAGGCAAGGGTCTTACAAGTTCACTCATCAGCCGCAGGTTGCGAATTGTGGCAATTGGCTCTGACGGCAGAGAGCGATCTGCGTTCGTGTAATACCGGATGATTTTGTGCGCGACCGGATCATAGATCTCGACGTCGATGCTCTTGATAAACAGCTGACCTCTTTGCACACCCTCGAATGCCATCTCGTAGTGCACTCGTCCCTGGGTGTCGCGTGCGATAGTGCATTCCGCGCTGACGGGGGCGCCTGCGTCCGTATCGTTTTCTTTGCGTTTGTCGGAGTAAAGACGTTTGGCCGTGAATGGCTTATCGGGAATCGACATGATCGCGGGAGAAAAGGCGACGCCAGCATATCCATGCGCGTTAGCGAAGGACTTGGCGCTCGCCTCCGAAAATGCCTTGTTCCATACCCCGGTGGTCTGAGCTTGAGCGGACGAGAGTGAAAGCAAAATCACCCAACCTAGAGAAAGCGTTCGTTGACTCATCGCAGGCACCTCGACTTCACCCTACTTGGAACGTTCCATCCGAGGCCGGGTTGCATGAAAAGTCCAGGATTACCGTATCGCAACCGCGGAGGGGGC
The DNA here is from genome assembly GCA_963703635.1 of uncultured Acidobacteriaceae bacterium. GTDB lineage: Bacteria > Acidobacteriota > Terriglobia > Terriglobales > Acidobacteriaceae > Sulfotelmatobacter. Next base: position 6,451 of record CAVPEZ010000008.1, read on the forward strand.
GATCATTGGCAAGAAATCTTAGGTTTGCGGGCAAGTCAATGAAAGTGGGCAGGTTGGCTACATTCCGAAGGGTCAGCTGTCGATAAATCGCCATTACACTCACAGACTCTAAGGGGACGCTTCCTTATCGACGCACCCCCCGGCGTTATCCATCCGGGGAGAAGTTCTCTCTGGTAGTCTTATTTCTTCCAGGGACGCCTTCAACTTGCGAAAACTCCTGCTCATTATCATTGTTCTGATTCCGCTGCTGGGCGGCGCGGGGTGGTGGTATCTCCGCGAGCAGGCGCTGCCGGACTATGGGCCGGCATATCGTGAATATGCCTACGTCACCAACGGCAAAAGCAATACGGTCAGCGTGATCGATCTGCGAACCTTCCAGCCGGCAAAGACCATTGCTGTAGGCATGGAACCGACCGGAGTCGCGGCCAACAGTAAGAAGAATGAAATCTACGTGGTCAACACGGGATCGAACAACGTCAGCGTGATCGATGCCGAGAAGAACGCCGTGGTGGCCACGATCGGAGTTCACGGCAAACCTTACTTCATCGATGTTTCGGAAGATGGTAAGCGCGCCTATGTGGCGAACTCGGCGTCAGCCAACGTCTCGGTGATCGATCTGGAGAAGCGCGCGGTTCTGGGCAATGTGCGGGTGGGATCCGCGCCGGGACTGGCGCGGGTTTCGCCGGACGGCGCCACGGTTGTGGTTTCAAATCGCGGCGAAAACACGGTTTCTCTCATCGACGCGAAGCTGCTGCGGGTGCGGGCAACTTTGCCGGTGTGCCAGCATCCGGAAGACATCGCCATCCTGCCGGATTCGAGCAAGGCGTTTGTGGCTTGTTCGGGCTCGTCGCAGGTGGCATCGATCGCTTTGGCAGGCAGCCAGGGCGGCGGACTGGCGGGCGACCGTGTGCTGGCATTGCTCGATGTGGGGCGGACGCCCGTGAGTCTCGCGCTGAAGCCGGATGGCGGCGAGTTGATGGTGTGCGATTTCGATTCGGACAGCATTTCGATCATCGAGACGGGGAACGATGAGGTCGGCGGCAGCTCGCTGATCGGGCAAAATCCGACGCACGCCGTGGTTACACTCGATAACTCCAGGCTATATGCCAGCAACTTCGGCTCCAACAGCGTCGCCGTCTACGACATCGACATGGGCCGGAGAATCGCAACCGTGGCCGTGGGCAGCCGTCCGGATGGCCTGGTGCTGTCGCAGGATCAGAAATATCTTCTGGTGCTCGACACGCAGGCGGGTGATGTCACGGTGATCCAGAAGCGCACCGCGCGAAGGCTGGAGCCTACGGAATACTCGCTTCTGACCATGATTCCAGTGGGCGTGCAGCCGAATGGGATCGTGGTGAAAGCGTTTATGATGAGCGGACCGAAGAAGTAGGGTAGGCGTGCGCTTGATTAGGTTGGAATTTTGAGAATCAGATAGGCGCCGACCAGAGCGAAGATCAGGTCCGGCGACCAGGCGGCGAGCGCCGGCGGCAACTGGCTGATATCCCCCATCGCTTCGAACAGTCTCGACACTACGGTGTAAATCACGGCTATGCCCACGGCGACCGCGACTCCGGTGATCGCTCCCTTCTTGGCTGCCGACATGGAGAACGGAACGGCGAGGACAGCCATGATCAAGGTGATCAGGGGGAAAGAGAGCTTCTTGTTCAGTTGCACGCGCAGCCGCACCACGTCGAATCCGCTTTGCTGCAAGTCGCGGATGTAGCGGCGCAGTTCCTCGTAGTTCATCTCGGAATATTGTTTTACCTCTTTCTTAAAATACGACGGCGCTTCGCTGAGCTGGGGGAAGGTGGAGACGTCGAAGGTGCGGAAGCCGGCGATGGCGGCGCCGGTCAGAGTGCGCTGCCAGCCTTGTTCGTAGATCCAGCGGCCGGTATTCTCGGCCCAGTGGGCGCGCTCGGCGTGGATGCGTTCGGTGATCGCAAAGCTGGCGGGGTCAAGTTGAAAGATGGTGAGGTTGGCGAACTGATCGCGGTCAGCGTCGAAGAACTGGTAGTAGTAAATGTCGTTGTGCTGGCCGAAAATCCAGCGGCGGTCGGGACGCAGATAGGTTTGCGGCGGCTTCCCCTTGATCTGGTTGTGCAGCGCTTCCTGGCGCTTGTTGGTGTGGGGCAGGTAGAACTGGTCGGCAAAGAAGAGGCCGGCCGCGAGCACGGCGGCCGCGACCAACACAGGCGTGGCGATGCGGTAGATGCTGGTTCCGGCGGCCTTGATGGCGGTGATCTCGTTCGAGCGGTTCATCAGGCCGAAGGTGATCAGCACCGCCAGCAGCATGATCAAGGGCGCAACCGTGTAGAGCAGGTACGGAGCAACGTTGAGCAGGTACTCCGCGACTACAAACGCGGGCGTCTGATTGCGCAGGATGTCGCCCAGCAACTCAAACAGCGTGAAGACCAGCAGCAGGACGAGGAAGGCGGAGACGATCATCCCGAGGTAGAGGAAAAAATCGCGCAGCACACAGTCATCGAGCAGAGTGGGGAAGCTGGCGCTGAAGACTCTTCGCCGCGTGGAGGCGCGCTCGAAAGCGTTGGCCGGAGCGTTGTTTCTGCGCCTGCGTCTGCGGTCGGGTAGGGGAAGGTCCGGCGAGTGCTGGTCGCGCTTCCACGCCCACCGGAAGGATGAAAGGTCAATGGGCCGGCGCTCGGCTTGCCACAGAAGGAATAACGCGGCGGCAAAAAAGACGAGGTTGGCCAGCCAAGCGCCGAACGCCGGGCCGACGCGGCCTTGCTTGGCCAGCGAAACTCCGAGCAGGGAAATGAAGTAATAGACGAAGACCAACACGATTGTGAGCACGAAGCCGCCGGACTTGCCGCTCTTCTTTGAGGAGAGTCCCAAAGGGATTCCGACCATGGCCAGCACCAGGCAGGCTGTGGGCAAGGCGAAACGGTTATGAAACTCGATGAGGTACAAGCGCGCCGTGGCGGGATCGACGCTGGCGGCGCGATCATGCAGCGCCCAGGTGCCGGTGGCTCTGTAGGGGACTTGTTCCTCTGCCTTGTTCTCGGAGGAAGCCAGTTCGATGGGGATATCGGTCTGCTGGAAGGTGGAGATCTGGTAATGGTCTGCTTTCGCGGGGTCGGTTTCGTGAGTGGAACCGTCGTTCAGATGCAAGTGCAGGCGGTCCTGGCCCTCGGGAACGAGGATGCCTTCGCGAGCCAGGGTGATGCGCGGGTTGGCAGCGTCGGAAATGTCGGCCAGGAAAACGTCCTTCCAAACCGCGCCGCCTTGCGCGCTATGTACGTCCTGCACGTAGAGCACGAGCTTGGGAAAACCTTCATAGAAAACGCGAGGCTGCACTTCGTAGGAGACTTGCGAACCTTTGAGTTGATCTTCGAGGTGTCCGAGCGAGGCGAGTGACCATGGCGCCAGATAGAGGCTGTTGATCAGCGCCAGCGCCCACGCGGCCGCGACAAAAATCGCGAGCACGCGCCCGAAGCTCCACACGCCCATACCGCTGGCGCGCATGGCAGTGATTTCGCTGTCGGCGGCGAGCCGGCTCAGCCCAATGAGGATCCCAACCAGCACGCTCATGGGGATCGTATATGTGAGGGCGAAGGGGACGGTGTAGAAAAAGATCGCGGCGACGCTGGGCAGGGGCGCGCTGGCCCGGACCACGAGTTCGAGGATGCGTCCCAGGTCGCGCGTGAAAAGTACAAAGGTGAAGATCGCCGCGCCGATGAGGGCGTGCGAGTTTACTTCGCGGAGGATGTAGCGGGTGAGAATCCGCATGGTGGCGCTGAGGCAGGATAGCACGGGTGACAGTGGTCAGTGGCTAGTGGTCAGTGGTCAGTGGTCAGTGGTCAGTGCTTCGGGCTGGCAGCGCTCACGGGCGTGAGAGTCAGGTCGGCGAAGTCTGTCCACTTTCCGGCGCTGTTCTTGGTTCGCATCTTCCATTGCCATTGTTTCTTGTCGGCCATCCAACGGAACGTGGTGTGGAAAGGGCTGTCGGGGTATTCGAAGACGAATTCGATCTGGCCGCCGGAGCGCGTGCCGTAGCCCAGAGTTTCGGAGAAGCGTCCGCCGTAGATGTCGAGCCAGTGGGCTACGTAACGCTCGCTGGTGTTGTCGTAGCCGATCATGACGTTGGCTTCGTAGGCTGGGGGCGTTGCGGCGTCTTTCTCGTGGACTTGCAGGAACTGATGGTTGAGCGTCCACTGTGTATCGACTCTATGCTCGACGGTCTGGCCGCGAATGGTGCCGGTTAGCTTCCAGGGGCCCGTCAGTTTATCGAGCAGTTCGTCGTGGAACGTGTGTTGGGGGCCGTCCGGGGGAGGGGTTTGCTCCTGGGCAAGTACCGCAGGGGGGAATGCGAATGCGAATAGCGTGAAAGCTAGCAAGCTGCTTTTCATTAGGTGAAACTCGATTGCTGCGTCGTCGAAAGAGTACCTCAGAGGCTAGAGCCTCATCTTCACGGGACATTTATCGCAGCGCTGGAAGCGCTGCGCCACCCAAAATCTCCAACTGGACGATTCTATCCCGCCTTCAAGAACAGCGCCGCCAGCGGGGGCAGCGTTAGCTTTAGGGAGTAGGGGCGGCCGTGGACTGGTTCTGGTTCGGCGTGGACTCCGCCGAGGTTGCCTACGCCGGTGCCGTTGTATTCCAAAGCGTCGCTGTTGAGCAGTTCGCGCCAGTAGCCGGGCTCGGGGACGCCCACACGATAGCCAACCCGGGTTATCGGCGTGAAGTTGCACACTATGAGAACTGTGTCTTTGGGCGATTCGCTCTTGCGCAGCAACGAAATGGTGCTGGTGAGATTGTCGTTGCAATCGACCCACTCGAAGCCTGCTGGGTTGTTATCGAGCAGGTGCAGGGCAGGCTCGCTGCGGTAGACCCGGTTCAACTGCGCCACCCAGTTCAGCAAACCGCTGTGAACCGGATATTGAAGCACGTCCCACTCCAGGCTGGTGTCGTGCGCCCACTCGCGGACTTGTCCGAACTCGTCCCCCATGAACATCAGCTTCTTGCCGGGCTGCGCGAACATGTAGCCGAACAAGAGCCGCAGGTTGGCGAAGCGATCGCGTTCGCTGCCGGGCATCTTGCCGATCAGCGATCCCTTGCCGTGGACGACCTCGTCGTGCGAAAGCGGCAACACGAAATTTTCGTGGAACGAGTACAACATGCGGAAGGTGAGCTTGCTGTGATGATATTTGCGGTGAATGGGATCCTGCTTGAAGTACTCGAGCGTGTCGTGCATCCAGCCCATGTCCCACTTCATGCCGAAGCCCAGGCCGCCGAGATAGACGGGCTTTGAAACCATGGGCCAGGAAGTGGATTCTTCCGCCGTGGTCTGGATGTCAGGATGCTCTTTGTAAGCTTCCTGATTGAAGCGGCGGAGGAAGTCGATGGCCTCGATGTTTTCGCGGCCGCCGAATTTGTTGGGAATCCATTCGCCTTGTTTGCGGGAGTAATCGAGATAGAGCATGGAGGCGACGGCATCCACGCGCAGGCCGTCGATGTGATGCTTGTCGAGCCAGAACATGGCGCTCGACATCAGGAAACTGCGAACTTCGGTGCGACCATAGTTGAAGATGTGCGTTTTCCAGTCGGGATGGAAACCCTGCCGCGAATCCGCATGCTCGTACAAGTGCGTACCGTCGAAGTAGGCCAGGCCGTGGGCGTCGGAAGGGAAGTGCGAGGGCACCCAGTCGAGGATTACGGCGATGCCATGCTGGTGCAGGTAGTCGACGAGATACATGAAATCCTGCGGCGTGCCGTAGCGCGAGGTGGGGGCAAAGTAGCCGGTGGTTTGATATCCCCAGGAGCCGTAGAACGGATGCTCCATGACGGGCAGGAATTCGACGTGCGTGAAGCCCATGCGCGCGGCGTGCTCGGCAAGACGCGGCGCGGTCTCGCGATAAGTTAGAGGACGGTTGTGTTCTTCGGGAACTCGCATCCAGGAGCCGAGGTGAACCTCGTAGATGGTGTGGGGCGCGCGCAGTGAATTGCGGGCGGCGCGTTTTGCCATCCAGTCGCGGTCGTTCCACTGGTAGTCGAGATCCCACACTACGGACGCGGTGCGGGGAGGTTTCTCGTGCAGGATTCCGAGTGGATCGGCTTTATCGACCTGGTAGCCGTGAGTCCGCGATTCGATGTGGAATTTATAAAGCGCGCCTTTGGTTACCCCGGGGACGAAGACTTCCCAGATCCCGGAGTTTCCGCGAGGGGCGAGCAGATTGGAGCGCGCACCCCATGAGTTGAAGCTGCCGATCACCGAAACCAGGCGGGCGTTGGGCGCCCACACACTGAAAACCGCGCCCGCTTTGCCGTCGCGCGAGGCGTCGCGCGAGATCAGATGCGCGCCCATGGTTTCGTGCATGCGATAGTTGCTGCCTTCGTTGAAGAGGTAGAGATCCTGATCGGAGAGCAGGGTGATGGGGTCGGAAGCAGCGGGGGTGGGGGCATCGGGCATTTTATGCGTTCCTAGTGTACCGGAAGATGTTAGATGGCGACATCTGGCCTCTCTGCTAGCTCAGATCCTTATCGGGTTCAAACACGGTACTCGCGACTTTGTCATAAAGTCTCAAGGACAGAAGGACCACTGTGTATGTCATATGTAATACATTTCTATTGACAAACGTAGTACGAATTTGTATAGTCAGTTTAACAAGGTGGGCCAGAGATGAAACCCGAAGGTAAGGCGGTTGTACGGCGCGATGTGCAACAACGCAGCGAGATAATTACGGTGCGACTTGAACCGAAGCTGCGTTATTTGGCTGAAGTGGCTGCGAGTGCAGTAGGGATGACTCTATCGGCTTATGTCGCACGGGCATTGCAGGAAAGTTTCGAGTCCGTAACATTGCGCGTACCACCGGAACCGGAACCGTTTTATGGGCATGATCTGAACAATGTGACGATGCCTGAGAAGCCGACCGAAGAGGAGGAGAGCGCAAAAGATAAGGCAATGTCCGTTGCAAATCTTGCTGACGATCTCTGGAGCGAAAGCGAGTTTGTACGATTGCAGAACCGCTTCATTCTTGCTCGACACACCTTATCCGAAGAGGATCAGGAACTATTGCAGTATCTGCACAGCCGGGACGATCTCAAGATTCGCAAGTCTCCAATGGCGGACTACTACAAGTTGAATCGAGAGAAAATCAACAGCGAATGGGAAGCCATACGAGCGGAGTTCGCTAATCGGCAATACCAGAAGCAAAATGCAAGCGAAAGTCAGGCGACCAGGCAGTTGCTACTCAGGGACTAGCCGATATTCGCTGCCAGTTGACTCTATGAGCAAATGGACGAGAACGCGCCGCGATCCCGGGCGCAACTACATTGACGAAGAAAAGGTCCAGCGCCACAAAAGAATGCTGGCGCGAATTCATGAGCTGGTGGAGTGCGGAATAGATGCAGAACCGGAAGTAATTGAGGCAGCGAAAGCGGCTGATCCGGATATAACGCCCGAGAAGCTGCAGGAAGTGGTTACGCGGTTTCGCGCCGCTGTTTATGGGAGACAGCGCGGTTTATAGCGGCGTTGAATTTTTCTTCAGACTCCTCAAGCTGCTTAACGTCCATTTTCTTCGCACCAGTCTCTATGATCTCGCCAAAGGAATCCAGCAGTGACTCCATCGCTGTCTTCGACTTGGGCCGCGCGGTAGCCATGGTGGATTTCTTCTTGTGCTTGGTATTCGGCATTACAGTGTACTCTACCCCGTCAACCTGCGGAGGCATACATAACCGAGGTATCTAATTGATAAGACTCATTACGATGGTAATACGTTGCAGGGAATCTCTAAATCAGTAATCCCGTTCGCCGCAGAAAGAACTCGTTAAGCGATGATTTGTCAAGCAATTGCGGCCGCGTCCTTCTGTGTTACCGAGCACGCAGAATCGCCATGCTAGACTTTCTCTTCCAGCATGCCCGCCCTGCGTCTCATTCTTCTCTGGCACCAGCACCAGCCTTTCTATAAGGATCTGGTGACCGGCCAATATCGCATGCCGTGGGTGCGCCTGCACGGTTTGAAGGATTATTACGGCATGGTGAAACTGCTGGACGAGTTTCCGAATGTCCACCAGAATTTCAATCTGGTGCCGTCGCTGATGACGCAGATTCAGGATTACGTCGCGGGGACGGCGCAGGATCCGTTTCTGAACGTAGCGGCCAAGCCGGCCAAGGATTTGACCCAGAAAGAGCGGCAATTCGCGTTGCAATATCTTTTTCAGGCCAATCACGCGAATGTGATTGGGAGGTATCCGCGCTACGGGGAATTGCTGGAGCGGTTCCGGGAGCACGGGTATTCGGCGGAGAAAGCGGAAAAATATTTTGAGACGCAGCACTTCACCGATTTGCAGGTGCTCTCGCAGATTGCATGGTTCGACGAATTCTTTCTGGAAGAGAAAGACATTGCGGCGCTGATCAAGAAGGAGCGCAACTACTCGCTCGACGATCAGAGGTTTGTGATTGCGCGCGAGCGGGAAGTGCTGGGCAAAGTTCTGCCGGCTTATGCCGACGCCGCGAAGAAAGGCTCGATCGAGATTTCGGCGACGCCCTTCTATCATCCGATTCTTCCGCTGGTCTGCGACACCAATGCGGGAGGGGTATCGTCGCCGGGCCTGCCATTGCCGCAGAACCGTTTTCGGCATCCCGAGGACGCACGCGAGCAATTGGTGCGCGCGCTCGATCTTCAGGAGCAGGTGTTTGGCGTGCGGCCGCAGGGCGTGTGGCCTTCTGAGGGCAGCGTGTCGGAAGAGACGCTGGCCATTGCTCACAGTCTCGGTATCAAGTGGATGGCCACGGATGAGGGCGTGCTTGGCCGCAGCACCGGCGTGTTCTTTCAACGTGACGGCAACGGACGGTTGCCCGCGCACCTGGCCGAGCGGCTCTATAACATTCACCTCTATGAAAATGGCCAGACTGCGATGCACATGGTGTTTCGCGACCACACGATTTCGGATTTGATCGGCTTTGTCTACTCGGGGATGGATCCGCGCGAAGCGGCCGGACATCTGCTGGGCAACATCAAAGACGCGGCTCAGCCGGTACTGGCGCAAGGGCGCGATGCCGTGGTGTCGGTGATCCTCGACGGGGAGAATGCCTGGGAATACTATCCAAAGTCGGGGCGGGAATTTCTGCGGCGATTCTATGACGCGCTGCAGCGCGAGGAAGTTCTGGAAGCAGTAACGGTTTCAGAGGCGATTGCCCGTCATCGGGATTTTTCGCTGTTGAGGTCGCTGGTGCCGGGCTCGTGGATCCATGCGAACTTCAATGTCTGGATTGGCGCTCCCGAAGATAACCGCGCCTGGGACTATCTTTACCACGCGCGCGAATTTTATACGCAGAATGCGGCCCGCGCCAGCGTGGCGCAACGTAAGTTGGCCTTCGAGGAAATTCTGATTGCCGAGGGCAGCGACTGGAACTGGTGGTACGGACCCGAGCACCATTCGGCCAACGACCGCGATTTTGACGAGCTTTACCGGAAGCATCTCTCAAACGTTTATCAGGCCCTGGGAGCGACGCCGCCGGATTATCTGGCACGTCCGATCACCGCGGGCGAAGTGCGGCCGGACTTTACGCCGCAAACTCATTACATTCATCCCCGGGTTACGGGCGACAAGATTCGCTACTTTGAGTGGATGGGTGCGGCCATTTTTACGGCCGACCAGCGTGCCGGCGCCATGCACGGAAGACAATTTATTCTGGATTCCGTGTATGCCGGGATCAACAGCGTGTTCGTCTACGGACGATTGGATTTTGCCGGTCCGGTTCCGGATATGGGGTTCGATCTGGTGGTGAACTTGGAATCGTGGGCGACCGGAGAGGCGCGCCCACGGCGGACTCTGCGTCTCGATGCCAAGGTGGAGAACCGCAGACTGACGGGATGGAAGGTTGAGGGCCTGGAAGAAGCGGAGTCAGATTCTTCCTCCATTGGCGAGGAGATTGCCAAGGCGGTGCTGGGGCGCAACTTTGAGTTCCGGTTGCCGCTGAGCTGGTTGCTGGCGCTGCCAGGATCGGCTGCGAGTTCGCAGACGGCGGCTGATGGCAAGACAGGAGCGGCGGCGATCGGTCCGACCAACCGGCTGCGGCTGCGCTTCAGCCTCTGGCAGAATCGTCTTCCCGTGGACGCGCTGCCGGTGGAGGGGTGGATCGAGTTGGAGTTGGTGAGCGAAGCGGAGCTGGGGGCGGGGATGTGAAAGCAGAAGCGTGTTTGCGTCGGAAAACAAAGCCGGAAGCATATTGCCTCCGGCTTATCGAAATCTGAAACTGCCTATTGTCCGGCGCTGGCCACTACCGGTGTCATCGCCAAGGGGCGGTTGATTTCGAGAGTCAGCTCGGTGCCAGAGCGCAGGACGGCTGAACGGTGCTTGCTGAGCCAGTGAACTCCGGTTGAGCCTGCGCCAATGGCTCCGCCGATCAGGATGCCGGGCGGGCCGCCGATCAGGCCGCCGATCAACATGCCGCCTGCCGTGCCGCCGCCGGCTTCGATTTGGTCGCGGCGGTCGTGACCGGATCCCTTGAACTCGCCTTCCTGGTTAACGTCGGTGTCGCGTCCGGCATTGGTGTCGACCAGAGTTGCATCGAGGAAGAATCGTTCGCCGGTGGGGAGGATGAGTGATTCCGCCAGAATTCCGATGGTGGGTTTGCCTGAGATGCGGCGGGGTTCGGTCACTCGCGTGACGCGGCCTTCGATCATCGCTCCGGCAGGAATTACCGTTTTACCGGTAAGCACCACGGGTTGGGTCAGCCGCGCCTGAAAAGGGTCGCCGGCTTTGTTGCTGAAGGTTGCGAGTGTGGTCTCGAGCCTGGCCATGAGGGCCGTACCGGCCGGTACCGGCGAACTGGTCTGCGCCGCGGCCATCGTAGTTATGCAAAAGCATGCCAGCAGCAAGATACAAGGTAGAACTGTCTTCTTCATGACTCCTCCTCAGGTCTTAAAACCCTAGATCGTCCGATTCGTTGCTTTGACTTTAGACCAGGCGAATGGCCGCGACAATATGCGTCAGGGCCGGGGAACCAACGAAGATAAGGGGACCAGCCGGCTTCCGGCTTCGGGACGCTGGTTTCCCGGGTGGAGCCATCAGGAACCGACTTCTGGAAGACGGGCGGGCGCGACCTCAGTTGGCACTTCTTCTCGAAGTTGGCAACCACTCTCGCGAGTTTTCATCATCAAGGCTGCCAGATTCAGAATGCGCTGGGCGGCATACTCCGGGCTCACACCGCGGGCGTGAATGTTCGAGATCAGGTTCCGGTGGGCGTCAGTGTCTGAGGCTTTGGGCCGGTATGCCATGTAAGCGGAGAGGCTTTCTGCGGTTGCCAATCCGGGACGTTCTCCGATCAGGAGCACAGCAACTATGGGCTTCAGCAACTCGCCGATCTCGTTGAGAATGCCTACTCGACAGTGACGAATCATCGAAATCGAACCGACGCTCCAGCTACGGGCCTTTGCTCCCTCGCTGAGGAGCGGCAACAATCGAGGAACTTGCGTGGCCACGGCTGTTACCGAGAGCCCGTCGCCAATCGAAATCTGCAAATCCTGTCCGGCGGGGCAATGCCTGCTCAGCACCACGCGAGACGAGTCGTTGAGGTGCCGGCCCAAGTCCGGGCGCAAGAGATATTCATCTTTAGTCGCGGCCTGGGAGGATATTTCAAGCAGATTCCACTTGCGCACGAAGTCTTCGCCGAGATCCGTAATGAGATTTAACTCGGCGCGCACGGCATCGCGGGCGGCGGCATGGGCTTCGCGCAACTCCATTTGAGTGCCGGTGCGATACGCTGCGCCGCTTCGGCCTGCCAGCAGGCGCGCGGGAGTCTGCGCCCGCAGCTTGTTCAGGAGTGCCGACAAACCGGGCTCAGGCAAATTGCATGGCGGTGCGAGTTTTTCTTTTTCTTTTTCTTTGTCTTTTCCGCGAGCCATTCACACCGTCTTTTCCAGGGACGACTCCAGGCCCCGCATGAGTTGCCGCCGCGCCGATGAATCGAGAGAGGCCGGCTCGACGCCGCGATAGATCCCCATATTCTGGAGCCACGCGAGAAATTCCGGCGCCGGACGCAACTGGAACAGCCGCCGCGCGGCCAAGCCATCGTGATAGCTGGTGGATTGGTAATTCAGCATGACGTCGTCGGAACATGGAACGCCCATGAAATAGTTGCAGCCGGCGGCCGTCAAAAGCAGCAGCAGATTGTCGGCAGAGTTTTGGTCGGCAGCGGCGTGATTGGTGTAGCAGACGTCACAACCCATCGGCAGGCCTAGGAGCTTGCCCATGAAATGATCCTCGAGCCCGGCGCGGATGATCTGCCTTTCGTCCGCCAGATATTCAGGCCCGATAAAGCCGACGACGCTATTGACGAGAAAAGGCTGAAAGGCGCGCGCGACTCCGTAAGCCCGCGCTTCGAGCGTGAGTTGATCGACTCCGTGATGCGCCTCGGCTGAGAGAGCGCTGCCCTGGCCGGTTTCGAAGTACATCACGTGCTCCCCGGCCCAGCGAACATCCCGTTGCCGGTGATGTTCAAGAACCTGCTGCTGACCCTCGCGCAGCACGTTCAAACTTATTCCAAAGCTGTGGTTGGCGGCTTCAGTCCCCGCGACGGATTGAAAAAGAAGATCGACCTGCGCTCCCTGGCTTAACGCCGCCAGTTGAGTAGTCATGTGCGCGAGGCAACAGGTCTGAGTGGGGATGTGGTATGCGTCAACGAGGCGGTTCAAAGCCACGAGAATCGCATGGACGGTTGTCACGGAGTCTGTCGCCGGATTCACGCCAATGACCGCGTCTCCACAGCCGTACAGCAGTCCTTCAAAGGCAGAGAGAAGGATGCCTCCGATGTCGTCGGCTGGGTGATTGGGTTGCACGCGGATGCCGAGCACTCCGCGCTCTCCCATGGTGTTGCGGCAGCGCGTGACGTTACGAATTCTGGCGGCCGCGAGAACGAGATCCTTGTTGCTCATCAGCTTGGCTGCTGCGGCGGCGATTTCAGGAATGATGGCGCTTTGAAGTTGCCGTATCTGAAGGTCTGTGATTGCGTCGTCGAGAAGGAACTCGCGGAATTCTCCGACGGTCATGCTTCCGAGGGGATGGAACGCTTCCTGATCGTAGGTTTCAAGAATGAGGCGAGTTACGTCGTCATCCGAGGGAGCAATCAGCGGGCGCCGGACAATTTCTTCGAGTGGCAGGTCGGCAAGTTTTCTTTTCGCTGCGACTCGCTCTCGTTCCGATCGCGCGGCAATCCCAGCCAACTGGTCGCCAGATTTTTCCTCGTTGGCTTTGGCAAACAGTTCGCGAAGGTCGGAGAAATCGAATCGCTCGATCATGGGATCATTTCTGCACCGTACACCATGTTATCGAAAAAGCCGCAAGGTCAGGTCTACATTTGCTGCGAGCATTGTTACATTGCCGTCGTCTTCATCCGATATAATTCGTCTCGCTTTAATTCGAAGGATCCACTACTCACAAAATAATTCAGACAAGGAAGGTAAGCGCAGTATGACGAATATCGCAGCCATCATCGGGCGCGAAGTGCTGGATTCGCGCGGCAATCCTACTGTGGAAGCCGAGGTGCAACTCGCGGAGGGAGCGATTGGCCGAGCCATTGTGCCCAGCGGGGCGTCGACCGGCGAACACGAGGCTGTCGAATTGCGCGACGGCGACAGCGCGCGGTTTCTGGGCAAAGGAGTGCTCAAAGCAGTGGAGAACGTGAACGGCGAGATCGCCGATGCGCTGGCGAATTGGGACGCTTATGACCAGCATGGGCTTGACCGGAAGATGATTGAACTGGACGGCACGGAGAATAAAAGCCGGCTGGGAGCGAACGCGATTCTCGCGGTGTCGATGGCGGCAGCGCGCGCGACTGCGTTGGAATATGGTTTGCCGCTCTATCGTTATCTCGGCGGCGCGGGCGCGAACACGCTGCCCACGCCCATGATGAATATCCTCAACGGGGGCGCGCATGCCGACAACAATGTCGACTTCCAGGAATTCATGGTGATGCCGGTGGGCGCGCCTTCGTTTTCCGAGGCGTTGCGTTGGGGCGTGGAAGTTTTCCATACGCTCAAGGGCGTGCTGAAGAAACGCGGCTATAACACTGCCGTCGGTGATGAAGGAGGATTTGCGCCGTCGGTGAAGTCGAATGTGGAAGGCATCGAAGTGGTGCTGGAAGCGATTCAGCAGGCTGGCTACAAGCCCGGGGAAGAAATCGCGATCGCGCTCGATCCTGCGGCGAGCGAGTTTTATCAGGATGGCAAGTACGTCTTCAAGAAGTCGGATAAATCCGCCAAGAGTTCCGACGACATGGTGAAGTTCTGGGCGAAGTGGGTGAACGATTATCCCATCGTTTCGCTCGAAGATGGGCTGGCTGAAAACGACTGGGACGGCTGGCAGAATCTGACCAGGGAACTCGGCGGCAAGATTCAACTCGTGGGCGATGATTTGTTCGTGACGAATGTTCAGTTTCTGCAGGAAGGGATCGACAAAGGTGTAGCCAACTCCATTCTGATCAAGGTGAATCAGATCGGCACGGTGAGCGAGACTTTGGATGCAATCGATCTGGCGCGGCGTAACGCTTACACGTCGGTGATCTCGCATCGCTCGGGCGAGACCGAAGATACGTTCATTGCAGATCTTGCCGTCGCCACCGGCGCGGGTCAGATCAAGACCGGTTCAGCCTCGCGTACCGACCGCATCTGCAAGTACAACCAGTTGCTGAGGATTCAGGAGGAGTTGGGGGATTCGGCGAGGTTTCTGGGATTGAAGGCGTTGAATTATCGGGGATAAGAAAGCGCGGACAGTTGGTAGAGATCAGCGGATGGGCTCGGTCCTACTTTCGGGAACAACGATGGATAAACCTCCTGTTGCCCCATTATTGGCGCACATCGCTCATTCGATAGTCGTGCCAGCGCTGAAGAAGAGATTCTTCAGGCCATCTTATCTTCAATTTCATACCTATCTTTTGGTCTACCAGGAGGCGTTCGAGATTGGGGCAGTGCTGGGATATGCGTATAGGGAGAGGATCAGGATCTTTGCGAGACTTTTGTGTGCTCCAGGCAAGGGGTCGGGTTTGTTGAGCTAATGCAGGAATTGGCAGTAAAGAGGCGAGCCGACGTTCCTGAGCTGAGGAGCTTCTTCGACTTAGCAATGTTGTACGAACGGGATCGTGCGAGGCGCAACTGGGAAGAATCCGGAATAGTGGGATCTCAGGCGGTCAGCTTCGAGAAGTCCTTTAAGGTGCCTGGGAAGGTGGCGTGGGACAATGTTGGCGTCGCACTGCATACGGGTATCGGCTTCGGTAGCCGATTTCCGGACCAGATCGAGATATTGTGGAAGAATGAACACGAGTATTCCCTGAGTGCAGAGCAATGGCACGCCGCGAAGGCGAAGGGAGTGATTAGGGCTGATGAAGTCATGGAAAGGGACGTAACTCTTGCCGAAAGACAGGGCAAGCTTGTCGCAATGGTGGAGGCCTTCGCCTCGGAACACCAACCCGAATTTCTTTCGGCGCTAAGGGTTACGGGCTAACTGTGGAGACCCGGCAAGGTTATTGAGATTAGCGTCGAGCTATCGACCTGAAACACCGAGCGCAATGGCTTGCTCGGGGATTGGCCCTCAGGATGCTCCGGCAGGTCGCCCTTGACTTAGTCCACGACTTAGTCTATTAATAGCTTATGGAAGTCAACATCCACGAGGCAAAAACTCACTTCTCCCGCCTGCTGGAGCGAGTAGCCTTGGGAGAAGAGATCATCATCGCCAAGGCGGGGACTCCGGTCGCTAAGCTGGTGCCCCTGAAAAAGACGCCCAAGAAGAGGGTCTTCGGCAGTGCCAAAGGCGAGTTCACGGTTCCGGACGATTTCAATGATCCCGATCCTGAAATTGAGGACCTGTTCTATAACGGACCCCTTCTACCGAAATGAAGGCGCTCCTCGACACGCACGCTTTCTTGTGGGCGCTTGCTGGGGATGAAAGGATGTCGCGTCTCGCCCGCGACACTTTTACCGGACCCACCGGTCTCTCGCTAAGTATCGCAAGCGTCTGGGAGATTCTCATCAAGGTACAGTCGGGCAAGCTGAATCTTCCTCGGCCTGCCGGTCCGTACGTGCTCAGAAAACTGGCGGAGAATGGGATCGAGATGCTCCCCATCAGCATCGACCATTTGCTCGCTCTCGAACGTCTCCCGATGCATCACCGCGATCCGTTCGATCGCATGCTGATTGCGCAGAGCCTGGAGGAGAACCTTCCCATCGTTACCTCGGATCCATTGTTTGCCCGTTACGATGTTCATCTGATCTGGTAAGCCGTATTTGCAGCTGAGGCCTCTAGTACGGCCTCAGTTTGTTGGATATACTTCTTCGACTATCTGAGACCAATGAAGAAGACTGCCAGAGTCTCTCATCGAAAGAACGATCGCGGAGGTTCTCGGCTTCTTCTCTGTCGGTTCGTGCCGTGTCTGTTGCTTTTCCTGGCGCTCGGGTTCACCGGCAGGGCGCAGACATCTCCCGCGCCAACTACAGAGTATCCCGCGCAGGACTACCTCGTCTACGTTGTCTGTGAATCCGCGGACAGGATCATGCTGATTCGTTTTGGCCCCGGCGGTGCGCGCGTTGAGAGCCAGATGCGCACCGGTCTCATGCCGATGGACGTCAATGGTCCGCATGGGATTGCAGTTTCTCCGGACAAACAATATTTCTACGTTTCCGAGGGCCACGGCCGGCCTGAGGGCTCCGTCTGGAAATACCGCGCTGGCACCGACAATGTGATCAAGTACACCAGCCTCGGTCTGTTCCCGGCCACTACAGACATCACTCCTGACGGCAACTTTATCTACGTGGCCAACGCGAATTTCCATGGCGACATGGTTCCATCGTCGATCTCGGTTGTGGCCACCGACCAGATGATTGAGGTGAAACGCATTCCCACCTGCACCATGCCCCACGGATCGCGCATCAACCGCGACGGCACCAAACACTATTCGGCTTGCATGATGGACGACATGCTGGTCGAGATCGACACCAGGAAGTTCGCGGTGGACCGCTATTTCACGCTGTCGAAGGGCAAAGAAATGGGCATGACCGGCGCGCCCGATCCCCATGCGATGCCTGACCACAAGAGTGGCACGTGCACGCCGACATGGGCGCAGCCTTCGAATGATGGGTCGATCGTCTACGTAGCCTGCAATCAATCGAACGAGATCGTTGCCATCAAGACTGACACCTGGACTCTGCTGCGCCGTTTTCCCGCCGGAACCGGCGTGTACAATCTGGCGATGACCAGGGACGGACGGCTGATCGCGACCAATAAGCGGGGACAGTCAGTGTCCATCTTCGACCCGGTCACAGGACGCGAGCTGGCGAAAATTCCCACACAGAAGAAGGTCGTGCACGGGGCCGTGGTTTCACCGGACGATCGCTACGCCTTCATTTCGGTCGAAGGAGTTGGCTCCGAACCTGGCACCGTTGAGGTGATTGACCTTGGCACGTTGAAAACCGTGGCTACGGTCGATGTGGCGCCGCAGGCGGCAGGCATTGATTTCTGGAAGATGGAACCAGCAAAGCACTAACGACCAACGACTAACGACCAACGACGATTCATCAATCCCGGAGGGCGAATGTTCAAGCGCAATGCACTTGTCCTGGCAGTTGCGGTCATGATTTTTTCGGCACGGGCCTTATGGTCGCAGGCAGCGGCTTCCGACACCACTAAGCAGGAAGCGGCTCCCACCACATCGGTAGCTCCCGCGAGCGTGGAGATCAGCCCCAACACGCTCGACGCTCACGTCGGAGAAAAGGTCAAATTCAGGGCTGCCGCCAAGGATGCCGCGGGCAATCCCATCGACGAAAAGCCTTCGGTGTGGTTTGCGGCTCCGTTCGATGTGGCGGGTGCCGACGAAGCGGGCGAAGTTACTTTTCACGCGCCGGGCGTGGTCACGGTTGGCGCGGTGATCGCAGGCAAGACCGGCTATGCCACGGTCAATGTAAGCGACTCGAAAGTTACGGCCCTTGAGATTGAGCCCCCGGCGTATGCGAACGTTGTGGTCGGCGGAGCGGAAAAACTCACAGCGATCGCGCGCGCAGCCAACGGAAATCCCCGAACCGATGTCGCAGTCAAGTGGACGTCGGAAAAGCCATCCACCGGGAGCGTGGACGCGGCCGGGTTGGTCACGGGAATCGCGCCGGGAAGTGTCACGATCAAAGCCACGTCGGAAGGAGTGAGCAACACCATCACGTTGCAAGTTGTGCGGGATGCCGCGCGCAAGTTAACGGTCAAGCCCGCTTCCGCGGAGGCGCGCACCGGCGATGTTGTTCATTTCACCGCGACCGCGCTCGATGGCGCCGGAGGCCACTTGAAAGATCCGGGTGTGCGCTGGTCTCTCAGTGGAAGCGGCAGCAGCGGCGGCGCCGCGGTATATCCCGACGGGGCGTTTGTGGCGGAGAAGGCCGGCACGTACGTAGTCATGGCCAGCAGCGGCCAGCACAGCGCTGCCGCGTCGGTGGTGGTCCGCCCGCGTAATATGGAGCGCGATATGGAAGTGGTGTCTCACACTCCCATGCCGGATTTGCAAATGGCGGAAGAGTGGATCATCGGCCACCACGCCTATCTGGCTACCATCGCGGACAAGCTGTTCGTCTACGACATCGCCGATCCCGCGAACCCCAAGCTTCTCGATACTCTCAAAGTGGACGCGCGTATCATCAACGACATCAGCACCACGCCCGACGAAAAAATAGGCGTGTTCACGCGCGAAGGAGCTTCGAACCGCAAGAACGGAATCGTCTTCCTCGATACCTCCGATGCAGCGCACTTGAAAGTTCTTTCCGAGTACACGGCAACGGTTACGGGCGGCGTGCACAGCGCTTACATCGATGGCCACTACGTGTATCTCACAGACGACGCCAGCGGGTCGCTCCGCATCATCGACTTTCAGGATCCAAAACATCCCAAGGAAGTAGCGCGCTGGGAAGCGCAGAATCCAACCGCCGTCAGCATTAACACCAAGTACGGAACCGTGTCCAGCGGACGTTATCTGCACGACCTGCAGGTGAAGGATGGTCTGGCCTATCTGGCATATTGGCGAGATGGATTGATCATCCTCGATGTAGGCAACGGCATGGCCGGAGGGAGCCCGGAGAATCCCAAGCTGGTCAGCCAATATCACTTCAACCATTACGAACTCTATGGAGACGGCTGGCTGGCGGGCTCTCACAGCGTGTTCCGCTACAAGAATTATTTATTTGTTGGCGACGAGGTCTTCCCGGCCATTTTCGAACTCGACGATCGAGACCGCATTCCGGTGCGTGCCATCTGTCATGTCATGGATGTTTCCGATATCAAGCATCCGCGGGAAGTCGCGCAGTATGAAGTGCCGGAAGGCGGTTCGCACAATTTCTGGGCGGCGAACGACATGCTCTATGAAGGCTATTACAGCGGCGGCGCGCGCGTGCTCGACATCTCCGGCGAATTGCGCGGCGATCTCTATCGCCAGGGCCGCGAGATTGCCCGCTTCTGGACTGGCGACGCCAAGGGATTCCGTCCGAACCTGCCGTTCGTCTGGGGAGGACAACCGTGCTCGGTAACGTGCGACAGCCCGTTGCTGAATAGCCTGATGTACTTCAATGACATTCACTCAGGCCTGTGGATTACGAAACTCGGCGACGCGAAGTTTGAAGGTTCGACCAGCTCACCGGCGGTGCGTAAGGGGGAACGCACAATACACTAGGGCTGACGGAAGCCCGCACCACGGGCGATGGCGCTCAGGAGCCTAAATCCATGCTACGGAGTCTGCACGATTTATGTCTGGTCCCAAACCACTCGTTCTCGTCATCCTTGATGGCTGGGGATACCGCGCCGAAACCAAGGCCAACGCCATCGCCCTGGCGCGCAAGCCCACTTACGATCGCCTGCTGCGCGAGTATCCCAACACGCTGATTCATACCAGCGGACCTTTCGTCGGCTTGCCCGAAGGGCAGATGGGGAACAGCGAGGTTGGGCATCTCAACATGGGCGCGGGACGCATCGTGCACATGGACATCACGCGCATCGATCTGATGATCCAGAATGGCGAGTTCTTTTCGCACCCCGTGCTGCTCGCGGCGATGAAGCATACGCGCGTGGGCGAGCGCAGACTGCACTTGTTCGGCCTGGTTTCCGATGGCGGCGTGCACTCGCAGCAGGCTCATCTCTACGCGCTGCTGAAGATGGCGAAGCAGCAAGGTTTAGATCGCGTCTTCGTGCACGCCTTCATGGACGGCCGCGATACGTTGCCCACCAACGGCGCGGGCTATCTCGAGCAACTGCAGCAGAAAATGCGCGAATATAACTCCGGAAAAATTGCGACGGTGAACGGCCGTTACTACGCGATGGACCGCGACCGGCGCTGGGAGCGCATCGCCAAGGCGTACAACGCGATGGTCTTCAGCGACGCGGAAGGCGGCAAGTGCGCCGACCCGGTCCAGGGGATGAAGGATTCTTACAACAGGGGACTCACCGATGAGTTTGTGGTGCCGTTTGTGTGCACCGACAGAAGCGGTCAGCCGCTCGCGGCGATTCGTGACGACGATGCCTGCATCTGCTTTAATTTTCGCGCCGACCGCGTGCGCCAGATCACACGCGCTCTGGCCCGCAAAAGCGGGCTGAATGCGAAAGGCGGCGGCGATCTTCCCGGCGCGGCCGATCTTGACGTCGCCATTCCGCGCGACCGGGTGCCGAAGAATCTGCATTACGTTTGCATGACGCAGTACGACAAGAATTTCAGCCTGCCGGTAGTGATTCCTCCGGAATCGATGGCGAACATTCTGGCGAACGTGATGGGCGGTCTCAACATGCGCAACCTGCGCGTGGCCGAGACCGAGAAATATGCGCACGTGACGTATTTTTTCAACGGCGGCGTAGAGCAGCCTTTCCCCGGCGAAGAGCGCGTGATGGTGCAGTCGCCAAAAGTTGCGACTTACGATCTGAAGCCGGAGATGAGCGCCGCCGGCATTGCCGATGCCGTCGTGAAGGCCACGGAAGAAGGAACATTTGACGTAATCATCGTCAACTTCGCCAACGCCGACATGGTCGGTCACTCCGGCAAGATTGAACCCACAGTCAAAGCAGTCGAGACAGTCGATGCCTGCCTGGGCCGCATCGAAACCGCCGTGCGCGCCAGGGGCGGCGCCATGCTCATCACTGCCGATCACGGCAACGCCGAGATGATGATCGACCCGGTGACCGGCGGTCCGCACACGGCGCACACGATTAATCCCGTGCCGTTCATCGTGGTTGCGGAAGATGCGAAGCAGTACACACTTAGGCCCAACGGCTCGTTGCGGGATATTTCGCCGACGATGCTGGGAATGTTGGGCATCGACGAACCGAAAGAGATGACGGGGCATGACCTGCGCGCCTTCCTGAAGAATCATCAGAAGAATTAGAATTCAGTAGCTAGTACCGAGTACCGAGTTAGACCTTTGTGATTCCGACCGAGCGAGCGTGAGGAGCGTGGAAATCCCGGTACTCGGTGCTAGCTACTCGCCACTCAAGTCGAGGAAACTTCTGATCGTCGTTCATCACCCCTTCGATTTGTGGAATGTGCCTACCTGGTTTCCGGATAAACTGCGAACAGATTTCCCTCAGATCGAAGTAACCCATAGAACGAACTATGACGGAATCATAGAATATCTTCGCGACTCCGAAATCGTCTTCGCGTTCTCACTCCGTCCCGAGCAGTTCAGGTTGGCTGAGAGGCTGCGCTGGATTCACGCGCCAACTGCAGCAGTGCATCAATTGCTGTTCCCGGAGTTGGTGACGAGTGATGTGGTCTTGACGAACGCACACGAAGTACACGGTCCGGTCGTGGCCGAGCACGTGATTGCGCTGATCTTTGCGCTGGCAAAAAAGATTTCGCAAGCGGTAAGACTGCAGCAGCAGCGAACTTGGGGACAGGACGCGATGTGGAACGATGGTCTGCGGCCGCGCGAGGTTGCGGGCGCCACGCTCGGTCTGATCGGGCTCGGCAGCATCGGGCGCCCCATGGCGCGCATGGCCGCGGCTCTGGGAATGCGGGTTATCGCGGTGCGGGAGCATCCAGAAAAAGAAAAGCCCGATGGAGTAGCCGCAGTCTATGCACCGGCGCAGCTCGATGAACTCCTTTCCCAATCGGATTATGTCGTGGTGGCCGCGCCGCTTACCGAGGCGACGCGTGGATTAATCTATGCGGATCGTCTGGGTGCGATGCGGCCCGATGCGTATTTGATCAACGTGGGCCGCGGCCCTCAGGTGGATGAGGCCGCGCTTGCCGATGCGCTTCGCAGCCATCGCATTGCGGGCGCGGCACTCGATGTCTTCGAGCGGGAGCCGTTGCCGGCCGAGTCGCCCCTGTGGGCGCTCGAAAACCTGATCATCACTCCGCACACTGCCAGCCTGACCGAAAAACTGTGGCAGCGCCACTACGCGCTATTCTCGGAAAATCTTCGGCGGTATCTCGCCGGTGAGCCGCTGCTTTTTGTCGTAGACAAACACAAAGGGTACTGAGCATCAAGATGCTTTAGTACTTCTCCAAGCCGGCTCATTAGCGACCGGGCCGCGGAACCCTTTCACCGCGAAAATGCCAAGCACCATGAAGATCGCCATCACGATGAGTTGAACAACCAGGAACGGAGGCTCTTTTCCGGTAGGAGTGAGGGCGTGCGCAGCCGGTACCTTCATGAAGATCTACCGAATCGGAATGTTACGTCGGCTGCCTGGGAATCGCAAGGAGGCAGGTTCAAAGGAAATGCGACTTCTAACGGAGCCGATGGAAGCACTTTCTGCCTCTGGACGACGCGCGTGCTACAGTTTTCTGTCCGAGATTCCGGAACCGAGTGGGATTCACACCGGCAGGAGACGCATGAAGCCGCAGCGTGTGGCAGTTAGGGTGTTGCTTCTCTCTAGCGCGCTGTCTTGCGTGGCGCAGCAGCCCTCAGCTCCCGAGCAAGAGTCCCGGATCACGACATTGCACGCTGCCACGCGGCTGATACTTCTGGATGTGGTCGTGACCGACAAGCACGGAAAGCCCGTGCGCGCGCTAACGAAGGACGATTTTAAGATTCAGGAAGAGGGCGAGAACCAGGCCATCGCATCCTTCGAAGCTCCGAATGGTCATGCTCCGGTGGCGCTCGGAGAGAATCG
>CAVPEZ010000009.1:0-33617 GCA_963703635.1 uncultured Acidobacteriaceae bacterium
CACCCAGTGGAGAAGTAATGCAGCAGCAAGATGGCGGCTTCCAGGTCGCTGACGCCACGTCAAGTTCGCTACAATTCATTGGCGCGCCAGATAATTTGTGCGACACTCGTCCGCAATACGGAACGGCGAGGCGACCATGCGAGCATTGAACATCCTAAGTGGGCTTGCCGTCCTATTCACGACGCTGGCCTTTACACATCTGCTGTACCATCATTTTCTTGGCGCATCTCACGAGGACGTTCACAATCCCGCTTCCCTGGCAGGCATGGCGGTCTTGGTGGTCGTAGGAGTCCTTTCCTTCATCGGCGGATGTTTACTGCTGAGGCGTGGCCGCTAATCTCACGCCGTTCCTCGAACTTAGCGAACCAGCATCTCCAGTTGGCGGACATCCAAGCCGGTCTGCCGATAATGTTTCCGGCACAAGTCCAGGGCGCTGAATCCATCTTCGTAGGCAGCGAAGCGACCATCTTCCGCTTTGTCCAGATAGATTAACCCGCCGTTAACTACGAAGATGGCTACCATCGGCTCCGGTGAGTCCTCGGTAACAACCAGCGTGTGGGCCTCGCCTGCGGGCTCAAAAATAAAAGTCCCGGGCTTTGCAACCCAGTCATGTTCCAGGTATCGCCAGTGTCCGCGCAGAGTATAGCCGTGAACCGTGCCAACGTGGTAGTGAGTTCCGATCCTGGAACCGGGGAGGCCTTTGAGCACGACGCTGAATCCTCCCGTCGTAAGGTTAAAGTGGCACGGCTGAAACCAGACGCCGTCCGCGTAAGGAATCCATAGCCGATCGTCTTCTAAGTTGATGTTGGTGATGAAATGGTCGCGACTCCTTTGATCGCGGTCGAGGCCGTCGGTGAAACTGGAAAAAGTAGCAATCGGCATGTTGTCCTCTCTAGCTGTTGAGTAGGCGCTAAGCTCAACGGAAACCGCATATAATCTCTATCGATTCTTTTAATGGGCCTTCCAGGCTTGCCGGGAATCTAAGGAACATATGGCAGATAAACCATTAAAACGCTATATTTTCGCAAGCGATTTCGATCAGACATTAACCTTCAATGACTCCGGCTACGTGCTCGCCGAGTTAGTCGGCATTCCGACTGCGGAGTTCGAGCGCAAAGCTAAGGGGATGGCGAAGATCAACCTGGTGCAACAGGGAGCGGAATTAGCTTACCTCCTGCTTCACGACCCGGAGTTCAAAGCCAAGGTTCGCAAAGAGCATCTTTACGAGGTAGGAAAGCGCATCCGGCTCAAAGGGGATATCAAGCTTCTTTACCAGATTCTCGAAAAGGGCATGGATGGTCACGCCTTCGATTTTTACGTTCTATCGGCCGCGCCCGTCGAGGTGATTCACTCGGCTCTCGAGGGCATCGTCCCCAAGGATCACATTTACGGCACTGAATTCCGCTACAAGCCCACCGGCGAGATCGATACCATCGTTCGCGCCACGGCGGGTTACGGAAAGGTCGCGGTGCTCAACCAGTTGCTCGCCGAGCACGTCACCGGCCCCGACCACGTCATCTACTCGGGAGACGGCAGTTCCGATATTCACGTGATGTTGCAGCTCAACGCGCGCGATGGCCTGACCATCGCGGTTTCCGAGTCGCCTCACGTTTCGCAAATCGCGAAGCGCACCGTGCTGAGCACGAGCGCTCTGGCCGTGCTGGCGCCGATTCTCGAAGAAATCGCCGGATGGCAACATTCGCGCATTCGCAGCTTCTTCGAAGCCAACGGCATGCTGATCCAGGAGTGGGAGCGGGTTCGCACTGACTGGCTGACTGTGCGCCCCGTCATCCCCGAGCCGGCAGAGCCAGTGACCGTGGCGTGACGCTGTGCAGGCGGAAAAACTCGGCATTCGAATTTGCTTTGAAAGGGCGCGGCTTCCAGCCGCGCCGTTCCGTCCGAATAGCCCTGCGGGCTTTAGCCCCTGAGCGAGTTGGTTTTCCAGAAACATTGAGCTCTCAAACGCCATGCTGCGCGACAAAAGCCTGATTCCGCTCTCGCACCAGCACCAGCGCGCGCTGGCTCTATGCGTGCGCATCGACCGCGCCCAGCCCATCCCTGTCACGGATATTGAATCCTGGCAGGCAGAGATCGAGCAGCACTTCGAACAAGAAATCAAGATTCATTTCTCTGCGGAAGAAAAAGCGCTATTCCCGGCTGCCCGCCAGTTCCCCGAATTAGTCGCGCTGGTGGACGAACTGATCGCTGATCACGCCTCGCTGTGCGAATATTTTTCCAAGGCAGAGCGGCGCGCCATGTCCGCGCAAGACCTGCTTTCCTTTTCCCAACAACTCTCAGCTCACATCCGCAAAGAAGAACGTCTCCTGTTCGAGCGCCTGCAAAAGTTGATGAGCATAGAAGAGCTGACAGTTCTTGGAGTTCAGTTGGAAGAAACCCTCAAGGACGCCGCGAAATCCTGCGTTCTCACGAACGAGGCAACCAAGCTGCGGTCAAGAAGATAGCCCGCTCTTACAGCCCGTGCCGCGTTCTGAATTCCACCGCCGCCTCCCGTCCCATGTAGCGTTCCAGCACGGCGGACGCGGTGTTCCGCAGATCCACTACCACAAGTCCGTCGAGCACGTTAGAGAACTTCTTGTCGACATTGAAGCCTAGCAGTTTGCCGCCGATCTTAGCATACTGGCGCAGCAGGATAGGCAGGCCTTTGCCGTCAGTTTCCACGTCGGTGATCGGCTGCGAGAGATCTTCAAGATCGCGCAAAGCATGGCACATGGCGCGGCAATCCCAAGGCCGCAGTCCTGCCGGGCGAAACGGACGGCGTGGCTCGATCATCCCCGCCAACTCGTCTTCCCGGATGCGCGCTTCGAAGAAGCGGTAAATCATCTCGCGCGAAGCCTTGTTGTAATCGTTGCTGATGCTTACCGCGCCAAACAACACCGGAGTCTCCGCATGCGTTGCCAGCAAACGCGCAATTCCCTTCCACAACAAAAGCAGCGGAGCGTATTGCCGCTGGTATTCCGGCCTCACGAAAGAACGCCCCAATTCCAGCGCCGGGCCAAGCTCTTCGAACAGGCGCGGATCGTAACGGAAACACGTGCTCGTATAGAGCCCGCCGACTCCATGCTCCGAGAGGATCTCGGCCGTATTGCCGGCGCGGTAAGCGCCCACGAGTTCCTGCTTTGTCTTATTCCACAACAACACGTGCCAGTAGTAGCGGTCGAAACGGTCGAGGTCGACGACGCTTGCCCGTGCCTTCGCCCGCCAGGCGAAACGTCACTTCACGCAACCGGCCCAACTCCTGCAACGTTCGCGGCGTCTCGTTCGCCTTCACCAGATAGACAGCCAGATCGCCGTTTTGCGTGAGACAGCGGTCAGGAGCAAGGCGGCTCAACTCTGCCGCCAGCAATTCCGCCGGCTCCGCCGGAGCGACCGGTTGTTGAACCTTCTCTGTGATCTTGGAACGCACAGTCACTGGCCATGACTTCTCCGGCCGGCTGCGCCGCGCCAGCAGGTAGGTGCGCCACCGCAAATATTCGATTGCCTCTCGATCGTCGGCGATGCCGCACACGGACTCCCCGGGAATCTCGCTGCCCACGCGGACTTCCACCCTTCGCCCTTCTTGGTGCAGGAATTCCTGCACCAGGAAAGCGGTTCGCAGACGCGGATGAATCATCCCGAAAAGATGAAAACTCATGCTGTTCCGGCCGCAAAAATAAACCGGCAGCGCAGCGCAGCCGGTCCGCCGAATCAAACGCACGGCCGTGTCGTTCCACACCGGGTCGGCGATTTGCGCATGAGGAAATTGCCACGTCGAGACTTCGCCCGCGGGGAAGATGGCCAGCATTCCGCCCTTCTGCAGCCAGCCCAGGGCTTCCCGCATCGCGCGCCGATTCACGTTGATGCTGTCGGCATTCACAGCCCGGTCAACCTGAAACGGGTCTGCCTGAAACGGATTCACGAAGATGCAGTGCTGCGCCAGTTCAGGCACATCGCTCAGCAGGTAATTGGTCATCACCTTCACGTCCGGGCGAACGCGCGTCAGCAGCACGGCCAGGACAGCTCCATCCAACATTCCAAACGGATGGTTGGCCACAACCACGACCGGACCGGTGGCGGGAATCCGCGATGTATCCGCCGCATCCACGCGCAGGTCTACCCGCATCTCCGCCAACAACTGTTCAAGGCGAAAACCTTCGGGCGATCTCTGCACCCGCCGATACAGTTCTCGCATCTTGTCGACGGGAACAAACTTATCCGCCAACGCCGGTATGCCCGGAAATCCCTCAACCTGCGACAACACTTCCGTTCGCGTCTCGTCTCCCCGTAAATGGTTTGATGGCATGTTAAGAGAATGCCGCAGGCACTTTGCAACTGCATGAAGAGGAGGTTAAAAACTGATGAAATGTTGGTCGGGAAGAAACTCGAAAGTAACCAGGGTGTCAGTGGTCAGTGGTCAGCGAACCAGTGGCCAGCCAATTGCCAAAAAAGATCTTACACGTATTGCCAAAGCAACTGACCACTGACCACTGATCACTGATCACAGGCCACTGCTCTTACGTTTCCAATCGGTAGCGCGTCTCCGCCAGTGTAAACAGCCTGCGCCAGACCAGACGGTTGACCATTACCACGGTCGCCGCCATCATGATGGTCGAAGCCAGCAGCAGATCGAAATTGCCTGAGTCGGTCGCCTGCTGGATGGTCGCACCCAGACCGGTCGTGGTGTAAATCTGTCCTTTGAAATGAAAATACTCGGCCACGATGCTGGCATTCCACGCCCCGCCCGAGGCCGTCACCATCCCTGTCACAAGATAAGGGAAAATTCCCGGCAGGATCAGCTTCTTCCAGCGCTCGATGCCCCGCACATGAAAAACGGAGCAGCATTCCTTCAAATCGGTCGGGATCGCCATCGCACCCGCGATCACGTTGAACAACACATACCACTGCGTGCCCAGCAAGAGCACGACAATCGACGCGATCCCCAGTCCTCCTCCCAAACGAATGAGCACCAGCAGGATCACAGGCAGCAACGCCGTCGCAGGCACAGAAGCTGCAATCTGCGCTACAGGCTGTGCGATGCGGGCCAGTCGCGGATTGAGGCCAATCGCCACTCCCACCGGAATCGTCCACAGAGCAGCGAGCAGCAACGCGAGATTCACGCGCAAGAAGGTCGCACCCAGGCCGAGAGCTGCCTCATGCAATTCAACCTTCTGCAGTCCGCTGAGAATAATTGCGACGCGAACCACGCCGTACCCAATAGCAACCAGCGCCGCCACCGCTAGAGCGCGCATCGTCCACTCCTGCCACACAAGCGCGGGTTGCACGAGATCTTCTTCCTGGTGCTTCTTTGCAAAATACAAACGCAGACGTTCCCCCAGCGGCTGCAGCGTCTTCTGCCGAATCTTCGCGAGTCCGCGAGAATGTTGCACCAGGTTCAGCACCCACGACCGCGGCGCGTCGGTGCTTTCCACCTGCTCCACTTTGAATTTCTCCGCCCACGCGATCACCGGCCGCCAGATGAACTGATCCAGCAGCACAATCAACAGAACCATCGTGCCAACGCCCCACAGGATCGAAGTCATATCGCCCGCGCTCGCCGCCGTCTGCAGATACGAGCCCAGTCCAGGCAAACGAAAATCGCGCTTTCCCAGCACGAACATTTCACACACCATCAGCGCGAACCATCCCCCCGCCACCGACATCATCGAATTCCACACCAAGCCGATGGCCGAGGATGGCAACTCCAATTGCGTAAAGCGCTGCCACCAACTGAAGCGGTAGATCGTAGCCGCTTCCCGCATCTCCTTCGGAATGCCCTTCAGCGAAGCGTAAAAGCTGAAGGTCATATTCCAAACCTGGCCGGTGAAAATGAGAAGGATCGTCCCCATCTCCAGCCCGAGTTGCCTGCCCGGGAAAAGCGCCACCATGGCCAGCATCACGGGAGGAAGAAAGCTGAGCACGGGAATCGACTGCAGCACGTCCAGCAGCGGAATCATGAAGCGTTCGGCGCGCGTGTTATACGCCGCCACATAGCCGTATACCAGCGCGAATCCCAGGCTCAACCCGTAAGCGATGGTGATGCGCAACAGCGAGTAGCCCGCATATACCGGCAGCGCCCGCACGCTGCGCGAAATCTCAACCGTCGGCGTGTAGGGGCCAAACCATGACTGGCCCACGCTCACCACACCATAGAAGATCGCAATCCCCGCCGCGAACATGATGACATCGGGCAGGCGCGAAGTTTCGACGCTCGGCAGGAGCGACCACAGGCGATAGGCCGAGAATCCCCCAAGGGTGATGCTCTTTTTCATGCGATGGCTTTTCCCTTCAGGCCTTCGGCGTGGGATTTGAATTCTGCTTCTCACCTGAGCGAGGCGCCGCCGTCGATTCCTCGGGCGCTGCTCCGGTCAATGCCGCTTCGGCTAGCGCTGCCTCGGTTTGCACCAGCCGGCCGCTTTCACGGTCATAATCGAAAATCTCTGCGTAGCGGCCCCAGTTCATGGCGGTATCGAACTGCCGCTGCACTTCATCCTCGGAGAAATGCTCGTCGAGAATGTCGCGAAAAAAGTCGTCGTTGATCGAGTGGTCCGACTTCCGCTTCAGAATGCTGTCGATCTGCTTCAGGATGGTGACGTGCTCCAGCGCCGCCTGCCGGAACAAGACTTTCCGTGTCTGAATGTCGGCTTCGGCGAACTCCGCTCCCTCTTTCGA
Organism: uncultured Acidobacteriaceae bacterium; assembly: GCA_963703635.1. GTDB lineage: Bacteria > Acidobacteriota > Terriglobia > Terriglobales > Acidobacteriaceae > Sulfotelmatobacter. The sequence continues at coordinate 6,667 of CAVPEZ010000009.1, forward strand.
GAGTTGCACATCGCCCGCTTTCAGCCAGGCGAATCCCAGCAACTGGCAGGCCTCCAGAATGGGCAACAGGTCCTCAACGTCCATCACCAATTCCTCGCTGAGGCGAAACAAGTCTTCGCGGCCGCCGCGATCATGCAGCAGTTCGACCAGGCCGGCGATTCCGCCCACCCGGGCGTGCGGCAGTATCTGATACTTACTTGTCTTAACCGGCGCTTGCCCTCTCTGAAAGCCTCCCGGGCGGCACCACGATTTCCCCCGTGCTCTCCGGATCGGGCAGAGGATGTTCCACGTCCGGTTCGGTCATGACTTTGTAGATGTAGTCGACCAGTTCCACAAAGCGCTCAGACTTGCGGTCGCGGGGCTGCGAAAGGCGCACGTTGAAATCCGCCCGGATACGTGCCGGGTTTCTGCCCAGCACCACAATTCGATCCGCCAGTATCACCGACTCCTCAATGTTATGGGTGACGATAAAGATGGCGTTGGTAGGCATCTTCTTATTCAGCCACAGCTCCAACAGTTCACCGCGCAGGTTTTCCGCTGTGAGTACGTCGAGGGCGGAGAACGGTTCGTCCATGAAGAGCACTTCCGGTTCCACCACCAGGGCGCGCGCGAAGCCCACGCGCTGTTTCATGCCACCCGAAAGCTCCTTGGGATAAGCCGTCTCGAAACCGTCGAGCCCCACCGTGTCCAGGGTGCGCAATGCGCGCTTGCGGCGCTCCACTTCCGCAATGCCCCGCGCTTCGAGCGGTGCCTCCACGTTTTCCAGCACCGTGAGCCAGGGAAAAAGCGCAAAACTTTGGAAGACGATGGCCACGTTGGGCGCTTGACCGTTCAGCGGCTTGCCGTGCCAGAATATCGCCCCCGACGAAGGTTGCGATAGACCGCTCAGAATGCGCAGCAGCGTGGATTTGCCGCAGCCGGAAGCGCCCAGCAGGGCAATGATTTTCCCCGGCTCGATGCTGAAGTCCGTCGTCAGGCCCACCACCTGAATGCGCGTCCCGTCCGGCTGGGGATACGACTTCTCAATCGCCCGCGCTTCGATAATCGGTTCTGTCGCCAAGAAAACTCTCCGTAACTTCTATACACGATTCGAAGAAAGGCGCAAAGCTCTTCCGCGATTGTCATCCGAAGCAGCGCGATCTTTGCGCGAACGAAGGACCACGGCGAAGCGCGCGACTCGCCGCGTTTTTTGCGGGCGAATAAAATTGCGCGTTTGGCTCGCTTCCTTATTCCCGCTCAAGCGGCGAAGTTCTTCATCCGCCAAAACTGGAAGCGGCTGAGGCAGACGATCCGCCACTTCGGCGAGATGTGCGAGCTTGGCAGCCAATTCCGCGGTAAACTGCCCGGGAGCAAACCGCCATCTCCAGTTTCCCTTGTCCCGGCTGGGCGTGTTCATGCGGGCTTCGCTGCCGAGGCCCAGCACATCCTGCAGCGGGATCAAGGCAAACTCAGCCGGCGAGGTCTGCGCCGCCCGGATGAACGCCCAATGAATCCCATCGTCGCACCGGCCAAGGTAAGCTTCTGCGTTGCGGCGCTCGTGCTCGGAGGCTCCGGAATTGAACCAGCCCACGGTGGTGTCATTGTCGTGGGTTCCGGTATAGATAATCTTGCCGCCGGCGCGATGCGGCAGGTACATGTGCGCGCCCTCATCGCCAAAGCCGAACTGCAACACGGCCACGCCTGGAATCTGTAAGCGATCACGCAAAGCGTTCACCTCCGGCGTGATGTAGCCCAAATCTTCCGCAAAGAATGGCAGGCCCCCCAGCGCCTCGCGCAGTTTGTGAAACAGATCGTCTCGCGGGCCATCCACCCAGCGGCCGTTAATCGCGGTGGGATCGCCCGCCGGAATCTCCCAGAACTGGTCGTAACCGCGAAAGTGATCGAGCCGGATGTAGTCGCAGTTCCGCGTGGCCCAGCGCATGCGCTCAATCCACCACGCGTAGCCCTCCGCCTTCATCACATCCCACCGGTAAAGAGGATTGCCCCAGCGCTGTCCGGTCTTGCTGAAGAAATCAGGCGGCACGCCGGAGACGACTTCAGGCTCCAGATCCTTATTCAGCTGGAACAGTTCTCGGTGCATCCACACGTCGGCGCTGTCGTAGTTTACGAAGATGGCAACGTCGCCCACGATGCGAATCGAGCGCTGTGAGCAATACCGCCGCAACGCCTGCCACTGTTCGTAGAAGGCAAACTGCAGGGCGCTGCGGATTTTCAAATCAATCGCCAGATCCTTCCGCGCCTTTTGCAGCGCGCCAGGTTCGCGATGCGCCAGCTCTGCCGGCCATTCGTGCCAGCCCGCCAGCTTGTACCGGGCTCGCAGGGCATCGAACATGACGAAGTCGTCCAGCCACCACGCATTCTCGCGGCAGAACTTCTCAAAGCGTTGCCGCGCGACGTCCGAAGCCGAAGTTACAAAACTTCGCCCGGCCTCGAACAGTAGTGGCATCTTCGCCGCAAACACGTGATCGTACTCAATCGCACTCGATTCAGGAGAGACAATCGAAGAAGCGGAAGCCGCAGCGGAAACCTTGGCCGCATCGATCCAGCCGTGGCTGGCCAATCGTTCCAGGCTGATCAGCAAAGGGTTGCCGGCGAATGCGGAGGTGGAGGAATAAGGAGAATTGCCGGAACCCAGCGGTCCCAGCGGCAGAACCTGCCAGAGTCCTTGGCGAGCCGCGGCGAGAGAGTCGACGAACTGATAAGCGGCCGGACCAAAATCACCGATGCCGCCGCCCGAAGGCAACGACGTGGGATGCAACAAAATGCCTGCGGCGCGCGGAAACGGCATGCAACTTGTTCAGTACCTGGAATTCCTGATTTGCTAAAACACCATTGTCATCCCCATACACCGGAGACTTGTCATCCCGAGCGAAGACACTTGTCATCCCGAGCGAAGCGAGGGATCTTGGTTCTTGCCTGCTCCACCAGTGTCGCCACCGCCGGCAAACACCCAGATCCCTCGCTTCGCTCGGATGACAGTTCGTACTAGATGACAGTCTCCTGGAACACGCCCGCTGCAAAACGGCCTACGCCCCCGATTCGTTCTGCGGATGCGTCAGCGTCTTTAATTCGTCCTGGTTGATCTTGATCTTCCCCGACTTCTCCATCTGACTGCGCACGTTGTTCACATACAGCCCGAAAAGTTCCTGGCGCTGGTTCTGCAGCAACTGCTCCCGAATCTGGTCGCTCTTGGCGGCCAGGTCGGCATCCGTTGGAGCCTGCACTTCGAGCAGTGAAATCACCGCCCCGTCTGCTCCGCTATTGATCGGCCCGCTGATATCTCCCGGCTTCATGCTGAACGCAACCGAAGCCTCGCCGCTCATCGAGCCGATGTCGGGAACCTGACCGTCGGGCGACACGAAGTCGCTTGTCTTCACCGTTGCGCCCAGCTCTTTTGCCGCTTTCTTCAAATCATGTTCGGTCCTGACCCGGTCAGAAAGTTCTTGGGTCTTTTGCGACAGGAGAACGCCCGAGCGCTCGTTCTTGAATTCCGTTTCTACGCGCTCCCGAATCTCCTCAAACGTGGGCGTCGACGGCGGCTTCACCGCCAGCAGTTGAAACACGGCAAAGCCCTGCGAGGTCGCAGCCATCTCCGGCGGCGACTTTTCCGCCGCCGTGAACACCGCGTCCATGAACTGCGGCGCCGGCCCTAATCCCGGAACGACGTCCCGGCGGCTGAAGAAGTCCGAAGTAGCCACGGAAACCCCCTTCGCCCCCGCCGCGGCATCCAACCCTTGAGTCTTCGCCTGCTGCAGCAATTCTTCCGCCTGCTTCTGCGCAGCCTCATGCGTCTTCTGCTGCTTCAGGATGGGCTCGATCTCGCCTTTCACATCGTCGAGCGTCTTCATGTGCGCATCCTGTTTGTCATCCACGCGAATAATGTGGAAGCCGTAACTGCTCTTCACCAGGTCGCTGATCTGCCCCTTGGGCAGCGAAAACGCGGCCTTCTCAAACTCCGGAACGGTCCGCCCTTTCCCGATCCATCCCAGCGATCCGCCTTCCTTGGCGCTTCCCGTATCTTCTGAATTCTTCTTGGCCAGGTCCTCAAATTTCGCTCCCGCCTTGAGTTGCTTCAGCAAGTCCTCCGCGCGCCGCTGCGCCTCGGCCACGCCTTTCTCGTCCACTTTGCCGTCGGGCCCGGCAAGCGGCGTCTTGATCAGAATGTGGCTGACCTTCACTTGCTCGGCCACTCGATACTGATCGCGATGCCCGTTGTAGTAAGCCTGCAAATCGTCGTGCGTGACCTGCACGCCATTCTGAATCTTCCCCGTGTCCAGCACCACATAATTGATCTTGCGCTTCTCGGGAACCGAGTTCGCGTAATTCTTCTGGTGGCTGTCGTAATAAGCCTTGAGTTCTTCCGTCGCCGGATGAAGCCCTTTTTTGATGTCATCCTGCTTCAGGACGGCATAATCAAACTTCACCTTCACATTCTCTTTGTTGAACTGCTGCCGGATGGCCGCATCGCTCACCGACGCGCCGCCGGTAATCATCGCCTGCAGCTTGCCGATCACGATCTCCTTCGCCACACTGTCTTCGAAAATCGCGGGCGTAAGGTTGTGCTGCGCCAGCAATCCCTGGTACTCGGTCTCGCCGATGAAGGTTCCCCCCGGAAAGAAAATCGAGGCATAACGGCCGTGCTGCAGTTCGTCCTTCACTTCCTCTTGCGTAGCCTTCAACCCCAGGCGCTGCCCCTCGGAAAGCAACGCCTGGCGGCCAATCAATTGATCGACCGCCCGCTGAGTATCCTGCTGGATCAGAAAAGGCAGCAGCATCGAAGCGTTCTTGCCGTATTGCTGCGCCTGCTGTTCCGCCATATCGTGCGCAGTCTGCCGAACTTGCAGCGCGGTAATGTCTTCGCCGCTTACCTTGGCCACAATGCCCTTGCCGGGCGCGCCCATCAGATCATTGCCCAACCCGCCCGGAATCAAAGTGATCGCCATCGCCCCGCAAATCAACAGCAGCAGCCCGCTAAGCACAATTTTCTTGATCGGCCCTTCAGTTTGCAGAAATCGAATCATTTTCTTATCGCTCCGGAAGTATGCAGAGGAATCATTAATTATAAACTAATGTGGCGCGGGCCCTCTCGCCCGCGAACTGCCAGCAGAGTTGGAAATGCTAATGTGGGAACTGCCGCCCTCAGATGTCCACGGGGCGCAGCCCGGACACCATCACCGACCCGTTCTCGGCAGTTTTCCACAGCTATTTTCGCCCAAAAGCTCTCGCCTTCTCAGTGTCTTTGGTGGGAACGAAAGCCACAATGTTGATCGAGCCAACATTTAGTCCTCCTCAGCGAGGTGGAAGTCCGCCGCGCAAGAGTTAGGGGGCAAATTACCCAATTACCAAATTGCCAAATTACCCAATGCCTCTCAATCTTCCGGCGGCACATCGAAATTCACCAGGTCGCTCTGGAAACCACGCGTCTTCCACGCCCCATAGGCGATGCCGGCGGCCATCCAGATCGAACCCACGATCAGCGCCAGATTCGACAGGTGAATCCAGATAAACAGGCAAATGAAGAAACCCAGCACCGGAGGTATCAATTGCCCCAGCGCACGATCCACGCCCCGGATGTAGTAGTGGGTCAGCGATGCCAGATTGACGCCCATGAATGCGATCAGCGCGCCGAAGTTGAGCAGTTCCGCGCCATTATCGTAGCTGATCAGGAACGCTCCTATCAGCGCAATCACTCCCACGAAAGCCACGTTGTTGGCGGGAATGTGCGTTCTGGGATGGATGGCCCCAAAGAATTTCCTCGGAATAGCGTCGCTGCGTCCCATACCGTAGAGCAGGCGCGCCGCGCCCAGTTGCGATCCCATGCCGGAGCCGACGGTCGCGATCAGCAGCGTGATGCTGATCGCCTTGGTCATCAGAACGCCGCCTGCAATACCGGCGACGTGGCTGAATACGTTCTCATCTCCGAATTCCGAGAACACGCCGAAGTCCTTCCCGAAATGCGCATAGCTCAGTAATTGAGCGCCATAGACTTCGGCCGCGGCCAGGAATCCCGTAATCACGCACACCAGCACGGTCGCCAGGAAAATGTTGCGCTTGGGATTCTCCACTTCTTCCGACAGCGTCGAAATTCCGTCGAATCCAATGTAGGTAAGCACCGCGACCGACGTGCCATGGAACACGCGGTTGATCGTGAAGGTTTGCGGGTTGTAGAACGGACGCAGAAAATACGCCTCAGGATACTGCGGCAGATGAAAGATGTAGCGGATGGTGTACCAGAAAAACGCCACGATCACCGCGCCCATGATCGCGCACAGAGTCTTATTGATGCGGGCCGAAGTCTGCACCCCGCGCAGGTTGAGCGCCGTGAACAATCCGGCAAAAAACAACGGCCACAGCAGGCCGGGATAAGGAATTTGAAATCGCGTGCCGCTCAGCAGATCGGCCATCGCCTTCGCCGACCAGATGGTGCAGATCAATGGATTGAGAATGTAATCCATGGTCATGCTCCATCCGGTGACGTATCCAAGCGAAGGATGCAGCTCGCGCCCCACATAGGTGTAAGCCGAACCAGCGCTCGGATACACCCGCGCCATTCGCCCGTAACTCATAGCCGTAAAAACCATGGCAACCATCGCGATCAGGATGGACGTGACCACGTGCCCCTGGCCGGCGTTACTGAAAACTCCATAAGCCGGCATGGGCGCCGTGGGCTGAATCACGATGATGCCGTAAAGGATGAGGTCCCAAAGCGTGAGCGTGCGGCGCAAACGCGGCGCGGACGATACGGAGACCGAAGCAGTTTCCATGAGTCCGCCTATTGGATTATGCGGAGAGCCAAAATGTCAATATTAAAACGTTTCCATAACCACTATCCGCTCACTTCCCGTAGTCGAACGAATACCCCCGCGGCTCATTGCCCGACATGTGCCGCGTGTTGTATTCGAGAAGATAGTTCACGTGCGCGTCGTCGAGCGGAAACGACTTGCCCGGCGGATAGGGATAGTCGCCCATCTTGAGGAAGGGCAGCGGCGCTACGAAGTTGCCTTCCGCGGCGTAGAAGTCCATGTCTTTTTCATAGCCGTTGGCCGCGAAGAAGTAATCGCGCACCCAGCCCTGGGGCAGAGCAGGCAGTTGCGACGGATCAAAGTCGAGTCGCACCTCATCACCCGAGCCAAATACGACTAGCTGATCATCTAGCGCGGTCAGCAGAGGCAACACATCCCCATAGCGCGTGTAAGTTCCCGCCGGACGCGTGTACGGCCCGGTCGCGCTCGCCTTCTCATAGATGTATTGCACGTTCCCCGGCGGCGTGCCTTCGATCTTCAGCGGGAATCCATGGAAGCCGAGGTCGGCGCGAACGAGCGGAACCGGGGTCAGGCGCGCGTCCGGCATCCTGCACAGTCCGATCAATCAGAATGCTGTCCCAATAAATCTGCAAGTTGGTTGTGATGCGAATCTTCTGCGTGCCCAGTGGCAGCTTGCCGGTAAGATCGGCGGTCATGGTGCGCGGGCCCGCCCGCAGGAAAGCCCATGTCGTCCATCACGCGCACCCATTTCCCGTTCGCGTCTTTCTCATTTCCAACCAGCGCTTCCACATAAGGAGAGATCGCCTGCACGCCGGCTTGCGACGCCGCGTACATGCTGTTCGCCGAAAAGTATTCGACTTCGCCATGCAACAGCAACCACAACGGCCCGCCGCGGTAAGCCTCGCCCAAGTCGAGCGACCAGGCTGTGCGGCTCGGCAAAGCCCTGAAACTGCGTCAACGCAAAATCGCCGAAGTAGCGATGCGCCAGCAGATCGGGCAACACATTGTGGCCATGCTCATCCCAAGCGCCCGCGGGCGGACGCGCGTCTTTGCTATTGCTCACCACCACCTTGAACTCAGGATACGGCGGGTTTGACGCGAAATATTCGTTGGGATAAACCTCGAGATCAGCCGGATGATCCACCGCCAGCACTCGCACCTGATCGAGGTAGACGGCTTCCTCGAGCGGCTCCATAAAGCGGAAGCTGAGCTTGCCGTCTTTCTCGCGGATCGCGTTGCGATCGATCTTGATGTATTCGACCGGACGCGGAATGTCGCGCTGCCCCGGCCCAACCCAGTGTCCGACCACTCCCGCGCCCAGCATGTCGGCAACGAATTCATAGCGCTCGCCATTCCAGACAAATAGCGTGGGGCAGGAACTCCCGCGGCGGTCAATCTCGAGGATATTCTGCTGCCTGTCGCCGGCAACCTGAATTTCGTCTTGCAACACGCCGGTCGGCCACAACATGCGCACGATGTCAGCCTCTTTCGCGTCGCCCAGGCCGACCACGATGTCGGTCGAGTTCTGCCCCAGGTATCCGTTCGATCCGGCGATCTCAAACTTCTGCCGGTTGCCGCCCGCGAACACTTCCACTTTGGTGCCGATGGCGCTCTTGTTGTCATTCAATCCCTTGAGCGAGAGCCGCAGCCAGTGATTCTGATTGCCGCCTTCATTGCGCAGCAGCACGGCCGGCCCGTGATTCTGCGTGATCAGCAGATCGGTCGCGCCGTCGCCATCGTAATCGCCGGTGATGATGGCGCGCGGCTCTTTGAGTTGAATCTTGTCGAGACCAACGTCGGCGGTGACGTCCTTGAAACCATCGGCCCCGAGATTGCGGAACAGCCGCACTTCGCCCTTGCCCTCTTTGGTTTCGCCGACGGCGACCAGATCGACCCAGCCGTCGTTGTCGTAGTCGATGGCGGCCACGCCGATAGGCGCGAACCCAGTTCGTCTCGGGAAGTTCAACGCGATCGAAGGTCTTGCCGTGATTGTTGCGCCAGAGAGTGAGGCCCGGAGCAGCTCCCATGTGGTGAAAGCCAGATCCATCCAGCCATCGTGGTCGAAGTCGAGGACAGCGAGGGCGACCGTAGGCCCTGATATCGGAGAGGACCAAGGCTGGCGAGCGGGAAATTTTCCCTCTCGCGGGTTTTCGAAAATAGTAGGAGCGCTCGACAAGCTCGTTACCACAATGTCCACGGCGCGATCATTGTTGAAATCCGTGCCTAAACTGCTGCTGGCAGTCGACTCCAGTCCGAGGTCACGCGTAACATCAGTAAACGTACCATTCGCCATTGTTGCGCCACATTTTCGGAGGAAGTGCTGAAACGTGCGGCTCTTCACCTATCGAACGGCATCCATGCTTCTCGGATGCCGAGCAAATCCAGATCGCCATCATGGTCGTAGTCAACAAATGTCAAGCCAGTCCACACGACCGCACTGCTCCCTGCAGTGCGGTCGCTGAAGATCTTCGCGGCTCCGTCACATCCTCGAAACTGCCGTTCTTCTCGTTGTGCAGAAGCAGAACACCGCCCGCCGTGCTGACTGCGATATCGGAAGCGCCATCGTTGTCGTAGTCGCCCGCCGTGCAGCCGATAGCACGGATGGCAGGATCGAGCCAAGCTTCTGCGTGACGTCCTCGAAATTTTCCGTTGCCGAGATTGTGATAGAGAGCCAGCTCCGCCTGGCGATCCGCTTCGCCGCCGAGAAATAGATCGAGTTTGCCGTCATTGTCGTAGTCGAGAAACAAGCGCCCGGCCACGAGACACGCCATCCTCGCTCGATGTCGCTGACCGGTTGAGACAATCCCAGCCTCCTTCGTCACATCCACAAACCGCACCTTGATCTGCGCCGGCGCTTTCAACACCGCCGACGGCGATTCCACCGCGCGCGAGTACTGCCCCTGCTCGCCGTAGGCCAGGCTCATGGGCGCGCCGATTTTGTTTTGCGTGATGTACTGGAATTTCTTCAGATGCTCGCGGGCGTCGTCGAGATCGGCGGATTGCTGGTAGGCGCGCGACAATCCGAACTCGGCGGAGGCGTGCAGCGGGTTGAGTTGCAGCGCGTGCTGAAAGGCCGTCGATGGCCTGCGGAAATTGTTTGGCCTGCACGTAGGCTGCGCCCAGAAAATACCAGGTGTCGGCGTCGTTCGCGATCGATTTCGGTTACGTGATGAAAGGCGTCAATCGCGGCCTGCGCGTCGCCGGTATTCTTCGCCAGCAGGCCGAGGTTGTACCACGCGTGCGGATCTCTTGGGATCCTGCTTGAGCGCCGCTTCAAGCGCGGCCTTGGCTTCGTCGATCTTCTGCAGGTTCAGCAAGGCGATGCCTTCATTCAGGCGCGCGATCGCCAGCTTGGGATCGAGTTCGGCCGCCTGCTGGAAGGACTTGAGTCCTTTTTCGAAAAGCTGCTGGTTCATGTAGGCGGCGCCGAGATTGTTCAGGCGCGCGGCCTCGAGCGGGATTCGCGTCTTCGGCTGAGTTTGGGGCGCGGTCGCGAACAGGCCAAACGCGGCCAGGAGGATGCCGGCGAGAGCGGCTGAAATTCGGGGAGTCATCTGAACAAAGATTTAAACACAGAGGGCACAGAGGAACACAGAGTGATTCGGGAGCTATTCATCGGATTGGGCGGACGCTTCCACGGCTGCCACGCATTCTTTTTCCAGCGCGGCCGCGACCGCTAGACACCTGTTCTTCCTCCCACGGCCGGCCAACGATCTGCACGCCGATGGGCAAGCCTTCAGACGAGCGTCCGACCGGGACCACCGCAGCGGGATTGCCCAACAGGTTGAAGAATTCCGTATAGCTCCAGGCATCGAGATAGTGGACGGTCTTGCCTTCAACCTGCCAACTGCGCTCGCCGTGCCGAAAAGCGGGGATCGCCGCCGCCGGGCACAACAGGATGGGATACTGCTGCATCTGCGCGAAGAACCGCGCGCGGAGCAGATCGCGCTGGATCCAGGCATCGAGCAGAGTCCGTCCAGTGTGGGCTGGCTCGGCCGCGGACCATTCCAGAAACTGCTTGAGGATCGGACTGAGATCGGCGTCCGTTCTCCTTGAACATCGGACGCAGCAGCATTCCGCCCGCAACCACGAAGAACTTGTGCCACAGCCGCCGCGCTTCTTCGAGTCCTTCGGGCCGGAAACGATCTACCTGAAATCCCGCGCTGCCGCAAGGCTTCCGCCGCAGTGCGCACGGCAGCGCGGGTTTCCGGCGTAACCGGCGTGCGGCCGTCGTCTTCGAAATAACCGACTCTCAGTTTGCTTAGCTTCATCGTCACTCGGCCAGCGCACCGGCACCGGCGCGGCGCAGGTGTCGCCAATGTCGGGACCTTGCATCACTTCGAACAGAACTTTCAAGTCGGCAACGGTGCGCGCCATCGGTCCGACGACGCCGATCAACGCAAACGGCCCGGCGGATACGGGAAAGTGTCCGGTCGCGGGAATTCGTCCCGGCGTGGGCTTCAAACCGCAGATGCCGCTGAAGTGCGCGGGCACGCGAATCGAGCCTCCACCGTCGCTGCCCACGCCGCCGGCGGACATGCCCGCGGCAATCGCCGCCGCTTCGCCGCCGCTCGAACCGCCGGGCGTGCGCTCCAGATCCCACGGGCTGTTGGTGCGGCCATAGAGCAGGTTGTCGGTTTCCCACGCCATCAGAAGCTCGGGAGTATTGGTCACGCCCAGCACGATTGCGCCCGCATTCTTCAGCCGTGTCACCAGCGGGGCGTCTTGCGTTGCGACAAGTCCGGCGCGCAGCCGGGTCCCGGCTTCGCAACGCAGTCCTGCCACTTCCAGCGAACTCTTGATGCTGATGGGAACACCGTGCAGCGGGCCGAGGTGGCTTTCCCTGCATGACAGCGGTCTCCGCGTCATGAGCCGCCCGCCGCGCCCGCTCCGCGTCGATCTGCACAAATGCATTTAGTCTTGGATTCAGTTTCTCGATCTGCGCGAGATGCGCGTCGACGAGTTCGACCGGGGATATTTTCTTTTTCCGGATTTGCTCAGCCATGGAAACGGCAGAAAGAAAGATCAGGTCGTTCACAGGATCCCTCGCACGGCGCGATCGAGCATTCGCTTCTCTTCGCTGGTGAGCGGGCGGTACTTGCCCTTCGCGAGATCGCCCAACTGCAGCGGTCCAATGGCCACGCGTATCAGACGCAACACTTCGACGCCCATGGTCTCCATCATGCGGCGGATCTGGCGATTCTTCCCCTCATCCAGAACGATTTCGAGCCAGCAGTTTTTCTGGCCTGCACGCAGGCGGCGAGCCTGTTTCGCCCGCAACACTTCCCCATCTTTCGCTCTCACTCCTCGAACCAGCCGTTCGAGAAACTCTTCGTCCGCAACCGTACTCATCTGCACATGATAAGTCTTCTCCAAATGCGTTTCGGGCACAGCGATGCGCGCGCCCCATTCGGAATCGTTGGTCAGCAAGCAGCAAGCCCTCGCTGGCTTTGTCGAGACGTCCGACGGGCGCAACCCAAGGTCGCCGATTTGTCGGCCAGTCACTCTTTCGCGAACTGCGTTCGAGAAGCGCGTACACCGTCTCGCGGCCTTTCTCGTCGGCGGCGGTGGTTACCACGCCGCGCGGCTTGTTCATCATCAGGTAGATTTTTCTCGCGGGGCTCGACTGCTATCCCGTCGACTGCGATCTGATTTTGCTCCCCAGAGACCGGCGTCTCCGGATCGCGACGGATCTTTCCGCTTCAGGCTCACGCGCCCGGCGCGAATCAACTCCGTGGCATGCGACCGCGAACAGTAGCCCAGCTTCGACAAGACGCGCGCCAGTCCGATCCTCCGGGTGGCCTCATTCTTTCTCACCCGTTCATGCTAACCGAGAATGCGGGCTTCGGCTTTCGGGCTTCGGGCTTTCAGCTTCGACACCGAGACTCTTCGCCAGGAATTCGGCTTTCACGGGACAAGCTGAAGCCGCGAAGCGCCGCTCTATCGCACAATCCGGCAGCCCTTGGTAGGATGTTCATCGGCGACTGACTGCAAAGGAGGTGCTCATGGCCCACCAACATCCTCCACGCTTCTTGAAGATTGTGGACGACGCCAAAACCCGAGTGCGCGAAACCAACGTCGAGGAAGTAAAGAAAAAGATGGATGGCGGCGAGAAGTTCACGCTCGTGGATGTGCGCGAAGAGAGCGAGTTCGCCAAGGACCATCTGCCGGGCGCGATTCACCTGGGCAAAGGCATCATTGAACGCGACATCGAAGGCCGCGTGCCGGATCTCGGCGCAGAGATTGTGCTTTACTGCGGCGGCGGATTCCGCTCGGCGCTGGCCGCCGACAATCTGCAGAAGATGGGCTACACCAACGTCATCTCGATGGATGGCGGCATTCGAGACTGGCGGGAAAAGGGATATCCGCTGACGAAAGGCAGTACCAGTACCGAGTACCTGGTACCTAGTGCTCGGTTCTCAGCAAAATCGTTGTCATTCCGACCCCCGAGCGAAAGCGAGGGGCGGAGGAATCTCGGTCTTGCCCAACTGCTTATGAATGGACGCATCTTCTTCTGGTCACTCACTTCGGCGCTTGCCGGATTTCTTTTCGGTTTCGACACCGTCGTTATTTCCGGCGCGGAAAAAACAATTCAGACGCTGTGGAGCCTCAGTGCCGGACTGCATGGCATTGCCATGGCTTCGGCGCTTTACGGCACCGTGGTTGGTTCGCTGATCGGGGGCTGGCCCGCTGACCGGTTCGGACGCAAGGCCACGCTGCTTTGGATCGGCGTCCTTTATTTTGCCGGCGCCGTGGGCTCGGCTTTGGCGCCAAACGTTACCGTGTTCATCGTGGCACGCGTGATAGGCGGGTTAGGCATCGGAATCTCGACCGTGGTTGCTCCAATGTACATTTCCGAGATCGCGCCGCCCAAGCATCGCGGACGGCTTGCCGGAATGTTCCAGTTCAACATTGTTTTTGGCATCCTGATCGCTTTCGTCTCGAACGCGCTGCTGGCGGGCGTCGGCGAGAACGCCTGGCGCTGGATGCTGGGCGTCGCCGCGTTTCCGTCGTTGCTCTACGCTGTGTTTTGCTTCGGCCTTCCGGAAAGTCCACGCTGGCTGCTGGGCAAAAAGGGCGACCGCGAGGCCGGCCTGCAAGTGCTGCAGCGAATTGAACCGGATGCTTCCAAAGCAGAAGTGGCAGCTGAGGCGGACGCAATCATCGCTGCGTCCTCAGAGCAGGCGTCGTCGGGACATTTCTGGACGAGACGTCTTCGCAAACCGATCCTGCTCGCGATCCTGGTTGCGTTCTTCAATCAGATGTCGGGCATCAATGCGATTTTGTACTTCGCGCCGCGCATCTTTGAACTTACCGGCCTCGGCGCGAAGGCAGCGCTGTTGCAGTCGATCGGGATTGGGCTTACGAATCTCGTTTTCACATTTGTCGGCCTCTGGCTGATTGACCGGCTGGGCCGGCGCACTCTTCTTTATATTGGTTCGTTCGGCTACATCGCTTCGCTCGGCCTGGTTGCGTGGGCCTTCTTTACGAACCACTACTCAATCGTCCCGGTGTGCATCTTCGCTTTCATCGCCGCCCACGCGATCGGCCAGGGAGCGGTGATTTGGGTTCTTATTTCCGAAATATTTCCCAATCGTCATCGGGCGGAAGGTCAGACGCTCGGCAGCTTCACGCACTGGATCTTCGCCGCCTTGCTCACAACTTTCTTCCCGGCCATGGTCACGAAGTTCCCGACCGGTTACGTTTTCCTGTTCTTTACCGGCATGATGGTTCTGCAACTCATTTGGGTGAAGACCATGGTTCCGGAAACGAAGGGCGTGCCGCTGGAGGAAATCCAGAAGCAACTGGGAATCGTTTAGGGCGGTGAACAATCGCCGCCTGCGACACTGGCGAGCACTTGGGCGTCCCGTTCTGGGCTGTAAGTTTATCTTTTAGCAAGATTATTCACTTGACGTAACCAGTTACGGGCCTTACTCTACCTTCGCGGGAGTCATACCAGAGGCGGAGGAACAGGACGTGACTGTTGGAATAGGAGTGCTCTGTGAGGCTGGCGAATGCGCCGTCCTCGCCAGTGACACGCGGGTCTGCTACGGGACTACGAAGGTTGACCCTCACGAAAGAGCGGGAAAGCAATACAGTTTCCCTCCCTTCAATTTTGCAGGAGCTATCGCTGGTTCCACGTCCTCCACCCATGCGGTTATATCTGAATTGTCTGGTCGACTTCGGAAATTGCTCAAAGCGTGGATAACTCAAAGAGAGAAGAATCCCAACATTCAACTTTTCTTGGAGCACATCAGTAGGGCGATAGACATTGCCCGCAAGAGGGAACTGCGCCGCTTGCAAAGCTGTGCCATGGAAGCGCTGGGAGTTAGTTTGGCAGATTGGCTTGCTGGCAGACTACCTGATGGCCGTCCATTCAACGAGTATGCCCATCGCGAGGGATTGCGTGTTTTGAAGCACGTCAAGGATGAGATGCAATTTCAGTGCGCCATTCTGATAGTAGGATTTTTGAGGGACAGCCCCATCTTCTTTCGCGGCATCGGTGCCGAACCTCTCGAAGAATCGTCCACGCCGGGGATTTACGTCATTGGCGGGAAGGGTTCAGTTGCCGCAATGCAACACCTGATAGATCGTAGGCAAAGCATCGAAATGGGGATTGGTAGGACACTGTTGCACGTTTACGAAGCGTTGAAGATTGCGCGAAACGATAAAGCGGTGGGCAAAGCCAGTGACTATACCGTAATGCGGCCCTGGTCGCACGCTAGGCCGAATGGTCGCTTGCGATTTCCCGCAGAGCATCCCCTTATGCAGCAATGGATTGCGGATTATGCGTTACGCGATACCGAAGGACTGGAAAACAACTTTGCAAACGAGTTGATAGATCGCGCGCTAATAGCGGACAGGTCCACGCCTTCGCAGCAGTTAGGCCCAAAGAGAGTGCAATCGGAATTGTAGGAGTCAAAACTACAGGAGTGCGCGAAATGGCCCAAGTGGGGCACTACTATGAGGCGGTCTGCGGACAGTGTGACAAGTTTTTATACGGAACCACCACGGGAGATTTTATCCCCCGAGTGGTCTGCCCTATGTGCGGGGCGGCGAATCTTTTTTCCGATTCCACGGGACTGAGTAAGACTCGCATTCAGGGGACACTAGAAGTTGATGTTTCTCGTGACATCGGTCGCAGACATGCGGCCCCAAGCGCGGGTCTAAAGTCTTAAGGTCAGGTTCGTAGCCGAGAACGCGATGATGGACGCTAGGATGGCCGCAATTCGGGCACGAACAGATGAAAACGGTTACCCAGACTCGCTCTGTATATTCTTTCGGCATCTATTCTCCTACGCGGTCAGCTTCTCAAACGTGAGTACTGGCGCGGTAATCATATGACGCAATGTGTCCAAGAACAGGGTCGAGGACTTCCGGCGATTGAACCGAAACTCCATCTCCGCGAGATAGGCCGGGAGATGCTTCGCGCTGATTTTGTGCCACGATCCGATGATGCCGCGCTTCAAGAGCGAAAATGCGGATTCGATAGTGTTGGTCGTAATGCAATCGCCGTCCTCGTATCGGACATATTCCTTCGCCAGATGGTTGACGGTTTTGTGCGCCACATCTCCAACGGCATACTTGTAAGCGGGGAACGAATCGGTAATCAGCACTTCCACGTCGGCACTCAAGTTCTCGCGGATGTAGGTTGCCAGTGTGCCGCTCTTGGCATCCTGAGCGTGGAAGAATCGAACATCGCCGCCACGTTGCCGAAGGCCGATAACAACTTCTTTCGCTTCCATCGCAACCCTAGAGCCGCGTCCGCGCATTTTTCCGCCGACATAGGTTTCATCCATTTCCACAGTTCCCTCAAGCATGGGGCGCTCCGTTTCCTTCATGGCGGCACGGATTCTATGACAGAGATACCACGCGGTTTTATAGGAGCCTTTGTGCTGTCCCCAGATTGTGCGCTTGAGTTGCAGGGCGCTCATTCCTTTTTTCGCTTCACAGAGCAAGAGGACAGCAGTAAACCAGATCGTCAAGGACAAGTGGGAATCGTTGAAAACCGTACCAGCGGTCACGGAGAAGTGATATTCACAATCGGAACAATCGAATTGTTTGTTAGCCTTGATCCAAGAGATGCGCGCGCTGTGGCAACGTGGACAATCAACGCCATTAGGCCATCGCAACTTGACCAGAACTTCGCGGCATTTATCATCGGTATCGAACAGCCGTTGAACGTCTAGGAGAGTCATGCCAAGACCTCGGAAGAAGAAGATGGGCCGACCACTAGAAGATGTACCGCTTCGCAAACTGGTAAAGAGCATCCGGCAGGATATAGAGGAGAAATTGGCAGTAATCGAACCTGCACAGGCGTCTCTGGAAACCAGTAAACCAAAGCAGAAGTAGCAGTTAGCCTCATTACGGGGGTAGAATACCAAAGTGCGTTCGTTATGTCAAGTGAATAATCTTGCCTTTTAGTTACCCTAACCCCCTCCCCCCCAATTTTGCAAAATATCTAGAATCAGCAACTTACAGACTTCGACCCGCGAAATTCCTCGCAAAATCTTCATAACAAAGGCCTTATGAGTCAAGATCTTGAAAGCATGGGACTTACGGGCCGATTGTTGATCGCGAGCGCCCTTGCCGAGATTGCTGCGTCTACTTCCTCTGCCGGGACAATAATGAAACGAAATGGAGGCTGTGCGCAAGGGCAGATGTCACAAGGTTGAGCTGTGGAAATCTTTGACGTTCGCTCGGCGAAAATCGGAAGGTTAAACACCGAGCCATCCGCATTGGAGTGCCGACCCCTTGCAAAGGAGGCAAAGGACGTGCCACCCGCCGGTCAGTCATTTCTCGGTGAGCGCTATGGCCTGGTTTCGACAGTTATCTCTCAATCACAACCAGAATGTGTACCAACAAATTGGAAACAAGCACAAAGATTGGATCTGAGCAAGATGAAACAGGGGCGCGTCGTTATTTCGAGGTGGGCAACGAGCGTTCTACCGATTGCGCTGCCGCTCGGGACGTGTCTGCGGCGCCAGCTCGGGCTTGTATGCAAAATAACGGACTGTCACATCCTCTCCGATATTAAGTTGCCTGATTAAATGCGGTACCTGTGCTGGTGTGGGTCTAGGCGTGAAAAGGCGGATGGTGACACCTTCAGCAATGTAGTCCACTTCATTCTCCCCGACGCGTGCTCGCCTGAACGCAGAGAGGGCAGCCCTCGAATCTCGCGCTCTACTTGTCGCTGTCCGTGTCCCCGGCAACGACTTGAGAGGTGTAGGAGGTACGTACTGGATGGCGACATTCGGCCTTAGCGGCGCCGAACCTGCCGAAGCCGAGAGGTGATTGTAAATCCAGACAGCTATTACAAGCCCGATAGCAACCGTCGTGATGGGCCATCGACGCCAGAGATTGGCGAGAAAAGAGAGCGGGCCTGGTTGTGTCAGTGCGTTGGTTGTCGAAGCCATTGTGTCCTCGTAAATAGCAACCAATGTACCCTTGGACTTCTTGAGAGTGTGTTCAACGTCCGCTAACACCAATTGCACCAGGAGTTGTACAACGTCACGTGGAGTGTATTGCTCCCCAGCTGCCGCACCCTCCTTGAATTTGCGGATAAGATACTCGTAAATGAGCCCCATCTCGTGGTTTGTCACCACGTCGGGATGCAGGTCGAGATCCTCCGATGCGAACTCTTTTGTGATGAGATACAGCAGATTTTTTCGTGCTAAGGTCTCGTAGATCGGAGCCAACCCCTTTTCCTCACCGCCGGAAAAGTTGTAGAGGATCTCTTTGATATTGTCGGAGAAGCCATCCAGGTAGGAACCGAAGTTCTCTTTAATGTTCGCCGGGTCCTTCAGCAATTCGGTAAACGAAAACTTTGAGCGATTGTAGAACGGCACGCCCGCCGCGCCAATCAGAACCTTCTTCAGGACGTCATCCGTGACCTTTCCTGCTATCGTGGCTTCTGTCTCGCGCACTTTGTCGCGCGTCTTCTCAAGTACGCAGTCCAGACGACGCAGCAGCGTGAAAGCAAAGATTACATCTTCATTGTCGTTCTTCTCATAGTCGCCTCGCAGATGGTCCGTAATACGCCATATGAATTCGCCGAGCTCGGTATGGGAAGGCATAAACGTTATGCAATGTACTCTATAACGAAAGACCCCCTGGTGAACTGAAAAAGTTTCTGCCGCTTCGCGCCCGGTCTGCCCTAGACGGCGGGACGGCGGAGGATCGCAACCTAATACATAACCTGACTGTAACCGGCTCGTTCAGTTCAGGAACCGTTACGCTGAACCATACGGCGAAACTTATCTTGGTTGTGCAGTAGGGACCCCTTTATGGGCAGAAATCGGCGAGTGGTCATAGTTGGTGATAAATCGCCATATCACTTATTGACTCCATTTCTCGGCAAAGGCGGGAGTGCCACTTTCTGCTGGATTCCCGATCCCTCGCCTACGGTGTAAATAAAATCCGCAGGCAGCTCTCGCAGGATTTCCGTTTCGCCATTCGGCCAACGAATACTGACTTCACTCATTTTGTCACTCACGCCCAAACCAAAATGCAGACGCAAGTCATTCTGCGAAAGATAACTCGCCCCGCCGCGCACTTCGCTGAACTGCACCAGCGATCCCGCCTTTACTGTGACTCGCGCGCCAATCGCAGCTTTGTTACTCTTCGTTCCTACCAGCTTGAACAAAACCCGATGATTCGGGCTGACACTCCGATTCAGCAACAGCGACGGCGGCTCGCCCACATTCAGCACCACAATGTCGATGTTGCCATCGTTGTTAATGTCTCCAAAAGCCGCGCCCCGCCTCGATTGCGCGGGCATGTTGGCGAACACCGAAGAAACATCGTCAAAGGTTCCGTCGCGATGGTTGCGGAAGAGCAGCATCGGTTGCCGGTAGGGCGCGCCTCCCGGGAATCGTATCCACCTGGGGATAGACGTGGCCATTCGCGATGAATAGATCGAGCCAGCCGTCGTTATCCATATCGAAGAACGCCGTGCCCCAACTCACCAGGGGATACGTCGGCTTCATCAGCTTGGCGCGCACGCTGACATCGGCGAAATCGTCTTTGCCAAGGTTGTGATACAGGGTTGAGCCCTGCTCAACAAAGTTGGTCACGATCATCGACAGTCGGCCTTCGTGAAGATAGTCGCCCCAGTCGACGCCCATCGACCCTTGCTCCAGGCCGTCGCCGCTCAGCGCAACTCCGCCGAGCAATCCGACATTCTCGAACGTTCCATCATGCTTATTGCGATACAGGAAATTCGGTCCGGCATCGTTCGCCACGTAAAGATCGGGCCAGCCGTCGTTGTCGTAGTCGCCCCAGGTTGCGCCCAGGCCGTAATAGTGATGCGGATCGTCCACGCCAGCCTTCTTCGAAACCTCTTCGAAGGTGCCATCGCCCTTGTTGTGAAACAGTAAATCCGATTCGCCGGGCAGACCCCACGGCCCGCACTGCACCAGCACTCCCTTAAAGCGGCAGAAGCGGGGATCGTTGCCGAACTGCGGCAGGTTGTCGATATCCACATGCACGTAGCGCGAGACGAAAAGATCGACGCGGCCGTCGCGATCGTAGTCGGCCCAGGCCGCTCCGGTGCTGAATCCGCCCGCGCCCACTCCGGCCTTCTCGGTTACGTCTTCAAACTTGCAGTTGCCCAGATTGTGATAGAGCGCGTTGCCGCCGAAACCGGTGACGTAAATATCTTGTAATCCGTCGTTGTCGTAATCGGCCACGGCCACGCCCATGCCCCAGCCTTTGTGGGTGAGGCCGGCGGACTTGGTGATGTCGGTGAAGTGGACGTTGTCACTGGTGGAATCCGCGTCCTGACGATAGAGCGTGATCATCGGGTCGCCGCCCTGCTTGTATCGCTGCACCGTGGAGCCGTTGACGGTGATGATGTCGAGCTTGCCGTCGTTGTCGCAGTCGATCAACCCCACGCCGCCGCTCATGGATTCGACGATGTACTTTTTATCTGGAGAAGAGATGTGCGCGACGGTGAGGCCTGCCTTCTGCGCGACGTCTTCGAACTGCGGCAGGGACGCCGGCGGGCTGGGCGCTTGCGCTTTCTGCAACGGCGAATTCACCGGAGGCTCGGGAACGGCGGCTGCGCCAGCAGCATTCCCTTAGGAATTAATCCCAGACAGACAGAAAGAATCCACACGGAAAGCGAGGCTCGCATAGGCAGGAGTTCGATTATACAAGGCGCGCGGCGAGCCGACGGATTGAGCGATTGACAGGTGAGCGACGGCGAAGTTTGGCGCAAAACAAAACGCCCCAGACTCAGTTTGAGTCACGGAGCGTATGTTGATCAGCCCTCCCCCAAGTGCTGCTCAAGTAAGAGAGTACCGGAGTGTGGCACCGACGTACATGGCTCTGGCGTGCCATGGTCTAGCACGAACGTGTGGGGTCTTTTTACTTAAGTCCTTTGTCACTAAGGTATTAGACGATTGTCATTACGTGATCACCGGAATGTTGGTGACGCCCGCGGTGCCGAATACGCGCCGGTAGCGCTCGATTTCCGAAGGCGGCCCGAGCGCTTTCGCGTAGTTGTCGGAGAGCTTCACCGCAGGGCGGCCTTCGACACTGGATACTTTGCTGATCAGGCTGATGGGATCGAAGCCGCCATCGCCGCTGGGATCGCAGCCGCGGAAATCGTTGGTCAGCAACGTGCCCCAACCCGCGCTGAAACGAATGCGACGGCCCGGCGTCCACTTGTGCCGGTCGTGGAAGTCGTCGGCGCTGGCGAAATCCCTGACGGTGGTTCCGCTGCCCAGCGTTCCGCCAAAGTAGGCATGCAGGCCGAGGATCTCCTCGACGTCGAGAGCGTCGGATGCGATGATCAACTTGTCGCGGGGATCGCGATCGTGGGACCGCAGCCACTCGATATATTCATCTCCGGCTATATAAGGATCCTTGCTGTCAACGCGCTGGCCCGTCCAATCGGCGGCCCAGTCGGGCGCACCTTCGAGAAATTGCGTGGTTCCAAAAGTGTCGGGCAACATGATGCGGAGCGCTCCGTCGTAAGTTTGCTGCCACATCGCGAGGGTATGGTACTGAGAAGCCCTCAGAGCCTCTTCATCATCTTGCGGCGCCAGGGCGGCAAGCACCATGGGAATCTCATGCGCGTTGGTTCCAATCGCCTCCAGGTCGTGCTTGTGGGCGAGGAAGGCGTTCGAGGTCCCGGTGAAGCCGCTGCCCAGGTTCGCCGCCATCGCTTCGACCACGTATTCCTGCCAGAGAAAGCTGTGACGGCGCCGAGTTCCGAAGTCGGCCACACTGAGATTCGGAACTCCGCGCAGGCGCTCGATCTTATCCCACAACTTCGTCTTGGCTTTGGCGTAGAGAATGTCAAGGCCGAACTCGCTCAGCTTTTTCAGATTGGCGCGGGTGCGCAGCTCGTTGATGATGGAGAGCGAATACAGCTCCCACATCGTGGTATCGGTCCACAGGCCGTCGAAGGATAAGTGAAAGCGGCCGTCCTTCACTGACAGTTCGTAGTCCGACAATCGGAAATCGCGTTCCAGCCATTCCAGAAACCCCGGCTCAAAGATTCCACGGCGGCCATAGAATGTGTTGCCGGCCAGCCAGACCAGTTCGGACCTGCGAAAGCGGACGTTGCGGGCGTGATCGAGTTGCTCGATGAGTTCTTCGTGGGCGAAGGTGTCGACGGGACCGCTGGAAGAGCGGTTGAACAAGGTGAACTGCACATGCGTCCTGGAGTAATGCTTCCAGATAAATTGCAGCATCAGCAGTTTGTAGAAGTCAGTGTCGAGCAAGGACCGCGTGACCGGGTCGAGTTCCCAGTTGTGGTTGTGCGCCCGCTCCGCGAAGTTGACGATCATGCACTAGTATCCTCATATGGCGTGACGACAAAAGCAAATCAGCCGGTGATCTCTCGGTTGGCACAGCGGGCCGTTCTCCACGACCTCCGCGATTCAAGCTCTGTTATTGCCGGAGCTAGCAAAATCTCACAACGCGGAAATCGCTGAGAACCTCCGCGGAGGACGCGGGGGAAGCAAAACCATCTTCATGCTTAGACGAAGCGGATTTCCAGGTCGCACTCAAAAAAACGCGCCAGGCGCTCGGCTTCCCTCTCAATCTCCGCTCGCTCGGCCTTTGAGAGTTTGTCGAATGGCTCAATCTCTGCCAGCAGCCGCTTGCCTTGAAGTTTGTACGACCAGACACCGGCGATCGCGCCATCGATGAGCACGACTGGCGAGATCCAGCCCTGGTTGCGGTAGACGCGCTTGTAGTGCTTCGCGCTCAGCAGGTGATCCTTCTCGCGATGAGCGAGCAGATAGGAATCGAAGTGTGGCAGCAGACGGACACAGCGCTCCTTTGCCGAGCGACTGTTTAGAACCGGGACATCCTCGCGCAGCAGGAAACAGCTCTTCTTGTCACCGGGAATCTCTGTCAGCTCGGACTCGATAAGCGGACGAAGCGTTTTCACTTCCTGCATCGGGATGCCCGCCCAGTGGGCGAAGTCCTTGAACGTTGCCGGACCATAGGTGCGCAGGTACTTTCGCAAGAGAGCGCACTGCGCTTCGGTCGCCGCCATCCGCTCAAGCTTCAGCTTCGGCAGCCAATGGTCCGTGCGGATGAAAACGATTGCGTTACCCTCACCCCGGCCGTAGCAGACCATTCCCTCCGCCACCGGCAGACGAACTAGACTCCAGGAGTTCTCCATCCAGAAACGCACTCGCTTGCTCGCTTTGGGGCGAATCGCAGCGGCGATAGCAGGTCTGCTAAGCGGCCCCGCAGAGAGGGTCTCCATGATCAACGGGATGAGTGCTTCGCTCTCATCGCGCGTAATGCCACATCTGTCCATGACGCGCATCGCCTGGGCGAAGCGGCTCGGTCTGAGGGCGGCAATGTAGAGCAGGAATTCGTCGGTCGGAATGAGGTGCAGAGTCTGGCGCATGAGGGAGGTCTTCACCAAAGTGCGAGTCTTCCACAACGCGTTCTCAATCTCAGCTCGCGTGATGGCATGATTGCGCGTCCAGAGCTGGAGATAGGCCGCCGACATGATCTGCGCCTGCACGCCGCACATATCACGGCAGATAGTGACCACATCCGCGGGCCGCTCATCCAACAAATGGTGGCGTCGCAGCCGGAGGCTTGCGATCGCATCGATCCCAGTTCGTAACGGAGTCTTTGGCATTTGCCACCAGTACGCCCGGCCTTGTGTGTCAGGGCTGAAGGGGTTCAGCCTTCGACAATTCGGATGAGGCGAACTTCGCCCGGGCGCAATCGCACGCATCCTACACCCATCGTGGAATCCGGCACAACGGCTTGCCGGGCGCAGGACACGCGCTACAATGTCGGACACAGACAGCTGCCGATCGAAGGGATTGCGTGCACACGACACAAGAAAAGCGAGAGGCAACTCAAGAACAATTGGCAGCTCAAGAGCAGCGTCTGGTTCGCTTCGGTCTCGCGCTCGCCAATTGGAGTGAGCGCTGGTTTCCGGACCCGCTGATTTTCGCTCTGCTGGGAATTGTTGTCGTCTTCGTTGCCGGCCTTTTGCTTCATCAGAGTCCCACCAACTGGCCATTCAGGGCGGGAAGAACTTCTGGACTCTTGTGCCTTTCACCATGCAGATGGTGATGATCATCGTCGGCGGATATGTTGTGGCTTCGACGCCCATCGTTTATCGCGCCATCCGCGCCTTAGCGGGAATTCCGAAGACGCCGCGGGGAGCGGTTGCGCTGGTGGCGTTGTTCTCCATGTTGACATCGCTGATCTCCTGGGGCTTGAGTCTTGTTTTCAGTGGACTCTTTGTCCGGGAAGTGGCTCATCGCGTCAAAGGACTGGACTACCGCGCCGCCGGTGCGGCTGGGTATCTCGGGCTCGGGGCTGTCTGGGCGATGGGGCTGTCTTCTTCAGCTGCCATGATGATGGCGACCAAGTCGGCTATGCCGCCGACGTTGTTCAGCATCAGCGGTCTGATCCCGCTCCCCCAGACGCTATTCTTGTGGCCATGCATCGCGACCACGGTGATCCTGATCGCGCTCTCGGTGCTGATCGCGGATCTGTCCACGCCGTCGCCGGAGAATGCCAGAACCGCCGAATCCTACGGCCTCCAATACGAGCCGATTCGCTCCAGCCTGGACGATAGGAGCAAGCCCGGCGAATGGCTGGAATACAGCCCGCTGCTGACGGTGCTGGTCGTGGCGTTGCTGTGCTACTACCTGGTAGATGTCTTCCGCACCTCACCGCAAGGCGCGCTGGCCGCGCTCGACCTTAACACCTACAACCTCATGTTCATCACGCTTGGGCTTTTGTTGCACTGGCGCCAGAAGCGCTTCATCCGGGCAGTCGCGGAGTGCATTCCTGCGACCGGCGGTGTGATCATCCAGTTTCCGTTTTACGCCGTGATTTTCGGAATGATCGCGGGAACCGGAATCGCGGATACACTGGCAAAGGTCTTCGCCTCCCTCAGCACCCACGGCACCTATCCGTTGCTGGTGGCGATGTATTCGGCCGTGCTCGGCGTTTTCATTCCTTCCGGTGGCAGCAAGTGGGTCATCGAAGCGCCCTATGTATTGCAGGCCGCGAACCTGCACCAGGTTCATCTGGGCTGGGTGGTGCAGATCTACAATGCCTCGGAGGCGCTGCCGAATTTGGTAAATCCCTTCTGGATGCTGCCTCTGCTCGGCCTATTGAAATTGAAGGCGCGCGATATCGTGGGATATGGAGTGCTGCAGTTGCTGGTTCACATCCCGGTGGTGTTCTTCCTGTGCTGGTTGTTCGCCCGCTATATTCCGTACCTGCCGCCTATGAAAATAGCAGGCCGAACGACGGCCGGCACTAGAAGGTATAAGATATGCCGCCGAGCGGGATGAGCCGCGCTCGCAATCCGGATCTATCCGCTCTGATGCCCAGGTTGCCGGTCAACAGCAGAGTCTTCCATAGGTTGACCTTGGCACCGACGGAACCGTCCTTCATGTTTATCGACCGGGTGGTGATCTGGACCGAAGTTGGTTGGATCAACTGGTTGAAGAGGTAAGTGCGCTCCGCTTTGAACAAGCGTTCGCCTACAAAATCCAACGTCAGGGTGGCTCTTTTGTGTAGCCCCACCTCAGTTCCGACGGTATAGGACAACAGTCGGGGCAGACGACCTTCTTCCCCCAACAGGACCCCGCCCAAAAGGGATTTTCCATTCCATTGATATCCAATGTTCAGATGAGGACCAATGTACACGTGATGAAAGCTTGTGCCCCATGATCCAACCACGAACGGCTTCGCCCCAAAGGCGCCGGATCCTAAGAAATTAAGCGGATCGCCAGTTGGCGTGCGCACGTCCAAGCCGACCGCGATTCCCCCATGCTCCGCCTTCCATGCGGTCCCTTTGGCGCGCAAGATAATGTCTGACAAACCGGAATCCCCCTCAACTTCGGTCTCTGGAGATCCGTCGGGGTAGTTGAAGCCATTGGCCGAGAGCCGCACGGTGCGCACCGGGAAAGCAGCGGAAACGTCAATACGTCGTGTCAAACCGTAAGTGAGGAAAGCCGTGAACTCGTCCACCCGTACTGTCAGGCTTTTAGCAAAAAGTAGTTGGTCGGTAAATTGATTCAGCGGTATGCCGTCCAAGGACTCATATCCAAGGTGCTCATAGGTAAACGCGACATGAAAGCGGTGCCCCCCGAGCGTTTCCGCCCGGTCGCTCAGGATGGGACCGAGACTCTCGCGTGAGAGCAAAGACGTGCCGGTTGCCGGGTCGAAAACGAAAGCGACACCCGCGGCGGGTGATGGGAGCGCCAGAGTGGAGGTTTCGATTCCCAACAAGCCAATGATCTGGAGAGCCCTGGTTTCTTGGGCGGAGAAAGAATTTCCAGCATTGTCAAAGTTGCGGAATCCGAATAATGGCAAAAAACAATAGAGCGCATCAAAGTGGTGGGGACAGAATGCGAACTGTTGTGGTGTTACGGGATATGTTTGTTGCGCCTCTGCTGAGGTGAACAGAGAAACCACTATGGAAACGGCAACAATCCAGCGCTTAAACATAATGCCTCCACGTAAACGGCGAACCTGGAAAGGACCACTTTTCTTAGCCGAGCAGCATACCACAATCATCCCCAGCCTTGCGTGAAAGCAAATTGGCCGGAGTTGTCCCAATCCTCATGTAGTCGGCTTGGCTCATGACGGAGCGCACAACCGAGCGCAAGCCGAGCTAAACAAAAAGAAGAGATGGTGAGCGCGGGAGGAATCGAACCTCCAACCTACTGA
>CAVPEZ010000010.1:0-30768 GCA_963703635.1 uncultured Acidobacteriaceae bacterium
CGCTGCGGCGGCGTTCTCCGGCGAGATCGAAGGCGTTGCCGGTGTAGATGCGCACGGTTTCGTCGTGGGGCGTGTGCTCGATGGTATTTTCGCCGGTGAATTCGATCTGGCCATCGTCATTGCGGCGGTAGAAGCGCACGCGGCCCTTGGGCAGCGGCATGCCGAGATGGTTCGCATCCGAGTTGCGAAACTCGCGCATCACCCAGATCTTCGGATTGGATTCCGTGCCGTAGGAGTGATCGTTGCGAATGTTGTCCCAGTTCCAGCCGTTGTAGCGGTTGCTGTCGATCTTGACGCCGTCGTAAATGTAGATTTGTTTCGTGCCCACGCCTGCTGCGCGAATGAATTCCACCTGCTTGGTTTCGCGGTCGCGCAGCGTGGTGGTGCGTTCGAGCGTGTAGAGGTGGTACTCGTCGAAAGTTTTCTCGGTGACGGGCTGTCCCGGCATCGCTGACCGCTCCGGCTCACAGCTACCATTTGGTTACGGATCCGGCCGGCCGTTCCGGGCTGAATCTTGTTCACGTCGCCGGCCATGAGCTTGATGCGGGCGTTCTCGAACGTCTTGCCGGTCTGGTTGTCCATGGTGACCCAGCCCACGACGTCAACCAGATCTCCTTTCTCGGGCGCGACGATGTTGTAGTCGGCTTGCCAGGTCATGCCGCCGGTGATGTAGGAAAATTCGGCGGGAAACTTGCCCGCTTTGTCGGTGGCAAGCAGCCATTCCAGGCGAGGCTTGAGGATGCTGTCGTCGGTGAGCGCGGGAAAGATCGGCGTTCCGGGAAGACTGAAGCGCAACTGGCCATTGACTTCGATGATCGGCTGATCGGAAGCCGCAGCCATCTGGGATTGGTAATACTGCTGGCCGTAGAGGTTCATGGCGGATTCGTTATGCGGGACATATCCGCTGCGAATCACCTTGCCTTTGATGGTTTGAATCCCCTGAGTCGTGCCTACTTCAAAATCAATCGTTTTGCCTTCGTAGAGAGAGAGGAGCAGTGTCTGCGAAATCGGATCGGCGCGATAGTTTTGCTCGAGCACCTGCACCGCGTGTTTGCCCGTGGGATCGCGCAGGATGACCGAGTCGGGTTCGAGGTGCATTGTGATGTCGTTCACGCTGACCTGGTTCTCACCGGACTTCAAATCGAGCGGTAATTGCTGCCGGACGACCGCGAAATTCTGGTTGTAAATCGTGAGGGAAGGCTGAGAAGCCTGCTGCGCGAAAAGGCTGCCAGAGAGAACAAGCAAGCAGACGAAGCGAGCGATCATGAACACCTCCGACAGAAGGTCCGGCCGGCGCATCTTCACGGTTAGACACCGGCAAGCGGGTCTTTGGTTTCCCGCATGTCAGCTAAGACTCTATCGACAATTGAACGTAGGTGGGAGTGATTCTTGCGCTGCTGCCCGGCAAAAAGGGAGCTTCAGCTTCCGTGGTCTTCCAGGAACTTCTCAACCTCAATGGCGGCCATGCATCCGGTTCCGGCGGCGGTGATGGCCTGACGGTAGCGGCGATCCTGCACATCGCCACAGGCATAAACCCCGTGGACGCGCGTGTGCACATTGTTGTGCGTCTTGAGATAGCCGTCGGCGTCGGTCTCGAGCTGGCCGTGGAATATCTTCGCGTTGGGCTCGTGGCCGATGCCGAGAAACAGAGCGCTGGTGGGGAAGTCCCAGACTCTGCCGGTCTTGACGTTGCGCAGTTTGAGGCCAGTGACTTCCTGCTTGGCATGATCGTAGACATCTTCCACAACGGTGTCGGTGAGGAACTGGATCTTTGGGTTCTTCTGGGCGCGTTCCAGCATGATCTTGGAAGCGCGAAAACCGCCACGGCGATGAATGATCGTCACCTTGGTGGCAAAGCGAGTGAGGAAGGTGGCTTCCTCCATGGCGGAATCGCCGCCGCCGATAACCACGATTTCTTTCCCTGAGAAGAAGAAGCCGTCACACGTGGCGCAGGAGGAAACGCCGTGGCCGATTAGTTTCTGCTCGTTGGGCAGGCCCAGCCACCGGGCAGAGGCACCGCTGGCGATGATCAACGATTGAGCGTGCACCTGATGCACGCCCAGATGAAGCAGGAAGGGACGCTTACCGAGGTCTGCGCTAGTGAGGTGCGCCATGCGGTATTCGGCGCCGAAATGCTCCGCCTGCTTGCGCATGTTCTCGACCAGTTGCGGTCCCATGATTCCTTCGGGGAAGCCGGGAAAATTTTCCACCAGCGTGGTGAGAGAAAGCTGGCCGCCGGGCTCGTGACCTTCGACGACAAGAGGCTTCAGATTGGCGCGAGCGGTGTAAAGCGCGGCGGTGTGTCCGGCGCAGCCAGAACCGATGATGACTACGTTGCGGGTTTCGCTCATGGTTTGCTGGCCATTAGATTGCTGATTTCAGAATTTCGATGCAAGGCTCCACTCGAGAACCAACAACAAAATCTTCACCACCCTTCGACTTCGCTCAGGGCAGGCTCCGGACACAGGGGACACAGGGTAATTCTTCGTCATTTCTTTTCTTCTGCGGGTTTGACCGCGGGCTTTGCGGATTTTGGTTTTGCGGCTTCTTTCTGCCCGGGAATCTGCGCCAGCTCTGCCGGCACGGTGCGCCGCACGCTGAGCAGAGAGCGATAGTTGGCAAGCACCTCGGAGGCGCTACGGAATAAGGGTTCGTAGGCGCTCTGGTCCGGTGCGGGGCCGTTTTCCGAGCCAGTGCAACGGGCCAGCGCGATCGATGACTTTCCGAAGCGCTCCAAACGTATCCGGCTAGCGGGAGTGTTGGCCGCGACCATATTTTCGGGACTGCCGATCGTCGAAGCGCTGTCTTCCATCGAAACCTGGATCAAATCCTTGGGCTCGCGCACGTGCAGCACCAGGGTCTCGACCATGTTCCTCCCGTCGTTGCTGAAGGAGTACTGCACGCTGGCAAACAAGGCTTGCACGGCGAATTCGCGTCGAATACGCACATAGCGGGCGACCGA
Source organism: uncultured Acidobacteriaceae bacterium (assembly GCA_963703635.1). GTDB lineage: Bacteria > Acidobacteriota > Terriglobia > Terriglobales > Acidobacteriaceae > Sulfotelmatobacter. The sequence goes on from CAVPEZ010000010.1 coordinate 2,963, forward strand.
CGGGTCGTCGGACATTTGCGCGCGCTGTCCGGGTTGAAGAAAGTTGGGAGCGTCGGTCAGCGTGGAGAGGCCATGAGAGATTTCGAAATCGGGGGCGAACAATGGCTGCTTGGGGATACGCGCCAGCGCCGCGGCGATTTCCTTCTGCTCCTCGGCGGATGGTGTGCAAACGTTCAGCAAATTGACTTTCACCTGAGGCTGGCTGGAACTGGGCTCGGCCGCCTGCTGGGATAGGGCGGGAAGAGTCAAGAGAAAGCCAGCCAGGAAAAGAGTTAGTTTTGGGAGCACGGCAGAATGATAACCCAGTTCCCAGTTCTGTTAGTACCGAGTACCCAGTGCTGAGTACCGAGCAAGACAAGCTGGGTCGGGCTCGGTACTAGGTACAGGCCTGAGTTCGGGGTTTTGTCCCGGCTGCCAAGACGGTTAGAATTCAGTATGGCGAATCTGACATTGGTTTACGGCATGCGGTTGCTGCCTTCAGAAGACGTGGCCGAGGTGGGCCAGGCTCCGGTGAAGCTCACCAACGGACGGGAAGCGCACGTCTCCATGCACGTACTCGAAGGCAGCAAGGAAGAGATCGAGAAGCAGTTGCGCACCAGCCTGGAAGCGTTCTTCGATCTGTATCCGGAGATCTAATTGTTCCGAATTGAGAGTTGATGTATTGGCCCTTTCAGGCCCGATCTGTTGGGAATCGGCGAATCGAAGTCATGAAGAAGTTTTACTGGCAAATGCGCGCAAGAATGCTGGCAGCTGGTTTGTGGCCGCAGGGATGGGTCGCGCGCGGAGCCTATTATTCCCTGGCCTTCGCCGTCGGGCTCTTCGCTCTTGAAATGGTGTTGAGACCCTTCGCGCCTGCAGCGGCGGGCAACGTTGAGTTTTGGGTCAAGTTTCTTCTTGTCGATGCAGCTTTGTTGTTTTCCATTGTCGCGTTCCGCTGGCTGAAGCGAAAACTTTTGTGGCGACTGCGCAACCGGCTCATCGTGACTTACGTCTTCATCGGCGTGATTCCTGCGGTGCTGCTGATTGCGATGGCCTTCATCACACTCTATGGATTCGCTGGTCAGTTCGCCGTCTTCGTAGTGACTTCGGAAATCAACTCGCAGTTGCGCAGCCTGGAAGCGGTGAATGCCGCGGTGGGCAACGAATTGGCGGTTCGCCTTGAGCGCGGAGATAAGCCTACAGCCGAGTCGCTGGCCGGTCTGAGAAAAAGCGATTCCGCCTGGGGACGGCGGCGCATCTGTGCCTGGCATGGCGACAAGGTTTTGTCGTTGGGCGATGAATCCAAGGGGCCTCCGCTTGCGCTTCCCGCATTCGCAAAAGGAGGGTTACGCGAAATCACACGCGATCGTGACGGACTCCACTTGCGTGTGGTTACGCTGCTCTCCGCCGGATCGAAAACACTCACCATTGTTACCAGCGAACCCTTTGATAAGGAGTTAGTGGGAAAGATTGCTGCAGACATGGGTGAGATCACCCTGTTAGACGACCAGGGATTCCTGCAGAGAGACGAAAGCGGACGGCCGGGCTCTGGACCGCAAGGCAGCACACCCGGAACGGAAGCGAAAAAGGGTGGAATTGTCATTACTGAGAAGGAGAATGGCACCACCGTGAATTTGCGTCCCAGCCCCACCTTTACCGTGGGCGCGGTGCCGGCTGCCGCGAACAGTATGGATCGTGAAGTTACCTTCTTTGCACCCCTGTCGGTGCTGGACTGGAAAACCGGGGAACACGAGCCGAGCGGGGCTTTGCTGGTGCAGGTGCGGACCCGTCCTGCTATTCTCTACGGCCATCTGTTTGCGGCGCTGGGAGAGTTTGTGCGGGGTGTGGAATATATTCTTCTCGGAATTCTAGTTTTCTTCGCGGTGATCGAACTGATCGCCCTGATTATCGGCACGCGTATGACGCGAACAGTGACGGGCGCCGTGGCGCAGCTCTATGACGCGACCAAGCACGTGGATCGCGGCGACTTCAGCCATCGCATTCCGGTCAAGTCCGCGGACCAACTGGCGCAACTCTCGCTGTCGTTCAATTCGATGACGGAGTCCATCGAGAAGCTGATTCAGGAACAGAAGGAAAAGCAGCGGCTCGAAGGTGAACTCGCGATTGCGCAGGAAGTGCAGGCGCAACTGTTTCCGCGCCAGGTTACGGAGCTGGAATCGCTTGAAGTGCACGGCTTCTGCCGTCCGGCGCGCACCGTGAGCGGCGACTATTACGATTTCCTTACTGCTAGTTCGCACAAACTGATCTTGGCCGTCGGCGACATCAGCGGGAAAGGGATTTCAGCCGCGCTGCTGATGGCAACGATCCACTCGGCGGTGCGCGCCTACAGCGTGGAGAGTTTGCCGCAGATGCGCGAGCCCGTGGCGGTGGGCGCGGTGGCAGGCGCAGGCAGGGTTATGGCGGCTTGGCCGGAAGGCATTGAAATTTCTCCCGGAGCGTTGCTTGGCCTGCTCAACCACCAACTCTATGAGAGCACTCCGCCGGAAAAGTACGCCACGCTCTTTCTAGGAATTTACGACGGACGATCGCACAAGCTGACTTACAGCAACGGCGGGCACTTGCCGCCCATCTTGATTGGAGAAGACGGTGCGGTGCGGCGGCTGGACGCCGGCGGTACAGTAGTTGGGCTGTTTGAAAATGTGACCTATGACGAAGGCGCGGTGGAAATGCATCCGGGAGAGATCTTTATCGCTTACAGCGACGGCGTCACCGAGCCGGAAAACGAGTTCGGCGAATTCGGCGAGGAACGGCTGATTGAGCTGGTGAGCGCGAACCGGCACTCTCCGCTGGTTCAAGTCAGCGAGGCGGTCACTTCCGCGGTCGACGACTGGATCGGGGATAACGAGCAGCCGGATGACATCACGCTGGTGCTGGCGCGGGCGCGGTAGCAGTTCTCAGTTCTTTTTGACTGAGAACTGGGAACTGAGAACTAGTTTGCCCTCTTCGAGCGCGCGATGCGTTCGTCGATGGGCTTGCGCCCAGCGAATCCTTCTTCTGGGCTGTGCCAGTGAGTGATGGAGTGTTCGCCCATCCTCCAGCAAAGCAGCACGATGCTGCCTTCGACCTCGCAGGGAAAATCGAGCAGCCCGATGTCGAGATCCTTCACTTGCACGCCGATGGAATCGATTTCGGCGAGCGCGTCCTTGGCGCGCTGCTCGGCCTTGTGGCGCTCGGCCTTGCGGCGCGCGACCGCAACGACGTCTACGTGAGTGCCACCGTTGAGAAAGATGCGGTGATTGAGCGCCTGCATTTCGGCTTCGACTTCTTCCGTGATCTTCTTGCCGCTGATGGCGGAGCGCAGAAGAGATTCGAGCACCGGAAGGAGCGTCTGAGCTTCGTCGAGAGTGAAAGTTCGGTCGGACATGGGGATGGTTCTATTGTAGCGCACGCGGGAGCGCGGCCGTGGACAATTAGCAGTTGGCAGTTGGCCGTCCTGTTACACGGCGGCCACCGCGCAATTTGTGGTGAAACCAGCGCTTGGCTGGACTATGATTGCGGTGTGCTGGGTAACGAAACCATTACGATTTTTGGATCTCCTCAGGGCAAAAACCCAACCGGGGGAAAACGGGGGAAAGAGTTCGGACCCTTTGTAAGCGTTTTCGTATTCCTCCCGCTCCTGGCGATTGTCGCATTGTTACAGTTGCCGGTTCTCGCCGTGACCATTCCGTGGCACAGGTGGAAGCATCGGCGTTTTGTCGCACGCATGAAGGCGAACAATCGAGTGATGGTCTGGTCGGATTTTGCCGAATGCATGGGAGAAAAGCGCGGCACATTGCTCATCGAGGGTTCTGAGATTAAGTGGCTGAATTGGTGGTGGACCGAGGAAGATATTCGCGCAGTCAGTCCGCATCCGATCCCTGAAAACGCGCTCTTTTATAACAGAAAGGAACAGCGAGCGCTTCTGCCTTTTCGAGCGTGGTGCTACGAGCGGTACATGGAATCGACTAACGGGCGGGCGTTGCTTGTTCTCGGAGAGGGCAGATCCGAGGTAGATATGCTGGAAAGCAATCCTGAGCTGAACCGAATCACTGTTCAGCCTCTGTCTCGCCGTCTCGCACGCAGGGTACGGGCCCGGTTTGAAAGTGGGCGACCAAACCGCAGCGGCTAAAGCCTCTCGTGAAATAGCTCTGACTGGCGCGAGTAAACTCGTGCCCTTCCCGGTTCTTTTCCAGGCCAACGACTATCCCCCGATGTGCACCATGGTCCTCGACGCCGGCACGAAGTCCGGTTCGCCGATGTGGTGGCGTTCTTCTTTTTTCTGGATCACTCCGCGGATGAACTCTGCTAACTCTTCGTCGCTCGAGCCGCGGCGCATCTGGGCGTGGAGGTCGTGGTCCCACACGGAAAAAAGGCAGGTGCGGATTTTGCCGTCGCTGGTGATGCGGATGCGGCTGCAATGTCCGCAAAAGGGATGCGAGACTGGGGCGATGATGCCGATTTCGCCAACGCCGTCGTCGAACCGATAGCGGCGCGCGGTTTCCGAGCGCGCGTGCGGGATTTCGACCAGCGGGCGGTACTCGGCCATGCGGGCCAGGATTTCGTCGAGCGTCACCACAGTCGTCGGAGACCAGGTGCGGCCTTCTTCGAGGGGCATGAATTCGATGAAGCGCACGGTAACGCCTTCTTCGCGCGCGAACATGCCGAAGGGGATGATCTGATCTTCGTTGAAGCCGCGCATCAGCACGCAGTTCACCTTCAGCGGCCACAAGCCGGCGCGGCGCGCGGCGCGAATGCCGGCGAGCACGTGGTCGTATCCGTTGGGCACGCGCGTGATGCGGGCGAAGCGGTCGGGATCGACGGCGTCCATGGAAACGGTGACGCGGGTGAGGCCGGCGTCTTTGAGCGGCTGCGCGAGATCGGCAAGCAGATGGCCGTTGGTGGTGAGCGCGATGTCGAGCGGCTCTTTGTCGCTGCCGTTCTGGTTGGGAGCGCGGAGTTGGGAAAGGTCGCAGACGAACTCGACGACACCTTTGCGCAGCAACGGTTCACCGCCGGTAAGACGAAGCTTCGTAATCCCCATCCCTACCAGCACTCGCGCCATACGCAGGTAATCGGCGAAGGGCAGGTCACCGTAGAGCGCGCCTTCGTTGCCGGTACGGCAGTAGACACACTTGTAGTTGCAACGGTCGGTGATGGAAATCCGCAGATCAGTGATGGGGCGCCGGAATTTGTCGGTGAGAAACATCGTCGTTGGTCGTGGAAAAGAAACACGCAGGCGGGAACATCCCGGCGGGCGCTTCCTTTCCAATGCGCTCCTTACAGAGCGCGGGAGGCGCCGGCGTTTCCACCAGCACCCTCGGGGTAGCACCGGAATCTTGCCGGCGGCGCTACTACCTCGCCGCCGCAGCCTGGGTATGCCCGAAGGCTGGGCGGTCGGAAACTCGCTTCATTATAGAGCCTGTTCGAAGAAAAAGGCTTCAGGGCTTCGGAGTTCCAAGGGCGTCGTGGATCGCCGCCTCTGCCAGGGGAGCCATGGTCTTGTATCCGGCGGCGTTGGGGTGCAAACCGTCCTCAGCCAGGTCGCCCTTGAGAAGACCTTTGTCGTCGACCATGGAGCTGAAGTAATCGAGGTAGATGCAGGCGGAATGCTCGGCAACGTAGTTCTTCAGCCAGCCATTCAGTTCGAGGATTTTTGCCGGCGAGCGTACGGCGTACATGTTCTGGGATTGCGGCGTGTAGTTGTGCACGGGCAGCACCGACGAGAAAACGACGCGGATGCTATTGGCAGCGGCGAGTTCGGCCATAGACGCATAGTTGGCCTCGATGTCTTCGAGCCGCATGGGGCCTGTGTTGCCAGCGATGTCGTTGGTGCCGGCGAGAATGACCACCACCTTGGGATGAAGCTCGATCACGTCCTGGCGGAAGCGGATGAGCATCTGTGGGGTGGTCTGGCCTCCGATGCCGCGGTTGATGTAGGATTTGCCGGGAAAATATTCGTCGAGATGCCAGATGTCGGTGATGGAGTCTCCGAAGAAGACGACGCGGTTTTCACCGGGCGCGGGCGGCTTGAGGGCGGCGTTGGCGTTGCGGTAGCGGGCGAGCTCACCGAAGTCGTCGCGCAGCGTGGGCGGCTTTCGACTCGCGGTATTTCTCGCGGGCTTGGTCCGGGGTGAGGGTGGGGCCTGGCTGTTGGGCCAGGGCGGTGAGTGCGAGGAGAACTGAGACAGCGCAAGTCATCACACGGTATCGCATGGTCGAAAATGCTAACACGGGTTTGGCGGGGCGGACAGCGTGTCGGGGTGCAGGCGTGCGCCTCGCTGCGCTGGGCTGAACGGGCGAGGCGCCCGTTCCCACAGAAGCCCGTTTTCCCACCCAGGCATTGCCACTTCGCAAAATACTCACATGCCGTCATAGTTCGGCCCGCCGCCGCCTTCGGGCGGCACCCAGGTGATGATCTGATACGGGTCGGCGATGTCGCAGGTTTTGCAGTGGACGCAGTTCGATGGGTTCAGGCTGATGCGCTTGCCGTTGGGCTGGCTCGCATCGTCGAGCATTTCGTAGACGTTGGCGGGACAGAAATTCTGGCAGGGGCTGCCGAATTCCTTTACGCAGCGCGTGTTGCAGATGTTGGTATCGTCGATGACCAGGTGGGCCGGCTGGTCTTCTTCGTGCTTGGTGCCGGAATGGTAGAGATCGGTGAGCTTGTCGAAAGTTAGTTTCCCGTCGCCCTTGGCGGGGCCGAGCAGGTGGGCTTCGGCGCCGCCGTCTGGGGGAAGCTCGGCTAACTTGCGCATGTGCTGGTAGCCAGCGGTGCCGGGGTAGCGGTTGCGCAGGCCGCGTCCGCCGGTGATCATCTGCAGGACTGTGTGGAACATGCCGGCGTAGAATCCGTGCTCGAATCCCTGGTGCATGTTGCGGACTTTCCACAGTTCTTCTTTGATCCAGCTGGATTCGACTTTCTTCTGGAACTCGGCGAGCGTGGCGGCGGACGAAATCATCTTTCTTCAGCGCCTCGAAATGCGGTTTCGGCGGCGAGCATGCCGCTCTTGATAGCGAGATGAATTCCCTTGAGGCGCGCCGAGTTCACGAAACCGGCGGAGTCGCCAAGAATCATCCAGCCATCGCCGGCGACCGGCGGAATCGCCCACCAGCCGCCGTAAGGCATCGACTTCGCACCGTAGCGGATCATCTTTCCGCCTTCGAGCAGCTTCGCGACCAGGGGATGCGTCTTGAATTCCTGCAGCACGCGCTGTGGGTCGAGGCGCGGGTCGGGATAGTCGAGGCCGGTGACGAAGCCGAGCGAGACGACGTTGTCTTTGCTGCCGTAGATCCAGGCGCCGCCATATTCTTTCGTGGTGAGCGGCCAGCCCATTGTATAGATCACTTCGCCGGGAGCGATACGGCCGGAAGGCACTTCCCAGAGTTCTTTCACGCCGACGCCGTAGGTTTGCGGGTTGGCATTTTTCGCGAGATCAAATTTCGAGACGAGTTGTTTCGTTAACGATCCCCGCGGCCCCTCGGCGAGGATGACGATTTTCGCGTTAAGGTCGTAGCCCGGCTCGAAGTTGGATTTCTGGCGGCCCTCTTTGTCCAAGCCTTTGTCGTCGGTGCGGACGCCGGTGACGCGGGCTTCCTTTGGATCGTCGCTAAAGAGCAGTTCCGATCCGGCGAATCCCGTGAAGATCGTGATGCCCGTCTCTTCCACCTTGCCGCCCAGCCACTTCACAAAACGATTCAGCGAGATGACGTAGTTACCATGGTCGCGCAGCGGCGGCGGCGTGATGGGAAACTTGAACTTGCTCTGTCTCGGTGAGAAAGTAGACGGCTTCTTTTGTGACCTCGGCGTCGAGTGGAGCTTCCTTCTCGAAGCCGGGAAGCAGTTCGAGCATGGAGCGCGGGTCGAGCAGCGCGCCCGAGAGGCAGTGCTGGCCGATCTCGCGAGCTTTTTCGAGGACGTAGATGTTTTCCTTGCTGAGGAGCGAATCGGGATGTGCCGCGTTGTGGGCGTCGATCAGCTGCGATAAGGCGCAGAGCACATGCCATGCCCGCCGGGCCGCCTCCGACGATGACTACGTCGGCAGGCATTTGCGGGCGCTCGACGCCTGCGATCGGTTTGCGGAAGATCAGCATTTGGAAACGACTGGATATGATAAACGTTTTGCGAGATTTCAGCGCAGCAGGATCGGGTACTCTAAGTTGTTTGCAGATCCGTATCGCCGTGGGATTCTTGACTTCGCGATGTCTCGGAACCGTACTAGTGCGTTGCCCGGCTGGATTGTAATAAACCGTGTGCCTGGCACCCCTCTCGGAAGAGCAAGCATCCATACGCTTCCAGGTGGCGGATCAGGTCGACGCGCTTCACATCATCACGCTACCGAGACCTTGATTTTTTCCCGAGTAACCTTCTTGCCCGGACTGCGCTTGCCGGTCAATTCGCGGTTCGCTTCCAAAAGAAGCTCGATCGCATCCCGCAGATTGTCGCGGGCCTCGTCTAAGGTGTCCCCTTCGGAAATTGCTCCGGGGAGTTCTTCCGCGTAAGCTATGTAGCCTCCGCCATCGGATTCGGCGACTTCCTCAAAGACCGCCGTAAGAGTCATGTCCATGGAGAATATTGTAAAACCCCTGTCCAGTCCGTGATCTGCGAATCAAGTTTACCCTCCCGCCTTCACCTTCTTCACTTCCTCAGTCAGCGGCGGCACGATATCGAACAGATTCCCCACGATCGCGTAGTCGGCAATCTCAAAAATCGGCGCCTCCGAATCTTTGTTCACGGCGATGATCGTCCGTGAGCCTTTCATTCCGACGATGTGCTGAATCGCGCCGCTGATGCCGAGCGCGAGATAAAGCTTGGGCGCAACTGTCTGGCCGGAAGAGCCAATCTGGCGGTCCATCGGGAGCCAGCCCGAGTCGCAGATGGGACGCGACGCCGCAAGCTCGCCGCCGAGAGCATCGGCGAGTTGCTTGACCAGTTCTAGATTTTTCTGCTCCTTGATGCCCCGGCCCACGGACACGATAATTTCGGCCTGTGTCAGGTCGACCGCCTGCTTCGCCTCTTTGAACACTTCCTGCGGTTTGTTTCGGACCACTCCGTCGGCAATGTCGACCCTCACGGTTTCAACCGGGGCTGCGCTGGCGCCGGCTTCAGCCTTGTCTCCGCGGAAAGCTCCGTTTTGGAAAGTTGCAAACCAGGGAGCGTCGCTGGTGAAGCTGACGTCGGCGGCGAGCTTGCCCTGAAACATCTGCCGGGTAAAGAGCAGCTTGCCGTTTTCGTGTTTGAAACCGACGCAGTCGCTGATGACGGCGCGTCCCATCGCCGTGGCCAGCTTGGGGACGAAGTCGCGCACCTGATACGTGTGCGGCATCAGCACGAGCTTTGGCTGCGTCGCGGTGAGGAGTTGTTTGAGCGCGACGGCGAAAGCATCGGGGGTGTAGGGCTCGAGCTTCGGCGACTCGACCGCGTAGACCTTCGCGACTTTCTTGGCGGCGATTTCGGCGGCCAAGGTGGCCGCTGGACCTCCCACGACGGCAGCTTCGAGAGTCCAGCCGGTGGCGGCGGCTATGGCCTGGCCGGCCGTGATGGTCTCCCAGGAGACGCGGTTGAGTTTGCCTTCGCGTTGTTCGGCGACTACCAAGATGGTATCGGGCATAGAGTCAGCTTCTAGCTTCTAGCTCCCAGCTTCTAGCAACCCAAACAAGCCGGCTGGACGCCGGCGTTACAGTACGCGCAGTTCGTTGCGCAGTTTGTCCACCAGCTTTCTCGCGATCTCGGCTGGCGAGCCTTCGATGTGTTCGGTTTTCTTTGTCTTTTGTGGGACGTAAAGTCGTTCAATTTTCTGCAGGTTATCGCCGATCGCAGACTGCACTTCCGCCAGCGCCACCTTGCGGATGGGCTTGTTCTTCGCCTGCTTGATACCGATCAGCGTGGCGTAACGCAGCTTGTTGATGCCCGATTGAATCGTGAGCACGGCGGGCAGCGGCATATCGACGAACTGAAAGAATCCCGCTTCGAGTTCCCGCTTCACCCGGATTCCGGTCTCGTTTTTTTCAATCTGCATGATGATGGTGGCGTGCGGCCAGCCCAGCAATTCCGCCAAAATCACGCCGGTCTGCGCGTAGCCGTAATCGTCGGACTGCAGGCCGGTGAAGATCAGATCGAACTTTTCATCTTTGATGGCGGCCGCGAAAGCTTTCGCGGTGTTGAAGGCATCGAGTCCGACGAACGCATTGTCTTCGAGATGGATGGCGCGGTCTGCGCCCTTGGCCAGCGCTTCACGCAGCACCTGCTGGGCGCGCGCCGGGCCTGAAGTGATGACCACCACTTCTCCGGTATGCTTTTCTCGCTGGCGCAGCGCTTCTTCGAGGGCGAATGCGTCAGGCTCGTTAACCTCGTACGACACGTCCTCGCGGATCCAAGCCGCGGTCTCGTTCAGCTTGAGCGGCGCATCCTTCTGCGGCACCTGCTTCATACAAACCAGGATTTTCAAAACGTGACTCCTTACCGGCGGGTTCCGGAACTGCGGGAAACTTGTCAGTATAAACGAGCAATTGGCAATTAGCACTTGGCATTTAGCCAACTCGGGGCCGGATGATAGAGGAAGAAAGTTGAAGCGGCACCTCACCTGAGCCTGCTGTTGAAGGGAAAAGCGCCAATTGCTAATTGCCAACGGCTTTACTCGGTGAAGACCACCGACTGCACGCCGGAGATCTCAAAGCGTTTGCGGCAGCGCATGTTCTTGCAGGCCATCAGGTCGTCTTTGCGCAGCATGTAGGAGCGGGCTTTGGCAAAGCGGGCGCGGTCGCGCTCGTCGGCGCGGCCGGCAAGCTGGCGCTTCCTGGTGCGCACCACCCAGGTAACTTCATATTCGGCGGGCTGGTGGCAGTGGGGGCAGTTCAATGTCACCGGCTTCTTTTGGGTGCTCTCGTCGAAGAAATCGCGTTCTTCCATGAAAAACGATTATTGCATGTTCGGAGCGGTACAAGCTATGGCAACATGAATATCGAGGTACGCAGGAAAATGGCGCGCAAGAAGAAGGTCAAGCGGTTTCGCGCGGTGCAAGCCGTCAAGGAGCTGGCGCGGGAGCGCATGGGTGCGCCCCCTGCCGAGAAGGTGGTTCCGCACAAAAACAAGAAGCCGGCAAAACACAAGCCCACGCTGGGCAAGTTGCTGGGTGACCCTGACCGAGCTTGATGGCGTCTTGTTCTATTGGAAGGTCGCGGTGACCGTCACGCTGTTTTCCAGAATCACGCTACAGGTAAAGCCCATGGACGTATTGCAGCCATTCCAAGTCACCGAGGTCGAGGTACCAGTGGGAGTGCCGGTGAGAGTTACGGTGGTGCCCGCGGTGAACTGAGCATTGCACGACGATGGAGACGAGCAGTCGAGACCCGCCGGGGAACTAACTACGGTCCCTGTGAGAGTACCGCTAAAGTTTACAGTCAAAGTCGGTGGGGTCCCGGCTGGCGTGCAGCCCAAGTTAGCCGGTCCATTCACCGTAACTGGCACGGAGTTGCTTACCACGTCATTGTTGCCGTCTTGAAAGGTCGCGAAAATGTTGGCGAGTCCGCAGTGAAGGTCCGCCGCCGGTGAAACTATCCCCAGTGTGGTCACTTGAACCACTTGCGGATTATCCGATTGCCAGTCGACCTGATTGGTAATATCTACTGTCCGCGGAGGATGACTGTAGCTTCCGAAGGCCTTGAAATTAAAAAATATGCTGGGGTCGGCCGCTCCGAAAGTGCCGCCCGAGGAGGGCTGGACCTGAATCGAGAGCAAGTGCGAATTGAACGCGCAGCTCGACAGGCTGAGCAAGAACGCCGCGGCGGCGATAAGGGCGAGGATGCTGAACCACTTCCGGCTCATCAACGGCTCCTGGTACCAAGCAACCTGATCAAGCAACCTGATCAAGCAACCTGATCAAGCAACCCGGCTGAATGTCGCGCAGCGGGGAAGAAGTAAATCTAGTTAAAAGCGGGGCAAAAAGCAATCACTAAGAGCGGGATAGAGCGCCTTTCATCACCCCTTTACCGCCTCGGCAACCACTTCCGCAAACGTGCGGATATCCTCTTCCGTGGTGTCGAAGGAGCACATCCAGCGCACGATGGATTCTTCCTCAATCCACACATAGAAAAAGTATTGCTGCTTGATCTCTTCGATAGCGTGACGCGGGATCTGCACGAACACGCCGTTGGCCTCGACCTCCCATACAACCTTGACTCCCGGAATGCGGCTGAGTTCCCTTTCCAGCACGCGAGCCATGCGGTTGGCGTGTTCGGCGCTGCGCCGCCAGAGATCGCCAGTCAACAGAGCCTCGAATTGCGCCGCCATGAAGCGCATCTTTGAGGCTAGCTGCATGCTCTGCTTGCGAAGGTAGAGAAAGTTCTGGCCCTGTTCGGGATGAAAAAACACCACCGCTTCGCCGCCCAGGATTCCATTCTTGGTGCCGCCAAAAGAGAGAGCGTCCACTCCTAAATCGCGGGTGGCCTGGCGGAGTGTTTGGCCAAGCGAAACGGCCGCGTTGGCGATGCGCGCACCGTCCATATGCAGGAACATGCCATGCTCGTGGGCGAAGTGGGCGAACCCTTGAATTTCTTCCGGCAGGTACACCGTGCCCATCTCTGTGGATTGAGTAATCGAGATAACACGGGGTTGCGAGTGATGCTCGTCGCCGATGCCGTGATAGGCGTGGCGGACGGAGTCGAGCGTGATCTTGCCCGCCTGCTGCGGCAGCGGAATCAACTTGCAGCCCGCATGCTTCTCCGGCGCGCCGCATTCGTCGGTATAGATGTGGGCATAATCGCTGCACAACACTGAGTGAAACGACCGGGTCAGGGCTTGCAGGCTCAGAACGTTCGCACCCGTCCCGTTGAAGGTAAAAAAGACCGCGATGTTCGGTCCAAAATGCTCCTCGAACTTCTTGATCGCCGAACGGGTGTAAGCATCGTCGCCATAAGCGACCACATGGCCCTGGTTGACGCGGGCAATGGCCTCAAGAATCTCGGGATGCACCCCGGCGTTGTTATCGCTCGAAAAGCCGCGGGCAGGCTGGGCGAAACTCTTCTTCATAGCGCAACAATGTAGCAGAGTAATACTCATTTAGGGACTGCCGCCTGGGCTGTCTGCCCTGAGTTTCGAAGGGTCCGGTCGAGCGAAGCGAGACCATCCCTTCCTGACCGCCAGTGAAAAAGGTGGAGGCGAGCATTCGTCCGTTCCATCCCGCCCCAGAGCTGGCTCCCGCTTCTCTATTTCTTCCCCGCAGCCTTCCGCTCGATTATTTTGCGTCCGGATGACCTTCAGGGGAATCTTGTAATGAACGCACAACCCTGAGGCTGTGCGGTCGTCTAGATTGTCCAAGGGGCGCAGCGGCAAATTCATGTTCAAAGGCACTCATAGATGTTTAACCCAGACACTTCTACTGGCAGCCCTTCTGGCCGGCGGAGCGACCTTGGCCTGCTCGGGCCACGCCGCGCAGAATCCCCAGGCCGGCGGGCCGCACGCAATGCCGGTGAAGGTGCAGGAGGCGCAGGCCACGGCGGTGAGCGATGCCAGCGAGTACGTGGCCACGCTGAAGTCGCGCGATTCGGCCGTGATCATGCCGCAGGTCGAAGGTCAGGTCGTCAAGATCTTCGTGCACTCCGGCGATGCGGTTGCCGCCGGGGCGCCGCTGATGGAAATCGATCCACTCAAGCAGCAGGCGACGGTCAAAAGCCAGGAGAGTTCGCGGGCCGCCCAGCAGGCAAACGTGATTTGGACGAAGCAGCAGTATGAGCGCTCCCAGGGACTTTATTCGGCGGGCGTGATCAGCAAGCAGGATCTCGACCAGGCAAAATCCGCCATGGACGCGGCCCAAGCCCAGATGGACTCGCTCGCCGCTCAAGTGCGCGAGCAGGAAGTGCAACTGCATTACTACCGAGTGGCCGCGCCCTGGAGCGGGATTGTAGGCGACATTCCGGTGCACGTCGGCGACCGCGTTGCGGTGACCACGCAGCTCACCACCGTGGACAAGCCCGGCAGCCTCGAAGTCTACATATATGCGCCCATTGATCGTTCCTCGCAACTCAAGTTAGGCCTGCCCGTACAAGTGCTGGCCAGCGATGGCAAAGTGCTCGCCGACAGCCGCGTTACCTTCGTCTCTCCGCAAGTGGATAACACGACGCAAACGGTGCTGGTGAAAGCGCGCATCGCCAACAGCAACGATGCGCTTCGGCAGTCGCAATTCATCCGCGCGCGCATCGTGTGGGGGACGCACCAGAATCCGCAGGTTCCGATCCTTGCCGTATCGCGGCTCGGAGGCCAGTACTTCGCCTTTGTGGCTGAGCCGCAGAATGGCGGTTCGTACGTAGCGCGGCAGAAGCCGCTCAAGGTCGGGCAGACGGTGGGAAACGATTACGAAGTGCAGGAAGGCCTCAAGCCCGGCGACAAAGTGATCGTTTCCGGAACGCAGTTCCTGCTGGACGGGGCGCCGGTAATTCCGCAAAGTTAGGCTTCGCGGTTCAGACACTCAGCGCGACAGCGATTGGCAGTCGGCAATTAGCACTTGGCCGCTTGAGTGTTGTGGTGAGGGCCTGCAAGATTGACGCTTGGCCAAATGCTAATTGCTAAACGGCTAATTGCTCCGACTAAAGACAGCAGAACGAAAATCTCATGTTCGTTGAATTCTTCATCAGACGTCCCGTCTTTGCCTCCGTTTGCGCGCTGCTGATTATTCTGGCGGGCGCCGCCGTAATTCCCACGCTGCCGATTGCGCAGTTTCCGACCCTTGCGCCGCCGCAAGTCGGTGTCACCAGCTTCTACACTGGAGCCAGCGCCCAGACCGTGGAAAGCGCGGTCACCATTCCTCTGGAACAGCAGATCAACGGCGCCGAAGGGATGAAATACATCACCTCGACCAGCGGCAACAACGGATCCAGCACCATTACCGCCACGTTCGATCTGAACCGCGATCCCGACCTGGCGACGGTCGACATCCAGAACCGTGTCAACACGGCCCAGGGACGCCTGCCCGCCGCCGTAAAAAACATCGGCATCACCACCGCAAAGACGTCGCAGAACTTCGTCTTCGGCGCCGCCGTCCTCGCCGACAGTAACAAGTACTCCACGCTGTTTGTCAGCAACTACCTCGATGTCTACGTCAAGGACTCGCTTAAGCGTATTCCGGGGGTCGCCGACGTGCTCATCTTCGGCGAGCGCAAATATTCCATGCGCCTCTGGCTCGACCCTGGGCGGCTTGCGGCCCGGGGCCTGACCGCGCCGGACGTGGTCAACGCGTTGTCAGAACAGAACGTGGAAATCGCCGCCGGGCAGGTCGGCCAGCAGCCCGCCCCCGAGGGGCAGACCTTCCAGATCAGCGTGCGGGCCGTCGGACGCCTCAGCGAACCCAGCCAGTTCGGCAACATCATTCTCAAAACCAACGCCGACGGAACCCTGGTCCGTCTGAACGATGTTGGCCGCGCAGAGTTGGGCGCGGAAGACTATGGCACCGACCTGCAATTTAATGGGCAGGATGCAGTCGGCCTCGCGGTTACGCAGCTCTCTACCGCGAACGCACTCGATGTCCACAGGCGCGCGCTCACCGAACTGGCGCGCCTTTCGAAGAGCTTTCCTCCCGGAATGCGCTACGAAGTGGCCTTCGATGTCACGGATGCAGTCAGCGAATCCATACGCGACGTTATCTATACGGTCGGCTCGGCGATCCTGCTCGTCATCCTGGTGATCTTCATCTTTCTCGGCGACTGGAGGACGACGATGATTCACTTTATCGCCACTCCGGTTTCGCTCATCGGCACCTTCATCTTTGTGAAGTTGCTGGGTTTCTCTATCAACACGCTGACGTTGTTCGGCATCACGCTCGCCACCGGCCTGGTGGTCGACGACGCGATCGTCGTGATTGAAAACATTGAGCGCCACATCGCTGAGGGCGAACACGATTCCCACAAAGCGGCCGGGGCCGCCACGGCTGAGATTACCAGCGCCGTCATCGCCACCTCGCTGGTGCTGGTTGCCGTGTTTGTGCCGGTTGCATTCTTTCCCGGGACGACGGGCATCTTGTTCCGCCAGTTTGCGCTGACGATCGCATTTTCCATTGCCATCTCCGCCTTCAATGCGCTCACCCTGGCTCCGGTGCTGGCGGCAATCTTTCTGCGCGACTCCCACCGGCAAAAGTGGTGGTGGCTGCAAAAGTTTGACGACGGCGTCGCCGCCCTCACCCGGGGATACCGTGCCCTGCTGGGTTACTTGCTGAAACATAAGCTGGCGATGATGGTGCTGTTTTTCGCCGGTCTGGGACTCACTTTTTTTGTCTTCAAGCGCGTTCCCACGGGCTTCGTGCCTGACGAAGATCAGGGATATTTCATCGTCGTCATGCAAGCGCCGTCGGGGGCTTCCCTCGAATACACCAAGGACATCGGCAAGCAGGTTGCTCATATGCTGAGCGATGTCTCGGAATCGGCGGGGACCTTCTCCATTGCGGGCTTTGGTTTTTCCGGGAGTACATCAAACCAGGGACTGATCTTCGTTCCACTGAAGCCCTACTCCCAGCGCAAAGGCGATCAGCACACCGCGTCGGCAATCGTGAACCGTGTTCGTCCCAGGCTGTTTGGCATTTCGGGAGCAATCGTGTTTGCCACGCTGCCACCCGCCATCCAGGGCCTGGGACAGTTCGGCGGCTTCCAATTCGTGATACAAGACCAGGCTTCGCACCGACTTGAGGAACTCGCGGCAACCACGCAGGACATGATGCGCCAGGCAGCCGCGCGCAAGGAGAAGGATCTCGTCGGACTCTATTCTTCATTTACCGCAAACGATCCCCAATATCTGGTCACCATTGACCGCGAGAAAGCCAAGAGCCTGCACGTTCCGCTGTCACAGATCACCGATACCCTGGGCGTATACATGGGCTCGTCCTACGTGAACGACTTTGATTTCAACAACCGCTCCTATCGCGTCTACATACAGGCGGACAAGCAGTTCCGTGCACAGGCACGGGACATGGACAAGTTCTACGTGCGCTCCGACAGCGGTGCGATGGTGCCGCTGGATAACCTGATAACCATTACGCAGACCACAACTCCGCAGGTGATCAGCCATTACAATCTGTTCCGCTCTGCTGAGATCGATGGCTCGCCCGCACCCGGCTTCAGCTCCGGCGAGGGAATCGTGGCCATGGACGAACTGGCCAAGAGGATGCCTCAGGGCTTTACCTACAGTTGGACCGGGCTGTCGCTGGAAGAACTTCAATCCGGCGGAACCACGCTGATTCTCTTTACACTCGGCGTAGTGGTCGTCTACCTCACACTCTCCGCGCAGTATGAAAGTTTCGTATTGCCTTTCATCGTGCTGCTGGCCGTGCCCATGGCGTTGCTGGGAGCGCTGGGAGCGCAGTGGATGCGCGGCTTGCAGAACGACGTGTTCTGCCAGATCGGATTGGTCATGCTGGTCGGCCTGTCCTGCAAGAACGCGATTCTGATCGTGGAATTCGCCGAGCAGTTGCGGCAACGCGGCATACCGCTGGTGGAATCCGCAATACAATCTGCCTCGATTCGCCTGCGGCCAATTCTGATGACTTCGCTGGCGTTTATTCTCGGCGTCGTGCCCCTGGTCGTCGCCACCGGCGCGGGAGAAAATGGCCGTCACTCCGTAGGCACCACAGTCTTCGGCGGCATGATCATGTCCACGATTCTCAATCTCTTCTTTATCCCGGTTCTGTATCTGATCATCGAAGGCTGGCGCGAGCGCGGAAAAGCCCCAGAAAAAGCGTGAGCAAGAAGTGCTCATGTAGGGAAGCCGCCTCAGCCTGCCCGCGACTCATGTGCTCATGTGGGAACAGCCGCCCCAGCCTGCCCTGAGCGAAGCCGAAGGGGCTGTCCGATCGAGCGAAGTGAGACCGCTAGTGAGTCAAGGCCGTTCCCTGCGCGCCCTCCGCCGCATCTTGGCCATCCATTCCCGCGAATACATAGTCCCGCGGCACTTCGGGGAACCGCAGCAGCAAGGCGCGGGGTCCTCATCGTCGTAAAGGTTGTAATCCCAAAGCAGTTCTTCGCCGGCAGCAATGTCGCGGAGCGCAAAGATCCACGCGCGGTTCTTGATCTCATCGATCTCGCAGTTGGGATCGCACGAATGATTCAAGTAAGCGCCCAGCCCCTCGCCATCGATAATTGTCTTTCCGTCTTCCAGACCATAGAGATAAGTACGGGGCGCGCCGTCGTAAAGCTGGTCAGCTTCCTCCGGAGTGATCCGGGGTCCGGCATACTCGACAATGCGCGCGCCCTTGCGAATCGGCGTAGTGGTGAACACGCCAACCGAATGAATGTGTGACGGACGAACCACGAGAGGCATGCAACTAATTTCGCATGCCCGGGAGGTTTCGCGGAAGACGAAAGATGGAAAAATTCGGCGGGGGACTCGTGAGGCTACGGATCGTACACCGCACTGCCATAGCCTTGTTTGCGGGCGGAGTCCTGCATCGACTCCAGACGCTTTTTCTGCTCCTCCAGTTGAGCCTGCATGCCCTCGGCTTGCCGCTGCTTCGCCAGTTGCCGCTCGTTCCCCTGAACGCAATCGGCCACGCAGTTGGCCGGAGCAAATTGGATCGACCGATTAATCGAATCGATTTGTTTTTGCAAGGAGGCAATCTGGCTTTTTTGCGCCGAGATCTGGGACGTCCAGACCCCGGCTGTCTGCTTCACTTCATTTGCAGAAGAATTCGAGGAAAGAGTCGAAGCCGCTTGTTCCTCGGAGGCCGACGCAGGGGCCGGTGCAGATCCTCGGCGTGCATGGATTTCTTCATTCGTAATGACCTTAGCTGGCTTGGCGTCCTTGCCCTGCGCGGGCTTTGACTTTTCCTTTTGCTGCCGCTGTTGCCGCGCGAGGTCCCCGAGCGATGGCGAATCCTGGGCGTATGCCGCCGCGGATAGCAAGAAGACCGCCGTTAAACTAATAGGAAGTTTGCGCCTTATGCCCATCGAAGGCCCTCCCAACAGCCTGCTCCAGCCCATGTTAATCGCGCAGCCTTAAGGTGCCTGCATTATCAACGGACCGTGTACGGGCGGGATAAGGACACCCGCTCCTGAGATCGGGATGATGGAATCGCCGCGGAGCGGCAGGTGAAAGTCCGGCACGGCAGTGCCGGAAGCAGAGCGGAGAATAGGGTCACGTAGGGGCGGCACGACTTGCTCGCAGGTCCTATGCCCCTACTGCGCTCGCAGAGGTGCCCATGCTGGCTAACCTGCTGCCCGTGATCGCAGGCACGAGTTGGATCTGCACCAACCGCGGGGCCGCAGCCTTCTCCTTCTTAGCCAGCAAATTAACCGAGGGAATCCCAGTCCGCGCAAACGACTTCTCGCAATCCGCCGTAGAAGGTCCGCGCATATTCCCTTCCAGGAACGCTAGACCGGGACAACGAGTGCAGGTCGAGCCATGCGCGCACTGCGAGCAACTCGATAGATCGCGCAAGCGAATCGAGCGCACTTCTTTCAATTGTTCGGAGTTTCGCCAAATGTCGATGAACCGCTGTTGCCGCACGTTCCCACAAGACAAAGGAAATTGCACGCAGGGATAAAACTCCCCGTAAGGAGAAACGTAGCAGGCGGTGTGACCGGCACTGCAAGGCAGAGAATCCATGCTGTCTTCATTGGACGCCGGCGGCGGCGCGCAGAACTCATCGGCGTTGCCCACGAAAGCTTCGTCGCGGAACAGGCGGCGCAGCGCAGATTCGCCGGCGTTCAAATCGAGAGGCGAGCGATCGCCATCCATCATCGGCGTGACCGTCGGATCCAGCGTGCACGGCGTGCCAAGTTCGTCCGCCAGTGCCCGCACTCCGTGATAATCTTGCATGTTTTCCGTCATCAGCACATTCGCGATGACGACTTTCAGCCCTTGCGATTTCAAAAAGCGGATGGCATTGAGCGACCGCCGCAGCGAGCCCGGCACCTTGGTGATCGCATCGTGAACTTCCGGCCGATGCGAATAGATGCTGACCTGAATCGACTCCACACCCAGATCGCGGATGCGCGCCGCCTGCGCCTCGCGGATCAGCACGGCATTGGTCTTGAGCTTGATGCAGAAAGTAAGCGCGCGCGCGCATTCCAGAATTTCAAAGAAATCCTTGCGCAGAAAAATCTCGCCGCCGCTGAGCGTAAGGATAAAGACGCCGGCCTCCGCCATTTCCTCCAGCAAATGCTTGATTTCCGCAGTGGTCATCTCCCCGTGGTCTTCGTGATCGAGGTAGCAGTGAACGCACTTCTCGTTGCAGCGGTAGGTGAGGTCCAGTTGCACGCTGAGAGGAACCCCCAGCCGCAGCGCCCGGTCGCTCGCTTCCTGGAATAACATGCTCATCGCGACTCCTGCACTGACTCAACCGGCTTCGGGATCGGTTTCTCGGAGATCAGCAGAATGCCGTGCTTGGCTAAGTCCTCGGCCAACGCCTCGGCGTCCCGCAGGGCCTCCTCGGGTTGAACTTCGAACTCGGAACAGATGCAGCGCTCGACGATCTCATCGAGCGGCGTAGCGCCATCAGCAGCCTGCCACAGAATAGTTGCAGTAGGGTTCAACGTAAACAGCGTCGAACCCTGACCCGACATCACCAGCATTTCTTCCCCGAGCCGGCGGGCCGCGATGCGCGGACTACGCACGACATAGAGTCTTTTATTCATGATTTTATGAATTGCTGATTCTTGATTGTTGATTAAACCCCAGGTATTGCTTCTCAATCATCAATCATCAATGTCTTCCCTACCCAATCATCTCCCAAACCCGCGTATCCGGCACAAAGGTAAGCCGGTAAACAGGCACGCAATGGACGAAGTCGCACGCCGCCTGAAATGCCGAGCACACCAATTCCTGATCCTCGGCAAAGAAAAGCATGTTTCCCAACAGCTCGCGCCCGGCATCGGACACCGTCACCGGATCAATGCGATTCTCCGCACCCTTTGCCAATAAGTAGACCGCGGCCACCGGAGCCGAAGTATTCTCCCCCAGTTTCGCCAGTTCCCCAGTGAAGGGCGTGCCATAGGCCACATAACCCGTCTCGCTGGAAGCGCCCAGCTTGCGGACGTAAGAGATCTCATCCGTAAGAAGCGTAGCATCAGCCGGAGCAAGCCGCGAAATCGTAGTCTTCCCGGCTCCCGACACGCCGGCAAACAAAAACGCCTTCCCATTGCGAATCGCGCTGGCCGAGTGCAAAAGAAATCCGCCCTGCCGGGCCAGCACCAGCGTATGCGTGATCCGCAGAACGGCATCGATCGAATAAGGATTCGCCGACTGTCGAATCCAGCCGCGCCGCGCCGCCGGCTCCCATTCCGCACGGAAATCACCCCGCTCCATGAACCACCGGCCAGAGCGGCAAGTCACGCTCACATCCACGTCCGGATCGGAGGGTGCAGGCGGAATCAATTCCACGTCGAACTCAAATTCGGCAGCTGCGTCTGCGCGAACAAAACCGGCATAGCGCGCCTCCAGCATCGCAAGAAAATCCGCATCGTCAGTATTCACCCTGACGGCAACGCCGCCGATCGCAATCACCACGCTGTAGCGCTCGACTTGTGCGGCTAGCCCTGGCACGGAAGAATAGATTCCTTTAGACCCGATTTCTCTGCGGTTCGAACCTTACGATGCAGATAGACGAGAGCGCGGGCAGCGAAAAACGAACGCCGAACAGTCTTAGCAATCAGATGTTCGAACACACTCAACTCCGCTGGCAGGGTAATCTGCTTTCCCGCCCGGATCAGATAAACGACACGCCCTAGCAACTCACTCTCGATCACAGGCCGGTCAGGCGCGGGCATGGCATCGCCCTGGGTCACCCAGTGCGGACTCCCGGATGCTCTTGCCCTGGAAACAACGCGATGAGCACACAGCCTGCCGTCGCGTCCGACCAGCACGACATCTCCGACGTCGATTTGATCTCGGTTGACGCGCTCGACCACCAGCGTGTCCCCAGGCCAAACCGCCGGAAGCATGCTCCAACCCGTCGCGCGAAAACGAAGGCGGCCGAATGACCGCAACACTTCTCCGGCCAGGTCGCATTTCAGGGCGACAGCAATGTCCCCCGAGGCGAAGTCAGCGCGCTTCATGAGACCTGCGACTTGAGATGGCACGAGCCCTCTGTGATCGTCTTGCCGCAAGAGAGCGCCGAGGTCACGAATACCTGCTCGTAACGAAAGCCCGGCTTCTCGTAAGGTTTTTTCTCAATTGCCGCAGGACGCGGCTCTTCGCTCGATGCTTGATTCATACCCATAAGGATCGTCCCTCGCTACTGTAAGGCCGATTGCCGCGCCGCTCCGCGCATCCGGACTCTCGTCTGCTATAGGAAACTCATCATACACCCGCGCGTTTTGAAGAAGTCCCCCAAAATTAGTTGTATGAGAAAGATTTCCACAGGCATTTCCACGCTGCAGACCGCCACCCACAGAGCCCGAAAAGCCCGCCAGCAAAGACATCCCGCGTAATCAGGTACGCCCGAGCCCTCCCGGCAATGGAAATGTCTTGGCGGAAGCGAGTGGGGGTCGAACCCACCGGCAACAGGAAGACCTGCCGCCCGCCGGTTTTGAAGACCGGGACGATCACCGGACCGCATGCGCTTCCACAGCAGCCGCGCCCCTCCTCCGGCGTCAATGCGGCTGCGTCACTTTGTCTGCGTCACTTGGGCTGCGGCACAATCCGCAGATAAGGCTTCGGCGCCTTCCACCCTCCTGGATACTTCTGTTGCGCTTCCTCGTTCGACACCGAAGGCAGGATGATCACTTCGTCTCCCTGCTTCCAGTTCACCGGCGTCGCCACTTTGTGTTTCGCAGTGAGCTGCATCGAATCGAGCACGCGCAGCACTTCGTCAAAATTTCGCCCCGTGCTCATCGGATAGCTGAGCTGAAGTTTGATCTTCTTGTCCGGCCCGACCACGAATACCGTGCGCACCGTGGCGTTGTCCGCTGCCGTCCGTCCCTCGGAAGTCTGCCCGCTCTCGGCCGGCAACATGCCATAGAGCTTGGCAATCTTAAGTTCCGGGTCGCCGATCATCGGATAGTTCACCTTGTGCCCCTGCGTCTCTTCAATATCGGCGGCCCACTTGCCATGGCTGGTCACCGGGTCCACGCTCAAGCCGATAATTTTCGTGTTGCGCTTGGCGAATTCAGGCTGCAGGCCTGCCATGTAGCCAAGCTCGGTGGTGCACACCGGAGTGAAGTCTTTGGGATGGGAAAACAGAATCGCCCAGCCGTCGCCGATCCATTCGTGAAAGTGAATCGTACCCTTAGTGGTTTCAGCGGTGAAATCGGGCGCGGTGTCGTTGATGCGGGGAATCCTGCCAGTGATCTCGCCTGCAATTGCGGTACTCATAGTTTTCTCCTTGTTGAACAATTTCGTTAAAACCAAAATTGGTTTGAAGTAGTGAACGTTGGCTAGCGGCGGCTCTCAGTCCGTGCGAACGTCGCATGAAAACGAAACCCACCCATTTCGCCGGGTGGGTCGGAAGAGTTCTCGCTCGCTCCTACCCACTCGGCGGCGTACACGTGCAACAACAAGCCGCGCAGACATTAGAAGCGCAAAACACAAAGTTAGAATAGAAGCCCCCTCAAACCCTGTCAACCGCACCAGTAAGCCCGGAAACCAATCTCCGCGCCCTCCGCGGCCGTTCTCCCCTCTCCGCTTTCTAGGTTTTGGTTTCCTGCATCGAAAAAGCGTCCCCCAGCATCTCTGTTCTGTACGGCAAAATCATCGCTAACTAATCCTGGGGAAATTGCATGACGAAGCCACCACGACGTCTCTCGATGACGCAATGGGATGTCTTTTCTTCCCGCCCGCTCGAAGGCAACTCGCTCGCTGTAATCCAGGACGCCCGCGGCTTAACCGACGCCGAGATGCAGTCAATCGCCAAGGAGATGAATCTCTCCGAAACCACGTTCGTCCTCCCCCGCGACGCCGCCACTGAGCGCGAGCAAGGCATTCGCGTGCGCATCTTCACCGTGCAGGAAGAACTGCCGTTCGCCGGCCATCCCACGCTGGGCACCGCATTTGCACTGCGCGCACAAAGCGGCACAGAAAAGATCGTGCTCGAATTGAATGTCGGCAGAGTGCCAGTCCATTTCGAAGACTCGAATGGACAATCATTTGGCGAGATGACGCAGATCGATCCCACGTTCGTTATGCAGCACGACCGCGAAGCAGTGGCCCGGGCAACGGGATTGCGCCCTGAAGACTTCGACGGCTCCCTTCCCATTGAAACCGTTTCCACGGGAGTCCCATTCACAGTGACTCCGCTGAAATCGCTGGCCGTGATGCAAAATCTGCAGATCGATCTCAACCGCGCCGCCGAATATCTCGCCCGAAGCGCGGGCAAGTTTTTTTATTTTGTCACCCGCGAGACCGTAGATCGCGAAGCCCGCCTCCACGCCCGCATGCCGTTCTACAACGGCGAGGACCCGGCCACGGGCTCCGCCGCGGGTTGTTCCGCAGCGTGGATGGTGGCCCACGGCGTGGCCAAACGCGACGAGCGCGTCCTCATCGAACAAGGTGTCGAGATGAAACGCCCCAGCCGGATTTTTGTGCGCGCGTCTTTCGATAGCAAGAGCAGCGATAACCGCGTAGTTAACGTGCGCGTCGGCGGCAACTCGGTTAAAATCATGCGCGGCGAAATCTACCTCTAACGTGCCATCCCAAGCTCCGCAGAATCGCGGCCTTTCGCCAAGCCGAAAAAAGTCAATGGCCGAACTCTGCCATTTGCTTCGACGCCACTTTACAGCGCGCCCGCTTACCGATAGGATTCATTTCGCAAATCCATTCTTCACGAACAGAGAAACTTTCCGTTAGCGTTCCGGCAACTGGCCAGCCGGAGACCGGCGGATTTCCAGGCGGTGGATGAAACCCAAGCGCACGATCCTTTGTGTCGACGACAACGAGCAATCTCTTTCCTACCGGAAAATCATGCTCGAAACCCGCGGCTACCGTGTGGCCAGCTACTCCCGCGGCGAAGAGGCCCTCGAGCGTTTCAAGCAGGGCGGCGTCGATCTCGTAGTCACCGACATGGCCATGCCCGGCCTCGACGGCCCGCAACTGATCGCCGCCATCAAGAATCTCTCGCCTCACACGCCGGCCATCCTGATCTCAAGCAAGGTCCGCGTCTACGAGCACGAATCGCAAGCCGACGTATTCCTGGCGCGGGGGATGTATGCGCCCGCCGACCTGCTGGAACGAATCCGCCTGCTCCTGGTCCGCAAGCGCGGTCCCAAACGAATGCAGCAGCGCCCGCCGCAACTCTCCCACCGCCAAGGCGCAGCCTGAAATGTTCACGTAGAAACAGCCGCCTCGGCTGTCCAGTCGAGCAAAGCGAGCCGGTTCCTCCGCGCACTCCGCGGTCGTTCTCCGCGTACTCGGCGATGAGGCCTTTGGGCTCGCTGAAACCACTCCCAATGCATCGTGTAAACTCAACTAGGCATGGGCGCATTCATCGAAGCGATTGATTTACACAAAACCTATCGCGTAGGAAAAATCGACGTACCCGCGCTCCGCGGCATCTCCTTCAGCGTGCAAAAAGGAGAATTTGTCACCGTAGTGGGGCCTTCCGGCAGCGGCAAATCCACCCTCTTCTACCTTCTGGGCGGGCTGACCCGCGCCGATTCCGGCAAAGTAATCCTCGACGGCGACGACTTCGCCACGCTCTCTGACGCCAAACGCACACGCATGCGCAAGCGCAAGATCGGATTCGTTTTTCAAAAGTTCAACCTGCTGCCCACGCTGGACGCCCGCTCCAACATCGCAATCGCGCAGGAAATCTCCGGCAACAACGGCCGCGACCCCGCCTTCTTCGTCCGCATCTGCGATTTACTGGGACTAACCAAGCGCCTGAACCATCGCCCCTCCGAGCTTTCCGGCGGCGAACAGCAGCGCGTTGCCCTGGCCCGTGCCCTGGTCAACCAACCGGCGGTAGTCCTGGCCGACGAACCGACAGGAAATCTCGACACCGAGAACTCCAACATAGTTCTGAAGATGTTGCGCCAGTCCAACCAGGAGTTAGGCCAAACCGTCCTGATGATCACCCACAATCCCGAAGCCGCCAAATTCGGAGACCGCATCATCCACATGCGCGACGGCCGCATAGTCCAGCCCGAAGAAGATCCCCAATGGTCCGTACGCTAAGAATCCCCGGAAATTCGGGACATACTTCAGCATCCAATTCAGGATTGTTGTGCAACAGCCAGCAGAACTCGATGCGAGACACTCTGGGAAAGGGTATAAGATTCTCAGTCCCCACCGTGGCGAGTGGAAACGTATACGTCGGAAGCAAGAGCGGCTCAACCGACAGTCTCTACATCTATGGCCTGTTGCAGTGATCGCTGGAGTGATCATTGCGAGTGCGAATTGCATGTGGGGACAGCCGCCCCCGGCTGTCCGGTCCAGCGAAGCTCGACCTTCTTGCTCAACCCATCGCCCTGCGAATGCTGGCCAACGCCCCAACCGTTGCCCCGTCCCCAACCCTCATTTATAATCAACTTCGTTGAGCGGGAGTAACTCAGTGGTAGAGTGCGACCTTGCCAAGGTCGAAGTCGCGGGTTCAAATCCCGTCTCCCGCTCCAGTTCTCTCTTGAATTACGTCTGGGAAAGGCGCGGCTTCAGAGGTTGCGGAAAGACTCCGGTTCGAGGCGGTTCGGGAAGGGCACGAGTTCCACTCGTGCCGCAAGTCGCTGAAAATGGGTTCGCGCTTCGGCGCTTGCACCAGCGTCACGTACCACGGATTGGCGCCGCTCTTCTTGCCGCGAACAAAGTTGTACAGCGTAGTGACGGTTTGCGCGCCCGCCACCGCTGCCGCACACAGCACCACCGCCGCGGCGAAAATCATTTGCTTGACGTAGGAATTCACGCGCCGTCTCGCCGGCTTTGGACGCACGGAGATTACTTCCGCAGAATTGCTTCTTTGCACGACAGACCTCTGGGATTTGAAATCGGATTCGGAATTGTTCCCCGTTGAGGGCCAGAGGAAACGGCTTGGTGGCCCAGAGTACCCCAGCTTTTCCGCCCCGCAAGATGAAGAATTTTGCATACTTTCCCAGCCTTCGGTAGTGTCCTAATTTGAACTTTTCAGCGTTAGAGACTAATAGAAGGTAGCAGCGATGAGCAAACATAAACATGCCAAACAGGAACATCAAAAGGCCCCCACAAAAACTAATGCCCTTAAACCGCACCAAGAGGATCACCAGACCGCTAAAAGTGAGAAGTGCACCCATGCCTGCTCCAATGATGAGCCACAACGATTCTGGGGCATGACCAGATTCGAATGGACCATCAGTATCCTTACTGGAATAGCTGCTCTTGTAGCGGGCCTCACGGCAGCCATATTGTGGAAGCAAATAATCGGAATGCGTATTGATCAACGAGCATGGATTTCGACTCATCGCCAAGTTGATGCTCCCAATGTCGTCACAAGCGGGCGGAGCAGACCTTCAAGGGTAGAGCAGGCCTGCGTTCAAGGCGATCATTTGAATCCGGGCTTTAGCCCCCGGGGAACCGGAACGCACTATCTAACCCACCGTCTCATCATCATCCACGTCATCCCCGCTCGAAGGCTGCCGCCGGTATTCCGCAATCAGGTTCCGCGCCTTCTCTGCATCCTCTTCCCGCACCAGGATAATCATTCCCCCCAAGCCCGGAAACGCCTCCTGCAAAAGGCTGGCCGACGCCAGGTCGCTTTCAATGTTCGCGGAATCGAGCAATCCCTTCACCACCAAAGCCTCCGATTCCTCCTCGCTGTCAAATACCTTAACCAGCTTTTCATTAGGATCAGGCTGGCTTCGTTCTTCAGGCTTCAGATTCGGGCTGCGCTGCCATAAGTCTCCCTTCCTAGGAATCCGGCAACAACCGGACGTTCCGCACCCGGTGATTCTACCCC
>CAVPEZ010000011.1:0-13491 GCA_963703635.1 uncultured Acidobacteriaceae bacterium
TGACTAGCGTAGATTGTGCCCAGCCATTAGAATGTTTAATTCCTCACTACGTAGAGCCAGAATTCTTCCTTTGGAGAGTCGATGAGTCTTCGACGTGCGGCCTTGTTGGCGGCCATGGTGGTTCCGAGTCTGCTGTGGATGGCTTGCGGGCAGGTCTACCGTCCAGTGGTTATTCCTTGTTCTTCGGGAGGAGTTCCCGGATGCCCACCGGAACCGCCTCCCGCCCCGGCCAATTTTCACGCCGTCTTTGGCATTAGCACCAATGTTCCCGGTTACCCGGGCTGGGCCACGCAGATTGACGTTTCCGGAGACACCATCGTCGCCGAAACTCCCATCAACGGCCCCGATGCGCCCCAAGGCAGCGGCCAAAATCCCACTCACGCGGCTGTTCTTCCCAACAATTCAAGATTGTTTGTCGCGAGTGCGGGTACTGTCTCGAACGGGGTCGACAGTGTTTTGTCTTTTACGCCGGGATTCCAGTCCACGGTAGCAACTGGGTTTGGTCCCGTGTCTGCAGTCAGTTTGCCGAGCCAGACATCCAGCATTACCGCGCTCAGCGAGTCCGGCAATGTCGTTACCGTTACGCTCGGCGCGCCCTTGAATAACGTCGCGGCTGGTTACGCGATCACTATCGTGGGCACGGACCCCACGACCGGCGGGTACAACGGCACGTTTGCGATTTCCTCCATCAGCGGGACCACGGTTCAGTATGTCGACGCAACGACTGGCCTGGCGGCGTGCGGCCCGGGCACCCCCTGCCCTTCCACCGCGGCGGCGTCAATCCCACCGCAGCCAGTCTTCCTGGGGACAACGCAGGGCAACGCGATGTACGTGGCAAACTACAATTCCAATTCAATTTCTGCGATCAACACGGCATTGAACGCGGTCAGCAACAGCGCCCCGGTGGGAGTGCATCCGGTCAGCCTGACCGAAACTCCCAATGGCCTCAAGCTCTACGTGGCCAACCAAGGGGACAATTCCGTGAGCAGCTTCACCATCACGACCGTCGGGAACATCACGACCCTCTCCCCGAATGCCGTGACTGGGTTCTCCGGCGTGGCTCCGGTTTGGGTGGTGGCTCGTGGCGATAGCCAAAAAATCTACGTGCTCACTCAAGGCGACGGGCAACTGGTGACCATTGATACGGCCACGGAAACGGTTACGGGCAGCCTTCCGGTTGGCGCCGGGGCTAATTACATTTTCTTTGACTCGCATCTGAACCGGCTTTATGTGACGAATCCAGTGACCGGCATGGTCTTTGTGTTTTCCGATACCGGCGGAGCCAATGACACGCCAACCCTGCTGGCGGCCATCTCTTTCGCGCCAGGTTCAACTCCGTGTCCCGACGGATGTTCGCCTACATCCGTAACAGCTCTGATGGATGGAAGCCGGTTTTATGTGGCCAGCTACCAGGTAGCGGCGTCTTGTCCTGATCCATTTGTCGGTTTGTCGTCTGCCTGCGTGATCCCCGGCCTCAGCGTGTTTGACGCCACCAGCCTCACGCCAAAGATAACTCCAGCCCTGACTCTGCTGACTTATCCGCCATTCGCGGCGGACTTGTCTACCAACCAATACCAATTTGCCGTGCCGCCGGTCGCCGCTTGCGCTTCGCCTGTGCTGCCTGCCCTCTATGCCCCTGGCACCACGCGCTTCCGGGTTTTCACTACGGCCGCTACGGACAGCAGCCACGTCTATGTGAGCATGTGCGATGCCGGCGCCATCGCCGACATCAATACTACCGACAGCAACACCAACAACACCGGAGGCGGAGACATTCCCGCCGATTCGCTAGTTACCGACCTGCCGGCGCCTTACGCCGGGTCTTCGCAAACCTCCGGCTCAACCGTGCAGAATCCGATCTTTTTGCTGACTGGGCAGTAGCGATAAAAGCAGCAAAAGAACAGCGGGAGCGCGTAGCAACGTCTCTACGACAGCATTGTGCGCCGCAGTTGCGCCCTGCGGATTTCACTTCGGGCAGGTACTTCTTCGCTGACACTCTCCCGGGCTGCATAGTGTGAATCGACATATTCATCGAGGATCTCGATAAACTCCGCGACGATGCGATCGCCCTTGAGCGTGGTGAACAGGCGTCCATCCACGTAGACCGGCGCCTTCGGTTCTTCGAACGTTCCGGGCAGGGAGATTCCGATGTTGGCGTGCTTCGATTCACCCGGGCCGTTGACCACGCAGCCCATGACGGCAAGTTTCATTTCCTCCACGCCCACATAGCGGCCCTTCCAAGCCGTCATCTGCTCGCGCAGGTAAGTCTGAATCTGCTCGGCCATTTCCTGGAAGAAGGTGCTGGTGGTGCGTCCGCAGCCGGGGCAGGCCGTGACTTGCGGCCTGAAACTGCGAATCCCCATGGATTGAAGAATCTGCTGCGCCACACGGACTTCTTCCGTGCGGTCGCCTCCCGGCGCCGGCGTCAGTGAGACGCGGATCGTGTCGCCGATGCCTTCCTGCAGAACCACACCCATCGCGGCGGCCGATGCGACCACACCCTTCGCGCCCATGCCGGCTTCCGTTAGTCCGAGGTGCAGCGGGTAGTTGCAACGAGCAGCTAGGGCGCGGTAGATGTCGATCAGATCCTGCACGCCGCTGACTTTCGCGCTCAGGATGATCTGGTCGGGACGCAGGCCGAACTTCTGCGCCAGATCGGCGGAAGTCAGCGCGCTCACCACCATCGCTTCCATGGTGACCTCGCGGGCGTCTTTGGGGTCGTCGAGGCGGGAGTTTTCGTCCATCATGCGAGTGAGCAGGGCCTGATCGAGCGAGCCCCAGTTCACGCCGATGCGCACCGGCTTCTGATACTTCACCGCGACTTCGATCATGGTGCGGAAATTCGAGTCGCCGGTGCGTCCAATGCTGGCGTTGCCGGGATTGATACGGTACTTCGCCAGATCGCGGGCGCACTCGGGATACTTGGTGAGCAGCACATGCCCGTTGTAGTGGAAGTCGCCGATGATGGGCACGCGCACGCCCAGCTTGTCGAGTTCCTCGACGATGCGGGGAACGGCGGCGGCGGCCTCTTCGTTGTTGACCGTGACCCGCACCAGCTCCGACCCAGCGCGGGCCAGGGCGGCACATTGCTGGACGGTCGAAGGTATGTCGGCCGTGTCGGTGTTAGTCATCGACTGCACCACAATCGGTGCATCCGAGCCGACGCGCACACCACCAACAACGGCGGTGACCGTCTTTCTGCGGGGAATACCGCGTGGAATCATAGCCATGTGGAACTACTATTTTAACACGCGGGGTGTCGCACATTTCCGCTATTGCTCGCCGGCAGAGAACCCGCGGAGTGCGGCCAGAATGTCTTCGGCGAGGCGACCCCGCTTAGCCAGCAACTCCAGCTTCCGGTAAATGTCCCGGGTTGGTTGCGATGAGTGTTGTCCAATCCCAGCGACCGCTATGAGTTTCAACTGTTCGTACAGCTTGAAAATCACCCGATATTTCCCGCAGTGAAAACTGAGCCATCCCGCCAGCGGTTCGCGTAACTCTTCGGAACATAACAACGGATCTACCACCAGCTTATTTTTCAGTGCCTTGGCGATGGAATTGCGGACGTTCTTGGGCAGATCCTTTGCGTCCTTCATGCCATCGGCCGTGAATAGAATCTCGTAGGCCAACTACTCTTTACCAAAGGCCTCATCGAAGGAGTGTAGTTTCCCCTTACGCGCGTCCTGGTCGATGGTCCGCGCCGCACGGAGAATCTGGCCGAACAACTTCGGATCGGCGGTGATCTCCAGGGTTTCGACCGTAGCCCGAAGCTTCCGCAGAAGATCGTCAAAATAGCGCTTGTCCACGACATACTTTCCGTCTTCTTCGGTCCAGCCGGGGACTTCGACGATGGTTCTCCCGCTAGCTTGTCTGAGAATCTTGCTCTGGCTTTGCCGGAGCCGGGAACGGTTAACCTTAACTTTTTCCGGGAGTGCGAGATTGAGGGTTGCCATGGGATTCGGGTTTCCTATGTACAAATAGATCATACGATCTGTACAAGGTCATTGTACCACAGTGAATTAATCTCGAATCAGATGTGTGCTCAATCTCGGTAGTCCGCCTGGCTGAGGCTGCGGTCTGTGAATTTCTGACGAAAATAAATCTTAGCACCGGCGGGCGGAACGCGACGGTTTAGCGCATTAATCCGAATTTCGGATCAATTTTTTTCGCGCGATCCGCTGGAAAGCCGCGCCCAGTGCGGGTTTGGCCAAAATGGACTTTGTAAAATCTTGTTTTCAAAGAGCTTAGATATCAAAATCTTGATAACAGATGACTTAAGGACGCGACTTTTAGCCTCTCCCAACCGTCACGGCCTCGACCATGATCGCGCAGTTTCGAATTGCGGCGCAAGGTCAGATGTCACAGTGACCTTGTGGAAAACCACGGAGGGCGTCGAGGTATGTGAGGCTGCGGCCCGACGAACCTGGGCCGCTGGACAGCCGAAGGCGGCTGTCCCACACGAGTTGTAATCGCCTACGGCAGCCGATCCATAAGCCCCGGCAGAGTCTTCATCAGATCGTTGTAAATAACCATCACTGCGAACAGCACCAGAAAAACGAACGCCGCCTGGTAGACGCGCTCTTTGATGCGCAGGCTGACGTCGCGCCGCATGAGTCCTTCGATCAGAAGGAACAGAATGACGCCGCCGTCAAGAATCGGGATGGGCAGCAAGTTGATAATGCCGAGGTTCAGGCTGATACCTGCGGTCAACTCGAGCAGCGGGGTCCAACCTTTTTGTTGCGCGGCGTAGCCGGCATCCTGAGCGATGCCGATCGGTCCAGAAACGGCGCGCAGCGATACCTTCCGCTGCACAATCTTCTTGGCCAACTCCAGAATGAGCAGAGAATATTTCTTGTTTTGCTCTAGCGAAAGACTCAGGGCCTGGGCGAACGGCAACTTCGTGACTTTGGTCTCGCTCTTGTTGAGGAACCCGAGCCGGTACCTCTGCTCTTTCGGGTCTTCGGTCTTTGCCAGGACCGGGGTCAGGCGAAAATCCAAAGTCTGATTGCCGCGAATCACCGTGAGATCGACGGGCGCGTCCTTGGTTTGCTGCAAGCGCTCGATCATCTCTTCGATGGAAATTAGCGGCTTGCCATCCAAGGCAACAATCCGGTCGTCTTCCTTCAGTCCGGCCTTGGCTGCGGGCGTGCCAGCCTCAGTCTGGCCAACGATGACGGGGTCCTCGGGAAACCATCCCGCCGAACCCACCTCAGATGAAGTTACTGCCTGGGGCACGATGGTTTTCTGGAAGGTCTGATCCCCCCGCTTGACCGTGATGGTCAGCGGCTGGTTTGGACTCAGCCACACGCGCGGCTGCAGTTGTTCCCAGGTCGGGTTCTCAATACCGTCGACCTTTATGATCCGGTCGCCCGGCTGCAGGCCGGCTTTGTCCGCAGGAGAGCCGTGCTTCACTCCCTCGATTACCGCCGGCTGGTCCAGAAAAACCGCGTACTCGTAATGCACCATGTAGACCGCAGTGAGCAGGAAGATGGCCAGCAGAATATTCATCGCCGGACCGGCAATCGCGATCAGGAAACGGTGCCAGCGGGAGTGATTCATGAACTCGGCCGGATCGTCGGTGCGCGCGTCCATGGGATTCTCACCGCTCATCTTCACGTAGCCGCCCAGGGGAATCGCGCTGATGCGGTAATCGGTGTCATCCCTGCGGAAGCCGAGCAGGCGTTTGCCGAATCCGATGGAGAAAACCTCCACCCGGACGCCCAGCAGCTTGGCCACGGCATAGTGGCCGAACTCGTGGATCAGGATCATGAAGCCCAAGACGACGGCGACCGCAGCGATGGCGATAATGAAGTCAGACATAAATGAAGTAGACAGCTCCCTCGTTAGATTCAGTTACTACACCACAGATGTTGCCCGCGGATGCGCGGTTTTCTTGCTGATTCCCAAGACCCGCTCTTGAGCACATCGGCGGGCATCGGTATCGGCTTCAAGCACCTTTGCGATGGACTCCAGCTTCCCAGTCTTAGATGCTGCAACCGCATCTTCGATGATTCTGGGAATGTCGTCAAAACCGACGCTGCCTTCAAGAAACGCGGCCACTGCGATTTCATCGGCTGCGTTCAGCGCCACCGTCTTTGCCCCGCCCGCCTCGGCCGCCTCGTACGCGAGACGCAGACAAGGGAATTTATTCATATCCGGAGGGCAAAAGTCCAGATGTCGCAAGTTTCCCACGGGAAAGCGCATATCGGATTGAATCCGCTCGGGATATGTCAAAGCATACAGAATCGGCAGCCGCATGTCAGTCACGGAAAACTGAGCCAGTATGCTGCCATCCACAAACTCTACCATGGAGTGAATCGTCGATTGCGGATGCACCAGCACCTCCACCTTCGCCGGCAGCATATGAAACAATCGGCATGCCTCGATCACTTCGAAACCCTTGTTCATTAACGTCGCCGAGTCGATAGTGATGCGCTTGCCCATCTTCCACGTCGGATGATTCAGTGCCTGCTCCACCGTAATGGAACTGAACTCCGAGCGCGGTGTGTTCAGAAACGGCCCGCCGGAGGCAGTCAGCCAGATGCGCTCCACTTCCTCAATCCGTCCGCCGCGCAGGCACTGGTGAACCGCATTGTGCTCGCTGTCGATGGGCAACAGCGGCTTGCCTTGCCGGCGTGCCTCGGCCGTGATCAACTCGCCGGCAGCGACCAGACATTCTTTATTGGCCACGCCGACAGTCTTCCCCGCCTTTACCGCTTCATAGGTGGCCTCAAGCCCGGCAACGCCCACGATGGCGCTTACCACGAAGTCGGCCTCGGAGTGCGTGGCTACTTTGACCGTGCCCGCCGCTCCGTGCACCACTTCGATCTCGCTCAGACCTGCTAGCTTCAACCGCGCGCGCAGCACGTCGGCGTCGGTTTCCTTTGCGATCGAAAGCATGCGGGGCCGCCATCGTCGCGCCTGCTCAAACGCCGCCTCCAGATTGCTGCCCGCGGCCAGCGCGACGATCTGAAAGCGTTCGGGATAAGACTCGGCCACGCTGAGCGTGCTGCGGCCGATGGAGCCGGTGGAACCCAGGATGGCAATGCGTTTCATGTAGACAGATCTAACATTTTACGCGCTACCAAGGCCGCGCGGGTGGGAAGACTGCTGCAGCGTAGTACCACAGTATTGGCGCGGCAAAGAGCAGCGCATCGATGCGGTCCAGCATGCCGCCGTGGCCGGGAAGAATGTTTCCTGAATCTTTCACGCGGGCTCCGCGCTTGATCAGCGATTCCACCAGATCGCCCAGCTGCGCCGCGATGTTCAGCGCAACCGTCAGCAGGATGATCGGCCACAGCTCCGGCTTCTCCAGCCCGAACAGGCCATCGCGGCGCTCGATCAACCTCAGGCGCAGCAGGAACGAACTGATTTGCAGAGCGTAAGTGAAAAGCAGGCTTCCAACCACCAGGCTCGCGGCCAGCGAAGCCGCAGCGCCTTCCCAGGTTTTTTTTGGGCTGATGCGCGGAGCCATCAGGTGCCGTCCCACGGAACGGCCCACGAAGTAAGCGAAAATATCTCCCGCCCACACGACGAGCAGAAGATAGAGCAGCCAGAACGCTCCCGCCCACTGCTGGCGCAACTGCACGAGCATGGCCATCGGCAGAGCGATGTAGGCGAATGCGAACGTCGAAGCCGCCGCCGCGGGATACGCGCTGCTCATCTGTGCCCGCCGCATGGCGATGGTTAGAAAGACGAATGGAGCGAGAGCACATGCAAACGCCAACCCAACCACGAACTTCAGCGCCGAGAGTTGCGGCGTTTCACCGACGGCGCTCGCCGCCAGCAGCAGAAATAGCAGACCCACGAAGATGTCGGTCGGCAGGCGCAGCGGCTGCACCCCATAGGATTCCGTCAGTTTCAAAAACTCCTGGACCGTGACCAGCGCCACCGCTGCCGCGAACACGGCCAGCACCGGCACAGGTGCGCGCAGAACCAGCAACATCACAATCGGAATCAGGACCACCGCGGTCGCGACGCGCTTCAGCAATAATGTCCCTTGTCATTCCGAACCGGGCTGAAAGCCCGGTGAGGAACCTGCTGTTTAACTCTCCACGAAGAGATGATCTAAAGTCTACTTGTGAGCCTTCGCTGGTTCGCTGTGCCCATGCGAATCCCCATGGTTCAGCCCGCCATAACGCCGCTCCCGCTTCTGATACTCGGCAATGGCTTCGAGCAAATGTACACCGCGGAAGTCGGGCCACAACGTTGGCGTCACGTAAATCTCGGCGTAAGCCAATTGCCAAAGCAAAAAGTTGCTGAGCCGCATCTCACCCGAGGTGCGTACTACCAGGTCAGGATCGGGGAGGTGCCGCGTGTAAAGATGCTTGCCGACCATTTCTTCATCAATGTGGAGGTGCTCGACGCCACCGTTCTGCGCCGCCGCGGTTACCATGGACCGGAATGCATCCACCAGTTCGCTGCGAGCGCTGTAGTTCAACGCCAGGGTAAGCACAGTGCCCGTGTTCTGCGTCGTACTCGCGCGCGCCCACTCCATGCGCTCCTGCACATCTTCCGGCAGTTGCTGCTGCCGGCCGATGTATTCCAGACGGATATTGTTTTCGTTCAACGTGGGGACTTCCGCCTTCAGATAGCGGCTGAGCAAGCCCATCAGGAAGTCGACTTCACTCTTGGGACGCTTCTTCCAGTTTTCTTCCGAGAAAGCGTAGAGCGTAAGCGCGTGGATGCCCACGCGCGCCGCCGTCTCTACCGTCGAGCGCACTGCGGCGACTCCGGCCCGGTGACCGGCCACGCGCGGCATGTGGCGCCGCCGGGCCCAGCGCCCGTTACCGTCCATAATGATGGCGATGTGTTTTGGGAGCCGCTCGGGATCGAATTGCCGGTAAATTTCGGCTTCCTTGCGATCCAGTCCGGCGGGAACTTTGTGCTGCAAAGTGATCCCCTTCGGTAAGAGGCTAACACGGGCAGGAAGCGGGTTGCAATGACGCCAAGGGCACGGCTTCTCAGGCCGGGGGAAGAGGATTCGTATCAGGGGTATGCCTTCAGGCATCCCGCAAACTGAGGGATGCTAAGGGCGACGGCGTTTCGCGGGCAAGAGTGCCCGTGCGACATGTGCCACACGAACTACTCCGCTTCCTCCGGCACGATCTTCAACTCCAGCTTGTCCGTATGCCGCAGCACCGAGAGCGAGCAGCTCGCGCCCGCGCGAATGTCAGCCAGCACGCGGTGCAGATCGTCCACGCCAGCTATCGGATGGCCTTCCAGTGCGATGATGACATCGCCATCCCGCACCCCCGCCCGCTTCGCCGGACTGTTCTCCTCGACCGACAGAACCAGCGCGCCCGACTCTTTCGCCAGATCATAGAAGCGCACCACGCGACGATGCACCGGAACGGTCTGCGCCGAGACGCCGATGAAGCTGCGGCGAATGCGTCCATCGCGCAGCAGGCGGCTGGCCACAAACTTCGCCGTATTGATCCCGATGGCGAAACAAATTCCCTGCGCCGGCAATATGGTCGCGGTGTTCACTCCGACCACCCGTCCTGCGGAATCGACCAGCGGTCCGCCGGAATTGCCGGGGTTGAGCGCGGCATCCGTTTGGATTACATCGTCGATCAGCCTGCCGGAATACGACCGGAGCGAACGCCCCAGCGCACTTACTACTCCCGCCGTCACGGTGGACTGAAACCCATACGGACTGCCGAGCGCGACCACAAGCTGTCCCACGCGAAGCTGCTGCGAATCGCCGAGCGCGGCGGCAGTGAGCCCTGGCTCATCTACGCGTACGACTGCAAGATCACTAGCCGGATCGTCTCCGATGGCGCTCGCGGGCATGCGCCGGCCGTCGGCCAGCGTAACGTCAATGCGTCGCGCATCATGCACGACGTGGCTGTTAGTAAGAATCAGCCCATCGGGAGTGAATACAAAACCCGACCCTCCCCCCCGTCGTTCGCGCGGTTCTCCCGAGCGTGTACGGCCAGCAGACTGATGCACTTCAATGTTCACCAACGAGGGGCTGACGCGTCCAACCGCGCCTGTAACCGCGCGCGAGTACGCATCGAGCAGCGAAGCGTCTTCGGCCACCGGACCCGTGGCTGGCGCCGCTTCCCGCGCAGACTCCTCTACCCATCCGTTCAGTTCAGGTTCATTCACAGAGGCGGGGCGTGCAGTTAAAGCGGAAAAACCACTTGCAACTTCATCGAGGTTCATGCTGCATAGATGTAAATCGATCTATTTCGGATTCACACGGCCCGAAGCGAAAAAAGCCGGGACCCAAGAACGGTCCCGGCATGGAGTTGGCTGGTCGCCCGGATTAAACTCTGTGGAGAGAGCAGCCGGGCTTCGCCCGGCGGACAGCCGAGAGCCTGCCCTGAGCTTGCCGAAGGGCGGCTGTCCCCACATAAACCCCTTCGCTTACGCAGTCCTTCGCGGCCGGATGGTCAAGTCCCGCACCTGCGTCAGGATGCTCGACATCTGCATTCCGTTCAGTTGCGACACGAACGGTAGAATCTCCGCGATGAACTGATCTTTCATCAGTTCGCTGATTTCGTCCTGACGGTTCTTTTCTCCGCCACTGAGCAGTTCCGGCACGGTCACCTCCAGGGCTCGCGCCAGCCGTTCCAGGGACGACAGCGTAGGCGTTGCCTTCTCGTTCTCGATCTTGGAAACGTAAGTTCGCGGCACCGACATGCGTCCCGCCAGTTGCCGCTGGCTCAACCCGCTCCGCAAACGCAGCGAGCGGATCGACGTTGCCAGGTTCAGGTGCCCACGGCCAGTACCGTGCATGGGCATCATCACCGGCGGTGCCATCACCACCGGCTCAGGCTCGGGTTCCTCGTCCAGGGACGAGTGGCAGCGCCGGCAATTGTTATTGACCGTACGGAATTGAACCAGCAGGCAGTGATCGCAACGGACGACTTCCCTTGAATCTACCGGGGCAAGAGTCGTGGCCATCGGGTTGTGGGAGTGCCAGAGCCGGCTACTCCTTACTACTGACGGCGGAACCTCACAGTTGGGGAGAAGTTCCGACCGCAGGGACAATCTGCGGTACAAGGCCTGTGGATGTCAAGGTTAAAATGTATAGAGCCGTGAATTCTGGCGGCGAAAATCATTGGGAAGCGGCGAAACTCCGCAGAGGGCAATGCAGGAGCATGATTGATCGCGAGTGCGCGTGGTGTTTACTAACTGAGTTCACGCAATCGGAAAGTTTGCGCAAGCACGCGCTGGCGGTAGAGGCCTGCATGCGCGC
Organism: uncultured Acidobacteriaceae bacterium; assembly: GCA_963703635.1. Lineage (GTDB taxonomy): Bacteria > Acidobacteriota > Terriglobia > Terriglobales > Acidobacteriaceae > Sulfotelmatobacter. The sequence goes on from CAVPEZ010000011.1 coordinate 11,210, forward strand.
GTGCGCTGGAAAATTCGGCGGTTCGTATCAGGGCACGCCTTCAGGCGTGCCGCAAACCGGCAACACGGAATCCGGGGCTTTAGCCCCGGAAGGACTGTCGGAGGAAGACCTTTGGGGCATCGTTGGCCTCATTCACGACTTCGACTACGAGAAATATCCCAGCCTCGAAGACCATCCCTACAAGGGCAACGAGATTCTGAAGCAGCGCGGATGGCCTGAAGTGATCACGCGCGCCATCATGTCGCACGCTGAATACACCGGCATAACCCGCTACACGCTCATGGAAAAAGCTCTCTTCGCCTGCGACGAGCTCGCCGGATTCATCACCGCCGTGGCCTTGATCAAGCCGGGAAAATCGCTAGCCGAGGTCGACGCCAAGTCGGTGCGAAAGCGGATGAAAGATAAAGCCTTCGCCCGCAAGGTGAACCGGGAAGACATCGTCAACGGCGCCGCAGCCCTGGGTGTCGACCTCGATGAGCACATCGCCTTCTGCATCGAAGCGCTGCAGGGGATCGCCGACAAGTTGGGACTGGATGGCAGCGCCGCGAAGATTATCGGATCACCTTAGAGCCTGTGGCGCAAGGAAGATTCGTATCAGGGCACGCATTCATGCGTGCCGCAACTGCTCCACCATGAGCGGGCCTTTAGGCGCTGGATTTCCAGATTGAAGCTTTACCAGGGACATTAGGGAGGCCCTGCCGTCCCAACTGGAATCGATTTCGGTCCCAGACGAATTAGTTCATCGCGCTCTGGCGGGACTTGTCCGACGGCAAAAGGCAGAGGGCCCAGGTCCGAAGAGTAGAATCCTGCGCCGAGCTTCCCCTGCGCGGTTGTAATTCCAAGACGCATAGGGATTTCGATAACCTCGCGCGAAGTCACGAACGTCGGGCGCACTTCGAACAGCAACCGGTCTCCTGCTGTGGCAAGGATGTCTCCCGAGCGGTGCGGCGGTTCGTCTACCACTACAGGCCGTGCCCCGAATGACTCCATGTAATATTGAAACCCCCAATGCCCCTGAAACCAGACCGTGCCGCGCTGATTGCGAGTCTTCTGCTCGATTTGCGCCGCCGCAGTTCGCGCCGAATTCGCCAGCTCCGTGTTGGCCCAGGTAACCCAGAGCGATACCGCGCCCGCAACTGCTAACGGAATAACCAAAATCGCGGGGCGCCAACGAATCGAGGCTGCCCGCAGCGCATCCACGCGCCGCGCGAGCAGGATGCCAGTGGCAGGAATTAATGGGAGCACGGAACGGGCGTTGATCGACCAGTTCAAGAACCCTGTAAAAAAAAATGTTCCGGCGACCCAAAGCATCAGCAACTGCGAGTCGGCGTCTTTGCGTTGCCATGCATCTGTAGCCGCTAACGCCATCACCGAAAGCCCCGCGGCAATAAAGAGGGTTAACTGAATGCCCACTAGGAACCAGTGCTGGTAAAAGTCGAACGGCCAAAGCATTTCACCGAGACCGATTCGACCGCCGCTAATGAGAAGCCCGACAATTCCACTCGCCACGCAGACGACGAAGATTTTTCTGCGCGGCCAAATGACAGGAGCAAAGGTGAGCGCGGGCAGCGTGCATCCGCCGACAAAGCTCAGATCGACGAGCGTTTTCGCCAGTGTGGAGCTTTGTCTCGCCTGCCGCACGCCAGCAGACATATGAGCTGCTTCCGAAATCATCCGGAGTCCGTAGACCGCCTTTGTCCAGCGCTGGTATCCAGTTAGAGCCAGGATTGGAAATAGCAGGTACCACGCCCAGCGTCCAAGACGCCGCTGCCGTGCCAACGAATACCCTGCGAGCAGCGGGATCAAAGCCATCCCAAAGTATTTCGTCAACGCGCACAAAGTGATCAAAAGGGCAGAGATGGCCAGATAGTACGGCTTCTGCGGATCGAGCCCTTCGATCCAGAAAATGATGGCCCAAAGCCAAAGCGCCAGCATCATGGTGTCGCACATCACGCTGTTGGCAGAGACGAGAAACGCGGGCGTAAGCAATGTGGCGGCTGCAGCCAGCAAAGGGGAATTCGTAAACCGCTGCGCCAGACGATATGTACCCAACACCACCGCTAACGCCTGAAGTAAGAACGCAAAATGCAATGCCCGTTCCGACCACCCGACGAAAACAGCGGCGGCGGCGATGTAGTAAGCGGCAAGCGGAGGATTCTTGGTTTCACGCGCCATAGGAACTGCGTCGAGAAACCAATTCACCTTGAATCCGTAGGGATCAAGTGGGTGCTGCGTAATCTGCCGCGCCACATAAATGAACAGAGTGTCGTCGACATTGAAAG
>CAVPEZ010000012.1:0-16472 GCA_963703635.1 uncultured Acidobacteriaceae bacterium
CCGGCTGACTAGCGTAGATTGTGCCCAGCCATTAGAATGTTTAATTCCTCGCTACGTAGAGCCAGAATTCTTCCTTTGGAGAGTCGATGAGTTTTCGACGTGCGGCCCTGTTGGCGGCCATGGTGCTTCCGAGTCTGCTGTGGATGGCTTGCGGGCAGGTCTACCGTCCAGTGGTTATTCCTTGTTCTTCGGGAGGAGTTCCCGGATGCCCACCGGAACCGCCTCCCGCCCCGGCCAATTTCCATGCCGTCTTTGGCATTAGCACCAATGTTCCCGGGTTCCCGGGCTGGGCAACGCAGATTGACGTTTCCGGAGACACCATCGTCGCCGAAACTCCCATCAACGGCCCCGATGCGCCCCAAGGCAGCGGCCAAAATCCCACGCACGCGGCTGTTCTTCCCAACAATTCAAGATTGTTTGTCGCGAGTGCGGGTACTGTCTCGAACGGGGTCGACAGTGTTTTGTCTTTTACGCCGGGATTCCAGTCCACCGTAGCAACTGGGTTTGGTCCCGTGTCTGCAGTCAGTTTGCCGAGCCAGACATCCAGCATTACCGCGCTCAGCGAGTCCGGCAATGTTGTTACCGTCACGCTCGGCGCGCCCTTGAATAACGTCGCGGCCGGTTACGCGATCACTATCGTGGGCACGGACCCCACGACCGGCGGGTACAACGGCACGTTTGCGATTTCCTCCATCAGCGGGACCACGGTTCAGTATGTCGACGCAACGACTGGCCTGGCGGCGTGCGGCCCGGGCCCCCCCTGCCCTTCCACCGCGGCGGCGTCAATCCCACCGCAGCCAGTCTTCCTGGGCACAACGCAGGGCAACGCGATGTACGTGGCAAACTACAATTCCAATTCAATTTCTGCGATCAACACGGCATTGAACGCGGTCAGCAACAGCGCCCCGGTGGGAGTGCATCCGGTCAGCCTGGCCGAAACTCCCAATGGCCTCAAGCTCTACGTGGCCAACCAAGGGGATAATTCCGTGAGCAGCTTCACCATCACGACGGTCGGGAACATCACGACCCTCTCCCCGAATGCCGTGACTGGGTTCTCCGGCGTGGCTCCGGTTTGGGTGGTGGCTCGTGGCGATAGCCAAAAAATCTACGTGCTCACTCAAGGCGACGGGCAACTGGTGACCATTGATACGGCCACGGAAACGGTTATGGGCAGCGTTCCGGTTGGAGCCGGGGCTAATTACATTTTCTTTGACCCGCATCTGAACCGGCTTTATGTGACGAATCCAGTGACCGGCATGGTCTTTGTGTTTTCCGATACCGGCGGAGCCAATGACACGCCAACCCTGCTGGCAGCCATCTCTTTCGCGCCAGGTTCAACTCCGTGTCCCGACGGATGTTCGCCTACATCGGTAACAGCTCTGATGGATGGAAGCCGGTTTTATGTGGCCAGCTACCAGGTAGCGGCGTCTTGTCCTGACCCATTTGTCGGTTTGTCGTCTGCCTGCGTGATCCCCGGCCTCAGCGTGTTTGACGCCACCAGCCTCACGCCAAAGATAACTCCAGCCCTGACTCTGCTGACTTATCCGCCATTCGCGGCGGACTTGTCTACCAACCAATACCAATTTGCCGTGCCGCCGGTCGCCGCTTGCGCTTCGCCTGTGCTGCCTGCCCTCTATGCCCCTGGCGCCACGCGCTTCCGGGTTTTCACTACGGCCGCTACGGACAGCAGCCACGTCTATGTGAGCATGTGCGATGCTGGCGCCATCGCCGACATCAATACTACCGACAGCAACACCAACAACACCGGAGGCGGAGACATTCCCGCCGATTCGCTAGTTACCGACCTGCCGGCGCCTTACGCCGGGTCTTCGCAAACCTCCGGCTCAACCGTGCAGAATCCGATCTTTTTGCTGACTGGGCAGTAGCGATAAAAGCAGCAAAAGAGCAGCGGGAGCGCGTAGCAACGTCTCTACGACAGCATTGTGCGCCGCAGTTGTGCCCTGCGGATTTAACTTCGGGCAGGTACTTCTTCGCTGACACTCTCCCGGGCTGCATAGTGTGAATCGACATATTCATCGAGGATCTCGATAAACTCCGCGACGATGCGATCGCCCTTTAGCGTGGTGAACAGGCGTCCATCCACGTAGACCGGGGCCTTCGGTTCTTCGAACGTTCCGGGCAGGGAGATTCCGATGTTGGCGTGCTTCGATTCACCCGGGCCGTTGACCACGCAGCCCATGACGGCAAGTTTCATTTCCTCCACGCCCACATAGCGGCCCTTCCAAGCCGTCATCTGTTCGCGCAGGTAAGTCTGAATCTGCTCGGCCATTTCCTGGAAGAAGGTGCTGGTGGTGCGTCCGCAGCCGGGGCAGGCCGTGACTTGCGGCGTGAAACTGCGAATCCCCATGGATTGCAGAATCTGCTGCGCCACACGGACTTCTTCCGTGCGGTCGCCTCCCGGCGCCGGCGTCAGTGAGACGCGGATCGTGTCGCCGATGCCTTCCTGCAGAACCACACCCATCGCGGCGGCCGATGCGACCACACCCTTCGCGCCCATGCCGGCTTCCGTTAGTCCGAGGTGCAGCGGGTAGTTGCAACGAGCAGCCAGGGCGCGGTAGACGTCGATCAGATCCTGCACGCCGCTGACTTTCGCGCTCAGGATGATCTGGTCAGGACGCAGGCCGAACTTCTGCGCCAGATCGGCGGAAGTCAGCGCGCTCACCACCATCGCTTCCATGGTGACCTCGCGGGCGTCTTTGGGCTCGTCGAGGCGGGAGTTTTCGTCCATCATGCGAGTGAGCAGGGCCTGATCGAGCGAGCCCCAGTTCACGCCGATGCGTACCGGCTTCTGATACTTCACCGCGACTTCGATCATGGTGCGGAAATTCGAGTCGCCGGTGCGTCCAATGCTGGCGTTGCCGGGATTGATGCGGTACTTCGCCAGATCGCGGGCGCACTCGGGATACTTGGTGAGCAGCACGTGCCCGTTGTAATGGAAGTCGCCGATGATGGGCACGCGCACGCCCAGCTTGTCGAGTTCCTCGACGATGCGGGGAACGGCAGCGGCGGCCTCTTCGTTGTTGACCGTGACCCGCACCAGCTCCGACCCAGCGCGGGCGAGGGCGGCACATTGCTGGACGGTCGAAGGTATGTCGGCCGTGTCGGTGTTAGTCATCGACTGCACCACAATCGGTGCATCCGAGCCGACGCGCACACCACCAACAACGGCGGTGACCGTCTTTCTGCGGGGAATACCGCGTGGAATCATAGCCATGTGGAACTACTATTTTAACACGCGGGGTGTCGCACATTTCCGCTATTGCTCGCCGGCAGGGGACCCGCGGAGTGCGGCCAGCATGTCTTCGGCGAGGCGACCCCGCTTAGCCAGCAACTCCAGCTTCCGGTAAATGTCCCGGGTTGGTTGCGCTGAGTGTTGTCCAATCCCAGCGACCGCTATGAGTTTCAACTGTTCGTACAGCTTGAAAATCACCCGATATTTCCCGCAGTGAAAACTGCGCCATCCCGCCAGCGGTTCGCGTAACTCTTCGGAACATAACAACGGATCCACCACCAACTTATTTTTCAGTGCCTTGGCGATGGAATTGCGGACGTTCTTGGGCAGATCCTTTGCGTCCTTCATGCCATCGGCCGTGAATAGAATCTCGTAGGCCAACTACTCTTTACCAAAGGCCTCATCGAAGGAGTGTAGTTTCCGCTTACGCGCTTCCTGGTCGATGGTCCGCGCCGCACGGAGAATCTGGCCGAACAACTTCGGATCGGCGGTGATCTCCAGGGTTTCGATCGTAGCCCGAAGCTTCCGCAGAAGATCGTCAAAATAGCGCTTGTCCACGACATACTTTCCGTCTTCTTCGGTCCAGCCGGGGACTTCGACGATGGTTCTCCCGCTAGCTTGTCTGAGAATCTTGCTCTGGCTTTGCCGGAGCCGGGAACGGTTAACCTTAACTTTTTCCGGGAGTGCGAGATTGAGGGTTGCCATGGGATTCGGGTTTCCTATGTACAAATAGATCATACGATCTGTACAAGGTCATTGTACCACAGTGAATTAATCTCGAATCAGATGTGTGCTCAATCCTCGGTAGTCCGCCTGGCTGAGGCTGCGGTCTGTGAATTTCTCACAAAAATAAATCTTAGCACCGGCGGGCGGAACGCGACGGTTTAGCGCATTAATCCGAATTTCGGATCAATTTTTTTCGCGCGATCCGCTGGAAAGCCGCGCCCAGTGCGGGTTTCGCTAAAGTGGACTTTGCAAAATCTTGTTCTCAAAGAGCTTAGATATCAAAATCTTGATAACAGATGACTTAGGGAGGCGATTTTTGGCCTCTCCCAACCGTCACGGCCTCGACCATGATCGCGCAGTTCTGAATTGCGGCGCAAGGTCAGATGTCACATTGAGGTTGTGGAAAACGGTGAAGCGGGGCTCCAGAAGAATTATAATTGCGCGACCCATGGCGCTCACTGCTGGCACGAAGATTGGTCCTTACGAAATCGTTGCCCCGCTTGGCGCTGGCGGCATGGGTGAAGTGTACCGTGCCCGCGACACTCGACTCGGGCGCGACGTGGCGATTAAAGTCTTGCCCGAAGGTTTGGCGCGAGATGCGGAACGGTTACGCCGATTCGAGACCGAAGCGCGCGCAGTTGCAGCCCTGAACCATCCCAACATTCTTTCGATTCATGACATCGGCAGGCATGCGGGCGCGCCGTATCTGGTTTCGGAGTGCCTGGAAGGGCAATCGTTGCGGCAGGAACTGAGTGGTGGGGCGCTGGCGCTGCGGCGCGCAGTGGAGTACGGCACCGAAATCGCACAGGGGCTGGCGGCGGCGCATGACAAAGGCATTATTCATCGCGACCTGAAGCCGGAGAATATTTTTGTCACACGCGATGGCCGGGTGAAGATTCTCGATTTTGGTCTGGCGAAGCTGGCTGCAACGGAAGCAACGTCGGACGAAGGCGCGACACTCGAAGCAGCCCCCACCTCTGCCGGCGCGGTCCTGGGCACAGTTGGCTACATGTCTCCCGAGCAAGTGAAGGGTGAGGCTGCGGATGCGCGTTCTGACATTTTTACCTTAGGGACGATTTTGTACGAGATGCTTTCGGGGCAACGTGCCTTCCGCAGGGATACCGCGGCCGAAACGATGACGGCGATCCTGAAAGAGGATCCGCCGGAACTTAGCCTGACCGGCAAACCGATTCCGCCGGCGCTGGAGCGGATTGTCCGGCGGTGCCTGGAGAAAAAACCCCTGCAGCGATTTCAATCGGCGCGGGACCTGGCTTTTAATCTTGAAGGACTTTCCGGAATCTCTTCGACGAGCGCTGCTACAGGGAACGCCGCCGGAGTGGCGAGCGCAGCGAAACGCCAGCCTCGCAAGCAGGTGATGCAAGTGGCGGCAGGTGTACTTCTGCTTCTGGTGGTGGCTGCCGGAAGCTGGATGCTCGGCCGGCGCACCGGCATTGTGGCACCGCTTTCTTATCATCAACTGACCTTCGAACGGGGCCTGGTCTACGCCGCGCGGTTTGCGCCCGACGGCCGCTCGATTTATTACAGCGCAAGCTGGAACGGGCAGCCCGTCCAACTTTATTCGACGCTGCCCGACAGTCCGGAATCGCGGCCGCTGAATCAGGCCAATTCGACATTGTTCGCAGTTTCCTCCTCGGAGATGGCGATCTCCATTGGCTGCAAAGACCGCTACATCGGGCTTTGCCAGGGGACATTGGGGCTGGTCCCGCTTGCGGGCGGGTCGCCGCGGGAAGTTGCTGAGGACGCGCTTGGGGCCGACTGGACGGCTGACGGTAGTGAAATGGCAGTGATTCGACAGGCCGGCGGAAAGTACTTTGTGGAATTTCCCCGCGGAAAAGTGATTTATGAAAGCAACCGCACGCTCGGTTATCTGCGGATTTCGCCGCGAGCCGATGCTGTGGCATTCGCGGAGTTTCTGACTTCCGATGGCGATGCGGGAAGGGTGATCGCGGTCGATCGCAACGGGAAGGAACTGATCCGCTCGGTACTATATATCAGCCTCGAAGGGGTGGCATGGCCTCCTTCCGGCGAAGAAGTCTGGGTTGGCGCTACCGCGACTGAGGGTTGGGCGGACGCGATCCATGCCCTTGGCTTTAACGGCAAAGAGCGGATTGTTCTTCGGCTGCCCGGCATCGTTCGTTTGCACGATATATCGCGAGACGGCCGGGTTCTCCTATCGAAAGAATCGTGGAGAAGCGGGATACAGTTCCGCGGACCCTCCGACGCAAAAGAGCGTGACTTGAGTTGGCTCGACTATGCAGTTGTGAGGGATCTCTCAGGGGACGGCGGGTTGGTTTCTTTCGACGATTGGGGATCGGCAGCGGGCGCCGCCGGCCTGGCTTACCTGCGCAAAACTGACGGATCTCCGGCCATCAAACTCGGCCAGTGGGGCCAACCCGTTCTCTCACCGGACGGAAAGCAAGTGTTGTCATTTGGAACTACGACCCAGAATTTGCTGCGTCTTGTTCTATTGCCCACTGGAGTTGGGGAAACGCGGATGCTCGACTCAGGCGCAATGCAACAAGCTTCTTCAATGGGCTGGATGCCTGACGGGAAAGCAATTTATTTCGGCGGAGACGATGGTCAGGGATGGCGAATGTATACTCAGGAGATTGCCGCTGGTAGCGCTCGGCACCCCGTTACGCCTTTAATCTCGCTGAAGAGGAACCACTTCGAGTCTCATATCGTTTCTCCCGATGGCAAGCTGATGTTTGCCCGCGACGTCAACGGGAGAGGCCAACTCTACCCCATCGCCGCAGGAGAGCCAAGAGCTGTGCCTGGCTGGGCGCCGGAAGACCTCTGGATCAACTGGGCGGCCGATGGACGCTCAGCCTACGTTTATGACGATGACAAGATCGCGGCACCCGTGTACCGGCTCGATCTCAACACGGGGAAACGGGATCTGGTAGCGACGCTGGCTCCCAGCGATTCCGCAGGCGTGACGGCGATTGTAAGCGTCCGGACGACGGCCGACGCCAAGGCTTACGCATATTCCTTTTCTCGGGAATTGTCGGACCTCTTCCTGGTCGAGGGAGCGCGCTGAAGCCAGCGGTGAGAACCGGCTTCAGCGGCAGAGGATTGTCGACCTGAAGTTGTAATCGCCTACGGCAGCCGATCCATAAGCCCCGGCAGAGTCTTCATCAGATCGTTGTAGATGACCATCACTGCGAACAGCACCAGAAAAACGAACGCCGCCTGGTAGACGCGTTCTTTGATGCGCAGGCTGACGTCGCGGCGCATGAGCCCTTCGATCAGAAGGAACAGAATGACGCCGCCGTCGAGAATGGGGATGGGCAGTAAGTTGATAATGCCGAGGTTCAGGCTGATGCCTGCGGTCAACTCGAGCAGCGGCGTCCAGCCCTTTTGCTGCGCGGCATAGCCGGCATCCTGAGCGATGCCGATCGGACCGGAAACGGCTTTGAGCGACACCTTCCGCTGCACAATCTTCTTGGCCAGCTCCAGAATGAGCAGCGAATATTTCTTGTTTTGCTGCAGCGAAAGAGTCAGGGCCTGGGCGAACGGCAACTTCGTGACTTTGGTCTCGCTCTTGTTGAGGAATCCGAGCCGGTATCTCTGCTCTTTCGGGTCTTCGGTCTTCGCCAATACCGGGGTCAGGTGAAAATCCAGAGTCTGATTGCCACGAATCACTGTGAGATCGACGGGCGCGTCCTTGGTTTGCTGCAAGCGTTCGATCATCGCTTCGATGGAAACCAGCGGCTTGCCATCCAAGGCAACAATTCGGTCGTTTTCCTTCAATCCGGCCTTGGCTGCGGGCGTGCCAGCCTCAGTCTGGCCAACGATGACGGGGTCCTCGGGAAACCATCCCGCCGAACCCACCTCAGATGAAGTGACTGCCTGGGGCACGATGGTTTTCTGAAATGTCTGGTCTCCGCGCTTGACCGTGATGGTCAGCGGCTGGTTTGGACTCAGCCACACGCGCGGCTGCAGTTGTTCCCAGGTCGGGTTCTCGATACCGTCGACCTTTACGATCCGGTCGCCCGGCTGCAGGCCGGCTTTGTCCGCAGGAGAGCCGTGCTTCACTCCCTCGATTACCGCCGGCTGGTCCAGAAAAACCGCGTACTCGTAATGCACCATGTAGACCGCAGTGAGCAGGAAGACGGCCAGCAGAATATTCATCGCCGGACCGGCAATCGCGATCAGGAAACGGTGCCAGCGGGAGTGATTCATGAACTCGGCCGGATCGTCGGTGCGCGCGTCCATGGGATTCTCACCGCTCATCTTCACGTAGCCGCCCAGGGGAATCGCGCTGATGCGGTAATCGGTGTCTCCCCTGCGGAAGCCGAGCAGGCGTTTGCCGAATCCGATGGAGAAAACCTCCACCCGGACGCCCAGCAGCTTGGCCACGGCATAGTGGCCGAACTCGTGGATCAGGATCATGAAGCCCAGTACGACGGCGACCGCAGCGATGGCGATAATGAAGTCAGACATAAATGAAGTAGACAGCTCCCTCCTTAGATTCAGTTACTACACCACAGATGTTGCCCGCGGATGCGCGGTTTTCTTGCTGATTCCCAAGACCCGCTCTTGAGCACAACGGCGGGCATCGGTATCGGCTTCAAGCACCTTTGCGATGGACTCCAGCTTCCCAGTCTTAGATGCTGCAACCGCATCTTCGATGATTCTGGGAATGTCGTCAAAACCGACGCTGCCTTCAAGAAACGCGGCCACTGCGATTTCATCGGCTGCGTTCAGCGCCACCGTCTTTGCCCCGCCCGCCTCGGCCGCCTCGTACGCCAGACGCAGACAAGGGAATTTATTCATATCCGGAGGGCAAAAGTCCAGATGTCGCAAGTTTCCCACGGGAAAGCGCATATCGGATTGAATCCGCTCGGGATATGTCAAAGCATACAGAATCGGCAGCCGCATGTCAGTCACGGAAAACTGAGCCAGTATGCTGCCATCCACAAACTCTACCATGGAGTGAATCGTCGATTGCGGATGCACCAGCACTTCCACCTTCGCCGGCGGCATATGAAACAATCGGCATGCCTCGATCACTTCGAAACCCTTGTTCATTAACGTCGCCGAGTCGATAGTGATGCGCTTGCCCATCTTCCACGTGGGATGATTGAGCGCCTGCTCCACCGTGATGGAGCTGAACTCCGAGCGCGGTGTGTTCAGAAACGGCCCGCCGGAGGCAGTCAGCCAGATGCGCTCCACTTCCTCAATCCGTCCGCCGCGCAGGCACTGGTGAACCGCATTGTGTTCGCTGTCGATGGGCAGCAGTGGCTTGCCCTGACGCCGGGCTTCGGCTGTGATCAGTTCGCCGGCAGCGACGAGGCACTCCTTATTGGCCACGCCGACAGTCTTTCCGGCCTTCACCGCCTCGTAGGTGGCCTCAAGCCCGGCAACGCCCACGATGGCGCTTACCACGAAGTCAGCCTCGGAGTGCGTGGCTACTTTGACCGTGCCCGCCGCTCCGTGCACCACTTCGATCTCGCTCAGACCTGCTAGCTTCAACCGTGAGCGGAGCACGTCGGCATCGGGCTCTCCTGCGATCGAAACTATGCGGGGCCGCCATCGTCGCGCCTGCTCAAACGCCGCCTCCAGATTGCTGCCTGCGGCCAGCGCGACGATCTGAAAGCGTTCGGGATAAGACTCGGCCACGCTGAGCGTGCTGCGGCCGATCGAGCCGGTCGATCCGAGGATGGCAATGCGTTTCATGTAGACAGATCTAACATTTTACGCGCTACCAGGGCCGCGCGGGTGGGAAGACTGCTGCAGCGTAGTACCACAGTATTGGCGCGGCGAAGAGCAGCGCATCGATGCGGTCCAGCATGCCGCCGTGGCCAGGGAGAATGTTTCCTGAATCTTTTACGCCGGCTCCGCGCTTGATCAGCGATTCCACCAGATCGCCCAGCTGCGCCGCAATGTTGAGCGCAACCGTCAGCAGGATGATCGGCCACAGTTCCGGCTTCTCCAGCCCGAACAGGCCGTCGCGGCGCTCGATCAACCTCAGGCGCAGCAGGAACGAACTGATTTGCAGAGCGTAAGTGAAAAGCAGGCTTCCAACCACCAGGCTCGCGGCCAGCGAAGCCGCCGCGCCTTCCCAGGTTTTTTTTGGGCTGATGCGCGGAGCCATCAGGTGCCGTCCCACGGAACGGCCCACGAAGTAAGCGAAAATATCTCCCGCCCACACCACGAGCAGAAGATAGAGCAGCCAGAACGCTCCCGCCCACTGCTGGCGCAACTGCACCAGCATGGCCATCGGCAGAGCGATGTAGGCGAATGCGAACGTCGAAGCCGCCGCCGCGGGATACGCGCTGCTCATCTGTGCCCGCCGCATGGCGATGGTCAGAAAGACGAAGGGAGCGAGAGCACATGCAAATGCCAACCCAACCACGAACTTCGGCGCCGAGAGTTGCGGCGTTTCACCGATGGCGCTCGCCGCCAGGAGCAGAAATAGCAATCCGACGAAAATGTAGGTCGGCAGGCGCAGAGGCTGCACGCCATAGGATTCCGTCAGTTTCAAAAACTCCTGGACCGTGACCAGCGCCACCGCGGCCGCGAACACGGCCAGCACTGGCACAGGTGCGCGCAGAACCAGCAACATCACAATCGGAATCAGGACCACCGCGGTCGCGACGCGCTTCAGCAATAATGTCCCTTGTCGTTCCGAACCGGGCTGAAAGCCCGATGAGGAACCTGCTGTTTAACTCTCCACGAAGAGGTGATCTAAAGTCTACTTGTGAGCCTTCGCTGGTTCGCTGTGCCCATGCGAATCCCCATGGTTCAGCCCGCCATAACGCCGCTCCCGCTTCTGATACTCGGCAATGGCTTCGAGCAAATGTACACCGCGGAAGTCGGGCCACAACGTTGGCGTCACGTAAATTTCGGCGTAAGCCAATTGCCAAAGCAAAAAGTTGCTCAGCCGCATCTCACCCGAGGTGCGTACTACCAGGTCAGGATCGGGGAGGTGCCGCGTGTAAAGATGCTTGCCGACCATTTCTTCGTCAATGTGGAGGTGCTCGACGCCACCGTTCTGCGCCGCCGCATGCACCATAGAGCGGAACGCGTCTACCAACTCGCTGCGCGCGCTATAGTTCAGTGCCAGCGTGAGCACCGTACCGCTATTGTGCGCCGTGCTTTGGCGCGCCCACTCCATACGTTCCTGCACATCGTCCGGCAGTTGCTGTTGCCGGCCGATATATTCCAGCCGGATATTGTTCTCATTCAGAGTAGGGACTTCCGCTTTCAGGTAGCGGCTCAGCAGGCCCATGAGGAAATCAACTTCGCTCTTTGGCCGCTTCTTCCAGTTTTCTTCCGAGAAAGCGTAGAGCGTAAGCGCGTGAATGCCAACGCGCGCCGCCGTCTCCACCGTCGAGCGCACCGCGGCGACTCCGGCCCGGTGACCGGCCACGCGCGGCATGTGGCGCCGCCGGGCCCAGCGCCCGTTACCGTCCATAATGATGGCGATGTGTTTTGGGAGCCGCTCGGGATCGAATTGCCGGTAAATTTCGGCTTCCTTGCGATCCAGCCCAGCGGGAACTTTGTGCTGCAAAGTGATCCCCTTCGGATAGAGGCTAACACGGGCAGGAAGGAGGTGGCAATGATGCCAAGGGCACGGCTTCACAGGCCGCGGGGGAAGAGGGATTCGTATCAGGGTATGCCTTCAGGCATCCCACAAACTGAGGGATGCGAAGCGCGTCAGCGCTCGCGGGCAAGAGTGCCCGCGTCACGAGCTACTTTGCTTCCTCCGGCACAATCTTCAGCTCCAGCTTCTCGGTATGCCGCAGCGCGGTCAGCGAGCAACTCGCGCCCGCGCGAATGTCAGCCAGCACGCGATGCAGATCGTCCACGCCCGCGACGGCATGACCTTCCAGTGCGATGATGACATCGCCATCCCGCACCCCCGCCCGCTTCGCCGGACTGTTCTCCTCGACCGACAGAACCAGCGCGCCCGACTCTTTCGCCAGATCATAGAAGCGCACCACGCGACGATGCACCGGTACGGTCTGCGCCGAGACGCCGATGAAGCTGCGGCGAATGCGTCCATCGCGCAGCAGCCGGCTGGCCACGAACTTCGCCGTATTGATCCCGATGGCGAAACAAATTCCCTGTGCCGGCAATATGGTCGCGGTGTTCACTCCGACCACGCGCCCCGCGGAATCGACCAGCGGCCCGCCGGAGTTGCCGGGGTTAAGCGCGGCATCCGTCTGGATCACATCGTCGATCAGCCGTCCGGAATACGACCGCAGCGAACGCCCCAGCGCACTCACCACTCCCGCCGTCACGGTGGACTGAAACCCATACGGACTGCCGAGCGCGACCACAAGCTGTCCCACGCGAAGCTGCTGCGAATCGCCGAGCGCGGCGGCAGTGAGCCCAGGCTCATCTACGCGTACGACTGCAAGATCGCTAGCCGGATCGTCTCCGATGGCGCTCGCGGGCATGCGCCGGCCGTCGGCCAGGGTAACGTCAATGCGTCGCGCATCATGCACGACGTGGCTGTTAGTAAGAATCAGCCCATCGGGAGTGAATACAAAACCCGACCCTCCCCCCCGCCGTTCGCGCGGCTCGCCCGAGCGTGTGCGGCCAGCAGACTGATGCACTTCAATGTTCACCAACGAGGGGCTGACGCGTCCAACCGCGCCTGTAACGGCGCGCGAATACGCATCGAGCAGCGAAGCGTCTTCGGCCACCGGACCCGTGGCTGGCGCCGCTTCCCGCGCAGACTCCTCTACCCATCCGTTCAGTTCAGGTTCATTCACAGAGGCGGGGCGTGCAGTTAAAGCGGAAAAACCACTTGCAACTTCATCGAGGTTCATGCTGCATAGATGTAAATCGATCTATTTCGGATTCACACGGCCCGAAGCGAAAAAAGCCGGGACCCAAGAACGGTCCCGGCATGGAGTTGGCTGGTCGCCCGGATTAAACTCTGTGGAGAGAGCAGCCGGGCTTCGCCCGGCGGACAGCCGAGAGCCTGCCCTGAGCATGCCGAAGGGCGGCTGTCCCCACATAAACCCCTTCGGTTACGCGGTCCTTCGCGGCCGAATCGTCAAGTCCCGCACCTGCGTCAGGATGCTCGACATCTGCATTCCGTTCAGTTGCGACACGAACGGTAGAATCTCCGCGATGAACTGATCTTTCATCAGTTCGCTGATTTCGTCCTGACGGTTCTTTTCTCCGCCACTGAGCAGTTCCGGCACGGTCACCTCCAGGGCTCGCGCCAGCCGTTCCAGGGACGACAGCGTAGGCGTTGCCTTCTCGTTCTCGATCTTGGAAACGTAAGTTCGCGGCACCGACATGCGTCCCGCCAGTTGCCGCTGGCTCAACCCGCTGCGCAAACGCAGCGAGCGGATCGACGTTGCCAGGTTCAGGTGCCCACGGCCAGTACCGTGCATGGGCATCATCACCGGCGGTGCCATCACCACAGGCTCAGGCTCGGGTTCCTCGTCCAGGGACGAGTGGCAGCGCCGGCAATTGTTATTGACCGTACGGAATTGAACCAGCAGGCAGTGATCGCAACGGACGACTTCCCTTGAATCTACCGGGGCAAGAGTCGTGGCCATCGGGTTGTGGGAGTGCCAGAGCCGGCTACTCCTTGACTACTGACGGCGGAACCTCACAGTTGGGGAGAAGTTCCGACCGCAGGGACAATCTGCGGTACAAGGCCTGTGGATGTCAAGGTTAAAATGTATAGAGCCGTGAATTCTGGCGGCGAAAAATCATTTGGAAGCGGCGAAACTCCGCAGAGGGCGATGCAGGAGCATGATGGATCGCGAGTGCGCGTGGTGTTTACTAACTGAGTTCACGCAATCGGAAAGTTTGCGCAAGCACGCGCTGGCGGTAGAGGCCTGCATGCGCGCCTGCTCGCGTAAGTTTGCGGCGGGATCTGCGAACTCCGAGTCTTCTTATCTTGGACTGTCGGAGGAAGACCTGTGGGGCATCGTCGGCCTCATTCACGACTTCGACTACGAGAAATATCCCAGCCTCGAAGACCATCCCTACAAGGGCAACGAGATTCTGAAACAGCGCGGATGGCCTGAAGTGATCACGCGCGCCATCATGTCGCACGCCGAATACACCGGCATAACCCGCGACACGCTCATGGAAAAAGCTCTCTTCGCCTGCGATGAGCTCGCCGGATTCATCACCGCCGTGGCCTTGATCAAGCCGGGAAAATCGCTGGCCGAGGTCGACGCCAAGTCGGTGCGAAAGCGGATGAAAGATAAAGCCTTCGCCCGCAAGGTGAACCGGGAAGACATCGTCAACGGCGCCGCAGCCCTGGGTGTCGACCTCGATGAGCACATCGCCTTCTGCATCGAAGCGCTGCAGGGAATCGCCGACAAGTTGGGATTAGATGGCAGCGCCGCGAAGATTATCGGATCACCTTAGAGCCCGTAGCGCAAGGAAGATTCGTATCAGGGCCCGCATTCATGCGTGCCGCAACTGCTCCACCATGGGCGGGCCTTTAAGCGCTGGATTTCCAGAATGAAGCTACTACCAGGGACATTAGGGAGGCCCTGCCGTCCCAACTGGAATCGATTTCGGTCCCAGACGAATTAGTTCATAGCGCTCTGGCGGGACTGGTCCGACGGCAAAAGGCAGAGGGCCCAGGTCCGAAGAGTAGAATCCTGTGCCGAGCTTCCCCTGCGCGGTTGTAATTCCAAGACGCATCGGGATTTCGATAACCTCGCGCGAAGTCACGAACGTCGGGCGCACTTCGAACAGCAACCGGTCTCCTGCTGTCGCAAGGATGTCTCCCGAGCGGTGCGGCGGTTCCTCTACCACTACAGGCCGTGCGCCGAATGACTCCATGTAATATTGGAATCCCCAATGCCCCAAAAACCAGACTGTACCCGGTTGGGTGCGCGTCTTCTGCTCGATTTGCGCCGCCGCAGTTCGCGCCGAATTTGCCAGCTCCGTGTCGGCCCAGGTAAGCCAGAGCGATACCGCGCCCGCAACTGCTAACGGAATAACCAAAATCGCGGGGCGCCAACGAATCGAGGCTGCCCGCAGCGCATCCACGCGCCGCGCGAGCAGGATGCCGGTGGCAGGAATTAATGGGAGCACGGAACGGGCATTGATCGACCAGTTCAAGAACCCTGTAAAAAAAAATGTTCCGGCGACCCAAAGCATCAGCAACTGCGAGTCGGCGTCTTTGCGTTGCCATGCGTCCGTGGCCGCCAGCGCCATCACGGAGAATCCCGCGGCGATAAAGAACGTCAACTGAATGCCTACCAGAAGCCAGTGCTGGTAAAAATCGAATGGCCAAAGCATTTCGCCCAGCCCGATTCGACCGCTGCTAATGAAAAGCCCGGCAATTCCACTCGCCACGCAGACGACGAAGATTTTTCTGCGCGGCCAAATAACAGGAGCAAAGGTGAGCGCGGGCAGCGTGCATCCGCCGACAAAGCTCAGATCGACCAGCGCTTTCGCCAGTGCGGAGCTTTGTCTCGCCTGCCGCACGCCTGCAGACATGTGAGCTGCTTCCGAAATCATCCGGAGTCCGTAGACCGCCTTTGTCCAGCGCTGGTATCCAGTTAGAGCCAGGATTGGAAATAGCAGGTACCACGCCCAGCTTCCAAGACGCCGCTGCCGTGCCAAGGAATACCCTGCGAGCAGCGGGATCAAAGCCATCCCAAAATATTTCGTCAACGCGCACAAAGTGATCAGGAGGGCAGAGATGGCCAGATAGGACGGCTTCTGCGGATCGAGCCCTTCGATCCAGAAAATGATGGCCCAAAGCCAAAGCGCCAGCATCATGGTGTCGCACATCACGCTGTTGGCAGATACGAGAAACGCCAGGCGTAAGCAATGTGGCGGCTGCAGCCAGCAAAGGGGAATTCGTAAACCGCTGCGCCAGACGATATGTACCCAACACCACCGCTAACGCCGGAAGTAAGAACGCAAAATGCAATGCCCGTTCCGACCACCCGACGAAACTGGCTGCGGCGGCGATGTAGTAAGCCGCAAGCGGAGGATTCTTGGTTTCACGCGCCATAGGAACTGCGTCGAGAAACCAATTCACCTTGAATCCGTAGGGATCAAGTGGGTGCTGCGTAATCTGCCGCGCCACATAAATGAACAGAGTGTCGTCGACATTGAAAGCTTTGCCAGAAAACGGGAGCAGGCAGAGGAGAACGGCCGCGGCAAGAAGGATGTAATGAATGCGCTTAGGTTGAACGCTATCGGTAGGCGATGCCATCAGGAGTGCAGCAAGATTAGATGTGCATGAATCCTGTGTCAATCTATAGTCCGGTGACCAGAAGGTTTTAGCTTTTTGCGGTCTTAGAGAGAACAACCCGACAGCTCTACTGGAGTAAGCCAGCCTCGACGTCCTTTCTCCTGACGCCCTGAGACGTCTACGACTTCAAGCTTCCAGTCTTGAGGTTTTGAGATGCTCTCTTGTGATCTGACGGCAAGGGAGTAGTAGCTGCCCATCCTCCGCCCCGATAGTCTTCGTCGACGTTCGGATCGCTGCTATTACCTTATTGTCGAAATCGTAGCC
>CAVPEZ010000013.1:0-15025 GCA_963703635.1 uncultured Acidobacteriaceae bacterium
ATGCACAAAGCTGCACGTGGACACCTGCTCGACTATCGGGTATAGTTCCCGATGCGCGGCTGGTTTTATCCGGGTTTGTTTTCGGGTCAACCCCCTGAGATATCTGAATCTCCAAGTGATAAGAATCAAGGATAACTCAAGATGAAAACGGCACTCCCTGGCTCCTCGCGTAGAGGAAGCAACTCGCTCCCGTTTCTGATGGCCCTGCTGGCGTTGACGATTTCACTGGCGTTCGCTTTGCCGGCGGGCGCTCAATCGTTGGCGAAAATCAGCACCGATACCTTCACCAATAGCGATAGCACTCATAAGACTGAGGTCGAGCCCAGCACCTTTGCATGGGGGAACACGATTGTCAGCGCCTTCCATGTTGCGCGGCGGCCGGGGACCATCGGCTGGGGCAGTGCCGATATAGGATTCTCGACTTCGACCAACGGTGGTGTGACCTGGACCTTCGGAAGTCTTCCAGGGCTGACGGTGAACTACAAGAGCGGGACTTACGGGGCGGCTGCCGATCCTTCTGTCGCCTACGATGCCAAACACGGGCAGTGGCTCATTTCGACGCTGCCTTTGGTAGGCCTGGGCCCTGGCGCGCAGTATATCGGCGACGTGGCCGTTAGCCGTTCGACGGACGGGTTGAGTTGGGGAAGCCCGATCAACGTCGACAAGACGCATCTCGACGACAAGAACTGGACGGTGTGCGACAACACCACCACCAGTCCTTACTACGGCAATTGCTATACGGAATGGGATCAGGCGTACGGAACGGGCGACGTTCTGATGAGCGTGTCGAGCGACGGGGGACAGACGTGGAGCGCGGGCCAGGCTTCTTCAGATCACGCCGGCGGACTTGGTGGTGAGCCGGTAGTGCAGCCGAACGGCACCGTGATTGTGCCATTCCAGGGCGGCGGCATCGACGTGTTCAGTTCCAGCAACGGCGGCGCTACCTGGGGTAAGAGCCAGGCGATTGCCAGCATTCAGAGCCACAATGTGGCCGGCGGCTTACGCAATCCGAATCTGCCTTCTGTAGCGATCGACGGCGCGGGGGCTGTGTATGTGGTGTGGTCGGATTGCCGCTTCCGCACCGGTTGTAAAGAGAACGATATCGTGGTGAGTTCGTCTTCCAACGGCACGACCTGGAGCAAAGTCACACGTATTCCGATCGATGCGACCACCAGCACAGTGGATCACTTCCTGCCCGGCATCGGAATCGATCCGGCAACTTCGGGCAGCACGGCTCACATGACGATTGTTTATTACTACTATCCAACCGCGAGTTGCACTTCGAGCACCTGCAACATGGAAGTGGGCTACGTCACTTCAACCAACGGCGGTTCCACGTGGACAGCGGGAAAGAAGATTGCCGGACCGATGAAGATGTCGTGGCTGCCGCTTTCTGACAACGGGCCGATGGTGGCGGATTACATTGGCGTGTCGTATGTGAACGGCAATCCTTTCGGCGTGTTCGCGAACGCGCAGGCACCGACGGGCAGCACGCTCGCGGAAGCAATGTATACGACGAAGACGGCGCTGCTCGTGGCAGGCAGCGAACGGACCTTCAGCGGATTCGCGGATAAGCCGGTCCCGGGTGCGAAGTCGGATCACGAGATGCACTTCTATTACGACGACGAAGGAACCAGGGAAATTCCACGCTCGCGTTGGATTGTGAATACTTCAGGGCAGTAAGATTTTCTAATTCAATCTGGCCGCCGGCATTCCGATGCTGGCGACTTTTTATTTGAGGGTGTTTAATCCGTTCGGCTTTTGATCGGATGCCGAATGCAAAACTTTACACGGGAACCGCTGTAATTACGGGCCTTCTGGGCTGGCATGAACTAAAATAGAGCGAATGACTTCCAGCATTCATCCAACAGTTAGGTCTTCTTTAGGATGATCAAGCAAACCCTCCGCAATCGGGCTCTACGCAGGCGCGCGTCGCAGTTCGGGCGTCTGGTACGGCATTCCGCGGTAACTCCGCTGTGCGGAGAGACCCATGAGCCGCGTCTTGCCTCGAACGGCGAGTTGGGGGTAACTTTCATCGGCCATTCCAGCTTCTTCGTGCAGATCGGCGGGAAGAGCGTGATGATCGATCCCAACTTCGCGCGCTGGTTGTTTGTGCTGAAGCGGCTACGGCGTCCCGGGCTGCGTGTGCGCGATTTGCCGGCCATCGATCTGGTGCTGGTGACGCATGCCCACTTCGATCACCTGCACCGGCCGTCGTTGCGCGCCATCGTGCAGAACAATCTGCGTACGCGTGGAACCCCCCCGGCCATCATCATTCCGAGCCATGTGACAGATTTGATCTCCGACCTGGGCTTCTCAGAGATCATCGAACTGGACTGGTGGAACAGTTCGCGGCACGGCAGTTTGTCGGTGACGCACGTTCCTTCCCGGCATTGGGGAGCGCGCATTCTCAAGGACTCACACCGCGGTTATGGTGGCTACGTCTTGCAGGCCGGGAAGCACTCGCTTTATCACGCGGGAGACACCGCTTACTTTGCGGGCTTCCGCGAGATCGGAAAGCGTCTGTCGCCGGAATTGGCGCTGCTTCCCATTGGCGCCTACAATCCGCCAACCTTCCGCAATGTGCATACCAGCCCCGCCGACGCTACCCGAGCCTTTCTAGACTTGAATGCGCGCTGGATGGTGCCCATGCACTATGGAACCTTCCGGCTATCGCATGAGCCGGTGGATGAGCCGCTACAACTTCTGGAGCAGGAGGCGCGCGCGGCTGGGATCGAGGACCGCGTCGTAGTGCTGGAGGAAGGCGTGACCCGGTTCTTCTAGTTGTTGCTCTTACCCCGCTGTAACGATCTTTTGACAAACTATCTCCGCGTTTGGTGTAAGTTCGGTTGCCCGAAATTTTCCCTGTTAGGAGGTCAACATGGCCGTTGAAGCTATTCCCAAGGGTTATCACACCATCACCCCATATATGACGGTGCGCGACGCCGCCCGCGCCATCGAGTTCTACAAGCAGGCTTTTGGCGCAGTACAAAAAGGCGTCAGCAAAGCGCCTGACGGCAAGATTATGCATGCCGAATTGCGCATCGGCGACTCCATCATCATGCTGGCCGACGAATTCCCTGAGTTTGGAGCTTTGTCGCCACAGACCACCGGCGGCACCGGGATGGGACTGCACATCTATATCGAAGATGTAGACTCGGCATTTGATCGCGCCGTCAAGGCAGGCGCAACGGTAGAGATGCCGGTCAATGACATGTTCTGGGGCGACCGCTACGGCAAGTTGGCGGACCCGTTTGGTCACAAGTGGTCCATCGCAACTCACAAGGCTGATCTGACCATAGAAGAGATGGAACAAGGGATGAAGGCGATGATGCAAGACATGCCGAAGAGCGCTTGAGAGTCAGGCAGCAGAGGATTGGGTTGGTTCGGGGGGCGCGGCTTTGGCCGCGCCCTTTTGTTGGTTTCCCATCGAGTACTTCCGTAATGCCCTTGAATCCCGCTATTACACAAGTATTACAGTGGGTTGCCTGATTTCCTTGATAGCTTAAGTATGTGCGGTAGCGAACTCAAGAACGGCAAATGGGGTCCACTTTGGATATGGAACTGGAAAGCCTGGAAAAACGGCAAGCAGCAAACGGTGAAATCAACTGGGTGACCGCAGTATTCATGGGGCTGTTTCACGTCGGCGCCGTGGCGGCGCTTTTCTTCTTCGCATGGAAGGCGTTGTTCGTCGCCATGTTCTTGTGGTGGGTTTCGGGCAGCCTGGGCATCGGCATGAGCTATCATCGGCTGCTCACGCACCGCGGCTACAAAGCGCCGAAGTGGGTGGAGTATTTCCTGACCGTCTGCGCCACGCTCGCCCTCGAGGGCGGACCGATTTTCTGGGTAGCCACACACCGCATTCATCACCAATACTCCGACCAGGATGGCGACCCGCATTCGCCCATCGACGGAAAATGGTGGGCACACATGGGCTGGATTCTCATGGGCAAGTCCATGCACCATGACACGACCACTCTGGCCCGCTACGTCCCCGACCTCGCCAAAGATAAATTCCACGTCTGGATTACGAAATATCACTACGTACCTATGATTGTGCTCGGGGTCATACTCCTAGCTATCGGCGGATTGCCTTTTCTGATGTGGGGTATCTTCGTGCGCACCGTGGTTGGCCTGCACGCCACCTGGCTGGTCAACTCGGCCACGCATTCCTGGGGCACGCGCCGTTTTGCCACCCGCGATCTTTCCACCAACAGCTGGTGGGTTGCTTTGCTGACTTTCGGGGAAGGCTGGCACAACAATCACCACGCGCATCCGACTGCGGCGCAGCACGGCTTCACCTGGTATGAGGTCGATGTGAACTGGTACGGTATCTGGGCACTGCAGACGCTTGGCTTGGCCTGGGACGTTAAGCGGGTGCGGTTGCCCGATCTTGAAAAAGGGTTGGTGGCCACGCCGAATGGACGGATGATCACCGCTGATCTGGCTGAGGGCGCGACGGCGGGGGATTAGATCTCACCAGAGCTCTTGATGAAACTGAGCCTCGACCTTCGCCAGTCGGGGCTTTTTGCTGGCTGAGGAACAAACCTCAAATACAGAGGACACAGAGGTGCAAAGGGTAGACATAGTGCGGTACCTGTGTTCCTCTGTGTGCCCTGTGTTTAAGATTTGCTTCCTTAGCCAGGGCCGCAGCCTCCATAAGCGGTAAAATCAGCCTGACGCCATGCGCATCACGAGCCGCCGCGGGACCATCGTCTTCTTCCTCTTCCTGGGCATCACCCTGGTGGCGCTGGCGGTTGCCCTCAATGTCGGATGGATCATTCTCAACTGGCGCGAAGGAGTGCTGCTGTTTTTCGGCATCATCTTCTTCGCGCTGATCATTGCGGGCATGATCGTGAACACAACTTTCCTGTTGCGCGAGATTCGCCGCAGCGAGCAGCACGACAGCTTTATCAATGCCGTCACCCACGAACTCAAAACGCCGGTTGCCTCCATCCGCCTCCATCTCGAGACCTTACAGCGCCGAGACCTGCCGGAAACGCAGAAGCAGGAGTTTTACCGGCTCATGCTTAGCGATACTGATCGCCTCGCGGAGACGGTGGAACAGGTGCTGCGCGCCGGCCGCGCCGGAGACAAGAAAGCGGGACGGGAGAAGTCCGCAGTCGACTTCCGCCAACTGGTGCGCGAGTGCATGGACGCTGCCCGAACTCGCCATCATCTGCCCCTGGAGGCTCTCCGCTACGAGGAAGCGCCGGGCAATGGCGCGGGGCTGCGCGTTCTCGGCAGCGGCGAGGATCTCCGCACCGCCGTTTTCAACGTTCTCGATAATGCCATCAAATATTCCGGCGACCAGGTGGATGTGCAAGTGCGCCTGAATGCACCCGACGAAAAGCGCGTCATACTCAGCGTGGAGGATCACGGCGTCGGCATTCCTCCCGATGACATGAAGAGCATCTTCAAGCGCTTCTACCGCGTCAGCCACCGCTCGCTGGCGCACGTGAAGGGAACCGGGCTGGGCCTGTTCATCGTGAAGTCGGTTGCTCAAAAGCACGGCGGCAAAGTGTTCGCCGAAAGCGCGGGCGAAGGCCAGGGCACGACCATTACGATGGAACTGCCGAGGTCGATGGAATGAGCCGGGTTCTTGTAGTCGAAGATGAGGCCCATCTGGCGCAGGGATTGCGCTTCAATCTGGAGGCCGAAGGCTACTCCGCCGAAATCGTGGGCGATGGCGAAGCGGCCACCGATCGTTTACTCGGCAAGAAAGAAAACTTCGATGCCATCGTGCTCGACATTATGCTGCCCGGCAAAGACGGTTTCAGCGTGGTTTCGGAGCTGCGTGCGGCGCGGAACTATGTGCCGGTGCTGATGTTGACGGCTCGGGGCAGTCCTGAAGATGTGTTGAAGGGCTTCGCTGCCGGCGCCGACGATTATCTGCCCAAACCATTCGACTTGTCGATCCTGCTGGCGCGCCTGCAGGGACTGTTGCGGCGCAGCCAATGGATGCGCCCTGGGCAGTCGGTGGGGAGTCCGGAGGCGGCAACGGCGTCCGACCCAGGCAGCGTAACCGACTTCGGAGCGTTTTCTTTCTGCGGCAAGACCATCGACTTCGGCACGCTCGAACTGCGCACCGCGGACCATGTCGTTCACCTGACGTTGATGGAGTCGGAATTGCTGCGGCATCTGGTGCGCAACGATGGCCGCGTCGTTTCGCGCAAGCAGATTCTTGAAGAAGTCTGGGGCCTGCACGAGGACACCGACACGCGGGCCATCGACAACTTCATGGTCCGGCTGCGGCGCTACATCGAAGACGATCCCGCGCAGCCGCGCCATCTGCTTACCGTGCGTGGCGTGGGATATCGGTTTTTGGCGAATCCAGAAAAGAAGTGAATCAGTGGCCAGCGAAGTTCAACTGCTCACCGCGCACCGGCCACTTTTGTTCTTGCTCGACGAATCTTATTGCTTGTCGTAGACGGAAGTGGCTGTGACCTTCTTGCCCGCCGCATCAGTTCGGGTCACAGTGACGGTGCGGGTCTTGCCGTCCGCAGAGACCACGGCCTTACCGGTCATGGTAACTTTGCCACCTTTCTTAACCGTCAACTGGTAGTTATGGTCATCGATTTGCTTGATCGCCCGCGCGTCCGAGGTCGGATCGCCGGTGACAGAATAATCTTTGCCGTCGAACTTGCCCGTCCATTCGTTATGCGTGGGCTTCCCTTGACCGTCGACACCGTCTATCGTGCCTTTAATGTTGTCACCCGCGGCCGCATACACCACTGTGAGATTCTTCGGCATACCGGAAACTAACTTCGATTTGGCCTCGTTGAGCTTCCAGCTGCCTAGGGTTGGGTTTGTGGCGGCGAAGCAGATTGTTACACCGACAACGAGCGTTAAGACGATCAATACCAAGGTTCTTGTTTTCAATGTTGCCTCCAGGGTGAGAAACGGATGGCTCATTAGCGAGCAACGTATTTTAGGGTCGGCGCACCCATTTGCGCAACTTTCAACGTGGCTCGGATGCAGGCGGCTCCGCTATGCCCGGCACAATTCGGCAACCAGCGTTTCCCGCCGCTGCAACGCTAGACCATCCATGCGGTTAAGAATCATCCAATATGCCGAGAGCGAGATTCCCGACAGCGCCAGCAAGATCAATGTCGCGATCCAGAAGTGGCCGTAGGCACGCGCTATCCAGAACGCGGCGGCTCCCACGCCCACCACAAAAATTTGCACTCCGAGGCTGATGAGCACTGTCATCTGGGAAGCACGCTGACGACCGAACGAGGAGTAGTCCAATTTCTTCGGCGACCAGATTGAGAGCAGATTGCCGGCGGAAAAATTTACCGGCGCGGCGAACAAGAGACCGGCCAGCGCGGCGATGGTGACGTCGAACGCAGGCCGTCCGTAGAGAAAGCCGACCGAGATCCATGCCACAACTATTTCTATCGCCAGAATGCTGGCATGGGTTAGATTCTTGGCCAGAACAATTTCGCGGAAACTCACCGGTGAAGCGTAGAAAAACTGGATGCCGCCGGCATCGCCGCCGAAGTTGTTGTAAGCAAGATTGGTCAGCACGAGCAGCGTGTATCCCACAGCCGCGGGAAATGCCATGTCGGGTGCGTGCGCAAAGATCGCCCCGGAGTGCCGGGCAGAATTCATGGCTCCGAAGCGGAAGACGACCAGCACGAAAAGCGGCATGATCAACGTGAGCAGCATGGGACCGCTGCGGAGAAGATAGCGAATTTCTTTTTCGAAGACCGCGGCCACCGGGGCCGTGAATCCAGGCAGATCCCAGCCCAGCTGCGGCGACCGGTCTTTCGGAACAGCGGATGCGGCCGCCACTTCACTCAAATTCTCACCACGATACTGCGACCGCAGCCGGACATGCAGGCAGTAGCCAATCACCAGCACAAAAGCCCACAGCAGGGCCAGCGAACTGATCGCGGTCATGAATCGTGAATACACAGCTTGCGCAATGGAGTCGGCGGCAAGGCCCGGCGGAAGCATACCCTGCACCGGAACCAGAAGTTCGATGTATCGTTGCACATCTTGTTGGACACCCGGCTGCGGACGCTTCTCGAAATGCTGCACGAGGGGGCCGATCAGCTGAAAGCTCAGCATCAGCAGAACAAACAGAATGCCCATGATCTCGCGCGTGCGGCGCTGGGCCAGCCAGCGTTCCACCCAGGCGAAGATCATTTGCATGAACAAGAGATTGAAGACGGCGAACGTCAGCAACACCAACAACGCCCCCGGCAGCAGTCCCGGTTTCGCGAACCCTACGCCTACCAGAATCCCAAACAACCATAGGCTGCCCAGAGCGGTTGCCGGGTCGCACGCGCCATAGGCCAGCCGGACCAGAAAATACGAGCCGTAGCTGAGCGGGAAACGCAGCAGGTCGGAGGAGTCCGGATTGTTGGTGAAGGCCGTCGCCATAATGGGGAAGACCTGCCAGAAGATAAATACCGGCCACAGCAGGACCGCCAGCAGCTCTGGCTTGCCTTGAGAGATGAAGGAGAAGGCCGCGATGCCCATCCCGAAGGCGCCACCAAGTCCGCCAATGGCGAATGCGAATGACACCATAATTCGCGAGACCAGCTCCAGCAGTCCCCGCGTGCTGCGCAGCGAGTTAACGAAGAGCCGCCAGCGCAGCCAGGCAATAACTGACAATTGGCCGCGGTGGTTCAGTGAGAGAGAGAGGTCACTCATCGGGCGCTTACCCCGTAAACATGTTGCCTGAACTATCTCATAAATGGCCAGCGCCCGGGTGTACTACTGGCCGTCCTCCCAATGGGCCGCCAGTAGCCGGGTTTGGTGTCCTCAGGAAGAAATGCGTGTGCCCTTCCGGCTCTTGACGAAGTACTGTTTCCGATCTAAGTTCTCTCTAAGTTTTCTAATCTTCCAGTCTGCGGCCAGAGACAAATGCGGCGTCGGACCCTGACGCGTGCCGCGATGACTGTTCTGGCCGGGCGAACCCCCATCCCCCTTCGTCCCGGCTGCAGAGCTGACATAGCAAGCGAAGAGCACTGCGCCTTCACGCAAGTGACCCTGGGGCTATGCCGGAGGTGTGCTTTGTTCCGAGGGTTCAAGGCTCTACTGCGGAGGAGCTTCGTCAATTCGCGAACCAGAAGGAGTCAGGTCATGAAATGTTGTCGAACAATCGCGCTAGCGTTCGTTTTGATCACAGTTAGCTTTGCCGGTCAGGGAGTAAAAGATCCAGGGCCGAGGCCAGGCCCCGCAGGAGCCGGCGGATTTTATCCTACCCTGAACGCTGCTGAGCAAACATCGTTCGCCAACGGCATATCGCAGTTCGTTGAAGATGAACCAGTGCCGAACATTCCGCAGGGCAGCGGAGGACTGGGGCCAGGATTCAACGGTACGAGTTGCGGCTCATGCCATTCCCAGCCCGCCACTCTGGGCTCGAGTCCGAGCCCGTCGAGTCCCCAAGTTCCACAACAAAATCCGCAGATAGCGGCTGCGTCGGAAATGGGAGCAACGAACACGATCCCGCCATTTGTTACCGCAAACGGTCCGGTAAGGGAAGCCAGATTCATCCGGCATTCCAACGGAACACTCGATGGTGGAGTACACGATCTGTTTTCCATCGCGGGCAGAACGGATGCGCCAGGTTGTAATCTCCCGCAGCCTGACTTCCCGGCTGAGTTGGCCGCCAACAATGTAATCTTTCGGATTCCGACGCCGCTGTTTGGGCTGGGCCTGGTCGAGAACACACCGGATTCTGTGTTGAAGTCGAATCTGGAGAGTACTGGCGGCCAAAAGCAAGCCTTAGGAATTGAAGGAAGGTTTAACCGTAGCGGCAACGACGGAACGATCATGAAATTCGGATGGAAAGCCCAGAACAAGTCCCTCACAATCTTCGCCGGGGAAGCTTATAACGTCGAGATGGGCATCAGCAACGACGTGATGTCGAACGAGAGAAACGCTGTGAAAGCATGCGTTTTCAATGCCACGCCGGAAGATTCGCATTCCCAAGCTGGTGGTTCTGACGTGGATGCGTTTGTCGATGCGATGAGGCTGTCTGCGCCCGCTGCTCCAGTTTCATCTACCAGCGACACTGAGGCTGGACGCGAGGCGTTTCATAAGGTTGGATGCGCGCTGTGTCACTCGCAAACACTGACCACAGCTCAATCGTTCAACACTGGAATGAGTTACGTCCAGTATCATCCGTTCTCCGATTTTGCACTGCATCACATGGGCAACAATCTGGCGGACGGAATTAATCAGGGGATGGCTACTGGCGACGAATTTCGAACAGCTCCGTTATGGGGCATCGGCCAGCGGTTGTTTTTCCTGCACGACGGGAGGACGACGGACTTATTGGATGCAATCAACCAGCATGCCTCCAAGGGATCGGAAGCGAGTCAAGTGGTGCGGGCGTTCCACAATCTTCCGAGCGGAGAGCAGCAAAGCGTTCTCGATTTTCTGAGATCGCTATGAACGGGGGTTTGCCTCGCTAAGCTGGCTCGTGAGGAAATGCAGGAAGTGGTGCAGAGTGGAACCTGCACACTGCGAACGCCCGCTCATTATTCGTTATTCGTTCGAGATAGTCACCTTGTTCCCGTCAAGTTTGGTGAATGTGATACTGAACTTCTCGTTGTAGCACTGAGCTTTGTCCTGGAGGACGCTGATCGTCATCGCCTCTCCCAGGGTCATAGACCAATCGGTATCCGAGCGCCAGTGGATGCCGGCGAGCACACCGTGGCCGAAGCTGACGTTTCGCGCCAGCTTGTTGAGTTCGCCACCGACGGTGATCTGGACGGCGTCCGAGCCGGTGTAGGGCCCGAGCGATAGGCCATCGCTCGACTGCACCTGCGGATTCGGGATTACGTAAGTTTCGTCGAAGAAAAACTTCAGAAATGTGATGCAGGCGCCGGCCACCGTTCCATGACCCGTGGGGTAGGAGGGATGGGTCGGCGAACCCTCTGGGAAAGGCTGCGACAGCAGATAGGTGCCGTACTTGCTGAAGCTCTGCGCCACCGCCTGCGAGTTCAAAACATTCTTGTTCAACTTGGCGTCGATTTTGCTCTGGTTGCCCGTGAGGATCTGGTGCAGGACGCCTCCGCCCGACTCAGGACGATGAGTCAGGTGAACCAGCCACTTCTGGTACCACACCCGAGCTAAAGCGCGAGCCGCAGCTTCTCCTTGCGAGGCCGCGTAATCCGGACCGCCGAAGGTCCCGAAGCCATTTTGCGTCTTGGAGCCGATGTAGGGATTGCCTGGGTTCGGCGGCGCCTTCAGAGTAGTCAGCACCAGGAACGCTATGAGGTGGCCCTGAAACAGGACATCAGAGTGCGTCCATGCTGACAGACCGCGCCCGTCATGCAGGTAGCGGCGAGTCGGATCGACTTGATTGGTGAGTCCGGTGCTGATTCCATTCTGAACCTGCAGGAAAGTTGTGGTGTCCGTCATGTAGTCGATGTTCGGCAGGTACGTATTCATCAGCTGGTCAATCGGCTGCTGGCCAAAGCTAGTGGGAGTGATCATGAACTGCGACATATACGGACCAATCGTTTCCCCGGGGAAATTGCCGCGGAACAGCAGATCGGGAGTGACGTTCCCAAGGATGTCTCTTGGGCCACGGTAGTCTGGCAAGGTGGTCAGTTCCGCGGCTGCGGCAATGGCCGTGGCGTTCGTGGCGTAGTCCGTGAAGGCCACGTCGCGCAACAAAGATGCCCAGTAGGTCTCGATCAATTGCGCACCGTAGGCCGCGCTGGCGATCTGGTCGAACGGAGGCACGACCGCTAGACCGGTCAGATCAGCGGGGGACGGAGCATTGCCGAACTGCACCGAGTCGAGACCTTCCATATCGAAAGCGTAGGCGCCCTGGGGACCGTTCTCGGTGCGCGTGCCGCCAATGATCATGGCCTCGAAGTCGCTGTTCTTCCGCTCTTCAGCGCCTTCTTGAAAGAAGCCCACGCAGCCGGATTCACCACTCCGATATCGTCTTGCAGCAGGCCCTTGCTATAGCTTGCGGAATGGTCGGGATAGCGGTTCTCGTCGCCGTTTGTCGTGTGCGGCGGAACTTTAACCAGAGAGTCGGTGGTGGCCGCGCCGAGGCGAAGGGCGAGGGACTTCACCACCCGCGGGTTGAGGCCCGGCGCCGAAACGCCGCTAGAACCGTTGGCCTCACTCGACTGGGCGAGAGCAGCCGGGGCCTTGCCCAGAATACCAGCTGCCATGGCGGCGCCGCCTAACTTTCCGAGAAAGCGGCGGCGGCTGGAGGAGTGGACTGCAGTCTCACTAATTTTTGGGGAAGCGGAAGCCTTTGGCGAACGATCGATGGAGCGATCATCTTGCGGTGCGCTCATACCTTGCTGCTGGGTGAGAGATTAAGAACTGCTGGCGGAGGACTCGGAGTCTTAGGGTTACAAGTCCGTTGGCACCGGAATTCTAGCAGGCCGATGCAAGCTTGCCGAGCCAGTCAGTGATACAGGCAGGTTTACGCTGCCAGCATCGCCGGGTCAAGTGGACTAATTACTCTGGCCATGTAATTAAGAAGCGCTGGTTGCGCCGGCGCGTCTGAATTTCTTCACCCCAGCCAGGAAAGCTCCTGTTCCGTGCGGCGCACGCCGCCGACGGTGCGCAGGAAAATCTGTTCCAGCGTCATCTTTTCGCCCGATGGCGTCGCCACTTGACCCGAGCCATTGCCGGAGTCGTTTCCCGGTACGGGCGTTTGCGCCTCCACGCCGGCGCGCAGCTCTTCCAGCGATCCCTGCGCCACCAGACGTCCCCGATGAATGATAGCGACGTGGCTGCAAAGCCGCTCTACGATCTCGAGCACATGCGAGGTGAGAAAAATCGTAGCCCCGCGTGCGATCATGCCCTGCAGCATCGCCTTCAACGTTCCGGCGGCGATCGCGTCCACGCCTTCGAACGGTTCGTCGAGGAACAAAACTTTCGGACCATGAATCACAGCCGCCGCCATGGCCAGCTTCTTTTGCATGCCGTGCGAATAGTCGGTGACCAGCTTCTTTGGCTGATCGGCGAGCTGCATGAAGTCGAGCAGTTCCGCGGCGCGCTGGGCCGCGGTCTCGCGGTCGAGTCCGTACATGCGCCCCACGAAGTTCAGGAATTCCGATCCGGTCAGCCGCCCGAACAGTGCCATGCCTTCAGGCACAACGCCGATCTGCCGCTTCACTTCGACAGGATTTGTTTCCAGATCCAGCCCGAGAATTTCGATACGCCCCGAACTCGCCGCCAGCAGCCCGGTTAGCATCTTGATGGTTGTCGATTTTCCCGCCCCGTTGGGGCCGAGGAAGCCGAAGAATTGTCCGGGCGCCACGCGCAGGTCGACGTTGTCGACTGCGACCAATTCTCCGAAGCGGCGAGTCAAGCCCAGAGTTGAAATTGTGGGAGCGGCGTCCATGAAACTTCTGAATCTAGCATACCCACCGCCAGCCGCGGCTATTGTTTCTCCTTCGCGGGCGCTTCCTTCTTTTCCGCAGGCTTTTTCTGCATGTCTTCCGTCCACGGCGGTGTGATGCCGATAAATCGCGCGTACGCGATCGATTGTCCCAGGTGCTCAGCGGCGTGACGCACGATGAACAGCAGAATACCGCGCTGGGTATTCTTGCCGCCGAACCAGTCCAGACTCTTCTCGAGATCGGCATCGGGCATGGCTGTGATCGCTCTTTTGGCGTGGGCGAACGAATCTTTCAGAGTGGCGATGACCTTGGCCTTGTCGCTTGTCGACTTTTCGAATCCTTTGACGTCAAAACCCGCGGGAGGAGGAGTGCCGACGAGTTTGTAGAGGTTGTAGTTGGCCGCGCTCACATGCAGGAACACTTCGGCGAAAGAACGCACATCCGGCGAAGGCCTCCACGAAAATTTCTCAGCCGGGATCGCCTCGGCGAGCCGGTTGAATTTGTCTTCCTGGATCATGACTTCCGCCAGCACTTCCGAGCGATAGCCTGTAACGCCGGGAGTGCCGTCTTTGTAAGGATTGACCTGCGCTGTTGTGTGAACTGCCGAAACTGTGAGCACAAGCAAGAACAATACCGTCGAGATGCGTCTCATGATTTTCTCCTTGTATCCGATGATCCTAGCTGTTGCGGTTGGAATCTCATTATAAGTTCTCAGCTGTTGTCCCGAGCGTCCCTGCGATTCTAAAGCCCTGGAGGCCGCTGCTCCACCACGCCAAAAGCCCGCTCCAGCGCGAGCCCGGCACTGCCCAGCGTACCCTCGTCGAAGAGGTGTCCGATCAGAGTGACGCCATGCGGCACGCGGCGCGGCGGCGAGAAAGTAGGCACTGGATGGTTTGGGTCGGGCGCCCAATCGCTCCGGGCTTTGGCCACCTCAAGGAAGCCCGCGCGCAGCGTGAGCGATGGATGCCCGGTGAAGTTAGTAAGGGTCAGCATCTCATCGCGCAGGGAAGGCACCAGAAGTAAGTCAACCTCTGAGAACACGCGAGCCATCTCTTCGGCAACCTTGCGCCGGAAGCGGTCGGCCTGGACGAAGTCGACTGCCGAGAGGAAGCGGGCCTCGCGAAAAATGTTGGGCCATGCGTCGGGAACTTGAGCTTTGAGTTCATTCAGCCCGCCGCTCAACGTAAGCTCCTCGAACGCGGCTGCCGCCTCGGCAAAAAGAATCACGTCGAGCGAGTCATAAGGCCAGTTAGGGATCGACACCTCCACTGGAACCATGCCAACCTTCTTGACCACCTCGAGAGCAGCACGGTCCACGGCAGTAGCGGGAGCTGCATTCATCCAACGCGGAAAGTAGCCAACGCGAAGTCCTTGCACGCTGGCGCCGGCATCGAAATCAAGTTTGCTCAGCACGCTCGCCAGGTCTCCAGTGTCGGGCCCGGAGATGGCGTGCAGCACCAGCATCGCATCCTCGACCGTGCGAGTCATGGGGCCAAGCTTGTCGAGCGACCAGCATAAAGTCATCGCGCCAGTGCGCGCTACGCGGCCATACGTGGGCCGCAGTCCGGTAATCCCGCACCGCATCGAGGGGCTTACGATGCTGCCGCCGGTCTCGCTCCCGATCGCAAAAGCGACTAGTCCCGCGGCGGTAGCGGCACCCGGCCCAGCGCTTGACCCGGACGCTC
>CAVPEZ010000014.1:0-49779 GCA_963703635.1 uncultured Acidobacteriaceae bacterium
AAGGGAATTTGCCAATGTTCTCCAAGGCCTACCGTAACGAAGGGAAGGATTTCTGGAGGCCCGGAAATGAGTTTTTCGGCGTCGGCGGCGGATGAGCGTGTGCTGGACGTGGAATGTACGGACGACGCGCTCAGCGTGAGTCTGCGGGATGGCCGCGTCATCACGGTGCCGCTGGTATGGTATCCGCGCCTGCTTAGCGCCACGCCTGCGCAACGGCGGAATTGGAAGATTGCCGGCGGCGGATAGGGGATTCACTGGCCCGACCTGGACGAGGACTTGAGCACGGAAGGATTGCTGCGCGGTGCGCCAGCGCCCAAGGAAAGGGTTCACGCGAAGTAACGCGGCCTGTCGTCCATCAGCTTCCAGCCGTCAGTAAAATCAAAGGCTCCGCTCGCGAGAGCGGGGCCCTTTTTGTTTGGACCGGCTCTTTGCGAAGTGGATCGGCGAGAGCGGCAACAATTAACCGCGCTCCATCCCGGATTTCTTCGGGCACCGGCGCCGCTCCAATGGCCGGGGGAGCCGTGATTCTCTCGTAAGATGCATAACACGACGATTTAACTACGTCCAAGTCATATGGTTAAACAACATGTTTGCTTTTAACTGTCTGTGAGCGTACACTTGTGTATAGCCATAGTTGCAATTCACAATTGAGGAAGTGCGCATGCCAAATCAGGCTGACGGAACGGAAGCGCTGCTCAAGGAAATCCGGGATGGTGTGCGGTTGATTGTTGCCGCTCTCGCCGATCCACTTCGCAAGCGGTTGGACGAAGAATTTCTGACCTCCGCGCAGCGAAAGAAAATGTACCGCGAGTTCGACGGCGCGCAGCCGTACGAAGTGATTGCGAAGAAAGTGGGAGTAACCGCGGAAGGGGTGCGTCAGCTCGCCATAGCTCTTGAAGCTGTGGGTTTCGTCGCACTCGAAAAAGTGGCAGCGAAGAACTGCCCGCGCAAGCTTCTCTGATTCCAGCTGTTTCGGAGGAACGCTGATGGACGGCCAAGCCGACAAAGAGCTTCTAGTCTTAGTTAAGGAAATACTCAAGTGGATAAGAGTCCAGGGCCAGCCCGTCGCTAAATCGAGAATCGAGGCTGCCCTGCCGGAGTCCGCGCACAGGCGCCTTTACCAGGCTCTCGACGGTAAGCAGACCCAGGGCCAGCTGGCGGCGTCATTAAGGATTTCCCAGCCGACGGTGAGTCGCCTGATTGGCTCCTGGGTACGTTTGGGAATCGTCGAGGAAAGCTCGCCCGGTAGATATGCGAAGTGCTTCGACTTAAATACGCTCGGAATCAATCTCAACGCGGGGGAGAAGTAAACAAGATGCCGACCGGGGATGACGTTAGGGAGGACATTAGACAAATCAGGAACGACCTGGACCGGGTGCGGCAAGATATAGACAGCATCAATCGCGTCCAGGTCATCTCGAACAGCAGCGCGATTCTGGAGGACGTCAAACGCATCGTCGGCAGGAGCAAGCAGATGGTTGCGACGCTATTCCTCACGAGAGACTGGCTCGGCTCACGCGAACTCGCGGAGCAGCTTCACATCGATCAGGCCAATCTCGACAAGGTAGTAAATAGCCTCGTGGAGAACGGATTGCTGTATCGGCGGAAGACGGGCAAGGCTGTTGACTACAAACGCGCCGCCAGGCTCGACCTGGTTGGCTTCGAAAGGCGGGCGGAGTTCGCAGATGTTTTTGAGTCTTGGAAAAAAAGTGCAGAGAAATGAATACAGCAGACTTCGAAAAAGCCACGGAAATTGAGCTGCGCCGGAAAGCCAACGAGTGCTTAAATAGGCTCGACGACAGCGGAAGCCACGAAAAACCGTCCCTCCTTATTGAAGCCCAGTTCTACATCGGCGAGATTGAGCGCCGCAAGCAGGATAAGATTGCGAACCGCGATCTGTTCCTTGAACTTGTGGTTATAGTTCTGATCGCACTGGAGCTGTACTTCGGCATCACGGGCGGCAATCAGCAGTTGGGCGTGCTACAAAAGTTGGATACGAGTAGCGGCGAGACGGCGGCCGCTCTGGGGACCCTGGCGGAGGAACAAAAGGCCATGCGCGCGACCATCGAGGAGGTGAACAGAAGGGTGCAGGATCGGCCCAAGCCTCCCGCCGAAACGCAAAAACTACCTTTAGCGAAGGGGGTTAAGCACCATGACTAGCGACGAGGTTTTCGCCGCGATCCAACAGCAGAATGACATTATCGTCAGTCTGCTTGCGCGGCTTGTGTGGACGCCGGAGAAAGTCACCGAAATCGTCACACGCAACAAGCGGAATCCCGGGGCCTACGTGACCGTCTACAATGCCCTGGACGGTTCGAAAACTGGGATCCAACTTGCTGCACTTGCCAAGGTGGCGCAGCCAACGATGTCCGTAACGCTGCAGTCCTGGCTGGATGAAGGCATCATCCTGAATATTGGGACCGACAGCCTCCCGAAGTACAAGAGGCTGATGAGGATTCCGGGCATCCGGAAGAAGGAAAAGCGCGATACCAATGACACCAACGGTCGGTGACGGCGACGTGCTAGAACGAATCGAAGCGAAACTGGATCAGATGATTCGGCTAGCGGCGCTGCAAATGACGAGCGGCTTGAAACAGGGGCCTGCAACCAGCTGCTCGCAGCAGCGAGCATCGATCGAAACCTGATTGCCGAGCTTCTGCACACAACTCCAAATACCGTTAGCGTGACGCTCTCCACGATGAAGAAGGCCAAGGCGAAGCAGAGTTCAAAAGTCTCCAAGGCGGATTCGGCTGACTAGGAGTTTCATTCGCTGGGCCCACCGAAGGGGAGTCTCGCAAAGGAATCGCTAAACTTGTATCCTTCGCGCGCCGATCTGGATTTCTGCAAGCGCGTGCTGGAAGCCGAACGCGAGGAAAAGAAGAATGCCAAACAGGCGCTCCGTAGAAGGTGAACACAGAGTTGAAGGGAGCGTGTTGGATGAACTCGGGCTGGATCGGCAGGCGGCTCTGGAACTTAAGCTGGAGGCGGAGTTGCATCAGAAGATTCTGGCATTCGGCCGGTGGCCCACACAACGCGGTTTTCGTTGTGTGGGATCCGATGCTGCCGATGTCTCTGGCTTCGGTTCAGGCGTCCCTCCGGGACGCGGTTGGAATCTTGGGTGGCGCTTTCCCGCCAGTGAACTGGCGGGCTATTTTCGGGGGTCCCTCCGGGAC
This sequence comes from uncultured Acidobacteriaceae bacterium, assembly GCA_963703635.1. Classification (GTDB taxonomy): domain Bacteria; phylum Acidobacteriota; class Terriglobia; order Terriglobales; family Acidobacteriaceae; genus Sulfotelmatobacter. The sequence continues at coordinate 3,174 of CAVPEZ010000014.1, forward strand.
CTCTTGTGTCGCTGCGCTCCGCTCTTTCATCACATCCTGGCCTGACACCAAAAAAAGCAGGTCCCGGAGGGACCGTCTGATAATAGCCCGGCGTTTCCAACGCCGGGTTCGCGTCAACAAGAACGGAACCGCGTGCCAGAGGCACGCCTGAACTCGCGCTCAACCCCATATGTGCTGCGGGTCGTACTCCACTCCGTGCTTTTTCAAAAACGTCACGAACTCTTCCTCGAAACTTCGTTTCTTGTGATGTTCGGGCTGCCGCCGGATATATGAAATCGTCTGATCCTTCTGCGAAATTCCAACCGTGAATGCGCCGTATCCCTCCTGCCAAGCAAAATCTCTCGCGTGGTTCTCATTCATCCAATGCGACGATGCGCCTTTGATCAACTGCATGGCCTTCGAAAGAGGCAGCGTCGCGAGCAATGACAAAAGAACGTGGGCATGATTCGCTGTCCCGCCGACAATCAAAGCTTTGAAGCCATTCTGTCGCGCGATGCCTCCGAGGAACGCCCAAAGTTGAGGCTGAACCGCGTCAGCAATCAAATCACGGCGATTCTTGGTGGAGAACACGCAATGAATCAGGTTGGAAACGTAGGTGTGCGACATTTCCGGCAGAACTCCGAGGAGGATCTCAGGCGTCCCTACGGGACGCGATCAATCTCTTGACAGCTTACCCGGCGTTGAAACGCCGGGCTATTGTCAAATGTCCTGACGGACATTTCGCCTTCCCGGATCGGGAAGGAGTCCGTGCCAATTGATGGAGTTGAGGAAGGCGTGCCCGAAGACGAGCCGGAATTTATTGTGGCGATGAAGGCGGCAAAACCGAAATAACGGCAAGTGAATTAAAGGACGTGATTACGCAGTTTCGCGCCGTCGTTTCCGAGAGGCAACAGCGCGGTCTAGGGCGGCGTTGAATTTCTTTTCAGACTCTTGCCGCTCTTTGGGCGTCATTCCGCGTGCGCCGTCTTCAATAATGTCTCGCATCGTGTCGAGGAGGGTATTCATCTAAGACTTGCGCTTTATCGAGGCAGGCGCAGCCAATGCCTTTTTGCGGTTTGCAGTTGCCATGATAGGTATTCTATCGCGCCGGGGGAGTTGGCGCAGGTGACCGGCGTGCTACTCCTTGTATTCAGGCGCCGAAAGCATCGCAGAACTATCCTCCCCGTCCCGTGTTCATACTGATAAGAGCTTTTATGGTCGACGAAGGTTAAACTCGCAAGCCGCGCCGTTCTTGATCTTCCGGTCTTCGCTCAATCAAAACGCCGGGAGGACGAATCCTTTGGAGGCGTCGGCGCGCAGTTGCGTCCAGGCGCACGACCATCAAGACTCGCCGTGGGAGGTTCATTATGAAATCGAAATTATTCCAGACGCTTCTTACCGGCGTGATGGCGGCCGGCATGACATTCGGGGTCGGCACGCAGTTGCACGCGGCTTCGCTCCTGCAAGATCAAGGTGTGCAAGATCAGGGCACGCAAGGCCCAGACATGCAAAAGCCCTCGCCCGATCCTGGGCCTGCGGCCAATCAAGCGCCCACCGCGCCAATCCAAGATCAGGGCACGCAATATTCCGCGCCTCAAGATCAATATTCTGCACCTCAAGATCAGCCCGCGCCCGGCCAAGGCCTGGCTCCGAATCAGCGGCAATATTTGCCGCTCTCGGCCGAGCAGTTGCAGCAGTTGGTCGCGCCGATCGCGCTGTATCCGGACGCGCTGGTGGCGCAGGTTCTCGCCGCCTCCACCTATGCCATGCAGATTGTCGAGGCCGATCGCTTTCTCAAGGAGAACCCTGACCTCAAGGGGCAAGATCTGGGCGCGGAGGTCGACCGCCAGGATTGGGATCCTAGCGTGAAAGCGCTTTGCCAGTTTCCTTCCGTGCTTGCCAATCTGGACCGGGATTTGTCGTGGACACAGGAGTTGGGCGATGCCAACTACAACCAGTCAGCCGACGTGATGCAGGCCATCCAAACCATGCGTCACAAGGCGCAGGACGCGGGCAATTTGCGCACCACCCCGCAGCAGCGGGTTTACGACCGGGACGACCAGGTGCAGATTGAGCCGGCTGATCCCAACGTCGTTTACGTCCCGCAATACAATCCTTCGTATGTTTATGGATATCCGGTGGGCTTGTGGCCGGGATTTTATCCGTGGTGGGGATTTGGGGGTCCCTACATTTCCTTCGGCTTCGGATTCCCCATCGCACCGTTCTTTGGCTTCGGCTGGGGATGGCACGGTTGGGGCATCGGCTGGGGCTTCCACGGTGGAGTGTTCTTTGGCGGCCACCCTTACGCGTTCCACAGCGGCGGATTCTATAGCCGTAACGGCTATTTCCACGGCAACTATCGGGGCTACTCGTCCTATGGACGCGGTGGTTATGGGGCGCGGGGATTCGCCGGCCGTGACGGCCGGGGCTTCTCCGCTCCTGCCAACCGAGGCTTCGCCAGACCTGGCGGCGAGCGAGGCTTCACGGGAAATAGGGGCGTCGTGGGCAATAACAGAGGCTATGCCGGCAGCGGCAACCGGGGCTTCGCAGGCCGCGGCCCGGAAGTGGCGCACAACAACGGCGGTTCCCGCGGAAACAGCCCCGCCAGCAACGCCCGCGGATTTTCACCGGGCGGAGGATCCGGATTCAACGGCGGTCACGGCCACAGTGCCGGCGGCTACTCCAGCGGCCACAGCGGCGGCGGCCACAGCAGCGGCGGTGGACACAGCAGCGGCGGTGGACACAGCAGCGGCGGACACGGTAAACGTTAAAGCATGCCGTCAGCAAATACCAAAGGCCTCGCTCGTAAGAGCGGGGCCTTTTTCAGTACACTCGGCCGCGCTGCGCCACTCAAAATCCCTCAAAACTTTGGCTGGCCTCGTCTCCCGGGGGAGGGAGAAACGCAGGCTACTTCACACCTTTCTCCGGATTCCACGAGCCCTGCAACTTGCGGACGTAGACGATCTGGCCGACATGGTAGGCGTTATGAGTGCAGATATTGGCAATGGTGGGCGCCCACAATGCCAGCTTTCGCTCGTCGGCGGATTCGACTAGTTTCTCCAAGTCTGTCATCACCTGGTCGAGCTGGGTGACTGTGTCATTCCATTGTTTGGTGGTAAATTTCACGAAGGTTTCGTCATTGTCGCCGCCGAATTTCTCGTTCGCCCCTCCTTGGAACTTGATGAGGTTGCGGCGATTCCAAAACAGCAAATGATAAGTGAGCTGTCCGGCAGAGTGGCTTCCGGCGGGGGGCTGCCAGCTGGCTTGCTCGGCGGTGAGTCCGTCGACCGCCACGCTGATGGGCACAAACCAGTCTGCCTGATTGTGAGTCGTGTGTAACTCGTGCAGCAGGAGGCTGCGCAGCGTGGCGGGCTGCTGCTGATTTTGGGCGTAGCACCGGAGCGAAAACATTAGAAACAGAACCGAACCTGCTACTGCTTTTGCATGCTTCATTGGGGCTGCTCCTGAACTCTTGGGAAGACGGCTGTTGGAAATAGACGAGTTGCATGCATCCTGGTTAGCAATGAATAGCTTTGGGGGTGCGCCCTCGAAATCCATGCGCCTTCGAAGTCCATGGCGACTTCGAAATTCATGCGCCCCTCGAACCCCAGGAGGGCCGGAAGATTTCCACAGGTTTATTTTCTTTGATGTTCAGATGACCTTGCTTCCGATTTTGGGACGGAGAGACTGGAAGTAGGGAGGGTCTGCTGGCTAAAGAAACCAAGATCCCTCACTTCGTTCGGGATGACAAAAGCTTGTTCGGGATGACAAAAAACGTCCGTTCGGGATGGCAAAAACTTGGGAGAGGTTGGAGAGGACATGGGTGATTTGGGATGAGTGTGTTGATTGGGGATTTGATGGCGGCGGCGGATGACGGGTATGGGTCGGGTGGGCGGAGGAAGAAGAGCAAGAAGCGTGGTGGCGGCAAGAAGAAGGTGCAGGCGCGCGGCGGCGTTGGGGGTGCAAGCGAGTACAGAGATCCTTCAGCCCGCAAAAAACGCGGGCTTCAGGATGACAGGCCGTCTATAGCGAAACCGCATGGGGCAGCATCGCTTCGGACACAGGGGAGGTTGCCGCCTAAGCGGATGGGGGAGCTTTCGGAGCTGGATTTTCTTCGAAAGACTATGGGGATGGGGATGATTGTTTCGAAGCCTTGGGGAGACAGTTACCGGTATGACTTTGTTTGCGACACTTGCGGGCGGTTGTGGAGAGTGCAGGTGCGATCGACCGACGAGCGGTTTGGGCATCGGGGATATGCGGTGCATGCGTCGGTTTATGTGGGACGGAAGATCGTGGGGCTTACGGAGAAAGATATTGACGTGATCGTGGCCTACATTGTTTCGCGGGACATTTGGTATGTGGTTCCGGTGAAGGCGTTTGTTCCGCGGAAGAATTTGTGGTTCTATCCGGATGGAAGCAAGAAGGGAGCGAAGTTTGAGAAATATCGAGATGCTTGGTGGGTGATGATGGGGAGAAAAAGGAAATAGAAATAGGTTGGGCGTTCGGTAGCGGTGGCCTCAAGAACCTTCGAGCTACGCTCGATGGACCCTTCGGAACTCAGGGCAGGCGGCCGAGAGCGGCTGTGCCCACAGAAAAGAAAGTCGAAGGCGTCGGACAGGAGTGTCCGACCCACACGAGTCGTTTGACGATGGATGCGGCATTGACTATGATCGAAGAGCGGGGTGGAGCAGTCTGGTAGCTCGTTGGGCTCATAACCCAAAGGTCGAAGGTTCAAATCCTTCCCCCGCAACCAAACCCTTCCTGAAATTAATCTTCTAAAAATCCTGCCGAGTTGTTCGCTCAAATCCACTGGTGTGGAAGTGGTGACCTCAGTCACCATCCTGATTACAAAAGGCCAATAGTTTTTCGTTGCACCGTGGTGCTTTGACGGTGGGTCCGGCCCTCCCTACGATGAAGAATGCCGACAGTCTACGGACGTGGCGGCTGGCCTTGCCGGCCGTATGCGGCTTGAGCTTTAGACTCAGTGATTTGGACGTGGGTGGAATTCAAGGAATCGCGGTCTGGGGTTACGCGAAACCGAGTTTGTCCCCGTCGACAGGAATTATGGCATCGCGCAAACAAGACGGCTTCTCCATGCTGGAACTGGCCATCGCCATCGCGGTTTCGATGATCCTGGTGGCGTCGGTCACGGTCACGATGCAAACCACATTCAGGCAGCAACTCGTCAACGATGCCTACAACACAACGTTGACGACATTGCGGCGGGCCCGCGATTCGGCCGCGGCCGATATGCGGGTTTACGTCGTAACATTCGCAACTCCCGCCGCCGGAAACGGAGGCACCATTACGGTGACCCAGAACACGACGGCGGGTCCGGTTTTGTTCGTTGCCAACTTACCTCCGCAGGTTACTTTTCACCTGGAGCCGGGGCTGCCGAACACGATCGCTACTACTCCGGACGGATTTGGCACGGCGGCGAGCGTCTTCGATTTTGACCAGCCGCCGAGCGCCGCGGGGGGCAGCAACGTTATCTTTTTTCAGCCCGACGGCAGCGCGCAGGACGCGCTCGGCAACGTCAACAACGGAGTGGTTTACCTGGGAACTCCGGGGCAAATGCCGACTTGCCGGGCGGTGACTTTGTGGGGTTATACGGGCCGCATCCGTGGATGGCAACTGGTTCAGGTCGGTGCAGTATGGAGTTGGGTGCAATCATGATCATCAAGCGCTTTGCGTCGTTGCGGAAAACCGAGCAGTGTGGCTTCTCACTTCTTGAAGTGATGTTCGCCATGATCATTCTCGCCGTGGGGATGCTGGCTACGCTGGCGTCGCTGGGCATTACGATCGGCGCCAATGAGACTTCACAAGAAGACATGATTGCCCGGCAACTGGCTTCCGAGGCCATGGAGAGCATCTTCAACGCTCGCAACAGTTCGCAGTTGGGCTTCAGTGCCATCAACAACGTCGGCGTTGGCGCGGGCATCTTCCTCGCCACCGCCCAGTCGCCCAAGTGTCCCGGACCCGATGGTATTTTGGGTACCGCCGATGACGCCGGTTGTACGGCTGCCAACGGACAGTTATGCCCCATCGAGTGCCTGAGTGAGCCTGGACCCGATGGCATCGTGGGCAATGCCGACGATGTGAATCTCCCGCTGACCAACTTCACGCGCACGATTGCGATCACGCAACTGCTGGATGGCGCCGGCAACACCATCCCCACACTGGTTCAGGTCACCATCACGGTCAACTACACGGTTCCGAACCATGGGGGTACGAAATCGTATGTGCTTGATGAATACATTTCGTCGTACCACTAGAAAGAGATGGATGATGCGGCGCACACTTAAATCGAGTCTTGGCTTCTCGCTGCTGGAACTGATGATCTCAGCCGCGATCGGAGCGGTCCTGGTCGTGACCGCCGCCAATTTGTTCAGCCGGGCCATGAAGGCGAGCTGGATCGCTTCGCAGCGTGCGGAATTGCAGCAGGACTTTCGCTCCGCCAGCAATCTTCTGCAGCGCGACATCAGCATGGCCGGCGCGGGCGCGCTGGGCCAGCAAGGCATGTCGACCAGCGCCGTGGGCTTGCCCTTCGGTCTTGGAACGCTGCCGGTTTATCCGTGCAGCGGTCTGGTCACCTGCAACTACATCAACGGCGCGCCTGTGGCGTACCCCACCTCGGGGGGCGCTCCCTTCATCTATTCGATTATTCCCGGCCCTAATCTGGGAATCACGGTCAACGCGGCTCAAGGTCCCACCGACATCATTACGGTTGTCGACAGCCGACGCCAATCTGGCACTGAACTGTTACACCGCAGCGATCAATGCTGCGGCCACGGTTGTGACCTTCCAGTTGCCCAGCCCCTTGCCTGGAACTTGTGTGCTGCCGACCGGCGTGGCGGCGCCCCAGCCCCTGAATGCCGCCGTGGTCGGCCTGCAGGGAGGCGATATGATCCTGTTCGGTACCAAGGCCTTGGGAGTGGTGACCGGCGCGATCACGGCTTGCCCGCCAACTGGCACCAATACGGCATGCTTCACGGTTCCTTTTGCCGGCACCGATCCCGGGCACGTCAACCAGCCGACCGCGCCGAATGGAAGCCTATTGCAGTTTGTTGGTCCGGGCGCCCCGGCCTCTACTGCCATACCAGTATCGGCGGTACGCCTGCTGACGGTCACTTACTATCTCGCCATCCCCCCCGCTACCGGCTTGCCCACGCTGATGCGCATTCAAAGCGGAAAGGCTCCCGCTCCGGTAGCGGAAAACGTGGTTTATCTCAAGTTCACTTATGACGTCAATAACGGCGGAGTGGTGAACGCCAATCAGGCTACTCTTCCCGCGGGCACGAACCCCGGAATGATCACGAAGGTCAACATTGCGCACATGAGCATGCGCAGCCAGCAATCGAAATATGCGGGCATCGGCTATCAAGGTCTTGATCTGCAGACGTCGATCGCCGCCCGCAACCTGACTTCACAGCAGGAGTACCCGATTACGGGTTCGGCTTATTGATATGGATCTCATACGGGCGGAAGGAAAAAGGAAATCGTTGAGGAAAATGAGGAGAAACACGATGTCTAGCGCTAAATTCGCATCACGAGGATTCACGCTGATCGCGGCCCTCCTGTTGACGTTGCTTTTGTCGGGATTTGCCATCGCTCTGCTCATCATGGTCAACACGGAGCAGAAGGTCGGCGCGGCCGATCTCAGCAACAACTACACCTATCGTTCGGCCGAAGGCGCCATGGAAAAGATGACGTCCGATCTGGCCAACACGTTCCAGAACATTCAGGCGCCCACCGCCGGCCAAATTTGTGCCGTGAGCAACAACCCTCCCACGTGGGACCCGACTGTCACGTTTACGGGGGCGGCCGGAGCCTATAACGTGACCCCGGTCAACCCGGGAGCAGCTAATCCCTGCACAGCACCGCTCAATCCGGTATGGGGCCCGATCCAGTCAGGCCCGGACGCGGGTTTGTACGCGCAGATTATCCCGGTCACGATGAACGTCACCGCGCAACGGGCTCTGGGCAACAGTGAGACCGTCAGCATGACGCGCTTGGCCGAAGTGGCGCTGATACCGGTATTCCAGTTCGGCGTATTCTCCGAGTCCGATCTTTTCTTTGGCCGCAGTCCGGACCTCGGCTTTGCGGGCCGCGTGCACACTAACGGCGATCTCTACCTGGGCGTGGCGGACTGCTGCAACCTGGTGTTTGGAGACAAGATCAGCGCCTTCGGCAACGTAATCCGGCAGCAGATGGATAACGGAGTCGCGTCCGCCGGCAACAACAATGGCGGCACTGTAATGATTCCCACTCACGAGCGACGGTTGTACTGCGCAATTGGCCAACCTTGCGGCCGCAAATCCCAGCGCCACCTGCGTTGATATTTCCACGACGGCGCTCGGCGCTCTCAACGGCAGCGTCTCCGGCGGCCACGCGTCGGCGCAGGTCCCTGCCTGGTATAACGTTTCACTCGGTACGCCCTATCAGGGCTTCATCATCGACGGCAACGGCATTCTGGTTCCGCCCCCTCCCGTGGACGGCCCCAACGGCACCGGCGCGACGGATTTGACGCTGCCCTTTGTGAATGGCACAAACTTTCCCTACCAGATCATCCGCCGCCCGCCGCCGGGCGAGGCGGTAACTTCCTTGCTGGGTGGATCTCGCCTGGCCAATGAAGCTCAGATTCGCATCCTGCTCAGCGACAAAGAAGCCGATCTGCATCTTCCAGGGTGGAACGGCGACGCAACCCAGGACGTGCAATTGGCCAGCATGGTTCCCCCTGCCGAATTTGTTAACACACCTGGGCCGTTCGCGACCACGGGTGGAGCGCAGAGCGGAATCATCGTCAACGGGAACACTTACTACTTCGGCGAGAGTGCCTGCGGCGGGGGCTCTGTGGGCAACGCATGCACTCAGGGCGACCCCAATTTCGTTTGGCCACCCTGGGTTCCGGGAGGCGCCACATCGGTGCACAACGTAACCAGCGCCGAGTGGCCCATCATTAACGGCTGGCTGCTGGTCGAAGTTCTTAACGCAAACACCGGCCTTTGGACTGGCGTCACGAAGGAGTGGTTGCAACTCGGTTTTGCCCGCGGATTGCAGGTGCCCACTGCTCCCGGAAGTGCGGCGGGGCAAGCCACCAACACGATCGGCGCCATCGGCAGCAACTTTCTCGCGGACCACAAGAACGCGATTCTATATTTCCAGATGACAGCGGATCGCAACGGCGACGGTACCATCGGCGGACAATGTTCTTGGTAGTTCCACCTCCGGGCGACAAGGTAACTTTCAACTCCGTCTACAATTTGGGAGTATTAACCACTCCCACTCCCACGACTTACTTCGGTGCAAACTCGCAATACAACTGGTACCCGATCAATCTTTACGATGCCCGCGAGGGAGAAAACTGGGACGCGGCCGGAACTTTCGCTCAAGGCACCGGCACTCCCAACGGCATTATGAACGTGGTTGAACTGGACGTGGGAAACTTGAGGCGCTGGCTCCTCGGCCAGACAGGCACGACCGGGAACACCGTGAACTTTTCCACCCAGAACGGTTATGTCCTTTACTTCTCGGACCGGCGGGGCGAGCAGTACAACCCGGCTGTCTCCCTCACCCAGTTGGTCGGCGAATACGGGTACGAGGACACGGTCAACTATGTCAACGCGGCTAATAACTTCAGGCCGAATGGAACTCTCGAACCCGTCAACTACAACGGCATCTCTCCGGAAGACGTCAACCAGAATGGCGTACTGGACATCTATGGCGTAAAGACGGTGGGTGACGCCTTCGGGACCACTACCGCAAACGACACCGACACGGCGAATCCGCCCACTCCTTTTGCCCCCGGTCATCGGATTCAGACCTTCACCGTGGGCCGTGCCAACCGTGTGACCGGCGCGCGCCATGGGCTGAAACTTGTGGACGGCTCACTCGGCAATCTGCCCACCATGCCGCCGGGCAATGCCACGAACAACTGCGCGGTAACCGCAGCCAATCCGACCGGTTGCGGCGGCTTTACGGTCGCCGCGGAAAACCCTGTCTATATTCAGGGAAACTACAACTCGAACTGTACCGCCGCCGGTGGCGCCGACTGCACCCCCGGCAATACGAACTATGACGCGACCTGGAACAACCCTCCGGGAGCGGAACCAATCCACGCGGCTGCTGCCGTGATCGCGGACGCGGTCACTGTTCTCTCGAACAACTGGCAGGATGCCGGCGTAACCGGTGCGCTCTATTCCGGCAGCCTGGTGAATCCAATCAATCCCAGCTTCCAAAGCGTTCCCGCTATCACACCCAACAGGGTTGCCGTGACCACCTACTATCGCGTGGCCATCGCTGGCGGCAAGAACATCGCGTTCATTAACACCGCCCAGAATCCGGAGTTTGCTTTCGGCATGGACGGTGGCGTCCACAACTTCCTGCGCTTCCTGGAGGACTGGGGCGGCCAGGCGTCGCAACAGCAACTGAATTACAAAGGCTCGCTGGTCAGCCTGTACTTCAGTACTTATGCCACCGGCACTTTCAAGTGCTGCAACCTGGTGTACAACCCGCCGAATCGTAACTACATATTCGACCCGTTGTTCGCTTCGCCCACGAACCTGCCGCCCGGAACTCCCATGTTCCGCAACGTGGACAACCTGAGTTACCGTCAGAACCAGGTAGCGCGGATCAACTAACACGCAAGGAAAGAACGAAGGACCCCGAGTATCGGGGTCCTTTTTTGTTGCTCGATCGTCTGCAGAATCGGGTTTCGCAAACTCGGAGCTTGCCCAGCCTTCGTTACTCCGTGCCGAATCGCTTCAGATCCTCCGGTCCATCGGTCAGTCTCACCACCTCTTTGCCCTGAACCAACTCGCGGATCTTTTCCACCACGTCAGGATTGGCCAATGTGGTTATGTCTCCAGTGTGCATGTTGTTGGAGATGGCTGCGAGAATCCGCCGCATAATTTTGCCGGACCGTGTCTTTGGCATATCTGGAACTACAAGGATCCTGCGCGGGCGCGCGATCTTGCCAATCATGGTTTCAATGGCCTTGTTGACCTTGTCCACAATCGCCGGACTGGCCTGTATACCGGGTTGCAGGGCGATATAGACTTCAGGCACGCGGCCTTTGATTTCGTCCACCACCGGCACGACCGCCGCCTCCGCTACCTCGGAAACCGTGAGGCACGCAGACTCGACTTCCTTTGTGCCCAGGCGGTGGCCGGCCACGTTGATGACGTCATCCACGCGTCCGAGGATGCGGAAATAACCGTCGGCGGCGAGCACGGCCCCGTCCGCCGCAAAGTATGGCCAGTCATGCCAATCTTTGCTTTTGCGGTCCTTGCAATACTTGCTGTAGTACTGCGTGACGAAGCGGTCGCGATCGCCCCAGATGGTTTGCATGATCCCCGGCCAAGGATTGCGGATGCAGATGTTGCCGGCCTTGCCCGATCCGGCCGCGATGGGCTCGTTGTTTTCGTCGATAATTATGGGATAGATTCCGGGCACGCCCGGGCCTGCGCTTCCCGGCTTCATGGGATCGAGCGCCGGCTTGGTGCTGCACAGGAATCCTCCGTTTTCTGTTTGCCACCAGGTGTCCACAATGACAGCCTCGCCCTTGCCTACCGTGTCGTGATACCAGCGCCAAACCTCGGGCTCGATGGGTTCTCCGACCGTGGTCATGTGCTTGAAATGGTAGTTGTATCTGGAGGGTTCGTCGTGGCCGGACTTGCGCAACATGCGTATCGCTGTGGGCGAAGTGTGGAAGATGTTGACGTCGAGGCGCTCGGCGATTCGCCATACTCTGCCGGCATCGGGGAAGGTGGGCACGCCTTCGTAGAGCACGCTGGTCGCGGCAAGCGACAGCGGACCGTAAACGATATAGGAGTGGCCGGTGATCCAGCCAATGTCGGCCATGCACCAATACACGTCTTCGGGATGAATATCCTGAATGTATTTGGAGGTGCCGGTCACATAGGCGAGGTAGCCGCCGGTGCGGTGCTGGCAGCCTTTGGGCTTTCCGGTGCTGCCGCTGGTGTACATGAGGAACAGCGGAGCTTCCGCATCCATGGGAACCGGGGGCACGATTTGACCCGTGAATTTGGGGAGGATCTCGTCAACCCAGACATCGCGACCTTTGGCAAACGGCGAAGCGGTGGCGCTTTTGCCCGCGTGCCGCCTCCAGACCAAGACTTTGTCCACGGGTTGGCCTGCCTGCCTGGCAGTATCCAGCGCGATCTCGGAGGCCGCTTTGTGGTCGATCATCTTGCCATTGCGGTAGTAGCCATCCATCGTGATCAGGACGCGGCTGCCCGAATCGGCGGCGCGCATGCCGCAAGCTTCGCCGCTGAAGCCGCCAAACACGACGGAGTGAATCACGCCCAGGCGAGCACATGCCAGCATGGTGACGGGCAACTCGGGGACCATTGGCATGTGAATGGTGACGCGATCTCCGCTCTTGAGGCCGCAGAAATCGCGCAGTAACGCCGCGAATTCATTTACTCGCACGTAAAGCTCGCGGTAGGTAACTGAAACTGGCGTCTCGTCTTCCGGTTCCGGAACGAAGATGAGCGCGGCTTTGTTCTTGTACTTGGCAAGGTGCCGGTCTACGCAGTTGTAGGAGGCGTTGATCTTGCCGCCTACAAACCACTTCCAGAACGGCGGATCGCTGGTGTCGAGGGTGGTGTGCCAGTATTGGTCCCAGCTCAGCAGGTCGGCGTACTCGCGAAAGCATTCCGGGAAATTCTTTTCGCTGAAACGTTCGATGACGCTGGGATCGGCGAGATTCGCCTGGCCGACGAATTTCGCGGAGGGATAATAGTATTCTTCTTCCCGCCAATGGACCGCGATCTGGGCCTCGGTGGCATCGCTCACGACTTGTGGCTTCGAACGTATTTCCGCCATGCCGGTTACTCCTTGAATTGCTGAATACGACTTGCCGAATTACGCTAGTCCGCCGCTCTCGCACCGGCTTCATCCCAGATACGCACACCGTGCGTCTCGCGCAGCAGCAGACTTCCCACGATAAACGTCATTCCGGCGACAATCATCGGGTAATAGAGTCCGGCATAAATATTACCCGTGGCGGCGACGGAGGAGAGGCCGATCAAGGGCAGCAATCCGCCAAACACTCCGTTCCCTATGTGATAGGGCAGCGAAAGCGAAGTGTAGCGAATCTTCGCCGGGAAAGCTTCAATCAGATAAGCGGCGATCGGACCGTACACCAGGCACACGTAACAGAACCTGGATGAAAATCAGCGCCACCAACATGGTGGTATTGGGATTCGGCGCTTCCTTAGCGGGCACCAAAGCGCCCGTCGCATCCGTGGTCATGGCCGTGAGCGAGATTGCTCCGGTCACTTTGTTGCGGGCGGATTTTACCGTAACCACGTTGTTCCCCGCAGCCCGCTCCATGGCCTTGTAGATGGGAATGTAGGTAAGGACGCCGAGCAGGCAGCCCGCCATCATGAGCTTCTTGCGGCCGATGTGGTCGGAAAGCGCCCCCACCACGGTGAAGAACGGCATCGCGAGAAGCAGGGCGATCGCGACGACAATGTTGGCGGTTTTGACGTTCACTTTCAGAATGGTCTGCATATAGAACAAAGCGTAAAACTGTCCCGTGTACCAGACCACGCCTTGCCCTGCCGTTGCTCCGAAAAGCGAAATCAGAACCTGCTTCAGGTTCGACCATTTCGTGAAGGCGTCCTTGAGCGGCTGCGTGGAAGTCATCCCCGCGGCTTTAAGTTCGGCGTAGATGGGCGACTCCTTCATCTTCAAGCGAATGTACAGCGAGATGAGCACCAGGATGATGGAGATGAGGAAGGGAATGCGCCAGCCGTAGGCCGAGAAGTCTTCTTTCGACATCGAGTTTTGCGTAATCAGAATCACGATGAGCGAGACGAACAGACCCAGGGTCGCCGTGATCTGGATGAAGCTGGTGTAGAAGCCGCGTTGGTTGTCGGGGACGTGCTCGCCCACGTAAACCGCAGCGCCGCCATACTCTCCGCCCAGCGCCAGGCCCTGCAAGACACGGATCAGAAGCAGCACGATCGGCGCGAACCAACCCGCCGTCGCGAAGGATGGCAAGAGGCCGATGGCAAACGTCGAGAAACCCATGATCGAGAGCGTTACCAGAAAAGCGTACTTGCGCCCTACCAGGTCACCGATGCGGCCAAAGAAGAGTGCGCCGAATGGCCGCACCAGGAAGCCAACCGCGAAGGTCGCCAGATACGCGATGTAGGCGAATGTGTCGTTGCCCGGAGGATAAAATTTTGGACCGAGGATCGCCGCCAGACTGCCGAAGATGTAGAAGTCGTACCACTCGATCATGGTTCCGACGGATGAAGCCATAATCACGCGCCAGATGCTGTACTCGGCCTTACCAGTCCCCGCCACTGCAGCGTTCGCCATAACTTCCTCCATGTACCCGAAGTTCCTGGTCCTGGACAATGCATTCGATCCTTTGCAGTCTCAGGTATTGCACGGCACGGAAAACCCCAGCACAACCGCGGCAACAGGCTGAGCAGCCTAATAAGAGAGCCGACCAGCGCCCATAGTGCCTGCGCACGTTGAAGCCGGAGACAGTATAGCTCCTGATGCCACCCGCAACTTGGGGCGCAAAGCTAACCTATCTTCACGACGATGTCAAGGCGGCATTGCCCTGGGAACCGCGGGGTTCCGGTCAAGGCGATGGCATGGGACATGGTTCAGGGAGATTCCCGTTTTGGGGCCGATTGAAACTCTTAAGGGCACGATTGACCATCTTTTTAAATTAGCAATGTCGATAATGTAAGTGTGCAACCCGATAAGCTCACGTTGCGACAGATATTGTCGGTTCGTTGCCCTATGTGCCGGGCGAAACCGAAAGAGCAGTGCACTCTCAGCACGGGACACCCGTCTGCCAAGACGCATCTCGCCCGAAGTGTGGCCGCAGCCAAGGCTCCCCTCCCGGAGAACGCCGGCCAGGCAGTTCTGCGAATCCTGAAGAAAATTACGAGCCGCGGACTTCGCGTCCTCCTTCAACATAAATAGACACGCGGCAGAGTCACGGCCCACGGCCTTCAGTCTGCCCCCGATCGCGGCGGAGGCAGCACATCATAAAGAGGCTGCGCCGGCGTCACCGCGGGATTCTCCTCGGCTACCGAGGTTGCCAGAATGCGTATTCTGTCGTTATTCGGCAGCGTAATGGTCTTCGTGCCTGCTGGCATGTCGATCGGGTACGCGAACAGGTAAGAGTAGCTGTAGGGAACGTTCTCGCCCGCGGCATTGTGATGATGCGAGCAGTACCATGCCAGGCCGGCGCGCTTGATATAGCCCGGCTTGATGCCTGTCATTTCGCCGTAGTCATCGTGGGAAGTGTCCTTCGAGGTCCATTGGCGGTCATCCCACTGGCCTATGAATCCTCCCCAATCCTCGATGGTGAGATCCGCCTTGGTGTTGCCGATCTTGAAGGTTGCCATTTGGTCGCCGTCTGCCGACGCTGCAAGCAGGTACACGCGGTTATAGTGGCCTGCCGGGAGATCAATCGTCTGCCCTTGTGCTGCAACCGCGTTGGGCACTCCGGTGTGTGCTGAGGCAAGCCGAAATTGCACATCGTTGAATGTGATCTGTGCAGGCAGCATTTCAGCCGGCAGGGCGTCACCCTTGCCGTCGAATCCGCTCTGCGATTTCTCTCCATCATTGCTGGCGGTGGCCTGGGCATAGCGTAGTGTCACCGGGGTTGAATGCACGCGCGGAACTTTGACCTTTGGCGCGGCCAACGTAACCGCAAACGTGCGCGGCTGGTATGCCGAGAACGAGGTGACCAGCGCGCCGCCGCTCACGGTCGCTGGTCCGACGGGTTGCTCCTGACCGTTGACTAACCGCGCCGATTCTATCGCCGGGTTGAAAGATATTTTGACGTCTCTCTGTGGCCTGCCCTCCAATTCAACCAAGCGCACGATGATCTCGTCTCCGTGTTCTGCTTTCTTCAGCGCCAGCACTCGAATTCGCGGGTTGCTCACTTTCAAGAAAGAAAACTCCTTCCCCAGCGTTCCGGCGTGCTTGGTGGCCTCAAACGCGATGAGTGGAGCATTCAACCGCAGCGCCTGCCAGTCCGTCTGACTCTGCCGCCAGTCGGCGAAATGCCCGGCGATCCCGTAGACGAACTCGTGATGACCGATATCCTGCGTGCCCTGGTCTGGCATACCCTCCGCGAGTCCCGGGCGTGCGGATCAAAGTGAGCCGGATGGTATGGTCGTTCGGTTTGTCCGATCCGTTCTTGCAATCGGTGAGAATAGTCGCGCCGAACTCCCCGCTCATGTCTGTGAGGTCAATCCACTGGTGAGACGGCACTTCGAACTTCTTGGGCTCGGCGGTGGGGCGCTCGATAGTGCCAATGTCCCAGTTATAGGTTGCCATTTGATTCGACGCCACCAATGGAAAAGTCGCTTTCAGATTTGATTCCTTCGTGTTCCAGTCGATCGCGTTTGCGAACTCCACCCGCTTCCCAGCATCCCCTGCTGAGAGGCTGATAGTCTGCACGAAGCGAGACTCCGCGGTTTCGCGGGAGACTTCAATTGCCACTCGAGCCGGACCATTTTCCACGACTCGAATCTTCGCCGGACCGCTGACGTAAGATTTTGGCGCGGCTTGCTCCTGACCCCAGTCCATATTCCAGGCGGGCCAGTGCTCGGGATTATCGTAGGAGATAGCAAGGCGCGCGGGCGCGGCCAGCAGTTCCCTGCTCAGAGATTTGTCGAAAATGCTGGCGACGTCGCCATCGGCGTTCAGCTTCACACGGTAGTACTGGTTCTCGAGTGACTTCTCCAACACCTTCATACGGTAAGTGTCGGATGCGCCAGGACCGGGCTGCACATCGTAAACCGCGTAACCCACAGAAGGCACCTTTGCCGCAAAGATTACTTTGCCATTCGAAATCTGCGCGGGAACCTCATTGTTATCTGGACCGACAACATGTACGGCCTTCGGCATTCCTCCTGGAAAGTTAACGCTCGCTTCTACCAAATCCTCGCGCGCAATGTTCAGGGGATTGAAAACCACCAGGGGGACGCCTTTCGTCTCCGTGTTCAAGGCAGCGGAAACCGCTTGGGTGGCGTCGCTCAGCACGCCGGCGAATTGGTTCATCGCGATCACATCGTCGTTCCAGGCGAACTGGTACGACTTGGGAGTAGCGGTCCCGGCGGCAACGTCGTGGAACTCGCCACCCATCACCAAGGTCCAGGCATCATTCAAACGCTGGAGTGGATAGGGGCGCGCACCCAACCATTCCGCGGCGAGCGAGGCCTTCTCGGCGGCGTCGGCCAGCAATTCCTCTTTACGCATCCATCGTTTCTGGTAAGCCTGCGAGGTTAGCGAGCCGGCAGAATGATTGGTTAGCTCCATTTCACCCGTGTAGCGTGGCAGTCCGGCGGCTTGCCAGGGCGTGATATCGAGGAACATCTGCTCCGCATTCGCTGAGATCACATGCACCGGACCATCCCCCACTTTCGCAGCGGGCCACTTCGAGTGCGGCTGTCGATCATCCAAGTGGCGATCATCGAAGTGGCCCTCCGGCGGCGGGCTGGTTGTGGCTTGCGTGACGATGGCTTCGAGGCGCTTCACGAATTCCGCGTCCGGAGCCCCTCCGATGTCGCCCGTGCCGTAGTAGTGATAGTCGGTGAATACACCACTGACTCTGCCGTTCTGCTCGACGCGGGCTGCCCAGTCTCCTTGATGTCGTTCTTGGGCGCGATCTTCATCGATGCGGGCAAGCACATTTTGTTGGTTTCGCAGGTGTATAGATTCCGCAATGTCGTTCGGATCGGATGCATGCCCGCTTTTCTGCTCCTGATCTAACTTCGCCCGCACCGCTTGCAACTTGTTTCGTACTTCTTGAAGGGTTGTGTCGGGCGGCAGCGGAGGCAGCGGTTTGCTGAGATCGGTCTCAATGCCGCCGTCATAAGCGCCGGGATTCAGCCCCGCGATCACACTTTCGCCATCCGGCCCTATCCACACCCCCACGTTGAACGGTGTGCCTTCTGGAGTTTTCTCCAGCGATTCCGGACCTCCGCCCGGAGCAGAAGATCCCCACACGAGCTTCTGGGTCGAGAATCCTTTCACGCCCGAGTGCGCGAGAATGGTCGGAAGCGACGACGGAAATCCGAAGCAGTCCGGCAGCATATACTCGGCGCTGGCACGGCCAAGCTCTTTGCGAAACCAATTATTCCCGTAGAGAATCTGCCGAATGATGGCTTCGGCGCTGGGTGCGTTGACATCGCCCTCTTCCATCGACGATCCTGCCGGAAACCATCTTCCTTCATCGACGTACTTCTTCAGCCTTGCGAAATCGGCGGGGAAATATTCTTTCATGAAACGGTATCGGTTGGCGCCGCTGAAATTGAAGACGTAATGAGGATATTTATCGAGCAGAACGAAATTATCCTCCATGGTCTTGCGAATATATTCGTTGATGACCTGGGGATACTCCCATCGCCATTCCGTATCGAGGTGGGCATAGCCGACTACGTAAAGCGTCGGCTGCTTGGTTAGATCAGGTTTGTCAGCAGTTTGCGCGGCGGCTGCGGTGAGCAACAAGAGGCAGGCTAGTGTGATCAGTACTGAGGTTTTGCCGAATCGTTCCATCCGGAATCTCCAAGGCTCGTATGTTACATGAGCGTTGACGGTCGCGCTCGCAGCGGAAGGCGCGTTTCCTGATAATCTCAAATCAGAACCTCAGGAGAAATAAGTCGTTGCCGCCGATCATCAATGCGCAGGGAATTTCGAAAGCCTTCGGGGCCAATCCGCTCTTTCAGAACATCTCGTTTACAGTTTCGGAGGGCGAGCGTATCGGGTTGATCGGGCCGAACGGCTCCGGCAAGTCAACACTACTGCGGATTCTGGCGGGCGACGTGAGTC
Organism: uncultured Acidobacteriaceae bacterium; assembly: GCA_963703635.1. Taxonomy (GTDB): domain Bacteria; phylum Acidobacteriota; class Terriglobia; order Terriglobales; family Acidobacteriaceae; genus Sulfotelmatobacter. The sequence goes on from CAVPEZ010000014.1 coordinate 21,993, forward strand.
CCGACAGCGGGGAGATCGCGGCTCGAAAACGGATCCGCCTCAGCTACATCGAACAGGACTCGAAATTCAATGCGGGCGCGACCGTGCGGTCTGTTGCCCAGAACGCGATGGAGCGAGCCGCGCTGCCGGAGTCGGAGCGCGGCACTCGCTTTGCGGAGACTCTGGGACGGGCGGGCTTCGAAAATTTGGAAGTGGAGGCGGCCGCTTTATCCGGCGGGTGGCAGAAACGGATCGCAATCGTTGAGGCGCTGGTTCAGGGACCGGACATCCTGCTACTGGATGAACCTACGAATCATCTGGACCTGGCGGGAATCGAGTGGCTGGAAGGTTTGTTAGAAGTGGCAGCATTCGCTTGCGTGGTGGTCAGTCACGACCGCTATTTTCTAGAAAACGTTGCCACGGAAATGGCGGAACTGAACCGAACTTATCCGGACGGGTTGCTGCGCGTGTCGGGAAGCTACAGCCGGTTCCTGGAGAAGAAGGAAGAATTCCTGCACGCGCAGTCGAAGCGGCAGGAAGCGCTGGAGAACCTGGTGCATAAGGAGATCGAGTGGCTTTGCCGTGGCGCCAAAGCGCGGACCAGGAAGTCCAAGACGCGCATCGACAAGGCCGGAAAGTTGATGGGCGAACTCGCGGACCTGAACGAGAGAAGCCGCAGTGGAACGGCGCAGATCGATTTCTCCGCTACCGACCGAAAGACCAAGCGGCTAATCGAACTGGAGGATGTCTCTTGCGAGGTTGGCGATCGCATCCTGTTTACCGGCCTGAGTTGCGTTATCACCGCCGGAATGAAGGTGGGGTTGGTGGGACCGAACGGTAGCGGAAAGACAAGTCTGCTACGGCTGCTGCGCGGGGAGTTGGCGCCAACCAACGGAGAGATTCACCGTGCCGACTGGCTTCGCATTGTTTATTTCGATCAGACCCGCGAGTTGGATCCCGACGTGACTCTGCGCCGTGCTCTCGCGCCCGAAGGTGATTCCGTTGTGTATCAGGACCGCATGATCCACGTGGCTTCATGGGCGGCAAAGTTCTTGTTCGCGGGCGAGCAGCTGAATCAACCGGTGGGCCGGCTCTCTGGCGGCGAGCGGGCGCGAGTGCTGATCGCTCAGCTCATGCTGCAGCCCGCCGACGTTCTGCTGCTCGATGAACCGACTAACGATCTCGACATTCCGACGCTGGACATTCTGGGGGAACGCCTGCTGGAGTTTCGCGGCTCGCTCGTGCTGGTAACGCATGACCGCTACGTGCTGGACCGCGTCTCAACTGTGGTTCTCGGACTCGATGGGCTAGGCAGCGCGGGTCTTTTCGCCGACTATTCGCAATGGGAATCATGGCAGGAGGAACGCGAGCAGTTGGCAAGAGACGGCGCACGAACTGCCGCACGGGCCGCTGCCCCTTCCGACAACGCCGGGCAGTCGCCGGGGAGAAAGAAGCTGTCGTACTTAGAGGCGCGCGAATATGACAGGATTGAGCAGCGCGTTGCCGACGCAGAACATGTACTGCAGGCCAAGCGCGCCCAGCTGGAAGACCCGGAGATTGCCAGCGACGGTCCGCGCCTGGTAACTGCGCATGCGGAGATGGAAGAGGCGCAGGACATAGTGGATGTTCTCTACGCACGCTGGGCGGAACTGGAGAAAAAGAAAAAGTAAACTTCTCTCTCGCGTCTCGATCTGTTCAGCGGGCGAGACAAAAAGCGATGATCGTATCCCCGCGAATTCCCGTGCCTTCTTCCACTCCTTTCACCAGGGCTGATTCGAGGTCGCCGGGATCGGGGTTCATCTCGCAGGCGGCAATCTCCTCATCTGAAGCTCCGTGGTAGCAGAGTTCGCAGACCCCTAAGCCATCTTCGGAACGGACCGGCGGTCCAAAGACGCGGCAGGTCATGGGGCGTGATTCGTAGAGTTCGCAATTCCCAGTTTCCGGATCCAGCGCGGGGCAAGGCTCGTCGTTTGCGAAATCCGCAAAACGTTGGGACGCCTCTTCTCCTTCGTCCAACAGCCCGCTCGCGCGATCGCCCGGAAAATCTGGCGACAGGCGGACGACCGCCTCGCGAGCGCGCAGGCGTACGCGGTCGGCGCGCTCAGGCGCACGCCTTTCGAGATCGGCAAGTCCCCGCCGCAGCCGCAGAGCATCGAGCTGATTGATAGGAAAAACTCCGATGCAGCACTGCGTGCACCCCGGGCGGCAGACTAACCACTTGCCACTGCGTCGCGCGGCCTCGGCCAAAGCAGAGTCTACGATCTGAATCAACGCCTGATCTTTATCTTTAGCCCGTGGAAACATGACGAAGTCTCAATCATACAACTCAGACGTGCTCTATTCTCCCTCTGCATCACGCATGTTCAACCTCTAACATCCTCCCGTATATTGGAAAGGAATGGCAGAACGATACTTCATCGGGGTGGATGTCGGCGGCACGAAGGTTGCGGCTGGTTTAGTGAACTCGTCAGGCGACATCGCTTACCAGACGCGAGTGCCGATGGTGGCAGGGGACGGGGCCGCCGGTTTGGCCGCTGTGAACGCCGCGATTGATTCGGTCTGCGCGGCGGCCAAGCCTGATTCGGAATCGCGGGGCGTAGTCTCCGGCGTCGGAATCTGCGCTCCTGGCCCGCTCGATCCTCGAACCGGCATTGTGATTAATCCGCCGAATCTGCCTGGGTGGCGCAACTTCCCTCTCGCCGAACTGATATCGAAGGCCTATCGCCTGCCGGTTCGCGTCGACAATGATGGCAATGCCGCCGCTTTGGCGGAAGCCTTATGGGGTGCGGGCCGTGGTTATCGAAACGTTTTCTGTGCCACGATCGGCACTGGGATTGGCACCGGGATTGTGTTCGATCGCCGCATCTATCACGGCCGCACCGGAGCCGCAGCGGAGGGCGGCCACACTACCATCGACTACCGCGGCCCGCGGTGCGCGTGCGGCAAGCTGGGTTGCATCGAAGCTTTCGCATCCGGGCCTGCGATCGCTCGACGAGCTTCCGAAAAAATCGCTGCTGGCCGCCAGCTCTGCCGTTCTGGAGTTTGCCGGAGGCCATCTGGACGCCATCACCAGCGAGATGGTGGGTCGAGCCTGCGTTGCCGGCGATTTGCTGGCCAAAGAGGTCTTACAGGAGACGACCATGTTTCTCACCGTGTGGCTGGGCAACATCGTGGACCTGCTCGAGCCCGACGTGATGATTGTTGGCGGGGGCGCTGCGCCGATGCTGGAACCGTTCTTTGGAGAGATACGCGATCGGCTTCCCAACTGGTGTGTGAACTCGCATGGCCAGGAAATCCCGCTGGTGACAGCCCATTATGGCACCGATGCAGGCATTGCCGGCGGCGCCGCGCTCTGCCTGTGATGGAGGCCTTGAGATTGACTCAACTGGCAGTCAATTCTTTTCTCGCGCCTTGGGATCGTTCGCGGTCTCGAAGTAGCGCGTGTCGGTTGGACCATAGCCGGAAATCTCGACGATTACAGAGCCAGCATCGGTTCGGGCGAAGTGATTGTCTCCTCCCGGTTCCGAGTACACGCTGCCGGCGGAAGTGTCCTCAGCGACTTGGTGTCGAAATGATTGCCGTAGCCGAAGTGCCATTCGCCAGAGAGTACAGTGGCTACGCGATTGTCACGGTGTGAATGTGCCTGGATCGTGGTGTGAGCGGGAACAAATAACAAAATCACGTAGAAGCCCGCTTTTGAAGGATCGCCAAAGATAACCTTCGTATGAATCCCCGGGAGACCCGAACTCCCAATCTGGTTGTTGTCGAGAGGGCTAGCCTGGATTTCCGCAGGCGTCATGCGCATCTGGGGAAGCGATTGAGCGGCGGCAACAGAAACTGCCGCTAGAGACAATGCAAGGATCACGAATCTGTTGAGCATCGGTCGCACGAACATGAGTGGGGTGAACACGGAGCGTCTCTTTCTTTTCGAAACTTTCCGAAATCTATAATTCGGCAAGTCTCCTACTGTCGCCAACCTCAGAGAAACCTTTGCAGCGCGTCAGTCGTCTCCTTGTGGCTGCTCCTCCAGGACCCAGTGACCGGTGTTCTTCAGGACGACAACCGTCGCGTCAGTCGCCACCAGCCTGGCTTGTTGCCCCAGCGCTTCTCCCAGCGACTTCTCGCCGCCGATGGTCAGTACCGGCATGGTCAGCTTGGTCTGAGAAAGCTGAGCGAAATCCTTGGCGGCTTGCAGGAATGAAACGAAATACGCCCATCCCGCGTGCATGCGCCCTGGCCGCGCGTAAGCCGCGGCGTAAGCTTCCCGATCGGCTTCCGGAATCGAATGAGTTTTGTCGGCTGCGAAGTCATTCCAGAAATAGTCGAAGTAGGTGCGCTCGCGGCCTTGAACCAGCGCCTCGGGAGTCGGCCCGTTGAAGCGGAAATGCCATATGCCGGGGTTGTTGTAGACGGCTTCCCATCCAGCTACACCAGGCAGGAACGCATCCATCAGGACGAGTTTCGTCACTTCCGACGGGAACTGCGCGGCATAGGCATAGGCGACCATGAGGCCGATATCGTGCCCCACGACCTCGGCTTTCTGCACACCGAGCGACTTGGCCAGGTCATGAATGCGGATGGCGGCACTCTTCATATCCAGACCATTGGCGGGAATATCCGAGTCTCCGATGCCAGGCAAGTCTGGGGCGATTACGGTAAAGCGCTCGGCCAGGGCGGGAATAATCGGCCGCCACATCCGCGAGGTTTCCGCGTAGCCGTGCAAAAGAATCAGCGGCGTACCGTGGCCGGCGGTCAGGTAGTGCAGCTTCACGCCATTGCATCTCCGCCGTGCGCGAAGCGATCGCTTCATCCGAAATGGCAGAAGTTTTTGAGGAGGACACGGTCAACAGAAGTGGACTGAATACGGCCAGGCCCAGAAAAACGTTCAAAGCACGTTTCATGTGAAACTCCTGACGAGAGGGATCTGTCGCTCACCAGCTTACACGTGCTCGGCAAAGCTCAAAGAGCAGCCGCTACGCAAACGATCTGCACAGTAGCTACTCTTCTCGTTCACCGATTTATTGGTGCTTGATGAAACTGCCGTTTTGCAGTTCGGCGACAGCTTGCCGCAACTGCTCCTGCGTGTTCATCACGATGGGACCATACCAGGCCACGGGCTCCTCGATCGGCTTGCCCGAAACTAACAGGAAACGGATGCCCTCGTCGCCCGCTTGCACCACGATCTCATCGCCACGGTCGAACAGGACCAGCGAGTGATTGCTGACGTCGTAGCGTGGCGGCGCGTCTGGCTTTGCGACCTGCTCAGTCAGCACCGCGCGCGGAGCCGATGCGTCGCGAAATGTGCCGGAACCTGCGAATACATAAGCGAAGGCGTGGCTGGTCGTTTCTACTTTGAGCCGCTTTCGCTGGTGGGGTGGAACGGAGACGTCGAGATAGTTTGGATTGGCGGCGACGCCTTCGACCGGACCCTTCTTTCCCCAGAATTCCCCACAGACCACGCGCACGCGCGTACCGTCATCGTCAGTGACCTCGGGAATCGCGCTCGACGGAATATCCTGGTAACGCGGATCGGTCATCTTCAGCGACGCGGGCAGATTCGACCACAACTGGAAACCGTGCATGCGGCCGTGCGGATCACCCTTGGGCATCTCCTGGTGGAGAATCCCGCTGCCGGCGGTCATCCACTGTACGTCGCCTGCGGTCATTTTGCCTTTGTTGCCCAGGCTGTCGCCGTGCTCGACGGAGCCTGCAAGAACGTAGGTGATCGTCTCGATGCCACGGTGCGGATGCCAGGGAAATCCTTTCAGGTAATCTTCGGGATTGTCATTACGGAAATCGTCCAGCAGCAAAAAAGGATCGAAATCCTTGGTTTTGCCGAAACCGAAGGCGCGTTGCAGTTTTACGCCAGCGCCTTCGATCGTCGGCTTGGGTTGAATAATCTCTCTAACTGGTCGGAGCGACATAACTCTCTCTTTCCTTCCTGGTCGCGCAGCAGGCCTTTCGGGGCGTGCCGCATACGACATTCATCACGCCTTGATGAACTGAACATCGAGCGTGATGGTGACCTCGTCGCCGACGAGAATGCCGCCGGTCTCTAGCGGTGAGTTCCACGTCAGTCCGAAGTCTTTGCGGTTGATCTTTGTGGTTGCCGAAAGGCCGATACGCGTGTTTCCCCATGGGTCTTTACCAGGCGCTGTCGGCCCTTCCACGGTGAACACCACGTTTCGGGTCACGCCATGAATCGTCAAGTCGCCGGCCACGGCCAGTTCTCCGTCGGCGACGCGGGTAACCTTCGTTGATTTGAATGACAGCTTGGGAAACTTCTCCACATCGAAGAAGTCGGCGCTCTTCAGGTGAGCATCACGCTGCTCGTCACGGGTGTGGATTGAAGCGGCGTCGACCGATGCCTCGATGCGCGAATTGGTTAAATCGGCTTCGTCCAGAGCCAGGACGCCCTTGACGACTGTGAATTGGCCCTTCACGTAGGAAATCATCATGTGTTTCACCTTGAACTCAGCCACGGAGTGAACCGGGTCGATGTTCCAGGTGCTGACAGCGGTGCGTGGAGTAGCGAGCGTGCTCATAAGTAAGTTCCCCTTTCAAAGGATTTGATGCGTTACACCAATATTCGTTGCAACAACTATTAAACCCAATAAATCAAGCCACTTGGCTGCGCGCCGCACGCAATAGATCAGTCAAGGACTGCAGGCGCTGCCGGCCCAGATGGCCTAGTTGCTTGCGATGGGCTGCCTGCACCGGTTCGTCCAGGCCGGGCCAGACAGCTTCAGACCTTGCGGCGTAATCCGCGCCATCACCGTTCGCCGGTCCTTGGCTTCGCGGCACCGCGAGATCAGTTCACGCTTTTCCAGTCGGTCGAGCAGGCGAGTGACATCCGGGTCCCGGGTAATCATACGGCTGGCGATTTCCCCACAAAAGAGTCCGTCGGGCGCGCCGCGCAGAATTCTCAGTACGTTGTATTGCGTGGGAGAGAGAGCCTCGCTCTTGAGAAGGCGGACCAGCCCCCGCGACAGCATGTCAGTCGTGCGTATGAGTTCCAGGAACGCGGCCTCTTCGGGACAGCCGACGCGCCGCTCCCCCACACCTGACCTGGTTGCTTGCGTCATCTGCAAACGATATTACTCGTCATAACGACTATTGTCAAGACGATTGTTGGAGGAACTCACGTTACGACTTCAATAGAGCCTGAGGCTCGCAATGCCAAGAGATAGAGGGCTTGTCTCCCGCTCCAACAACTCGCAGAAGTCATCCTCGTTGGCATAGATCGTTGGCGTAGTCAGCGCGGAAATTTTGGTGCGACACATTAGTTTCTTTGGGGCAGCGTTTACAATCCCAGGGTGGTCCGGCCTTCCGCGAAAAACTGCGAAAGGCCGGGCTCTCGACGTCCTCTATGCCGCCGCTTGCTTGCTCTTCTGAATAAATGCCAGAAGGTCGGTGTTGATCTGGTCTGCGTTGGTTGTCGGCATCCCGTGCGGAAAGCCCGGATATACCTTCAACGTGGCGTTCTTCACAAGCTTCGCGGACTGGAGGGCCGCGGCGCCTATGGGCACGATCTGGTCGTCGTCGCCGTGAAGGATGAGAGTGGGCACGTCGAACTTCTTGAGGTCCTCGGTGAAGTCGGTCTCCGAGAAAGCTTTGATGCAGTCGTAGCCCGCCTTCATGCCGCCCATCATCCCCTGGAGCCACCACTTATCCCGGATGCCTTCGGAGATCTTGGCGCCGGGCCGGTTGTAGCCGTAGAAAGGGAGAGTAATGTCGCGGTAGAACTGGGGCCGATTCTCCACGTACGCGGCCCGCAGGCCGTCGAAAACCGAGATGGGCGCGCCGGCAGGATTCTTTTCCGTCTTCACCATCAGCGGTGGTACGGCGCTGATCAGCACGGCCATGGCAACTCGCTTTGAGCCATGCCGCCCAATGTAGCGGGCAACTTCTCCGCCGCCGGTGGAGTGGCCCACGTGGATTGCATTCTTCAGGTCAAGCTTTGCCGTCAGTGCCGCCAGGTCGTCGGCATAGGTGTCCATCTCATTGCCGTCCCACGTCTGCTCGGAGCGGCCGTGCCCTCGCCGGTCGTGCGCGATAACTCGATAGCCGCGCTGGCCGAAGAACAGCATTTGTCCGTCCCAGTCGTCCGCGCTGAGCGGCCATCCGTGACTGAACACTATGGGCTGGCCAGATCCCCAGTCCTTGTAATAGAGAGTCGCCCCGTCTTTCACTGTGATTGTCGCCATGGAATGCTCTCCTCGTGTTGAATTGCCTTCAAATGATAGAGATGCTGCTGTCGCCTCAACGGCTGATTGTTTTTCTTGTTAGCGCCCAGTTTCTCCATAACGTGCTTGATGTGGACTTTGACGGTCTCCTCGGAAATCAAGAGCTTCTCGGCGATATCCCGGTTGCGGTTACCGCCGGCGATCTGCTGCAGGATCTCAACTTCGCGACTGGTGAGAGTTTCGTCATTGTAATGTTCAGCGAGATGGGCTGCGATCTCGGGTGGAATGCGCTTTTTCCCGGCATAGACCTGGCGGATCGTTTCGACCATGTCCTTGGCTTGCATACTCTTGAGCATATAGGCGCGGGCCCCGCTTCCATAGCACGCTGAATTTCCACATCTCCTTCAAACGTTGTCAAAATGATGACGCGTGCTTCAGGAAACTCCGACCGGATCGCGATCATGGTGTCGATGCCATTCATGTCGGGAAGGCGGAGGTCCATGAGCGTCATGTCGGGTTTGTGCTTGCGAAACTCCTCAATAGCCTGATGAGCATTTGACGCTTCCGCTACCACGAGCATGTCAGGCTGATTATTGATGACGGTACTGATTCCCTCGCGCAGCAGGGGATGATCGTCGACACAGAAAACGCGAATACGAACCTGGTCGCTCATTGGTCTTGTAAGAGCTCTTCTCCGATGACCCTGGATCGCCGGATCATAGAAGTCTTCCCTCAGAGTGGTTTCCTGATTCTACCCAATGGGTTATTCCTGTGTCGTGGGCACAGTCCCCGGGCCGCTCCGCCTGGGGCGGCGCAACACGACGATCGATCTCGGAGCCACCAGATACTTCGTTTGCTGCAGGATGACTCCGTCGTTCGAGAAATCATCCGGACTGAGCAAGGCCGTGTCCACGACTCGCTTCCACTCTTGCGCCGTGCCCTCCTGGACTTGAAACTCCAGCGCTCCCCAGTACGCGTTGATCATTGCGTAGATGTCATCATCGGCTTGAGAACCGCCGTGCAGGCAAAATGCCAGGCTGTGCGAGTCGTAGGACAGATCGACGTTTGGACCAGTTCCATACCAGGAGACATCCTCCCGCCAGAACCGGCTCCGTCCTAAGGAAGGATGGTTTTTCCGGAACGCAATCATGTTTTGGAAGAAACGAAAGACATCGGCGTTCGCCCGGAGTTGGCTCCAGTCCAGCCATCCGGTTTCGTTGTCCTGGTTGTACGGATTGTTGTTGCCGAATTGCGTGTTCAGAAATTCATCCCCCGCCCGGAACATCGGGATGCCGTTTGAGAGGAATAACAAGCAGCAAAAGTTCTTGATCTGCTTACGACGCAGCGCCAGCACCTCTGACGGCGCTCCTTCGTCCCCTTCATGTCCGCAGTTCCAACTGTAGTTGCTGTCCGTGCCATCCCGGTTGTCACTACCATTGGCCCAATTGCGCTTGTGATCGTAGGAGACCAGATCGTACAAGGTGAAGCCGTCGTGGGAAGTTACGAAGTTCACGCTCTGGTAGGCGTGATACGCGTCGGCGCGAGTGTCGGGAAACAAGTCATCGCTGCCATAGAGACGACGCATGAGATCCGGAACCATCCCTGGATCGCCCTTGACGAAGCGGCGAACGTCGTCGCGAAACCGGCCGTTCCACTGGAGCCATGTCATCCCCGGAAAGCCGCGACCGAGTTGATAAGCGCCCGCGTCCCAAGGTTCCGCGATTAAACGTAACCGGCTTAGTTCCGGGTCAGCGGAGATTTGACTGAAGATGGGGGCCTCGCCCCAATTGAGCGATCCATCCGCATTGCGGCTAAAGACCGACGCCAGATCAAAGCGGAATCCGTCGACATGCATTTCCCGCTTCCAGAAACGCAAGCTGTCCATCACCATCTTGCGCACATGCGCCTCGCCGAAATTCAAGGTATTGCCTGTGCCCGAGTAATTGGCGTAAGGGTTTGCCGGATCGGAGGACAGCATGTAATACCCTGCGCTGTCGAAACCTTTGAAGCTGTAGATCGGTCCCCTGTGGTCGCCCTCGCAAGTGTGGTTGTATACGACGTCGAGCGCTATGTCGATGCCAGCCTTATGAAGAGCTTTCACCATATTTCTGAATTCAATATGTTGCTCATCACTGCCGCGGGTGCTGGCGTACTGCGCATGTGGCGCGAAGAAGTTCAAGGGCATGTAGCCCCAGTAGTCGTTCTCTTGCGGATCGCGCTGAAAAACCGGCATCAACTCGACCGCCGTTATCCCAAGCTCCTTCAGATACGGGATCTTCCCCACCAGACCGGCATACGTGCCAGCGCGAGACTGATCCACACCAGAGTTGGAATTCTTGGTGAAGCCCCTCACGTGGAGTTCGTAGACGATCGCATCAGACTCATGATTCGGCGACCGATCTCCTGCCCAGTCAAATGTTGAGCGGTGACCCGTCAGCGCCCCCAGAGGCGCCCGGCCGGCATTTGACCCTTCGCGCATGGCCGAGCTGCGATCAAAATCGGGAGGAAAGAAAATACATTTCGAATATGGGTCGAGCAGAACCTTCTGCGGGTCAAAGCTGTAAAGTTGAGAAACCGTCTGCCCTGACACAGAGTATGCGTAGTAGCAGGCCTCACCAATCTTTGCGATTGGGATGCGGCAGTGCCAAATCCGCCCTGACTTGTTGCGCAGAAAATCGAAACGAAACGTCAGGAGGGGATTCACCAGATCGGCGCAGGAATAAAACAACAGAGTGACACTCTCCGCATGCTCAGAGTGAACCGCGAAGTTGGACGCCTGCTCTTCCTCAATCCACGTGACACCAAGCGGCAAGGGACTTCCCTCAACCTGAGCCCATGCCGGGCGTTTCGTGTTTGCAGCGGCCACATCGGCCGGGACATCAGTCTTCATACCTTTTGGATTTCCGGTAGTAACTGATCAAATTGTTGGTTGAACTGTCGTGCGCGAGCTGCGGCTCTGCTTTGCTCTCAATCTCTGGAATGATGCGCTGCGCCAGCACCTTGCCCAGTTCGACGCCCCACTGGTCAAAGGAATCGATGTTCCAGATTGCGCCCTGAGCGAACACGGAATGTTCGTAGAGCGCCACCAGTTTGCCCAGGATTTCCGGCATCAGCCGTTTAGCCAGGATCGTGTTCGATGGACGATTTCCCTCGAATACGCGGTGAGGAACCAGCCATTTCGGCGTGCCTTCGGCCTGGACCTGCTCAGGAGTCTTGCCGAACGCCAGCGCCTCGGTCTGCGCGCAGACGTTGGCGATCAGCATGTCGTGGTGCCGGCCAAGCGGATTGAGCGGCTCCGCGAAAGCAATGAAGTCGCAAGGAATCAACCTGGTGCCCTGATGAATTAATTGGTAGAACGAGTGTTGACCATTGGTTCCAGGTTCGCCCCAGTAAATTGGACTGGTGTCGCGGGCCACCCTCTTGCCGGCGAGCGTGACATGCTTGCCGTTGCTCTCCATCGTCAGTTGCTGGAGGTAAGCCGGGAAACGTTTCAAATATTGTTCGTAGGGCAGCACGGCCACGGTTTGCGCGCCAAAGAAGTCGTTGTACCAGATGGACAGAAGGCCCATCAGCACAGGCAGGTTGCGCTCGAAGGGAGTGGTACGGAAGTGCTCGTCCATCTGATGGAAGCCGTTCAACATGTCGCGGAAATTCTCCGGGCCAATGGCGACCATGGTCGAGAGACCAATGGCCGAATCCATCGAATAGCGCCCGCCGACCCAGTCCCAGAACTCGAACATGTTCGCGGTGTCGATGCCGAATTTCGCGACCTCGGACGCATTCGTCGAAACCGCCACAAAATGCTTCGCGACCGACTTTTCGTCACCCCCCAGCCCGGCGAGTGACCAGGCACGCGCCGTTTGGGCGTTGGTCATCGTCTCCAGCGTCGTGAATGTTTTCGAAGAGATAACGAAAAGCGTCTCCGGCGGATCGAGATCGCGGACAGCTTCCGCGAAATCGGTGCCGTCGATGTTCGATACAAAACGAAACGTCATCGCTCTGTCGGAGTAGTACTTCAGAGCCTCGTAGGCCATTACCGGCCCCAGGTCGGAGCCACCAATGCCGACGTTGACCACGTTACGAATGCGATTGCCGGTGCGACCCTTCCATTCCCCGCTGCGGACTCGGTTGGCAAAATCCGCCATCCGGTCGAGCACCGCGTGTACCTTGGGCACAACGTTCTCGCCATCCACAACAATCGACGCATCCCGAGGTGCCCGCAGGGCGACGTGCAAAACTGCTCGCTTCTCGGTAAGGTTGATTTTGTCTCCACGAAACATCGCGTCAATGCGCCCTCGCAGTCCGGATTCCTCGGCGAGTCGGAAAAGCAACTGGAGTGTTTCATCGGTGATGCGATTCTTCGAGTAGTCGAGAAAAAGGCCAACCGCCTCGGCGGTCAGACGCTCGCCGCGCTTTAGATCGTCTGCGAAGAGTTGCCGCAAGTGCAGCTCCTTGACCTTCTTATAGTGCGTTTGCAGGTCTTTCCATGCCTGGCGTTTGGCTATGGGGCGCGTAGTGATCGCTTCAACTCTTGCTGCCATGACCGCTCTCCCTCCGTGTTCTTGTGGTTAGATAAAATCCGTTTTCGTACGCCTACGTTTTCCCGTTCACGTCGCTCTCAGAGCGGCGCGAAAAAGCCGGTAACGAGCGGCAACGAACTCAGCAACTTGCTCGCGCCGTTCCACAGGATCTGTACCCCGATGCACACCAGCAGGAACGAGGAGAGCCTTAGAATTACGTTCATACCTGCCGGGCCCATTACGTCTGCCACGCGATCTGCGAAGCCGTAACAGAGATAGATGGTTGCCGCCACAATCGCAGAACCGATAGCCGCGGCGAGAAGCGCCAGCAGATTTGCACCCAGATGACGCGGCTCATTTGCTCCCAAGGTGACCGCCACTGAGATTGAGCCCGGGCCCACTGTCAAGGGCAGCGTTAGCGGGTAAAACGCATCGTGTAAAACATCGCTACAGGTAACCGTACGCCCGACTCCACCTCGATCACTGCCGTCCTTCTGGTTCAGCAGCGCCCAGCCCGTCGAAATCACTATTAATCCGCCGCCCACCTGCACCACCGGCAGAGAAATTCCAAAGAAGGAGAGCACGTGCGAACCGATCGTGAAGGACGCGACCAGAAGTATGAAACTGTTTACTGCTATGCGGCGGGCCAACCCTCTCCGCATCTCCCCCGTGCAATCCCTCGTGAGCGACAGAAAGATCGGACTCCCTCCAACCGGATCCACGATCGGAAACAGCGCGCTCACGACCAGGAGAATACTTTTGACAGTCTGCATCACCGGGTTCGCGACGTTCGCAAGCCCGACTTCGCCGATCATGGCCGGACCGCGTCCTGAGGCGCGGAGGAGCCGAGCGCATTGTTCACCATCTCCTGCGCTTCGCTCACAATCATGGCGAGATGGGTCTCGCTCTTGAAGCTCTCGGCGTAGATCTTATAGATGTCCTCAGTGCCGGAGGGCCGGGCCGCAAACCAGCCGCTTGCCGCTACGACCTTCAGGCCGCCGATTGCAGCATCGTTGCCTGGAGCCCTGGTCAGCTTGGCAGTGATCGGTTCACCCGCCAGATCCGATTCCTTTACTGCATCCGGTGAGAGTTTCTGTAATTTTGCTTTTTGCTCGGGAGTGGCAGGCGCGTCGATTCGCGTATAGCACGGGCTGCCGAACTCCGCTGTCAGTTCGCGGTAATGCTCTCCAGGATTCTTGCCAGTGCGCGCAGTAATCTCCGCCGCCAGCAAGTCCATGATTGGCCCGTCCTTGTCGGTCGTCCACACCGTGCCGTCCAGACGAAGAAAACTCGCTCCAGCGCTCTCTTCCCCGCCGAAACAGCACGACCCGTCGATCAAGCCCGGCACAAACCACTTGAAACCAACCGGCACTTCCAGAAGCTTGCGGCCGAGCTTTTTGACGACCCTGTCAATCATGCTACTGCTTACCAGCGTCTTTCCAACTGCAGCTTCCTGACGCCACCGCGGACGATGCGTCAGCAAATATCGGATGGCGACGGCAAGGTAATGGTTGGGGTTCATCAACCCAGAAACCGGAGTTACGATGCCATGCCGGTCCGCGTCGGTGTCGTTGGCAAAAGCCACCTGGTACTGGTCTTTCAGCCCGACCAGCCTGGCCATCGCATACGGGCTCGAACAGTCCATGCGAATTTTGCCGTCGTGATCAACCGTCATAAACGAAAACGTGGGGTCAATGGTTTTGTTGACGACGACGATGTCCAGCCCGTAAATGGAGTTGATCGGCTCCCAGTAGGGCACCGATGCGCCGCCCAGCGGGTCAACTCCAAGTTTGAGGTGAGCCCCGCGAATCGCATCCATATCAACAACGTTCTTGAGATCACGAACGTACGGCAGAACGAAGTCTTCCTGGTGCGTGGTGGCGGCCTGGAACGCTTTGGCATACGGAATACGCCTGATCCCAACATTTGCCGCCCGCAACAGATCGTTCGCGCGATCCTCGACCCAGCGCGTCACGTCGGTATCGGCCGGGCCGCCGTTGGTCGGGTTGTACTTAAAGCCTCCATCCTCGGGCGGATTGTGCGATGGCGTAATCACAATGCCGTCAGCGAGGTGTTCCTTGCGGCCGCGGTTGTAAACCAGAATGGCTCGCGAGATCACGGGCGTCGGCGTTACACCGTCGCCCTCTTGAATGATCGTCGACACGTTGTTCGCCGCCAGCACCTCGAGGGCGGTGCACTGCGCGGGCCCGGAAACCGCGTGTGTGTCTTTGCCCATATAGAGTGGGCCGTCGGTTCCCTGCTGGCGCCGGTAGTCGCAGATCGCCTGCGTAATGGCCAGGATGTGCGCTTCGGTAAATGTTCCGTTCAGGGGCGAGCCCCGGTGTCCACTGGTGCCGAAGCTCACTAACTGATTGGGATCATGCAGGTCAGGACGGCGCTCGAAATAATCCTTCTTCAGGCGAACCAAGTCCACCAGCAGCTCCTTTGGAGCCGGTTTGCCTGCGAGCGGCGAAATCTTTATCTCGTTAAGCCCTTCTGGCTTCGTCCTTGTTTCTACGATACTGGGCATGGTTCCACCTTCCAAATCTCGGACGCGTATTCCGCAATGGCGCGGTCGCTTGAGAACTTCCCTGAGCTAGCCACGTTCAGGATCGCTTTGTGCGCCCAAGCGCCGGGATCGGCATAGAGCGCGCCAAGCCGTTCCTGCGCCTGGCAGTAGGAGGTCAGGTCCGCCAGGTGCATGTAGTGATCTTGGGTCAGAAGTGTATCGCGCAAGGGAGCGAACACGCCTGGTTCGTTACGGCTGAAGTGGTCAGAGAAAATGAGGTCGAGCGCCGCCCGTGTCTCCGGCTCGTTTTCGTAGTGCCAGTGCGGGTCGTACCAGGCGCGGCTGTTCTCGACTTGTTCCACGGTCAGGCCAAACAGGAAAAGATTATCTTCGCCTGCTTCCTCCGCCATTTCAATGGTCGCACCGTCGCGCGTGCCGACGGTTAAGGCGCCGTTCATCATAAATTTCATGTTGCTCGTTCCACTGGCCTCGTAGCCGGCAGTCGAGATCTGGTTGGAGACGTCGCTGGCCGGAATCAAACGTTCCGCCAGTGAGACATTGTACTCGGGGAGAAAGACGACGTTGAGCCGTCCGCGCACCGCAGGGTCAGCATCAACCGTGGCCGCCAGGTTGTTGATGAACTTTATGATCAGCTTCGCCAGGCGGTAAGCTGGCGCCGCTTTACCGGCAAAGAAGAAGGTGCGCGGCAGCATCTCCAAGCTAGGGTTTGCCCGCAGCCGGTTATAAACGACCACGATGCGCAGAGCGTTCAGCAGTTGCCTTTTGTATTCGTGGATGCGCTTGATGTGGCAGTCGAAGATCGTGTTCGGATCTACAATCTGTCCTGACGTCGACTTGAGCCAATTGGCAAACTGCGCTTTGGCCTCTCGCTTTGAGTCGAGAAATACTTCACGAAAGCTGGAGTCCCCGGCAAGCGGCTTGAGTTGATTGAGCTGGCTCAGTTCGGTAATCCATCGCTCGCCGATGACTTGCGTGATTGCGTTGGCCAGCGCGGGATTGGCTTCAAGCAACCAGCGTCGTGGCGTCACTCCGTTTGTTTTGTTGTTAAAACGCTCGGGAAACATCTCGGCGAGATCCTTGACCGTCATTGTCCGCAGCAGCTTCGAGTGGACAGCGGCCACTCCGTTGGTGCTGTGCGTGCCGACAATCGCGAGGTTTGCCATGCGGATCTTGCGCTGGCTGCCTTCTTCCACAAGGCTCACGCGCTGCAGGCGACCGTCGTCGCCCGGAAAGCGAACCCGCACTTCGTCGAGCAGCCGCCGGTTGATCTCGTAAATGATCTCCAGATGCCTGGGAATAAGTGTCTGAAACCAGGCCGCCGGCCATTTCTCCAGTGCTTCAGGCAGCAAGGTGTGATTTGTGTACGCAAGCGCCTTCTTCGTCAGATCCCAGGCCTGGTCCCATCCGAGATGCGCATCGTCCAGCAAGACTCGCATCAGTTCTGCGACTGACATCGAAGGATGCGTATCGTTGAGTTGACATGCGACCTTCTCCGGCAGTTTCTCCCAATCCGTGTTGTGGCGCAGGAAGCGCCGCACCAGGTCGGCCATGGAACACGCGACCAAGAAATATTCCTGCAGGAAGCGCAGTCCTTGACCCTTGCTCGTGGAATCGTCCGGATACAGCACGCGAGTAAGGGACTCCGCTTCCAGACTTTCGCCGAGCGCGCCCACAAAGTCACCGGTGCCAAACTTCTCAAAATCGAAGTAGTCAGGCGCAGCCGCGGCCCAGAGCCGTAGCGTGTTGATCGTCTTCGCCCCATAGCCCACCACAGGGCGATCAAACGGAATGCCGATCAGGCTCGACGGCCGGTTGGGGATGACCTCAAAATTACCGCCTTTCAACTGGAATGAAACGTTCAGTTTGATTTCCACTTGCTCGTGAGGCCGGGCGATCTCCCAGGGATCGCAGTCGCGAAGCCAATTGTCTGGATTCTCCTTTTGCCAGCCATCCACGATCGATTGCTTGAACATGCCGTATTCATAGCGCAGCCCATAGCCGGTGGCTGGGAGTTGCATGGTGGCCATTGAATCGAGGTAGCAAGCTGCAAGGCGGCCCAAGCCTCCGTTCCCCAGGCCCGCATCCGGTTCCTGCTCCACCAGTTCCAGCCAGTCGACACCTATTTCTTGAACCGCGTGCCGCACCAGAGGATCGAGCAGGAGATTGGTAACATTGTTCGCCAACGATCGCCCAATAAGGAATTCCATCGAGAGGTAATAGATGCGCTTGGCATTCTGTTGCTCGTAAGTTTTCTTTGTCAGCACCCAACGCTGCGCAAGAACATCTCTCACGGAACGGGCGAACGCCTCAAAGCGCTCCCGCGCACTCGCCACTTTAGGATCGATCGCCCGGTCGAAAACCAGATGCCGTTCGTAAAATCCGTTATCCGTCCCGAAAAACGGAATGGGGCCGCCGTACCCGTACTGTTGGAGAAGACCTGAAACGTTGGCTGGGTTGGCAGTCATCGGAACGACTCTTGCGGCGTTTGGACGCACTACACTCTTTGTGCTCATCGGATGATCCTTGGTTTTCTAGGTTACTTCAAATCGTCAGCGTCCGGCTACGACCATCCCCACCGTATTTCCGAACTGCCCAGATGTGTCCCCGGAAGTACTTCGACTATGCATCTCTACTCAAGATGCTTAACTCCCCGAGCGCGCTTCCTTTTCTTGAGCACTCAAAATTCCGCCCCGCCTGGCGCGGCAGGAACTCCCAAACAACGAACTGGATTAGTTTGCACGGCACGCTCGAAATGCATCGAAAGGTCGTTTAGATTATCGCAGGCCCAACCGGCGGCTCTTCCCTGATTCCGTTCGCCCCTGAGGTGGATCACGCTCATACGCCGCGCCGAGAATCCTTTCGCATCCCTGCGGAATCTGGTGTCAGTGAGTGTAAAGGAAGATATAGATGGCACTAATCCTGACCGCCATTTGCGTCGCGGCGATGTTCCTGCTGATCGCTGTCTGGATCAAGCGCACGAGAAACCGGCGCGAGATCGAGCAGCACAGCCTCACGCCGGAGGCGCTCCACACGTTGTTAGCAGCCAATCAAGGCGTGCTTCTTTTTGATGTCCGCCAGCCGCTCGACTTGCTGGCCAACTCTGAGATCATCCCCGGCGCGAAGAGGATTCCTCCCCGTGAAGTGCTGGAGAACCCGTCGCTCATCCCCAAAGAGAAAGACTCGATCGTTTACTGTACTTGCCCCAGCGATAAAACCAGCCGAGCAGTTCTGCAACGAGCTCTTGCTTTGCATTTGTTGCGGATCAAATTCCTCAAAGGCGGATTAGCAGCCTGGAAGGCGAAGGGCTATCCGGTCGAGCCCTACAACCAGCCTTTCCACCTTTAGCGCTGCTTGCACTAACCCAAGACTGGCCCTGCTAGACTGACGCGGTGCGCCGTCTGATCGTCAATGCCGATGACTTTGGCCTCACTGCAGGCGTCAATCGCGCCATCGTTGAGGCTCATACTCGCGGAATCGTGACGTCCTCCACCTTGATGGCCAACGGTCGCGCTTTCGACGATGCCGTGCGCTTGGCGAAAACTGTTCCTCAGCTCAGCGTGGGCTGCCATGTCGTACTGATCGATGGTGAGCCGGTTCTTGACGCGAAACGATTGCCGTCCATTACTTCTGCACATTCCAGCGCCGACCGCTTCCGCGACGACCTGAAATCTTTCGCCATCCGCGCACTGGCCGGCCGCCTTGACTCAGGAGAAATCGAAGCGGAGGCGAGCGCGCAGATTCGTAAGCTGCAATCCTCCGGCATCGGCGTCTCCCACCTGGACACCCACAAACATACGCATTTGTTTCCGGCAGTACTCCGGCCCTTGCTGGGCGCGGCCCGGGCCTGCGGCGTGCGCGCGATTCGCAATCCGTTCGGCCCGCGCCAGCCCCTGAAGTCGAGTGAACTGTTGACGCGCCCCAATCTATGGACGCGCTACGCTGAGGTACGAATTCTCAGCGCTCTCGCCACCAAATTCCGCGATGCGGTGAAGCGCGAGGGCGTGGTCACTCCCGATGGCACGCTCGGTATCGTCGTGACCGGCGCGCTGGACGAAAAGCTCTTCCGCGCCATTGCCGCAATCATTCCTGAAGGCACATGGGAATTCGTCTGTCATCCCGGCTACAACGATGATGATCTGAAGTCGGCCAAGACTCGCCTGCGCGCATCGCGGCGAGACCGAGTTACGCGTCCTAACCATGCCCCAGGCACGGGAGGTGCTGTCGCAGCAAGGAATTGAATTGATTTCTTACCGCAATCTGATTCCGTCCAGAACTGACCCATAGGTTTCCGGTCGCATTTCAGACAGTGCCCCGGCCGGTGACTTCGGTAACATTAGACAAACTCTCTCCGGGGGTTATGATTCCATTAGATCCGGCTCAGGACAGTCGGGCTGGGAGACCTTTATCATGTCTGCCTCCACGGCAGCCCCGCGTGCGACCTTGGACCTGCGCATACGTGTGTGGGGCATGGGGGCTAACAACCACCCGTTCAATCAACACGCGATCGCTCAGAATGCCAGCCTCACGGGCGCCTGCATTTCAGGCCTCGAGCACCAATTAAAGGTGGGCGACGTCGTTGGCGTTCAATACGACACGAAAAAGGCTCGCTGCAAAGTGATCTGGGTGATGGAGGCTGGGGGATTAAACAAAGTCCAGGTCGGGGTTCAGTTGTTGGTAGATCAAGAGTGCCCGTGGATTTCTCAATTGCCGCCGGAGATGCGGTCCAACCTGCCCGGTGGTTCTCATGACAATCGCCGGAAGTTTCAACGTCACAGGATCTCGTTTCCCCTGGAATTCCGTGACGAACGGGTGAACACTCCGATGCGGGTAAGCGCCACCGACATCAGCGGCAACGGTTGTTATGTTGAGACCAATATGTCTTTCCCTATTTCCACCGTGCTGCGAGTGGATTTCTGGATTGACCAGGAGCATGTCACTTGCTCGGCCACCGTTCGCACGCACGATGCCGGCGTCGGCATGGGCATCGAGTTCATGGGTCTGCCCGAGGACACCAAGAAACGCCTCCAGGCTCACATTGATAAGCTCGACCCTGGCCTCTCCAGGCCGGCGCTAAAAACATCCGAGTAAGTCCAGCGGGCTCTTCCACCCCGGGACGCTCAACCCTGTAGAATCTGCATCCTCTGGTGTTTCCTGCCATCGAATTACAGGACCCTGCACCACCACTGGAAAGGGCGGACCTCAACGGAATGAAGATTGGGATCACTTGTTATCCCACCTACGGCGGCAGCGGGGTGGTGGCCACGGAACTTGGTCTGGAGCTGGCACAGCGCGGCCACGAAATTCATTTCATCTCTTACGCCCAGCCCATCCGGCTGCGCGGCCAGGAACCCAACATTCACTATCACGAGGTCGAAGTATCGCGCTACCCGCTGTTCGACTATCCCCCCTACGATCTGGCGCTGGCTACGCGGATGGCCGAGGTCGCGCAGCTGTACGATCTGGACCTGCTGCACGTGCACTATGCGATTCCGCACTCGGTGAGCGCGCTCCTGGCAAGGCAGATGTTGGGGGATGGGCCGCGGGGCCGCCGCCTGCCTTTCGTTACCACGCTGCATGGCACCGACATCACGCTGGTGGGGCTGGACCGCTCCTACCTGCCTATCACCCGCTATTCCATCAACCAGAGCGATGGCGTCACCGCCGTCTCCAACTACCTGCGCGACCGCACCTTGCGGGTCTTCGATGTGAGAAAAGAAATCGAAGTGATTTACAACTCGGTCAATTGCGACGTCTACTGCAGGCCCAAGAATTCCGTGGAACTTCGCCTCGAGTATGCGCCCAAGGAAGAGCGGCTGCTGGTGCACCTTTCCAATTTCCGCCCGGTGAAGCGAGTCTCGGACGTGATCGAGATCTTTGACCGCGTGCGCAAACAAGTTCCAGCGAAACTAATGCTGATCGGCGATGGTCCCGACCGCTCCGTGGCCGAATGGTTGGCTGTACAAAAAGGAATCCATGAAGACGTGCTTTTCCTGGGCAAACAGGACGAGGTGCAGGAGAAGCTCGGAATCGCCGATATCCTGTTGATGCCGAGTGAACTGGAGTCTTTCGGTCTGGCGGCGCTGGAGGGCATGGCCTGTGAAGTCGTTCCCATCGCGACCCGCACCGGCGGCGTCCCGGAAGTGATCGAACACGGCACCAGCGGCTACTTGGCCGATGTCGGCGACGTGGATACGATGGCGCGCTACGCCATCGAACTCTTGAACGATGAAAGCCGGCTGCGGGCGATGGGCAAGGCTGCCCGTGCCGCCGCGCAGGCCCGTTTCTGCTCCAGCAAGATCGTTCCCCAATACGAGGATTTTTACCGGCGCGTGGTCGATCGTTCTTCGTAGAAACCCTCCGGAATCGCGCCCATCGCCTGCAGCAGGGGCAACCGGATGCGCACCATGGTTCCCTTCCCTTCATGGCTGTCAATGGTCATGCGCGCCGTATCTCCATACAGCACCTGCAGCCGCTCGGAAATGTTGGCCATGCCAATGCCCGCGCCCCGCGTGCTCGATTCCACCAGTTGCGTGGCCGCCATGCCCACGCCATCGTCTTCCACTTCAATCACCAGGCCGGAGTCTGACAAGCGGCTGCGCAGGTAGATGCTGCCGCCTTCCACCATGGAGGAGAGTCCATGCTTAATCGAGTTCTCCACCAGCGGCTGCAAAAGCATGCTCGGAACCATGACATCGAGCGACGCCGGATCCAGTTCCTTCACCACTCTGAGTTTATCGGGTCCGAAGCGCACGACCTCAATGTCGAGATAGTTGTCGATAAATTCCACTTCTTCGCGCAGCGGCACGAAGGAGTCTGTGCTGTTGAGCAAGCGCCGCAGAATGGTCGCCAGTTTGGAAATCACATCGCGGGCTTTATCGGGATCGAAGCGTACGAGCGAAGAAATCGAATTCAGCGTGTTGAAAAGGAAATGAGGATTGATCTGGTTTTGTAGAGCTTCCATACGCGCGTGCAACAACAGCCGCTCCTGCTCCTCCAGCTTGATCTGGATGCGCACGCTGTTGAAGATCTTGAGTTCAATTCCGATGGCCATGGCCGAGGCTGCATAAATCGCCGCCTCGATCCACAAATTGCCGCTGTCCATGCTGAAAATGGAATGAGGAAAATATCGCGAGAACTCGCTTTGCACGAAGCGCAACCCGATGATGGTGGTGAAAAACATGATCTGCCAGTCGAACAGACGCGGCGTCGGCAGGTTGCGGCGGATCAGCCGGTAAATGCTGAGATCGATAAATGGAGAAAATGACCAGATGTCATCTTTATCGAGCGCCATGGTGCGCAGTTGGCCGGAAATAAATCCACAGAGCACGCCAAACGGCAGCGTCGCCCACTCTCCGTGTACGAGCGCCGGCAAGGCCATTAATATGCCTCCCAGCACTCCCGCCCAGCGCCCGCCGATCACACCCAGCAAAAGCGCCGTTTCAAAACTCAAGTCTCCGGCGATAAAACTCTTGGCCGAGAACCGGATCCACACGCCGATGGTAATCGGCAAGCCAAACCATAGAACCAGATAAACCTTCTGGCGCAGCGTACGCTCTTCGCGAAACAGCAAAGACTTGAACTCCACCGAACGCACCAGGCTGCTGGAGACGGCAGCAGCCACGCCCAGCTTCACCAGCAAATTGATCCAAATCAGCCGAGGTTCCATGAGTTCGGAGCGAGCGCTATGGCCCGCGAGAAAACTGTAGCACGAAGCCCATGAGACAGTGCGGGAAGGAATGTCTCGCCGCCGGCCGGCTCAATGAAACTGCTCGCCCGTGGGGGTAAGATTGGCCGTACCCATGTTGCCATTCGTGGAATCGCGCGCCACCACGCGCATCCGAACGGCTGATGGCGGAAGGCCCATGGTTAAGTTCATCGCCATGCCTTTTTTCTTCAGTTCGAAGTACTTCTTTTCTTCCACGCTTACTTCATATTCCTTGACGGCGTAGCCTGCGACCCTCCCGGCGGAGGAGAAACCCGCAGTGACGACAGTGATCTCGCAACGGTGCTTGCCGCTTTCGCGAGTCTCCCAATGCAGATTGTTCGCGTCAATATTAACCGTGATATGAGCCGTCCGTAGTTGAGAACCAGACAGACTGGCGCGGGCCTGCACTTGCAGCGAGTGGTAAGAAAGCGGATTCATCACCGCCCGCGACAGCAACAGGTCCAACTCCTTGTCTGTCGGGGTCGACTCGGGGGTGGCAAAGTAGCCGTTGCGTGCGCGCGCAGTTAGTTCCGGATTTCGCACCACCACGCGAATTCTGCGGAAGCTTCCATTCCACTCGCGATTCGATGGATAGTACGAGAGAGAGTAATACGAATCGCCATCTTCCACGCTCGCTGCAATCTGCGCATCGAGATCGTTTGTCTTGCGAAAAATCCGGCCGCCAGTCTGAGGCGCGAGTTGCTCAAACACCAAATCACTTGTCATGGTATCCATCAGGCCGTCGATATTCTCCTGCACAACCTGCAGTCCGCGCGGATCCACCGTGTAAACGGCCAGTCGGCCTTTCCAGAGGAGTTCGGATGTTTCGCGCACGTAGCCAAGCAGACGCGCCTTATCGGCCGGCTGAGCTCTCAAGTAGTTCAAGCTTGGAAAACCCGAGCCGATCCAGATCACATTCTTACGACCCGCGAACTGGTCACTGGCGGCACCGATTTCGCGTAAAGCTTCGAGAGCCTCCGCCAAACGCTCAGATGCCCCAATGATTCCCTCTGCAGTCATCAAGCGGAAAGGCAGACGCGCGGGATGGCGTTGTAGGGCCGCTTCCAAAGCGTTGGCGTC
The DNA here is from genome assembly GCA_963703635.1 of uncultured Acidobacteriaceae bacterium. GTDB lineage: Bacteria > Acidobacteriota > Terriglobia > Terriglobales > Acidobacteriaceae > Sulfotelmatobacter. Next base: position 45,993 of record CAVPEZ010000014.1, read on the forward strand.
GCTGGTGTAATCGTGCAAGAGTTCAAGGCGCTTTTCTTCAAGCGCCATCAGCGCCGTGGGTTCCGGAAGCCGCGGGCCATGACTGTGAAGATACCGGCGAATCTCGCGACGCGCGTAGGCCTGGTCCAGAACCATCGTGTCCAGTTCGTCCAGCACCAGGATCGTAAGCGCCGAGGACGCCATCGTATTCGCCGCGGGCTGGTCCGCTCCTTTGCTATCGCCAGCCGGCTTGCGATTCTCTCCGAGCGCCACCGGAGCATGACCATTCGGAGCTTCGAAGGATGCGATGGCCTGGTTCTCGCCCTCTTCCTGAATCGTAAAATCGTCCTTCGTCAGCGCGCGCACGGGTTTTCCGTGCTTGTCGGTCACGACCGCATCCAGAAGTATCAGCCGCGTGGCAGCGTGCAAGGTCGTGATCCGGGACTCTTGCCCGGGAGCTGAGGGCTGCTGCGCCACGCAAGACAGCGCGCTAAAGAGAAGCAACACCCTAACTGCCACACGCTGCGGCTTCATGCGTCTCCTGCCGGTGTGAATCCCACTCGGTTCCGGAATCTCGGACAGAAAACTGTAGCACGCGCGTCGTCCGGAGGCAGAAAGCGCTTCCATCGGCTCCGCCTTAGAAGTTCCACTTCCTCTGAATCTGCCTCCTTGCGATTCCCAGGCAGCCGACGTAACATTCCGATTCGGTAAGGAATTCCGACTGTGAAAGGATGGACCCCCATGATCTTAGGCATGTCGCTATCGACATTCACGCTCGTGCACGTGTTGATAAGCCTCGTCGGCATCGGCTCCGGACTACTGGTCGTCTACGGAATGCTTCTTGGAAAGCGCTTCGACGGTGCCACCATGATCTTTCTGATAACGACCGTCTTGACCAGCGTGACCGGTTTCCTCTTTCCGTTCGAGCACCTTTTGCCGTCGCATATCCTAGGCTTCATCTCGCTGCCGGTGCTCGCGCTTGCGATCTTCGCGCGCTATGCTCGTCATCTGGCCGGGGCCTGGCGCTCCACTTACGTGGTAAGCTCCGTCCTCGCCCTGTATCTGAACGTGTTCGTCCTGGTGGCGCAGATCTTCATGAAGGTACAGGCTGCGCACGCCCTCGCTCCTACCGGAAAAGAGCCTCCGTTCCTGGTTGTTCAACTCATCGTGATGGCGATCTTCATCGTGCTTGGCATTTTCGCGGTGAAAGGGTTCCGCGGCCCGGTCGCTAATGAGCCGGCTTGGAGAAGTACTAAAGCATCTTGATGCTTAGTACCCTTTGTGTTTGTCTACGACAAAAAGCAGCGGCTCACCGGCCAGATAGCGCCGAAGATTTTCCGAGAACAGCGCGTAGTGGCGCTGCCAGAGTTTTTCCGTCAGGCTGGCAGTGTGCGGAGTGATGATCAGGTTTTCGAGCGCCCACAGGGGCGACTCGGCCGGCAACGGCTCCCGCTCGAAGACATCGAGTGCCGCGCCCGCAATGCGATGGCTGCGAAGCGCATCGGCAAGCGCGGCCTCATCCACCTGAGGGCCGCGGCCTACGTTGATCAAATACGCATCGGGCCGCATCGCGCCCAGACGATCCGCATTGATTAATCCACGCGTCGCCTCGGTAAGCGGCGCGGCCACCACGACATAATCCGATTGGGAAAGGAGTTCATCGAGCTGCGCCGGTGCATAGACTGCGGCTACTCCATCGGGCTTTTCTTTTTCCGGATGCTCCCGCACCGCGATAACCCGCATTCCCAGAGCCGCGGCCATGCGCGCCACGGGGCGCCCGATGCTGCCGAGCCCGATCAGACCGAGCGTTGCGCCCACGACCTCGCGTGGCCGCGGACCGTCGTTCCATATCGCACCTTGTCCCCAGGTTCGTTTCTGCTGTAGAAGTGTCGCTTGTGGAATCTTCTTTGCCAGCGCAAAGATCAGCGCAATCACGTGCTCGGCTACGACGGGACCGTGTACTTCGTGTGCGTTCGTCAAGACCACGTCACTCGTCACCAACTCCGGGAAAAGCAATTGATGCACCGCGGCAGTTGGCGCGTGAATCCAGCGCAGTTTCTGCGCCAACCTGAACTGCTCGCGATCGCAGGGAGAACGCGAAAACGATTTCCGACTCGCGAAGATATTCTTCGACGCCGTCATAGTTCGTTCTGTGGGTTCACTTCGATTTGAGGGAAATCTGTTCGCAGTTTATCCGGAAACCAGGTAGGCACATTCCACAAATCGAAGGGGTGATGAACGACGATCAGAAGTTTCCTCGACTTGAGTGGCGAGTAGCTAGCACCGAGTACCGGGATTTCCACGCTCCTCACGCTCGCTCGGTCGGAATCACAAAGGTCTAACTCGGTACTCGGTACTAGCTACTGAATTCTAATTCTTCTGATGATTCTTCAGGAAGGCGCGCAGGTCATGCCCCGTCATCTCTTTCGGTTCGTCGATGCCCAACATTCCCAGCATCGTCGGCGAAATATCCCGCAACGAGCCGTTGGGCTTCAGACTGTACTGCTTCGCATCTTCCGCAACCACGATGAACGGCACCGGATTAGTGGTGTGCGCCGTGTGCGGACCGCCGGTCACCGGGTCGATCATCATCTCGGCGTTGCCGTGATCGGCAGTGATTAGCATCGCGCCGCCCTTGGCGCGCACGGCGGTTTCGATGCGGCCCAGGCAGGCATCTACAGTCTCGACCGCTTTGACTGTGGGTTCAATCTTGCCGGAGTGACCGACCATGTCGGCATTGGCGAAGTTGACGATGATTACGTCAAACGTTCCTTCTTCCGTGGCCTTCACAACCGCATCGGCAATGCCGGCGGCGCTCATCTCCGGTTTCAGATCGTAAGTCGCAACTTTTGGCGACTGCACCATCACGCGCTCTTCGCCCGGGAAAGGCTGCTCTACGCCGCCGTTGAAAAAATACGTCACGTGCGCGTACTTCTCCGTCTCGGCCACGCGCAGGTTGCGCATGTTGAGCCCGCCCATCACGTTCGCCAGAATGTTCGCCATCGATTCCGGAGGAATCACGACCGGCAGGCTGAAATTCTTGTCGTACTGCGTCATGCAGACGTAGTGAAGATTCTTCGGCACGCGATCGCGCGGAATGGCGGCGTCAAGATCGGCCGCGCCGGGAAGATCGCCGCCGCCTTTCGCATTCAGCCCGCTGTTGCGGGCCAGAGCGCGTGTGATCTGGCGCACGCGGTCGGCGCGAAAATTAAAGCAGATGCAGGCATCGTCGTCACGAATCGCCGCGAGCGGCTGACCGCTTCTGTCGGTGCACACAAACGGCACCACAAACTCATCGGTGACTCCCTTGTTGTAAGAATCCTTCATCCCCTGAACCGGGTCGGCGCACTTGCCGCCTTCCGCGTCGCTAAAGACCATGGCGTTGTACGCCTTGAGAATGCGCTCCCAGCGCCGGTCGCGGTCCATCGCGTAGTAGCGGCCGTTCACGGTCGCAATCTTGCCGGAGTTATATTCGCGCATCTTCTGCTGCAGTTGTTCGAGATAGCCGGCGCCGTTGGTGGGCAACGTATCGCGGCCGTCCATGAACGCATGGACGAAGACGCGGTCCACACCTTGTTGCTTCGCCATTTTCAGCAGGCGTAGAGATGAGCCTGCTGCGAGTGCACGCCGCCATCGGAGACCAAACCAAACAAATGCAGTCTGCGCTCGCCCACGCGCGCATGCTTCATGGCCGCGAGCAGCACCGGGTGCGAGAAGAACTCGCCATTCTGGATCATCAGATCGATGCGCGTGATGTCCATGTGCACGATGCGTCCCGCGCCCATGTTGAGATGCCCAACCTCGCTGT
>CAVPEZ010000015.1:0-70005 GCA_963703635.1 uncultured Acidobacteriaceae bacterium
CCTCGCTTCGCTCGGGATGACAGACGCGTTTTTTAGACTTGGGCTGCGTAGTCTTTTAGCTTGCGGTAGAGGGTTGTCTTTCCTATGCCTAGCAGGCGGGCGGCTTGCAGCTTGTCGCCGTTTAGTTCCGCTATGGCGTTGAGGATGGTCTGGCGCTCCAATTCTGCCATGGGAACGATTCTGTTCTGGCTGTGTCCGTTGCCGTTGGTCGGCACCATGATTTGCGTGCCGGCGATGGCTGGGGGCAAGTCCGGGATATGGATCAAGGGGCCGCTGGTAAAGGCGCAGGTGCGCTCGAGGCAGTTTTCCAGTTCGCGGACGTTGCCCGGCCAGTCATAAGCCAGCATGACCTTGATGGCTTCGTCGGTGAGGATTTTTTCCTGCGCTGAGGCGCGGGAGGTCCGCTCCATGAAGTGCGCGATGAGCAAGGGAATATCCTCGCGACGTTCGCGGAGCGGCGGGATGCGCAGGCTGAGAACGTTCAGGCGGAAATAGAGGTCGCGGCGGAAAGCGCCTTCGGTCACGGCCTGCTCCAGAACCCGGTTGGTCGCGGCCAGGATGCGGACGTTGATGGGAATGCGGCGGGTGCTGCCGACCGGGCGAATCTCCTTCTCCTGAATGGCGCGCAGGAGTTTGGCCTGGAGATCGACCGGGAGTTCGCCTACTTCATCGAGAAACACGGTTCCACCTTCGGCGATGGCGAGCAGTCCGTCCTTGGCCTGATTGGCGCCGGTGAATGCACCCTTGACGTAGCCAAAGAGTTCGCTCTCGATCAGCGTGGGCACGAGCGAGCCGCAGTCGACCGGAATAAACGGCTTGTCGTGGAACGGTCCGGAGTAATGAATGGAGCGCGCCACCATTTCCTTGCCGGTACCGCTCTCGCCGAGAATCAGCACGGGGTGGGAACTGTTGGCGGCTTTGGCAATGATGCGGTAGAGCTTCTCCATCTCCGGGGCGCGGCCGACGATGCCCCCGTAACCCTGCTTCGACTTGAGCTTCTCGCGCAGCATGCGGTTTTCGCTTTTGAGCTTGAGGTGGTTGGAGACGCGTTCGAGCAAGAGCTTGAGTTCGTCGATGCTGAAAGGTTTGGTCACGTACTCGTAAGCGCCATTCTTCATGGCCTGCACGGCCGACTGCACCGTGCCGTAGCCGGTCACGACGATGACAAGAGCTTCGGGACGCTGGGACTTGATGTGGCGGAGCGCCTCCAGGCCGCCTGCGCCGGGCAAACGCAGATCGAGCAGAACGGCATCGATGCTCTGGTTTTGCAGCAGGCGGTAGGCATGTTCGGCGGAATCGGCGACATGGGCGATGAAGCCGAGGGATAGAGCGACCTCGCGGCAAGCGTCACGGATGGAGCGCTCGTCGTCGACGATGAGGAGGTTAAGAAAATTGGCGGCCATGATCTGAGGAGTAGCGAGGGGCTGGGTAACGGCGGCAGACGTCATAAGAGTGATTCCTTCTTGGTTTCCTGAGATGTGGTTGGTGACGGGGCCCTTGAATCTGGATGGACTGGATCGGGAAGAACGCTGTCGGTTGGCTGAGATGCCTGGGGGAGGAGGATCATGACACGAGTGCCGTGGCCGGGTTCGCTTTCGAAGTGAATGAGTCCGCGATGGGTGGTGACGATGCTACGGACCGTAGTCAATCCCAAGCCCGTGCCCTGGCCGGCGTTCTTGGTGGTAAAGAATGGCTCGAAGAGGCGTTGGCGGGTTTCGGCGCTCATGCCGTGACCGTTGTCGGCCACCACAAGAAGAACGCAGGGAAACGCGGACGGGCCACTGGCTATCGGACCGGCAACAGGTTGTAACTTGCAGTTGCTGGTTTCGAGGGTAATCCGGCCGCCGTTGGGGAGGGCATCGCGCGCATTCAGGACCAGGTTGAGGATGATCTGCTGAGCCTGCGCCTGGTCGATCTTGACGGCGCCCAATTGGGGATCGAGATGCAGGTCGAGCGCGATGTTCTCGCCAATCAGGCGAGTCAGCAACGAGCGCATGCTCCCGGCAATTTCGTTCAAGCAGAGATGCTGGGCGGGGGTGGCTTGGGGGCGGGCGAAAACCAGCAACTGGCGCACTAAGCCGGAGGCTTGCACGATGGCGGAGCGGATCTCGTCGGCATACTGGCGGCGGCGGTCGCGGGCATCCATGCTGGAGAGCAGCAGATCGCAGTACAGCATGACGCCGGTGAGCAGGTTGTTGAAATCATGGACCACACCGCCGGTGAGGCGGCCGACAGCCTCCCATCTCTGCGTTTGTAGCGGGATTTCCTCCGCCGGGACCGTGTCGGTGCTCCGCTGAACAGTGTTGTGAACCGTGCTCTGCTGAAGGTTGTTGTGAACCATGAGCAACGCGTGGTCAGGCTCGCCTGCGCAACCGGGCTGGCGCCATGCGGTCCACTTCGCGCTGGTCTGGCCGCGGCCCGCGCCTGGGGCTTCAAGGTCGATACGGTCGCGCAGGGAATTGAGGAGGTCGCGCAGGAGCAACTCAGTTTTGTCGCGGTCTTGCGGGCGAACCAATTCGCAGAGCCGCAGCCTGCGCCGGCTGGCGACGCCGCGATCAAGAGTCCGCTCGAAGGCCGAATTCATATCGACAATCACGCCTTGCGGGTTGCAGCGGGCTACGGCGATGGGAGCGTGCTCGAAGGCGGCGCGGAAAGCCGTGCTGGGAGTCGCTCCCTCTGGGGAATCTGACCACGGAAATGGGGTTGCGGTATTCATACTGATACTGTGCTGCGGGACGATTCCCGGAAGGAAGCCCGCGATGGCGATCCGATACCTTGGTGTTCCCAAAACGGGAGCCATGGGTCGGCGTTGCTCCTCCTTCCGATTTCGATCTCACTATAGGAGGCCCGAACTGGCGCTGCGAAGGACATCCGTCACTCAAAATCAGGAAAGGGCTGTGGAAAACTCGGAAAGCGGTTAATTTTCTATTACATGGGTGGGGGAAATAAAAAGCAGCTTGAGGTTCGAGAAGCAGGCACCGGTGAGAAATCCGAAGCGTCTATTGGGTAGTTGCGCCGAGCGATTGGCGATCGGCCATTGATTTTGGTTCATTGAGGGTGACGGGAGAGGTTAAGCGGAAAGTCAGACGTCGTCCCTTTTGCACGCGAACCCCATCCGCCTGCTGCAAGGTTCCCCGGGCGAACAGGCTCGTGGTCTGGAGGGGAAGTGGCCGGCCTTCTACGGTGAGCGCGCTCAACGTCAGTTGGAAGTAGCCTGAACCTGCCTGCGAACGCACGGACTCGACGTGTCCGGTTGCGACCGCGCCACGCTCGATGAGCGGATCGCCATCGATGGTCAGGGGCGCGGCAACAGAGGCGGTGAATGTGTCGCCGTCACGAACTTTGGCGGCGGTAAGCGAGTCTTCCAGCTGCACGGTGAGCAAAGTTCCGGAGGGCAAAGTATGCGGGTGCGAGTTAAAGGGCACCGCGCCGGCAGGTTTCGGATCGGGCAAGACTGCGGGATGGACGCCTTCCGCGGCTGAGGCTTGATGAGCAGATGGGTGGAATGGAAGCTTCTGCCCACTGACCGACGAAGCTGCATCGCTCGAATGCGAAGGCTCGGAGCGAGCACAGCCTTGAGTCAGGCCCAGGCTCAAGCCGAGAGCGAGGCAAACCATTCCGAAGACGGGCCGGGATTCGAGTAATCGCTTCATCGCATCGTCGCCTATATGGTCGCGCGAGTTTCTGCTATGTGATAGTGGCAAATGAAGTACCAGATCGGAGTTAAGAGAATCAAGCAGATGCGGGGTACACGGAAGGACATCAGTGTAGAAGTTGCATGATTGAGGGCCGTTCCAGCGCGGTGATGCAGTGCGAGGCAAGTCATGATTTTTCTCGAGACGGAACGGCTGCTCTTCAGGACGCACGAGGCTAAAGACGAAGCCGATTTTGTTGGCATGCACACGGATGCGGCAGTGCGGCGTTACGTGGGAGGACAGCCCTGGCCTTTGGAGAAGGCGGTGGATCGTTTTCGGAATCAGTATTTTGGCCGGCCCACGGAAACTTACGGCCTGTGGGCGACTATTCTTAAAGAGGAAGGAAGATACATCGGATGTTGTGGGCTGCGGGCGGCGGAGGGAAAAGCCGCCCATCTCGGATACTATTTTGCCCGGCCTTACTGGCGGCGCGGGTTCGCCTCGGAGGCTTGCAAGGCCTTTATTGACGCCGCATTTACTCGCCTTGGATTGACGCGGCTTTTGGCGGACGTGGAAGAGGGCAATGTGGCGTCAAAACACATTTTGAGGAAGTTTGGGTTTAAGGGCGTTGGCCGGGAAGAGATTCCTGGCAGCGGCCGTGTGCTGCTCTTTTATGAATTGTCTCGAAGCGAGTGGCGTGATTTTGTTGGCTGCCAGCAAAAGGCTTGAACACAGATGGTCACCCTTCGGCCGCGCTCAGGGAGGCTCCGGTTCACAGGGTCAGGCAAGAGGGGAGCATGGCGGAAAATAAAACGCGGAGAGCGTGGCCGCTCTCCGCGAAGGGTTTGCCAAAAGCGCTGACTAGTTGGAGCCGCCAGCGTTGGCGCTCTGCGGTTCGTTCTCCGGCTGCGCGATCACACCATCAAACGGAGTCGCGGCGACGTAGCGGCCGTGGAGCACGCTGATGCGGCGTAGCGGGTAGCCGGAATCCGGCCCACGCTGCCAGGTGCTGCCACCATCGCTGCTCTCGAACACGACGCCGGTCAGGCCACTGGTTGCGAGCAACCGTTTGTGGCTGCCGTCGTAGGTCACCGACGTGATGTCCTTGTCCGGCAAACCGGCCACCACGTGATTCCAGTTCTGGCCGGAATCCGCGCTGTGGAAGGCGCCCTCGCGGGTAGCTACAAAGATCTGGCCATCCGGCGTGACGGTCACGCTGCGAACGTTAATCGGGTAGGAGGCCAACGCTACTGGCTCCCAGACCGTTCCTGCGTTCTTTGAAACCAGCACGCTCGAGCGGGTTGCGGCGACTACCAGGCCCTCACGAGCCTGCACCGAAACGAAATCCTGTTGACCTGCGATGGGGCCGCCCATCCAGACCTTGCCTTGATCCTTGCTGGTAAAAAGGCCGGCGGAAGTCGCCGCAAACCAGCGGCTCGGTCCGAGGTCGGTATCGCTGACGCGGCCTTCGAGCACGGTGCGGGTGCTGGCGGTCGAAGCCGCGGTCTTGGTCTTGCCAGTCTTCAACTTCACTGTGCGCGAGACCGTCTTCTCCAGCACTACATTGTTGATGGGATGCCAGACCGAACTGCCCGGGGCCAGTTCAAACACGCCTTTGTTGGTTCCAGCCACCAGCGTTCCGTTGCCGGATTGCTTTAGCGTGAAGACATCGCGCCCGTCGAGGCCTGAGCTTTTCTGCTGCCAGCTTTGTCCGCCGTCGTGGGAGGTAAACACGCCACCGAACTCGCGATCGTTTACCACGCCGATGTAAAGCGTGTTGAGTTCTTTGTTATCGGGCAGGATGGCGCTCACGTAACGGTGAGTGTATCCATGGTTGGCGGTAGTGAAGGTGGCCGCGGAGTCGTCGCTGGCCAGCACGCCGCTGCGGTCCGTCGCAAGCAGCACGCGCTGCGAGTTGCGCGGGTCGATGAGCACATCGTTTACCACCACTTCAGGATTGCTCATGCGCTTCCAGGTCTTGCCTTCGTCGACGCTCTTCCACAGACCCTCGGTGGTTCCGGCATAGACCACCGCCGGATTGCCCGGATCCTGTTTCAAGACGCGCGTGCGGCGCGCTGTGAAAGGAATGCCCTGAATCTTCTGGAACTGATCGCCGGCGCTGGTGCTCTTATAGATTCCGGAGCAGGCGCTGGCGAAGACCTCCGAAGAATTGGCGGAACTGACGATGATGGAGAAGACGTCGGAATCGTCGATCATGCCTTTGTTGATGTGCTGCCAACTGTTGCCGCCGTCGCTGGTTTTCCACGCCAGGTGCCAGGTGCCGGCATAGATGACGTTGGGATCTTTGGGATCGACTGCGATGGACTCGATGTTCTTGACGGCCGCGTCAGAAATGTGCTCCCAATGATTTCCGCCGTCGCGGCTGCGGTACACGCCATCGAGGGCGCCCGCCACTACAACCTTTGGGTCGGAAGCCGAAAGCGCCATAGCGCGCACGGACTTGCCATGCATCGCGGGCAGGGGTTCCCACTCTTTGCCGCTGTTGTGGGTGCGGAAAATGTCGCCCGCACTCTGATCCTGTACGCTCCAGGCGGAAACGAAAATGGTCTTGGAGTTGTTGGGATCGATGGCGATGTGATCGAGCACGTAATCGTCGCCGCTTCCTAGTTTGGCAAAGCGCGACCAGTTATGGCCCCCGTCCTCGGAGACGAAAATCACCCCCGTGCTGGTGCCCAGGAAGACCCGGTTCGGGTCATGCGGATCATAGGCCAGGCTGCGAACATCGCCTCCATCCGGACCTAGAACGGTCCATTGATGGCTTGCGGCGCCAGCCCAACCCATTGAAACTAACATCGACACTGTCAATAATTTAAGCAAAGATGATTTCATAAGAGTCTGGTCCCCAAGCGGAGAGAATTCGATTCGCTCCAAGCCTGACAGGGTAAGCCCGCCGCAACAAGGTTACTGAAGTGCACCTCCAAAAAACGGGCCGGTCGACATCGCCGACCGGCCCTTTGGGACTCCGCTGCCGAAGTCAGTTTCCCTTCTTGGCAGCCGCTTTCTTATTGGCCACCGGCTTAGGATGATCCGGAACCGCTGGCACTTTGGCCTCATCCACGGGTTCGGTGCCGGTCGAGTCGAAGGTCGCGCCCGGAGGCACGATCCAGTACTCGGCCGTCTTGGTGCCACCGCTGCCGGTGCGCACTTCGATGCGGCTGGCGTCGATTCGCTGCTGCGCCTCGCCCTGGGTCAGATAAAACTTGGAATCGACGGCACGTTCCGCCGCCAGATTCTTGCGTTTTTCCGCCGGCTCTGCATTCCCGACAATTACCAGCTTGTTGTCAGGGTTCTGCTGCAGGTTCTTGGCGACGTCATCCAGGATGGCCTTGCAGGTGTTGTCGACGCGCCAGGGTTTCTTCTCGTTGGGGAAGTCACACTGGCTGAGTTTGGAGGCCTTGGGCGGCGGTGGCGGCGGATTCTCCACCGTCACTTGGGTGGTCGCATCGCCGGTGAGACCGCGCGAGTCGGTGCAGGTAGCGCCGATTCTGATCGTGCCGGGAGATGCGCCAGCGGTGTTCAGCGTTGCCGAACTGCCACTGCCGGAAATGGTTCCGCTTGTCGCTGTCCAGCTCGCGACCGAAACGGGAACGCCATCCGGGCTGGTGCAATTGCATGTCACCGTTACACTGGCCCCTGCCAGCACGCTCGACGGACTGGCCGAGCAACTCATGGTGGGCGGATTCTTCGGCGGCAGCGGCTTCACGGTATAGCTGGCCGAGCAGCCCGCCTCGTTGTTCTTCTTCTCTTTGGCGTCGGTTACGTGGGCAGTGACCGTGTAGCTGCCGGCGGCGAGGCCGTTGGTATCGATCTGCGCGGTCGCGCCTTTGCCCGAGACCGAACCTCCGTTGCCGCTCCAGGCGTAGGTGACGGTGTGCTTGGGATTGAAGTTGCTGGCGGTGACGGTGGCGGTGACGGGCTCGCCTACCATTACTTCCGTGGGCTGCACGGAGCAACTGGCGGCTGGCGTTAGCGGCACGGCTCCGCCCCAACTGTATACCAGCCCGGTTCGCAGGCGGGCACCTTCGAACGACGGGCGGCGCAGATCAGGAAACTGCGCAGCCGCAAAATCGGCATAGTTGTGCCGGGCCCAGACGTAATCGGCTTCAAACAGTCGAAATGCCCATCCCTTGTAGAAGGGTAAATCCATTCCTCCACCCAGGATGGCTCCAACTCCGTCGCTTGGGTTCAGACCGCTGACGTTCACACGGTTATAACTTACGAGCGCATGCACGAAGAAACTCACATCTTGCTCGCGCACGATGAAGCGCGGTCCGACCGATACTGTGGTTTCGTAATTGTCGTTACCCCAGTTATGACCGAAGTCGAATTCCGCCCCCCAATGCCGATCGAAATTGTAAGTGAAAGAGCTGCCGAAGCCCTTCCCCATGTCCGGCACCTTGAAAGGGAGAGGATTGTTGGGATCGCCGAAGGCCAAGGGAACCGTGCCGCCAGGATGCAGCCATTGATATCCCACGAAGACGTCATATTTTGGATTCAAGTCGCTTTGCGCCAGCGCAGGACTCGAGACGACTGTTACGGCGAGAGCGATTACCAGGCCGACTGCTACCCGGCCCTTCCGCAGTTTGTAACGAAATGACATTCCGTCCTCCAATGTTTTGCGCGCTGTGCCTGGCTTGGGTGCGCCCGGCCACGCTGAAAAGACCACGCGGGAATATAAGCGTGAACTTGTTTCATTCTTGTGAACTCGCAATTCTAACCCACGCCAATCTTAAAGCGAAAGGGTGATTTTTAAGAATTGCATCTCTGCCATGGATTTCGAGATTGGTTTCGTCTCAAATTGACATCACAAACAATTTTGGGATATCGACTCCTCGACGCGCGGGCTGGGCCGAAATGCACCTGGGACGCCCTCAGACCTTGCCCCATGGGAAGCTGGCCGCGTATGGTTGTAGTCTTGGGTGCTAGCGAAGAGTTCGTAGAAGGAAACCATTGAGGCAGCAGGCAAAAACTAAGGGATGAGCCGCGAAAAGGTACTGATCGTAGAGGACGAAGAGAACGAGCGCACGGGCCTGGCCGAGTTAGTTTCCTCGTGGGGATATCGGGCCGAAACCGCGCGCGATGGAGTGGAAGGCCTGGAGAAAGCGGCGCAATGGACTCCTTCCATCGTCGTGACCGACCTCAAGATGCCGCGCATGGGAGGCATCGAACTGCTCGAACGACTGGGGGAGCAGTCCCAGGCCATGGCAGTAATTCTGGTGACGGCGCAGGGCACCATCGATAGCGCCGTGCAGGCCATGCGCATGGGAGCGTATGACTACATCACGAAACCGATCGACACCAACCGCCTGCGCACGATGCTGCAAAACGCCTCCGCGCTGGTGGGAACCCGCGCGGAACTGGAGAGCGCCCGGCGCAAGCTGCGCGATTCCGGCTCCCTGGGCCAACTGAAGGGCGCATCGCGCAAGATGCAGGAGATTTTCCGGCTCATCGAGTTGGTTGCGCCCAGCACAGCGTCGGTACTGATTACCGGAGCCAGCGGCACGGGCAAGGAACTGGTGGCGCGCACCATCCATCAACTGAGTCCCCGCCGCGAGCGGCCTTTCGTCGCCATCAACTGCGCGGCCATTCCTGAAACATTGATCGAAAGCGAAATCTTCGGTCACGAAAAGGGCGCCTTCACCGGAGCTCTGGAACGGCGCACGGGCTGCTTCGAACTGGCCGAAGGGGGAACGATCCTGCTGGACGAAATCGGCGAAATGCCGGTGGGAACCCAGGCCAAACTGCTGCGCGTACTGGAAGACCACAAGCTGCGCCGCCTGGGCAGCAAAGTGGAAACCTCAGTAGATGTGCGCGTGCTGGCTGCCACCAACAAAGTGCCGGACGATGCCGTCGCCAGAGGTGAACTGCGCAACGATCTTTATTACCGTCTCAACGTGTTCAACATCCATATGCCTCCCTTGCGGGAACATAAGGAGGATGTTGCCGATCTGGTGCAGCTTCTTCTGGCGGAAATGAGCGCCAAGCATTCGCGCAAAGTTGCCGCGGTGAGCGAAGCGGTGCTCAATCTGTTCAACAATTATTCCTGGCCGGGAAACGTGCGCGAGTTGCGCAACACCATTGAGCGCGCCGTGATTGTCTGCGACAGCGGCATGATCGAAACCAAACATCTTCCTCCCGGATTCGGCCACGCGCCCGTGCGTACAGCCGCGAATGACCCGGATGCCGTGCGTCTGGGGGTGGGCACGACGGTGGGCGAGGCGGAGAAAATGCTCATTCTTAAAACGCTGGAGTCCACCAGCAATAACAAGACGAAGGCTGCTGAAATCCTCGGCATCAGCTTGAAAACCTTGCATAATAAACTTAAGGAGTACGGCAGCAACGCCCCCGACGCGGTCCCTGATCAGGAGGAAGCGCAGTAAGCAGTGGTCAGTGGTCAGCGGTCAGTGATCAGTGGTCAGTAATCAGTACCACTCCGCTCCTCTGACTGACCACAAGCCACTGACCACTGACCACTGCTCATGCGACGCAAAGCTATCATCGTGGCCGGCATCACCTTCATGGTTACCGTGATGGTGACTGCCTTTTCGTATCTCTACATTTCTCAGATCCTTCGTCAGCGCATCATCAGCGCCTATGAAAGCGCGAGCCGCCTGACCCAGCAACTGGCTTACTTCGCCGAAAATGATTTGCCGGATTTGAGCAGCACGCGCATTGATACCGACGATCCCGAGGCGGTGCGGCGCGCCCTCGTCGAATATCTGCCGATGGACACCAACCTTTTGAACAATCTCGAATCCGAGGTTGCGCTTTGGCCGTTCATCTACGATGCTTCCGTGGTGGATGCGACCGGCAAAGCGCTCCTCCACACCAATCCCCAACTGGTGGGGAAGCAGGTTGCTCCACGGCCGAATTTTCGCGCGGTGACATCGGCTCGCTTCCGGGAACAGCTTCGCCTGGTATACAGCCCGGCCACGGTCTACGACGTCAGCTTCCCGTTGCTACTGAATGGAGCGCCCTTCGGCACCATCCACGTCGGCGTTTCCACGGTCTTCCTCAAGAGTGAAATCACACCGCGCCTGCTGCACGCCGTTTACTTCTCAATTGCGTCGATCTTCGCCTCTCTCTTACTCGCGGCCGGCGTGTCCAATGTCGCTCTCGGACCGCTCAAGCAAATCAGCCGCAGCCTGGATAACGTCAGCTCCGACTCAACTGGGGCACTCTCCGGAGACGAATCGAAACACGACGAACTGGGACTGGTTACGCTGAAGATTGCCAACATCGGCCGGCAGATGCGCGACAGCCGGGAGATTTTTTCCGCCCTGAAGGACAACGTGGACCAGCTCATGTCGAAGCTGCAGGATGGCTTGATGCTGTTCACGCGAGACTCGCGCGTGGTGCTGGTGAGCGCGCCGGTCGAGCGCTTCCTCGGCCGGCCACGCGCAGAACTGCTGGGCAGGACGGCGCGGGACATTTTCTCCAATGACTCTTTCCTGGACACGCTACTGCTCGATGCTTTCGAGCACAAGCGTCCGCTTCTGCAACGCGAGGCCGTCGCTGCCGCCGGCAGGCGCGTCCAGCTCTCTTTGGATTTTCTCCAGGAGAAGAGCACTCAAATCGGCGCTCTCCTGATCATGCGCGACGCCGAATCCGTCCGGCGCATCGAAGACGAAATCGAGATGTCCCGCCGCCTCTCTGCCAGCGGACGTGTGACTGGCGGCGTTGCCCACGAAGTGAAGAATCCTATTAACGCGATCGTGCTCCACTTGCAGCTCTTGCAGAACAAGCTTTCGCAACTGGACCCCGATACGCGGCGCCACATGGACATCATCGGCAGCGAAATTCACCGGCTCGACCGCGTCGTGCAAACTCTGGTGGACTTCATGCGGGCTCGCGAGCTTCACCTCGAGGAAGTGGACCTGCGCCGCGTGCTCGAGGACGTGTCAATGCTCGCCGCTCCGGACGCGGAGCAGCATGGCGTCACCATCAAGCGCGACCTGCCCGGCGAACCGCTGCCCATCAAGGCCGATCTCGACTTCATCAAGCAGGCCCTGCTCAATGTGGTGCTTAACGGAATCCAGGCCATGCCCAAGGGGGGTCCGCTCACGATCTCGGCGCGCCGCGACGGAGATGCCGTAGTCGCCGAAGTCTGCGATCAGGGCGTGGGCATTGCTCAGGACGTCCGAGACAAGATCTTTGAGCTTTACTTCACCACCAGGAAGGAGGGCAACGGCATCGGCCTGGCGCAGACTTACCAGATTCTGCAGTGGCACTACGGCTCCGTGGAATTTGAATCGAAGGAGGGAGCAGGGACGACATTCCGCTTTCGCCTTCCCCTGGCTGCCTCAAGCCTGACGTCGGAGCGCGCCGCCGGCTCCAGCGCCGAAACCGCGATGTCAAAGCCTGCAACCTGATTTTCTGGCGCGACTCATTTCTGCCCACGGCTGATTTCTGCTTTGAGTCATTTTTGCTTTGAGTCATTTCTGCTTTGACTCTGTGAGGCGTAAAATTTGGAAAGCTTGGTTGCGCAACGTGGAGGACGAAGATATGGATGAGGACGAAGACATGGATGAGGATAACGAACATGACGCTCGCCGCAATCCTCGCCGTTTGTCTTCTCAGCGTTCAAAACGCGGGATATGCAACCACGGGTTGGTTGCCGCCAGCCGGTGACGGACCCGCGGCACAGTCCCCGGACAAGCAACCGCCAGCAGTGATGCCTTCAACCTCGTCAACACCCGAAAGCCAGGCCAGCGGCTCATCGCAGGCGCCACCCGCCCAACCTCCGTCCGCTTCCACGCCGGACTCTGCGAATCAACCCAAGCCCACTCCCAAACCTCATCATCGCAAGAAAAAGACAGGTACGCCGAATTGCTCGGCCGCCGCCCCTGCAGCAAACTCCGCGCAAACGCCTGCCTCCGCGACGCCCTGTCCGCCCCCCAAGAAAGTTGTCCGCAAGGGAGGATCGGACGAACCGCCGGTCCAGTTCACCGGGGGCACGGCCGCCGAACAGGCCTCGCACCAACGCTCTACCGAACAACTGACGGCGGCGACCGAGG
This sequence comes from uncultured Acidobacteriaceae bacterium, assembly GCA_963703635.1. Classification (GTDB taxonomy): domain Bacteria; phylum Acidobacteriota; class Terriglobia; order Terriglobales; family Acidobacteriaceae; genus Sulfotelmatobacter. The sequence continues at coordinate 12,674 of CAVPEZ010000015.1, forward strand.
AAAACCTGAAGAAGATCTCGGGACGCCAGCTCAACCCCAGCCAGCAGGAGATGGTGAGTCAGATCAACCAATTCATGGAGCAGTCCAAGACAGCCGCAGCCGCCGGAGATCTCGACCGCGCCCACAATCTCGCCATGAAAGCTAACTTGCTTTCCGCCGAGCTGGTTAAACCATGATCCCGCGTCACTTCCCTTTCGCTCGCGCCGCGTTCACTTTGGTTAGCAGGTCCTGCGACATGGCCTGCACCGGACCGGAAATCTTCACCGCTTCCGTCAACACATCGCGGGCTTCGTTCACCCGGTTCAGTTTGGCGTAGGCAAAACCCAGACGATAAAGGGCAATCGCGTATTGCTGTTCATCCTGGCCTTTGAGCAGTCCCACCGCCGACTTCAACTCCGGAATCGCCGCCGCCGTCTTGTCCTGCTTCATGTAGGCGTAGCCCAGAGTCGAATGCGCCATTCCCGCCGAGAGTTTCCGCGACTTGTCGGCATCCGGTTCATCTGCCTTGGCGACCGCAATCGCCTTCTGGGAGTAGCTGATTGCCTTGCCCACGCTCCCCGTTTGCGCGCTGTCAACGTACGTCCCCGCCAGCAGCAGCAAGGCGGGCAGCGAATTGGGATTCGCCGCCAGTGTCTTTTTCTCCATACGCAAACAGCCGTGCCTGATCGTTCAACTGGCCCGGCCCCAGCGTATACATGGCGTAGCTCGAAACCTGATCCTGGAACTTCGAGTCTGGAAACGCGGCCGAGTACTTTTCGATCTCGGCCATCCGGCTTCTTGGCATCGTTCTCGCTGGCAATCACGTTGAATCCCGACGACTCGAGAAAATCGCAGTTGCTCTGGGCCGCGCTCTTTTCTTCCGCCACCTGATGGTTGAAGGCTTCGTCGCTCATGTCTGCCGGCTTAGCTTGCTTGCCGATGGAACTGCAGACCGCGCCGCCCTTGGCCGCGTAGTCCATCAACTTCGTATTGTCTTTCGCCTGCTGCGCAATGCTGGCCTGCGAGACGAGAATATCGAGGTTCCGTGGAGCCCCGGCCAGCGCCTTGTCTCCGTACTCGAGCGCCTTGTTCAAGTCGCCGGAGGTCTGGTAGGCCTGCGAAATCTGCCAGTTCCCATACGCCACGGCCGCCGCATTTGACGAGTACTTCTGCACGAAGTCCTGGTACATGGCGGACTTTTTCGCCGCGTCCTGCTCGTTGGAGATTTCCTGCAGATCATGGTCTTCGGGCGTGCCCGCGGGTATCAAGATCCTGTCCGCCTGGGCACTGGCCTGCACCGCGATAAATAGAAAACAGAGGGAAACGACAGCCGACACGAGCCACCTCGCGCATCGCTTCATAGATCACCTCCGCCGTAAACGCGGCAAAAAGATGTCAACTTCCAACAGCAGGCGAATCCTAGCGCCGAATGCGGTTGGAAGCAAGAAGAACCAGTGGTCAGTGGTCAGCGGTCAGTGTTCAGTGGTTAGTGAAAACAGCCGATCAACGAAAGCGTTCTTGCTGACTGGCCACTGACCACTTTTTCCATCCCCAGACTTCCGCTAAATTAAGAAGATGCGCGCCATCCTCGCCCAGCGTCCTCTGCGCTTCGTCTTTGCCGCCAACGTGATCTCCATGTTGGGCAGCGGGATGAACTCGGCCGCGGTCGCCTGGTACATCCTTCAGGCGACGCATTCGGAGATGGCGCTCGGCACTTTCGCCGTTCTGCAAACCGTTCCCGCCATGCTCATGCTTCCCTTTACCGGGGTAATTATTGACCGGGAAGACCGGCGGTTGCTGGTCATGTGGCTCGACGTTCTGCGCGCCGTGATCATTGTGACTGTGGCGATTCTCGCCTTTCAGCACCGCGTGCAGGTCTGGCAACTCTATCTGATGAATACCCTCGTCGCCGCCGGCTTCTGGATGTTCTGGCCCACTATTACTGCGTTGATCCAGGAACTCACGCCCGAAGGCCAATTCGTGCAGTCGAATACTTTTCTTCTGGCCGGAGTGCAGGGAGGATGGCTCATCGCCGGCTCGCTCGTCGGATTCACCTACAACCACATCGGCCTCGGCGGCGTGCTTCTGATCGACGTCTCCACTTACGTGGTCTCGTTCCTGTGCTATTTCGCCGTGCGCAAAGGACGCCACGTCGTGCTGCGCCCCGAGGAAATCCGCGCCGACATCCTTGCCGCTGAAACTCAGTTCGAGCGCTTCTGGCGCGAGATGCGCGAGGGCCTGCACTTCCTTCGCGACCATCGCGCGGTCGTCCTGCTCGGCGTCAGTTGGGCGTTGTTTCTCGGCGCGATGGTCACTGGAATCGTCGTCACTCCCTCGCTGAGCGAGCGCGTTTTCCACGCCGGCGCAGTGGGCTACGGATGGCTCAACGCCGGCTGGGGAACCGGCGCGTTCCTCAGCGTCTTGTATGCTCCCGCCATCATTGCCAGCCTCGGAGGCCGCCGCTCGGTTGCGTTTTCCATGGCGATCATTGCGGTGACCGTGGTTTGCGCTCCCGTCTCGCACTGGCTGGTCGCCGCCATACTGCTGTATGCCGTGATGGGTTCGGCGCGCGGCGTCGGCGGCATCGCCATGAACACCAGCCTCATGGAAATGGTCCCCAAGCATCTGATGGGACGGGTGCAAAACGCCTTCTACTTTTTCGGCACGTTCCTGCAACTGGTGCTGGCCGTCGCCGTCGGCGCGGTGGCACACAAAGTCAGCCTGGTGGCGGCGTTCGCGATTCTCGCCTGCGTTTACGGGTTGGCGTTCGTGGCCGCCAGTTGGCCCGTGGGGACTCGGGGCGCGCTGGAGGAGGTCGGGGTTGAGCTAAGTCAGAAGTAAGAAGTCAGAATGCAGAAGTAAAAACAAGTGCGAGCTATTCTCCCACCGCTCTTTCTTACTTCTGCACTCTGACTTCTGACTTCTGCCTTATCCTTCCACCTGTTATTCTTTCCCATTCCAAGGAGCACGCATGTCCTCTGACCTGCAGGGCCGCAACGCCGTCGTTTTCGGAGTCGCCAACAAGCGCTCGATCGCCTGGTCCATCGCCCAGGGACTGCACGCCGCGGGCATGAAGCTCGCCATCACCTACCAGAATGAGCGCCTGGAGCAGGAAGCGAAAGATCTCATCCTGTCATTGCCCGGCGCCGAAGCCTACATGTGCGACGTCAGCAAAGACGAAGAAATCGACCGCCTCTTCGCCACGCTCAAAGAGCGCCACGGCAAGCTGCACGCGCTGGTGCATTCGGTCGCCTACGCACCAGCCGACGAACTCAAGGGAGAATTCATCAATACCACGCGCGAGGGCTTTCGCGTTGCGATGGACGTGAGTGTCTATTCCCTCGTCGCAGTTGCACGCGCCGCCGCACCCCTCATGGAAGACGGCGGATCGATTCTAACCATGACTTACTACGCGTCAGAGAAGGTTGTGCCCCGCTACAACGTGATGGCCGTGGCCAAGGCCGGCTTGGAATGCTCGGTGCGCTATCTCGCTTATGATTTGGGAAAGAAAAAGATTCGCGTGAACGCCATCTCCGCCGGACCGGTGAAAACCCTGGCCGCGCGCGGCATCTCAGGCTTCGGCGATATGCTGAAAGCCCACGCCGAGCACGCACCACTCGGCCGCAACGTCGATAGTTGCAGAAGTCGGCTCGACCGGAGTCTTCCTCGCCTCCGACGCCAGCAGCGGCATCACCGGCGAAGTCATCTACGTCGATTGCGGTTACAACATCATGGGATTCTGAAGCAGTTCTCAGTTCTCGGTTCTCAGTTAAGAGCTGGCAATGTTCTACCCTGTGAGCCTCTGTGTCCTCTGTGTTTAATGATCTTGGGACGCGCCAGGAACCCCCGCGTGTCATAATCGAGTGATGCGAGCGAACCACTTCACCTTCGTACTCTTCGCCGCTGCCATTCTCTTCTCGATGGTGCGCGAGTGGAGCGCTCCGCTACCTGCGCACGGACAATCCTTATCCCGACCGTCGCAGCCGAGACAGGGCATCAGCTAACTTCCCGACGATGGCCCCGTGATCCGCCGTCCACTCTCCCCGTCGCGCTCCAAGAGAAATCTCCACATCCCGCTCTCGCAGCAGTCGCGGAAATTTCTCTCCCCACTCAATCAGCAAAACGTTGTCCTCGACGCGCAGGTCGTCCAGTCCCAGCGTCTCCAGTTCCCGCAGCGTATCCACGCGGTAAAGATCAATGTGATAAAGATTGGCTCGCGGTCCGCGATATTCGTGCACCAGCGTAAACGTCGGACTGGTGACGTCTTCTTCCTCCGCCGCATCGAACCCTGCAGCGATTCCCTTGACCAGCGTGGTCTTCCCCGCGCCCAGATCGCCGCGCAGCAGCACCAGCTTCGGCGGCGCCAGCAACTCCGCCAGCGTCCGCCCGAAGGCGATCGTCTCTTCCGGTGAATGTGTGATGATCTCTCGCGTCATCTGCCCACTGGCCGCAGCCACGCAGGGCGCAGACCACGACCAGTATAGCGAGAGCAGGCTAGATCGTTCCGGGCACGCTGTAGGCGACCGACTTGAGTCGCAGCAGGTCGCGATCCGTCACGTGGTCGAGCGACGTTCGCAAGCGGTGGTGGTCGTCGTCCTCAAGCGCGACGAAGCGGAATGGCTGCAGCACTCCGTCCGTCGTCTTCCGCATCGGAGTAAGGATCTCGGCCATACCGTGGACCGGCCCCGAATGCGTCTGAAATGCAACTTCGACGAACGAGCCATTCCCCAGCGAACGCGGCAGTTGCAACAGTCCGCCAGTTACGGAAATGGTTTGTAGTTTAGCTTTAGCGTGCCGGCCATTTTCTAAGCGAATCGCAGCCAGGACGGAATTACCTAGCTGGACCCGGGCCGCTCGCCGCGAAGGGTGCGGTTGGGGGAAGTGGGTCATAAGCTGCCTGCACTATGGCACCAGATGAGAGCGGGAAACAGGTTACGGAAGCAGATGGCCGGATTCCCGCGCTGGACGCGGCGTTCCAGCGATCCAACCGGTGCATCGTCAAGCACATCGCGAGCGTTTACTAACTCATCAATGGCCAGAAGGACAGTCAAGCTTTCGCTGCGTTCGATCACTCACCAGCGTACGAGTTTCTGTTCGGCCGCATCGCGCGTGCGCCGGAACGCTTCCGGCAACCCCTTCAGAAGATCGGTTGCCACCAGCGAATGCTCGCCCACTCTCTCGCGCATCACGTCGCCGGCAAGGCCGTGCAGATGCACCGCCGCAAGCACGGCTCCCAGAGCGTCTTTCGGGTGCTGTGCGATCATTCCCGCAACCATCCCTGTGAGAATGTCTCCCGTGCCGCCGGTGGCCATGCCGGGATTCCCCGTCGTATTCACCCAGGCCTCGCCGTCCGGGCTGCACCACCAGCGTGCGATGCCCTTTGAGCACGACGATCACTTCGTGCTCGCGCGCGAACTTCCGCGCCACTCCCAATCGATCTTTCTGCACGTCAGCAATCGTGCATCCCATCAGGCGGGCCATCTCGCCGGGATGCGGAGTGATCACCAGCGTCCGCCCGTTGCCGTTCAATTCATCCGTGCGGCCTTCAAACGCATTCAGGCCATCGGCGTCCACAACCATTGGAAGTTCAAGTCGTGCAACCAGCGCCCGCACCAGTTCCGCGGTCCGCGGATCCCGCGAAATCCCAGGCCCGATCGCGAGTACGGTCTTGCCTTTCGCCAACACGCCGATTCGATTCAGCGCGCTCGACGAGATCGTGCCCGCATCCGTTTCGGGCAAGGGTTCAGTCATCAACTCCGCATGAAATCCGGCCACAGTTCCCAACACGGACTTCGGTGTCGCCACCGTCGAGAGCCCCGCCCCCGCCCGCAGCACAGCCATCCCGGCCATCGCGACCGATCCAGCTTTCCCGAGCGACCCTCCCACCACCAGCACGTGCCCGTAGTTGCCCTTGTTCGACTCTGCCGGGCGCGGCCCGATAAGCGGTCCGACATCACGCGCGGTGATCACATTCAGCTGCAGCGCCGAAACAATCGCCCCCTCGGGCGAGCCGATGTCAGCGACAATAGTCGGCCCCGCGGTCAACAAACTGAACACGTGCGCCGGTCGTGGCGCAGTAAAAGTGACAATGGCATCGGCCCGGGCGATGGTCCCGGCTTGCGGACCCATCGCGTCCGCATCGGCGCCGGAAGGTATATCGACGGCGATCACGGGAATGCCGCTCGCGTTCGTGATCGCAATTGCCTCGGCATACAACCCGCTCACCGGCGGCTTGAAACCCGTGCCCAGCACGGCATCCAGATACAAGTCCGCCTGCAGTGATAGCCGCACTCGCTCGCTTTCCACCTCTTCTGGGGAATGCACCGCGATGGCCGACTCCGGCAACTTCCCATACATAATCGCCGCATCGCCTCGCAGATCGGCAGGGTCCGCCAGCAGGATCACCTGAACTTTCTTTCCCTGCTGATGCAGCCGTCGCGCCGCCACAAAGCCATCACCGCCGTTATTCCCTTTGCCGCAGAAAACCACGATGCGCTCCGCCGCAGCATGCTGCGAGAGTACATAATCCGCCACGGCTGCACCCGCATTCTCCATCAACGTGAGCGAGGGAACGCCAAAGCGGTCGCTGGTAGCGCGGTCGATGGCGCGCATCTCATCTGCGGATACGATTTTCATGGGAAAAGCAGTGGCCAGTGAATAGTGGCCAGTAAAGGCATTTTCGCGGAGAGTCCGCTTTTCACTGGCCCCTGACCACTAGCCCCTGGCCACTTTCTAGTCCGCCATGCTGGGCGCGCCTTTAGGTTCGGGACCGGCATTGAGCGCCTGCACTTTACTGTGTCTGCGTCCGTAGCTGAAGTAGAACACCAGCCCGATCGCCAGCCAGACGATCAGCCGCAACCAATTTGTCCAGCCGAGGCCATAGATCATCGCGCTGCAGACGAGCACGCCGGCCGTACAGACAAACGGAACGGCAGGAACTTTGAAGGCGCGCTGCAAGTCGGGGCGGCGTACCCGCAGAATCCAGACTCCGATGCAGACCAGCACGAATGCAAAAAGGGTTCCGATGCTTGTCATTTCGCCCACGATGTCCTCGGGAAGGAAGGCGGCGAATAACGATGTAAAGACGAAAAAGAGCATGTTCGACTTGTAGGGTGTGCGGAAGCGCGGATGGACATCAGAAAAGACCCTTGGAACCAAGCCGTCGCAACTCATCGAATAAAACACACGCGACTGCCCCAGGAGCATGACCAGGATCACGGATGAGAATCCAGCCAGAATGGCAACGCTCACCGACTTTGAGAGCCACTCATAGCCGTGCATATACTTTGTAATTGCGAAGGCAACCGAAGCCTCGCGACCCGCAGTGCGGAAGTCCTGAACCGTGGCAACCCCGCTTAGCACGTACGAGAAAAGCACATACAGGACGGTGCAGACGACAAGAGAGCCCAGGATGCCGATGGGCATGTCTCGTTTGGGATTTCTCGCTTCCTGGGCAGCGGTGGAAACGGCGTCGAACCCAATATAGGCAAAAAAGACAACGCCCGCCGCCCCAAGAATGCCCAGCCAGCCACCGAAGTGGTGCGTGATCCCCTGAGGAGTTACATACAAGGAAGGAGCGGGAATGAACGGTGTGTGATTGGCTGGATTCATGAACCCCCAGCCGATGCAGATCACGACAATGACGATGGTGATCTTGAGGATGACGATAAACCCGTTCACCAGAGCAGATTCCTTGGTTCCTTTGATGAGCAGGCACGTAAGCAAAAACAGGATGAAAATGGCGGGAATGTTGATGATTCCGCGAACCCCGGTTTCCGCCTGAACCTGAAGCGGGGAGTGGATCCATTGATACGGTATCGCCAGTCCAAACCAACTGAGCACACGGTTAAAGAATTCGCTCCAACCGATGGCCACGGTTGCCGCGCCCACCGCGTACTCCAGCACCAGGTCCCAGCCAATAATCCATGCGACCAACTCTCCCATGGTGCAGTAGGAATAGGTATAGGCACTCCCGGCAACCGGGATCATGGAAGCGAATTCGGCGTAACAGAGTCCGGCAAAGGCGCAACCAAAGCCCGCGACAATAAACGCCAGCGTCACCGACGGCCCGGAACGATCAGCAATGGCGGCGGCTGTCCGCACGAACAGACCGGCGCCGATAATCGCGCCAATGCCGAGCATGATCAGATTGACGGGGCCGAGCGTGCGTTTCAAGCTATGCTCGCTTGTGTCCTGCGCTTCATGCATCAGGGTGCTGATTGACTTGGTTGCCGACAAGTTAGCCATGAAAACGCTCTCCTTTATTGCGGGCTCGACTGTGCCGCGGCAGGCGGTCTGCCGCGCGACTGCCACGCGTAATATATCGGGATGCCGCAATAATAGAAATGCAGTGGTCGGTGGTCAGTGAAACACTCGCCTTATTGGCTTGTTTTCACTGACCACTGACAGTGAACCACAACCTTCTTCCGACTATAAGACAAAAATGCCCTCCGCGCCGTGCGGAGAGCTCGTCGAACTTACTAGCCACTGATCACTGGCCACTGCTGTTCCCTCCCTGCTGCAGAGCCTGCACTCGGCTGTGCTTCACGCTGTATGTGAAATACACCACCAGTCCGATGATCAACCAGATGATCAGCCGCGCCCAATTCACCCAGCCCAGCTTATACATCATGTAACCGTTCGAGACCACACCCAGGATTGGAACCAGCGGCACCCATGGCGTTCGAAACGGCCGTGGCTGCTTGGGATTCGTGCGCCGCAACACCATCACGGAAATCGAGACGATCACAAATGCCAGCAGCGTACCGATGTTCACCATCTTTCCAATGTCGGAAATCGGCGTCACACTGCCCACGATCGCCGCCAGCAGGCCCACGAGAATCGTGTTCTTCCACGGAGTGCGAAACTTGGGATGAACAGCGGCAAAGAACTTCTTCGGCAAAAGCCCGTCATTGGCCATCGAATAGAGCACTCGCGTTTGGCCGAGCAACATCACCAACATCACGCTTGTCAACCCAGCCAGAGCGCCCAGGGTAATGATGTGCGACGCCGTGGTGAGGCCGCGGTCCAGGAACGCGCGCGCAACCGGCGCTTCAATGTTGATCTGCTGCCAGTGCACCATGCCGGTCAGCACGCCAGCCACGGCAATGTATAGGAACGTGCAAATCGCGAGTGAGGCAATCATGCCGATCGGCAAATCGCGTTGAGGATTCTTGGCTTCTTGCGCCGTGGTGGAAACCGCATCGAAACCAATGTAGGCGAAGAATATGTAGGCCGCACCGGCTCCAATTCCCGCGAAGCCGTTAGGCGCGAACGATGCCCAATCCATCCCCCAGTTTGCTCGGTCGACATAGTGTGCGCCCAACGCGATCACGAAGAGCACTACCGAAACTTTGATGACCACGATCCCGGTGTTAAACCGAGCGCTCTCTTTGATCCCGATGACCAGAATCGCCGTGATCACAAGCGCGATAATAAAGGCCGGAAGATTCAACCCGACTTCGGCCCCAAACAGGTGGGGCGCACCGAGCAGTTCATGTGCCCGCTGCAGCAACTCGGGAGACTGCGCGCTCGTAATCGCACTGATCTTATCGAGAAAGGTCTGCGTGCCCGGTACAAGGGAGGAGTCCCCTGCCAGCGCCATTTGCCGTGCCACAATATTCTCAGCCGTTTTCAGCGCCGTCCAGTGATCGTAAGCCAGCCACAGCGGCATCTTGATGTGGAAGATATTCAGCAGCTCGATGAAGTGGTTCGACCAGCCCGAAGACACCGTGCTGGCGCCCATGGCGTATTCGAGCGTGAGGTCCCAGCCTATGATCCAGGCGAGCAATTCGCCCAGTGTAGCGTAGGCATAAGTGTAGGCGCTGCCTGCGAGCGGAATCATGGCCGCGAACTCCGCATAGCACAAACCCGCAAACGCGCATCCCAACCCGGAGAGAACGAACGACAAGGTGAGTCCCGGACCCGCGTACTGTGCTCCCAACCCCACCATTACAAAGATGCCGGCTCCGATGATCGCGCCGACACCCAGCGCAGTGAGCTGGAAAACCCCTAAGGTCCGCTTGAGACTGTGTTCGCCCGTCTCGCGGGCTTCTTCCATCAGCAGGTTCAGCGGCTTGGTTGCCAGCAGATTCGCCATTCGTGTCGTTTCTCCTCAGCGACTACGCAACACGCTTCCGCCCGCGCTCCTCGACCACGCGTAATACACCGGGATGCCCAGCAGCACTACAATCAGCCCCGGCCACGTGAATTGCGGCTTGTAGCGCAATAGTACGACATCGATGAATGAAGCCATCAAAATATAAATCGCCGGCAACACGGGATAACCCACCGCGCGATAGGGTCTCGCCGCATCGGGATGCGTCCGCCGCAGCACAAATAATCCCACAATCGTCAACATGTAGAAGAACAGCGCAGCGAAAATGATGTAGTCCAAAAGTTGCCCGTAGCTGCCCGAGACGCAAAGCAGGCACGCCCATACCATCTGGACCATCAGCGAAACTGCCGGAGTCTTGTAGGTAGGATGCAGGTTGGCAACGCTGCGGAAAAACAGGCCGTCCTTGGCCATCGCGTAGTAAACACGCGCGCCGGAAAGAATCAGTCCGTTGTTGCAGCCGAAACTGGAAATCAGGATGGCGCCGGCCATCAGCAGGCCGCCCACTGCGCCGAACATCTGCGTCATGACCGCGGTCCCAACTCGCTCTTCGGAGGCATACTTGATTCCCCGCCCCAGGATCGTCGCTGCGCTGGCCGTCCCGTCGAGCGGCAGCGCCATCAAATAGATAAAGTTGCATGCAATGTAAAGCGCGATCACCACGCCCGTGCCCAGCGCCAGCGACAGCGGGAGGTTGCGGCTGGGGTTTTTCACTTCCCCCGCGGTGAACGTAACATTGTTCCAGGCGTCCGCGGAAAACAGCGAACCGACCTGCGCCACCGCCAGGATCGTCAGTGTGCCCACCATCACGATCGGGCCGCCTACACCCACCTGCACGGCATGCTGCGCGCCCAGTTCGGCGTTCCGCCAGAAATGTCCGCTGAAGTTGGTGGCGAGGGCCTGCGCATTCCGCCCCAGCGCAATACCGAACAATGCCAACCCCAGCAGCGCCGAGACCTTGGCTACGGTAAACACATTCTGAATGAGTGCCCCCGTTTTCAATCCGAAGATATTCACCACCGAGAGAAAGACCACTAGCAGGATGGCAACCAGATTCTGGGTATTGATTCCCACATCCATGTTGCCCAAAACCATCGGCCCGAGCCGGATCGGCGGAACCCTCCAGAGATGCAGAATCCAATTTGAAGACGAGATCGCGGGAAAGAATACTCCGAGGAATTTGCCGAAAGCCACCCCCACGGCCGCGATCGTCCCGGTCTGAATCACGAGAAAGAGCGTCCAGCCATAGAGAAAGCCCCACAGCGGCCCGAGGGCTTCGCGGAGATAAACATATTGTCCGCCGGCGCGTGGCATCATTGCCGCCAACTCGCCATAGCTGAGCGCGGCGACGATGGTCATGAACCCCGCGACCGCCCACGCAGCGATCAGCAACGCGGGGGATTCCACCTCGCGGGCAATCTCCGCCGAAACGATGAAGATGCCCGAGCCGATCATCGACCCCATGACCAGCATGGTGGCGCTGGTCAGGCCCAGGCCCTTGACCAGTTCGTTGTCTTGACGGCTGTGAATTTCCCAGTCGCTGCCCGCGGCCGGCCGCGTTGTCGGTGTACTCAGGATCCCTCCTAAGTGGTAGCGCCGGCGTCCCGCCGGCTGTCGCGAGAGCCCGCTCTGGGCTTGCCGAAGGGGCATCTCGCCCTCGCTGGCAGACGCCACTCCAAATGCCAGTTGACTTTACCTCAGAACGCGGAAAAATTCCTCTGCTGATTTACGCGGCTCCCGTAACAGATCAGATATCACCGCTACAGAATCCGCCCCGGCCGCAATCACCGAAGCTGCATTGGCACGCGTGATTCCCCCAATCGCCACCAGTGGCCTTCGAGTCAATCGCCGCGCCCGGCGCACCCCTTCAAGGCCCACGACCGGATCAGGCCGGTCTTTGCCGGAGGTCAAAAACACGGGGCCGACGGCGAGATAATCCGCTGAAGTCTGGTCCGCTTCCTTCACCTGCTCTGGATTGTGCGTAGAAACGCCAAGCCATCGCGGACCAATAATCCCTCGAACCGACTCCGGCAAGAGGTCGTCCTGCCCCACATGCACACCGTCGAGCTCCGTCAGGATGCACAAATCCGCCCGATCATTCATGATGAGCCGCAAGTGTAGCGCGGGCGCCCTCGCCCGCGACTGCCGACGCAATTCGCGAGCCTGTTCCACCACTACGCGCGCATTCCCGCTCTTGTTGCGGTATTGCAGCAGCGTGCATCCGCCCGCGACAAGCTCCGCGGCAAAAGCCACCAACTCTTCAGTCGTAGAAAAGAAAGCCGCATCCACAATGGGATAAAGGCGGGGAACGGAGATCACGCCGCCGTATCCTTTTTCCTGTTCTTCGCCAGGAATCGCTCGATAAATCCCGTATCAAAATTCCCGGCTCGGAAGTCCGCATCGGCCAGAATCTTTCTGTGCAGCGGAATCGTCGTGTACACCCCCTCGACGATAAACATCTCCAGCGCCCGCGCCATCCGCGAGAGCGCCTCGTTGCGGTCTTTGCCGCGCACAATCAACTTGGCGATCAGCGAATCGTAGTAAGGGGGAATCACGCCCTCCGCATACGCGGCAGTGTCCACCCGCACTCCGGTGCCTCCGGGTGGATTGAACGCCGTGATCTTCCCCGCCGACGGCGTGAACTTCTCGGGATGCTCGGCATTGATCCGGCACTCAATCGCGTGCCCGCGATGCTCAATCGGCTCCTGCAGCACGTCCCGCATGTGCGCGCCCGCGGCAATCATGATCTGGCTCTTGACCAGATCCACATCCGTGACCATCTCCGTCACCGGATGCTCCACCTGAATGCGCGTGTTCATCTCAATGAAGTGCAAACGCCGGTCCTGGTCCATCAAAAACTCGATCGTCCCCGCATTCGTGTACCCGATCTGTGTCAGCGACTGGCACAGAACCGCGCCGATCTGATCGCGCAACTCCGGTGTGACCTGCGTCGAAGGCGACTCCTCCAGCAATTTCTGATGCCGCCGCTGAATCGAACATTCCCGCTCCCCCAGGCTCACCACGTTACCGTGCTGGTCCGCCAGCACCTGAAATTCAATGTGCCGCGGATGCTCGACGAACTTCTCCATATACAGGTCGCCGTTACCAAACGCGCCCGCTGCTTCGGCCTGCGCCGCCTTGAACAACCCCGGCAGCTCCTCTTCGTCGCGCACAATGCGCATACCGCGCCCGCCGCCGCCCGCCGACGCTTTTACGATCACCGGAAAACCGACCTGCCGCGCCCACTCCGCCGCTTCGCCCTCTGTGGCGATGATTCCATCCGATCCCGGCAGAATCGGCACGCCCGCTTGTTTCATAGCCGCGCGCGCTTTTTCTTTTTCTCCCATCAGCCGCATTACTTCCGGCCGCGGTCCAATGAACTTGATTCCGCTGGTCTCGCATACCTCGGCAAAGTTGGCGTTCTCCGACAGCAATCCGTACCCGGGATGGATCGCATCTACATTGGCGATCTCCGCCGCGCTGATCACCGCCGGAATGTTCAGATAACTCAACGCCAGTTGTGGCGGCCCAATGCAGATGGCTTCGTCCGCGAAGCGCACAGGCAACGAATGCCGGTCCGCCTCGCTGTAAATGGCAACCGTACGGATGCCCAACTCCTTGCACGCGCAAATGACGCGCAGCGCAATCTCCCCGCGATTAGCAATCAGTATCTTCTTAAACATTTCAGATCAAGTGGGGACAGAGGCGGCATTTCGTAATTTTGTAATTTGGTAATTTGGTAATTTGCTAATTTACAATCCCGGGGGCTTTTTCAATTACAAAATTACTCAATTACAAAATTACTCAATCCTCTTCACTTCTTCGGCCTTATGGCAAACAACTCCTGCCCGTATTCAATCGGCTGGCCGTTGCTTCCCATCTTCTTTACGATTTCGCCGGCCACGTCCGACTCAATCTCATTCAGCAGTTTCATCGCCTCCACAATGCACAACACTTGCCCGACCTCCACCATGTCCCCCACCTTGACGAAAGGCGGCGAACCCGGCGACGGCGATTCGTAGAGCGTCCCCACGATGGGGGACTTTACGATGTGCAGGCCTTCTTCCTGAACCGGCTCGACGGGGGCTGCCGGCGGTGCGGCTGACGGGGCTACAACCGCAGGCACGCCTGACTGAGGAACGGTCACGGCCACGTAGGGCACTTCCGCGCGCGTCTGCACCACGGTGTGCTGGCCGGCCCGCTTGATCTTCACCTTGACATCACCGCGCTCCAACTCGAACTCGGCAATGTCCTTTTCGATTAAGAACTCGATGAGTTCCTTCAGTTCTTTTTGATTCATTCGTATACGGTGGGACCGCAGCCTCAGGTTTTAGGTGCTAGGTCTTAGGTGTTAGGTATCTTGATCGTTAGGTGCTTTACGACTATCTGCTGCCTGTACTATCCATTTGCCGAATGCCCAAGACCTAACACCTAAGACCCATGACCTAAACCGCGAGAAATTCCTTGCTGGTTGGAGTCAGCACTTCACAGCCGCCTTCGCCGACTGCCACCATGTCCTCGATCCTCACGCCCCATTTGCCGGGGAAGTATACTCCCGGCTCAATCGTGATGACCATGCCCGGCTGCAGCAATTCCTTCTGCCCGGCCGCAACCCTGGGCGCTTCGTGGATCTCAAGGCCTACTCCATGCCCGGTAGAATGCGTAAAATACCGCCCTAAGCCAGCTTTGCGCAAGACTTTGCGCGCCGCCGCATCCACTTCCCCAACGCTGACGCCCGACCGCACAGCCGCAATCGCCGCCTCTTGTGCTTCTTTAACCGACTCGTATGCGTGACGCGCTTCTTCTACCTTTGCCCCTGAATCCGCGCCCACCCATACAGTACGGGTTTGGTCCGAACAATAACTTGCAAGTATAACACCGAAATCGCAGACCACGAATCCACCTGGCGCGATGGTTTGCTGTGTAGCTCTGCCGTGAGGCAACGCCGAACGCGCCCCCGAAGCGATGATGGTAGGAAACGACATTTCCTCGGCGCCCGCCCGGCGCGCCGCATACTCCATCTCCGCCGCCACCTCTGCCTCCCGTATGCCCGGCCGCAATACTTCAAGCGCCCGGTCGAACAAAGTAGCTCCCAACTGCACCGCCGCCCTTATCAGCGCCAGCTCCGCGTCGTCCTTCACCATGCGCGCGCGCTCCACCATCGCGGGAGCATTCCTTAACCGCACCCCGGAAGGCAGCAGATCCGCCAGACGCTTCCTTTCCGCCACGGTCATGTGCTCGGCTTCAATCCCGATCGTCCATCCCTTCGAGCGTTTCCGGTGGGCACCAATCCACTCCCCAAGCGCGGTCAACACCGCCTTGCGCGCAATGATTACCTTTGCGCCCTTCACTTCGTCGCGCGCCTGCGTGTCATAACGCACGTCGGTGTAGAAGACGCTCACGGCTTCCGTCACCAGCAGGAATCCCGCGCTCCCAGTGAAGCCGCAGAGGTATCGGATGTTGGGAAGATGGCTGACCAGCAAAGCATCCAGCCTGCAAGAAGCAAGCTGCTGCCGCAGTTTCTTCTGCCGCGCAAGGAAGTTCATCGCCGATGAGTTTATCAGGAGGAGATGCAGGAAGTACCTAGTACCGAGCAGCGAGTACCGAGAGTCTCCACAGTCAGAATGCAGCGCAGTTCGCTGAGTACTCGGTACTCGGTACTAGGTACTTGCTGCGACCCAAAAACAAAACCGCCGGTCCTGACAGGTTCTTCAGGCCGGCGGCTCGAAATCTTCAACTGCGCTGCTATGTCGGACGCTTTTACGTCTGAATGATTCGCGGCGTGATGAAGAAAATCAATTCCTGGTTTGAAGTAGAAACCTGAACGTGTTTGAACAGGTTGCCCAGGATCGGAATGTTGCCCAGCAACGGCACCTGATTGATGTTGATCGAGTTCTGCGTCTGGATGACGCCGCCGATCACCACCGTGCCGCCGTCGGTCACCAGCACCTGCGTCGTAGCCTGCTGCGTGATCAACTCCGGGTTGCCCTGCACTTCCTGCGCGAAGTTCGGCGTGGTGTTCTCCACGTCCACGTTCAGGAAGATGGTGTTCTCCGAGGTGATTTGCGGGACCACCGTCAGCCGCAGGAAAGCATCGACGTAAGTCACGGTCGGAGGACCACCCAACTGCGCCTGCGTCACGATGGGCACGCGTACGCCCTGCTTCACGATGGCCTGAATGTTGTTCTGCGTGACCACTCGCGGACGCGACAGAACTTTCAGTAAGCCGCGCGACTCAGCCATCGAAAGAACGGCATCGATGCGCACCGTGTTGCTGGCGTTTAAGAAGGTCAAACCGCTGGTGGGTGCGGTCGAGCCCAGGTTCGAGAACAGAGGAATCGAGTTCCCCGTGCCTGTACCCGTGCCCGGCACTGTGATGTAGCCCGGAGTCAGATTGCTAACCGTCGTCGGCGAACTGCCCGCTGAGGAAGCACCGCCGATCGCGCTGTGGCCATTGCCCCAACCGAAGCCGAGCTGCGTGCCGATGTCGCGCGCGAACTGCCGCGTCGCCGCCACCACCCGCGCCTCAATCTCCACTTCCTGCGTCTTGCGATCCAGTTGCGTCAGCAGGCGGTCAATAATCGGAATCACTTTCGGGATATCATTGACGATCACGGCGTTGGTGCGCTCGTCTGCTACCACTTCACCGCGCGCCGAGAGGAATTTCTTCACCGTCAGCATCACGTCTTTGGCGTGGGCATAGCTCAGGAAACGCGTGACCGAAACTTTCTCTACCGCCAGCGCTTCCGATTCCACCTGGGCGCGCCGGCCATCCGCTTCTTTCTTCAGCGTGTCCACCGTGGCGACCCGCAGAACGTTGCCTTCGAGTTCCCGCGCCAGGTCGTTGTTCTTGAGTACGATGTCCAGAGCCTGGTCCCACGGCACGTCGTCGAGCACGATGGTCAAAGTGCCGTGCACGTTGGGATCGAGCACCACGTTCAAGCCGCTGATCTCATGGATCAGACGGAAAAAGTCTTTCAGATCCACATCCTTAAGGTTCACCGAAATCGGCTCGCCCGTGTACCTGGGGCCGGCCGTGACCGGTTGCTGCCCAGCCTGCTCTTTTTGCTCCGCCGCCAGATTGACTGCGGGCTGGATGCCAACGCCGCCAGTGCTGGAAGATGTGCTCTGCGACGACTGCGCCGCATTCATGCGCACTGGCAGCAGTTCCGCCGCCGTCTTGTCGGAAAACTTCGCCGCTGCCTCCTGCGCCCGTCCGGATGGGTCTGACGCCGGATCAGCCGTGGTCCTCTTGGCGTCGTAGGCGGGCTCGACGAACACAAAGTCATTCGACGGAGCTGCCGCCGCCTCGGGCTTCTGAGTCGTGGCCGCGGTCGGGCTAACCGGAACTGGCTGCAACTTCGGGGTCGATTCCGTTTTCGCCTCTACAACTCGCGGCCCGAACGGAGACGCGCTCTTGCTGGTTGGCGCCGCTGCGCTTATCGCCACAGTCTTTGGAGCGCTTACACTCGCCGTGGCCTGCTGCGAGTGCAGCGTCAGCACGAACTTCCCATCCGCCGTTGGGTTCAATTCATAGCGGCAGGCGTGATCGAGATCGACCACTACCCGTGTAGTGGGAGGCGTCTGGCCATCCATGCCGATGCGCACGCCTTTCACTCCGGAGCTGCCTACCGTGATGTGGCTCTGCCCCGTCGCCATGAAGGTCGCGGGCAAGTCCACTACCAGGCGCGCCGGCGAGTCCGCCGTCGTGAGCTTGGGCGTCACCGTGCCACGTGCGCTGATCTCGACCCGGATTTCATCCGTGCCACGAACCACGTTCACTCGTTGCAGTTCGTTTTTCTGGCTCGCCGGTTGTGACGCCGGCGCCTCGGCGGCTGAAGCTGCCAGCCCCAATGTCAGCCACGCTAGGAACACACTCAGCATTTGCTTTCGCATTTCGCTTCTCCCCAACTCGCGGGCCTGGCCCGCGTGTCCTTCTTAAAATTCGATTTTTCCCGCCTCCGGTTTCCCGGCGGCGCTTCCGCCGGAAATCCTAGACAGCCGGCGTTAGTATTTTCTTAACCACTTCCCGCGTGAGCGGTTTGCCCAGTTTGTCCTGGAACGACTCCTGGAACACCACCGAGTCTCCGGTGATTCTCACCACGTAGCCGTTGAACACGGGATCGTTTTCATGCAGGAAATAGGCCTTGTTCAAGCTGTTCGTCACCACTGCGATGAAACCGCTCTCGCTTTTCACCACGCCCCGCACATTGATCTGACCGATTTCCAGGCATTTCTTCCCCGTCGAGCATCCGGGCGTAGTCGTCTGCTGCAGCACCGGACTGAAGAAGGGGTCGCGCTTGCCGTTCATCGCCCACTTCTTGTCCTCCGGCTTCGGCGTCTTGGCAGCTTCCCCACTCTTGCCAGCGTCACTCTTGCTGGCGTCGGCCGGTTTTTCGCTGGCGGCAATCTTGCTTGAAGCCGCTGGCTTGTCCGCCGATTTGGGAGCCGCAGCTTTTGCCGCCGCTACCGCCTTGTGCTTAGGCTTGAAAGCATCGTGTTGCTGCGCGGCCTTGGTTGCCGCAGGAGCGCTCTTTGCCGCTGGCTTCGATCCTGCCGGCTTGGCTGCCGTCGGCTGAACCGTTGCGGGCTGCGCCGGCGATGCCGTCACCGGCTGATCTGCCTGCGGCGCGGGCGATCCTGCCGCAAGCGCTTCATTGGTCTGGTTGGTTTTTATCTGCTGCAGCGATTTCGCCACGCTGCGCGCGTTGTCGATGGCGTCCGGGTTTTGCCCAAAGGCCACTCCCGTCGTCATCGCCACTGCCACTGCCAGAATGCCTGTCATCAGCTTCATAAGCGGTTCCTATTGCTTCACGCCCGCGGGAGCCGTTGCCGGCTTCGCTCCCGGACCCGTTGCCGCCGCGGGCGGCTCCAGGTCGTGACTGTAGAATGTCGTCGCGGTAAACGATGCCACTACGCTCTCGTTCGGCGCGTACTGGTACTGGTGCTTCACCTTCGCGTTCGCGGGATTCTTCGTCGTGGATACCAGCAGTCCGCTGATGTTCACGATGCGCTCCAGCTTGCCCACCCGGTCAAAGAAATTCAGCATGGAGTAATACGGACCATCCAACTCCATGTCGAATGGGACCTCCGTGTAATACTCCTTCGCGGCCACCGGCTTGGCGGAATAGCGGCGCAGTTCCACGCCCGCCTTCACCGCTTCGCCGTCCATCGTCTGGATAAAAGCGTCCACCTGCTTCTCGTCCGGAACGATGCGCCGTTCGATCTCCAATTGCTGTTTCAAGTTGGCCAGTTGCAGCTCCATGTCCTTCAGCTTGGGACGGTAAGACTCCAGTTCGTTGTTCTCCCGAACCTTGATCTCGACCGCGTGCTGGGCCACCGCATTCTTGTCGTTCTGGCTCTTGAACACCGTGAAGTACAGCGCCACTGTTACCAGCGCTCCTCCCGCAATCACCGCTCCCCACTGTTTCAGGCCCGACAGTTCGTTGAAATTCGTTGCCATAGGTCCGCCTCTACGACTTTCCCTTCTCGCAGGTCAGCGTGAACTGGAATGCCTGCATGTCCTTGATCGCATCGTCCTGATAAGTTTCCTTGATCTCGACGTTCTTGAAGAAGCCCGTCTTCTGCAGGTTCGCGATCAGGGTGGCCACCGCGTCGGTGCTTAGCGCCGTGCCTTCCAGGTTCACGCTCGCACCCTGGTCATCCATCTTGTTCAGCCAGACCGCTTCCGTTCCGTTCACCGTCTGTCCCAGCATGGCCAGCAGATTCACCGGGCCGGCCTGCCCGGCGCGCAGCGAATCGATCACATCCACCCGCCGCTTGTAGTTGTTGGCCTGCTTTTGCCGTTCCAGGAAGCGCGCCTTCACGTCGCTGAGTTCGCGGTTCTTTTGCTCAGCGGCCTGCATCTGCGCCGCAATCGACTTTGCCTGCCGGTCCAGCCGGTACCAGTAACCGAAATTCAGCAGACCGGCTACCAGCAGCACCACCAGCACTTTCAGCTTAGGTGAACCCAGGTCGCCCATCTCCATGGTGGGCACCGCGGGTCCGCCGCCACCGGCACGCTTATTTTTTCCCTTGGAATTTTCGAGCAGATTGATTCTGATCATAGGGATTCAAAGCTCCTCAAAGCCAGGCCCACCGCTACCGCCAGTTGCCCCGGATTCTGCTCCACCAGTTCCGCCCCCGGACCGTCCGCCGGCGGCACCACGCGCTGAAATGGATTCAACAACTCGACCGGCATCGAAAATTCCTGCCGCAGCGCTTCCATCAACCCCGGCACCTTGGCCGAACCGCCCGCCAGGTAAATCTTCTCGATGTGCTCGCCCGCAGCGCTCGCCCGGAAGAAGTCGAATGTCTTCTGGATTTCCAGCACGATGATCTCGGTCACCTGCTGCAGGATCGGCGCCTTCGCGTCCTCGCTTACCGTCCCGACCTTTTCACCCAGCTTCAGCTTCTCGGCGTCGTCGAAGTTCAGGTCGAGTTCCTTCTGCAGGGAATCCGTATACTGGTGCCCGCCCACGCTGACGTCGCGCGGAAACAATGGCGTCGTCCCCTTCACGATGTTGATGTTCATCACGCTGGCGCCCAGGTTCAAAAGCGCCACCACCTGGCCCGGAGCCGGCTGGTAGTTGTACTCGTAGCAGTTCTGCAGCGCCAGGGCATCGATGTCCACAATACTTGGCGTGCGCCCCGCCATCGAGAGTACGTTGGTGTAGTTCAGAATCTTGTCCTTCTTGACGGCCACCAGCAAAACGTCCATCTGCGGGCTGCCCGCGTCTTCGGACAGAATCTGATAGTCCAGACTCACGTCCGCCAGATCGAAGGGAATATGCTGCGCCGCTTCCTTCTCGATGGTCTCGGCCAGTTCCTGATCGCTCATCGAGGGCAGCGAGATCTTCTTGACAATCACCGAGTGCCCGCTCACCGCCGTGGCCACCGCCTTGGTTTTGATCAGGCAGTCGGCAAACAACTTCGAAATCGCGCTCGATACCGTTCCCGAGTCCACGATCATCGAATCGACCACAATGTCAGAGGACAGCGGCTCCAGCCCCAGGTGCGCCACTTCAATCTGCCCACCCTTTTTCTTCAACTCCACCGCCTTGATGCTGGAAGAGCCCACATCCAGACCTACTATCGTCTTCGATCCCATTCCAAACATGTGTGCCCGCCTTTTCTAGTAGCGCCGGCGTCCGCGCCGGCCTGTTTTTGTAGCGCCGGCGTCCCGCCGGCTCTTCTCTAATTACTGCGACCCAGCAGCTCTTGTAGCTGCCCTAGCTTTATGCCTTAGCCCCGGCTCCAACTGGCTCGACTTCTCTTCCATCCACTGGTCCAGCCTCGATTTTTTGAAGCGCCAGCGGTTGCCCAGCTTGAAAGCGGGAATCTTCTCTTCCCCTACGTACTTGTAGAGCGTGTCCGGACTCACTCCGAGATAGTCCGAAGCCTGACGAATGTTCATCACTTCTCGCGAGTCGGCCATTTTTCCTGACCCAGTTTCCTTGCGTCGCCACCGAACCTTTTCCCGCGCCGGTTTCTCCGGCCCGCGGGCTTGCTCTGCGCAATGCCGTCGCCCTCCATGACTGTCTGGAAGGCTCTTGATGTCCCGAGCATATATCAGCCCTGAAAGACCTTGGGTCGAAGCGAATCTCCGTGTTTTATGCCTATTTTCTGGAGTCCGCCGGATGGCTGGCAACGGGGAATATCTATATGTTGTGGTATCATCCGGAATAAGTGCAATTAGGAGTAGTGCTTGCAGTGGGCATCTTGGGTCACTCAGGAACCGGTAACTGAAGTACTACAGACGGTACGGAAGTACTACGCCGCACGCTCAAGTTGCTGCGGGGAAAAGCGTTAGCGAGATCAGGCGTAATTCGACCGGACACGTATTCCGTACGAAATGTGCGCCCATCCTGAGTCAGTGACGACAAACCCCTGCGTGCGGTTGACCTGGCCTTAGATATGGCGCGGGTATTGGCGAAGCAGGCCTGCGAGTCCGAGAAATGTGACAAGGGAAATTGCACGTACCGAGACCAAGGTCGTGGGCAACACCTGGTACGACCAAAACACAAAGAAATGGATATCTGACCAAACCAGCTCCGGAAGTGCTCTTGCAGGGAGGCGCCAACCAGCCGTGCAAAAAAGACATTGAGCAAAAAGTGACTGCCTACGGCGACACTAAGTTTGGGACAATCCGAAAACTGCGGCCCAAAACGTGGAGGACATGGCAAGGCGGAGCGGGAGCATGCCTGTGCAATCGGTGAGTGCGATCAGGCCGAAAGGCGCCAAACCCAACAAGTGTGTGTATGTTGAGACCAGCATCGCAGGAACCACGTGGGACTCTGTCACCGGCAAATAGGTTCCGCGCAGACCTCGACCGGCAAGTGCCGCTGTGAAGGCGTGCGGTCTGCCGCACGTCGCGGGACGCGCAATTAGAAGGATTGCTTGGCTGGGATGTGCCCGCTCACTCGCTGACTCGTAACGACAATACTACTCTGCTGAATACCACCGCCCTGGCACAGGTCTGCCCGGCACCGCGATGCTACTGCACATCACTGCACGTCGGAAACTTTCCCGTTGAGGAAAACCACTTTCATATCTTTGTAGTAATAAATCTGCTTGGTTCCGAGGGTTACTTTCTTTTCCGGCTTGCCCATCGCCGCCTCTACCTGGTCCGGGGTCATGCCCTTCTCGATGCTCGCCGGTTCAGCCTGCTGTTGCTCCGGAGCCGCGGGCTGCTGGCCACCCTGCTGCGCTCCCTGGTCGCCGCCTTGCTGCTGATCTCCGCCCTGATCTCCACCCTTTGCGTCGGCGGTGCTGATCGTGAGCAACTGCCCAATCGTATCTTCCACCTGGCCCGCGCTGGCCTTCGCCAGAGATCCCTTGGGAAACACGAAGACTACGTTCGCCTTGTTGTAGGTCGGTGGATCGGTCTTGTTGCAGGTGTCGCAGGCCACAATGCCCATCGTCACCGTGTCCTTCTCCAGGTTGACCTCAATCTTGGTTGGGTACACTTTGTCGCCCTTGGCGAATAACTTGGTCGTCTGCTCCTTCCCGAACTTCTTCATGCCGAAGCCGATCCCCTTCGACACCAGCGCGTTCGGAGATTTGACCACTCCACCCTCATACTTGTTGGATTGCACGCTCGTGTCCGAATAAGGCACACCAAGCAGGCCGCCTTTCTGGATCGCCAGCAGCGTACCCTCGTCCACCACTGAATAGCCGCTCGTGTCCGATCCCATCTTCACCAGTTTGTATTGCGCCGCCAGTTGCTCCTGTAGCGTGGGTTCCTGTCCGCTGGCCGGTATCATCGGAAAGATCATGGCCGCCACCAGAACAATTCCTGGAATCAGATGGTGAGATTTATGCGACATCGCAAGATCCTCCGGTTCAGCTTTTTCCAAAAGCGATTTCTCAAATTCCAACCCGGCTGTGCTCTGAACCGCGAGCACGTGGTCGCAAAGACAAAGACTAAGACTAAGACTAAAAGACCACTGCAACAAGAAGACCACTGCAATAATTGGAGAAAGGGAGCGCCGTCATCCGACGCTCCCTGTATTTGTCGATCGGTTAAACCGCCGTCCCGCAACCGTCCGTCCTAGAGCCCGCCGCCAGCCGCAGCCTCGGCTCTGACGTCCGCCTCGGTCTTGTCGGCTTCCGCTTGCTGGTCTTGCAGCGTCTTTGCCGCATCGGCATCCGCCTTGGGAGGTGGCACGTCCGATGCCTTGGTCGACACGTCCGGCGCCTTCGGCATTCCGTTCGTGCCCTGCTTCTTCGCCATCTCGGCCATGCCGTTGGTGAGCTGTTCCTGGAAGTGGTTGTACATTTCCTGCAAGTCGTCCACTTTCACGGCCACCGTCGCTCCGGTAGCGCAATCCCCCTTCTTGCTCGCCGCGATGCTGGCGTTCACCGTGTTGTCGGTTCCATCGGGAGTATCCGTCAGGCGCGTGACCACGTCCCCGGAGGTCAAGCCACACTCCTGACCGTCCGTTGAAACGGCGGTCACGGCAGTGTCCACTACAAAGGTGCGCTTTGCCGGATCCAACGCCGCTGGCGGAGTACCGCTGGCTTGCGTCGCGGTGCCCCACCTGCCGGCGCCGAAGGTGCGCCACCTGCCTGCGCCTGTGCCTGTTGCGCGGCCAACTGCGCCTTCACTTCCTCGGCAATCGCCTGCTTCACTTCGGGAGTCAGACTGCGACATCGGTGCCGATGCTCGCCGCCCCGGCATCGGCGCTGCCGGAATCGGGCGTCCCAGTGTCCGCAGCCCCTGCGTCCGCAGCATCTTCAGCCCGTGCCGCATACGCCGCTTGCAGATTCGCTGCGATCAGGTAGTCCGTGAGCCAGAAGTACGGCGCGGTGTAGACGGGATAAGGGTTCCACCATCCGCCGTAGTAGCCCCACCACGGTCCTCCCCAGCCCCACGCGGAGACGCCCCAGACCAGCGGCACTCCCCACGGCTGGAAGCCCCATCCATAAAATGCCGGGGCGTAAAAGAACCCTGGGTACCAGCCATAGTAGGACCGTCCGCCCCAGAAATAGCCTTGATAGACCCCAACGTGCACTACTCCGCCGTATACATAAGTGCGCGAGTAAAAGGACCTTCCGCCTCGCGTCACATAGGCGCGCTGCACATACCCGCCACGTCCGCGTGTCACAATGCGCGCCCCGTTGCGTTGGCTTACCACCGTGCGCCCGCCGCGGACCCCATGTTCAATGTGCATGCCACCACGATCGACCGAGCGGATCGATCCATTCTTACGAACGCTCGCCTGTCCTCCATTCTTCAGACTGACGTTCCTGGTTCCTGCCGGCTGATGGAAGTTGCCTCTGCTCGCGTGCCCCTGGCCTGTTCCCGGCACCTGGCCTGTTGCGGCCCGGTCGTTGCAGCCCTGGTCTGTTCGTCGCCCCGGGTCTGTTCGTCGCCCCGGGTCTGTTTGCGGCCCCGGTCTGTTCGCGGCCCTGGGCCTGTTCCCGGCACCGCCCGCTGTCCTGTTCCCGGTTGTTGTACGCGATGGCGCTGCGTGGGTCTGTGCCGTTGAACGGGATGGCGCCGAACGCGATGGCGTTGTTGAGTGCGTCTGTGCTGTTGAATGCGATGGCGCCGTCGAACGCGATGGGGCGGAGTGCGATGGCGCTGCGTGTGTCTGTGCCGCGGGACGGGATGGCGCCGAATGTGATGGCGCGCTCGCATGCGACGGCGCACTCGCATGAGGTGCAGACCCACCACCCCCCGATGGCTTATGCTGGCCCCATGCCATCGCAGGAACCACAAGTCCTAGTAAAAGCACAATCTGGAGCATCTTCCCATCCTTCAAAATCTGCTTCATAACGCCTCCTGGACAGTCCAAACGTCTCGCCAACGCTATTCCCCGGAAACCCTGCCCGGCACTAGAAGTTGCGGGCTCCTGACCTTTTCCCGCCCCCGGCATCCATCAAACGGACAAAACTGGCCGATTCCGACCGGGTTGACCGAATTTCCAACCACGGAGGAAGTCTGAAGACGGATTAGTCCAGTTGCGATTAGACGCTGCCGACAGCCTATACCTCAGGCGAAAAAACGTTATCAGAAGTCGGCTCCTCACGCAATGATTCTTCTAATAACTAGTAGGGGCCCAGAGATGCAAGATGTAGAGACAGCCGCCCTCGGCTGTCCTCGAGCGCAGCGGGGTAATCATGGCGCCCGTCCCGGCGGCTGTCCGGCGGGCGTCCCGCCCGCCGAGCCGAAGGCGAGGACGCCCTCCACACATCAAGCAAGGATGCCGGCGCTACTCATCCTGGAACGTGGTAGTGGCTGAATTCCGCCACTACCTGGAACGTACCCTGCTTCCCTCCCGCGACCGGCTGCTGTAATCTATCTTTCTTTCTCGGGAGGAACTCCGTGCGCTTCCTAGACCGCCTGCAACCTCTCGGCCTCCTCGTCATGCGCCTCGCTCTCGGCGCAGTCATGCTCGGCCACGGATACCAAAAAGTTTTCGGCGGACTCCACCACCACGCTGAGTTCGTCGCCAGCCTCGGTCTCCCCGCCTGGACCGGCTACGTCTCTTCTTTCACCGAATTCTTCGGCGGCATCCTCATCCTGCTGGGCCTGTTCACGCGCGTGGCCGCCTTTGCCATCTGCATCGATCTCTCCGTAGCCATCGCCAAAGTGCACTTCCACAAAGGACTGATGGGGCCCGGCGGATACGAATTCCCCCTCGCCCTGGCCGCCATCGCCTTCGCCCTCATCTTCTTCGGCGCCGGCCCCATCGCCTTCGACCACATCCGCGCCCCCGGCAGCGGCAGCAAACCCAAGTAGCCGGCAGAGGACGGCACGAATTCCATTCGTGCCACATCGGCATCGCATAGAGAGCGCGGCTTCAGTCGCTGAGGTACGCCTCTCAACACCAGCCGCCGGTGAACCGAAGTAATGTAGAAACGGCTCGCCTCCGCTGCCAGAATTTGAATAGCCTCAGAAACGCGCGCACCGGAGACATCATGAGATTCCTGAGACCGAACTTCCCGAGACTGACGTTCGCTTTTCTGCTGCTCGCGGCCGCCACAGGCTTCGCGCAAAACTCATCTGCGCCGCAAAATATCGCGTTTAGCACCTCTACCTATGAAGCACCCGCTTTCATCGCCACGTACCCGGTGCCGGACAAAGGTGCGGTCGCATACTCCTCCCAGGAGGTTAAGCTGAAGAACGGCGGGACCGCCACGCTGCACAACTACACTCTCAGCCTGCACAACGATCAGGATGCTTTTCTGGTGTTGTATTGCGATATCCCAAACACCCGCAGCGACACGGCCGCGCTCGACCAAATGTTAGACGGCGCGCTAGCTCAGCTCGATAACGCCAAGCCTGCTCCGAAGACCGACTCGACCTACAGCGGGTTGCCGGCGCGGATGGTTATAGCAACCGGCACCTATACGATCGGGAAAACTACATTTAACGTTAAGGCTTACCAGCGGATCGCGGTTCAAGGCAGCCGCGTTTGGCAGGGCATCGTCATCTGCGACCAGAACACGACCTGCTCCGAAGCTGACGCCAACAAGTTCCTCAATAGCATAAGGATAAGGTAAGTGCGGCGGATGTCGCCGACAATGGCGGTCTTGATCTCGTCCGTCGAGTGTGTTTTTATAAACAGTGCCGGCACTGGATCGCCGGTGCGCATGCGCGCCGTAAACCTCCACCTCTAGCCCGCATTCTGAGGAGAAAAACCATGAGCAAAGTCTCGTATATCCCCCAAGACTACAACTCCGTCACACCATACCTGGTCATCAGGGGCGCTGCCCAAGCCATTGAGTATTACAAAAAAGTTTTGGGAGCGACTGAAACCGTTCGCATGAACGGTCCGGACGGCAAGGTCGCTCACGCTGAGCTGAAGATTGGCAACTCGCACATCATGCTGGCCGATGAGAATCCCAGCATGGGGCAGGGACACACCAGCGCGGCCACGATTGGCGCGAGCCCGGTGAGCCTCTATGTATACCTTCCCGACGTCGATCGCGTGGTCGAGAAAGCGGCGGCCGAGGGCGCGAAAATCCTGAAGCCGGTGCAGGACCAGTTTTACGGAGACCGCTCTGGCTTCTTTCAAGATCCGTTCGGACACCTGTGGGGCATTGCTACGCACGTGGAAGATGTGTCGCCCGAGGAAATGAAGGAGCGGATGAAGAAGATGATGCCGGCAGCGTAGGGTGATTAGGACTGGAGGCGGGGCAGCAATGTCCCGCCTCTAGTGTTCTCAATTGATTGCTGCCTAGGAAAAAGTATGGCTAAACGCAGATCACAGGCGTTCACAGGGAAAGACGGCTACGGAAAAAAGTCATGGCTTAAACGCAGAGGTCACAGGCGTTCACAGGGGAAGCGATAGTCTGTCATGCTTCTCGTCCCCCTGGCACGAATCTTTCCGCCTAGGTGGAAACCTTGGTGCACCCGCCGTTCCACCAAACCCGCATCAGGTGGCTGCGGACGAGTCCTCGGTCAACGCGGCACTGCTTGCAGATGCCCTATTTCACGCCTCTCCTCGATCTCAATGAGCGATTCCATCCAGTTTACTGCCGTATCCTCGGGTTCGCCACTGAATAGAGCACATCCGTCAGGAAGTTTACCGCGACATACGTCAAGCCAATCGCGAGGATGCAGCCTTGCACCAGATAGTAATCGCGGTTCGAGATGGCTTGGATGGTTAGGCGGCCGATGCCGGGCCAGGAGAAGATGGTTTCGGTCACGATTGCACCTGCCAGCAGTGCGCCGAATTGCAGGCCTAGAACTGTAATGATGGGGATCATGGCGTTGCGCAGGGCGTGGCGGTAGACGACCGTGCGCTCGGGGAGGCCTTTGGCGCGGGCGGTGCGGATGTAGTCCTGGCTTAGCTCTTCGAGCATTGACGTGCGGACCATGCGGGTCAGAATGGCGGCTAGGGCTCCGCCCATGGTAATGGCGGGCAGAATCAAGTTGGCGAAGGAGCCGGCGCCGGAGACGGGGAGCCATCCCAGCTTGATGGCGAAGAGCAGAATCAGGATTGGGCCTAGCGCGAAGTTGGGGAATGACAGGCCGAAGAGGCTGACTACGCTGAGGAGGCGGTCGTTCCAGCGGTTGCGGCGCTGCGCGGAGCGCACGCCGGCGGGGATCGACAGGATGATCGCTACGAATAGCGATGCCAGCGTTAGTTGCAGCGTGTAGGGATAGCGCTGGGTTAGCAGACGCGTCACGCTTTGGTTGTAGCGGAACGATGGGCCGAGGTCGCCGTGGAGAACTCCTTTCCAGTAGTGAAGATATTGCTCGCTTAATGGCGCATCCAGGCCATAGAGGTGACGCGTGGCTTGGATGTCGGCTGGTGGCGCGCCTTCCCCTAGCATTTGCTGAATGGGGTCTCCGGGGACTAGATGGATTAGGAGGAAGACGAGGCTTACTACCAGCCAGATTACTGGGATGGTGTAGAGGACGCGTTGGAGTACAGTTCTCAGTTCCCGGTTCTCAGTTCCCAGTCGTCGGGGGCTACAAGCAGTTGGTATAAATTCCTATCACAACAGGATCCGACACCACAGTTCCATCGATGTCCACCTTCACGCGCACGCCGATCGACGTAGAATCGTCACCGCAAGCAAGGTTTTCGCACTCGGCTAAGCCCTTGAAGTTAAGCGTCCCTGTAGCCTCTTTGTCTTGCCCTACTAGGTCGAACGTGAGAGGGATGTTCTCGGACGCGAAGAATCGGATCACGTCATCCTTACTTGTCCCAACTTTAAGTGAGTTTTTCGCGTCTCGTTGAATAAGCTCTACTTTGGCCTGGAAATCCGCTGCTCTTTTCTTGCAGTGAGCGGGAACAGGGTGCGCTGCGAAATGGGCCCCTCGCATTGCCAAATAAACAAAAGAACGAAAGTCTTCGACGGTAAACCAACAGACGACGCCTGTTGCGGCCAACGCAATTGCAGCAATACCGAGTTTTCGTCTGAGTGTCATCGCCGAAACGCTTCGCAATCGTCTGCTTCGCTCAGGACGACTGCGCTCTCCGTCTCTTCAATCTCCGGTCTGGGTTGCCGATTCTGCTTCGCTCTCAGCGTTCTCTACTTTTTCTATCTTCACTCTTGCGATGCGGTGACCTTCCATTTCTTCTACTGTATAGCGGTGGCCTTCGTATTCGAAGGATTCGCTCAGATACGGAATTCGTTGCAGGCGGGCTAGAACGAATCCGGCCAGGGTTTCGAAGCCGGCGTCGCGGGGGAGGAGCAGGCCGTGCTGGGTTTCGAGGTCGCGGATGTTGACCGAGCCTTCAAGGATCAGGACGGATTCGTCTTCTAGCGCAGGCTCCGGCGCGGCGACGTCGAATTCGTCTTCGATGTCGCCGACTAGCTGCTCGAGAATATCTTCTACCGTGATTACGCCCGCTGTCGAACCGAACTCATCGACTACCACGGCCAGATGACGGCGGCGCTGTTTGAATTCGGCCAGCAGTTCCGCGAGGACCTTGGTTTCGGGAACTACCAGCACATCGTGCATGATCTGGCCGATTTGCGTGCGCGCGATGCGCGTGGCCAGGGGCTGGCCAAGATTCGCGAGACGGAGGCGCACCCAGCGAACTAGTTCCTTGTAATAGAGGACACCGACGATGTGCTCGGGGCCGCGCTGGGGATCGTAGACCGGGATGCGCGAGTGCTGGCTCTCGACCACGCGGCTCAGAGCGTCGTCGAGCGTTAGATCCGAGGGTAGAGAAAAAATGTCGGGGCGGGCGACCATGATCTCGCGGACGGTAATGCTGTCAAGTTCGATGGCGTTGTGGATCATCTCTTCTTGCGATTCGGGGATCTGGCCGAACTGGCGGCTGGCGGTGACGATGAGCTTGAGCTCGTCGGGGGAGTGGACGGCGCCGCCGCGGCGGGCGTCGCGCGCTCCGAAAAGGCGCAAGACCAGGCCGCCGGAGCGGCGCATGAAAAAAAGTATGGGGCTAGTCAGCGTTAGGAACGCCTCCATGGGAGCGGCCACGGCCAGGGCGATCTGCTCGGAACGCTGCAGGGCCAGAGTCTTCGGGACGAGCTCACCCAGCAGGACGTGCAGGTAGGTGATCAGGCTGAAAGCGATTGCGATGGCGATGCCGTGAGCGTAAACCGCGGCGTGGGGAACCTCCTGAACGAAACGGAGAGATTCGACGAGGCGCGCGACCATGGGTTCGCCGATCCAGCCCAGGGTTAGGCTGACCATGGTGATGCCGAGTTGAACGCCGTTAACTACTTCATCGAGACGCTGGTGCAGTCGCTGGACGATGCGGGCGCCGGTGCGTCCGGATTCGATGAGTTGCTGGATGCGGGTGTCGCGGACGCTGATCAGGGAAAATTCCGCGGCCGCGAAGAACGCATTGGCCGCGACCAGGAGAAGGATCAGGAGCACGCGGAGCAGCACAAAGGCGATCATTGCTGGTTATTCTGACGGGTAATTCTAGCATTCCAAAGGGGCTGGTAAGAGCTCTCGCTACGTTGTGAACGGCGTCTTAAAGACCTTTGACACAGGGAACAGGGGAACACAGGGTAAAACTCTTGGCCCTGCGAGGCTAACCTTTTTTCTACGAGGACGGTCTAACTGGCGGGTGGCGAGTAGTTTGGCTGCCGCAGTCATTTTGTTCGTTTAGAAATCTCTGGAACAAAGGCATCTCGGGCTGCGTACCAGTAAGTGAGAGCGCCCAACGGCTCTTTATTTGGCAAGAGTATTTGGCAGGAGTCCAGATTCAGCAAAATCCAGCAAGCCATTTCCATCATCTAGGAGGCGGTCGTGAACGGAAACGGAAATCATAAGAAGAAGCGGCGGAGACTGTTTATTTGGGGCGGCATTGGGCTGGGCCTTGTCCTGCTGATTGCCGTTGGTGTGTTCGCGGCCACGCGGGGCGGGACCAAGATCGATCCGTCGAAGCTGGCGAAGGTGGAAAAAGGCGACCTGGCCAAGAGCGTGGTGGCGACCGGCAAGGTGACGCCGATCGTCAAGGTCGAGGTGAAGTCCAAGGCCAGCGGTATCGTCAAGAAACTGTTGGTGGACTACGGAGATCGCGTCAAGCAGGGCCAACTGCTGGCGCAACTCGACAAGGTTGAGATCGAGGCGCAGGTCGAGCAGTCGCGTGCGGCTCTGGAAGCGGCGCAAGCCAACTGGAAGAGTACGCAGGCTGATTTGGAGCGGGCTAAGGTGGATGCGGAAGGTCCGGATGTGCCGCTGTTGAAGCGCGCCTACGACCGCGCGACGGGTATGGCGAAGGATGGAGTGGTTTCCGCCTCGGCCCTGGACGACGCCGAGAAGAATTATGAAATGGCGCTGAACAAGCAGAATGTGTCAAAGGCGCAGGTTACGGTTTTGAAGGCGAAGATTGCGCAAGCACAGGCGCAGGTGGCGCAGGACCAGGCCAATCTTAAGCAGCTCGAGGAACAGTTGAGCTACACTGACATCGTTTCGCCGATCGATGGCATCGTTCTTTCGCGCGACGTACAGATGGGCGACGCAGTCAGCTCCATTCTCGTGCTGGGTTCTTCGGCCACGCTGGTAATGACGCTGGGCGATACCAGCGAAGTCTACGTGAAGGGCAAAGTGGACGAGAGCGACATTGGCAAGGTTTATCTGGGGCAGCCCGCGCGCATCAAGGTGGAATCGTTCAAGGACAAGTCGTTCACTGGCAAGGTCACAAAGATTTCGCCGATGGGCGTGGAGAAAGACAACGTCACCACGTTTGAAGTGCGGGTTTCGATCCAGAATCCGGGCGGCGAACTCAAGGCCGAGATGACCGCCAACGCCGAGATCATCCTGGAAGAACACAAGAACGTGCTGCAGATTCCGGAAGGCGCTATTCTTTACGACAAGGATAAGAAAGCGTCGGTGGAGATTCCCAATCCTAAAGGGAAAGACGGCAAGGACAAGATAGCGGTCAACATCGGAATCTCGAACGGCGCGAAGACGGAAGTGCTCAGCGGTTTGAAGGAAGGCGATCAGGTGGTGTTGCAGTAGAAGGTCTAAGGTCTTAGGTTATATAGGTCTTAGGTGGGCCTAACACCTGAGACCTAACACCTGAGGCCCAGCGGGGTTCCTATGTGGAGTCGCTCAGACATGAATAACCGACGCATCTCTTCTTTTCGCTCTTGCATTCCGGTTTCTATTCCGGCTCGACCTTCGTTCCTGTTGATCGGGCTGGCCGTGCTGTTTGCTTCCTCCCTTGCCGCCGCTTCCACGCCGCAAGGACACTTCGAGAAAACTCTTCAAGTCAGCTGGCCCGTGAATCTGGAAGTACAAACGGGCTCCGGCGATGTCGTGGTGCACAGCGGGGCGTCAGGTTCCGTCTCCATTCGCGCCAGGATATATGTTGGAGACCACTGGCTGTTTGGAAACCGCCAAACGGATGTATCCGACATTGAACAGCATCCTCCAGTGCGGCAGGACGGGAACAGCATCCACATCGATAAGGTGACGGCCCGCAACATTTCGATTGATTATGAGATCACCGTGCCCGTCGACACCACAATCCGCAGCCGCAGCGGATCGGGAAATCAAACCATTGAAGGCACGCACGGCAACGCCGATGTGGAGACTGGATCGGGAGACGTGAAACTATCGCGGCTTACCGGAGAGATTCGTCTGCGTACCGGATCAGGTAACGTGCGGGCGCTTGAGGTTGCTGGGCCGGTCCACGGAGGTACAGGAAGCGGGGATGTCGAGGTGCGAGAAGTCGCATCGGGTGACATCGATCTGCACACGGGCTCCGGCAATGTTACGGTTCGTGGAATTGAAGGCGCATTTCGCGCCGAAGCAGGCAGCGGCGACATCACCGCCGAGGGCAGGCAGGAGGGCGGGTGGGAGATCCGTACCGGCTCGGGCAATGTGCACGTCCGGCTGCCCGCGAATGCCGCGTTCGACGCAGACATCTCGACCAGTTCGGGCACGCTGGACGTAGGCGCGCCGATCACAATGATCGTGCAGGGGCGGGTACAGGAATCGCGCAAATCGATCGTCGGCAAAGCGCGCGGCGGCGGACCGTCGCTTAGCGTGCGGACGGGATCGGGAGATATACACATCGAGTAGCTCGCGTATGAGCCTGATCGAAGCGCCGCGACATGAGTAGTGCAGTGGCCAGTGGTCAGTAACAAGTTCCGAGCGTGGACTCGGTTTTACTGACCACTGATCACCGACTATCACCGACCACTGACCACTTTCTTATTACCTCCGTGTCTTGACTCCGCGGTTACCAGCAATTACTTTCGAGTCTCTGGGAGCACTTCGTCTCCATCTGCGAGGGAACCTTGGCGCAACGTCCGATCATTACGCTCACCACCGACTTCGGCAGCAACGACCATTTTGTAGGCGCCATGAAGGGCGTCATCCTGGATATCCTGCCGGAGGCGCAGATTATCGATATCTGCCACGCCGTGCAGGCCTTCGACGTGCTGGATGGAGCGCTCACCATTTCGCAGGCGTATTCCTACTTTCCAACCCGGACGGTGCATGTGGTAGTTGTCGATCCCGGGGTGGGGACGGCGCGGCGGCCGATTGTGGCCTCGAGTGACAAGTATCATTTCGTTGCGCCCGACAACGGAGTGCTTTCGCTGGTTTACGCGCGTGAAGCGCGCATCCATGTGCGCCACATCACCTCCGAGCATTATTTTCTGCAGCCAGTAAGCAACACGTTTCATGCCCGCGACATTTTTTCGCCTGTTGCCGCGTACCTGGCGAAAGAGGTTGACTCGCTGAAGTTTGGCGACGAGATTGAGGACTTTGTACGCTTCTCGGCTCCGAAACCGAAGGCCGTCGATGAAAACCGCCTGCGCGGCGTGGTGCTGAAGGTCGATCGGTTCGGAAACCTTGTCACCAATGTCACTCCGCAAGACGCTCCGATGCTCTTCGCCGGAGGCAAGGCATTCAAGATCGTCGTGGGCAATCGCGAGATCACGGAAATCCACAGTGCCTACGCCGAGGGGGCTCCGGGAGAAGTTGTCGGCATTCTCGGCAGCATGGGTTTTCTGGAGATCGCGGCCAATCGCGGAGCCGCGGCCCAGTTGACCGGAGCCGGCAAAGGCAGCGATGTGACCATCATTCTCGGCGAGGCTGCCGCTGCGGGCAAGGGAGCTTAGAACAGTGGTCAGTGGTCAGTGATCAGTGGTCGGTGGTCAGTAAATCGCTGGCCAGGAGCTGACGGGGTTTCACTGATCACTAACCACTGATCACTGATCACTGACCACTGCTTTTGGGGTGGGCGTAGCGGTCCATCTCGCCGGTCCATTTGAGAAAACGCCATAGACTGACTCGTTCTCGCCACAGAAATTCCCAGAACTCCAGAAAACCGATTTGCGTCATCTTGACGCCGCAGTAGGTCTCGATGCGCCACAGCAAGTAGGGGCTCCGCCACGGAGCCAGGCGATGGCCCTTGGTGGCGTTCCACACGAAGCGGAGCGAATGGCCCATGGCATCATCTTAACCCATGTTAGAATCCTGTCTCTGCCAGGAATTTCCTTCCATGTCCGACGCCGAAGCCCGCCAGAAGGCCGAAGACCACTACTATAACGCGCTTGATTTGATGGCGGATGGGAAGTTGGAAGAGGCGGTTGTGGCCTATCGGGAATCGCTGGCCGTCGATCCTTCCTTTACCGAGGCCATGCACGGGTTGGCGCGCGCGCTGCAGGACCTGCAACGTTACGACGAGGCGATCACCGTGGCGCAGCAGATCACGGGATTGGACCCGGATGACGTGCTTGCGCATACCAGCCTCTCGGTGCTTTTCCAAAAAAAAGGAATGATTCCGGAGGCTGAGGCCGAGGGCGCCAAGGCGCGGGTGCTGGGGTGGAAGCAGCAGTTGAAGGGGAAAAGCTTCTAGCTTCTAGCTTCTAGCTTCTAGCTTGAACGCCAAAGCCAGCGCCTAAAGGCGGAGTCATTAGGCCAGATTTCCGGCACGCCTGAAGGCATGCCCTGATACGAAGCTCAGTGCTCCAACGGAAGATAAGAGCCAGACGGTACAGGCTAGAAGCCAGAAGCTAAAAGCTCTCTACAGTTCGTACTTCTTCATCAAATGCCGGAACGAGCGGTAGGAAATACCGAGCAGGTCGGCGGCTTTGGTCTGAACTCCGTTGGAGCGGTCGAGAGCATTTTGCAGCAGCGTGCGCTCGATGTTTGCCACGTAGCCCTCCATGCCCACTCCCTGAGGAAGCACCGCACCCGGCGCTACCTCGGACATTCCTGAGGCACCCGCACCTGCCGCGGCGGCGCGGGCCTTGGGCCGTTCCATGGGCAACTCGACGTGCAGCTCGTCGCTCATCTCCAGAGCGACCGCGCGTTCGATGGTGTTTTCCAACTGGCGGACATTGCCCGGCCATTCGTATCCGCAGAGAGCCTCGAACGAATTCTTGTCGACGCGCAGAATGCTTCGGTTGGCGGCGGCCGCGTATTTTTTCAGGAAGTGATTGGCCAGCAGCGGAATGTCTTCACGGCGCTCGCGCAAGTTGGGCACGCGGATGGGGATGACATTTAAACGGTAGTAAAGATCTTCGCGGAACAGGTTTTCGGCAACGGCCTTATCAAGGTCGCGATTGGTGGCCGCGATGACCCGCACATCAATGGGGATTTCGCTGGTTCCGCCGACCGGCCGCACCGTGCGCTCCTGCAATACCCGCAGCAGTTTCACCTGCATGGCCAGGGTCATCTCGCTGATTTCATCGAGAAAGATAGTGCCGCCGCCCGCAACTTCAAAGAGTCCACGCTTGTTCTGGTTGGCGCCGGTAAACGCTCCCTTCAAATAGCCGAAGAGTTCGCTCTCCAGCAAAGTCTCCGGAAAAGCGCCGCAGTTCACCGAGACAAAGGGTTCGGCGGCGCGCGGCGAACAAATGTGGACGGCGCGAGCTACAAGTTCTTTACCAGTGCCGCTCTCCCCGTTAATCAACACGGTGCTTGCGGTGGAAGCGACGGTGCGCAGAGTTTGCTTCAGCTTCTCCATCGCGGGACTGGAGCCGATAATATTGTCGAGCGAGTTGTGCGAGGCGGCGTCGCGGCGCAGGGCAAAGTTCTGTTTGCTCAAATGCGATTTCTCGAGCACGCGGTTGATGGCCAGCTTGATTTCATCCACCAGGCCGGGACTCTTGCGAATGTAATCCGACGCTCCCCCGGCTTTTACCGCTTCCACCGCGGCTTCGTAGTCGTCCACCGCAGTGATAAGGATTACGGGCGAATCGGGCGAAACGCGATGCGCATGGCGGAGGACTTCGATGCCGTCGATGTTCGGCATCTTGATGTCGGTGATAATCAGATCGAAAAGATTGCCGTCAATCTTATTCTTGGCCGCTTGGCCGGATTGCACAGTCTCGACGCGGTGTCCGTCGCGGCGCAGGGCGATGTCTAACATTTCGCAGATGGAGCGCTCATCGTCGCAAACCAGGATGTTAGCCACGCAGCCTCCCTTCCGGCGCGGCAGCGGCGAGTTGCGCGGACGGAGGCGGGGGCAACGCAGGTGCTGCGAAGTTTTCACCTGAAACGGCGCGTGCAGGCTGCCTTTCTGCATCGAGCCGACGCAGCCTCAGAACAAGCGTGGTTCCCTGCCCCGGCTTGGATCGCGCCCAGACTTTGCCTTCGTGCGCCTGGACGATCTGGTAGACCACAGCGAGGCCGAGGCCGGTGCCGCCTTCAAAGTTCGATTGGAAGGGCTCGAAAAGCTTCTCCGTCTGTTGCGGGGTCATTCCCGTTCCGGTATCCGCAAAACTTACCTGCCAGTCGTCTCCCTGGCGATCGATGGACACCTTGAGAGTGCCGCCGTTCCGCATGGCGCGGACTGCGTTCTCGGCGAAGTTCCAGAAAACCTGTTTGATCTTGTCTCCGTCGGCGAGCACCCACGCCTCCGGCACGGCAAGGCGGCTCTCAATCGTGATGCCGGTACTCTCCGCAGTCATGCGGTGCCGCATAAGCGTAAGTGTGTCCTCCAGCAATCGCACCAGATCAGCGCTTTCGAAGTGATACTGCTTGCCGCGCGAGTAGGTGAGAAAGTCCGTGATAATGGCGTTCAGGCGCTGCGATTCGCGGGTCACAATCTCCAACAGGCGCCGATGTTCCTCATTCATTTCGGGTATGCCGGAAAGCATGCTGACCGACCCGGCGATGGAGGTTAGGGGATTGCGAATCTCGTGGGCGATGGCCGCCGCCAGCCGGCCTACGGCTGCCAGGCGGTCCTGCATGCGCACTTCGCGCTCCAGTCGCCGGATTTCGGTGAGATCATCCAACGCATAGACGTAGCCCAGTGTGCCGCGCTCCGGCCCGTTCAAGGCGGCTACTCGAACGCGAGCCGTCTTGCGGAATGTTGCCGCCGTATCGAAACGAACCTCGGCGTGAGTGTGCGATTCGGCGTTGGGCAGCGCATCGAGAAATAATCCGCTGACTGGCTTTCCCAGCAACTCTTCCGGCGTGCGCCCCAGCAGTTTCTGCGCCGCATTGTTGACCAGCGTAATGCGCCCATCGAGACCTGTGGTGATCAATCCGCTGCTGACGGATTGAATAATGTTCTCGTGCAGGATCTGAAGATCCTCCAGCGCCCCGCTCGCATCTTTCAGCTGCACCCGCGCCTGGCGTAACTTGGCGACCAACTGCCCAGCCAGGTAGGCGACGGCCAGGAAGGCAAACAGGTTCACGAAAATGATTCCCCGCAGCGCCTTCAGTTCAGGATGGGTTGTGCAGTAGGACGGCACTACTCCGTAGTAGTTGAGTTCGAGGACGGTGCCATAAAGAATGAAGGCCAGCGCCGCCACCAGCTGCGCCCACACTCGGGGAAGCAGAATGCCGGCCACGATGATGACCAGCGGATAGAGAAAGTTCAACGAACTGTCCCAGCCTCCGGTTTCATGCACCACCAGGCTGACCATGATCAGATCGGTCAGGACCTGCAGCGACGCCTGCAACCGGTGCTCGTGCCAGAACGACAGCAGGACTATATAAAAGAGCGAAATGGTGTACCAAAGAAGGATCGTGCTGAGGAAAAGGCGCAGCGGCAGATGCGACGGAGTCAACTCCGCGATCGCCAGCTGGATTCCGAGCAGGAACGTCAGGATCAGGATCCGTACTTTGACCAGCCAGGCCAGCCAATTCCGCTCGTCAAATGTCGATTGCATCGCTATCTCGGGTCTTAGTTCTCAGGTCTCAGGTGTTCGGCATTAGATATGAGGCGCTAGGGTCTTAGGCCCAAGACCTAACACCTAAGACCCAAGACCTTGTTCTTTCTACCCAGCCAACTTGGCGATCATGGCAAACAGTGGCATGTAGAGCGAGATCACGATGCCGCCGATGGTTATGCCGAGTACGCCAATGATGGCCGGCTCCAACAAGGCCAGCATGTCTCTGGTGGCTGCGTCCACTTCTTCTTCGTAAAAGTCAGCGATTTTCTGCAACATATTGTCCATGGCGCCCGTGGCTTCGCCGACGCCGATCATCTGCGTCACCATATTGGGAAAGACTCCGCATTCTCGCAGCGGGTCCACGATGGTGCGGCCTTCTTCAATGGCTTTCCGCACTTTCATCAGCGCCTCTTCCAGCACAGCGTTGCCGGAGGTTCTGGCGGTAATGGCCAAACCTTCCAGAATGGGCACGCCCGAAGTGATTAAGGTGCCCAGGGTGCGGGTGAATCGGCCCACGGCGATCTTGCGCAATAGCGAACCGATGATCGGCAGCTTGAGCAGGATTTTGTCGAAGTAGTAGCGCCCTCGCGGATGCTTGCGAATCTGCTTAAGCCCGAAGACTGTACCCACTGTGACCACGATGAACACCCACCAAAAACTCCCCACGAATGCGCTCAGCCCCATCACGATGCGGGTGGGCAGAGGCAGGGCGACACCCAGGCCAGCGAACAAGTTGGCAAAGATGGGCACAACCCACTTGAGCAGGGCGCCGACAATCAATACCGCAATGCTGACCACCGCGATGGGATAGATCAGCGCCGATTTCACGGCAGATTTCAGGCGAACCGCTTTTTCGACGTAGACCGCCAGCCGCTGCAGGATGAGATCCAGAATACCGCCGGTTTCACCCGCTTCAATCATGTTGGTAGTAAGGTCGTCAAAGACGTTGGGATACTGTCGCATGGCATTGGCCAGCGTAGCGCCGCCTTCCACCGTGGTGCGGACGCCGGTCAGCGTCTTCTGAAACGCCTGGTTCTCCTGGTTGGCCGCCAGGATTTCCAGACACTGCA
The DNA here is from genome assembly GCA_963703635.1 of uncultured Acidobacteriaceae bacterium. Lineage (GTDB taxonomy): Bacteria > Acidobacteriota > Terriglobia > Terriglobales > Acidobacteriaceae > Sulfotelmatobacter. The sequence continues at coordinate 52,370 of CAVPEZ010000015.1, forward strand.
CCAGCGGCAGACCGGCATCGATCATCACCGAGAACTGGCGGAAGAAGACGGCGATGTCTTTGACTTTGATTTTGGTCGTTCCGAATGTGGGCATGGCAAATTCTTTGCCCTTTTCCCGGATTGCGCCCGGCGTAATGCGCTCGCGCCGCAATTGCTGCCCCAGCGCCTGTTTGGTTGGCGCCACGCGCTCTCCGGAAACTTTCTGTCCGGAGGCATCCTTGCCGGAAAATGTGAAGACTGGCATGGTTTTAGACTCCTCGTGTCGTTGCTGATTCCTGAATCTGTTGCGGCTCGAACTTGTCTTGCCTTGCCGATCGCGCCCAGCCGCCAGGCGCGATGCGTTTCAAATGTTCTAGCCCTTCGCCGGCGTCGCCCCGCGCGCCATGTTCGATCCGGCCGCGCCGCGGTTCGTCAAGCCGGCGCCACGGTTAATCATTTCCTGAAGCTCGTCTGGATTGCTGGAGCGTTGTAGGGCGACTTCCAGCGAAACCTGCTTCTGGAAGTACGCCGTGGCCAACGCCTGGTTGAAGGTCTGCATTCCGAACTTGTCTTGTCCGGACTGCATCGCCGAATAAACCTGGTGAATCTTGTCTTCGCGGATGAGGTTGCGAACCGCCGGGTTCGGGATAAGGATTTCCATAATCATGCAGCGGCCTTTGCCACTGGGCGTTGCCACCAGGCTTTGGCACATGATCCCTTCGAGCACCAGCGAAAGCTGGGCGCGAATTTGCGGCTGCTGGTGCGCGGGAAACACGTCGATGATGCGGTTGATGGTGGAGGTTGCCGAGTTGGTATGCAAGGTGCCGAAAGTCAAGTGTCCGGTTTCGGCGATGCGCAGGGCCGACTCGATGGTTTCCAGGTCGCGCATTTCGCCGATCAGCACAACGTCGGGGTCTTCACGAAGTGCGGCGCGCAAGGCATCGGAAAAGCTCTTGGTGTCGGCGTGCAGTTCGCGCTGGTTAACCACACAGTTCTTGTTCATGTGCACGAACTCGATAGGATCCTCGATGGTGAGGATGTGGTCGTGCCGCTCGCTGTTGATCTTGTCGATCATGGCCGCCAAGGTCGTGGACTTGCCCGAGCCGGTCGGCCCTGTCACCAGCACCAGACCGCGCGGCTTGTCGCAAAGCTTGCTCACCACCGCCGGCAGCCCGAGCTGGTTGAACGACTTGATCTCGAACGGAATCAGACGGAACACGGCTGCCGTGGCGCCACGCTGGTTGAACACGTTGGCGCGGAAGCGGGCCAGCCCTTTCAATCCGAAAGAGAAGTCCAGTTCGAGGCTTTCTTCGAAGCGGTGCTTCTGCGAGTCCGTCATGACGCTGTAAGCCAGCTGCTTGGTCTCGGCGGGCGTCATCTGCGGAAGATCCAGCGGCACCAGATGCCCGTGGACGCGAATTTGTGGCGGCGAATTCGTGGTGATGTGAAGATCGCTGCCATTCATCTCCAGCATCCGTTTCAGCAAGTCACTTAACGACAGACCCATAATCGGTTCCTTCCTCAGCTCTTACGAATTAGTGAATCGTCTCGCGAGCAACTTCTTCCAGCGTGGTGATGCCCGCCGCCACCTTGATCAGACCGCTGCGCCGGAGCGTGATCATGCCGCGCTCGATGGCTTTCTTTTTCAATTCGACTGCCGAAGCGCCCACCAGCACCAGTTCCCTGATCTCATCGTCCACTTCCATCACTTCGTACAAACCGCAGCGGCCCTTGTATCCTGTGTTGTTGCAAATGCCGCATCCCTTGCCTTTCTGGATCTGGATCGTCTTGGCTTCCTCGGGACTAAATCCTTCTTCGATCAAGGTTTGCACAGGGACCTCCACCGTCTCCGTGCACTCCTTGCAAACGCGCCGAATCAGGCGCTGGGCGCAGATCAGGTGAACCGAGGTCGCTACAAGGAAGGGCTCGATGCCCATGTTCATCAAGCGCGTGATGGTCTCAGGCGCGCCGTTGGTATGCAGAGTGGAAAGGACAAGATGGCCCGTGAGCGCCGCCTTGATGGCGATTTCAGCCGTCTCGAAGTCGCGGATTTCGCCGACCAGAATGATGTTGGGATCCTGCCGCAGGAATGAACGAAGGGCGGCGGCAAAGTTCAAGCCAATCTGCTCCTTCATCTGCACCTGGTTGACGCCGGCCAACTGAAATTCGACCGGATCTTCGGCCGTCATGATGTTGGTGTCGGGCTGATTCAAGCGCGAGATGGAGGAATAGAGAGTGTTCGTTTTTCCCGATCCCGTGGGACCGGTGACCAGAACCATGCCGTAAGGTTTTAGAATTGCCTTCTCGAATTTGACCAGAGACTCCGGCTCGAAACCGAGCTTGGTCATGTCGAGCCGCAGGTTTTCTTTGTCGAGCAAGCGCAGCACGATCTTCTCGCCCCAGAGAGTAGGCAAGGTGCTGACACGGAAGTCGAGTTGCTTCTTACGACCGCCGATATTCATCTTCAGCATGATGCGGCCGTCCTGCGGCAGGCGCTTTTCGCTGATGTCGAGCTTGGCCATGATTTTCAGGCGGGAGGTGATCGCGTCCTTCAGCTTCATCGGCGGCGACATGATCGCCTGCAGCACGCCGTCAATACGGAAGCGCACACGAAATTCCTTTTCGTAAGGCTCGATGTGAATATCGCTGGCACCGCGCTTTACTGCATCCGTGAGCACCAGATTCACCAGCTTGACCACCGGAGCTTCGTCTGCCGCTTTCTCCAGCTGCGACAGCTCCATCTCCTGTTCTTCCGCCTGCACTTCGATGTCGCTCTCGCTCATCTCCGACATCGACTGCATTACGGTTTCGAGATCTTCCTCCGACTTGCCTCCGTAGGCCTTATCAATGCCCGCCAGAATGGAGCTCTCGGAGGCAACCACCGGCTCAATGTTGAAGCCGGTCATGAACTTGATATCGTCCATCGCGAAAACGTTGGTCGGATCGACCATCGCAATGGTGAGCGATGCTCCCACGCGGCTCAGCGGAAGAATCTGGTAGCGCTTTGCGGTTTCAAACGGAATCAGCTTGACCACGGCCGGATCAATTTCAAAATATGAAAGATTGATGGCCGGAACGCCATACTGCCGGGAGAGAAAGTTCGTGACGTCCTCATCCGTGAGGAAGCCGAGCTTCACCAGCGCGGACCCCAGGCGGCAGTTCTGCTCCTTCTGGGCCTTATTCGCTTGTTCCAACTGCTCTGGGGTAATGATCTTCTCTTTGACGAGAAGGTCACCCAGCCGTTGAGACATACGTCGATCTCCTATCCACGTAGTGGAACGCTGCCGGTCAACTACCGGCACTTACACGAAGCGCTGCTTTCGCTGTTGGGAGAAGAGCAGTGTCTTTGTGTTGACATAAATTGTCACCGCAAGTCGATTACCGCACCAGTTACCGTAGTACTTGGACCCGCCGCTATATCGAACTCGTTGCGGGCTGTGCCCCAGACCCCGCGCCAGATGACCATTTGTGGCGGTAAAGCCGAGAACCCAGGCTTGGGGTACATGCACTACGGTAATCGTCTGTGGGTTTGCTCTGGCCGGGCGTGGCGTTACTTGCCGCCGGGGTACACTCGACAGTGAGGAGCACTCAAGTTTGCGACCCGACGCACGAGAGCAACAGATTCGAACCTACTACCACGCTTTGTTTCACGCATGGGCACCGCAGCATTGGTGGCCGGCGCAGTCGCGGTTTGAAGTAATCCTTGGCGCTTATCTAACGCAGAACACGGCGTGGGCAAACGTGGAAAAAGCTTTGGCGAATCTTCGCTCAGCACACTTGCTTAGCGTAAGCGGGATTCGCCGGGCGTCGTTGGCCGAACTCGAGCGCTTGATTCGCCCCGCCGGATATTTCCGCCAAAAGGCCAAACGGCTGAAACTCTTTGTTGCGTTTCTGGATCAACAGTATCAAGGCTCTCTGACAAAACTGTTCGCGCAGCCTAAGGAAAAGCTTCGGGAGGAACTTCTCAATCTGCACGGCATCGGCCCCGAAACTGCCGATTCCATCTTGCTCTACGCCGGCAACCATCCAGTCTTCGTGGTGGACGCCTACACCCGTCGGATTCTCGCTCGCCACGAGATTCTTCCGGAAGAAACCGCGTATGACCAGGTTCGTGAACTATTTGAGCGAGCGCTCGCGCCCTTGGCAGAGTCCGCCGCTGAGAACGCCGGGAATCAAAGTCTGGCCGCAAGACTTCCGGGCGCCGCGCATCCCCCGTCGGCCATGAGCACAGCAAAGCGCACCACTCTGACGCAGATCTACAACGAGATGCATGGCCTTATCGTCGGCGTGGGAAAGAACTACTGCAGAAAATCACAGGCACGATGTGACGGATGTCCTTTACAGAAGTTCTTGCCTGGGGCTAAGTAGAGCAGCAAGGTCTTGGGGTTTGAGATATCAGGACAGAAACTAAAGCTAAAACAGGATTGCGACCTTGGACAACAGCCTCATGATACCGGAGGGATTATGACAACAGACAAGCGATCTGACGTGGAGCAGATCCTGAAGCTACAGTCTCAGATCGAGGAGAGGTTGAACAAATTGGGTTTCTTGGATGATCCTGAAACCAAGGGCAACATCATCCACCACCTCGCGGAGGCTACGGTTATCGGTAAAAAACTGGAGGCAGAGATTGTGCCAGCCTTCTTAAGCTGCCCGGTGGAGCAACAGGGAACGCATCGGCGAATTAGCTGTCGATATGCAATGTGAGTTGGCGGAGCTGAGAGAGGCGCTGGAAGATATGGAGCCGGCGCTTATAAAAATGATGAATTTCCTCACCCGTGATTCGAATTAGGCAGGTATTGGTGCAACAAAACGCCCTTCGAAAGATTTTCTTGAGACTTTCTTGGAGATCCGCAGTTCTCACGTTCGCGCTCACATCTGTCTGCTGCGCCCAATCTCTGCAGCAGGCAGCAGACCGCGACAGGAGTCCTTGTCGGCACCGCCGTTCGCCCATCCCAGCTTTCGGAGACCGCCTACGCCTCCACTCTGGCTCGCGAGTTCAACATGGTGGAGGCGGAAGACGCGATGAAGTGGTGGGTGCTGAGGCCCGACGCAGCCACCTACGATTTTCGCCAGGGCGACGAGGTAGTTCGCTTCGCGCAAGCCCATCAGATGAAGGTCCGCGGCCATTGCCTGGTCTGGGGCCGTGACAACCCGGACTGGCTGACCCAGGGTCACTTTTCCACCCGGCAACGGTCGCGCCTTCTCCGCGAACACATCACCCGGGTCATGAAGCACTACGCCGGTCAGGTATTCGCATGGGATGTAGTCAACGAAGCTCTGGATGAAAACGGGGATGTGCGCGATTCCCTCTGGTACAACCAGCCCGGCATCGGATCGTCAGGAAAAGGAACCTCCTATATCGAGCAGGCGTTCCGCTGGGCGCACCAGGCAGACCCACATGCCTTGCTGTTCTACAACGAAGCCGAGGGCGAAGGGCTGAACCGCAAATCGGACGCGATCTATGCCATGGTCAAAGATTTCAAGCGCCGGGGCGTTCCCCTCGACGGCGTGGGATTGCAGATGCACATTTCCACGCTCGACGTGGATATCCCGGCGGTCATCGCTAACATTTCGGCCAACGTCGCGCGGCTCACCGCGCTCGGCGTGCAAGTTCACATCACGGAGCTTGACGTCTCCCTGCCGGTGGATTCGGACGGCCAGCCTCGGCCTGACGACTTGACCCGCCAGTCCGATGTCTATCGCGGCATCGTCAGGGCATGCTTGAACAGTGCGGGCTGCACCGCCATCCAGACCTGGGGATTCACTGACAGATACTCCTGGATCGGATCTCATTCGCGCCGCACACGCGGACAGGCCTTGCCTTTTGATCGAGCCTACCAGCCGAAACCCGCGTACCGTGCGATACTCGAGGAGCTGTCGGCAGGGCGCTCCCCGGCGCATTGAACCTACTTGGGACTCTCCGGACGCCCCATCTGCATCTATAATGAGTGCGGTTCCCGCCTACTGCATGCTGCTATTCACCCTGCAGCCGCTGGACCGCCGAATCCGCGTGGCGCAGACCGCTCCAACTCGACCCCCTAAATCTCCTAATCGCAAGCAGGTCATTATCCTGCTGACGGTTGCGGTTTTTCTGCTGCTTGCGATCCTGGTTTCTCAAACCGCGTTTAACGAAACCATACTGAACCCCGGCACCAACCAGCAGACCATAGTTTTTTATGCCCTCTCACTGCTGATTTCTCTTCTGTTCGTCGCTCTCACCTTCGTGCTGGCGCGCAATCTGCTCAAGCTGCTGGCCGAGCGCAGGCTGGGCGTGCTCGGGTCGAAGTTCCGCACGCGAATGGTAGTGGGAGCGCTGCTGCTGTCATTCGTTCCGGTCATGGTGATGTATTGGTTCGCCTACGGATTGATGAACCGCTCGATCGACAAGTGGTTCTCCACGCCTGTAGAGGAGGTTCGGGCCGATACCGACGCCATGGCTTCACTGCTGGCCACCTACGCGGCACAGAATGCGCACTCGGAAGCCGTCACCATCGCTGCCTCGTCCGAGATGAGGCGCGCTTTTGAAGGTCATGGGTTTTCCGCAGCCGTCGAAGTATTTCGCAGGCACGAACCTAGTTTGCAGGGTGGATTTGCGGTTGCTCTAGAAAACGGAGTCGCGGAAGCGAGCTTCGGTGTTCCTGCTCCCTGGCCGGTGCTGAAAGAGAAATTGCCACTGGCGCAGGCCGCCCCCGGTCAGTCTGCCCACTTCACCTGGGGGCAAACGGACTATGCGGTGGGCAGCGCCCCGGTCGGGCAGAACGGCCTGATTCTGGTGGCCATGCCACTGCCCGCCGCATTCTCCCAGACAGTGAACCAGATTCAAGCTAGTCAGCAGCGCTATCTTCAGTTGAGCCTCGAGCGGCGGCACGTGCGTCAGACCTACATGGGACTGCTTCTGCTGCTCACGATGATCGTGCTTTTTGTCAGCACATGGCTGGCTCTGTTTCTTTCCAAGCTGGTGACCCGGCCCTTGTCGGCGCTCGCCGAAGCAACCCAGGAAATCTCGCGCGGACATCTTGATTACCGGATCGACGTGAGTACCGCCGATGAAATCGGCGACGTCGTCCGTTCCTTCAACCGCATGGCGGCACAGCTGGAAACCAGCCGGCGGCAGATCGAAGCTTCCAGCCGCGATGTCACCGCGGCCAATGCCGAACTGAACCAGCGCCGGCGCCAGATGGAAACCATCCTCGAGAGCATCCCCACCGGAGTCCTGTCGCTCGATGCCGCCCGCTGCGTTACGCACGTCAACCAGGCCCTGCTCCGCATGTTCCATCCCGAAGGCTTCGATGAGAGAGAGCATATGTTGCGCGGCGCGTATCTGGCGGACGTATTTCCGCCAGAAGTGCTGCAGGATCTGGAACCCCTGCTCCGCCGTGCCGATCGCATGGGCATGACCACCAGCCAGATGGAAATGCCGCTGCAGCGAACGTCTCTGAACGTGGCGGTTACCGTCTCGACCCTGCTCCATCAGGGCGAGCGTTCAGGATACGTGCTCGTATTCGAAGATCTCTCCGATCTTTTGAAGGCTCAGAAACAGGCGGCATGGCGCGAGGTGGCGCGCCGCGTGGCCCATGAGATCAAGAATCCACTTACTCCTATCGCGCTTTCCGCGGAAAGAATTCAGCGTCACTTGGAGCGGGCTACGCCCTCCGATCCGGTGTCGCTCGAGGTCATCCACGCCAGTGCTCAGACCATTGCCGGCGCGGTCGAAGCCGTTCGCCGGCTGGTCGATGAGTTCTCCACGCTGGCGCGGTTCCCTGCGTCGAATCCCCACCCGGCGGACATCAACGAACTCATCGAGAGCGCGCTCGCCATGTTCAATGGAAGACTGGACGGCATCGGTCTGCACAAATCGCTGGCGCCGGATCTGCCCAAGGTTATGGCCGACGCGGAGGCGATGAAGCGCGCTGTCGCCAACCTGGTTGATAATGCCGCCGAGGCTATGCAGAATTCACTGGTGCGCGAGATCGAGATTTCAACCTCGCTGGTGGCCAGCCGCGACGCAGTCGAAATCACCGTCGCAGACACCGGCCATGGCGTCACCCGCGAACTGAAGGAGAAACTCTTTCTCCCTTATTTCTCTACCAGGAAGCGCGGGACCGGCCTCGGCCTGGCGATCGTGAGCCGCGTCATCGAAGAACATCACGGCTCGATTCGCGTGGAGGAGAATCAGCCGGTTGGAGCGCGCTTCATCGTGGAACTGCCAGTCGTTCCCGAGCTCGCGCTCACCCCAGCCACGGCGCAGCATGCATAAAATTCTCATCGTTGACGACGAAGCCGGGATTCGCGAGTCTCTGCAGGCCGTGCTGGCGGATGAAGGCTACGAGACTGCATCCGTCGCCAGCGGCGAAGAATGCCTTAAGCTGCTGCGGCGTGAGCACACCTACGAAGTGGTGTTACTCGATATCTGGCTGCCCGGCATCGATGGCCTGCAAACTCTGGAAAGCATCCACGAGATGGACGACCCTCCCGAAGTGATCATGATCTCGGGCCACGGCACTATCGAAACCGCCGTACGCGCGACCAAACTCGGCGCCTACGACTTCCTCGAGAAACCACTTTCTATTGACAAGACGCTGATCCTGGTCAAGAACGCGATCGAATCGAAGAAACTGCGGCACGAAAATGTAGACCTGAAGAAACAGCTTCACGCCAAGAGCGTGATCGTTGGCGACAGTATTCCGATGAAAGCGCTGCGCCAGCAGATTGGCCTCATGGCGCCCACTAACGGCCGCGTTCTGATCTACGGCGAGTCTGGCACCGGGAAGGAACTGGTCGCCCACGCGATTCACGCGCAGAGCCTGCGCAAGGACGAGACGTTTCGTCGAGGTCAACTGCGCCGCAATTCCAGAAGACCTCATCGAAAGCGAACTCTTCGGCCATTACAAAGGATCGTTCCCCGGAGCCACCGCCGACAAAGAGGGCAAGTTTCAAAAGGCAAGCGGCGGCACGCTGTTTCTCGATGAAGTGGGCGACATGAGCCTGAAGACGCAATCGAAAGTGTTGCGCACCCTCGAAGGGCAGCGCGTGGCCCCCCTCGGCAGCGACGAAACGATTATGGTGGACGCGCGCATCATCGCCTCCACCAACAAGGATCTGGAAGAGGAAATCTCCAAGGGAAATTTTCGCGAGGACCTGTTTTATCGGCTGAACGTAATCCCGTTCTTTGTGCCTCCGCTGCGCGATCGTAAAGAGGACATTCCGCTATTTGCGCGGCACTTTCTGAAAGATCTGGCAGCGACCTACGGGCGCCGCCCCCGCGAGATTACCGACGACGGCGTCGAAGCTCTGATGCGCTATTCGTGGCCGGGCAACGTGCGCGAACTGCGCAATGTGATTGAGCGGATCGTGATCATGAATCCCATGACCACACGCTTCGACCGCAAGCATCTGCCGCCGCTGGTCTACCGCGACGGCCACCGCCGCGCGGCGCGCAGCGAGTTCTCCACGCTGCACCAGGCCCGCGACGCCTACGAGCGCGATTTCATTCTGAAGAAGCTCGACGAAAACCACGGCAACATCACCCGCACCGCCGAGGTTCTCGGTCTGGAGCGCAGCCACCTCTATCGCAAGATGAAGACCCTCGGGATCGCAGTAAAAGAGTAGGCCTTCCTCAAACGTGCATTTCTCATCCCAAGTCCACTTCCTCAAACACGCGCGTCATCCCGAGCGAAGCGAGGGATCTTGGTGTTTGCCTCAGGCGGCGACAATGGTGGCGCAAGCAAGAACCAAGATCCTCGCTTCGCTCGGATGACAGTCTGATTGGGAGGGGGATCGAGCAGTTACCGCTTCACCATGCGGATTTCAGTGCCGTTCTTTCTGAACTCCACTTCATCCATAAGCTGGTTGATGAGAAAAATTCCGCGCCCATGATTGGAATAGACATTTTCTCCGACCGTGCAGCTGGGAATCGATTCGGGCGAAAAACCCGTGCCCGGATCTCGCACCACGATCAGCACGCCACGCTCTTCGTCGTTGCTCACCAGACACTCGACCGTTTTGCTGGGATCTTCTTTGGCGCCGTGAATCACGGCGTTGGCCAGCGCCTCCTGCAGCGCTAACTCAATCGCGTCTTCCTTGCCGTCCACGCCTTTCATCTGCCGGACCACGGCCATCACTGCTTGCACCACCGGATCAACCGTTTCGCGATCGGCGGAAAGCGTTACCCGCAAGAGCAAATTCAATTTATCCGGATCAAAGTCTTTCTCGGGAAGAGGTCCCTCCGACGAATCCACTGATGGCATGATTGGCTCGTTGTTTGCGATGCCGGGCTGTTAATTGATTCTAGCTGGTAAACCGTCAGTACGACAAACCACGACTGCATAAGTAATGTAAAAAATTCGTCAAACATTAAAAAGTTATGAGATTACCATGAGGACATAACTCGCCCGGACCCTATACCCACCGAACCCGCTTGGCAACTCGTTGGTTAACCAAGGACGCTATACCTCGTCTTCTGGCGTTCTTTCCCGGTGAAGGCACTGTTGAGAGGGCTCTTGGCAGTTCGATTCCCCCGTCGGTCAGATGCTCCAATTGCCGTCTCCAGTCGAGCTCTTCCACGAAGCCGCGCGATTCCCGCCAGTTAGGTTGTACCTTGACGTAGAGTTCGAGAAAGACCTTCATCCCTAGCATGCGCTCGATCTGCAAGCGGGCGGATGTGCCGATCCGCTTCAGCATTTGTCCTTTTTTCCCAATCAGGATGCCCTTCTGGCCTTCGCGCTCGCAGTAGATCGTTGCGGAGATGCGCGTCAGCCTGGCGCCCTCCTCGAAATTATCAACAAGGACCGTGGTGGCGTACGGAAGTTCCTCCTCCGTCTCCACCAGCACCCGTTCACGAACAATTTCGGCGGCCATGAAGCGCGAGGGTTGGTCAGTGACCTGATCTTCCGGGAAATAAGGAGGACCAGCTGGTAGTGCCGCCGTCACTTGTTTCAGCAGGATGTCGAGGCCATCCCGCTTCAATGCAGAGATTGGAATGATGTCGTGGAACTGATGCAGCCTCTTGTACTCCTCAATCAACGGCAGCAGCTTGTCCTTGCCGCCTCGCAGCAGGTCCACTTTGTTAAGGATCAGGCAGACTTTCGTCGGCGAGTGCTTCAGCATCTGTATGGCGAACGCATCGCGCTGATCGAGCTTTCGCGTCGCATCCATGATCAGAAGGACAAGGTCACATCCCTCCAGCGCTTCCCGCACTTCGACCATCATCTTGCGGCCGAGCGAACTGTCCGGCTTATGCACGCCCGGAGTGTCGATCAGAACAATCTGCGCGGCGTCGTGACCTTTTCCCTTAGGCAGGTTGACGACGCCTTGGATCCGGTTGCGTGTAGTTTGCGGCTTGGGAGAAATGATCGCGAGTTTTTCGCCCACGAGAGCATTCAGCAAAGTGGACTTGCCTGCGTTAGGGCGGCCGAGGATACAGACAAAACCGGAGCGGAAAGGCATAAGAGGCGGGCTTCGGGCTTCAGCTATCGGGCATCGGCTCGGACTACTGTAATGTCGAGATTCCGCCGAACCCCGCAGGATGAAGACTCATTCCGACTATATCAGGCTGTGGCGGTTGCAGATGCCCGAGAGCCGAAGCCCGAAGCCCAACTTATATCAGCTTCAGCTGCCGCGGCTGCATTGCGGTGATTCTCACACGCTCCACCTTACGGTCCGTCGACTCCAGAACTTCGAACCGCAAGCCGTCATCATCCACAGTCTCGCCCCGCTTCGGGATGTGCCCCGCCAGTTCGCTGACCAGCCCCGCCACGGTGGCCGATTCCCTTCCCTCCGGCTTCGTCCCAAACAGTTCGGCGAGGCGGTCTACGTCCATTCCTCCAGGCACAATGAAGGACTGATCATTTTCCCGTAAGATCTCCGGCTTCTCATGCTCGTCCCGGATTTCGCCAACGATCTCTTCCACCAGATCTTCGATCGTGACCAGGCCGGCCACACCACCGTACTCATCCACCACAATCGCCATGCGAATATTGTTTTTCTGCATCTCGCGCAGAAGGTCGCTGCCCAGTTTGCTCTCGGGCACGAAATACACGTCGCGCCGCATCAGGGTTTCGAGAGTGCGCTTGGAAGCCTCGCTGTCCGGCACTTGCAATACGTCCTGCGCATAAACGATGCCTTTGATGTTGTGGATGCTTTCCGCGTACACGGGAACCCTCGAGTAGTGCTTGGTGCGCAGCAGTTCGATGAATCGCTCGACTGTTGTCTCTACCGGCACGGCAAAAATCTCCGGACGCGGCTTCATGGCTTCACGCACCGTCTTGCCGCTGAATTCCACCGCGGACTGAATCAAGTCGCGGTCCCCTTCCTGGATAATGCCTTCTTCCTGGCCCGCTTCTATCAGCGCATCCACGGCCTCTGCCGCGCTTTCCGGCTGTTCGCTCGTGTTTTGACGGGTAAGCGAGGCCACAGATTGCAGGAAGCCCAAAACAATGGTCACGGGCAGCACAAGATAGATCAACATCCGCACGAGCCATGTCCACCGGATGAGCCAGGTGCCGTTGGTACGCGAGAAAAAGACAAATGGCAGAAACTGGTTGAACACGATGACGATCAGAATCAGGCTGACGGCAGCCTGCAAGATCTCATAGACGCTCCAGCGCTGGTCACCGAATACCGCGAAGCCCACAAGCAAGGCCATGGTCGCCGTGGTCAACTGCTTGAGCACTGACATGGAGAGCGATGCCCGCGACCGGCTCACGTGCAGATTGGGTTCGACCTTCTGCTCGAAGACGTCGATGTTGGCCTGAAATTCGCGCGAGAGAAATTTGCCGATCTCCTGATAGACGCGGTCCACATAAGAGGCCAGCGCCAGCAGCGCCAGCAGCGGGATCAGCGCGAGTGCGACGCCCCAATTCATGTCCTTCTCCGCCTTGCGCCAGGCGCGCGGCCACGGCGTTTCGCGCCGTTCGAGACCTTGCCGGCTCGCCGTTGTGCCCTCTCGATCAGACCTGTCTCCAATTTCAGTTGCCGCCGCAGCCGGCTTTCTTTGCGGGCCATCTCGCCATGATCGAGCTCGTGATCGAAGCCCGCCAGGTGCAGGATGCCATGCAGCGCCAGAATTTTCACCTCGTCGGCAACGGAGTGGCCCCGCCGCGCGGCGTTTTTCCGGGCGATGTCCGCGGAAATTGCCACCTCTCCGGCGACGCGCCTGGCCTTACTGCGTTCCACCTGCGGTGATGGAAACGACAATACATCCGTGGCTTTGTCCGCTCCGCGAAATCGCCGGTTGAGGGCACGCAACTCGGAACTGTTCGCCACCAATACATCCACTGTGTCAAGCAGCCGAACCGCTCGCCTCGCCCGCAACACAAAGCGTTCGAGAGTCGCTGCGCTCAAACCCCCAATTCTTCTTCGGAAGATGACCACCCTTTTCCCCAGCGTGCTTGGAACAGCTTACAAAACAAACAGGAGGGCCAGATTTCAGCCCTCCCGCGCCGGCTAGGATTCTATTCTCCGGAAGCGGTGGATCGGTCTTGCGTGTCCGCCGCCGGACCTTTTACCTCGGCGCTCCTGACTCCGCCGCCAGGCTCAGCGCTTTTCCCGCCCGCCAGCAGCAGCATCTGCTGCTCGGCGACCAGTGTCTTATGCTCGTCGTAGGCACGAATAATACGCTGCACCAGGTGATGCCGCACCACGTCGGACTCATCGAAGTGAACGAACGTCAAGCCTTCCACGCGCTTCAGAATGTCGATCGCCTCCAGCAACCCGCTGCGGCGTGCGTTGGGCAAGTCGATCTGCGTGATGTCCCCGGTAATCACCGCCCTGGAATTGAATCCGAGACGCGTGACGAACATCTTCATCTGTTCCGAAGTCGTGTTCTGGGCTTCGTCGAGAATCACGAACGAATCGTTCAACGTGCGCCCGCGCATGAATGCGATGGGCGCAATCTCAATGACATTCTTCTCCAGATAGCGGTCCACTTTCTCGGGATCGAGCATGTCATAAAGCGCGTCGTACAACGGACGCAGGTAGGGATCGATCTTATCCTGCAACGTGCCCGGCAGAAAGCCCAGGCGCTCGCCCGCTTCCACAGCTGGACGCGCCAGGATGATGCGGTTCACCCGCTTCGCCAGCAGCGCGGAAATCGCCATGGCCACGGCGAGGTAAGTCTTGCCCGTGCCCGCCGGGCCAATGCCGAACACCATGTCGTGCTTTTCGATCGCCTCGACATAGCGCCGCTGATTCACACTCTTCGGCTGCACCATGCGCCGTCCCAACGAGCGCTGGCGGCCGGCGTCGGCCAGTCCGCGCAAGGTTGCGCTCGAATCCGCCGTCAGCACGCGCAGCATGCTGTTGAGATCGCCGTTGTTAAAGCTGTATCCGGATTTCTGCAGGCTTTCGTAATCGGCAAACACCTGCTCCGCGCGAGCCACGTCGCGGGCCGCGCCCTCCAGTTCAATGGCGTTCGATCGCAGGTCAATGGTCACATTCAGGCCGTCTTCCAGCACCCGCACATTCTCGTCGCGCGTGCCGAACAAAGTCTCGATGTTGGGACTAATCCCGATGCTTTTCTTCATTCAGTCTCTTCAGTGAACCATGTACTACTAAGCTGAGGATGGACCATGTGGGGACAGCCGCCTCGGCTGTCCGCCAAGCAAAGCGAGGCGCTCCAACCTCAGAACTTTCCACCAACGGGGGACACTTCACCCTCTTCGCGGACAAAACAGGATTATGCTTCGAGACGGAACCAGACGGGATGCTCATGCCCAGAGGGCAAGTCACTACCATTAGCTAAAGCGTACCCCGCTCCGGGGCGGGAGTCAATGCCGTTCAACTTTGGAGCCAATCGTTTGACCAGCCGAGACTTAGTCCCGTAGAATAACCTATTCGGTACTCACCGGAATATCTCGCTGTACACACAAAGGGCAACGAAGCAATATGGCTAACCATTTTTCGGCGCTCAAACGCGCCCGTCAGACCACGAAGCGCACCGCCACCAACCGCGCCAACACCTCCCGCCTGCGCACCGCGCTGCGCACGCTGCGCGAGACCATCGAGAAGGGCGACAAGCCAGCCGCGGAAAAGACCTACCGGGAGACGGTTTCCGCGCTCGACAAGGCCATCCAGAAAGGCACGCTGCACGGCAATACCGCCGCCCGCTACAAGTCCCGCCTCGGCGCCCGCGTGAATGCGATGAAGTAGCTGTTAGCCGTTGGCCTTGTCTCTTAAGTTTCTTTCGCCCACGTGCGAGTTCAGAAGGCCCTCCGGCAAAATCGTTAGAACGTAGCTATTTCTTAGTCGCTTTCCCAGCGTTTTCACCATTAAGGTGCTCGGACACGAACGCGAACTCGCCTTTTTCGTTCTTCGAGAACTCGAACTGTAAATCCCAGCCCTTCGAGAAGAATTTCGTTTCTGACTCGGCAAAGAGTGGAAACGTCGCTCCGAACTGGGCCATCAAGTGACTTCCTTCGAGCGTGAACGCAACGTGGCCGTCCGAGAATTCGTAAGTCCCCACATACCTCGCCAGCACTTCCTTGGGTAAGGCGATTTCCTTTGGCGGCGGAGTGAAGGCGACGGCCTCTCCATGCATCACAGCCGCCAGTGCCGTGGTAATCCTGCCGGTCACGTAGCCATTCAAATTCGCCAGAACGATCGCGGCCAGCCTGTCGTCTGGATAGTAAGCCATTTCCGCGTTGAAACCGATGTTGTTCCCGTCATAGTCGATCACCTGCCGACCGTTTACCACATGAACGTATAAGCCGCAGGCATAGTCATGTTTGAATGGCGTGGTCATCTTGCGCAGCGACGCTGGCGTCAGCAACTTGCCGCCGAACAGCCCATTTTCCCAGCGAAGCATATCCTCGGTCGTGGAATAGAGTCCACCCGCCGATAAGGCTCCGCTAATATTGGGGCGTTCTGCATTCTCCATCCCGTCGGCGCCGGGCAAATAACCGGACGCACGGTGTGGAACGATGGCCACGTTGGAGTCTAATCCCGAATCGTTCATGCCCAGCGGCCTGAAAATGTTTTCCTGAAGGAAATCTGCGTAGCTTTGTCCGCTGACCTTTTCCAACAAATACCCGAGCACCAAGTAATTCGTGTTTTTGTAATCCCATTTTTCACCCGGCTGAAAGTCCAGTGGCATTTCGCGGAAGATCAGCCTGTCAGGCTTGGTTGGCTCATACTCCGCTCCGTGGTCGGCGATGCCCGACGTCATCGTCAGGAGGTTATAAATTGTGATCTTGTCCCAGGCCGGCGGCGCATCGGGAAGATATTTCTTCACCAGGTCGCCGGTCTTCAGCTTTCCACGTTCCTCCAAAAGCAAAATCGCAGCCGCGGTAAATTGTTTGGTCACCGAGGCGATTTGGAAGCGCGTAGTCGGCGAATTTGGTACGTTCCACTCCAGGTCCGCCCAGCCGTAGCTTTTGCTGAATAGCACCTTGCCCTGTTGCGCCACCAGCACGCTTCCCATAAACATCTGGGCGTCAACATAAGGCTGAACAACTTGCTGCAAGCGCTCGACGGGTGTCTGCGCGCTGCACAAGACGGCCAATGATACAGAGGCAATTGTCAGAACTGCCAACTGAGAATTCCATTTAGGTTTCATGATCGAAACCTCTGGGCTCCCGAGGAGGACAATCTTTACCGCCTGCCGAAAGGGTGATGCCTGAGAGCTGAAGACACCGCTACACCGGCAAATGTTCCTGCATCCATCCCGGCGCGTCCAGCTTAGGTTCGGTCGTCAAATCCATCACCAGACGTTCCAGCACCATCCGCTTGCTTACGGGATTGGACCGCAAAACAAGATCGGCCTTCGCCACCAGCCGAATCGCGCGTGTCAGATCGCGGCGGGACTTGTAGCGGCGGGCCTGCTTGATGATGTCGTCGGCGGCAAATGGAGGCACGCGGAAGCCCTGCCACAGCGCGGCCCACAGCATGCGCTGGTCGCGCACGTTGCGTTCGAGAATCACCAGCATCTGGCGGAAGGTTTTCGCCAGCATGTAGATGTGTCCGATGGCGGCTTCTTCGCCGTCGCCCGAAGACAGAATCGCATCCAGCACTTCGAGCGCACGCACGCGGTCTCTTGAGGAGATTGCGTCGGTCAACTCATACAACGACCGCTGCTTCGCCGCGAGAACCATGGTCTCCACGTCGCCCAGCGTGATGCGATTCTTCGCGCCGACGTAGAGCATGAGCTTTTCCAGTTCGTTCGAGATCATCATCATGTCGCCGCCGAGGGCATCGACCAGTTCGCGGGAGCCGTCGGGATCGATCTTTACCGAACGACTGGTGCAGTAGTCCGAAATCCAGCGCACCGCTTCGCCTTCTTCCACGCGCGCCAGTTCGACGATGCCGCAATACTGGCCCATGGTTTCGCGAATGCGCTGGTAGCGTTCTTTATCCTGCATCTCCATGCGGCGCACGTCGGCAGGAATGCTGATATGGTCGGCAACGAAAACAATCAGCGCGTCGGGATTCGGATTCTTGCAATAGTCCTCGATAGCGACAAGTTTCTCTTCATTCGACCCGCGACCAAAAGACTCTTCACCCCGCGAACGAAAAACACCTGGAACGGCGCCATCAGAGAGGGAGTTCGCGCCCGGTCGAGCACCTCCGCGAGGTCGTTTTCTGCAAGGTCGAATTCGAACAGGCTGAAGTCGCGCAGATCAACCGGAACCAGGTGCTCGAGAATGGCGTCCCGAAAGCGC
>CAVPEZ010000016.1:0-23731 GCA_963703635.1 uncultured Acidobacteriaceae bacterium
CTCCCGCACCGATAGCACGAGCCGTTCCGCGTCACTATGCTGCCGGAGAAGCTGCACGCTGAGCGCCGCCGAGAACGATGATCCGAGCGAGCGCGTCGGCGGCGTGAAGAAGAACCGGGCTTCGGCTTCGGCTTTCGGCTTCGGCTTCAGCCCATTCATCTTTCTTCGTCCTCCGAGGTCGTAGCCAGAGCCGACAGCTTGGCCTAAAGCTCTCGAACAGCATCTGCCGCTGGCCGGTCAGGAAGCGCAACTGAGCCAGCGGCAGATGTAGTCCATGATCGACTTGGCATAGCGAATCTCGGGATTGGTGCTCCAGCCACTCGGCTCGAAGCGCGTGTGCGCAAACTTTTCGCAGAGCAGCTTCAGCGGCGTCTCCATGCTGCAGCGCAATGGACGTGGCCAGCGCAAAACTATCCAGCAGCCCCGAGCCGTCGATCCTTCCTTGGCCATGGTGATGAACAGTTCGCCCGGCTCCCCATCCGGATAGAGTCCAACGGTGATGTAACCCTCGTGGTCGCCAACCTGAACGTGCGTGATCGAGGCGCGCTCGGCCTGCATGTGCCGCACAGCCCGCGGAGGCGCTTAAGGTTGTCTTCTTCGTTGGCGCGGCGCCCCGCCCGGGGTCATCTTTACTGGAGTTGGCAGTCGTAGTCCAGCCGCAGACAACGGGTGGCTGACTTCTGGTACTGATCGCGACAACCGGAACGGTGGCCCTTCAAAAACTGTTTTCCATGCTGGAGAAGCTTGATGATGTCTTCCACAGAAGCGCTCGGGGTAGATTTGACTGTTCCGACATAGCTGAGAAAAGGCTGCTGCAGCAGCGATCATCCGCGAATGCTCGATAGAAGCAATTGACTGAGTCCTGAGCGGCTCGAACGAACAATCGAACACAGCCATGTCGTCATGAACATGCGGCGCCCCTCGATGGTTGTAGCATCGACGTAGCTATACTTGAATGCCCCGATCGTGATCGTACCCAGCTCAACAGTGCCTAGAGGCACAGTCCGACGACCACTCCAACCATCCTTCATTCTCGTACCAGTTCTTGTACTTCTACGAGCGCAGATCAGGTTCGATCTGGTCGTCGCAGGAATCCATCATGAAGCTGATGGCGCCGGTTGGGGCTAAACATGGTCACGGCTGTTGCGGTAGCCGTGTTTTTCGCCGTGGGCCAGGGCTTCGTCCCAGCATTGTTTGCTGGATTCGTAGAGTGGGGCGGGGACGTTGGATCTGTTTATATTGTTTACGCTGGCGCGGTGCATTCGGATTACGTCTAAGAATGGTTCGCGGTTTATGTACCATCCGGGGCAGGCTGCGCCTGGCATGTTGGCGGCTTCGGTGATGCCTAGGCGCGTGGCTACTGTTTCGGTTGCTGGGGTTAGCGGTTGGCATTGTTCGGCTATCTTGCTTGATTGCAGGTAGGCTTCGCCGCACATGATTGCGGTTACGCAGGCGGCGTAGTCGCGGCAGGCGTCGCTGTCATAGGGGAGCCCTGCGGCCATTAGTAGCGCGCCCAGATTTGCGTAGCCTAAGCCCAGCGGGCGGTAATCGTGGGAATTGCGCATGATCATTTCTGTAGGGTAGCCTGCGTTATCTACCAGGATTTCTTGCGCTGTGATCAGGACATCTATTGCGTGGCGATAGGCCTCGACATCAAAAGTGCCGTTGGGGGCGAACTTCAGCGAGTTCAGGCTGGCCAGGTTGCAGGCTGAATCGTCCAGGGACAGTCTTCGCTACGGGGTTGCTGGCGTTGATTCTTGCGGTGTTCTTCGAGGTGTGCCAGCGGTTGGTTGTGGTGTCGTATTGCATGCCGGGATCGCCGCAGTGCCAGGTGGCCTCGGAAAGTTTCTGAAGGAGATATTTGGCTTTGTAGGTTTTCATTACGCTGCCGTCCTGCACCTTCTTGGTGGAGAAGTCGGTGTCGCGGACCACGGCGTACATGAAGTCGTCGGTTACGCGGACGGAGTTATTGGCGTTCTGAAAGAAGATGGAGGAGTAGGCGTCGGAATCGGGATGGGAGCCGTCGTATCCCAGGGACACAAGCGCGTGAGCTTTGGCTTCTTCTTTCTGCTTGCACAGGATGAAGTCTTCGATATCGGGGTGGTCAATATTGAGGATTACCATCTTGGCGGCGCGGCGGGTTTTGCCTCCGGACTTGATGACTCCGGCGAAAGCGTCGAAACCTTTCATGAAGCTTAGGGGACCGCTGGCTGTGCCTCCTCCGCTTAAGCCTTCGGTGGAGGAGCGCAGCGGGGAGAGATTGGTGCCGGTGCCGCTGCCCCACTTGAAGAGCATGCCTTCGGTTTTGGCCAGCGTGAGGATTGAGTCGAGCGAGTCTTTTACCGAGTTGATGAAACAAGCGGAGCATTGCGGCTTGCTGTAGCCGGTTACGCCGAACTCGACTTGCTGGGTCTGGGGATTCCAGTGCCAGTTGCGGGCGTCAGAGTTGGGCTCGATGCGGTCGCAGCCTACGTTGAACCAGACGGGCGAGTTGAAGGCGGCGTACTGGCGGATGAGGATGTGGACCAGTTCGTCGTGGAACGTGACGCCGTCTTCGGGAGTCTTGAAGTAGCCTTGGTCTAGTCCCCAGTTGCGGATGGTTTCGGCTACGCGGGTTACTAACTGGCGGACTCCAGTTTCGCGTTCAGGCGTCCCTACTTTGCCGTGTAAGTATTTGCTGGCCACTATGTTAGTGGCGGTCATGGACCAGTCTTTGGGGACTTCGACGTCTTTTTGCTCGAAGATCACACCACCTTGAGAGTCTGTGATTTGGGCCAGGCGGAGGTCCCACTCGAGTTCGTCGTAGGGGGAGACGCCGGGCTTGGTGAAGAGACGGCGGAAGGAGAGGCCGGGGGCCTTCTTGCCGGGGGCGGCGGGGCTGATGGCAGGGGTTTCTACGGTGGTGGTTTTTAGGTCAGGCATTGATCTCTCCATTAGTTAGATTCTAATCCATATCGTCCGATTCGGCGTCCGTGGCTGGTGGGCGGGAATCTGGGTTGTTCCCGAACGGGAAATTTGTTCGGGTGGTACGGGTTTGTAAAGAGCGTTTTCTGTCGCCCCCTTCGGGGCTTGGTGTCTCTAATTCGTGGCCACCCACGGCTTGCGCCGTGGGCTGCATTCTTTCGCCCCTTTGGGGCTGGACGTTCTTTGGAACCTATTACGGTTTATGTTTGGGCTCCTGATTTTTCAAATAATAGGCCGCTGCAAACAAGCAACAACGCGGCTGCGCCGATCATTTCGTTGCCTATAAAGAATCCCATCATGCTGGCGCCAACTCCCGCCTCAAGCAGCACAGCCAGACCGCAGAACAGAACGAGCGTCTTACGCAATCTGGTTTCTGTGATGCCAGCCAGCAGCGCGACAATCGCAGTTACGAACCAGTGCCAACCGAGCGAGAGAAAAACGACCCGGAAGGCTGCTTTAAGGCCGGGATCCAGATTCGACATGGCCAACGCCGGGGAAGCCAACTTGCTGTAACCGGCGAAGCAATGAAGCGCAGCGCTTGCGACGAGCACCACACTGCCTAAGATGACGAAAACGCGTGCAGCTTTGTTGCGGCCGTTGATCGAAACCTCCCAAATGATCCGGATTCTGTAAAGAGCTTTTTCTCCCCTTTTAGGAGTGGGTTCCTCGGGCTAAAGCCCCATTCAAATGCCTATCTTCCAACGCAGGCCTTGAAGGCCTGCTCCACCCTTGCAAACCCTTCGGGTTTAGAAGCCGGAGGGTAGGGGGTGGGGACAGTGGAGATTCTTGCTGGCTCCGGAGTCCAGGTACGGGGCCGGCGTATCGAGCTTCAGAACCGGCGGAGGAGCCTGGGCTAAGTTTGATGTGGTGCCGGCAGACGCGGACGAGGGCGTCCGCGCCACATTTAGTTCGAGCGATGAGGAGAAGCCGGCTGGCAGGCCGGAGGCCTTTTCGGCTGAGTTGAGCAGCCATTGGTTTAGAGCGCTGCAGATACTGCGGCGCTGGTTTCCGTCTTCGACTACTACGAAGCGGAGGAAGCAACGTCCGAAAGAAAGACGGGCGCGCATGGGATTGATGCAGGTGAACATGCGGTCGAGGGTGAAGGCCATGTCGTCGTCCTCGGAGAACTGGAGGACGGCGAGCATGCGGCGCGGGGCCGGGGCTGTGGTGCTGGCGGCGAAATCGAGCCGAGCTTCGCTCGGCCTGACCGGGTCTGAGACCCGATCCCACACAGCCTCTGCCGAGCTTTGCTCGGCTGGACAGCCGAGGGCGGCTGTCCTCACATGGGTCTTGCTGGCTCCCGAGATATCGCCGGGACCGAGATCCATGATTTCTTCGGCCAGGGCGAAAATGCCGGGCTTGCTGGGGACTGCCAGCAGGCTGTGGGGGGAGTCGCAATGGGACCAGCGGGACCATTGCAGACGGCGCGGGTCGATGGGGCGATCCAGGCCGTGACGGGCGAGGGAATCGGCTACAATGCGGGTTAGAGCTTCCATCTTTGGGCTCCTCGAAACCGGCTTCAGGCTTCCGCTTTCGGGCTTCGGCCTATGAAACCGCGTGCTGTAGATCACTGGTTCCAATTTCGCTGAATTGTCGTCCACCCGGGGGAGGAATCGGGTTGACGGCCACCGCACTTCTCAAATCGGTTTCTAGTTTCCGGTTTCTAGTCTCCAGTGCTCAGAGTATTGTTTTCTTATACTTACGGTGGCGCCGGGCCACCTCTGGCCTGACGCCTTCCGGTGAGTTCTGCCTGACTTCTTCACCCATGAAACCCGTTCCGTTCCCGCGGCGCAGGTTTCTAAAAGATGCTATGGGATTGCAAAGTTACTCCCGCTTATTGTACCTGTCAAGAGGGAAACACCATAGGTTGTATCTCCAGCAATGACGGGCTTGGTGCGGGGGTGGGGGTTCGCTTTTCCACAAGAAGGATTCATGGTGGGTTCACAATCGCAGTGGTCAGTGGTCAGTCGCCAGTGGTCCGTGGTTGGCGGTCGCGGAGGGGAGAAGCCAGCGCCGGAAGGCGCGGTTGAGTTTGGGACGCATCCGGCATGGCTGAAGCGATGCCCTGATGCGAAGTTTGGGGCCGCCGGGGCGTCCCTGAACAGGTCTGGGGCGTAATTCTTTCGCCCCTTCAGGGCTGACACACGCTGCATTTGTAACCCACGGCTTGCGCCGGGGGCTGCATTCAGTCGCGGCTTCGCGGGTGATTCTGTTAGAGAGAGCGAAGGCCGGGGCTGGGGGTGCGGCGGTCGCGGTAGGGTTGGGGAGATTTGCGGGTGAGGTGGGGCGGGAGCGAGAGGATGGGCGTCTCGCGTTGCCGCACGGTTTCGTGCCTCTGGGAGGTTTCCTCTGGTGACGGAGTTTCGTATTGCGGTGCAAGCCTGAGTTGGGTTGGACTCTCGTCCTGGGCTGGAGTCTCTCCAGCCGTGACAGGCACATAGATGTCCTCGAAGATTTGACGGGGGGCGATGCTGAGAATGCCTTCGGTCGATTCGACGAGGTAGTCGCCTTTGCGTCCGGAGTGCTGACGGCCGAGAAGATCGGTGAAGGTGAGGCTGGTGGTGAGTTGCTTGGCTGTGACTAGAAAGCGGGTGCGATAGGTGATCCATGGGGTGGGTACTTTCATGAGTGCCAGTTCTCAGTTTCTAGTTTCTAGTTTCTAGTTTCCGGTTTCTAGTTTCCGGTTTCTAGCTTTCGGTTTCCGGTTTCTAGTTTTTGATGATGAATGTGATGGTTTTGCCGAGCTACAGTTTAGTGATTCCGCGTTGCGTCCGCGGCCGGTTACTGTCTTCGCCGAGGTGCGATTCTTTTTCTTTATTTTGTTGAGGGCGAATCAGAATGTACGAGCGAAAGAGCGCTTGGTCAATTCAGTATTTTTGGTGCAGTTGAGGAAAATGGTTGCCACGGTGTTTCGCGGATTGGCACGGATCAAGAATCCTTCCAGAGATATGGCTGTAAGCCGCTTGGAGGGCTTGAGTTCGGATTGTGCGGGAACGTTGGGAGAAAAGTTTGGGAGAGTGGGGAGACTTATTGTGCACAGGGGTTGCACAGGAAATGCAGAAAGGCAGTGGTCAGTAGTCAGTAAGTCAGTGGTCAGTGGTTGGTGGTCAGTTGGATTCCGCCTCGCTTTCGCTTCGGTGGACGGCCGAGGCGGCCGTCCCCACATGAGCTGTGGCTGGCTCAGACTCGGTGGGTATAAGGTGCATGGGTTTGGAAGAATTTTCTTCGGGGGTTTGGTGTAGAAGAGGATTTTCCGAAGGGAAAAGTGAACGGGGTCAGTCACTTGGGTGACGCAGGGAACGGAAAGGTCCTTGCTGTTGGAGGGTGACGGACAAATTCTCTGGCAGGAGGAAACATGACAACAGATCCGGTTTGTGGAATGAGAATTGATGAGAAGAAGAACGGCGACTTCCAGACACAGTTTGCGGGCAGGAAATATTTTTTCTGCTCGGAAGATTGCAGGAAGGAATTCGAGGCTGATCCTAGCGGGTATGTGGAGACTGCGGCGGCTTAGACTGAGAAGCGCTCTGCGAGAAACTAAAGGCCCTGCGCGATTGCGCAGGGTCTTTTGCTGCAGGCTTATTCACAGATTCCGCTCGCTTCGCTTCGCGGGACAGCCGAGGCGGCTGTCCCTACATGAGTGTTGCCGATGCGAGCGAAATTAAGATCAACGTCAAAAGCAAGTCGGACAGGAGTGTCCGACCCACACGAGCAATTCTACTGCTGGCGCTTCTTTTAGCGGTGGGCCATTGCTGGCTCCTGGACTTGCTTGCCTGATTTGAAGGCTTCGTAACGCTGGTTTACTTCGTCCCAGTTGATTACGTTCCACCAGGCGGCCAAGTATTCCGGACGGCGGTTGTTGTATTTCAGGTAGTAGGCGTGCTCCCAGACGTCGTTGCCGAAGATGGGGAAGTGGCCTTGCGAGATAGGGTTGTCCTGATTCGGCGTGGACATGATATGGACTTCGCCGCCTTTGCCGGCGAGCCAGACCCATCCGCTGCCGAATTGTTTTACGCCGGCATCATTGAACTTGGTTTGGAAATCTTTGAAGTTGCCGAAAGTTTTAGTGATGGCTTGGGCGATAGGGCCGATGGGATCGCCTCCGCCTTTGGGCTTCATGATCTTCCAGAACATGGTGTGGTTGACGTGGCCGCCGCCGTTATTGCGGACTGCGCCGCGAATGTCTTCGGGGATGGAGTTCAGGTCGCGGATTAATTCTTCGGCGGACTTGGCGGACAGCTCGGGATGTTTTTCAAGGGCGGCGTTTAGATTTTTTACGTAAGCGCCGTGGTGAAGGTCGTGGTGGATGGTCATCGTTTGCTTGTCGATTACGGGTTCTAAGGCGGCGTAGTCGTAGGGCAGGGGGGGGAGTTCGTGAGCCATGATTTTTCCTCCAGAGTTCTTATTGTACTGATGATGGGGTGCGGGATAGGGATTCATGACAAAAGTTGGAGGCGTGGAAAGCAACCCCGCGGCTAAAGCCGCGAGTCATTTCGTTCTTCTGCGGCACGGCTGAAGCCGTGCACTGATACGAATCAAATGCCGGTGGTGCGGAATTGGTGCATGCCGGAGCGCCTCGCTGCGCTTGGCTGGTCCCTTCGGATTCGCTCAGGGCAGGCTCTCGAGGCGGCCGTCCCCACAGGATCTTGAGCTGTCCCGAGACACCAGAGATGTCCCTGCACAAAACTAGTTGGCGGGGGGGCCCAGGATTTCTCGGACTTTGCGGGCGAGGCTTTGGAGGGTGAAGGGTTTTTGCAGGAAAGTTTTTTGGGCTTCGGCGGATAGCGGGGTGGAGAAGGCGTCTTGCGCGTAGCCGGAGAGGTAGAGGACTTTGATGCCGGGGCGCGCGGGCTCGAGTTGCTGGACGAGTTCGTGGCCGTTAAGGCCGGGCATTACTACGTCGGTGATGACGAGGTGGATGGGGTCGGGTTGGCTGGCGGCGACGGTTAGCGCGGTTTGGCCGTTGCTTGCTTCGAGGACGCGGTAGCCGCGGGATTCCAGAGTTTCGCGGACTAGTTGGCGGACGGAGTCTTCGTCCTCGACCAGGAGGACGGTTTCGGTTCCGCCAGCGGCGGCTAAGGAAATGGAAGTCTCGCCGATCGCTTGGGAGGGTTCGTCGACGCGTGGGAAATAAATGGTGAAGACGGTGCCGCGGCTGAGTTCGCTTTGGACAAAGACGTAGCCTCCGCTTTGCTTGATGATGCCGTAGACGGTGGAGAGTCCGAGACCGGTGCCTTTGCCTTTTTCTTTGGTGGTGAAGAAAGGCTCGAAGATGCGGGCCTGAGTTTCGCGGTCCATACCCTGGCCGTTGTCGCTTACCGAGATCATGACGTAGGGGCCGTTCTTGATGAAAGTGTTTTCCGGGCGGTAGGAATCGTCGAGGGTGACGCTGGCGGTGCGAATGGAGATTTTGCCGCCGCTGGGCATGGCATCTTTGGCATTGACAACCAGATTCATGATGACCTGCTCGAGCTGACCGGCGTCGGCGCGAGTGCAGCCGACGTTGGGAGCGAGCGTGGTAGTGAGTTCGATGTCTTCGCCGATTAACGGACGGAGGAGGCGCTCCATGTCGGTGACGATGGCGTTGACGTCGATGACCTTGAGTTCGAGAAGCTGTTTGCGGCTGAAAGCCAGGAGCTGGCGGGTGAGCGTGGTGGCGCGATCGGAGGCTTGCTGAATGGCTTCGGCTTTGGCGTGGAGAGGATGGCCCAGCGTGAGCTGATCGAGCAGGACTTCGGTGTATCCGCTGATGACCATTAGCAGATTGTTGAAGTCATGAGCGATGCCGCCGGCCAGGCGGCCGACGGCTTCCATTTTCTGGGCCTGACGGAATTGATCTTCGAGCAGGCGGCGCTCGGTGATGTCTTCGGCGATGGCTTCAAGAACGTCAGAGGGTTCGTCGCCGCCAGCTACGGCGCGGCCGCTGATGCGGACGGTGATGATGGCGTCGTCTTTGCGTTTCCAGCGGACTTCGAAACCGTCCATGCGTCCGCTGCGGCGGAATTCGTCGACCAGGCGGGTGTACTCGGCCGGATCGACGAAGACGTCTTTTTGAGGATCGAGGGCGAGAATCTCGAGGGCGGAGTTGTAGCCGAGCATTCCGATGAGGGCGGGGTTGACGTCGAGAAAGCGGCCGTCGAGGCTAGAGCGGTAAATTCCGTAGACGGCGGTCTGCACCAGGGAACGGTAGCGGACTTCGGAGCGGCGCAGCACCTGCTCGTTGCGTTTGCGGTCGATGGCGGCGGCCAACTGTTGCGCGACCAGGGTGAGGACATCGCGGTCGTGCTCGGAGAAGCGGATGTTTTTGGAATGGCTTTTGAGGACGAGCGCGCCCAGGACGTGATGGTTGACTTTGAGTGGGACTCCCAGCCAATGAAGAGGAGGCTTGCCGGCGAGTTGGACTTCGCCGCGGCGCTGCATTTGTTGCGCTATGTCGGGAGTGCAAAGTAGAGGTTCGCCGGTGCGCAGCACGTATTCGACTAGGCCGGAGGTTAATTTTGCGGGAGCGGAGGCGGGGTCGGACGTTTGCTCGTCGACGAAATAGGGGATGGTGACGGATTGCGATTCCGGATCGTGAATCACGATGAAGAAATTGCGGGCACACATGAGTTCGTCGACAATGCCGTGGATGGCGGCGAAGAACTGCTGGAGATCCTGGGCAGCGCTGGCTTTCTGGGCAATGCGATAGAGAGCCGAGCTGAGTGCTTCGGCACGCTTGCGCCCGGAAATATCGCGATAGTGAGCGTAGAAGGCATTGGGCCGGCCGGCGACGATGAGGGGAGCGGCGGAGATGCAGACGTCGATCAGGGATCCGTCATGGTGGCGGCGCTGGGATTCGAGGGTGATCTGCTCGCCGCGCCGCAAACACGTGGCAGCCCAATCGGATTCGGCGGCGCGGTCGGGAGGAACGATCAGCGAGTCAATGGGCTGGCCCATCGCCTGCGATGCGGAGTAGCCGAACATGCGCTGGAACTCGCGGTTCACGCACTGCGTACGGAAGGAGGCATCGAGGATAACGAGGGCGTCGGGCGAACTCTCGAACAGTTGTTCGAGGTACTGACGGCGGAGGTCGAGTATTTCTTCAGTGCCTTCTTGCGGCCAACCGTTTTCCGCGGAATTCTTTTCTGCGTCTTCCGCGGGACACCAGGAGAGAGAAGACGGCTGGGCAGCGGGGTTAGGGATAGTGGGAGGAATAAACGTGGGTGCGGCTCCGCGCTTGAGTGCGCGGCGCAAACCTTTGGCGCGTACAAGTTCCCCCGACTGCGGTGCCCGGGTGACACGATCACCCATTTCGGAAGCTCCCCCTCTGAAGCTCTGCAAAGGCATCGTAGAACGCGGGAGAATCACTCGAAAGTTACTGAGGTAATTCAGGAAATTTGGTAATTGGGTAATTTTGTAATTTGGTAATTTGAAGACCTCGGGGTCCGGGGCATCCCCGCAGTTAATTTTGTAATTTGGCGATTGAAACCATAGACTGGTGCCCGCATTCGACATCTCTATGGCAAAACACTTCCGCGCTGATTTCCTATGCTCGATGGCTTTTCGTGCAGCCTTCGTCACTTTGTTGGCTTTGTCGGGTATGGCTGCGCCTGTTGGGGCGCAGGCTCCTGCGGGCGTTTCGGAGAACGTTTCCACGTTTGTGCGGAGCGATATGCAGCGACAGCATATCCCGGGCCTTGCGCTTCTGGTGGCGCGCGGGGGGAAGATCATGCAGGCTGAGGGATTTGGACTGGCGAACGTTGAACTGCAAGTGCAGGTGAAGCCGGAGACTGTATTCCAGTCGGGCTCGGTTGGAAAGCAGTTTACGGCCACCGCGGTGATGATGCTGGTGGAAGAGGGCAAGGTGGGCCTGGACGATGCGCTCACAAAATATTTTGCGGATGCTCCGGCCAGTTGGAAAGACGTGACCGTGCGGGAATTGTTGAGCCACACCGCTGGTTTTGGCGACTATCCCGAGAAGTTCGATTTTCGCAAAGACTGGACGGAGGACGAAGAGTTGCAGCTGGTCGAGAGTATTCCGCTGGCGTACCCTCCGGGAACGAAATGGAAGTACAGCAATCTGGGCTACCTGACGCTGGGAGTCTTGATCCACCGCGTTACCGGAGAATTCTACGGAGATTTTCTGCAGCAGCGAATCTTCCAGCCTCTCGGCATGCAGACGACGCGCATCATCAGCGAGGCTGACATTGTTCCCAATCGCGCCGCCGGTTACCGGTTGGTGAAGGGCGAACTGAAAAACCAGGAATGGGTTGCACCGACGGTGAACACTACGGCCGATGGCAGCCTTTATTTTTCCATTCTGGATTTGGCGAAGTGGGATGCGGCCTTATACACCGAGAAACTGCTGAAACATTCCACCCTAGAGCAGATGTGGACTCCGGCAAACTTGAAGAACGGACAACCTAATAAGGATGGCTACGGCTTTGCGTGGGTCGTCGGTGAACGGCAAGGACATCGCGTGATCAGCCACGGCGGCGCGTGGCAGGGGTTCGAGACTACAATCGCTCGTTATGTGAACGATCAGTTGACTGTGGTTGTGCTGACGAATCTGGGGGGAGCTAAGCCGAGTGTGATTGCGGAGCATGTTGCGGATTTGTATCTGGCGGAGGGGAAGGACGCGGCGGGGCGCTGAGATCTCGCCGCGAGGATCGCTTTTTCCCGGCGCTGTCATCCTGAGAACTCGGTGGCCGCCCCAGCGCCGCCGGCAAGTGCATAGGTCCTGCTTATTGCTTTTGCAGTTGATCGAGCGCGGCCAGGACTTCTGCGCTGTGGCGGGCGGGATCGACGCTGGTATAGGATTTGGCGATTTTGCCGCTGGGGTCGATGAGGAAGGTGTGGCGCGCGGCGAACTTTATCACTCCCAGGTTTTTCAGCGAACCGTAGGCATGGCTGACCTTGCCGTCGCTATCGGCCAGCAGCTTGAAATTCAGTCCTTCTTTGGCGCAGAACTTCTGGTGGGAGTCTACGCTGTCTACGCTCACGCCGAGAACTACCGCGTTGCGCGCGGCGTACTTGGATTGATCGACCTGGAAGTTATGGGCCTCGCGGGTACAGCCGGGAGTCTGATCCTTGGGATAAAAATAGAGGACGACCCAGTCGCCGTGGTAGTCCTTCAGGCTGACGGAAGCCCCTTGCTGCGAGGGCAATGTGAAGTTGGGAGCGGCGCTGCCGGGGTTGAGAACAGCGGCGCGCGATTCCGAGATCAAGCGCGGAATCAGGATGCTGAGGATCACAAGCACGAGCACGATCAGAGTGACTCGGAACATTTGGAAGGCCTCCTGGCGTACATCCAGCCAGACCTTTGGCATTGTAGAACGTTTGGGCATTTGCGGCGGCGGCACATTCTTCTGCCGGCGATGCTTTCGCGAAGCAGTCTCGCTTCGCTCGACTCGACAGCCGAGGCGGCTGTCCCCACATGCTGTCCTAGCATGCTGTCCTAACATGGGCGTCGGCCCTTCGGCCAGCAAAATTCCGCGTAATTGAATATCATGGAACATTCGGCTCAATCCGACGGAGATATCAGACGTGGCTCAGACGGAAACTGACGGTCAAGAGGTATTGGAAACGCGGGAGTGGGTAGACTCGCTGGACTATGTGCTGGCCAAGGGCGGTGGCCCGGTTCGCGCGGGGCGACTGCTGCAACAATTGGCGCTTCATGCCAAGCGCGCCGCAGGAGTGAATCTTCCTTTTTCGGCGACCACTCCTTATCAGAACACGATTCCGGTGCCGCAACAACCGCCATTTCCCGGAAGCCAGGAAATGGAACGGCGCATCAAGAGCCTGGTGCGCTGGAACGCGCTGGCGATGGTGGTGCGCGCCAACAAAATTCAGGAAGGCATTGGCGGGCACATTTCGACGTTCGCTTCGGCGGCGACTCTGTATGAAGTCGCTTTCAATCATTTTTTTCAGGCACGCAACGAGAGCGGCGACCGCGACTTCGTTTATTTTCAGGGACACGCCGCGCCGGGGATTTATGCGCGCGCTTATCTTGAAGGGCGCATTCCGAAAGAGAAGCTGGAAAATTTTCGGCGGGAGTTGAAGCCCGGGGGTGGGCTGAGTTCGTATCCGCATCCGTGGCTGATGCCGAATTTCTGGGAGTTCCCAACGGTTTCGATGGGACTGGGGCCGATCCAGGCGATTTATCACGCGCGGTTTATTCGCTATTTGGAAAATCGCGGGCTGAAGCAATCGACCGGCGGCAAGGTTTGGGCGTTTCTGGGCGACGGCGAAATGGATGAGCCGGAGTCGCTGGGATCGATCACGCTGGCTTCGCGCGAGAATCTTGATAATTTAATTTTCGTGGTGAACTGCAACTTGCAGCGGCTGGACGGGCCGGTGCGCGGCAATGGAAAGATTATTCAGGAACTCGAGGCGATCTTCCGCGGCGCAGGATGGAACGTCATCAAGGTGATCTGGGGCACGGATTGGGACAGCCTGATTCGCTACGACCGCGATGGATTGCTGGTAAAGCGTTTGGGAGAAATCAGCGACGGGCAGTATCAGAAGTATTTTGTGGAGAGCGGAGCTTACTTCAGACAGAACTTGTTTGGCACGGATCCGCGGCTGCTGAAGATGATCGAACATCTTTCCGACGAACAACTGGCGCGCATGCGGCTGGGCGGTCACGATCCGATTAAGGTGCATGCCGCTTACCGGGCCGCGGTGGATCATGTGGGGTCGCCGACGATCATCCTGGCCAAGACTATTAAGGGTTACGGCCTGGGCGAAGCGGGCGAGGGCAAGAACATCACTCACCAGCAAAAGAAGTTGAATGAAGAAGAGTTGGAGATGTTCCGTTCGCGATTTGGGATTCCGATTCCGGACGATGAACTGCACAACGCGCCGTTCTACCGGCCCTCCGATGACAGCGCGGAGATCAAGTACATGCAGGCGCGGCGGCAACAGCTTGGTGGATACATGCCGCAACGCAAAGTGCAGGCGGCGCCGCTGAAGGCCGTGCCGGAATCGTACTTTGAAGAGTTCTACAAAGGAACCGAAGGACGCGAAGCTTCGACAACGATGGTTTTCGTTCGGCTGCTGGCGAAGCTGCTGCGCGATCCGGAGTTGGGCAAATTGATTGTGCCGATCATCCCCGACGAAGCTCGCACTTTTGGCATGGAGGCTTTGTTCCGGCAGGTGGGGATTTACTCGAGCGTGGGACAACTTTATGAGCCGGTCGATATGGATACGCTTCTTTATTACAAGGAGGCGAAGAACGGACAGATTCTCGAGGAAGGGATTACCGAAGCAGGGTCGATGTGCTCGTTGATTGCGGCGGGCACGGCTTATGCGAACCACGGCATCAATACGATCCCATTCTTTATTTATTACTCGATGTTCGGGTTCCAGCGCATTGGGGATTTGATCTGGGCGGCGGCCGATATGCGTTGCCGCGGATTTCTTGTCGGCGGAACTGCGGGACGAACTACGCTGGCCGGCGAAGGCTTGCAGCATCAGGACGGTCACAGTCACGTGCTCGCGCTGCCGGTGCCGAACTTGTTGGCTTACGATCCGGCATTCGCTTATGAGATTGCCATCATTATTCAGGATGGCATTAAGCGGATGTATGTGGATCAGGAATCGATTTTCTATTACCTCACCGTGACCAATGAGCCGCTTCACATGCCGGAGATGCCGAAGGGCGAGCACGTGCGCGAGGGCGTGTTGCGCGGGCTCTACCGCTTCAACACGTCGGACGCCGCGGATGCAAAGCTGCGCGTGCAACTGCTCGGCAGCGGAACCATCATGTACGAAGTGTTGAAGGCGCAGACGATTCTCAAAGAAAAGTATGGCGTTGCGGCGGATGTGTGGAGCGTAACCAGCTATAAGGAACTTTATCGCGACGCGAACGATTGTGAACGGTGGAATATGCTGCATCCCGGGCAATCGTCGCGAGTTCCTCTCGTCACCGAGACTTTGAAGGATGCGCCGGGGCCATTCATTGCGGCGTCCGATTATATGAAGGTGTTGCCGGAATCGTTGGCGAAGTGGGTGCCAGGGCAGTTGGTAGCGCTGGGAACCGACGGCTTTGGGCGCAGTGAGAATCGGGCAGCGTTGCGCGACTTTTTCGAAGTGGACGCGAAGCACATTGTGCTGGCTACGCTGGGAGCGCTGGTGCGGGAAGAGAAGATCAGCCTTGAACTGCTGAAGCAGGCGGTGGGTGACCTTGGGATTGATGCGGAAAAACCGAACCCGGCCACGAGTTAGGGGCTGAGGCGCTGCGAATGAATAAGGAATGGAATCAGTGATCGAATTCAAACTGCCGGCACTTGGTGAAAACATTGAACAGGGCGACCTGGTGCGCCTGATGATCGCGCCTGGCGCGACGGTGAGCGAGGGCCAGGCGGTGATGGAGCTCGAGACCGACAAGGCGGTGGTGGAAGTACCTTCTTCGATCAGCGGAACGGTCGCGGAAATTCTGGTGAAGGAAGGCGACAAGATCAAGGTGGGGCAAGTCGTTTTTACCGCGGATAATGGAGCCTCCGGTGCGGCGGTGAAGGAAAGTCCGCGTCAGGAAGAACCAGCGAAACGTGCCGAGAAAGCTCAGGCGGTGCAGGCTTCTTCCGGGTCTTCTTCCAGCACTCCTTCGAGTGCTTCTTCTAGTGCCCCTTCCAGTGCTTCTTCCAGTACGACGGCGGTGGCGGCGAGACCGCAGCCCGCTCGTACCTCGCAATCAGAATCTCAGCCGGCTGCGCAACGAACGCGATCGACCGACGCGCCGGCGGCCAAAGAGTTTCGGCTACAGGAACTTGGGGAAAACATTTCGGAGGGCGATCTGGTGCGTTTGATGATCGCTCCTGGGGCGAAGGTTTCGGAAGGCCAGCCGGTCATGGAACTCGAAACCGACAAGGCCGTGGTTGAAGTTCCCTCGTCAGTGAGCGGCGTTGTGAGTGAAGTAAAAGTTAAGGAAGGCGAGAGGATCAAAGTTGGGCAGGTGATTTTTACCTTGCAGGGTGGAGGGCCATCGCAGGCAGAGCCGGCTCGTCCGCGGAGCCTGCCTGTGGAACACGTTACCGGGCAGCATGGCGCGCGGCTGGCTTTCCAGGCTGCGATTCGCGCCGAGGGCAAGACCGAGGAACAGGCGCTGCCTCCCGACCAACCGCAGCCACGGCCTGCGGCGTTCTCCATGCCGGTGCAATTGGGCAAGGTTGCGGGAACGGAACACCGCGATCCAGTTCCGGCAGCTCCGAGCACGCGCCGTCTGGCCCGCGAAATCGGCGTCGATATCTATGAAGTGAAGGGCACGGGGCCCGGCGCACGCATCAGTGAAGACGACGTCAAAGCCCACGCCAAGGCGCTGGTGAGCGCCATGGCTGCGGCAGCGCAAGCGCCTCCGCGCGCCGGACATTTCATGGAGCCGAAGCTGCCCGACTTTGCGAAATGGGGAAAAATCGAACGCGTTTCCATGCGCGGGGTTCGCCGCAAGACAGCGGAACATCTGGCGGAATCCTGGAACACGATTCCGCACGTCACGCAGCATGACCGCGCCGACATCACCGAACTTGAGCAGTTGCGCGCGCGATTTGCTCCCAAGGCGGAGCAAGCAGGCGGCAAGATGACCGTCACTGCGATTGCGCTGAAAGTTTGCGCCGCCGCGCTGAAGGTGTTCCCGCAATTCAACGCCAGCATCGATATGGAGAAGGAAGAAATTGTTTACAAGCAGTACATCCATATTGGGGTTGCGGCGGATACGGATCGCGGATTGCTGGTTCCGGTGATCCGCGACGTGGACAAGAAAAATATTGTCGAGCTGGCGGTGGAATTGTCGCAACTCTCGCAGAAGGCGCGCGAGAAGAAGATCACGCTCGCCGATATGGAAGGCGGCAGCTTTACCATCACCAACCTGGGCGGCATCGGGGGCACGGCTTTCACGCCGATCGTGAATCATCCCGAGGTTGCCATTCTTGGACTTTCGCGTTCGCGCATGGAGCCGGAGTGGATCGGCGGAAAGTTCGAGCCGCGGCTGATCCTGCCGCTCTCGCTCTCCTACGATCATCGCCTGATTGACGGCGCGGATGCCGCGCGTTTTCTACGCTGGGTGGCGGAGGCGTTTGAGCAGCCTTTCCTGCTTTCAGTGCAGGGATGAAGCGGAGTGGGGAGCGATTCGATGAGTGAGTTCGAAAAGCTGATAGACGCCGCAAAGCGGGGCGACTCCGCCGAGGTCAGCGCCGTTCTTCAGAACCATTTCGAGCTTATCAACCAGCGGGATGAATCGGGCGCGACGGCCCTTCACTATGCGGCATTGGGCGGCCATCGCTCCGTGGTTCAGGAATTGGCAAGACAAGGCGCGGACATCAATGCTGCTGACAGTCAATTCGGCGCAACTCCCGCGGGTTGGGCGATTGAATATCTGCGAGAGATGGGTGGATTTCTTGGGATTGAACTGGACGACTTTGCGCATGCAATACGACAGGGACAGGTCGAATGGGTTAGGCGCTTCATTGTCCGCTTCCCTGCGCTTCGTGGCGCGAATGATACTCAAGGAAAACCATTCAGGGTGCTGGCCCACGAGTCCGGGAATCCGGAAATCGCGAAGTTGTTTGGTTCGCCCGTTCCCTGATCGAATGCCATTGACTTCTAAATTCTGACACGTGGAAACCTTTCGAACAAAATGTCTGAAACTTCATCCTCCAGCATTGCAGTGGTCGGCGCGGGTCCTGGCGGTTACGCTGCGGCTTTTCTCGCCGCCGATCTCGGCATGCAGGTTACGCTGATCGATCCGGAGGTGAATCCCGGCGGCGTGTGTCTGTACCGCGGTTGCATTCCTTCGAAGGCGCTGCTGCACGTTGCCAAGCTGATTGAAGAATCGCAGCAGGCCAAGAATTGGGGGATCGAATTTCCTCCGCCGAAGATCGATCTGGCGCGGTTGCGCAGCTGGAAAGAGGGTGTGGTCAAGAAGCTTACTGGAGGATTGGGAATACTTTCGAAGCAGCGCCACGTGGAATATATTCAGGGCCGCGCGGGGTTTGAGAATTCCACTACGTTGCGGATCAGCAAAGTAGACGGCACTGAGGAAGTTCGCAGTTTCGACCGGACTATTATCGCTACGGGTTCGCGGCCTGCCATCATTCCGGCGCTTAAGCTGGATTCGCCGCGCTTGATGGATTCGACCGGAGGGCTCAATCTTGAAGACATCCCCGGCAGTCTGCTGGTGGTTGGCGGCGGATACATCGGGCTGGAACTTGGTTCGGTGTATGCGGCGCTGGGGACGCGCGTTACCGTGGTGGAGATGCTGCCGGGGCTGCTGCCGGGCGCGGATCGCGATCTGGTTCTTCCGCTGCACAAACGCCTGGAGAAAATGTTCGAAGCAATTCTGCTGAACACCACCGTCGCTTCACTTAAAGAAGATGGCGCTGGAATTCGTGCGACCTTCGAAGGCGCGGCGGTACAGGAAAAAGACCGCGAAAAGACTTTCGACCGCGTGCTGGTTTCGGTGGGGCGCAAGCCGAACTCGGAGATCCCCGGGCTCGAGACTACGCAAGTGCATGTCAGCCCGCGCGGATTCGTCGAAGTGAGCAAGCAACTGCAGACTGCCGATCCTTCCATCTATGCCATCGGCGATGTGGTCGGCGAGCCCATGCTGGCGCACAAGGCTATGCACGAGGGACGCACCGCGGTCGAGGCCATCGCCGGGCACAAGGTCGCTTTCGAACCGGCTGCGATTCCGGCTGTGGTGTTCACCGATCCCGAGGTTGCCTGGTGCGGTCTGACTGAGACACAGGCGGAAAAAGAAGGCCGCGAAATTAAGGTTGCGAAATTTCCCTGGGGCGCATCGGGCCGCGCCGTTACGATTGACCGTCCCGACGGTATGACCAAGCTCCTCATCGATCCGCGAACCGAGCGCGTGCTGGGCGTGGGGATTGTTGGGGCCGGGGCCGGCGAACTGATTGCCGAGGGCGTGGTGGCCATCGAAATGGCTGCGCTGGCGCGCGATGTGGCGATGAGCATCCATCCGCATCCCACGCTTTCTGAAACGGTGATGGAGTCCGCCGAAGTTTTTTTTGGCACGAGCACGGACGTATACCGCCCCAAGCGCGCGTAAGCTGGGAAGAAGCCCATGTCCAAATGTTCGAAAGGAATTCTTTATCTCGCGCTGGCTCTCGCGGCTTGCCTGCCGCTCTCCGCGCAGACTCCGCTCACGCAGATCCTGCAACCGGAACCTGCGAACACTTCTTCCAGGTCTCCTACCGACCAACTGGGCCGCGATACGCCGTATGGGACCGTCTATGGATTTCTTCAGGCGGCGCAAGCGGGCGACTACAGCATCGCAGCGCAATATCTGCAGATGAGCCCGGCACGCCGCCAGGCGGAAGGCGATGCGCTGGCGATGAAGCTGAATATCGCGATGAACCGCACCTTTGCCGGCAACCTGCGGCCGAGCCGCCAGCCTGAAGGCACGCTGCAGGAAGACGTTCCGCCCGGCCGGCAGCGGCTGGGAACGATGTCGGCGGGCGACGTGGATGCCGAACTCGAGTTGGTTCGGGTTACGGATCCAAGTGCGGGGAAAATATGGCTGATCTCTTCCGACACTCTGGCCAAAGTTCCTGAACTCTACGAACAGGTCGAGGCGCGGCGGGTTGAGTCCCGATTGCCACAGTGGATGGTGAAGCACCAACTCGCCGGCATGCCGATCTGGCAATGGTTTGCACTGCTGCTGCTGATTCCCGTGGCTGCGGGGGCGGCCTGGGTGCTGCTGGTGCTGCTGCAAATTCCGTTGCGGTGGTGGGCGGGGAAACATGGGGATGCGGAACTGGCGCATTGGCGGTCGGTCTCCGCTCCAGCATGGCTTCTCGGCGGTGCCCTGGTTCACCGGATTCTTGCCAGCTACCTCGGTGTACCGCTCCTCCCCTGGCACTACTACAAGCAGGTCACGGCGGTCGCTGTCGTTGTTGGAACGTTTTGGATTTTGTGGCGCGTGTTTCGCTGGTTCCTGCAGCGCGTGCAGCGCCGGGCTTTCGCGCTCGGCCATTCCGGTACCGGCTCGCTGATGTTGCTGGGCGAGCGCATGATCAAAGCGGTGTTGTTCTTGATCGCCATGTTTCTTATCTTCAGCGTGCTGGGCTTCAATATGAGCACGGCGCTGGCGGGCGTCGGCATCTTGACCCTGGCCGTGGGCTTTGGTGCGCAGAAGAGCATCGAGAATTTGTTTGGCGGCGTTTTCGTCCTGGGCGATGAAGTCATTCGCGTGGGCGATGTTTGCAAGTTCGGCGACCGCACGGGGACGGTGGAGGATATCGGGCTGCGCTCGACGCGGGTGCGCACAGAGGAGAGGACGCTGCTGGCCATCCCCAACGGGACGGTCGCGACTATCAATGTCGAGAACCTGAGCCGGCGGGACAAGATCCTTTTCAAGACAGTGCTGGGGTTGCACTTGGATACCTCGGCGGACCAGCTTCGCCACGTGCTTGCGGAAATTCGCGGCGTTTTATCCAGCCACGACAAGATTGAGAAAAATACGATTCGCGTGCGGCTTACGGAGTTGGCGTCGACTGCTATTAATGTGGAGCTTGTGTGCTACGTGTTGACGCGGGATTTCGATGAATTCGCCGCCGTCCGCGAAGATTTACTGCTGCGCATCATGAATTTCGTTGAGGACTCGGGGACCAGGCTTGCGTCGCCATCGCAGACGCTTTATTTGAGCGGGGATCCGGGACCTGAAAAAAACAAGATCAAGGCCGCGCCGAAGAACGCACCTTCCTCCTAGAGCTTGAGTGCCAGAGCAGAAACCGGTGCGTCGGAAAGAACACGACGGCGGGAACAATAATCAGATACCCCAGAAGATATACGAGTCCGGGCACGGCATGCTGTTCGTGAAAGAAAGGGCCGCGGGCCCAATTCACATCGTATTCCGGACGCCAGAAATAATTGATTGGAACCACGATCCACGCGGTGAGCGTCTGATACTTCCATCCTCGCCGGTCGTAGCCCAAACGCCAAATCGCCCACAGCAGCAATGGCGGCGTCACGACGTGAAACAGGCTGAGCAACCGAATCCCCAGCGAAATGTGCGTGTCGAACATGAATTCGGTTCCGCCGATCGGGTGGCGTCCACTCACCAGAGCGCCGGCCAGGTCGATGGTGAATAGAGTCTGGAATAGCAGCAGCCCGGTTGCCTGCCAGGAAAATAGGAGCGGGCTCTCGAGCCAGAGGGCGGCGGCAATGAAGAGATTGCCGAGATCGCAGAAGAAGAGAAAATTCTGCAGTCCGTACTGCCGCCAGTACAACGGTATCCAGGCGATCACGCACGCTGTCCAAAGGACTTTGAGCCAGAGCGGGATGCGCATGAGACGGTATTGTATTCGCAGCGAGAAGGGCGGCTGGTTTGCTCCGGTTTCGGAAGCCCTCGAATCTGAAGCGCCAAACGCCATTCTGGCAAGGCAAAACCGGCTTCCTTGGAATTACTACCGTAACTTGATGAGGCTTACGGGTGTACCTACGATGACTTCAGTATGGGTTATCAAGCGCTCTTATTCTGCCCCGATGAGAGGACGGCTCGCACCGTAACGCAGGTTCTCAGCGAGCTGGACTTCGCCGTCATTCCCTGCACCGAACCCTTCGCCGCGGTCAAGAAATTGATGGGCGAACACTTCGACGCCGTGGTGGTTGACTGCGACAACGAGCAGAACGCCACGTTGCTGTTCAAGAGCGCGCGGAACGCGCCCAACAACCAGTCATCGCTGGCGGTGGCGGTGGTGGAAGGACAGACAGGCGTGGCGAGGGCTTTCCGGATCGGCGCCAACCTGGTTCTTACCAAGCCGGTTAATGTGGAGCAGGCGAAAGGCACGCTGCGAGTCGCGCGCGGGCTGTTGCGCAAGAGCGAAGCGGCAAAACCTGCGACAGGAGCGGCAACTGCAGCCGTGAAGTCCGCGGCGCCCGTCCCTGAGCCCTCGAAGCTGGTGCCGCCGCCCACAATTCCACCAGCGCCAGGTGCGGGTCTGGCAGCGCCGATGTCACCATGGGTGGCGGCGGGAAGCAGTCCAACGCAGGAACTGGCGCAGGCGGGGGGTGTGGGCACTGAAAGTGACAGGGGGATTCTCGACCGGAGTGAGGAAGCGGCTTCGCCCTCGACCGTTGCGCCCGAGGTAAAGATAGCGGCCAGCCAACCGGAGATTCTGTCACCAACGGTTGGACATTCGCCGAGTTCGCTAGGGTCTGGAAGGGGTGCTGCGAGCGCTCCCGCGCCAGCCCGCGAGCAGAAACCCAGGGTTGCAACGGACCGCAAGCCGTCAACCGTTATCTCGGAGCCAGAGACGCCGGTGGAGAAAACCGCGGCTGCAGGAGCGATTCTTCAGTCGCGGAAACTTCTGTGCTTACACCTTCGCTCACATTCGGCGGCACGGTTGACAGCGGTACCAAGTCCTCCGGCGGCGGACGCAAGAAAACGCTGCTGGCCGTGGCCGCAGTTGTGCTGGTTGCGGCCGGTGGCTACGGAGTGTGGACGCAATGGGTACGTTCAGGCGGGGCCGCTACTCCTTTCACGCAGGTTGCCCCGCAGCGGGACGACTTCTACCGTTGTTCCGGAGGCAGCGCCAAACCGGCTCCATTGCGCCGTCTTCCGTGCACCTCTTCGGCTCTCTGTTCGCAGCGGCGCCAGACCAGCCGAAAGCCAGGCGGCGGTTCGACCAACACCTCCAAGCTCGCGGCTTCACCGTGGCGGACAACGAAGCTCCCACAAGTCGCGGCTGAGCGACCCATTGTGATTAGGAGTCATCCCGCTCAACCTGCGGCTGGCAATCGGCGGCGAACAGCGACGATGCTCCGGCTCCGAGCATGACGCGATGTTGTTCGGGCAGGCAGCGTTTCGCTTCCCAGTCTCATGGGCAGCCAGAGCAAAGCGCCGACTCCCGCGCTTCAAGTTCCGCACGTATCGCAGGGAGTATCGCGGGGATTGTTGGTGAAAGAAATCCCGCCGGCATATCCGGCGACCGCGCTGCAGATGCGCACCTGAAGGTGTGGTTGAGCTCTAGCAACGATCTCCAAGGGCGGCGACATCTCAGCGGTGAAGGTTCTCAGTGGAGATGCACAGCTGGCACACGCCGCGGTTGAGGCGGTGAAGCGGTGGAAGTACCAACCGTATCTGCTCAACGGTGAACCGGTCGAGATTCAGACACAGGTTACGGTGAAGTTCAAGCTGCCGCGCTAAGGCGGATCCTGAAGATGGTCGATGGGAATGACTTCGACGGTCGACGAGAGGCTTTTCCCAGACCAGAGTCTCGTTCAGCTGAACTGCGGAATCAGGCAGAGGTAGCCTGAAAGCAATGAACGACAACGGCCAGAATCGCTCTTCCTCCGGCGAAACTGGACCCGAACATAGAGCAGCTCCGCGCATCAAAGTGAATATCCTGGTGGAACTGCTCCGGGCAACGATATTCCTCCGTGGGCGCTAGACCTCGACATCAGCGTAAGCGGTTGCTAGATCGAACCCGATCTTCCCATCCCATCGGAACCGTGTCGAAACTAGTCTCGAGCTTAACGAGAAGGTGCTGCGCTCGGGACAGTGGTTACCTGCGACCCGCAGGCGGGAATGAATCAAGTTCACCAAAATGCTGCCGGAAGACCAGGAGGAACTGCGTATCACGTACAAGCGGTACAGCAAGCCAATGACTGTCCGCGGTCTGGCGTGGCTCCGTGGCCGACTCGGGACGGCCGCAGACCCAGCCGCTCATTTTCGTCGATAAAGATCTTTCGCTGGGAACGCTTGCTGCGTCAGGTGTGTGCCCGGTCTGTACCCCCCGACGGGTATACCCCCTCGGCTTTGCCTAACAAG
>CAVPEZ010000017.1:0-255056 GCA_963703635.1 uncultured Acidobacteriaceae bacterium
AGACTTAATGATTGCGTGGTTAGATAGGTTCCATGAAATATTGCCGGTTTCAATGGAATGGTGAGGCGCAGTACGGGCTGGTGGAGTCCGTTGCGGGACGGGACGCTATTTTGCGGATTCTGCTTATCGGCCCCAGAAGAATCCGATGGGGACGTGGAGGGATTGCGCACGCGGCGGATCGAGCCGATTCTGCTGGAGGAGGCGGCGCTGCTGCCGCCGGTTCGTCCGTCGAAGATTGTTTGCGTGGGGCGCAACTATCGGGAACATGCGGCGGAGCTTGGGCATGAGGTTCCCAAGGAACCGCTTTTGTTCTTCAAGCCTAGTTCGGCGCTGCTGGCGCCTGGCGGCGTGGTGCGGCGGCCCCAGCTTTCGGAACGTGTGGATTATGAGGGCGAGCTTTGCGTGGTGATGGCCAAGACTTGCTATCAACCGGCGGCCGATGAGGATGTGCGGCCTTACATTCTTGGCTATACCTGCCTGAACGACGTTACGGCGCGCGATCTGCAAAATAAAGATGGGCAGTGGGCGCGGGCCAAGGGCTTTGACACGTTCTGTCCGGTGGGGCCGGTGGTGGCGGATGGCGTTGCGCTCGATCCGTGGGCGGGGGTTGGCGTGGAGACGCTGGTGAATGGCGCGGTGCGGCAGGCGGGCAATACTCGGGACTTTATTTTTACTTTGGACGTTGTCATCCGGTACATCGCGCAGGCTATGACTCTTTTTCCGGGCGATCTGATTGCTACTGGGACTCCGGCTGGCGTGGGGCCGGTGGTGGCTGGGGATGTTATGGAGGTTCGTGTGGAGGGAGTGGGGACTTTGCGGAATTCTGTCGTGGATGAATAAACGTCAAAACCTTCAACCACGGGGACCCTTCGGCTTCGCTCAGGGCAGGCACGGGGGGTTCACAGGGTAGATCGCTTCGGAAATTTTTTTACTGCAGGCGGAAACGTTCTCGCATCAGGCGTTGGAGGCGGGGTTTGTAGAGGATGTCGAAGGCTAGCTCTTTGTCGGGGAACATGGCTAGCGCGGCGCGTTTGGCGCCGGCGGCTAGTTCTGCGGCTTCTTCCACCGTCAGGCCGGGGTCTTGGCTGATTACCGACGTGACCATGCTCATCATGATCTGCAGGCGGCGGATTCTTCGGGCCTCGTCTTGGTCCTGATCCTGATTCTGCGGTTGTCTCGCCTTTTCTCCGGCCATTTCAAGCATTCTCCTCTAATAAGCAGCGAAAGCAAACGGCCCGAAAGTGCTGGGTTGGAGGGGCGACCACCGGAGCGGAAACCCCTGACTTCCACTTACTGGGGTAGTCCGAAGCGGCTCATCAGGTCGGCGTAACGGGGATCGGAACGGAGCGTGTCCAAGGCGGGGTAGCGAATGGAGATGAGCAGCTCGAAGTCTCCGTCGGTATAGGCTTTCTCGATGTTCTGGAAGGCCTGGTCTTTGTCTCCGGCGAGCGCCGCCGATACGGCCACGGCGCCGGAACGATCCGTGCCTTGAAGGGTCTGCATCAGCTTGAGATAGCCTTTCGCATCATTGGTCACGGTAGTTGTTTTCGAAAATGCCTTGTGGAATTCGGTGACCGCTTCGGGAAAGCGGCCGGTCGTAGCATAGAGCTGCGACAGCCGGTAATGTACTGGGGCAAACTTCGGATCGCGTTCCAGGACCTTCTGGAACTGTGCCAGCGATTCGGGATAATGCCTGGCCTCCATCAGCAGGATTCCGTAATTACTATTGACGATGGAGGAAAGCGGATCGAGGGATAAGGCAGTGAGGTACTGCGCCTGCGCGTCCTCAAGACGGTTTTCGGGGACGAGATAGGCGAGAGCGTAAAAATAGTGGGCGGAGGAATTGTTGGGGTCCAGTTCAATGGCACGCAGAAATTCGGGCTCCGCCTCGCTCCACTTCCATGCCGTAGCCAACGCCAGGGCGCGCGCGGCGTGGGCCTCAGACAGAGAGTCATCCAGTTCGAGAGCTTTGCGCGCCGCCTGGTCGGCCTGCAGTACTCCTTCTTTCGAAGTAATTGAAATGTTGTAGCTGGGCGCAATGTTATAAGTGTCGGCAAGGCCGGCGTAGGCTAGAGCATAGTTGGGATCGGCGGCGATTGCCTGCTGGAATAAGTCGATACTCTTCCGCAGGCCAGACGGAGTTCGGCCGTACCAAAGCTGGCGAGCTTCAAGATAGAGCCGGTAGGCTTCCGGGTTCGAGGTGCCCGCGCTGCCCAGTTTCTGCGATTCCTTGCCGGGATTGATGAGGCGGAGCCTGGTC
Organism: uncultured Acidobacteriaceae bacterium; assembly: GCA_963703635.1. Classification (GTDB taxonomy): domain Bacteria; phylum Acidobacteriota; class Terriglobia; order Terriglobales; family Acidobacteriaceae; genus Sulfotelmatobacter. Next base: position 2,261 of record CAVPEZ010000017.1, read on the forward strand.
GAAAGATCGCGAGTGATTTGGCCCTGCACCCCGGTGACGTCGGCGGTCTTGCATTCATAATGCGAACCCCAAATCTCGCTGCCGTCGGCGGTACTGACCAGTTCGGCGTGAATGTGGAGGTCATCGCCGCGCTGCGTGATGCGGCCGGTGAGCACTGCGCTGACCTGCAAGGTTTCGCCGATCTTGCGCGGATCGGCCTGGTTGTTCTTGAAACCGAAGACCGTGCTGCGCGCCAGCACCCTGAGGCCGGGCAGTTGCGAAAGAGCGCCGATCAGGCTCTCGGCGAGGCCGTCGCCCAGGTAGTCGTTGGCGGGATTGGAGGTGGCATTGACGAACGGCAGTATCGCGATGGAATTGATCTTTGCGACTTCGGATTGCTGGCGCTGGCGCACGAACAGGAAGTAGCCTGCGGCGGCGGCCGCAACCACCAGCAAGACTCCAGCGATGGCGATGGCCACGGTCCACTTCTTGCTGGAGCGGGCTGGCACAACCGCCGCCGGGATAGGCGTAGAGACTGCGGAGGCCGAGGCGACACTGATTGCAGGAAGAGCGCTCGCAGCGGGGGCGCTCACAGATGGGGCGCTCACGGCGGAGGTGCTCGCAACCGGGTCGCTCGTTGCTGCGGCGATCCCTGCGGGGGGTGCTCGACAAACGGCCGGAAGCGGAGTCGCGCTTCAGGCGTGCCAGGTCGGCTCGCAGATCGGCCGCGCTTTGATAGCGGAGGTTGCGATCCTTCTCCAGGGCGCGGTCGATGATGCGTTCCAAATCCGCGGGCATGCCGGGATTTAAGTGCGTGCACGGGGGCGGGACGAATCGAGAATCGCTTTGTAAACTTCCGCGATACTGTCGCCAGGAAACGGGAGCGTACCGGTCGACATCTCGTAGAGCACGACGCCGAAAGAGAAGAGATCGCTGCGCGGGTCAAGATCTTTGGCGCGCGCCTGCTCGGGTGACATGTATGAGACGGTGCCAAGCGTAGATCCGGGCAGGGTGAGGTGCGGGTCTCCGGTACTGTACGCATTGGGGGAGCCGGGCTGGCCGGCAGAAGCGGGGACCGCAAGCTTGGCAAGCCCGAAATCGAGCAGCTTGGCGTGACCGCGTTTGGTGACAAAGATGTTGGCGGGCTTGATGTCGCGGTGGACGATGTTCTGGGAATGCGCCGCATCGAGCCCGTCGGCAATCTCGATGGCGAGCGAGAGCATGGTGTCGTTATCCAGGGGCTTTCCCCCGATGAGGCTCTTCAGGTTCATGCCGTCCAGAAACTCCATGGCAATGAAGGACTGGTCCCCGTGTTTGCCGATTTCGTAGATGGTGCAAATGTTGGGATGATTGAGAGCTGAGGCGGCACGGGCCTCGCGGCGAAAGCGCTCCAGCGCCATTTGGTCTTGCGAGAGGCGGTCGGGCAGGAACTTGAGGGCGACGAAGCGGCCGAGTTCGGTGTCCTCAGCCTTGTAAACCACACCCATGCCGCCGGCGCCAAGCTTTTCGACGACGACATAGTGCGAGATGTTCTGGCCGATCATGTTCTGGTCGATCATGTTCTGGCCGATCGTTTCTGGCCGATCATTTCTGGCTGATCGTGATGAAGATGCCGCGTCTTCGGACGATTTCATCTTACGAAGGCGGCAGCGGCCAGTCAACGAATAGTGACGGCGGGTGGATGCTTAGAGTTAATGTCATCCTTGGCGTCAACGAGACTTTCTGCTTGCAACACATGACAGCAGCAACGCGCCTGTGTGGAGCGGGCACTCCCGCCCGCTGCTTTTGACCTTGCCGTTGCCCTTGGACAGCCGAGGCGGCGTCTCGGCCTTCTAGTTCTTTAGCAGACGCTGCAAAGACTCCTTCAACTCCCGATAGAGAAACGGATACCCGCTCGAAATCAGCTTCGCGGGTTCCACCCTCTGGCTGCCGAGCAGCAATTCCTCGCCCATCTCCCCGAACACGGCCTTGGCCGCAAACGCCGGCATGGGAAAAATCGCCGGACGCGACAGCACGCTGGCCAGAGTCGCGGCGAACTCTGCATTCTGCACCGGCTTCGGCGCGACCATGTTCACCGCTCCCTGCAGCGGGTCGTTTTTCAAAATGTGGTGGATCGCGCCCACCATGTCTTGCACGTCAATCCAGCTCATCCACTGCCGCCCGTCTCCAGTGCGGCCGCCCAGTCCCAGCTTGAAGGGCACGAGCATCGCTCCCAGCGCGCCGCCCCTGGGGCTGAGCACGATTCCGGTCCGCAGGTGCGCCGTGCGAATGCCGGCTTGCGCCGCGGGCGCGGCCGCTTCCTCCCACTCCTGGCAAACCTCCGCCAGAAATCCCGTGCCCGGCGCGCTCTCTTCTCGCAATGTTTCATCGCCGCGATTGCCGTAGTAGCCAATCGCCGATCCGCAAATAAATACTTTTGGTTTGTCTTCGGCCCGAGCCAGCGCCTGCGCCAGATGCAACGTCCCAACCACGCGGCTGTCTCGAATCTTAGCTTTCTTGGCCGCGGTCCATCGTCCGACGATCGTCTCGCCCGCCAGATGAATCACCGCATCGAATCCAGACACGTCCTCTGGCGCAATCGGCCTTGCCGGATCCCAACTGATCTGTCCGCCGCCCGCAGCCCCACCACGCACCAGCCGCACCACGGTCCATCCGCTATTGCGAAGCGAAGGAAGAAGCGCCGCCCCAATTGGCCCCGAAACCCCGCTAACCAGAATTCGAGAGTTCATAATCCGCTGAGTGTGACTCTACCAGTTAGCCAAGCGCTGGAACAAATTGTGGGCGGATTTGAATTCTTCGAAGGGACTGAAATGCCAGTTTACAGGCGATCTTTAAGGATTCGCTCCGCGTCCCGACGACCGTGGAGAATAGAGACGATCTGCAAGGGTTTCGTGTCGGGTCGATAAACGATCAGGTAGGAGTAGACCGGGAAGAATTTAACCGTCTCATCCGTCAAGTCTTTGCGCCAGTGTCCGGCGCCAGGGCTTCCCGCCAGGAATGCGATCTTATCCCGTATGACTGACTCAACGCGGTTCGCGGTTTCGACGCTGCTTCGACCCTTAATGTAGCGCCAGATCCTGACAAGATCGAGCGCGGCTTCGGGCGCAAGAACGTAGCGCCTTGTCATTCAGGCTTGGCTTTCAGTTTCGCCAGGTAAGCATCGAGTCGATCCTCGGGAACTCCCTCGCCCCGGTCGAGTTGATCGATGCCGCGCCGAATCTTCGTGTTGATAGCTTCCCGGTTCTCCAGCAGCCAGCGATCCTGCTCCTCCTGGGTCTCAAGCAGGCGGAGCAACACTTCCTCGACGCTGGCAGAGCCGGTCGCTTGAAGCTGTTTCTGGATTCTGGCCTCCAGGGCCGCATCACGGATTTCAATATTCATCGTTTCTTCCTCTGGCTTCAAGGGTACGGGAAAGCGTTTATTGAATCAACAACAAGCGCCCAAACAAACCGGACGACGGATTTGAACTCTTCGAAGCAAATGAAATGCCAGTTCTCAGTAACGACCCGTGTGCAGGCTGTAGGTGGGACTCTGATCCCGCCCATGTGGGGACAGCCGCCTCGGCTGCCCAAGGAGCGAAGCGACGCCCGTGTGGAACGAACACTCCTGTCCGTTGCCTTTGACCTCGCCGTTGATTTCCTCCTTGCCCTGTCTCAGATCTTGTCATTCCGACCGGAGCCGGACCCTGAGCGAAGCCGAAGGGGACGGCGCAGTGGAGGAACCTGCTGCTCGCCAGCAGAGCCGAAACTCACGTGGCGACAGCCGCCTCGGCTGTCCAAGTACCGAAGCGACGCCCCCGCAGAAGGCCCGCGCAGAGTGTTCAGTCGCCCCCTTTTTAGAATGTGTAAGTTACAGATTCTTAAATGGGCCAGATGCCTTAGGAGGGCTAGATGTACGGGTCCGTAACACAAACTAGCGCAAAATTGTGGCCTGCTATTGAAACCATCCCTCCGCTTTTAATCGCTGCCAAGCGGATTCAATACGCGGCTTTGTAAAAGTCTTGCGCTTATGCTCATTCCAGGAATGAACGGCGCTTGTTACGTTGTCTGGCTTCATCCGTCCTTCTGCAACGGAATCGTGCATTACCACCCAATGAACAGTAGACAACAATTCCAAGCCGTAGGGTGTCTCATACCCCTCAATCAATGACGTGACGCGGTCAAGCCGTTGCTGCGTGTCGGCTTCATTAGCGAGAAAGTTCTCGGCTTCTTTTACGGCATCGGGGTACAGCTCAAGGGAAACTTCGCGGCTCCGGTCGCCATAACCTCTGACAAAATGCCCCTCCATAGCTTGCAAGACGTGATGCAGATTTTCTGCATAGGGGCCATATTGCTGTTTCTCAAACTTAAATCGCAACGGTTCTCCGGCTTCTTGCATGAAGTAGGCTAATTTTTGAATTTCCAAAAGGGTCAAGCGATATTCGGGAAGCACGTAGCGGTTCAGTACCTCCAAGATGACAGCCCGTCCCGGCGTCATGTTGGGCCGCTTCGTGGCAATCTTCATTTCTACTGCCTTCGGAGCACCTTCGGGGAAGAACAATTGCACGTTCACATCGGGTAGTTCCGAGAAGGCTTGCGCAATCAATGGACGGACTTTCCCCCAATCCAATCCGCCAAAGCCGCACCCGAGCGGCGGCACAGCGATTGACTTGATGCGTTCCTTCCTAACTACTTCAATCAGGGCTTTGAGTCCAGACTGGATGTCCTCGATTTTTGATTTTCCCTTCCAATGTCGCTTTGTTGGAAAATTGATTATGATTCGCGGGTTGTTCTCGCGGTGGAAGACAAACATTTTTCCAATCTGGACTTCACCATGCTTGCACGCGGCTTCATAGGCGATGTAGTTGTCGGGGAAGGCCAGCTTGAATTGCAGAGCTATCCCCTTGCCCATTACGCCAACTGTGTTCACCGTGTTAACAAGGGCTTCCGCATCTGTTGCGAGAAGATCCCCATCTGCGCGGAAGATCATTCAGTAGTACCAAGCCCCATGAACTGAAACTGGATGTTTTCTGCCAGCCAAAATTTTGTTTACTTGTTGTGCGATGGCAGTATTGCATACGCCAATTTCGGAAACCAGCTTCCACGGGAAAAAGCCGTGGACCAAGAATTCTGCTTCCCGGCGGCGGCATCGATCTGGGTACTCAGGCCTGTCAAACCAGAATTTGGAACGCATTAAAGGCCAATCAATCTTGTTCAGGTCTGCGAAATCATCGAAGAAGTCCGTATAGTCCATGACGGCGTGCCCTTCGGTAAAAACCCAATCCAACCCTTCGGCGTCCACGGCTTCCGTGGACGAAACTAAATGGACGATTGGCTCTTGGCCTCGCGTGTAACCTTCAACGTTACCCTTGTTAATCGTGAAGAGCATCGGTGAGCGTGGTGCGAAATAGAACGGGACATAATCAGCGAGCACCCCACCGGCTCCAACCGGAACCTTTTTCTTAAGCCTGCGTTCCTTAATTCTCTTGTGTGCGATGCTCACGAACTGGATGTTCTTGGCATCGCGGTCACAGAACAACCCGCCTTCCTTAATAATCCCTGGAAGTTGTGAACCGACGTAATGTGATAGATCGGCGGCACAGAATCTTAACCTTAACAAATGATTCCCGCACCCCGGTTTTTACCCCGATGATATAAAATTAACATCTTTCGCCCTCCATTCGCCATACATGATTTAATGAGACAATAGGGAACAGGACAATAAGGGGACAGAACTGCACGTTCCCCGATTGTTCGCCCGCTAAGCCTCAGGACTTTCCCCTGGCAAAAGCGGCCCGCGAACCCGTACCTTATAAAGTACAACCCGCGCCTGTCAAGTCTACTTTAGTAGGCATTGGACCCCCTCGAAAGTGGACATTTCTTCCACAGGCTAACCCATTGATTCCATTGTTCCGCCAAAAAGGCGCACGAAGAATCAATAACTTACAGAAAAACTTTTCTGCAAAGTGAAATGTTCCGGTTGGAACATTCAGCGCTATGTTCCAGCCGGAACACTCAGCGCGTTTGCCAGCCAGTGCACGCTATAATCCTACATGGCGAGCTTGCGCCAACAGATCGCGACCACCGCCCTCACGCTCACCAAGTTCCGCGAGCTGATGAAGCGGATCCAGGAAAATCGTCCGCAGGACGACCTGTCCCTGGTCAAGAAAGCCTACGACTACTCCCTGAAAAACCACGAAGGCCAGACCCGCGCCTCGGGCGAGCCTTACCTGGTGCATCCGCTCGAAGTAGCCTTAGTTCTTGCCGAGATGAAGATGGACCCGGTCGCCATCGCCGCCGGGCTGCTGCACGACTCGGTCGAAGACACGTCGGTCACGATCGTCGACATCCGCAAGGAATTTGGCGAGCAGGTCGCGCACATCGTCGAGGGCGTCACCAAGATCAGCAAGATTGATTTCGCCACGCGCGAGGAAGCGCAGGCCGAAAACCTGCGCAAGATGATGCTCGCCATGGTCGACGACATCCGCGTGGTGCTCATCAAGCTGGCCGACCGCCTGCACAACATGCGCACGCTCGAACACCTGCAGCCCGACCGCCAGCACAAGATCGCGCAAGAGACGCTTGAGATCTACGCGCCCATCGCCCACCGTCTCGGCATGGGAAAGATTCGCGGCGAGCTTGAGGACCTGGGCTTCCGCTTCCTCGACCCCGCAGGCTACGAGCAGGTGGAAAAAGCGGTCAACGCGCGCCGCAAACCGGGCGAAGCTTTTCTCGCGAAGATGCAGGGGATCATCAACGACAAGCTGAAAGAGGCGGGCATCCAGGCCAAGGTGGAGAGCCGCATCAAGCGCCTGTTCTCGATCCACAAGAAGCTGCAGCGGCAGCGCATCGCCGTCGATCAGGTCTACGACCTGTTTGCCATGCGCATCATCACGCGCTCGTTGCAGGATTGCTACGCAGTGCTCGGCATCATTCACAACATCTGGCGGCCGGTGCCGGGGCGCATCAAGGATTTCATCGCCATGCCGCGGCCAAATTTCTATCAGTCGCTGCACACGTCCGTGATCACTGAAGATGGAACGCCTTTTGAAATCCAGATTCGCACCGAAGAGATGCACAAGATGGCGGAGGAAGGGATCGCGGCGCACTGGAAGTACAAAGACGGCCCGGTCTCGGCGCAGGACGAGCAGCGACTGGCCTGGCTGCGGCAGGTGGTCGAGTGGCAGCGCGACGTCAGCGATCCCAACGAATTTCTTACGGCGCTGAAGGTCGATCTGTATCCCGAAGAAGTTTATACGTTCACTCCCAAGGGCAAGGTTGTGGTGCTGCCGCGCGAGGCTACGCCGATCGACTTTGCCTACACCATTCACACGGAAGTCGGACACACCTGCGTCGGGGCCAAAGTAAACGGGCGCATGGTGCCGCTGCGTCACAAGCTGCATTCGGGAGACATCGTCGAGATCATTACGCAGGCCGGCCACAAGCCGAGCCGCGACTGGCTTGGGCTGGTCAAGTCCTCGCGCTCGCGCAACAAGATCAAGCACTGGCTCAACGTCCACCAGCGGGAGCGCGCCATTGAAATTGGACGCAAGGTGATCGAGAAAGAGGCGCGCAAGTATCGCATCGCTCTGAAGGAAATTAAAGACGATGAACTGCTGAAGGTTGCCAACGGTTACGGACTGGGCAAGGTTGACGACCTCATGTCGGGCATCGGTTACGGAAAATATTCGGCGCGGCAGGTGTTGGCGCGGCTGTTGCCGGCGGGCGCTACGCCTTCGATGGCGGGCGACATTGAAGCCGAGGGATTGATCCAATCAGCCCGGCGCGATTGCCAGCGTGGTGCGGCGCGTCTTTGGCGACCATAACGCGATCATGGTCAAGGGCCAGGGAGATATGCTGGTCTACCGGGCGCGCTGTTGCAATCCCATACGCGGAGAAAGTATTGTGGGCTACATCACGCGCGGCAAGGGAGTCGCGGTGCATGCGGTGAACTGTCCTAACGTCACCAACCTGATGTATGAACCGGAACGGCGCATCGATGTGGAGTGGGCGCGGGACGAGAGCACGCCTACGGCTTATCCGGTGAAGCTTACGGTTTATTGTGACGACCGTTTTGGTATGCTTAAAAGCATTACCAGCGTAATTGGAGATGCTCAGAGTAATATACGGAATATTGGGGCGCGTACCGAAAACAGCCAGGCCAGCGTGGAGATCGTGCTCGACATTGCCGACCTAAAGCATCTTGAGCAGATCATGGCCGGGTTGCGGAAGATTCCCGGCGTGCATGAGGTGCAGAGGCTGCAGAAGATTTAGGGGCAGTGGGCCGGTGGTTAGTGGTCAGTGGTCGGGGGAACTGCGCGCAGACCTTTACCCTTTTGGAAAAACGCATCTTCGTCCCTTCGGGAGTTAGTTCCTCGTTTGGCAGTGAACCTCGGGGGCTAAAGCCCAATTTGAAAGGGCTGCCTTAGCGCAGGCCTTGGAAGGCCTGCTCCGCCACCCTTTCTACACCCGAATCCAGCGCCTGAAGGCGCATTCTCAATACATCACTTGCGGTATGCCTGAAGGCATACCCTGATACGAAGCGTTTTTTACCCTAGTACGAATCGTTCTTGCACCGCGGGCTCTTAATAAGAAGCCAGGAAACTGCAGATGGAACCCTGCTCCGCGCGGTCAGAATTTGAATTGAACATCTAGTTGCATGCGGCGTGGGGGTTGGGCGGCTACGGGTTGTCCGAATAGGGGAGAGGAGATGGTTCCGATGTAGGTTAGGTAGTTGGGGTGGTTTAGGACGTTGAAGGAATTTAGCGCGACGGAGATGATCCTGGATTCTTTCTTCTTTTTCGAGAGCGGGAAGTCGTGGGAAAGGTTCAGATCGAGGCCGATGGTGCCGGGGCCGGGGAGGGTGTTGCGTCCGATGCCTGGGGGGCGGTCATTGATTATGCCGTCGTGATTGTCGTCGGCGCCGGTGGTGATGTTGACGGGCTTGCCGGAGTAGAGCGAGAGGCCGGCGCCGAAGGTGAAGAAGCGGGTGGGCTGGCTGGAGGCGAGCAGGTCGAACTTGTGGAGGCGGTCGTTATCGGAGCGTCCCCAGTCGGCGGAGGGATTGTAGCTGTTGGCGGGGAAGTAGGTGATGCCGCTGCTGTTGTTGTAGGTGCGGCTTAGCGTGTATTGAAGTTGTCCCGCGAAATACTTGCTGGGTTTGCCGCGGAAGGTGAGTTCGAGGGCGTTGCCTTTGAGGTGGCCCTCGGACTGAATCTGGCGGACCTGGCCTAGAGCTGGGTTGGGATAGAGGTAGTTTCCGCCCACGAGCACGGGCGCGTTGGCGTCGATGGAGCGGAAGGAATCGATGCCGCGATTGGCGATGTAGACGGCGCTGGCCGTGCTCTTGGCCGTGACTTGCCGCTCGATTCCGATACTGAACTGGAGGGTGTAGGGGATGCGGGAATGCGAGTCGAGCGAGACCACGCTGGTGGGAACCTGCGCCAGCACTGCAGGGTTGATGGGGTAGGAGACCAGAGGCTGATCGACAATGAAGCGCTGCAGGTTGACGCCGTTGAAGTGGAGCAGATCGCCGATCGGGGTTGGCCCACTGCGATCGTAAAAGACACCGGCGCCGCCGCGAATTACAGTCTTGCTGTTGGCCTTAGGAGCATAGGCGAAGCCCAAGCGTGGCGCGAAGTTATCGGGATCGTCGTGGAAGTAGTTCTGGAAGTAATAGCGGAGGCCGAGGGAGAGCGAAAAATTCGGCTTCAGGCGGATGTTGTCCTCGACAAATATGCCGATAACCTTTTCCAGAAAAACTACGTGGCCCCGGCCGGTTTGCACCAAATAGGTCGTGGGCGTGGCGGTGGTGAAATCAGAGCTGCTGGCGAAGGTGTAGGTGCCAGAGCGGTTGGTGAAATCGTCGAGGCCGCGGCGGCTGATGTCGGGGACGTCGATGCCGAAGCTGAGCTGGTGCCTGCCGCCGGCGTAGGTGGCGAAGTCGGTTCCGTCGAAGTGATATTCGGTGCGGCGGGAATCGGCTTGAGCGCCGCCGGCGGCGAAGAGTCCGGAGACTGCGAGTTGAGGATCCGCGCTAATGCTGGTGGTGGCATTGTCATAGTGTCCGAGCAGAAACCTCAACTGGTTCAGCCAGTGCGGAGAGAATTGGTGGAGATGGCTGACGTTCACTTCATGCTCGAGGAAGTGGTTATCGGTACCGGCGCTGGGAAGGATGGTGCCGCCGACGTTCTGATTTTCAATGGAGCGATGTTCGTAGGAGTAGCCGATCCAGAACTGGTCGCCGTTGGAGAAGTCGTGGAAGATGCGTCCTGAGCCGAAGAAGTGATGCGTTGGGTTGGGAACGGTTTGCGGGCAGAAGCGAAGCCCAGCGATTCAGCGGCGGCTATGGCTGCGCTGTCGACTACGCCTTGCTGGTCGTTGAGGTCTTCGTCGAGCGCCAGCAGGAAACTGGTGCGCTTGCTGTGGCCGATGGGTCCGGTGATGGAGCCTTCGTAATACTGGCGGCGTTCGGGGGGCTTGACGGTGGCGAAGGCGTTGCTGGCGTCGAAAACGGAGTCGCGAAACATGAAGTTGAGGGAACCGTGATAGGCGGGCGATCCGCTTTTGGTGATGATTTCCAGGCGAGCGCGACCGGGGCGCGTGAAGCGCGCGGAGTAAGGATTATTGTTGATCTTTACTTCCTGGATGGCGGAGGGAGTGACGCCGGGTCCGTTGGCTTCGATGCCGTTGACGACTAGCGTGACCCCGTTGGTTCCGGTGGCATTGTCGTCGAGGAAGCGGGACATGGTGGTGATGTAGTCCTGATCGAAGACGGGGACGCGATCGAGCGCGTTGCGGTCGATGGTGTTGGCGTTCTGGTTTTCAGCAGTCTCAGTGCTCAAGCGGGGCGCCGAATCTGCGGTGGCGACGGTGACGGTTTCGTTGGGAACCGCAATCTGCAGGGTGAAGTGGATGGGGGTTTGACGTTTGGGGTTTACGGTGGTGGTGAGGCGGGCGTCGCGGAAACCTTCGGCGTGAAAGTCGAGAATGTAGTTTCCGGGCGCGATGTTGTCGAAGCGAAAAGAGCCGGAGCTGTCCGTAGCTGCTTGAGCGAGCGGTTTACCGTCGGAGTCGAGGAGCGACACCTGCGCTTTAGGGACCGCAGCGCCCGAGGGGTCGAGGAGGGTTCCGGTAACAACGCGAGAGGAGGGAGAGTGCTCTTCAGCGGGGCTAGCTGCCCGGAGGCTGGCGGGACGGCCGAGACTCTGGGCAACAAGTAAGGCTGGGGAGGAAAGGACCACAATCGCCACCAGCATCCACACGAATTGAGACCTCAGCTCAAGTGCCTTCGAGAGAATGGTTGCCACCGGGGTTTTTTCCCTATCCGATCATGCAGACATACCATCAATATCTCACGATGAACCTAAACCCTGCATTAACGCACAAGACCCCGCAGAGGGAAAGGCCGTGGTAGATTTGACCTTGTTGCGTGCATCTGCGTTGACCACAGGCGGAGATTCTTATGCGCGACGTTGTTTCTACGAAAGACGCTCCTGCGGCTATTGGGCCTTATTCGCAGGCCATCAAGGCTAACGGATTCGTGTTTACTTCCGGGCAGATTGCTATTGATCCGGCTACACAGCAAGTTGTTGCCGGGGACGTGGCGGCACAGACTGAGCGCGTGCTGCGCAATCTTTCGGAGATTCTGGAGGCTGCGGGCAGCGGGCTGGGGAAGGTTGTGCGCTCGACCGTCTTTCTTAAGAACATGAACGACTTTGCCGCTATGAACCAGGTTTATGGGAAGTATTTCGGCGCCGCTCCGCCGGCTCGTTCTACCGTGGAAGTGGCGCGCCTGCCTAAGGATGTGTTGGTGGAGATTGATGTTGTCGCGCTGGTGTAAGAAGAAAACCCTTTAACACAGAGGACACTGAGGTTCACAGGGTAAGGCAAAGCAAAATCTTTACCACGGAGGGCACGGGGTTCACGGGGTACGGCAACACCTTGTCTGGATACGTTTACGCCTTAACTACTTTGCCGCTGCGCAGGCAGGAGGTGCAGACGCGCATGCGTTTGGTGGTGGCGCCTACGCGGGCGTGCACCGGCTTGAGGTTTACGTTCCAGCGCCGCTTGGTGACGTTGTGGGCGTGGCTGATGCGGTTTCCGAATTGCGGTTTTTTGCCGCAGATATCACACTGTTGTGCCATGACTGCTATAGATCCTTTCAGAGGCCTTGGTCGAAACTACTATTCTACCGGATTGGAGCCTGTGCAGACAATTCGCGCTGGGCTGCGGTAGGGTCCTAATAGTGCCGCCGTGTTAGGACACTACCTGGGCTGCGAACCCTCCACTCAAAAAACACGAAGGCAAAATCTTTAACACGGAGGGCATGGGGAACACGGGGTAAAGCAAAACCTTGTCCCGATGCTGACCGGTCGTGTCCTTATCGTCCGGGGAAATCGACAATCGACAACTCGACCGTCTACAATTCGCTGCATGGGCGGGCTTAGCCAGCCAACTCGGATCGAGGATGGAGCTGATTCCAGCCGGCGGACTATCGTTATCGCGGTAGTGGTGGTGATGGTCATCGCGGTTGTCCTGGCGGTTCTTCTTCGCACGCCGCCTAAGAGCGCATCGGGACCGCCTGCCTATGCGGCGAACTTGAAGCTCTCCGATTTCAAGATGAGCGCGGCGGAAAATTTTGTTGGAGCTACCGTCAGCTATGTCGACGGGACCGTCGCCAACTCAGGCGGCAAGACCGTTACCCACGTGATGGTCGAAGTCAAGTTCAAAGACGACATGGGACAACTCGCGCAGCGGGAGGAGATCCCGCTGCAGGCGCTGAAGACCACGGGGCCGTATCCGGAGGCGGTGGACTTCAGCGCGTTGCCGCTTGGGCCGGGGCAGAGCACTACTTTTCGGCTGACATTTGAGAGCATTTCGGCGCAGTGGAACCATCAGTATCCTGACATCCGGGTTACGGATGTTGCGGTGAAGTAGCAGGGGCCAGTGGTCAGTGGTCAGTGATCAGTGATCAGTGATCAGTGGCTGGTCACAACAATGTGAGGATTCTGTTTTGCTGACCGCAGTGATCGCTGATATTACACATCACTGGCCCCTTTGTTCTGCGACGCTGCCTGTGTATGACCTTGGTTCCCGCCTTGCTCCATCGCAGTGCCGGCAAACACCAAGATCCCTCGCTTCGCTCGGGATGACACACCGATTCTCGTCAACCCGGTTCCTCGTCAACCCGGTTCCTGGTCAACCGGTTCCTCGTCAAACACTCTGCGGACCGAGCGACTCGGTACAATGACTGCATGGCCGAAACGAAGACCTTCCGGTTGACGGAGTCGGTGAAAGCTGCGGGTTGAGCGTCCAAGCTGAGTCCGGCGGCGCTGGACACAGTGCTTGGGAAATTAGCCCGGCAACACGACTCGAATGTTCTGGTCGGCTTTGACCATGCCGACGACGCCGGAGTGTATCAAATCGCGCCTGACCAGGCGCTGGTGCAGACTGTGGATTTTTTTACGCCGGTGGTGGATGATCCGTATGTTTTCGGGCAGATCGCCGCGACCAATGCGTTGAGCGATGTTTACGCGATGGGCGGAAAGCCGCTCACCGCGCTGGCTTTGGTATGTTTTCCGGAGAAGGCGGAACTGGAGATTCTGGAACGTATTCTCGCCGGCGGGTTGTCCAAGATGATCGAGGCGGGATGCACGGTGATCGGCGGCCACAGCATTCGCGATGACGAAACCAAGTTTGGATACTCTGTCACCGGACTCATCGATCCGAAAAAAGTTCTTACCAACGCGGGGGCCAGGGCCGGGGATGCTCTGGTTTTCACCAAGGCGCTGGGGACGGGCGTGATTTCTACGGCCATCAAGAAAGGCAAAGCGGAACCGGCATGGATTGAGGCTGCGGTTCAGTCGATGACTACTTTGAACAAGAAGGCCGCGGAAATAATTCAGCAAGGAAAATTCGAAGTTCACGCCATGACTGATGTCACAGGCTTTGGACTGATCGGGCATGCTCGCGAGATGGCGCTAGCGAGCAATGTCGCGCTGCGATTTATTTCGAAAGATATCCCAATACTGCCTGGGGCGATGGAGTGTATTCGAGCGGGCTATGTGCCGGGCGGCCTGGTGGCGAACCGTGAATTCGCCGAATGCGTGGTTGGCTACGAAACGGAAATCAGCGCTGAACTCAAGACCCTGCTTTTCGACCCGCAGACTGCGGGCGGGCTGCTCGTCTCGATTGCCGGGGATGATTGCGAGGAATTCCTGTTTAAGTTGGCTGATGGCGGAGTTGCGGGGCGCCGCATCGGTAGTGTGACTGAATCCCAGGAGCCGCTGATCCGCATCTATTAACTAGCCGGTCTAAATGCAGCAGACCTTCTTCGGGCGCAAAGGAAATCATTATGCAATTTCGCAAACTTGGACACAGCGACCTCACGGTGTCAGCGCTTGGGCTTGGCTGCATGGGCATGTCGGAGTTTTATAGCGGACGCGACGACGTTGAATCCGTCGCCACCATTCATCGCGCTCTCGAACTTGGCATCAAGTTTCTTGACACAGCCGATGTCTATGGCCCTTACCTCAATGAAGAGCTTGTCGGACGCGCGATCAAAGGCAAGCGCGATCAGGTTGTGCTGGCGACGAAATTCGGGATCGTTCGCGATCCGGCGAACCCGATGGCCCGCGGCGTTAATGGCAAGCCTGACTACGTGCGCCGCTCCTGCGAAGGCAGTTTGAGGCGGCTGGGAGTCGAGACCATCGATCTTTACTACCAGCATCGCGTCGATCCTGACACGCCCATCGAAGAGACGGTTGGCGCGATGGCGGAGTTGGTGCAGGAAGGAAAAATCCGACACATCGGACTTTCGGAGGCTTCGCCGCAAACTTTGCGCCGCGCCGTGAAGGTTCATCCGATTACGGCGCTGCAAACCGAGTATTCGCTGTGGAGCCGCGATCCCGAGAATGAGCTTCTTGCTACCTGCCGCGAACTTGGCATTGGCTTTGTGGCTTACAGTCCGCTGGGACGCGGCTTTCTTACCGGACAGTTCAAACGGTTCGAGGATCTTCCGGAAGACGACTACCGGCGGTTTTCCCCGCGATTTCAGGGGAAGAACTTCCAGAAGAATCTCGATCTGGTGCGCCGGGTCGAGGAAATCGCTGCGGAGAAAGGCTGCAAGCCCTCGCAGCTCGCGCTGGCATGGGTTTTGGCGCAGGATGAAAACATCGTCCCAATCCCAGGAACCAAGCGGCGCAGGTATCTGGAAGAGAATGTCGGTGCGCTTGATGTGACGCTTAGCGCGGAAGATCTGCGGCGGATCGACGAGATATTTCCCACTGGTGCTGCCGCAGGTGAGCGCTATCCCGAACATATGATGAGCATCGTGAACGGATAAGCAGGTCGCTCGATCTTCGACACCCCAGAAAAATGGCATGTTCATCGCTCCGCATGTTGCGAACTTTGCCCTTGACTCCAGTTCGCAAATCGCGAATACTGTAGTAAGCTTCGCGATTTGCGAAACGTCTTTCAGCGCCGGGTTTGGCTTTGAGAGTACTGGGCACGGAAGTTCTGGACAAGGCGAAGAAAACGCATCGCGATCTGGCATCTCCAGTCGCGACATGGCCCACGATTGCAAGAGAGGCCAACTGGAAGAACTTGAATGAGGTGCGACTGACCTGGCGAGACACCGACTGCGTGAAGGGGAAAACCGTCTTCAACATCAAGGGAAACCGCTATCGTTTAATCGCGATGGTTAACTACGCGAGTCAGACCATTGTGGTAAGAATGCTCGTCACGCATGCGGAATACAGCATGGGGGAGTGGAATAAATGAGCCCAGTAATGGAATACAAGCAGCTGATCGCCGAGGTCCCCCCGAAGATCATCCATACCGAGAAAGAGAATCGCTATTACCTTGCGAAGCTGGAAGAACTCAACGATCGCTGGACTGAGCTAACCCAAGCGGAGCGGGATCTTTACGCCACACTTGGAGTGTTGATCGAAGATTTCGAAAAGAAGACCTACAAGACTCGCGCGGCAACTCCGATCGAAGTGATCAAAGAGCTGATGGCCGCGAATGCTCTTAGGCAAAAGGATCTGATAGGTGTGTTCGAGACCGCCAGCGTCGCGTCGGAAGTTCTCAAAGGCAAGCGATCTTTGACAACTGATCACATTCGCCGTCTCGGCAAACGATTCAACATTTCACCGGCTATTTTTCTGTAGCAGGCAAAAGAAAGGCGGCCCAAAGGCCGCCCTTGAATTGAGAACTGAGATTATTCTAGGCGCGCGCCGGGCTTTCTCCGCCCTTTACGATTCCCCGTCCTGGTTCCGGCTTCAACACTTGTTGCACGCCGTCGTCGGGCTTGGAAGGCGACTTCATCGGAGGCAGTTCCTTGCCCTCGACCAGCAGCATCACTTCGGAGGCATCGAGCACTTCGCGCTCCAGCAGGGCCGCCGCGATCTTCTGCAGGGTGTCTCGGCTGCTTTCCAGAATGTTTTTTGCAGTTTCGTATCCCTGGTTCACCAGCTTGCGGACCTCGCCATCGATCTTGATGGCGGTGTCTTCGCTGTAATCGCGGTGCTGGCTGATCTCGCGGCCCAGAAAAATCTGCTCCTCTTTCTTGCCGAAGGTGAGCGGGCCGAGATCGCTCATGCCCCACTCGCACACCATCTTGCGCGCCATTTCCGTGGCTCGCTCGATGTCGTTTCCAGCGCCGGTGCTCATCTGGTTGAGGAACAGTTCCTCGGCCAAACGTCCGCCCATGAGAATCGCGAGGTCAGTCTTCAAGTATTCTCTGGTGTAGTTGTGACGGTCATCGATAGGCAACTGCATGGTCACGCCGAGCGCCATGCCGCGGGGAATGATCGTGACCTTGTGTACCGGGTCTGAGCCCGGCAGCTTCGCCGCGACTAATGCGTGTCCGGCTTCATGGTACGCCGTGACTTTCTTTTCTTCATCGGAAAGGATCAGCGACTTGCGCTCCACGCCCATCAGGACTTTGTCTTTGGCGACTTCGAAGTCGAACATCAGCACAGCCTTGCGGTTCTGCCGCGCCGCAGCTAATGCGGCTTCGTTCACCATGTTGGCGAGGTCAGCGCCGGAGAATCCCGGAGTGCCGCGCGCGAGCACCGAGAGATCGACATCTTCGGCGAGAGGAATCTTGCGGGTGTGCACGCGGAGGATTTCTTCACGGCCGCGCACATCGGGACGGCTCACTACCACGCGGCGGTCGAAGCGTCCGGGCCGCAGCAATGCGGGATCGAGCACATCGGGCCGGTTCGTCGCCGCCATGAGAATTACGCCTTCGTTAGACTCGAAGCCGTCCATCTCGACCAGCAATTGATTCAGTGTCTGTTCGCGCTCGTCGTGACCGCCACCCAGGCCAGCGCCACGGTGGCGTCCGACGGCGTCAATTTCGTCGATGAAGATGATGCAGGGCGCGTTCTTCTTGCCTTGCTCGAACAAATCGCGCACGCGGCTTGCGCCGACGCCTACGAACATCTCAACAAAATCGGAGCCCGAGATCGAGAAGAACGGAACGTTGGCTTCGCCGGCTACAGCTCGCGCCAGGAGCGTCTTGCCGGTTCCCGGAGGGCCAACCAGCAGCACTCCTTTAGGAATTCTGCCGCCCAGTTTCTGGAACTTCTGCGCCTCGCGCAGGAATTCGATGATCTCGCGCAGTTCTTCCTTGGCCTCTTCCACGCCGGCTACGTCTTTGAACGTGACTTTTTTCTGCTGCATCGAAAGCAGCCGGGCGCGGCTCTTGCCGAACGACAGCGCTTTGTTGCCGCCGGTCTGCATCTGGCGGATCATGAAGAACCACAGCGCGCCCAGCAGAATCAGCGGCGCCCAGGTGCCCAGCAGTTGCAGGGGCCAGCTTCCGCTGTTGGCGTCGCGGAACGTCATCAAGACGCCCTTAGATTGGAGAGCCTTGATCATGTCGGGATAGTTCGCCGGAACCGTGGTATGGAAGGCGGAATTGTCGCTGAACTTTCCGCGCAGCTGCATGCCGTCCACGGTGACTTCGTGCACCTTGCCTTGATCGACGTCGGTCATGAACTGGGAGAAGTTGATTTCCGCGTCTTTCTGCCCGTTGCGGCCCTGCTGAATCACGGTCCACAATACGAGGGCAGACACGCCAATCCCCACCCAGAAAAGTACGGTCTTTACTGTTGAATTCACCTAAAACTCCTAGTACCGGGCTCCGACAACTACTATGCAGGAAACCCGAGGCTCCTGCCACTACTTTAGATGCCGCTCGGCGAACTTCGATAGAGAAAAATCCCTAAGACCACTATTCTACCTTTTCCAGAGGAAAAAGGCGCGTGCGGCGCCGCATAACTTAAGTCATTTGCGGGAAGCGGGCTTGCAGCCAGGCAAGGGATATTGCGGTTGGTCTGCTCGGCGGCGCCTAATCCATATCCGATGAGGAAGGTGTCATCGACGAGAAAGCCGAAATAGTCCGGTTGCAGGGCCACGCGGCGGGCCGACTGGCGGTCGAGCAGCGTGACCAACTTTACCGAGGCTGCGCCTCGCGCGCGCAAGTCGTTCATCAGGAACTCGCTGGTGACGCCGGAATGCACCAGGCCCTCGACCAGCAGGATATGCTGGCCGCGAATATCCGGTTCATGGCTGAAGAAGATCTCGGTGATCTCTGGCTGACTGGCTGCCCTGCTGCTTGCTGTATTTGGGCTTGATGAACTGGCAGACCACTGGAACCTCCAGCGCGCGGACCAGGTCGGCCATGAAGATGAACGCGTTCTCGAGGACGGCGAGGGCCTGGATGGTTTGTCCGCGGTAGTCGTCGGAGATATGGCGCGCGAGTTCCTTCACTCGCTTCTGAATCTGTTCGGCGGCAATGACCTGGCGAAGTTGCTCGGCCTTCGGCTCGTTGATCTCGTTCATGGAGTGGCGTACCTCTTAAGATTTCGTCCTGCGTCACCGGCCCACGGGACCTCTCGAATCAGCACCGCTTTGTCGCCCACTTTGGCCTGGAATCTGGCGGGAACCGGGAAACCGCGCATCCAGACGATCAGGTCTCCGTCAACAACGACCGGCCAGAGCCTGCGCTCGGCCTGGGCGAAGTGGCGATCCTGGAGCAACTCTTTGATCTTCTTGGGCCTTTTCGTGTGCGCCGGAAAGAAGCGGTCTCCCGGACGCCAGTTCCGAACGATCAGTTGTTTCGGAAACAGATCGGCGCGAAGAAGTTGCTGCGGATTATACTCTGAGGACTGCGACTCTGGAGTGACGAGCAGCGCTTCGAATGCTGCCTGCACTTCAAAGACCAGGACACTCCCGGGAACCTCCAGTGCATACTCGTAGTCCGGAACCGGCTCCTGTCGCTGTCGCAGGTCAGGTGTGACGAACACCACGGCCTCTGGCTCGCGACGAATCTTCCAGCCGAGGGGAAGCGACAGCTCTTTACCTGACGGACCGTCTTCTGCTGCGAACCTGAGGATCTCTTCGATGTGCTTGAACTCCAGAGGAATGCCGGCGTGCCCGCCGATGGCTTTCAGCGACTCTTCGCTGCACCGCGCGGAGCTCGGTCAGCAGCCAGGGCCGGCTCACGGAGGCATTCATTACCAGCCATGGAGCATCGGCAATCCGCGACCTCAAACTCAAATCCATCGGCCGGCACTCGGGCGGGCCGCCGCCCACGGGATCGATCTGAACGAAACCTATGTCCTGCACGTCGCGGGTCCACGCAGGTTCGGACCATTGCACCACCGTCCCCAACCAGCCTGAGGTTTCGTTTTCCCAGTAGTCTTCTTCGTCGCGGGCGATCTCGGCGAGTTCGGCGAAGCTCTCGACCACGGCTGGATTGAACTCCCGCTCCAGCAATGGAAGCACAAGGCTGCGGACCCGGTTGCGCGTGAACTTGGTGTTGGTATTGGTCGAGTCTTCCCGCCACGGCTGTTTGAGATCTTTAAGGTACTGCTCCAGTTCGAGCCGCCGGACTGCCAGCATCGGGCGGACGATTTCGCCGTGGCCGTCTCCGTCTTCGTGCTCGACTACGATGCGGGGATAGATTCCACCAAGCCCGCGCAGACCCGTGCCGCGAATCAGGCGCATTAGTACAGTCTCGGCTTGATCGTCGAGCGTGTGCGCGGTGGCGATCTTGTTTAAGACCAGGGAGGGGCCCATCGTCTCGGAGCTGTCGTCCGATCCCAGAAGTTTGTGAAAGAATCCATAACGAAGTTCGCGTGCCGCGGCTTCCACACCGGAGTGCTCTTCGGCAGCTTGTTGCGCTACGTCGCCGCTTTCGCAGTAAAAGTCCAAACCGTGCTCGCGAGCAAGACCTGCGACAAATTCCTGATCCGCATCGGACTCCGCGCCGCGCAGCTGGTGGTTGAAATGAACGACAGAGAGAACGATACCGAGGCCGTGACGCAGTTCGATCAGCAGTAGCAAGAGTGCAACCGAATCGATCCCGCCCGAGACCGCAACGCCAACCCGGTCCCCGGCCTGCAGTAATTCCTGTCGCCGGATATGGGCCAACAAGCGCTCCGTCAGTGAGTGCACAGAAACATGGTACATCGGCGGGTTCATGCAGAGGCGAACTCGCGCTCGCCGGACAGTCGAGGGCGGCTGTCCCCACATGAGGCCTTACAGGCTCGGACTTTTCTCTGCGATCAGCTTCTTGATCTTCTCCACGAACTCCGTTGCAGGCATGTCTTCAGTCTTCTCTTTCCCGCGCGTGCGCACGTTCACTTTGCCGGCCTCGGCCTCTTTATCTCCGACCACCAGCAGGAACGGCACTTTCTGCATGGCGTGCTCGCGGATTTTCGCGTTCATCTTTTCGTTGCGTGCGTCTACATCCACGCGTACGCCGATGGCCTTGAGTTGATCCGCGACTTTGTTCGCGTATTCCGCATGGCGCTCGCTGATAGGGATCATTGCCACCTGCACCGGCGACAGCCACACTGGGAACGCGCCTGCGTAGTGCTCGATCAGCACGCCGAAGAATCGCTCGATCGATCCGAACAGGGCGCGATGCACCATTACCGGCTGTTTGCGGGAACCATCTTCGGCGACATACTCCAAGCCGAAGCGCTGCGGGAGGTTGAAGTCGACCTGCACCGTCGAGAGCTGCCATAGTCGTCCGATCGCATCCACCAGTTTGATGTCGATCTTCGGTCCGTAAAATGCCGCCTCGCCCGGCATGGTCTTGTATTCGATCTTACGGCGTTCCAGCACTTTCTTGAGCGATTCGGTGGCATTGATCCACTGCTCTTCGCTGCCAACGAAATTCTTCCGGTCATCCGGATCCCAGGTTGAAAGCTCAGTCTGGAATTGGTCGAAGCCAAAATCCTTCAGCACATCCAGGGCAAAGTCGAGACAACCGGTAATCTCGTCTTCGACCTGCTCCGGCGTGCAGAAGATGTGCGAGTCATCTTGGGTAAAACCTCGAACACGCAACAGGCCGTGCATCACTCCGGAGCGCTCGTAGCGATAGACCGTCCCCAGCTCGCCGAGGCGCACTGGCAGATCGCGATACGACTTCAGCGAGTCGCGGTAAATCAAAATGTGGCCGGGACAATTCATCGGCTTCAGGCGGTATTCGGCGTCGTCGAGTTCCATGGCGTCGAACATGTTCTGCGAGTAATAGCCCTCGTGTCCCGAGGTAAAAAACAGTTGCCGCCGCGCCACATGCGGAGTGTAGACGAGCGAGTAGCCGCGCTTCAGGTACTGATCGCGCATCCAGTCTTCCATCTGTTTGCGGATGATGCCGCCCTTGGGATGCCAGAAGATCAGCCCCGGGCCGGCCAGTTCCTGGATGGAAAACAGATCCAATTGCTGGCCCAGTACGCGGTGGTCGCGCTTCTTCGCCTCTTCCACCTGCTGCAGGTGGGCGTCGAGGTCTTTTTTCGAGAAGAAGGAAGTCCCGTAAATGCGTTGCAGTTGCTGGTTCTTCTCATCGCCCAGCCAGTACGCGCCCGCAATATTCAGTAGTTTGAACGCCTTGATCTTGCCGGTCGAAGGGATGTGCGGCCCGCGGCAGAAATCGGTGAACTTGCCGGTACGGTAGATCGAAATCTTTTCATCGGGCTTGGTAAATTGCTCGATGAAATGGCACTTCATGAAGTCGCCTTCTTTTTTGAACTCGGCCAGACCCTGGTCGCGGGGCAGAAACTCGCGCGCGTACGGAATATTTTGCTGCACCAGTTCCTGCATCTTCTTTTCGATTTTTTCGAGATCCTCCGGCGTGAAGGGCGTGGGCCGGTAGAAATCGTAGAAGAATCCGCTGTCGGTCGGCGGACCGTGACCTAGCTTGGTCTCGGGAAAAAGCTCCAGCACGGCCGCGGCCAGCAGGTGCGCGGAAGAATGCCGGTAAACTTCGAGCGCCTCGGGATCTTTGTCGGTCAGAAGACGCAGGTCGGTGTCTTTTTCGAGCGGACGGGTGAGGTCGATGAGGTCGCCGTTGGTTTTGGCTACTAGAGCGGCATCGGCCAGGCGCGGGCTGATGGACTTCGCAATGTCGAGCGCGGTCGTGCCCTTGGGAACATCTTTTACACTCCCGTCCGGAAGCTTTACATGAATGCTGTCTGCCATAAGTTGAGAACCTAACAGGTGTTGAATGTTTCAGTTTATTGGAGCGATTCGGGAGGGTCAAACCACATGATGGCACGTCTCGCACCCTGACTCTTCCTTGGCCCGCCTTCGTGCTGCATCGGCTCGCTAGGTTGGCAATGTGAACAATCTCAACCTACGGCAAAGTGGGCGCCTCTTTATATTGCGGTGAAATGGCGATTTGCGCCAATGATCGCTACGCCGCCGCCTGCCTTGGTCGGCCGAAGAACAAGACGTAGCCGTCAGGGTCGCAAATCTCGAAGCCCCGGAGACCATCGTGGGTGTCCTTAAGCGGTACGCTGAATGCAGCGCCATGATCGGCAAATTCGATGGCAAGAGCATCGGGGTCTGGTGCATAGACGTAGGCATCCCACCTCATGGAGGGATTACGCTTGGGGTTCGGCAGAGGCGGCGTGTCTTTATCGGACTTGATGAAGATCTGCGCTCCGTCACGGCCGACAATGGCGAAAAAAGGGTTTCGATCCGGCTGCTGGAATCTCGTCTCAAAGCCAAGTTTGTCGCGGTAAAATGCGATGGTTTGGTCGACGTTGCTGACGATGAAGAACGGTGAAATCGCCTGCGTTGTTGGTCTTGTCATAAGCGTGAACCTTCTTGCACGATGAGATCGTCGGCATTTTACGCCAAGACACGATAGATAACTGTTGAGAACAGGCGATTACCTTCAAAACCCTCGCGCCCTCGCTGACCCTCTCTCCCAGTCAAACCGGCGTTGACGATGAATGAGTGGCGACAGTCGACAGTATCAGCCGTCCGAACGGTTCGCTGCTACGTAGTGTTCACTGGGTGACGGTGGCCTGGTAGCTGACGGTTTGCCAGTGTCCGTTACGGCGAACCCAGACGCGGGTGTAGCGATAGGGGCCGCTGAAATCTTCGCCGAGCTGGTGGCCTTTGACATCGGCGCGCGCGGTCACTACGGCCGTGTCGCCGTAGAGGCGGACGACCATGTCGGTGACGTTCATGGACTCGTAGCGGAGTTGGCCGCTGCGGCGGGCCGAGACGGTTTCCTGCTTCGTAGTGATCTGGCCGAGCGGAGTGATGGCGACGTAGTCATCGGCCAGGGTGCGCAGGGCGAAGTCGGCGTCGCGGCGCAGACTGGCCTCTTTGGCCTGGCGTTCCATGTCGACGATCTGGCGGATGACGTCCTGTTCGCCGGAATCGAAACCGGGCCTGGGATGAACCGTGACGTGCTGGGCGGAAAATGCTGGTAATACTGCGAGTACGCAAAACAACAACACAAAACAATTGTTGATCACGACCAGACCTCCACAGTCTGCGAGTGGACGTAGCTCCGCTTCTACCCGATACGCAAGCTTGGATGCATGAGTTCCGTGGAAAGAGCGGAAAAAAGTGGTCGGTGGCCAGTGGTCAGTGGTCAGCAAACTCCACCACCGACAATAATCCAGGTGCGTTCAATTGGTCACTGATCACTGATAATCACTGGCCACTGACCACTGCTTCTTGCCGGATTCTTGTAGAATCAAGCATCCTGCACCATGACTGACGTACGCCGCGGTCTCATCATCGTGAACACCGGGCCGGGAAAAGGGAAGACTACCGCGGCGATGGGCACGGCCTTGCGTGCGGTGGGTCAGGGAATGCGGGTGCTGATGCTGCAGTTCCTGAAAGGTTCGTGGCATTACGGGGAACTGGATGCCGTTAAGGCCTTTGGGGACAAGTTCGTGATGAAGCAGATGGGTCGGGGATTTGTGAAGGTGGGCGCGGAGAAACCAGACCCGGAAGATGTGAAGATGGTAGAAGAGGCGTGGGCGGAGGGGGAGAAGGCGATTCAGTCGGGCGAGTGGGATCTGGTGGTGCTAGATGAGATCAACTATGCGATCAGTTACGGAATGTTGGATCCGGTCAAAGTGGTGGAGAGCCTGAAGAGGAAACCCGATATGGTGCATGTCATCTTGACGGGAAGGAACGCACACCGCACAATTGTCGAGGCCGCCGACACTGTGACTGAGATGCGGCAGGTGAAGCACGCGTACGAGAAAGGCGTGATGGCGCAGCGGGGGATTGAATACTGATTTGGTAATTTTGTAATTGAGTAATCTGGTAATTTTTCCAAGCCCCAGGATTCAACTGTTGGGTTTCAATTACCAAATTACAAGATTGCCAATTACTAAATTCTTTATGGCCTGGTTCAAGCGTGAATCCGGGGAGCTGGACACTTCGGGCAAGAAAACGGTTCGCACCGAAGGATTGTGGGTGAAGTGTGAGAACTGCCGGCAGATCATCTGGAAAAAAGATCTGGAAGAGAATTTGAACGTTTGTCCGAAGTGCGAAAAGCACTTTCGCATCGATGCGCGGACCCGGCTGGCGCTACTGCTGGATGAGAATCACTATGAGACGTTTGACGCGAACCTGGCATCCACCGATCCGCTGAAGTTTGTGGATTTGAAGCCGTACTCGTCCCGGCTGCGGCAGGCGGAGCACGACACCGGCCTGAAAGATGCGGTGATCAACGCCCAGGGCAAACTGCTGGGGCGGCCTGTGATCGCGAGCGTTATGGAGTATGCGTTCATTGGCGGCAGCATGGGAGCGGTAGTGGGCGAAATGATCACGCGGGCGGTCGAGCGCGCGGCGGATTCGCACACGCCGCTGATCATTGTGTCGGCATCGGGCGGCGCGCGGATGATGGAGGGCGTGATCAGCCTGATGCAGTTGGCCAAGATTTCATCGGCGCTCGCGACGCTGGACAAGGCGAAGGTGCCGTATGTTTCCGTGCTGACCGACCCGACAACGGGCGGCGTGACGGCATCGTTTGCCATGCTGGGCGATTTGAATATTGCTGAACCCGGCGCGCTGATTGGCTTTGCCGGGCCACGGGTTATCGAGCAGACGATTCGGCAGAAATTGCCGGCGGGTTTTCAGCGCAGCGAATTCCTGCTGGAGCATGGGATGCTGGATGCGGTGGTGCATCGCAAGGAAATGAAGCCGTATATTGCGCGGGCGCTGGATTTTATGGATGGAGCAGCCATCAGCCGTCAGCCAGCAGCCGTCAGTTAGCCTACTCCGCCGGCGATTCAGCAATTCTTCCCGGTCTTGACGGCTCCTGTCTTCTTTCCTCCACCTCTTAGGCTGGTAATCTGGGTCGAGCTGATGGCTGATGGCCGACCGCTGACGGCTGTGTTTATGTCCTATGAAACCGCAGTAGCCCGGATGTTTGCGCTCGGGCACGAACTCGCCCAGACGCCTTCGCACAAATTCGATCTCGCCCACATGCGAGTGCTGCTGCAAGCGCTCGATCGTCCGGAGCGGCATTTCCCGAGCGTGCTGATCGCGGGAACGAATGGGAAGGGTTCGACCGCGGCGACGTTGGCCTCGATCCTGCGGGCATCGGGATTGAAGACGGGGCTCTATACCTCGCCGCATCTGGTGCGGATCAACGAGCGGATCCGGGTGAACGACAAACCGATCAGCGACGATGATTTTGCGTTTCTGCATGGCGAGGTGGATCGGGTTGCGGAGAGGTTGGTGGAGCGATCGGAGTTGCCTTGGCATCCGAGTTTCTTTGAGATGATGACCGCAATTGCGTTCGAATACTTTGCGCGGGAGACGGTAGACCTTGCAGTACTTGAAGTGGGCATGGGTGGCCGTCTGGATGCGACGAATGTAGTTGACCCGCTGGTTAGCGTGATTGCTGACATTTCTCTCGATCATCAGAAGTTTCTCGGGGATACGGTGGGCGAGATTGCGCGGGAGAAGGTTGGGATTATTCCTCCGGGGGGCGTGGTGGTTACGCTGCCGCAACTGGCTGAAGCCAATGACGTGATCGGGAATACGATCCTCGAACTTGGAGCGCGGGCGGTGAATGCGGTGCCTTATGTGCCGCCAGTTTCGCCTGGTAGCAGCGAGTACCTGGTACCTAGTATCGAGGAAGAAAATCTTGCTGGGGGCCAAGAGCCTTTAACCGCAACGGTCGCCAAGGAAGGCGCAAAGGTCGCTAAGAAATACATTTACCGCTATCCTCTTGCAGTTCTTGGGAAAGAGATTCTGGTGGAGACGCCGCTGGTGGGGCGGCATCAGTTGCGAAACGTGGCGCTGGCCATCGCAACGGCTGTCGAGTTGCATCAGCAAGGATTGAACGGCATCACCGCGAAGAGTATCGAGAGCGGGGTTCGCGAGACGCGCTGGCCAGGGCGGTTTCAGGTGATCGCGGCGCGGCCGGGATGGCCCGAGATCGTTATCGATGTGGCGCACAATCCGGCGGGCGCGTGGGCTCTACGTTCGGCCCTTTCGGAGCGGTACGAAGACCGTCCGCTGATTTTCGTTTTCGGTGCGATGCGGGATAAGGCAATCTCGGAGATGACGGAAATTCTGTTTCCGCTGGCGGAGCGAGTGATTGCGACCCGGCCGGAGAATCCGCGAGCGGCGTCGCCGGAGGAGATTCAGCAGGCAGCGGCACGAACCGGAGTTGAGGTTGAAGCTGTGGAAGACGTGCACAGCGCTGTGGAGCGGGCTCGAGTGCTTGCCAAGGCGGGGACGGTTGTCGTAATTACCGGCTCGATTTATCTGGTGGGCGAAGTGATGGGCAGCGTCGGGGCTGAAATCTGAAGCAGCGCACGCGAGCGGTTTCCCCTAGAATGGAAGTGTGCAGGAAGTGAATTCATCATCGTCCGTGGAAGTGGAAAGGGGCGCAGAGGCCGCGCCAGTAGTAGCGGCTCGCCGAAGTCCGCAGGAGATTCCCGGGAAAACATACGGCTGGTTGAGCCGGCTGCGGTCGTATTTGATTCTTGATCCGCTGATCTGGCTCTACACCGTGGTTCTGGGATTGCTGGCGCTCCCTGGAGGAATGTTCGACCGGAGCGGACGACGGCTGCACTGGTTTTCGCGGGCCTGGTCGTGGCTCATTATGAAGACGATCTTTTCGCCGGTGAAGGTTACCGGCCTCGACAAGATCGACACTTCGAAGCCCCATGTCTACGCGGTGAATCACGGCTCGGCGCTCGACATTCCAGTGCTGTACGTCTACCTTCCTTTTCAATTCCGCATTGTTTTTAAGAAGGAATTGTTATCGTATCCGATTGTGGGATGGCAACTGAGGCGGTCGGGGCAGGTCTGCATCGACCAGCAGAAGCCGACCAATTCGATCGCGGCGATCCGCTCGGCGGTTAAGAGTCTGAAAGACGACATGCCCCTGGTTATTTATCCAGAGGGCGGGCGCACTCCGGACGGCGAGATCAAGCCGTTTCTGCCGGGAGCTTTTTTTCTCGCGATCAAGGCGCAGGTGGATATTGTTCCCGTGGCGCTGGTGGGAACTTACGAACTGCTGCCGATGAATACCTACCACATCAAATGCCGTCCGCTGGAGATGCGCGTGGGCGAGCCGATCTCGACTGCGGGGATGACGATGCGGGATTTGGAGGCGGTGTCGGAGAGGGTGCGGAAGGCGATGGAGGAGCTGTATTACGCTGGTGTGCCCCTTGCGTAGCAGCGCCTAAAGGCGACGATCAGATGCGGCTTTTACGGCACGCCTGAAGGCGTGCCCTGATACGAATCTTCTCTTCCTGGGGCGAATCTTCCTTCCGGGGAAGGCTCGCGGTTAATCTCACTCCTGCCGAAGCATGACCGTAACTTTTCTTGCTTCCACCCGTTATCCCTGTGTAACACTACTCCGCGCGGAGAATCCGTTGAAGGCTCTGAGCAAAGAAGCGGACGAGCGGCTTCTGATCGAGGCGGCGCAGAACGAACCTGCGCGCTTTGCGGAGCTTTACGAGAACAATTTCGAGCGGGTGTACGCGTACGTGGTGCGGCGGGTGGGAGACCGCGCGGAGACAGAAGACCTGACTTCGGAGGTATTTCATCATGCGCTGGCCAATTTGCGGAGATATGAGTGGAGGGGGATTCCGTTTGCGGCGTGGCTGTTCCGGATTGCCGCCAATCTGATTTCGGACCGCTGGCAGCGCCGCAGCCGGGAGCAGGCGACGGACCAGGTAGAGCAGATCGAATCAGCGCCAGCTAATAGCACGGAATTCGAAGACGTCGAGCGGCGGGCTACTTTATTTCGGCTCGTCGACACGTTGCCGACGGAGCAGCGGCGCGTGGTGGTGCTGCGATTTGTGGAGCAGAAAAGCATTAAGGAAGTGGCGCGGGAGATTCGCAAGACCGAGGGCGCGGTAAAGCAGTTGCAGTTCGGCGCTCTCAGCAGCCTGCGGGCGCGCATGGAGGGTGCCGATGCCTAAGCGCTCTCTGAATCCGCGAAACAACGACGCCCGGAAGATCGAGCAGTTGAACCGCGCTGTGGATGCTCTTCTGGCGCGGGCGGACGGTAAGCCCGCGAAGGTGGAGGCAAGCCTCGAACCGCTAGTGCGCGTGGCGGCGGACTTGCGCGACCTGCCGCGCGAAGATTTCAAGACACGACTTAAGTCCGAATTACAGAAAGGGAAAAAGACTATGCCCACCGTTGCCGAACCCGTTGTCTCCGTTCACACGATCGCGAGCGCCAAGGTTGACCTTCAAAGATGCAGCCAAAGCCATCGAGTTCTACAAGCAAGCCTTTGGCGCGAAGGAAACAATGCGCTTCGAGGCGGGGGGAAGAATCCCGCATGCCGAGATGATGATCGGCGACTCGATGATCATGCTGACAGAAGAGTGGCCGGAAGGCGGGCGGTTCAGTCGTGAGACTCTGGGAAATTCACCCGTCATGATGTCGCTGGATGTTCCTGACGTGGACAAATTCTTCGCCCATGCAATTGGCGCCGGGGCCGAGACCGTGATTCCCATTGCCGATCAATTCTACGGACATCGCGAAGGAACGCTTAAGGATCCCTTCGGATATCTGTGGTCCGTCTCCACGGTGACCGAAGAGATGTCGGTCGAAGAGATGCACCGGCGGATGGAAGCGATGATGAAAGGGGATGCGAAGAGCAAGAAGCCCGCGGTGAATCCGATTCCGCGTGGTTTCCATACGGTGACGCCGTATCTGGTGGCAGAGAACGGGCCTGCATTGCTGGAGTTCACCAAACAGGCGTTCGATGCCGAGGAGACGTTCCGCACCGTGGGTTCGGCGGGCGGATTGCACGCCGAGGCGCGGATTGGCGATTCGATGCTGATGGTGGGCGGCGGCATTCCGGGGCGCGAGTTCCGATCCACGCCGAAGACTCACGCACTGCATATTTACGTGAAAGACGCGGATGCGGTTTGCGAGAAAGCGCTGGCGGCAGGAGCGACCTTGATTGACGCGCCGCGTGACCAGGAGTACGGCGAGCGCTCAGGCAGCGTGAAAGATCCTGCCGGAAACATCTGGTATGTCGCCACGCATAAGGGAGAAAGCTACATTCCCCAGGGATTGAACAACGTGAACGCTTACCTGCTCCCGCTGCGGGCCGAGCCCGTGATCACTTTCCTTAAGCGCGCGTTTGGCGCGCACGAGCTGGGGAAGTACGCTTCGCCCGATGGTGTGATTCATCACGCCGAGATTCGCGTCGGCGATTCGGTGGTGGAAATGGGCGAGCCGGAGGGGAAATATCCGCCGATGCCGACTATGTTCTATGTGTATGTGCCGGACTGCGACGCGGTTTATCAGCGGGCACTGGCGGCGGGCGCGAAGTCGATCCAGGAACCGGCGGACCAATCTTATGGCGACCGCACTTCAAGCGTAACGGATCCATTTGGGAATACCTGGTATATCGGCACACATGTCAAAGATGCGTCCTAGAGAGCCGGTGGGGCGTAGCATCGTGTGAACCTGAAAGTCGGGCATGTCGCAGGCTGAACCTTTAATTCGCAACGTCTCGGATACGGCACGTTGGGTCGCCTTTTATCGCGCCGAGGAAAGTAGACGCCCTGACGCGGTTTTTAGCGATCCCTACGCGCACCGGCTGGCCGGAGAGCGGGGAGAGCAGATTGCGCGATCCGGCCCGTTCCTACAGAAAACCTCGTGGCCGTTCGTGGCGCGCACGTATCTCTTCGACCAGTTCATTCGGGAGCAAGTGCAACAGGGCGCCGACATGGTGGTGAATCTTGCGGCCGGCCTGGATACCCGGCCTTATCGCATGGCGCTGCCTTCCACCCTCCGATGGATTGAAGTGGACCTGCCGGATATTCTCGCGCACAAAGAAGAAATCCTGCGTGACGAAAAACCGGTCTGCGCGCTGGAAAGACTTCGGCTCGATCTATCGGATATTGCGGCACGCCGCCAGTTGTTTCAAGATCTGGGGCGCAAGGCTACTCGCGTTTTGATTGTCAGCGAGGGACTGCTCGCCTATCTAACGGAGGAGGAAGTCGGCGGCCTGGCGCAGGACCTTGCTCATCCTGAAAGCTTTCAGTACTGGCTTTTCGACTTCGGATCGCCCGCGCTGATGAAGATGCTTCAGAAGAGAATGGGAGCGCAGATGAGCCAGGCGCCGCTGAAGTTTGCGCCGGAGAAGGGACCTGAGTTTTTCACTCCACATGGCTGGAAGCTGCGAAGGGCGGATTCAGTGTTCAAGACAGCCGCGCAGATCAAGCGGCTCCCTTTCTGGATGCGGTTCATGGCGATCCTTCCTGATTCTGGCGAATTCCAGGCCAAGCGTCCGTGGTCGGCGGCGTGCTTGTTCGAGAAGCGGTAACTTGCCAAGGCTCCGCAGTTCCATGTGCCTCATCGTCCTCGTTTGACCCTCCTGAATTCCTTCAATAAACTGCAGGATCAGTCCTGAAGGTTTCAACTTATGGCAGACAGCATTCATGAGGAGCTCCCGAATGGGAGCGTTTCCCACTGGATTCATCTCGCGATTGTGGTTGCGCTGTGTTTCGTGGTTGCTGCACGTTGCGTCGCGCAGGATTCCAAACTCGCTCCCGAAAAGCGCACCAGGATCGAAGCTGCTATCTCCAAGTTTATGGCCTCGACGCATGTGCCCGGCCTCTCTGTGGCCGTCGTCGAGAACGGCGAATACGAGTGGGCTCAAGGATTCGGATTCGCCGATCTCGAGAACAATGCCCCGGCCAGCGAACACACGCTTTTCCGTCTGGGCTCGATCTCCAAACCTCTCACCGCCACCGCTGCCCTCCAACTCTGGGAGCGCGGCAAGCTCGATCTCGACGCGCCGGTGCAGAAATACTGTCCTGCGTTTCCTCAAAAGCCCTGGCCCATCTCCACTCGGCAGGTGCTCGGACATCTCGGTGGGATTCGCCATTACAAGTCCGGAGAAAATCAGCAGGATCTTGAAGGCGGCAACACGAAACACTTTGAGGATCCTATCACGGCCGGACTTAATTTTTTCAAGAATGATCCCCTTGTATCCCAGCCTGGCACGTCGTTCCACTACTCGACTCAGGGCTACACCCTGGTGGGCTGCGTAATCGAAGGCGCGTCGGGCGCGAGGTATGTCGACTTTATGCAGCAAAGCGTCTTCGGCCCTGCGAAGATGGAACAGACACGGGCAGATGATCGGTTCGCGATCATCCCCTATCGCACTCGCTTTTACGAAAAAAAGGACTCGGGCGCCGTGCTCAACGCCGATTTCCTGGATTCGAGCTACAAAATCCCAGGCGGCGGCTGGCTCTCTTCCGCCGAAGACATGGCGCGATTCGAAGCCGCCATTTTGAACGACAGGTTACTACGTCGCGCCACTCGGGACTTGATGTGGACTCCGCTAAAGCCCTCCGACGGTTCGCCAGACCGTTATGCCCTGGGCTGGGGATGGGGCGAACACAATGAGCACGTAGGCCACACCGGCAGCCAGCAGGGCACCAGCACTGCGTTCGTCATCGCGCCCAACCAGCGCGCCGGCGTGGTTGTGCTGGCCAACCTTGAGGATGTGGAAGCTGGTGACCTCGCGAGAGACCTGCTGAACATTCTTGCCGTTAGTCTGGACAAGAAGCCCTGAAAGCAGTTGCGGATCATCCGAAACGGTTCGCTTCTTTGACCGGCGCGGGCCCGTTCGAAGGCCCGCTCTGGTCCTGTTCCAAGCCCAACAACGGCGCCGCGACCCGCAGGGCCTCAACTTGCCGCCTCACCTTCAACAACTCTTGTTCTTTCACCCGCAATAGTTCCATCACATCTCTCATGATTATTCTCCGATCATTACACCAATAATATTGAAACACCAGACACCATTCTAATGCCCCGAGTGATAAGGATGACCCTTCAAAATCGTGAACGCCCGGTAAACTTGCTCGAGTAGAACCACGCGAGCCAGTTCGTGCGCCAGCGTCATCTTTCCCAGCGAAATCGTGTGCTGCGCCACGCTGCGAACTGCATCGCTAAATCCATCGGCCGGCCCCACCGCGAAGACCAGGGGCAGCGGATTGCGATCCTGATAGTCTCCCAGAAAACGTGCCAACTCTTCCGACGAAAACTGTTTCCCGCGAGAATCCATCACGACCAGCGTCGACTTTCCAGCGCTCACAGCCTTGCTCGCCTCGTTCCCAGTTCGTCCGCTTATTTTCAGAAGCGCAGCCTCATCCCGCAGCGCCAGCCCTTCCACTTGGGCAAAACGCGAAATTCGCTTCAAGTACTCAGAGGTCAGCGACTGAAGCGCCGGCTCTTTCGTCTTTCCGATCCACGCGATCTTGATTTTCACGGAAGATCAACGACCGACGAAACTACTCCTTGTTGCGACGAATAGCGGCTGCGGCAGGCTTGCGCGGCTTTATTTTTGTTTTCGGTGCCGCTTTCGTCCGCGCCATCGGCTTCAATTCCGAGGGTTCAAGCCGCTTGGCCGTCTTCCAAAGGCGCTCCAGATCGTAGAACTTGCGCGCCTTCTCGGAAAAAACGTGAACCACAAAGTCAGTGTAGTCGACCAGGATCCACTCGCCCTGCTTGTAGCCTTCGATGTGTGCCGGACGCACACCTGCCGTCTTCAAGCGCAGTTCCACTTCATCCGCTATGGCCTGGACCTGCCGCGGATTCGTGCCGCTGCACAGCACGAAATAGTCGGTAAATGCTCCCGACCCCTTTTCCATTTCCAGGATGGAAAGTTCTTCGGCTTTTTTGTCGAGGCAGGCCTGAATGGCCGCCGTTACCTGTAGCTTCAAATCGTTTTTTTTCATGCAGAGGGTGGGTTCGTCGTTGGTCGTTCGTCGTCTGCCCAGCTCAATGTGAATTCTCATTGTAAACGACAGACTGCTTTGCCGCGTTGCCATCTTCGGAGGTAAGCCCTGTGTTGGCGGACGGCGAACGACCAACAACTAGCGACCTTTATACAGCCCTACCTTCTTGATGTAGTCCGCGACCGCAGGCTCTAAGAAACGCCCAAGCGGCTTGCCGGCGGCCGCCGCCTCGCGAATCGTCGTCGAGGAAATCGCTTGATAGACCTCGTCGAGCAGGTGGACCGTCACACCCTTTAGCACCAATTCTCCCGTGGCCGCTTGTTTGTGAAACGGCCGCGTCACTTCCTGCCTTGGACGCAAGCTCTCAGGTAGCGCATTGGCGACGTCGGCAAGCGAAAAACCCGGTCTGCTGGCAACTACAAACTCGCACTCGCGAAATAGATCCTCAGCCTGATGCCACTTGGCGATGTCGTCAAAAGCGTCGATGCCGATCAGGAGGAAGAGCCGGTCTGCCTTCTTGAACGACTGCTTCAGCCTCCTGACGGTATCGATGGTGTAGTTCGGTTTCGCCACACGAGTTTTGCCTTTGCCCGGCGCTCCTGCGTCAAAATCTCCCGGTGCTTCCAGCAGCGAGGGCACGAAGTCTTTTTCCTGCGCGGCGGCTAGAGCAATCATGGCGTAGCGATGCGCGAAGGCCGACAGCGGCTGGAGTTGCTTGTGCGGCGGAACGTCGGCCGGCACGAAGAGGATGCGTGAGAGATTGCAGCGCTCGCGCGCAGCGTGTGCCAGTGCGAGGTGCCCGCGATGGATGGGGTCGAAGGTACCGCCGAAAAGTCCTATATTCATGAGCCGCTAGTGTCTTCGTTTGCAGGCCCGGTTGGCAAGCTCAACCTTCCCGGCAGCGGCTGAGTGCCTAAGTTTACGGCCTGCGTGGGGAGAGGTTCAAGGGCATTGGCCGAAGGTGCATCGTTTGCATGGTCTGTTCGGCGCTCCGTCAAACGCTAAGAAAGCCACTCTCCCGAAGAATCTGGAATGAACTCCTGTAATCTCGCGCCTTTTGAAACTCGGCCCTAACATTAATTTCATGCGGGTAACCCTCCCCCTACTTCGCATCCAGCCCGCCCGCGCGCCCATTCTGCGCTATGGTGTAGCCCTACTCAGCACTACCCTGGCGCTGATCCCGGCGCTGCTGTTGCCTAACATCACGGAGAGCCGGCTGGCGGTGTTCGCCGTCGCCGTAATGGTGAGCGCCTGGTACGGCGGCTGGAAGCCGGGTCTGGTCGCCACCTCGTTCGCCCTCACCGTGAGCGCATACTTTTCGTTTACCGGAGAACACAACCCCGCACAATACCGCTCTACCATGATGCGGCTGGCACTGTTCGTTGTGCTGGCGCTTCTGATCTGCTGGTTCAATGCAGCCCTGCGTGCGGCCCAGGAGGGCTTGCGGCGGTCCGAAAGGAATTTTCGGTCTCTGGTGACCAACGCTCCCTACGGCATTTGCCGCTGCGATTCCGCGGGCCAGATGTTGGATGCGAACCCGGCGCTGCTCGCGATGCTGGGATATACCTCAGCCAAGGAACTCGCGGGGAAACACCTTGGGGGGCTCTATGCGGACACGCAGCAGTGGTTCGAACTGGCTGACCGCTTACGCGCCACGGCGTCCTTCAACGGACTGATTGCCGAGTGGCTGCGGAAAGACCGCACTGCCACAGTGGTGCGCGTTTCCGGCCGTACGGTTTCCAACGTCAACAAGGAAAAAACCTTTGAGCTGTTTGCCGAAGATGTGACCGAGCGGCGCGCCCTGGAGCAGCAGCTCCGGCAGTCGCAAAAAATGGAAGCCGTAGGCAGGCTTGCCGGCGGCATTGCGCACGATTTCAACAACCTGCTGATGGTGATTTCAGGGTACTCAGAATTTCTGCTGGACCGCGTGGGCGCAGACCAGGCGCTGCGTGGACCGGCGCAGGAAATCGCCAGCGCATCCGTGCGCGCCACGTCGCTTACCCGCCAACTCCTCGCCTTCAGCCGCAAGCAAATGCTGGCGCCAAAGACTCTGGACCTGAACGGCGTGGTCACGGAAAACCTGAAGATGCTGACCCGCGTCATCGGAGAGGACATCGACCTGGTAATGGCACCGGCCGCCGGACTGGGCACTGTACGGGCCGATGCCGGACAGATTGAGCAGGTCATCATGAATCTTGCGGTGAACGCGCGTGATGCGATGCCCTCTGGAGGCAAGCTGACCATCGAGACTTCCAACGTCTCGCTCGACGAGGAATCCGCGCGCCTCCATCCCTCCCTTAGACCGGGAAACTATGTGATGCTTGCGATCAGCGATACCGGCGCAGGCACGGATTCGGAGACCCAGTCCCATATCTTCGAGCCGTTCTTTACCACGAAAGGGACCAAAGGCACGGGGCTCGGGCTTTCGACGGTGTATGGAATCGTGAAGCAGAGTGGCGGTTATGTCTGGGTTTATAGCGAGCCGGGCAAGGGCACCACGTTCAAGATTTATTTTCCCCGCGTCGCGGAAACTGCCGACAGCCCCGCCCACCTTGTCCCTCCCGCGGAATCCGCGAGCACCGAGCTGGGAACGGAAACCATCCTGCTCGTCGAGGATGAGGCCAACCTGCGCTATCTAGCCCGCCAATTCCTCGAGAAGCAGGGTTATCGGGTCATCGACGCGGCTGACGGCGCAGTGGCGATGCAGATCGCAGTGGCACATGAGGCCGTGATTCATCTGCTGCTGACCGACGTGATCATGCCCGGCATGAACGGCCGCGAACTGGCACAGCGCATTTCGGAAATTCGCCCCAATGTAAAAGTGCTTTACATGTCCGGATACACCGAGAATGTGATTCGGCGCAACGGCACGCTGGACGCGGGTGTACGTTTGCTCCAGAAGCCCTTTACCCTGCGCGACCTGAAAAGCAAAGTTCGCGAGGTGCTCGATTCCACCCCATTTCCTTCGGAGGCTGCCATGCCGGTCAAAATCGGCCACACTGCCGCGCCGCAACAGTTGCCATTGTCGCGCGCGCAGCGTTTTCAGCTTCACCTGCCCTTGAAATACCGCCGTCTCGACGAAAAGAGTTGGCACGACGGGGAAACCAGAAACATCAGCCGTTCCGGCTTGCTGTTCCAGGCGGAAGACCTTTTGCAGCCGAATGTAGTGCTGGAAATTAATCTGGTGCTGCCAGCGGAGATTGC
The DNA here is from genome assembly GCA_963703635.1 of uncultured Acidobacteriaceae bacterium. Taxonomy (GTDB): domain Bacteria; phylum Acidobacteriota; class Terriglobia; order Terriglobales; family Acidobacteriaceae; genus Sulfotelmatobacter. The sequence goes on from CAVPEZ010000017.1 coordinate 38,941, forward strand.
CGGGCTCTCGCCTACAGAAGTGGTTTGCCGCGGAGAAGTTGTGCGCACGATCAAACCTGCCGCAGAAGCAATGCCTCCCGCTCTGGCCGCGAAGATTCTCCAATATCACTTCCAGCATGGATCGCAGCTGCCGCGCGCATAAAATTAGCGTAGATTAAAGACGCGCTCAGGCGCACTAACTATTCTGCTTCGCCGGGCTGCAGCGCTGGCAAGCCATCAGATCTGTCTCATTAACATCGCCTGTCATAGCCAGGATTTTTCGAATACAATCGCAATCGCATGCTGATTGCGACAAATGTAATCGTCAAACCAATCGTGTCTTTACCCCTGCCGAGCTTGTCGAAGGCAACCCTATGCCGAACCGGCTTCATCCAACCCGCGACCCAAGGATAGCCTCATGAAGAGAATCGTTTTCGTCCCGCTATTGAGCATTATTTTCTTGGCTGCGATGTTCGCGCAGGATAATTCCGCGGCGTCGCCACAGCCTTCTGCCTCCAGCCAGGACGCCGCGCAGCAGCAGACGAACCAACCTGCGGGACAGGGCGATCAGATGCCGATTTTCCGTGTCCAGGTCTACGCGCGCACTACCAAGGCCGTCAGTTACCGCCACCGCGGCGGTTCCACCGCCGTAGATTTTCGGGGCACAGATCTGATGCCCGAGGTGGCAGGGCATGCGAAGGTCGACGGCAAAGCCGGGCGTCTCGCCATTAGTGTGGAACTCACGCACATGCAGCCGGCCAGCAATTTTGGCGGTCAGTATCTTACTTATGTGTTGTGGGCAATCACTCCCGAGGGCCGCGCCGTAAACCTGGGCGAAGTTCTCCCCGGCGAGAATGGCAAAGACAAGATTGACGTAACCACCGATTTGCAGGCGTTTGGCCTGATCGTGACCGCGGAGCCTTATTATTCCGTTACGCACCCCAGCAACAAAGTCGTTGCGGAGAATATTATCCGCCAGGAAACCAAGGGATTCGAAGAACCAATCGACGCCAAGTTCGACGTGCTTGAAGGGGCGCAGTACACCATTGACGTTCCGGCCGACCAGCTTCCCGCCACGCGGGCCGATTCGAAGGTCCCGTTGGATCTGCTCGAAGCTCGCAACGCCGTAGCCATTGCGAAGGCGGCCGGCGCTCAACACTACGCCCCCGACAGTCTGGCGAAAGCTGAGGACATGCTGCAACGGGCCGAAGACTATCTGCAGAGGAGACAGGGACGCACCCCGATCGGCACTGCCGCCCGCGGCGCCACGCAAATGGCGGAAGACGCGCGCGTTCTGACTCTGCGCCGCAAAGAGAAGGAACGCATTGATGCTGAAAGACGCGCCCACGAAGAGGCACAGGCGAAGGCGGAGGCTGATGCCCGCGCCGCGCAGGAGCAAGCCGCGCAGGCCCAGGCTCAATCGGATGAAGACGCACGCCGCCGTGCCGAAGCCGAACACGCACAAGCGGAAGCTCAACGCCAGCAAGCCGCTGCCTTAGAACAACAGCAGCAGGCGGAGGCTGCCAGGGCGGCCGCACAACTGGCTGCCACGGAGGCGGATCGCCAACGGCAGGAGGCCATCCGCCAGAAAGAAGAAATGCGTGCCCGCCTGTTGGCTCAACTGAATCAGGTTTTACAAACCCGCGACACTGCCCGCGGGCTGATCGTCAGCATGCCCGATGTTCTGTTTGATTTTAATAAGTACACCTTGAAGCCGGAAGCTCGCGAGCGCCTGGCTCGGATCTCGGGAATCGTGCTCGCATATCCCGACTTGAAACTTCAAATCGAGGGCTATACCGACTCCATCGGCAGCGATGAATATAACCAGACTCTTTCCGAGAAGCGGGCCGACACCGTACGCGCTTATCTCGTAAGTTCAGGTGTTTCCATGGACAGCGTGGCAGCGCGGGGAATGGGCAAGGCTGATCCTATAGGCGACAACAGCACCGCAGCCGGGCGCAAGTTAAATCGCCGCGTCGAGTTGATTGTTTCAGGGGACGTCATCGGTAGCCAGATAACTCCGGGAACTCAGGTCACCCCGGCCAGTCCGCAATAAGGTGGAAAGGCAAGAAGCCGAAAAATGCGATTCAATCTTCGTTCAGGCGGTTCGGCTGTCGGCGGCTTCGGACTGCTGCAGCGCCTGCTCGCGCAAAGCGTCCACTTCCTTGGCCATGGCGTACTTCAGTTCGTCGATGCCCTTGCCGGTCACCGCTGAAATTTCGTAGATCTTCTGCTTGTGTTTCTTGCAGTACCGCTTCAGCGCGGCGACTTTGTCTTTGTTGGCTACATCGATCTTCGACGCAACCATGATCATCGGCTTTTCTTCCAGACGAGCGCCAAAGCTCGCCAACTCATTGAGAATCACTTCCACATCTTTCACAATGTCAGCGCGACCGCTGGCGTCCGACACATCGGCCAAGTGAACCAGCAATCGCGTGCGCTCGATGTGCCGCAAGAACTGTGTGCCCAGCCCTGAGCCTGCGTGCGCTCCCTCGATCAGTCCGGGAATGTCGGCGACCACAAAGCTGATTTCGTTGTTTGCATCTCCCACCGCAACCACGCCAAGATTCGGTTCCAGCGTGGTGAAAGGATAGTCGGCGATTTTTGGCCGGGCCGCCGAGATGCGGGAGATCAGCGTGGATTTTCCCACGTTTGGATAGCCCACCAGTCCGACGTCCGCGAGCAATTTCAGTTCGAGCCGATAGTTATGCTCTTCGCCGGGACGTCCATCCTCATGTTCGCGCGGAGCCTGATGCACGGAAGTGGCAAAGCGCGCGTTGCCGCGTCCGCCACGTCCTCCACGGGCAATGACCATACGTTGATCGGGAGCCGAGAAATCGAATACCTTCTCGCCCGTTTCCTCGTCATAGACAATCGTTCCGACGGGAACTTTCAGAATTACGTCGCCGCCTTCCCGCCCCGTCTTGTTGGAGCCTTCGCCGTGGCGTCCGCGCTCGGCCTTGTATTCGGGATTGAAACGGAAATGGACCAGCGTATTGTGGCGCTCGCTGGATTCCATAATCACGTCTCCGCCTTTGCCTCCGTCGCCACCGGAAGGCCCGCCGCGCGGAACATACTTTTCACGGCGGAACGCCATGCAGCCGTTGCCGCCGTCCCCGGCTTTAACCCGAATTTTCGCCTCATCGATGAACATTGTTCGTTGTGACCGCAAAACAAAAAGCCTCGTCCCGAAGGCGAGGCTGAAGCCGCGTCGGACAGTCCGCAGACGGGCCCGAACTACTCCGCAACTTCCATCGGCTCGACCATTACGAACTTGCCCATCGAGCCCTTATTCAGGAACTTGATGCGTCCCGTGATCTTGGCAAACAGCGTATCGTCTTTGCCGCGGCCCACATTGAGCCCCGGCTTTACGCGAGTGCCGCGCTGCCGCACGATGATGGTGCCGCCGGGCACGATCTGCCCGCCGAATGCCTTGAATCCCAACCGCTGCGCGTTCGAGTCGCGCCCGTTTCGCGAAGTACCCTGTCCCTTTTTATGTGCCATAAGAATCAGTTTCCGGTGGCCAGTTGCCAGCAAAATCATGTGGAGACGGGCGACTCGCCCGTCTTCCTTACTTCTTCTTCCTCTTCTTTGAAGCTGACTTCTTGGCCGCTTTCTTGGGAGCAGCCTTCTTCTTCGCAGAGCCCTTAGTGGTCTCAGCTTCGGCTTCGTGATCTTCCGCCGCCGCAGCCTTCTTCACCTTCGGTTCCTTCTTTGCCAATTCCGGAGCTTTGAAGCTCTCCCCGTCAAACGCGATCTCCGTGATGCGCACCGCGGTGAAGGATTGCCTATGCCCGCGCAGCTTCTTATACTGCTTCTTGCGCTTGTAGTGGAAGACCAGAATCTTAGCTCCGCGGCCTTCTTCTACCAGTTGACCGACGACCCGCGCTCCCGATTGTGGTTTTCCGATCTGACCTTCTCCACCCGACACAGCCAAGATTTCGGGGAATTCCACCTGGCCGTCGGTGCCTGTAGCCAGTTTCTCCACTCGAATCACATCTCCGGGCGCCACCCGGTATTGCTTCCCGCCGGCGCGGATAACCGCGTACATACGTCTGCCTCCGTCAAAATATCGTAAAAGTCAGCATCAAACGCAACCCTGCGCACACGGGCACAACCCCTGGGGTGCGAAGAACTCGACTGAACATCCTGTGCTTGCTGTGTTTTCCGCCACGGCGCTTCACCAGCCAGGGCAGGCGTCCCCAGAACGGGTCGGCGAGTACAGGCAAACTCAACTATTCTAGCGTGCGCTGTAGAAATCGGTCAATGCGCCTTTGCAGATAGCGCGTCCGTGTGCGAGAATCTCGCCGAATCTTCCGATCAACCCAGAGAGGAACCCAACAATGAAGCGCCTTTCCACCGTTCTGATGTGCCTGCTCGCGCTAACGCTGTCTGCCATAGCCCAGCCGCCGAAGCCCGCTACGAAGAAGTCCGCGGCCCCGCCAGCTCCCGACAAGGCTTACCTGCAAAAAATCTGGGATGGCTGGTCCACTCTAGATCCCGCCAATGTGGCGAAGTACTATGCCGGCGGTACGCACGTCTTCTTCGATATCGCTCCTCTGAAATATGGCAGCTGGGAGGAATATGACAAGGGAGTGAAGGTCGTGCTCTTCGGCTACACGAGCGCAAAATGCGCCGTGAACGATGACGCGGTTATCCATTCCCACGGAGATTTGGTCTGGGCCACCGCGACCATAAGCGAAGAGATGACGACAAAAGCCGGCAAGGTGGAGATGGGCAGTTTCCGTTGGACCGTAGTTTTCGAAAATCAGGACGGCAAGTGGATGATCGTTCACGAACACGTATCTGAGCCTTTGCAGTAGGGATTTGCTCATTCGAAACCTTCCGGCCGGAGATTACCTCTGTAATCCCCGGTAAACTCCGTGCAGAAACAACTCCCCTGCGACAGGGTTAATATCAACTGAAGAATAAACGTGGGGAGACTACCATGCCTAAACGAATCGTCGTTCTGATTTCGCTCGTCCTGTTCGCCAGCGTGACCTGGGGTCAGCAACAGCAGGCAGCGACAGCACCGCTCCAGCAGGCAGCAGAGCATGCCCGGCATGAATATGCCGGGGCACGACATGTCGAACATGCCTATGAAGGACAAAGGCATGGACATGTCCACGGATAAAGATAAAGATAAAGACGCGGAAAAAGACAGCGACGCCAATGCCCATGCCATGCATTCCATGGAAGGACACATGGACATGGGTCCGCACATGAAGATGACGGAGCTGCGTCCGGCGAAGCCGGGCGATGCCGCGCGCGCCGCGCAAATCGTGGAGGCCGCTCGCAAGGCTTCAGAAAAATATCTCGACTATCACGTTGCGCTGGCCGAGGGCTACCAGATTTTCCATCCCGAAGTTCCGCAGAAGATGTATCACTTCACCAACTACGGGTACGCGATGGAAGCCCGCTTCCGTTTCGCGCCCGAGCATCCCACCTCGCTGCTCTATGAAAAACATGGCGACGACTACAAACTGATTGGCGTAATGTACACCGCGCCCAAGCGCCTCGGCGAAGACGAACTCAACGAGCGCGTCCCGCTCAGCGTTGCGCAATGGCACGAGCATGTGAACTTCTGCGCTCCGCCTCCGGAGCGCCGCAAGGAATTGCTGGCGCAGCATCCGCAGTTTGGTTTAAGGGGATCCATCACTACGCAGTCGGCCTGCGACGCCGCGGGTGGAACCTTTCATCCCGTGATCTTCAACTGGATGGTGCACGTCTATCCGTTCGAAAAGGATCAGGCAAGCATCTGGTCGGTCAACCGGCAACATGGCGACACTGACTGAAACGCAGGCCTTTCGGTTACAGACACGCGCCCGCGATTCTTCAGCATGTCCTGAATCACGCCCGCGTTCCCTCGCCAGCCCTCATCGGCTAACAAGACAACAACGAGTGTTTCACAGTGAGACGCTCCCCGCTTGTCATTTGAAGGTGAAGCACCGAAGTTGAGCAGCAGGGTTGAAGCCGCGGGAACGTTGGCCATGATCTCCTGCTAACCGACCCATCGAAGCCGCGTCCAACCAGCGTGACAAGAAACTGCAACGCGTAACGGAACTTTCAGCAGGGACCTTACGTAATTGTTAGGGAACCGGGCCAGAGGCGGAGCATTCTGGTCCATATCTACCAGGTGTTGGGCGGCAGATTTTTGCGGGGTTTAGGGGATTCTCTCACTCTCGGTTTGGCGGCCCAGGTGAGAGAACCCCCGTGCACAGCGCGACAGGCCTGGCGGCTTGTTCGCTGAACCCCAGCGTTTGCATTTTAGGCGATTCGCGGCAAAACACAAGGGTTTTCTCGCGGAGGTCGTGAGCCGGGCCGCCCCAACCGTTTCCCGACGTGATTTCGGGAAAGAAAAAAAAAGGAGCAGTCATGAAGTTCGCGACAGTATCGAAAACCTTGGTCTTGGGCCTCGCGTTAGTCTTGGCCTCGAGCGCCTTCGCCGCAACCAAAGCCAGTTTGCAACTTAGCCATCCGGTCACCGTCAACGGAACAACGCTGAAGGCCGGAGACTACAAAGTTCAGTGGGAGGGCAACGGTCCCAACGTCGAATTAAGCATCCTGCAAGGCAAGAACGTCGTGGCGAAAGTGCCAGCGCACGTAGTCGAATTGCAGACGCCGTCCGGGAACGATGCCGCCGTGACACAGAAGAATGGCAGCGGAACCGATTCCCTGGCCGGGATCCGATTCCAGGGAAAAAAGTTCTCTCTGGAGTTGGGTGAAACTAGCGACGGAATGCAGGCAGGCTCCAGCAAGTAACCGAATAAGACAAACTTGTCATCCCGAGCGGAGCGAGGGATTTGGGTTCCTGCTGACAGCATCGCTGCCGCAGGCAATCCCCTGGATCCCTCGCGTTGCTCGATGGAAGTTCGTTATTGGGATGACAGTTCGTTAGGACGCGGCAACCGGGAAGCAGTCCTAGTTGGGCGAAGCCAGCACATCGTCGTAATAATTGACCACAGCACGCTTCGGCTGTGTCTTCAGGCCCTTCAGCGGAACCTTCTGCTCCACCGTCGTGTTGCCAACCAGCCGGGCTCGCCCCAGGAAGGCGACATTCCCGTCCCCCATGTCGATGTAGAGCGGCACCAGCATCCTGAAATTGTCATCCACACCGGACTGGGTCAACTTCAGGTTGAGCTGCAGATCTCCGCCCGGTCCGTTGTCGAAAGAGGAATCCAGTTTGTACGAGGGCAGTGCGGTCCCGTAAACGTACTCGTTGAAAAACCAATCCATCTTGTGGTTGCCTTCGGTGTCCATCTCCGGAGTCATGTGCTTTTCGACCATTGCCTTGAAAGTCCTCGGTGGTGGCGGACTTGCCCCCGAATGTCTTGACGAAATCCTGCATCATTTCCTTGAAGCGCTGATCGCCGGTCTGACGGTCATGCATCATCATTCGGATCATGTGCAGCACGTACGCACCTTTGGGGTAAATCAAGCGGCGAGTCGTGTCGAATCCGGTGCGCGAGTTGCTCATCCGGTATCCCATGGTGAGCGGTCCTGCGTCGATGGCTCGAAACCCCTGTGGGCTGCGCTCAAGAAGTAACTCCCGCTCATCGTTCCAGAAGGTGATGAATTTCTGCGGGTTCTTTTCGATCAAGCTCAGGTAGAGCGACGCAGACAGGTCGGAGAAACCTTCGCTCATCCATTGATCGCGATAGGAGTCGAAGCCGACGGTGTGTCCCCACCACTGGTGCGCCACTTCGTGCGGTGTGACCGCCTTCCAATAACCCCGGTCGCCCCAGTCCATCCCAAGTTGATGACGGACGGTCGTGTCGAAGTAGTAGCAGATCGGTATCCACACTAATTCCGGCCAGGACTGGCCGAAGTTGCACGTCGCTTGCTGCGTGATTTGCAGGTGTTTGAAGGAAGACGGGCCAAAGTAATCCGTATAGAGCCGGACCGCGAGTTCGCCTTCCGCCAGGGCTTTCTTATTGAGGCCCGTGGTGCTCATGTTGCCCAGCGCAACCTCAGGAGTCGCGTGCATGGCGCCGAACTGGCCTCCTCCAGTCGCAGTGCCCTCGGACACGTGCTTTATACCCTGCACCCAGTCCGGCGACTCCTGATTGGCATACGATTGCACCTGATATTCCGGCTTGTCCAGTTTTGCTTCCTCGACCTTGAACCGGCCGAAACTAAAGCCGGCTACCGTCTGTGGGGCCTCGCTCTTCCATACCGTCACATTCTGCCCACCGTCGTTGCTGTCGCTGACTCGTGCCCCCGTGGCGGCAATCTGCATGCCTTTGGGAATGCGGAACGTCATGTCGTAGGTTGCAAACTCTCCAAGCGCATTGCCGCGATTGTTCGGGTACCAGTTGTGACGAGCCACAGGAAAATAATTGCCGCCCCCTTCGTTGGTTACCGCTTCCTTGCCTTCATATTCGGTGGTGACGGTGAGTTGCTCACCGCGAGCCAGCGGTTTCGGAAGAATGACCGAGAACTCAGCATCGTCGTTCTTATCTTCCTGGATAAACGACAAGGGCTGGCCATCGGCAGTGCTCACGTTGCGTACGCGCAGAGTTCGAAACAGATCGAAGGGAACGACCCGCAAACCGTCGCTTCGCGCAGTGAACGTAGTCTTAGCTTTACCAATCAGGTTGGCATTCTTCTCCAGCGTGGTTTCAAGCACGTGATGGTTAATGCGGATGGGATGTCCGAGAGTGCCAATCTTGTGTTCTCCCGACATGGGGAACGACGCCCAGTTGCCGAGTTTGTTCTCGTCGTAAGTCTCCAACTCGACTTGTTCGCGGCCGCGGTGCGGGTCAACGGTGTAGAGTTCCTGTCCGTTGTAGCGCTTACCGTGGATGAAAGCCACGAACAAGCCCCCGGCTTCTGGACTTAGCACATCTCCCAGGATGCGAGAGTCCAGGTTGTCCTTGAGCCGGTGTCGCATTACATGCTGACTGTCCTTCAGCGGCCCGGCGTCGCAGCCGCCAGAAGGCGGGGTGGCCGCCCTCTTGATCTCGTCGTAGGTTGAGTCGGTGAAGCGCAGCGTTAGTTGGTTGAAGGTCTCTCTGAACGCATCTTCCTTGGTCAGGAGCCTCAGCATGGGTTTTTCCGGATTGGGTACATCGAGCACAAACTCGCCGTCTCCCGAGAAAACTGCTCCGGTCACTTTGCGCTGCACCGGCGCAACGAAGCATACCGTGCCAGAGCGCAGGTGAAACGTCCCCGCATCGCGCTTGAGATCAAGATTGCTGACGCTCACCGATTCGCTTCCAAGGCCGAGATTGCGCAGAGCCTGGTAAGTCGGATCAGAGTTGGGACCCGCGGGCGCGCTGCTCTGCCCGTATGCCGTAAGGGGACCGGCCAACCAGCTGACGATTGCACAAAAGAGGATGGCAGCGATGGACGAACGTGTCCGCGGCAGACACATTACGGCGGAGCGCAGGGCGCTGACAGGAAACCGCATTGGAGCCTCCCGGGGAAGGAAACTCGTAATTATGACCCGTCCGGACAAAAATGCAAGTACCGGGATCACACACGTCACCTTTGCTGGAACAATTTAATCGCGGGCCGCCGACAGAAGCTACGCAGGAAAAACAAGAAGGGGAGCGCGTTCGCGCTCCCCAAAAAACTAACCACTGATCACTGACCCCTGGCCACTGCCCTCAGTACTTCGGCACCTTAGGATCCACGCGCTCGGCCCAGGCAGTAATCCCGCCCGCGAGATTGTGCACCTTGCTGAAACCCGATTGCTGCAGGAACGCGACTGCCTTCGCGCTGCGCCCGCCCATCTTGCAGTGGACAACGATCTCGCGGCTCGAATCCAGTTCATGCACGCGCTTGGGCAGATCGTTCAGCGGAATCAGATGTCCGCCGATGTTGCAGATCTGATATTCGTGCGGCTCGCGCACATCGAGCACGAAAACATCTTGCTTCGCATCCAGCCGCCGCTTCAACTCTTCCACTTGAATTTCCGGAACTCCTGTGCCCACCGGTTTTTCCTCCCCACGAATGCCGCAAAATTGGTTGTAGTCTATCAGCTTCGTGACGGTCGGATGCGTGCCACAAACCGGGCAATCGGGATTTTTACGCAGCTTGAGTTCGCGGAACTTCATGCCCAGCGCGTCAATCAGCAGCAAGCGTCCGACGAGAGGCTCACCCACTCCCAGAATTAACTTGATCACTTCCGTGGCCTGCATCACGCCCACCAGCCCCGGCAGAATCCCCAGCACTCCACCCTCGGCGCAGGAAGGAACCAGCCCCGGCGGTGGCGGCTCGGGATAAAGGCAGCGATAGCATGGGCCGTCTTTGGTGGCGAACACGCTGGCCTGCCCTTCAAAGCGGAAAATCGACCCGTAAACGTTCGGCTTCCCCGTGAGCACACACGCATCATTCACCAGGTAGCGGGTAGGGAAGTTGTCGGTGCCGTCGGCAATAATATCGAAGTCACGGAAGAGCTCTAGCGCGTTCTCGCTGCTCAACCGCATGTCGAAGGTGGGCAGATTCAAAAACGGATTCATCGCAGTCAGTTTGTCCGCCGCGGAATCGAGCTTCTTCCTCCCCACATCGGCGGTGGAATGAATGATTTGCCGCTGCAGGTTGGTGTAATCCACCACATCGAAATCCACCAGACCCAGCGTCCCCACACCCGCCGCCGCAAGATACAACGCCAGCGGTGAGCCCAACCCTCCCGTGCCAATGCACAGCACGCGCGCCGCCTTCAGCTTCTGCTGTCCCTCCATGCCGACTTCCGGCATGATCAGGTGCCGCGAGTAACGCAGGATTTCATCCTTGCTGAGAGTTACTGGAATTTCGGTGGTAATCGTAGCCATTAGATCCTCAGTCGAGATTCTAGAATTGCCCGGCTTGTGAATCGGAAGATCACTTCGGCGAACGAAGACGTGTCATCCCGAGCGAAGCGAGGGATCTTGGTTCCCGCTTGCGCCACCACCTTGTCGGGGACTATAAGCAGAAACTATGATCCCTCGCTTCGCTCGGGATCACAAGAAGAGTGTGCGCTTTCAGCGCCTCCCGCGATAGAAGGCACTATGGAAATGTTATCACCGTCCTTCACCGCGGTCGCCTCTTTCTGCAAGTAGCGGATGTCCTCATCGTTCAGGTAGAGGTTGACGAAGGCGCGCAGCTTGCCGTCTTCGGTGTAAAGGTGCCGGCGTACCTCGGGATGCTGTGCCACCAGCTCCGCCATGGCCTCAGCCACGGTCCCGCCCTTGACCTCAACAGTGGAGTGCTTGCCAACATACTGCCGCAGCGGCGTAGGAATATGAATCTTGCTCATAGGCTAATCATAAAAGATGCCAGGAAAGCTGGGAAGATTCAGGCTACAACTTTGATCTGCGCGCAGTCTTAATACAGCATTGATGCGCCTGCCGTAGAATGAAAAAGAATACAAGGAGAAAACTACGATGACGATCTTCGATCCAGCTCGGGGCAGAATTATTGACGGTGGCGGTGGCAGCGGCTTCGGCCTCCTGCGTCTGATCGGACTTGGCATTGCCGCATTCCTGCTTGTGATTTTGCTCTTCAGTTCCGTGACTAAGGTGGGCACCGGTCACGTCGGCGTGCTCACGCTTTTCGGCAAAGTGCAGTCCGGCGAAACCCTGGGCGAAGGCATTCACCTCATCAATCCGCTAAAGACCAACAACGAACTCTCTATCCAGACCCAGACTCTGAAAGAATCCGCCAGCGTGCCTTCTAGCGAAGGCCTCATGATGAGTCTGGATACGTCGCTCATTTATCACCTCAATCCAGACCACGCTTCCGACGTTTTTCAGAAGATTGGCGCTGACTATGAGAATGTCGTGGTCGAGCCCACCCTCCGCTCCGCCATTCGCGAAGCGACAGCCTCGCACACCGCCAACGCTCTTTACACCGGCGAACGCGAAATGGTAGCCAAGCAGATTTTCGATCAGGTCAGCCAGCAACTCAATCAGCGCGGCCTGACCGTAGAGAACGTTCTCTTGCGTGACATCCAACTACCAGCCACGTTGAAATCCGCCATCGAAGCCAAACAGCAGGCCGAGCAGGAATCGCTGGCCATGAACTTCCGCCTGCAAAAGGAAACGCAGGAGGCACAGCGCAAGCGCATCGAGGCCGCCGGCGTCCGCGACTTCCAACAGATCGTAGCGCAAGGCATCACGCCATCGCTGCTCGAGTGGAAGGGCATCGAAGCCACCGAGAACCTGGCCAAGAGCGCCAACTCCAAAGTAGTAGTGATCGGCAACAACAAGAACGGCTTGCCGCTGATTCTGGGACAGTAGCGTTCCGCGGGAAATAAATGTCTGACATGAAATGCTCATGTGGGGACAGCCGCCCCTTCAGCAGGCTGAGGGCAGGCTCTCGGCTGTCCCGTCGCCGCAGGCGACGGCTTGGCGACGCTGCTAACATGACACCGTGCCCCCGCTGCTAGAAGTCCGAAATCTGAACATCGATTTCCCGGCCAAGACCCGTGTGGAGACGGGCGCGTCGCCCGTCTATCCTGAGCTTCGAAATGTTCTTCCCGCGGTCCGCGACGTCAGCTTCTCCATCGCTCCCGGCGAAGTCCTCGGCTTGGTCGGTGAGTCAGGCTCCGGCAAGTCCATCACATCCCTGGCGATCATGCGCCTGCTGCCGCCGCAGGCAAGGGTTTTCGGTGAGATCTTGTTTACAGAGAACGGTGCAACACGCAATCTCCCCGCTCTGCCCGACGACTCCATGCGCCAATTGCGCGGCTCGCGCATCGCCATGATCTTCCAGGAACCCATGACCGCTCTCAATCCCGTGATGCGAGCCGCCGACCAGATCGCAGAGGCCGTGCTGGCTCACGGCAAGCACTCCAAGAGCGAGGCCGCCAGGCTTGCAGTCCAAGCCATGACGGATGTCGCCATTCCCGAACCCGACCGCCGGGCGCGCGACTATCCTCACCAGCTCTCCGGCGGCATGCGCCAGCGCGTGATGATCGCCATGGCCATAGTCAACCGGCCACAGTTGCTTATCGCCGACGAGCCCACCACGGCGCTTGACGTCACCATCCAGGCCCAGATTCTCGACCTGCTCGCCGAACTGCGCGCCAAGTTCGGCCTCGCCATGCTCTTCATCTCGCACGATCTCGCTGTGGTTTCCCAGGTAGCGGGCCGCGTGGCCGTGATGTATGCCGGCAGCGTGGTGGAATTCGGCGCCCGGCATGAAATCTTTCACTCCCCGGCACATCCTTACACGCGCGGCCTTCTGCACGCCGTGCCTAACCTGAAGACGAAGCTCGGAGATCCTCTGGAAACCATCGAAGGCACCGTCCCGCCGCTGCACGCCATGCCCCCCGGCTGCGCCTTCGAGCCCCGCTGCGCCTTCCGCATTCCTGAATGCACTCGCGCACTCCCGCCGCTAGTAGAAGTTGCAAAAGAACATTGGGCCCGGTGCCCGGTGGTTAACCAGGAACGGCAGTAGGGTTACCCCGTGCAACTCTGTGTTCCCTGTGGTGAAGGGTTTCGGAAACTCAGCAGCCTTAAATCCGTCCGCTGGTCTATAATCCCCACTTTGTCTGGTGCTCATTGCGCATACTGCTGCTCAGCGATATTCACGCCAACCTCGAAGGGCTGGAGGCCTGCCTTGCCGCCGCCCCGTCGTTCGATCTCGTCGCCAACCTCGGCGACATCGTCGGCTATGGTGCCAGCCCCAATGAAGTCGTCGAGCGCTCCCGTGCCCTGGGAAAAATTTTCGTCCGGGGCAATCACGACAAGGCTGCGACCGGTCAAATCGATCTGGAAGATTTCAACCCCATGGCCGCCAGCTCCGCCATCTGGACCCGCGACCAGTTGACTCCCGACCATCACCAATGGCTGCGCTCTCTGCCGCAAGGGCCTCTTGCTCTGGAAGGCTTTCCCGAGGCGACTCTCGTTCATGGCTCGCCGGGCGATGAAGACGCCTACATTGTTTCCGTCGGCGATGCTCTCGTTCCTCTCCTCGCGCTCACCACGCCGCTCACCTTCTTCGGCCACACTCACCTGCAAGGAGGATTCTTCGCCAACGGTTCCAGCGCCGATGGCTTCCGTCCCGAATACCGCACGGTCGGGCAAGCAGAGTCGGTCTCGTTGCAACTGAGGCCGGCCGCGCGTTACATGATCAATCCAGGATCGGTCGGGCAGCCGCGCGACGGAGATTGGCGCGCCGCCTTCGCCCTGTTCGATACCGATGCCCAAATCGTTCACTTCCACCGCGTGCCCTACAACCTGAAAGCCGCGCAGGAGCGCATCCTATCCGCCAACCTCCCCGCCCGCTTAGCCACCCGCCTGGCCGCGGGCAGGTGACGTAAGTTGGGAACATTGCGTTCACCAAAGGGCCTTGTCATCCCGAGCAACGCGAGGGATCTTGGTATTTGCCGGCAACGGGAGCGACTGTAATTGCAAGCAAGAACCAAGGTCCCTCGCGGTGCTCGGGATGACGATTGTAGAAACGAATGTGGCATCACAAGCACCGTTGTAAACTCGAGTGCATGCCCTACCCGCGCCCCTCCGGAACCAAGCCTCTATTCCCCCATCGCGAAGACTCCCGCGAAAATCCCCCCCAGCACTATCTCATCGCCCACAGCGACGGCGGCGCGCGCGGCAATCCCGGCCCCGCCGGCTACGGAGTAGTAATCCAGGATCAGTCGGGGAAAAAAGTCGCTCATCTAAGCGAATACCTCGGCCACCAAACCAACAATTTCGCCGAGTATCAGGGCCTGATCGCGGCCCTCGAATACGCGGTCGAGCACGGCCCCAAAGCCCTCAAGCTGATCAGCGATTCCGAATTGCTGGTTCGCCAGATCAAAGGCATCTACAAAGTGAAGAATCCCACGCTCAAAGACCTCCACGGCCGCGCCAAGGAATTGATCGCCCAACTCGAATGGTTCTCGATCGGCCACGCCTTCCGCGAACACAACCAGGAAGCCGACCGCTTGGCGAACGAAGCCATGGACAAAGGAATGGCGAGGCAATGAGGGCCAGAAACCTTCAAACTAGGTCTGCACCTTCCCGAGTGGAGGCTCTGCTTCGCGTCCTTTGCGGCTGTTCTTAGCGGACTTTGCGATTAAAAGCTTTTCTCACCAATCGGCAAACGCGCCGCCAAGCCAGAAGCTGCCTCACTCCCCGGCCGAAGTGTGGTCGTGCACAATCTTCCATCCCTCCGGAAACTTCCGAAACACCAGCGTGAACAACCCATGCGGCGTCTTCCCGTCGGACATAGTCAACTTCCACGAACCGCGCACAAACGCCGAGTCCTGGCTCAGCACCACAACGCGTAAGCCGGAGAAGTCGAGCTTTCCCATCTCATGCCCCGGACTCGAATAGGTCGCGAGATAACGGTCAATCGTGGCCTGCCATCCGTCATGCTCCTTGGCGTCCGAGAAAAACGTAAGCTCAGGAGAATTCCAGTAGCCCGCCATGAAGCGTTCCAGATCGTGCCGGTTCCATGCCTCCTGCTGCGTACGCAACACGTGCTCGATGGCTTTCGCGTCATTCCCATAGCCGCCCGACACATCTTGAGCCTGGGCCGGAGCGAGGAAAATGATCGGCAAACAGCAACACCAAAGGGAAGAAAAAAGGGAGAGAACAAACCGGCGCATGCAAACCTCCGGCTCTTGCCAGGCAAGAGCGCACCAGTTTCGCACGACAGGGGGTAACTGCGGAAGGACTTCGAAAGTGAGGCCGCGGATTCTGGGAATCTATGCCCGGCCCTTCTTCACGGCGACCGCTTTGCCTGCAACTTCCCAAGGCCGCTTGGGCCGGTCCACAGGCGCTTTGTCGTCGTCCTTAAGCCGGTCGTAATGGTAGGAGTCGCTCACCGTCCCCAGTGATTCGTTGTAAAGGCTGGGCAGTCCCAGGGCGATCTTCAGCTCCTCGGCAAACGACTGCAGCGCCTTAAGGTGGTCGGCAGTCGCCGGAACTTCCGTCTTAGAGTTCTTCAAGAACTGCTGGTAGCCGCGGTTGACCAGCTTCGAGATCTCGCTGCCGACCAAATAGCCCGGATAAGCGAAAATCTTTACGCCATCCTCAGGCGTCTTCTGAATCGCAGCCGAGACGTTGTATTTTCTGAGGAAGACGCGCCCGTTGGTACCCGGCGCTTCCGTCACATCGAAACCGTGATCGCGCAGCCATGCCAGCGCTTCCTCGTAAGTTCGTGCTTCTATCGCTTTCACCATTTTTCTAAGCTTCCAATCTCTTTCTTAGATGCAGGCCCGCGCAAATTGTGCGCCGCTATTTCTCGCTGCATCAAACTTGCAATCTGTATCATCTAAAGACACCATACTACATAGCGTGTTTCCATCTTCTTTGCATATTACGTTAGTCATCAGGGAATAGTTCGAATATGGGTCAGAGTTCAGCCAAGCTGGCGGCAACGTTCCCGGCGCATCGTGCACCGGAACCTGCCATCGCGCGCCCGGGGCTGAATCTGCTGGAGCGCATCGGCAATACTCCGCTGCTGCGCTTTGATCAGCTCACCGCGCATCTCCCCCTCGTCACCCTTTTGGGTAAGGCCGAATGGCACAACCCCGGGGGCTCCGTGAAAGACCGCGCCGCTGCCAACATCGTTGCCGAAGGCCGCCGCAGCGGCCGGTTCAGTCCCGGCAAGGTTTTGCTCGACGCCACCAGCGGCAACACCGGCATCGCCTATGCCATGCTGGGAGCGGCTGAGGGATTCCCAGTCACGCTGTGCATGCCGCAGAATGTTTCCGCCGAGCGCAAGAAGATTCTGAGCGTCTATGGTGCGGAAATTATTTATACCGATCCCGGCGAAGGCTCCGACGGCGCAATCCGCATGGCCCGCGAACTTGCCGCCAAGCATGCGGACTTGTATTTCTACGCCGACCAATACTCGAACGACGCGAACTGGCTCGCCCACTATCACGGCACGGCCAACGAGATCTGGCAACAGACGGAAGGGCGCATCACTCACTTTGTTGCTATGCTCGGCACCAGCGGCACCTTCATGGGGACGACGCGCCGCCTGAAGGAACTCAATCCGACCATTCGCTGCATCTCGCTGCAACCCGATTCCTCTTTTCACGGCATCGAAGGGGCCAAGCACATGGCCAGCGCAATCGTCCCCAGGATCTATGATCCGCTGCTGGCGGATAAGAATCTTGAGATCGCGACCGAAGACGCCTACGCCATGGCCCGCCGCATGGCCCGTGAGTGCGGACTGCTCCTGGGAGTCTCAGGCGCAGCCGGCATCGCCGGCAGCCTGAGAGTCGCCGAGAAGCTCGACCTGGGAAGTGAGCCGGCTGTAATCGTCACCATCCTCTGCGACTCCGGCGACAAGTACTTGAGCGAGAGATTCTGGACGGAGGGATGAATAAAAGGCAGAAGTCAGAAGTAAGAAGTCAGAAGTAAGACATCAGCACAGGGTTTTACTTCTGCATTCTTACTTCTTACTTCTGCATTCCACTCATGCTGAAGCTATCCCACGCCGACCACGCCGCCCTCCGCCGTCACGGCGAAGAAACCTACCCGCACGAATGCTGCGGCATTCTGCTCGGTCGCATGGATGATGACAGCACCCGAATCGTGACCTCGACGGCGCCCTGCGGCAACACCCGCACTGACTCACCGCAGAACCGCTACAATATCGATCCGCGCGAGTTGATCCGCATCCAGCGCGAAGGCCGCGAGCGCGGGGAGGACATTGTCGGCTTCTACCACTCCCACCCCGACCATCCCGCCCGCTGGTCACCGACCGATCTGGCCGAAGCCCACTGGATCGGCTCCTCCTACGTCATCACCAGCGTGGAGAAGGGGAAAGCCGCGATCACCAACTCGTTTGAACTGTCCGGTTCTGACGAAGCTGACAAGCAGTTCCTCGACGAAACCATCGAAATCGGTTGATGTCCGCACGGGTCGGGCAATTGAACTTCCTTGTCCAGCAGGCGTTCTGCATGATTTTCACACGCCGTGAGACGATCATCCAAAACGTTGCGCTTTCGTCATCCTCAACCAGCAACCGCGAAACCCGCGTCTGGCGTGCCTTCTGCGCGAAGTTGTCCGAAGCGCTGCACCAATTCCGGTCACCCGCCTGTGGACGCCCTGCACTCGCCTGAAAATACGCGGGTTACAAACGCAAACTTTTCATTGACTGCAAAATTAAAGAGAGTAGAAACATAATCGTTCTTTGACAGCTTCTAAAGTTTTTCCGGTTGGTGCGGCGTCCGGGACTCAAGCGCAGTCACCCTCATCATGCAAATGACCAGGGAGGGCTAGCAAGGGTCTATAGCAAAGCGCTGGTCGAGGAGAACAAGAAGAAATGTCGAAGGCAAGATAGAGTTCCGAGGCGTTGGGTAGGTTTTTCCGGTTGGCGGTAAGCCCGGAGCCCGAGCGAAGATCGCGCGTGGCACCCCGCAAGGGAAGCTGCGATAGCAGGTCAAGCAAGGGTCTAAAAGCGAGCTACTGGCCGAGACGAATGGACCCAACACCACCTCGGAACTCTTAATTTTTTCCTCCTTGATTTTCCTCCCAATTTGCCGCGGACCCTACCCTTGCGATTCCCCTAATGCTAATTTGTGCCGCGCCTTTTAAGCATTGAATACGATGCGAATAAGATGTAATATCGAAGCATGGTTAATGTGGCCGAGGATATCCACTCTTTTACTACGTTTAAACGCAATTCGTCCGACCTGATGAAGCGTATGAAAAAGACGGGGCGACCGCTTGTGCTTACCATCAACGGAAGAGCAGAAGCCGTTGTACTTGATCCAATCACTTACCAACAAGTAGCCGAACACCTCGATGTGATCGCCAGAATTCGCCGCGGTCTGGCCCAAGCCAAGAGACGCGAGGGACAGACGGTGGATGAAGTATTCGATGAACTGGAAAAAGAGCCCTGAGCGCGACGTCGCGTTATCGCGTCATGGTCACGCCGGAAGCCAAGGCTGACCTTCGGGACATATATCGTTACATTCGGTATCGTGCTCCGCGAGCCGCGACTCAGTGGAGTGTTGGCGCACGCGCGAGCATCAAGACGCTCTTCCACTCTCCCGAACGCTGTCCCCTCGCGCCCGAAAGCACCCACTTCGACCTGCCCATCCGTCAGATGTTGCTCGGCACCGGCAATCGCGGAACCTATCGAGTTCTGTTTGTAATCGTGGATAAGTCGGTAAGAGTGATCCACGTTCTCACGGATCGATGCCGCCGCTAAGGGACGAATCTGGCGAAGATTAGATCGAAGTTTCGGAGGAAGGTCGCTTCACGCGGCCTGCAAGGAAACTAGCGACAGTAGATCGAGCAAGAGTCTAACGCGGGCCCACTGGCCGAGACGAACGGATCTACAGCGGGATATTCCCATGCTTCTTCGGCGGATTCTTATCCCGCTTATTCTCGAGCATAGCCAACGCCTGAATCAGCTTCTTCCGCGTCTCGCGCGGCTGAATGATCGCGTCCACAAACCCGCGTTCGGCGGCGACGTAGGGACTGGCAAACCGGTCGCGGAATTCCTCGATCTTGCTCTGGCGCAATTCCTGCCGCTCTTGCGAATTCTTCGCTCCGTCCAGTTCGCGCTTATAGACGATATCCACCGCGCCTTCCGGGCCCATCACCGCGATCTCCGCCGTCGGCCACGCGTAGTTCACATCGGTGCGGATGTGCTTCGACGCCATCACGCAATAAGCTCCGCCGTAGGCTTTGCGCGTGATTACCGTGACCTTCGGCACCGTGGCTTCGGCGAAGGCATAGAGCAGCTTCGCCCCGTGCTTGATGATGCCGCCATATTCCTGCGCGGTGCCGGGCAGGAATCCCGGAACATCTTCAAACGTGACCAGCGGAATGTTGAAGCAGTCGCAGAAGCGTACAAACCGCGCGCCCTTGATCGACGCATTGATGTCGAGCGTGCCCGCCAGCATTGCCGGATTGTTGGCGACGATCCCGACCGGACGCCCGTCCAGCCGCGCGAATCCGACAACGATATTCTTCGCGTAGTGCTCCTGCACTTCGAAAAAGTATCCGTCATCGACCACGGCGTGGATCACATCCTTCATGTCATAAGGCAGATTCGATTGTGCGGGAACTATCTTATCGAGCGCCGCATCAGCACGATCGGCGGGATCGGTAGACGGCTTGCGCGGCGGGTCATCCAGATTATTCGACGGCACAAAGCCCAGCAACTCGCGCACCATCGACAGGCACTCGGCATCGTCGTGCGCCAGAAAGTGCGCCACACCTGAGGTTTCGTTGTGGGTCATGGCGCCGCCGAGCTGCTCCTTGGTGACTTCTTCATGCGTCACCGTCTTGATCACTTCCGGCCCGGTAATGAACATGTAGGAAGTCTTGTCGACCATGAGGACGAAGTCTGTGATGGCTGGCGAATAGACCGCGCCGCCAGCGCACGGGCCCATGATTGCTGAAATCTGCGGCACCACGCCGCTGTAGAGCGTGTTGCGCAGAAAAATGTCGGCATATCCGGCCAGCGACGCCACGCCTTCCTGAATGCGCGCGCCTCCGGAGTCGTTCAACCCAATCAGTGGCGCACCCATCTTCGCCGCGAGGTCCATGATCTTGACGATCTTCCCCGCATTCGTCTCCGAGAGCGATCCGCCAAACACAGTGAAATCCTGCGCAAAAACGTAAACCAGCCGGCCCTCGATGCGCCCATAGCCGGTGATAAAACCGTCCCCGTAAATCTTTTGCTCGGCCATGCCGAAGTCGCTGCAGCGGTGCGTGACCAACTTGTCAGTCTCTTCGAACGTGCCCTCGTCGAGCAGGAACTCGATGCGCTCCCGCGCCGATATTTTGCCTTCTTTGCGCTGCCGGTCGCGCCGCTTCGCGCCTCCGCCCTCTTCGGCAAGTTGATTGCGCCGTTTCAGTTCTGCGATTTTTTCTTCAAGATTCATAGCGAAAGGATTATAGCGGGTGGGCAGAATTCGAAGTTAAGATGAAACCATGCCCGGGACGATTGTTGCGATCGGCGGCGGAGAAATAAGAACAAGAGGCACCGCTCCGATTGATCGAGAGATTATCCGGCTCTCGAATAAGAAGAATCCGAAACTTCTTTTCATCCCGACCGCAAGTTCGGATTCCGAGAAATATTGGAAGCACGTCCAGGAATACTTTGGCAAATTCCTAAAATGCAAGACCGACGTCCTCTTCCTTATCAAAGAACAGCCTTCCAACGAGCAGATCCGGAGGAAGATCTTAGGGGCAGATATCATTTACGTTGGTGGCGGAAACACCCTGCTGATGATGCGCCTTTGGCGCCGCCTGGGTGTCGATAAACTTCTAATATCGGCCCACGAGAACGGGACTGTGCTTTCCGGCATTAGTGCGGGCTCGATCTGTTGGTTTGATTCCGGACACTCCGATTCCATGTCTTTTTACAACCCGCGAAAATGGAAGTACATAAACGTGAAAGGTCTCGGGCTCATCCACGGAATACATTGCCCCCACTACAACAGCATGACCCGAGGAATTCCTCGGAGAAAGCACTTCCGCGCCATGATTCGGAAGGCCGGGGGCGTCGGAATCGCGATTGAGAACAACTGCGCGATCGAGTTCATAGACGGCCGGTTTTACAAAGTCATCAGATCGAAAAGCCACTCGCGGGCTTACAGGGTGTATAAAAGTGGCGGCGGAGTGGTGGTGGCAGAACAAATCCGACAGCAGGAACAACTCGCGCCCGTCGAATCCCTCTACTCCAGGTCCGATCCCAGTATCTGATAGCGATACTTCTTCCCATCCCAGAAGATGACCGAAGAAGTCGCTTCGCCTTCGCCCTTTTCTTCCATGTAGATTCCAAGCACGGTTTTTTTCTTCAAGGCCAGCCTTTTCACCGTGAGGGTTTTGAAGGGCAGGTTGATCAGCAAAAACTTGGGCTTCTCTTTGTCGGAACGCCAACCCTCAGAGCCCACCCCGTGGACGATCAGCAAAGAAACACCTTTGCGTTCCGGCACATCCGAGGCAAACGTCGACGTCACTTTCACGTCGCCGAAACCCAGGAAGCTGTTATAAGGATCGGCCACGTGAAAACCGTATTCGGCCTGGTCGGCCATGGGATTCTTGCAACGCGCCGCGATCACAAGATCATCCACGCCGTCGCCATCAAGGTCGCCGATAAACTGCGGAGGCCCGGACAGCAGCGAGCAGTTGTCGCCAAACTCCTTGTGCACGTACTCATCGGTGACCGCGGGTGAAGGCGCCTTGGCATGCGCCGGCGGCGGAGGCAGCGGTTTTTTTTCAGCCCACAACGTTGCGGACGCGAAAGCGATTGTCAGCAATATCGCCAAGGCACGGAGGACGGCAACTTGGGAGAACGACATTCCACTACTCTAGTACCGTTCTTCGCGCCAGGGTATAGACACAGATGGTCACTGATCACCGAAGTAACCACTACCTCCGGAAGTGTTCCCACCCCAGCGGATCGAGTTCGTACCCAACTCCTCCCCGCTTCCTCAGGAAAATCTTCCGCTGTCGCGTGATATGCCCGATCTGCGTAATAGGAACTCCGGCAATGCGGGATGGAACCCGCTTTCCAGAGGGCGAGGTAAACAGCAGCTCGTAGTCTTCTCCTCCGTGCAGCGCGAACTGCAGATCGACTTCCCGCGACGGTTTGCCCACGCTGGCCCGCGGGATAACTTCCGCCTGCAGCTCGGCACCAACCCCGCTTTCTTCGCAGATGTGGGCAAGATCGGTCGAGAGCCCGTCGCTGGTGTCGATCATCGCCAAGGCGAGGCCTTTTCCCCGCAGAACCCGGCCCAGTTCGATTCGCGGCTCGGGGAAGAAATGCCTCGGATACTCCCGCGGATTCAGTTTCCTCTTGGACTTTCGCATCTGCCAAACGGCAGCCTCCGAACCGCCCAATTCTCCGCTCACATAAATCCGGTCGCCGGGCCGCGCCCCGGACCGCAACACTGCCCTCCCCCTGGGCACAGCTCCCACCAGAACAATATCCGCCAGAACCCCATTCGGCGATTCGGCGGTGTCACCGCCGGCGAGGGTCACGCCATATCTCTCCGCCAGGTTGATCAAGCTGCGCGCGAAGCGGCCCACCCAGCTTTGCGGCAGGTTGCGCGGCAGGGCCAAGGAAAGAAACGCCGCCACTGGCTCCCCACCCATAGCCGCGATGTCGCTCAGCCCTCGCGCCAGGCATCGATGTCCCACCGATTCCGCGGAATGCCAGTCTCGCCGGAAGTGGATTCCCTCCAGACTGAAGTCCGTCGTAACCAACGTGTCTTTCTGCTTGGACTGGGCTTTCTCCTTGCCTCGGCCCGGCACAAATCGGAGCACGGCGCAGTCGTCTCCGATCCCCGCCACAACCGCAGGGGTCGTTGCAGCCGCAGCCAGCCGGCGAACCTGGGCAATCAGCGCTTTTTCGGCAATCACCACGACACCCACTATAAGCGACGCCCAGCTACGGATGCTGCCCATCTTTCCCAGGACTCAGCGGCGACTCGACTGTCCCACTGGCCACTTGCCGGTAGGGCGTAGTAATCTGTCCCGCGGTTACATTCGCTTACCGGGCTTAAGTAACTCCTAATACCCCTTGGCGTCGTTGACAGGAGGAACCCAGTTTGTTACCTTTAGCCAGACATTCATAAGATCTTTGGCCGATTAAAGTTGGACCAGCTTAAGTTCTGCATTCCGTGACAATTGCAGACAACAGGTTTCGGTTTTGGTTTTAGGTTCTGGTAGGAAAAGGGCAGGTTAGGAAGTTTCCATTCCCAAGATGGGAACGGGCCCGAAAGCGTCAGGTGATCCGAACAGGCTTTCTGCAACCTCAGAACTTTGCCTGGAGTTCCGGCCCTGATCGTCAAAGCAGCATTCAACAGTGGAAGGAAGCCATTTGCGTAAGCGTTTCTACATCCTTTTTGTGGCTCGCGGGGACGACGGCCAGTTGCGCAAGATCTCCATCCCTGTCCATTACCTGTATGTTTTCGTAGTCGGCGCCGCCATTGGTTTCCTCAGCCTCACCGGTATCGCCCGTTCCTATACCCGCATGCTGCTCAAGGTCTCGCGTTACAACCAGCTGCTCACCGAAAAAGAGCAGATTACGGATCGTTATTCCCGCCTGGAAGAGGTCGCCAAAGAGCGCGACGTGCAGATCGCCTCCCTCGGCTCGATTGCCAGCGAGGTTTCCGCTCTTTACGGATTGAAATCTCAGGCCACGCTGGTCACAGCCTCGCAGCAGAAAATCCAGGACGCTGAGGTCAGTTCTTCCCTGGACCAGCTTGGCGCACTGCGCACCTCCGCCCTCACCGGCGCTGCCACGGTTGGCATCGGCCTCGGTATGACCCGCAACGCCACTACGGCCGATTGGGCCCGCGCCAGTTCCGCGCCCAACCTCTGGCCGGTGGAAGGCCGGGTCACCGGCAGCTTCGGTGAGCGCCTCGACCCATTCAACGGTGAAGGCGCGTTCCACAGCGGAGTGGATATCAGCAGCTCTTACGGCCAGGCGATAGTCGCGCCCGCAGACGGCGTGGTCGTCTTCGCCGACTTCCTTGGCGGATATGGCAAAGCCATTATGATCGATCACGGCCACGCCATCTCCACCCGCTATGGCCACCTGTCAGGCTTTGCGGTGACCCCCGGACAGGAGATCCATCGGGGCGACACTATCGGCTACGTCGGCATGAGCGGACGCTCCACCGGCCCCCACCTCCACTACGAAGTCCGCATCAACGACACTCCAGTCAATCCCTACAAGTACCTCCGCCTGACCGTGGCCCACAGCGGCGGCTACCAGTCCGGCGGCTAGGACGGCAGTTCTCAGTTCTCCTAGTATTCCTTGCGTCACTGGCGGCCTTCTTCGCGGCGTCCTTCGCGAACCCTTAGCGATCTTTGCGGTCAAAGGCTTTCTCCGTCCCCGAGCACCCACCAACGGCCCCTTGCACTCTTGCTCTCTCTAAGCTAGGTTCATCAGGAAGAAGAAAGAAGTTTCCAGCCCACGGTTCTCAACCCTCAGCAAGGCGGCAAGCGCTAATCTGAGAAGCAAGCACGAAAAGGTGTTTGCTAGAACCGGGAACTGAGAACTGAGAACTGCCTTATGCTCCGCTCAGTGCGCGAAGACATCGCCGCCGTCTTCGAGTCCGATCCAGCTGCCCGCTCCTACTTCGAGGTTCTCTTCTTGTATCCAGGCCTGCACGCCGTGTGGGCGCATCACATAAGCCACTGGCTCTGGCTTCACGGCATGCGCTTCCTGGCAAGATGGGTTTCGCAGGTAGCGCGCTTTTACACCGGCATCGAAATTCACCCCGGCGCCGAGATTGGACGCCGGCTCTTCATCGATCACGGCATGGGCACGGTAATCGGCGAGACCGCCGTAGTCGGTGACGACGTCACGCTCTATCAGGGAGTAACGCTGGGCGGGACCGGCAAAGAGAAAGGCAAGCGCCATCCCACAATCGGCAACAAGGTCTCGATCGGCTCCGGCGCCAAGCTGCTGGGCAACATCACAGTAGGCGACAACTGCCGCGTAGGCGCGGGCTCGGTAGTGCTGCGCAACGTCCCGCCCAATTCCACGATCGTAGGCGTCCCCGGACACATCGTTCTGCGCGACGGCAAACGCGTAGTCATCACCGATCCCAAAGACATCCGCGACCCGCTCTCCGACGTAATCATCAAGCTAGCCGAAGAGGTGCATGAGCTGCGCGAGAAGTTCCAGCATCACTCGCACGAAGCGCAGGGAGCCGAACCGAACCTCACGATTGACGAAGAAGTCTCAGCCCCAAATATCTCTCCCCAGGAGTTGTTCCAGGACGATTATCAGATCTGAAAGGCAGTGGTCAGTGGTCGGTGGTCAGTATGAACACGTGAGTCAACGGCGTCGGTTTCCCTAACCACTGACCACCGACCACTGACTACTACTTTAGTAAATATTCTTTCATGAAAAGAACCGTCGCGTAGAATTCAAAATCGCTGTTGTTTTTCTTCCTGAACCCATGCCCTTCGTCCTTGCCCATCAGGTACCAGACGGGTGTTCCATTTTTCCTGAGAGCGGCGACCATAGCCTCCGATTCGCTCAGCGGAACGATTGGATCGTTCTTTCCCTGGACTACAAATAAGGGCTTCTTGATTTTCGCGACGTTGTTGAGGGGTGGGATCTTTTCGAGGAAAGCACGCATTTGCGGGTCGCGTTCGTCGCCATATTCCACCCGGCGCAGGTCCTGGCGATAAGCAGCCGTGTGCTCCAGAAATGTTACAAGGTTTGCTGGCCCCGCAAATATCGATTGCCGCTCGGATTTTGTCGCTGTAATTTGCGGCGACGGCAAGGGCCATATGGCCGCCATAGCTTACGCCCGTTACCAATACCCGATCCGCGTCCAGGTCGGGCTGTGTCTTGATCCAGTCCAGCAGTGCGCCAATGTCTTTATAGGAATTTTCGCGAAGATATCCATTGTCGAGCTTAAGAAACTCCTTGCCGTAGCCTGAAGAGCCGCGAATATTTGGATAGATCAGGGCGACTCCGAGTTCGTTCATGTAGTAGTACGTCCGGCCCTAGAAATAGGGCTGAAACTGGGCTTCAGGGCCGCCATGAATGTCGATAACTACTGGACGCTTTCCCGCAAACTTTGCCGGAGGAGGATAGAGAAAGCCCGAGATTGACAGTCCATCGAAGCTCTTCCATCGAATCAGTTTCGGCTCGACAAACTGTTCCGTATTGAGCCCGCCAGTTTCGCTGTACGTCCAGCGTTCCACCGTCAGGGTCTTGGTGTCCAGCGCGTAAGCATCTGTGGCCGAGCGCACCGAATCCAGAGTGAACCCAAGATACCTTCCGTTCTTGTGCCAACGAATGCCACTGACGTAACTGGGGGGAACATTGGCTAGAGGAATATCCTTGCCAGTACGCACATCGATCAAGTGAAGGAGTTCGAGGCCATCTTGGTTTGACAGTAGGGCGATCATCTTTCCGTCTGGTGAGAGCTTGAAGTCTTGAATGTCCCATTTGATGTAGTCGGTGAGAAATGTGTATTGGTGAGTTTTCAGATCCAGATACGCTAATCTCTGAAACTCGGAGTCGCGGTCGGTGGTGACGTAGATCCCTTTCCCGTCCTTGCTGAATTGTGCGGCGCCGTAAGTAGCCAGTTGACCATCAATCTTAGGGGTTAGAAGCTCCTTTGTGCCGGTTGCAGCGTTAAGAGACCACACGTAACTTTCGTTAGCCGAGATCTGCTGGATCGCGACGATTTGCCGGTCATCTGGTGACCAGTCCGCCGGCTGCCATCCTTCGCCTCCCTCTAATTGCGCCAGCAGCCGGTCGCTGGCGGGATCGGACGGATTCATCATATAAAAGTCGACGTCTTTCCCGTTCCTCCGTGTCGATCCGTACACCATACGCTCACCAGCATTCGACCAGACGCCTGGGGTGTTCTTCGATTTGCCAGATTTATCCGCTGAATAACCATGACAAGCATACCTATATGAATCGCCAAGAGTTCCTAATACGGCAGGCCGGCGATTCAATTTTGCCGTTAGCGTTACTCGCGATCGTAGCGATTTATTATTTCGTTGATCCTTTCGATCAAAAGGGTCGACAGCGCCGTTATAGACGGCCCCCAGCCGAATTCAAGCCTTAATTTCGGACAGTCGAGCAACCAGAGTGCGGAATTGTTCGTGGAACGAATGGTTTTACTTATAGTGGCTATCCTTCGATTTCTTGATTTGCGCGGGGTGCTCTAGGCGGTTGGGCCGTCAGAACATTAAATTGGCGAGTAGTCGCACTGTCATCGATTTACAAACGTTCGCGCGTAAGTACTCTAATGTCTTTTATTAGGTCGCGCAAGAGAACAAGTGCATTTTCATTCGGAGCCCGGCAACTTCATTTTGCGTTGCGTTGCTACCGGCTCGGTCGTTCAGTCAATCAGGTTCTTACCCCCATAATGCCGTAAGTTGTGAACGCTGCCACAACGAGCCAACTGAGTTTGGTACCAGCGCTATGATGGTGCGGCGGATGGGGACGTACCTAGACCGAAGGTTCGTTCCGGCGTTGGAGGGCGGGATTCACCACCGGAACGGAGAATCAGCTCGAAGCTCACCCCCGGCGAAGCAGATCGTCGGAGAACGAGTCTCCCTCAACCTGCTGGGAGATGGTTATATTGAAGCTATCGACCGCCGCGACATTCAGCAGAACGCCCAGCATCAACGCCACGCCAACTGGGGAATCTCGGGCGTGGTCGTCAGCACTCCGGTGCTAGAAACAAACACTGCCCGGCCCGAGATGCAGGTAGGCCTCTTTGGCTGGAAGAATCAGCACAGCAGTTTGATGTCCTCCTGCGCCGATTCGCTGCGCAACGAACTCGGCATGCGTAACCGTCTCTACCCGGACGAATATCCCACGCACGCGGCCAGCGACAGCGCCACCCCCTTAGACACCCCGGACGCTAAGACACACAAGACCGAACTGGAACGCCTGGTAGATGAAATCCGCCACACAAGCCCGCCAGCCCGAGATGCCAACCTTGCCGCCAGCCGCAACGCGCAGGCAGGAGAGAAGCTCTTCGCCCGGATCGGCTGTGCGGTTTGCCACGTTTCGACTTACAAGACTGTGAAGCCAGGAACGCGCATCAACGGCGGCACATACAAAGTTCCGAAGTTCCTGGGCAATGCGGTGATCCATCCCTATAGCGACTTCTTGCTACACGATGTCGGCACCGGAGACGGTATCCCCCAAGCCGCCAAACCCGAATACCTGGACCAATCCACCGCAAACAAGTTCCGCACCGCACCGCTGTGGGGCCTCCGATTCCGCTACGACCTCATGCACGATGGAGACTCACCCGGCACCGAAGCAGCCATCGCCCACCACGGTGGAGAGGCAACCAAAGTCCGCCAGAACTACAACCATCTGACGCCGGTCGAGACGCAGCAGATTAAGGCCTTTCTGAAATCCCTGTGAAGGACGGACACAGACGGGACCTACCTCGGCGGGCAAGGCGGTTGTGTAAGAACGTCGCCTAACCAGACTACGGGACATCCTCGAACGTAGACGATTTTGCGACGGTCAAAGCATCAAAGCTCAACAGAGAGCAACAACTCGCCAGGTCGAGGCCGCAACTGATTCAATACCGATCACTTGCGGCCTACAGAATTCAATAGAGTTCAATAAGCGCTAGAATCTGGTTCGGGACCAGGGGGTCGGAGGTTCAAATTCTCTCTCCCCGACCAATTGTTTTCAGTTAGTTGCAGCCTGACGCTGTCCGCTCAAACCGAACCCTTGGTTTTGCCCCAGGTGTTCTAGCGCGTAGACCCGCATAAACACTGTCTTCTTGTCTTCACCTCTGATGCTCTACTGCTGCAACGCCGGGTCCAGATTACATGTGAAAGTTAGTTGAAAGCTGTGGAACTTGAGTGGCGGGGCGTTGGCCACAACATCGCCGGAGCTCCCTTTCTGTTGTAGCTAGAAGCCCATCTAGGGTTTTGACGAAGCGCACCTACGCAATAACAAATAACAGTGGACCAGTAACTGAAGACGTTCTTTCCATTCTCGCATTCATAGCGCTTCCACTGCCGGCCGCTCGTAGAACCACAACAATCGAGGCAACGATATAGAGAACCGATCAAAGGGTTAGAGCGCTCACGAAAAGGCAGTCCAGCAGCTCAACAATGCTTTCCAGCATTTGCTGTTCCCTCTGTCTCTAATGGCGACTCACGTTCAGCGCTTTCGCCGGTTCCGAGAACTCCGGTGCAGATTCGAAAGTCGAACAACTTTCACAGTCCCCAAATAATACGTGAGAGCAGCCAGTCTGGCCGGGCCCGCGCGCAGCGTCGAGTTCTGCTGCAAGTTGAGATCTTAGGCCACGCGTCGCATTCTCGAGTTCGGCTTCGGCACGCGCAGCACGTGCCAGCATTGTGTGCAGCCGCTTCGGTCCCAATATCAAGAGACCGAGCATGAGCACGAAGAGGATTTCCATGCCAAAGCCCACGATTCACCCCTTGGTTATATTTTGTTCGTTAGACGCGGTGGTTGTGGCGGTGGGCTTCTCTTCCTCAGCCTTCATAGCTGACTTGAAGCCACGGATGCCCTCTCCAATGCCTTTGCCCAGTTCGGGAAGCTTCTTGGGTCCGAATACGAGCAATGCGATTCCGAAAATCAGCAGAAGGTGCGTCGGTTGAAACAGTCCTTCAATCATGATGGCTCCTTGGATCGGGTTAGAGACTCTTAAAATCGGTTCAAACAAAAATGCGGGCGCTGAACTTGCGATCAGATACAGCGCCCGCCCTTACAGCAAGGGGAGAGCTTGCAACAGTTAAAGTCCTCGTTTGACTGAATCGGCCTCGATCGCCAGCTTGTTCACCAGGTTAAAGAAGGCATTCGATTGGCCATCAAACAAAAGGTCATCCGTGAAAGCCTTGATGGTGGCGACTGCTCCGCCGTTCGCTGTCGATGTCGGCCGAATCACCGAGCATTGGGGCAGACTCTTGCTGATGAATGTGCACGGCTCAGGCAGGATCAGGTTCGTCTGGTCAAGCTCTGAGTTGCGGGCATTGAGATCCGGGAATGTCAACCCGGTTTCCGGATCGGTTACACCGGCCAAGGGCTGGGCTACGGCGTTACCGGCTTTGTCATGCCAGAGGCCAAAGTGGTCGATCTCGACTCCGCCAATGCTGATGAGGATTCTGAGAACTTCAGGATCCGTCGCCTTGAAGGCCAGCGTGGGATACAGGCTCGCGCCGCCCTGCTCGATGAACGCAAAGTGGAATCCAGCGGTATTGGCAATTGCTTGCATGCGGGACTCTTGCGGGGTCGTAGGAGGAACGGGTTGAGGCTGGTTGGGTGGTGTGTCAGCGTCGTTTAATGGAATAGCGGGCTGGTTCTTGATGGTGAAGGGTCCCTGGAAGTTCACGCCGAAGTCGGGGTTCTTGGAGCTGCGGTACCGTGTATACCAGCTGAGGTCAACGTTCAACTTCAGCAGGTTGGTCAGTCTTCCGATATCTTTGGCGCCGGTCGCCTGACTGCTGGGCAAAGTTCGGAACGCATCCAGATCGACCGGCTCTTCGCCCTTCGAAACCAGGTAGGCATTCAGGAAGGCCGCGTGGCTGAGTTCGTCGTCGGTATTATCGGCGATGTATTGCGCCATGTCGCCGTCAAGGTTGCTGAGCGCGGCAATGTACGCCGGATTCCCGCCTTGCACTCCTCCCAGTTCGTTGTATTGCTGCCATAGATCCGCCTCGATGAGTTCTGCTGCCGCGGCGAACTTCAAAAGAGCTGCGTCGCCCTTGGATAGCTTCTTCGAACTCGACGTAGCCTGCGCATTGGCCTTGGCTCCTAGCAAGGCACCGGCCGACAGCGTTGCACCGGCAATCCCCAGGCCCTTGAGAAACGAACGCCTCTTGACTACACCCTGCCAGTGACGTTGAACACTTTCTTCCGCCGAAGAAAGATTTGCTTCAGGTGAGTTTGTTTCAGACATTACCGCAGATGGAGACTTGGTTTTTTTCATTGGTTTGTTTTCAATTCCTTTGCTCATGATTTTGTTCCAGCAACTGTGCGTTAGACGCAAGGGTCAAATGACGAGATACGCCGAGAATGTCATTTGATTGTCAACTCTTTGCATCCGCGCGGTGACAAACCCCAAAGGGAATGCTCAGCAGCGAGGGCGAGTGGAAAATTGGCACGCAATAGTTGTGTCTCCACTTCTGCAGGTCCGAATACTACCTTCTGTATATGAAACTTCGATGCTCGGCTGTTATTCCCCAAGTTCATACTATTTCTTTCCACGAAGCAGTCGCTCGCTCTACCTACCCTGCAAGAACTTCGGGCGGGGTTGCGGGGAGTGCAGCCGGAGGGTCCGATCGAGTCTGGAGTCAGCGGTGAAAAAACCTAATAATGAGGCGGCCGCTTGAAACCGGCCGCCTAATTTAAGCGTTACTGACTCAGAAAATCATCTTCAAGCCGAAGAGTAAGCGCCTTCGTCCGATGCCATCGGTGTTGAGGTTGCCGGCAAAAGTAGCGCCGCCGTTGGCATTGAACGACGTGCTCTGGAACCTTCCAGTGGCGATGTCGTCAAGAATTGGATCGGGAAACACCAAGAAACTGAGTGTTGAAAACGTCAAACGCCTGCGCCTGGAACTGAGCCGTTACCCGCTCGTTGACCTTGATATTCTTGAACACAGCGAGATTGTCGGTATTGATGGACTGCCCGCGGAGCGTGTTGTGGCCTACACCTGCATAGGGCGTGCCCACGACCTGGGCAGCAGTCGGATCGTTATGGATCCAGTGTGCGCCAGGAATGGGCGTGACGCCACATTGATTTTGTCCACCTCCGCTTCCAAGACAGGGATCGGTGAAACTGACCAATGTGCCAAGAGGCAGGGCGGTGCCCCCGGCAGTGGGACAGGTTGCCAGAGTTCCGTCGCAATATTGCCCCACCGATGTAAGTGGCAGGCTCGCGTTGCTCAGAATGGGGCGGCACGCATCAAATCGTCCACCAAAATCTGCGTTTGGATCGCAGAGGCTGCCGTTCACATAACGTTGGATTGTTGTGTAAGGTTGACCCGACGTGTAGCGATAAGTCGTGTTAACCTGCCAGCCGCCCAGCATGTGCCCGACAAAACCGTGCTGCGCTTTGTAGAACGGCAGGTCGTACACGATGGTCAGGCCGACTACGTGCGGGAAGTCTATTCCGGAGTTGCCCCGTTCCGGTGCGCCCGGCGCGAATGGGTTCTGCGCATACGCCAGGGTGTTGCCTCCTCCCACCGTGCTGAAGACCTCGCTGGCGTTGTCGATGGTTTTGCTATAGGTGTAGGACGCGGTAGCGGTTAAGCCGTGCGCGCCGGCGATTCGTAATTCGCTTTGCAATCCGTTGTAGTTAGACGACGCTGTATTGGCATACTGAATTACGTTGCTGAAGTTGCAGTTGACATTTCCGGCCTGGAAACCTGGCGTCCCGGACGTGGTGCAAGGCGTCAAGCCGGCGGGGATTACGTTTTGAAATCCAGCGTTGACGAGAGGATTCAAAGCCGGGTTTCCGTTCAACTCCTGGAACTCATGCACGCCATGATTGCCCACATAGCGCACTTCGCCAACGATCCGGCTGGTGAAGGAGTGCTGCAGGCCGAAGTTCCACTGCTCGGAGTAAGGGTTACGGAAGTTGGAGGGTACCTGCGTTTGGTTAGCGAATCCAGGATTTCCCGTGGGCGCCAGCGGCTGCAGGAAGGGGATTACCTGGGTCCCGAAAAATCCAGCAGTTGGCAAGCCGGTGGACGGTCCGCCTACGACCGGTCCCAACGTGGCTAAGTTCACCGAAGGCGCGGAGGTTGCTACATTCAAGAACAGGTTATAGAACGCGGGATCGTAGGCAATGCGAAAGCCGCCGCGGATCACTGTCTTATCGTCGCCGAAAATTCTCGGAGTCCAGGCAAAACCCACCACCGGAGCAAAGTTGCGCAGCTGGTTGGGCACAGACGGCACGGTGGTCTGATTTAGGGGAAGGGCTGTGGACCACAGCGGGAGTGGCCCCGTCTGCTGCGCGACCGATCTTTGGTGCAACAGATTGACGGCCTGTTGATACCAGTCCCATCGCATGCCCAGGTTCAGAGTCAGGTTGGTTTTTACCTTCCAGTCGTCCTGCACATAGAGTCCGAGATCATACTCAGAAAAGGGAAGAATGGGGCTGCCCAGTGCGACTTGTGTTTCAAGAGGATTGTTGGCAATGACGTCACTGAAACTGGTGAATACGAACAACCCGTTGTTTTCGGGTAGAAAAACATTGGGGGAGCGCTGCTGATCGAACTCGCCGCCGAACTTGATGGAGTGATGGCCCCTCAGCATCGACGCATTATCTTGCAATTGGTATACGTTGATGATGCGCCCCTGGGGAAACCCTGCCGCCACACCAAAGCTCACTGAATCTTGCGCCGCCGCCCCGATGAGAGCGACGTCGGTGGGGCAATCGGTGGGGGTATTGGAGTTGCAAGTTGGGAAAGATTGCTCCTGGAAGAATACGCTGGAGCGCGAATAACTGAAGCGAACCTGGTTTACGAATGTATTGCTGAAGGTTCGCGCCCAATGCAAGCCGATCTGCTGGCTAAGAGCGGGAATATCCTGATAGTCACCCACATCGATCCCGTTACCCTGGTTGACGCCGCCGTTAAACGTCTTCTGGTAGACATAGCGGGCAAAAAAGTTATCTTTTTCGCTCAACTTGAAGTCGACTCGTCCCGTGGTTTCGTAGTCATTAAGCGGGGTGGGGACGAAGCGCGAGATCTGGCCGAATTGAATGGGCGTGCAGCCGTTCGTGCCTGCGCTTCCTGCAGGGCATGGAAAGGCAGCCCCCGTGGCCGGATCAATCTGGTTCGTCACCAGCACATTTTGCACGTTGGTGAAGGTCGGATTGCCGACCGCGACTGCATTGGGTCCAATGGTGCTCTCAAGCAGCCCGATCGGACTGCCAGGGAAAGCCGCCTGCAACTGCGTGACACCTGTTGGCGTGGGCACAAGGCCGGGCGCCGAGGAACTGGGGGAGCCGGCAAAACGTTGACGCTCTAAGTTGCTTGAACCGAAGAACCAGATTTTGTCCTTCTTGATCGGCCCACCCACACTGCCGCCGAAGCGGTTGTCCACGAAGCCCGGAACCTTGGGCGCAGTGCAACCCGTAGAGGGAGATACTCCCGGGTGGCAAAATCCGAATAAGGGACTCTTCTCCTGGTTCTCCAGCGAATCAAATATTGAACCCTGCCAGAACTCGTATCCCGTCCCGTGGAATTGGTTCGTGCCCGCTTTGGTGACGTAGTTCACAACGGCCCCAGTGTTGCGGCCGAACTGGGCGTCGTAGTTGGTGACCACCTGTACCTCGGCGATGGCGTCCTGGTTGCCGAAATCAATCGAAGGGCCAGCGATCGAGTTGTCGTTATTGCTTTGCCCGTCGATCTGAAAGTTGTTGGCGCGAGCGCGCTCACCGTTTACCACTATCTCGGCGCCATTGTTGTTGCTGAAGCTGGCATCCCCGGCGGTGGCGACTCCCGGAAGGAACAGCGCCAGCGAGTCAAATGTATTCCCCACCGGCAGGCTGCTCACTTTTTCCGCGCTGAAGGTTTCCGAGATTTGGTCCGACGTGGACTCAACCAGCGGCGGCGCACTCTCCACGTTGACCGTTTCAGTGGCCTCGCCTAATTGCAACTTGACGACGGCCAGCGCGGTATCCTGGCCTACTTCCACGGAAACATTGCTTGCCTCATAAGGGCGAAAGTTACCGGATTCAATGCGTACAGTGTAGGCGCCCGGGGGCAAGTCCCGCAGGGCAACCAGACCCGCTGAGTTTGTTTCTGTCTTGAACTCCCGGTTCGTGGCCAAGTGCTTGGCAGAGATCTTGGCCCCGACCACCACCGCGCCCTGAGGATCCTGCACAACGGCTGAGATGGGCCCCGTAACGATTCCCTGGGCGAGAGCAAGTACGGACCCGAAGACTGTCAATCCCAGAACGATTACCGAAACAAGTCTAACCCGCAAACTAGCAATGGACCATTTCTGATGAGTGCCATCTTTCATGTGAATGCTCCAATTCCTGTGCCTACCGATTTTGTTCCAGCAGTAGGCGTAGACGCAGTAGGCGGGAAACAAGATGCGCGGAAGATGTCAATTGATTGTCAACTTTTTGTAAACAGCCCGGTGACAACGTGACGCAGGATGCGTGAGCTTTACAGCGGCAAGCCGCAGCGCAGATTAGGCGGCGCCTGCTCCACGCTGGCGCTTGTAATTGACCAGCCAGGCTACTCCCATGCTGATGATGTAGAGCGCGACCATCGGGGCAGCGAATAGGCACATGTTGAGGATGTCGGCGGTGGGTGTGACGATTGCCGCGATAATAAAGATGACTAATATGGAGTATCGCAGATTCCGCCACATCCATCGCGCCGTAATAACCCGCATCAATGCCAGAAAGAAAACCAGAATCGGCATTTCGAAAATCAGTCCAAGACCAAGGGTGATTGTCACAAATAGTTTCGTGTATTCTCCGATCGTAATCATCGGCTGGAAACGTTGGCCGTAACCGATCAGGAAATCCAGGGAGGCTGGGTAGACCATTTTGTAGCCGAAGAGTCCTCCGGCTATGAACAAGCCAACCGTACTGAGCAGGAACGGCAGGACATAACGCTTCTCTGTGCGATACAATCCGGGAGCGATGAACAGCCACAGTTGATAGAACACAAATGGTGAGGCCGCAAACAGTCCGCCTACAAGTGCTACTTCGAGGTAAAGGTTAAATGGCTCCGTGGGGTTCAAATAGACCAAGCCGCCGGCTATCCCGTGATGACGTAGCGCCCCAATAATGGGTTGTTGCATTAAGCCGAAAATGCGATCAACAAACGACCAGCAAGACAGAAACCCGACCGTTACCCCAAACACTGACAAAACGATTCGTTTTCGCAACTCTTCCAGATGTGCCAGTAAGGACATCGAACGCGCCTGGTCTACCAGCAGTGAAGCAACCTCAGCCATGGAAAGCCTCCCCCGGCGAGGATTTGCTTGGGACATGGCTACAGATGCTGCCGGTGTTTCCCTCGCCGGACCGCCGAGAGAGTAGCCAGAGTGCTTTACTCGTCAGATTGATCGAGCGTTTTCTCCCGACAGGAAACTCGTCACCGTAAGCAAAACAGAACGCGATGACAACCACTGCAGCCAGTCCGGTAAGTCCGTAAGACATGAGTTGCAGCATGCTTTTCTCCGGGTCAGGCTTGGCAAGGACGCACCGGAGTGCGTCCCTGCCGAGTTGTTTTGGTCTAGTTGACGGTGACAGTTACAGCGGCGGATTGGCTCAGTGTGCCGGAGGTGCCCGTCACCATCACGGTGACCTGTTGACCCACGGGCGTTGTTTGTTTATTTGAGTTGCTGCCACCGCATCCAATAGCGAACAGTGAGACGACAAGCAACAAACCCAGCAGGCTCATCCAACGGATGCTCTTGCGTGTAAGCAGCTTCCGTTTGCGGGTGGTCAGAACGGTCCCGAACAACCCCAGGCCAGGCAGCAGGGCCATCATGCTGGGCACGATGTAGCCTCCGCCAGAGGGCGGGGTCGCCGCTGCAGCGATGGTCAACGTGGAGGACGAAGCGCTCGACCCGGGAGAAATTGTCGAAGGGTTGAGAGCGCAAGTCACTCCTGCTGGCGCGGAGCAGGTAAGCGCAATCTGACCATTGAATCCACCAACTGCTGCGGCGCTGACCATAAGGTTAGTTGATCCTCCCGGCGCGACCGTAGCGCTCATGGCCGAGAGATTCAAAGAAAACCCGGGAGTGCCGACGGCAGCCGCGGGGACAATGCCGGCGAAGACGGCGGTTGCGCTTCCTCCAGCCGGAAAATTGGGCTGGCCTGCGCTGCCTCCGGCGGTGACATAAAGAGTGCCAAGAGCGCCTGGATTATTACCGGCGCTGCCACCACCGCCGAACACCATGTCCCACAAGCCCGGATTGACGAGCACGCTCCCTGAAGAGTTGGTGAGCTGGCCGACAAATTTCCCAGTCGTATCGAATGCACTAATGGTGCCGTCGCCGAAGTTTCCTACGAGGATATCGCCAGCGAACGTCCCGAAGCTGGCGGGAGCTTGCACCACGCCCCAAGGCGCGTTGAGGTTGTTGTTGGCGCCAGCGGCGACGAAGGTGCTTACGAAGTTGCCCTTGGCGTCGAAGATATCCACCTGCCCAGAGCCGGCGCCGGGCACGGCATCGTGCTTGGCAGTATCTTGCAGGGCAAGGGCTACGTAGGTCTGGTTACCGATAACGTGGATGCCGTGGGGAGCGTAACCCGCGGGAGCCATTGGATCAGCGATCGAAGTAGTGAGGTTGAAGTTCGAATCATAAACATCTACCTTGCCGCTGTTGAAGTTGGTGGCCAACAGGTTGGTACCAAGCAACGCTAGGCCTTTGTAAACCGCGCCGCTGGCAGAATTGTCTTTCCCGATAATTGCAGTATTGCTGGAGCCGTTCCAGTAGACGATGAGGCCGTCCTCTGTATCAAAAATGAACGATCCGCCGGTGAAGTAGGTGCCGTTGCCGTTGCCCACGGTTCCAGTCGGGCAACCAGGGCTGCAGTTGCCGTTTGGATTGCTTGTGGCTCCCGGTATGGTCACGACCAGCCCAGTATCCTTGTTGCCATTTTGGTCGTACAACGTGGAGACGCCGCTGTTATTGTCGGCGATCCAGAAATCTTGCCCGGGAAGAACGGAAATTCCCCAAGGGTTCACCAGTTGCGTGTCTGTTTTCCCTACACCGGCTGTATTGGAGACCAGGTTGGTCTGAGAATAGCCGGCCTGTTGGCTCCACAAACCTGACGGAGCCGCCAGGGTAATAAATAATCCGAATAATAAAAGCGCGCGTTTCACGTTGTTCTCCTCGATGTTGTGAATGGTTTGTACATCTCCGCATCCTCTTCTACTGTGCGGAGCCAGTATTGCCGCCGGGATTAGAGGTTTCACGCACCTTTGCTATGCTCCTAATCCCGACCAATTGTTTTGCCGTATGACCGGTGCCATCCCCTGACTCAGTTGGTGCCACCGACTTGGACGGTGGTTTGATCATGAGTGTGCGCCAGCGTTACCCTTGGGCGCGGCGTGGCGATGGTGTAGACCATTCCGGGGGTCTCGATCTTACCGAGAAAATACGCTTCCCCCAGATGCTGGAAGGTGAGGAGCGCCTTGGGAGATGAAGCTCCTTCGACGGTGGTGGGAAGGACCACAACGCTATTTGCACCACCGCGAAGAACTACGCCCGAGCTAGGGTCGCTAAAGAAACGTGCAACTCTATATGTGCCTGCGGGCAGTACTTTGGCGCCGACAACGAATTCGAAGGGAACGTTCACGACAATTCCATCCGTGTCCTGAGCACGAGAAGTTGTGCCGAGACCGACGATACACATCACAGCGAGTATGAGAGTAAAGTACATCCTATTCATGAGATCTCCTTTGATTAGCAGTGTGAGTTGTTTCACTGTTGATAACTGAATTCGGCAGTAGTTATTCCACCGCTAACTCAAAACACTGGTTATCAACCGTTGTTTCACATCTATGTGGTTAGACGCTGCGGCTAAGGGCTTGATGCGGATGGGATGTCATTTGAATGTCAACTCTTTGTTTCACTTTTGTCAATGGACGACAGCAAGCCCGCAGCGCGTGCGAACCGAGAATCTCTGCTTCGTATTAGGTTGTCGTCGTTGTTGGGCGACGGAGAGGAAACCTTTCGCTTGTATACCGCTGTATGCACCGGCTCAAAGCAAACGCGGAGCCTCATACGAAACGAGGCTCGGCGTTAACCCCGAGTGCCAGGGCACTCTAGGTTACTGTTGAACTTCGACACAACGCCACAACCACCCGGCAGTGTGCCGGCACAATGGGTGAGGTTGAAGTCGAAGTCACCGGCTGCCGGAAAAAGGAAGGCTGCTCTGTTCAGGCCTCTGTAGCAGGCTGAAATCTGTTCGTGCAGCTTCCTTTTTCTGGCTGAAGTGTTTGCTCAGCGCTTCACGAAGCTGCAGGCGAACCCGCCACAGGCGCGCCTTCACCGCTGTGTGACTCATGTTCAGCACTACCGCGGTCTGATCAATTGTGAGACCCTCGACATCCCGCAGGATAAAAACCGTGCGGGAGATCGGACGCACCTCGTCCAATGCCTTGAACAGAATATCTCGCAGTTCAGAGGCCCAGCATAGCTGCTCGGGATTCGGAGTCCAGTCCGTGATCTCCCTTGGTAGGATGTCTCCCTCGTCCCCAAAATCTTCATCCAGGGACATCTCTCTTGTGCCATGCTGCTGGCGCAGCTTCATCAGCGCCTGGTTCACAGTGATGCGAATGAGCCAGGTGGAGAATTGGCAAGCTTCTCGAAAGTCGGTTAAGTGTTGATAGGCTTTCAAGAAAGCCTCCTGAACCGCATCTTGCGAATCTTCTCTGTTATGAGTGACGCTCTGAGCGATGCGGAGCAGCTTGCGATCGTATCGCTTCACGATTTGTTCAAAGGCAGCGACATCCCCATTCTTGCAGGCATGGACCAGGTCCATGTCGCCGCTTGCCTCTACGGTTGCTTCGAATTGTGTCAGGCTTGTTGCCATATAGTTCAACCCACTTGGAACGAGAAGACAAAGGAGTCCGGTGGCAATTGCTCTCCAGCTCTGAGTCTCACTGCACTACAATCTTGCCGGTCATTTTCGGATGGATGGTGCAGTAGTAGGGATACGTTCCCGCCTTGGTGAACGTGTAAGAGAATTTCTCATCCGTATCCAAAACCTTGGACTTGAACACACCCTCTGTACTGACCGACGTGTGAGGAATATCGTCACTGTTGGTCCAGGTAACTGTCGTTCCGACAGGTACCGTGAGCGTCTGGGGCCCGAAAACGAAATTATCGATCTTTACTCCCGCTGTTGCCGCGGACGGTTGGGCATTCGCCGTAACGCTGGGTGATGCCGCTAACAGCATCATCGCAAGCACTACCGGCAACGCGACGCTCGCAAGACACAGACTTCTCTTCGTCATAATCGTGTTCCTCTCAAATGTTGCTCTTCGCTAGTTGTGTTATGTCCCAGGCCTACCTGCGGCAAGGACGAGTTAGCTGCTAAGTGGCGAATCAATTACCGCAAGACTTCGACCACTGACTACGTAGTTCACGTCGGTAATGCCCAGCACCTGTTGCAATTGCTCAGCTGGCACCTTCATGGGGCCGGCCGAGGGAGCAGTTCCCGGTGCGGGTTGCGGAAAGGCGGTCGACATCGCTGTGTGGAACGAAACCTTGCCTTCGACTTTCTGCATGATTTGGTGGATATGACCGTTCAACACCGTCACCGAACCGAAGCGCTTGACGTACGACAACGCCTGTTCGCTGTCGTCGGTGCCCCAACCCCAGTCCGGATAGATCGTCCACAACGGGATGTGTGCAAACAGCACAATCGGAGTGCTGGCGGAACGGGCCTTGAGATCGTCCTCAAGCCATTCGAGTTGCGCGTGACCGAGCGAGCCCATGCCGCCTGCTTTCAAGTTGGCGACGTTCACGAGGCCGACGAAATGCACCCCCTTCTGATCGAAGCTGTACCAGCCCGATCCTTTGGTTCCCTTTCCATAACGCAGAAGATATTGCTCGCCGTTGTCGGAAAGCATGTCGTGCTCCCCCGGCACAAAGTAGATCTGTTTGGCGGAAGCGCCTTTCAGTGCTTGGTCCAACGTGTCGAACTCGCTCGGCTTCGAGAGTTGGCTCAGATCGCCGGTGTGGACGATGAAGTCCGGCTTCTGGGGCAACGCATTGATCTTGTTGATTGCCGTCTGCAGCGTCGCTGTTACATCCGGATTCGCTGGCTTGTTGAAGCCGATGTGGCTGTCGCTGATTTGTACAAAGGTGAAGTCCGCCTCTTTGCTGGCATCCTTGCCGTCGCCCTTGGCGAACGCCCGGGACACGGGGACGCCGCCGCTCATGGTCCAGACAAGGCCTGTGCCTGCCCACGCCATGCACTTCAGAAAGCCGCGACGGTCAACGCCGTCGTTATTGAGGTCTTGCAAACTTTGATCGATAAGATCTTGCTTTTTGTCCGGCATTTGTTCCTCCGTTGTTTGTGACGCTCTGAGTGGATAACTGTCTTAAGTCGCTTTTTATTCCCGCGCAAAATGGAAAGAACTCCGGATAGGTCCACCCTATTGAGTGAGTCGAAAGGGCGGGCGTCCCTACTCCGCCCTTTCAGGCCACAGTTAGGAAGTAAGGTCCCAGTTACTTGGCAGTTGTGGAATGGATTGCCAAGGTCCCCATGCCGCCCTGAGCTCCTTCATCTTCATTCCCGAAAATCCAAACATTTCCCGGAGACGGAACAACTCCAGCAAACAGCAGATCATCGAGGAAGGTGCCTTTGGTGGGATTAGGACTGGGAGCAATTTTCCAACTGGTGCCGTCCCAGTGCAGAAGCAGCGTCATCTGGTGTCCGGATCCGTCGGCCGCGAAGTAGGAACCAAAGGCCCAGATGTCGTTTGCCGAATTCGCCGTCAATCCCAGCAACCGATTCGATTGACTCGAGCTTTTCGGCCCAACATTCGGGCTCGGCACTACCGTCCAGGTCGTGCCATCCCAGTGCAGGATCAACGTCAGCGTGGCAGACTGTCCCGCGAGGCCCGGCGTGGAGAAGCCTACCGCCCACGCGTTATCTGGGGCCAACGCCACCACCGCATTCAATTGGTTTGGACCCTCACCCAAGTTTGCTGGAGTTGCTACAGCGTTCCAACTCGTGCCATTCCAGTGGATCGCCAGCGTTCCGTTACTAGCGTCACTAGGAGGAGCGACCCACCCCACCGCCCAGGCATCATCGACGGCGTCTGCGGACACGCCAGTCAGCGCCTCGAAGGTGTTGTCTAGAATAAATGTCGGCGTCCATGACGTGCCGTTCCAGTGCTCAAACAGGTTGAAGCTCACGGCGCCGCCGTTTGATAGGTCTTGCACCAGATTGCCGACCGCCCAGATGTCGTTCGCCGAGGTCGAAGTCATGGCGAAGAGGTCCGCTTGAGAATTCGGCAGGAGCCGGGGATTCGGGAACAAGCTCCACTTGGTTCCGTTCCATTGTTCGATGATTTGCCCGAGGTTGGCTCCCTCGATCACGTTTCCTACTGCCCAGGCCTCCGTGGGGGAAATGTCGACGACGCCCTGCAGATCCGCGGTAAGTTCACCATTGATCAACGGCGCCGGGAAAGCAGTCCACTTGGTGCCATTAAAGTGCATCGTCGAATCCCCTACCGCCCATATGTCGGTCGCAGAAGATGCCGATGCGGCAAAAATGCTGCTGTTGCTCTTGTTTCCGTTTGGTGTTGGGACTACCTGAAATATCGAGGCAGCGTTGCTTTGGGCCTTCGCCGGCGTGCCATGAAGCATGACAACTGACAATCCTAGAGACATCAGTGCGTGAAGCGTAAGTTTCATAGGTCCTCCTGAATAGTTGGCTTAAGGTTAAGGTTTCCCTCTCCTCTGCCATACAACCGGGAACAGCTCTTTTTATTCCCAACAAATGTTCTTATATCGGCAAACTCGCTTGCTGCACTTCACGTCTGCGGGTTGGCCATAGTGAAGAAAATACCTTCACGAGCCTTCGCTTCTTGTCAGCAAGATGTAACGGGCGAGTAAAGAGTGAGTAAAAACAATTCGTTCAGTCTCGGTTTGTTGCTGTGGGTTTACAAACCGCGCTGCTGGACTCACCGCGGTGCTTAGCCTGGCAGGTTCACGCCGCTTAGAAAGCCACCCAAGTGTCCGGTCAGCCGCAACCACCACGACCACGAGAAGTTCAATCGCCAGGCGATAATTCGGCAAGAAGAGATTCCGTCGTCGCGCGCGGAAATGGACCCACCACACCAGCCAGATCATCACCGTCGAAACACATGCCAGAACGAGGTGCAGCAATAAGATGCCCTTCAGTTTCTGTCCCTCGAGTTGGAACTGCACGCCAGTAGCCCAGTAGCAAGAACCGGAACAGTCGAAATCGCCGCCACAAGGAGGTTGTAGTAGGCTGCGTACGCTACCCCAGGTCGCTTTGTCCAATGCGCGACTACGTCGAACGCTACCGCCGTGATGAACAGCGCGATGGGAAAATGGATCAGCACAACATTTTGCGCATGCTTGGCTAGAAGTGCCGTCTTGAGATCAAAGGGATTTACCATCACCATACCTTTCAAGATTTGTTTGCCGCGGCGTGTGTTCAGTCCAAACTGAATTCGTGCCTGCGGTGAAAAAGCCCTCACCCCCGCGTAAAAAGGAGAGGATGAAACACGGGGGTGAGGCTCGCACACGCTACGGTAAGTAGTAGCGGAACGAAGTAAAGATCATTCCATCCAGCCCGTGCGGCTCTCCGCCGACCCCTGACCAAGTGTTGCGGTCTACGTAGGAGAACTGCGGTCCCCACTGGATGCGGCCGCGGTTCACCTTTTCTTTCGAGCCGTCGTAAGGTTTGAACCAGATGCCGAAAGTTCCTTCGATGAGTACACGCGTATCGCCCGTGCAGCTCGAAAGGCCCGCGGGAGTAAATCCGTTGTTGACCGCCCATGCCAACAATCCGATCACGAGGGTTGGCGGGCGAGTCGGCTATTTTGCAAGTCGTTCAA
Source organism: uncultured Acidobacteriaceae bacterium (assembly GCA_963703635.1). Classification (GTDB taxonomy): domain Bacteria; phylum Acidobacteriota; class Terriglobia; order Terriglobales; family Acidobacteriaceae; genus Sulfotelmatobacter. The sequence continues at coordinate 82,851 of CAVPEZ010000017.1, forward strand.
TTTCCACAGTTGAATCGGCCCAGTTCACGGCCCGTTTTGCTATGGTCAGCCTCTGCTGCGATGGCATAAGATCCTCAAAGGCCAGCCACACGACTCCCTGTGCAAAGGCGTAACGGTCCCACTTGGTAAGCCTGATTTCTCATCCCGCAAACCATATCTCGTTCTTGTCGGCACCCAGAACAACTCTGACCTGGGGATGGAGCGGGTGCCTGATGTCGAATTCCCGCTGGACGACCGAGCACACCGAGGAGTAAATCTTCTCCGCTTCTGGAGTAGACACTCTCTCCTTGTGCTTGTTATCAATTGTCAAACCGTCCTGTGCTAAGGATGCTGCTGCGAGGGCTACAACGTAAATGGCGAGTTTCACTATGGTAAACATGCGAACCTCACTTCTCGTCTTTGGACAGTCCGCCCCACTCCTAGTGGGTATCGAGGGAATGCGACAAGGCCTTTGATAGTGGTGCAGCAGTAACGCCAAGGAGCGACTGGCGAACTGACTTCCGGGCTCTGGCCAGACGTGACATAACGGTTCCTGTCGGGATCGACAATATTTGCGCGATCTCCTGGTACGACATTTCCTCCACTTCACAAAGGAGGAGAGTCTCCCGGTAATGCGGCGGCAGATCGTCGATAGCGCGTTGCACCAGTTGGGAATTACCGCGAAACATTAGAATCGTTTCGGGAGTTTCCATATCCACTGCCAGTTCGGGCCCGCCCTTCTCTGAGTCCATCGCAACGGTCATGCGCCGCTCGAGTTTTGAGCGCGAACTGAGAAAGGTGTTCCTCAGGATTTGAAACATCCAGGCGCGGAAATTGGTGCCAGGCTGAAACGATTCAAAGCTGCGTAAAGCCTTCAGATAGGCCTCTTGTACGAGATCCTCGGCATCGTTCGAATTTTGCGCCAGCCAGCGCGCGAAGTTGTAAAGGGAATCGAACAGAGGCATGGCTAACTCTTCGAACCCTGCCAACGGTGGACCGTCGTGTGAGGACGAAGCCCCGCATCGGACCCTGCCTTGTGAACCAAGTCCAATAATTCTCATTTGCCTTCTCCTGAATCAGTTTCGAGGCCCCAGGCTGCCACTCTGACGCGCCGGTCGCCTGCCGTCAATTCACTGAGGACTTTTTCCACATATCCAACGTATTGCCTGCTAAATAGTTGCAATCTAAAGAGTTAGCTCAACATATATTCCAGCGCGGGAGCCTCGGGGCGCGAAGTGCTAGACTTCTGTGCGCAGCCAGAATCCGCATGGAACCCCTAATGCCCAGATGCGTCGTGCGATTCGGAACCTTCGAGGTTTCATTCGAGTCGGGCGAAGTGCGCAAATCGGGTCTAAGATCAGAGTGCAGCAGCAGCCAATGAAACTCCTGGAGGTATTGCTGGAACGTCCAGGCGAAGTAGTCACCCGAGAAGAATTGCGCAGCCGAGTCTGGCCAAACGAAAGCTTCGGTGATTTCGATCAGGCGCTCAATATCGCCATCGGGAAGCTGCGGAGTGCCTTGGGGGACTCGGCGGAGAATCCGCGATTCATCGAGACCCTTCAAAAACGCGGCTATCGCTTTATTGCCGACGTGTCGGTTGCCGATGCAGACGCGCGCACAAAGAAACAGCTGGAATCTGCCCCAGGAAATCTGCCTAGTCCGGAGCCCAAGACAGAACCTGGGCATCAGTTCGAAAGCGCCGGGTTGGCGGTTGCGCCCAAAAGCAGCCTGTGGCTGACGCGTCGCGTCATCGTTGGCTCGGCTCTTATCCTCAGTTTACCGATTCTAGCCCTCTGGCTATTTCGTTCGCGTGGCGGTGCGCCAACGGGTATCCGATCCCTGGCAGTGCTTCCGCTGGAGAACCTTTCTGGCGAGGCTGCGCAGAACTACTTTGCTGACGGCATGACGGATGAATTGATTAATGACTTGGCGCAGATCAGCGCACTGCGGGTAATCTCCCGCACCTCCGTGATGGCATATAAAGGAGCGCGCAAGCCGCTGCCACAGATTGCTCGTGAGCTGAACGTCGATGCCGTGGTGGAAGGCAGCGTGCTTCGCTCCGGCAACCAGGTCCGTATAACGGCGCAGTTGATCGAGGCCTCTACGGACAAGCACCTGTGGTCCCAGAGCTATGAGGGTGAGTTGCGTGATACCTTGGGACTCCAGAAGAGGGTGGCTAGCGCCATTGCAGATCAAATTCGGATCAATCTGACCCCACAGGAACAAGCTGCATTGAAAAACGTAAAGGTTGTTGATCCAGTCGCCTACGAATCCTATCTTAAGGGGCGCTACTTCTGGAATAAGCGAACGGCGGATGGCCTGAAGGCCGCCTTGGCTTATTTCAAGCAGGCAGTCGAAGAGGACCCAAAATACGCGCAAGCTTATTCTGGCCTAGCCGACACTTATGCTTTGTTGGGAGATTGGCAATACGCAGTCATGACCCCCAAGGAGGCGTTCCCCGAAGCTAAGGCTGCAGCGATCGAGGCCCTGGAATTGGACGGCACGCTCGGCGAGGCCCATAACTCGCTTGCATTCGTCCTCGACGCCTTCGACTGGAACTTGGACGCTGCCGGCAAGGAATTCCAGCGAGCCATTGAACTGAACCCAGGCTACGCAACTGCTCACCATTGGTATGCGTGGCACTTGAGTCTGTCGGGCAGGTTTGACGAAGCGATTGCGGAAATGAGAAAGGCTGAAAACCTCGATCCGCTATCTCTTATCATTAACTCCGATTTGGCCGAGATCCTCGTAATTGCGCACTCTTATGACGAATCCATAGGACAAAGCCGCAAGACGATCGAGATGGATCCTGATTTTGCTCTGGCACATAATCCAACTCGCCGAGGCGTATCTTCAAAAACACATGTACGATGAAGCGGTCGCAGAAATGGAAAAAGCGGTCCCGCTTTCCAGCGCCAGCCCGACATGCGTAGCCAATCTTGCCCGTGCCTATGTGGCATCCGGCAAGAGGAGCGAGGCGCTAAAACTACTGAGCGACCTGATGAAGCGTTCGAACTCTAGTCTTTCTTTTGCCCCGGAGATCGCCGTGATCTACGTAGCTCTGGGGGATAAAGATCAAGCCATGAATTGGCTCGAAAAAGCCTACGAAGAACGATTCAACCCGAGTGTCCTGCTACGTCCGGGCTTCGATCCTCTCCGCTCCGACCCGCGGTTCCAGAGCCTTATTTACCGCGTTGGCCTGCCCCCCGCAAAAAGCTCGCTGTTGAGGTTCCCGTTCGGAGTTGGGACCACCTGCACAGTCGAGCCTGTCGCTGTTTGTCCCTGTGCCGGCAAGTCTTGAAACATGGCAACCGTCAATCCGAAAAGCATTACCGCGCTAAATGTTAGTTTCACAATTACACCTGAATAGTGCGGAATTGATATGTGTCGGCTTTTGACCTTCACGAGGTGATAACTCGCGCAAGTCGCTTTTATTCCTTATGCCGCATTAGCTTTTCAAATGACGCTTAGGAGGCATGCGAACTTTTCCCAGACAATCTTCCTGAGTGTTAAAGGTTACGTAGAGGATGGGAGTTTGCAGTCGGAGAAACGGATTAAGCCGCCACGACAACCGTTCCCGAGGTCCGGCTAACACAAGGCAGCACATATCCAGCATTTTTCTGCTCAGCCGTCAGCCCAGCTTCGACATCCATCGCAACATTGCCGCTTAGAACTCGTGTAGCGCACGTACCGCAGAGGCCCTGGCGGCAGCCATACGGTATCTGCACCCCGTTTTTCTCCGCCAGATCCAGCAGGGTACGTCCGGCGGAAGCCTGACAAACCTTCTCCGAGCGCATAAATACGACCGTCTCGACCGGGCGGTCTTCCGGTGAACGAGACTCCGTGGTCGGTTTGCTCGCCCCAAAACTCTCCTGCAGGACCCGGTCCGGGTTTACCCCGAGAGTCGACAAAATCTGGCGCGCGTTGTCCATGAATCCCTTGGGGCCACAGAGAAAGAAAGTGGGTGAATTCAGATCGGTCACGTGCTGGGAGACAAATTCTTCAGTCAGGCGCCCGCTGCGCCCCTTCCAGGTTGTCTCCGGCCGCGACAGGCAGACTTCATACTTGAAGTTGGGCAGAGACCTTCCAAGTCTCGCCAGTTCGGCTTGAAAAATGATGTCCGCGGCGGTTCGCACACAATATAGGAGCGTGACCGAAGTAGCCAGTTTAAGATCGTCGATATAGCGCAGCATCGAAATCATTGGAGTGATCCCACTGCCGGCCGCCATGAGAACTATGCTTTTATGGACTGTCTCGTCAAAGTAAAACTGGCCGTAAGGTCCCCTTGCTTCCACCGTCTGACCCGGCTTCGCACGCTCATTGAGGAAAACAGATACACATCCATTCTCCATACGCTTGGGCGTAATCTCCACATAGTTCACGTGGATCGGTGAGGAGGAAATGGTGTAGGACCGCATGACTCGTTGGCCATCGATTGTCCACTGAAAGGTCAGAAACTGCCCTGGCTTAGCACGCAATTGCCTTTCCTTTGGAATCTGGAAGCGTAGCGTCTTGGCATCGTGGGTTTGCTGCTCGATCTGCGCTAATAGAAGATTAATTGGACCCTTTGCGTTTTCGCGGTTGGCTAATGAGGCCGCCTGCAGGGGAATCTCTGGAATGCGCGACTCGATGGAAGCTCGCGATTGTTTCCTCTTTTTGAAAACCAAGGCACATTGGACTATGCACACCACAACAACCAAGCCGGTCGCGAGCCTTAACCCGAGGCTTCCAGGACTCGCCGAACGAAGAAGTTCCGAGAGAGTGGGAATGGACACAAGCGCGAATGAAATTACGAAGATTGCTATTCCCAGTGCCTTCAGCGACGAATGGCTCTGCTTGTAACGGCGTGCGATCAATATCTTCAGGAAGAGCAGGGGCACTAGAACGAGCACAAGCACAATATGCAAAACCAGGTGCATAGGCAGGTGACCGCTTATTCCCACACCTGCAAGTCTCTGACTCATGCTGTACACCATGATGCAGAGCAGAATAACAAACAAATACCCACCCAGCCGGTGAGCGGCGATCAAGCGGTCTCTCGTAGCCGCGCTGCGCGAGGGGTGTGAAGCCTCCAGCATGATCACTACGTTCGCAGCAGCCAGTGTGACGAAGGCAACGCCGGCCCCGATGGCTGAGATATTCGCCATAAGTTATCGGGTTTCGTGGTTCCCCGAGAGCGTTCCCACCGATGGTTCCGGGACTGGGTGGAGGAACTTAAGGTCGAGAACAATTGTTGTTTGGTTACCGGTCGCCGGAGTGCATTGTGGGCCCTTGTAATCTTCTCCCGCAGAGGCGGGCACGTCACAATTGTTGTCGCGAGTTGCTGCGACCACTGTTCCAGTGCATGGGGCCCCGCTATAGTCCTCTCCGACGGTAGAGGGCGCGTGACAGTCTTTGTTCTGCACCACAGCTGGCCAATTCGTTTCTTTTATCGCACTCAACAGTTCAGGAAACTCACCGTGGTCGACGCGCGCCGACCCTGCAATCTCTAGTACTCCTCTTTTCTGCAGTATTGCTGGAGTTAACGGTCCCGATAAATGCCCGGGGCTCACACTCGGGAATACAAATGTAATTTCGCGAGTCTCATTGTGAATGACAGGATCGCCGTAAACTGGCCCGGCATAGGCTTCAGTTGGCGACGCTGTGACGTCTCGGTCCACGTGAGTCAACGAAAGATCTCCGATGACTTCCAGTTGGCCACTCCCTGTCCTCAGAATGCGCGTGGACTTAAATGTCAGCAGGGTCTGATCCGTCGCGTCCAAGACGTAGCCGATCGGCAAGGCACCTTCAGTACTAAGTGCGTGCCCCCAATCCTCATCCGCAGGATAGATAGCAAGATCGAAGAACGAGGCGTCCAGGTCGTTCGTATCCAGCTTTACCTTCCCGGTCACGCGTGCGACACCGATGTTCAATGAATCTGAGCTCGCTCGGGAGCCTTGAAACAATTTGGCATTCGATCTGCTAGAGTCGAGAATCCAGGTATCGCTAGCAAGCGCCAGAGAAGTAATAAGGAAAGCCGCGGAGGCAAATGTTATAGCTCGATATTGCATGTTGTATTCCTTTTCATCGCGTCGACAGATCTCAAGTAAGAGCAGCGCTTCAATCGTCCTTCGACGTCAGGGGCTATTTGCATTCTGTTAGTGCTAACAAGCTCGACTAAGATTTATTCCAGAACTGGATCTCCAAGCTGCGAACCTTTTCGGGATATTGCCAACGCTACACTTTCGTCGGACCAGCGAAATAAATAGGCCGCCCAGTGATTAGGACGGCCTTTAGGTCCTTCTGAACGATTTGTCCTATTAAACTTTTCTGAATGTCACTGTTGATAACCGCGCTCGCGCGGTTTTATTCCCGAGGCGTCTCATGAATCATTTGCAGTGAGAGTAGGTGAAAATCGCCTTGCCTAACATCAACCGAGCGGAAGGTGTGAAATCTCCGCTCCTTGATCTTCGCCAAGCATTCTCTGTGAACGGCCTTACTGTCCTCGGTTACATTGAAATCTTTAGGTAAGATGGGTTTGCCCGCACGTGATCATATGATAGGTGGAAGTGGGTTTGGGTGCATTGCGAGCGCATCTAGGCTAGGTAGCCAATAAGTCCCGCATCGTCGAAATCCGGTGCTGTTGCCGTTTGTTTCGACATGGACAGACGATACTGTCCACATGCGGGCGCGTCGCAAGTGCCGAATAGTAGGGAAACTCCACTCCCAAAAGTGTAGACGATTTTGTTACGGTCAAAGCATCCAGGATCGACAGGGATCCCCAATGCCCGAAGGTGAGGCGCAACGCGTTCAATACCAATCACTTGCGACCTACGGCATTCAATAGAGTTCAATGAACGCTAGAATCTGGTTCGGGACCAGGGGGTCGGAGGTTCAAATCCTCTCTCCCCGACCATTTGTTTTCTTTCGTTTCTCGGATTCCACGCGGGAAAAACTTCTGATACCTTCACGACCGCCGTTAGGCCGCGTGAAAGCTACGCTATCTTCCGCCAAGCCCTGATGCCATCGTCCGTGCTACCCACCCTTCGAAAATCGCGAAGGGTGGGGCAGCCTCAGTTATGATGGTGCCGACAAAAATCAAAGGTGGGCCAGCCCCCCGTCGTCGGGGAGTGGCTCAGCCTGGTAGAGCACCTGGTTCGGGACCAGGGGGTCGGAGGTTCAAATCCTCTCTCCCCGACCAATCTCATTGAAAATAAATATTTTGCGAGCTACGAAAACTGGAATGAATCCCTGGGCCAAGGCCAGGGGTTCAGATGCGCTGCAAGTCCCGCCCATAAATCTAAAGCAGTTAACGAGTTGTCGTGGAGGCTTGGGAGTCACTTGTGCGGGGGACTTACAAAAGGACTTACATTCTTCCATTCTGGACCCTTTGGGCTGCCATATTGCGCCAATTGGCGTGACGCTAAATAGCGTAACGATGCGTCCGTACCAGTGTTTATCGCGTATCAAGTTTCCGCAGTGTCGAGATCTTCCAATCTCACGTCACGTGTCTCGCGTATGAAGAGCAGAGCCAGTATAGCAGCGGCTCCGTAGACCGCGTAAGTGAGAGGTAGATAGTGCCAGCGATGAGCAACGTCCTGACCGATCAATTTTGCTAAAAGAGGCGGCGCGATCATTCCAGCCAAAATGCCCGACAAACCGTAAGAAATACCCGCGCCCGAGTATCGAAACTTTGTCGGGAACGTCTCTGAGGTGAGAATCGGCACGAGCCCATGCAACAATCCCATCCCGAAAAGCACAATCAGGCATTCTAGAACTGCTACGAGCACTACGTGCCTGCCTACGATCGCCAGGGCGAAGGGATAAGAGATCAACGTTGTCGCACCGATAGCGAAATAGGCGAGCCTTCTGCGCTTGCAAATGTCGGCTAATGGTCCGCTGAGCAGTACTCCCGTGACATCGGCAAAGCGGCTAAGAAAGATGATGATCGCCGCAGTGGCCAACGGAATACCTGCGAGATGCATGAACGAGACGATGTAGGTTCCCGTCACGACCGTATCCAAGTTCTGAAACGCAGCAACCGTCGCCAGAAGGAAGATTGAACCCGCGTGTTTCCGGAAGACATCAAAGCTGGGCAAACGGGCGAGTCGCTGCCTGTGCTTGAGTTGCTCAAATAGAGGGGAGTCGGCCAGCTTATACCGCGCTACCAGAGCTGGAATGACTATGATTGCGGACAGCAGCATGGCAACCCGCCATCCCGTCGTCGCAAAACTCTTCCTTAAGAGCAGGAACATGCCGCTCGCAGCCATAATGCCCAAGGCCAGGCCGAGATTCGCCAGCGACATCCAAAACGCACGAGAGCGGCGTTTAGCCCCAAATTCCGCGAGCAAAGACGTAGCCCCGCCAAATTCACCCCCCACTCCGACTCCCTGAATGATGCGGAGGAGAACCAGGAGTATCGGCGCCGCAATGCCTATCGTTGCATAGCCCGGAAGCAAGCCCGTCAGACACGTGCTGGCTCCCACAACAACAATGTTTATCAGGAAGGCGAACTTGCGCCCGGACCTGTCACCAAAGTGCCCGAAAATGAAGGCACCGAGTAGGCGCGCGGGGTGCCCGGCTGCATACGCCAGGTAGGAAAACACCAAGGCTTGTGTTGGAGGCAACTTCGGGAAGAAGATCTCCGGAAAGGCACTCGCCGCTGCGAATCCGAAAATCGCAAAATCATAAAACTCCACCAGGACACCGGCGGTTGCGGAAAAAGCCAGAATAATCAATGTTCGAGTATCGGCGCTTGGGACAGAACTCTCGGACATGTAGGGCTGACCACCAGGAAGTTCCTTGGCAACCGGCAAGTTCGGAACAGATGTCATGAGCGTCTCCCCCATGCCGACCAGAGTATCGATGAAGGCATCATGAAGCTGGGATCGCTCAACCGTGCCAGATCCTCATCGAATTGTTGCCGGGTGATGTAATTGGCCTCAATCAGCGTTTCTCGAAGCTGTTCGAAGTTCGCCCGCATCATCGCGATACCAGGAGATCCGCTTTGCCACATGAATAATTGCGCCAACGCTCCCACGCTGGTCAATCCCTTTTCTCGCAGTAACCCGGAAAGCAATCGTCCATACCGACGATTCACACCGCCATCTTCCAAGAGTCTTAGCATTGCGACATGTGTCTGCAGAAGCACTTCGCCTGAACTGAGTGCCGGATCCGGCGGAAGGGAGCAGCTATCGTATTCCTCGACCAATAGCCACCCTCCCACTTTCAAACTGGAGACCATACGCGCCAGAGCGGTATCGCGCTCGCGCACGTGCATCAGCACAAGACGCGTGTGAATCAGATCGAACTCTGCGTCCGGCAGAGGATCGGAGCCTATATCATGGGCGCGTACGTCTAGAGTGGGGCTCCGCAAAGGCTCCAGAAAACGGGTATCGACGTCCGTGACCAACACATACCCGGTTGGGCCCACACGATCTGCAAGCCACTTCGCAATCGTTCCACTGCCGCCGCCCAACTCCAGGCAGCGCCATCCGCACGCAACACCCAAGTTTTCCAAATGACGGATGGTTTGCGGGTCATAGATTGCGGCTAGCGCTGCGAATCGAATCGGCGCCTCTTCGCCTTTATTTGCGAGGATGTAGTCGGAGTGAACCACCTTTATCGCTGTGGCATCGCAGATTCCCATGACTCCCTCTTCTCTGTCCGGATTAAAAACTGGCCTGAACCGATTCCTCAAGGTTCGGTTTAGACCATTGATTTAGCGGCGAGTCGGCCTATAATACAAGCTCAAAAACGTTAACAATTGTTGAGGTTTACTTAATGATTGACTTTACCTCTCGCCAGCTCCGGGCCTTTTTGTTGGTTGCCCAGCACCGCAGCTTCACACGGGCCGCTGGCGCGCTGTTCATCACCCCTTCTGGATTGAGCCTGTTGATCAAGGAACTGGAGAACCAGTTGAGCGTTCGACTCTTTGAACGCACGACGCGACAGGTCACCCTTACTAGATCGGGAACCGAGTTGCTCGTGGCGGTTCGGCGCAACCTTGATGAACTGGACAATTCTCTCGCGCGCGTCGCGCGAACAAAGGATGCTCTAGGCCCATCTCTGTCAGTGGGTGCGCCGCCATTTTGGGCAGCAGGTGGGGTGGCGCAGGCGATCAAGGCATTCCGTCCCCGCAGGCCCGAGCTTCGGCTTCAGGTATTCGATGGTGATAGCGCCACAACTTTGCAAAAGGTCGAGTCCGGGGAACTCGATATGGGGCTGGGTTTCTTCTTTAAGCATGTTCCCGGTATTCGACGAACTCCGCTGTTTCGTTTTTCTCTCATGGCGGTAAGAGCAAATTCAGCGCATGATTCGTCGCCTCGCAACGTTACGTGGGCGTCACTGAAAGGAGAGAAATTCGTTGCAATGCAGCCGTCCCTGCCCTTGCAGCAGTTCGTCGACAGGCATCTTGCGAAAGCTGGGATCGGCTACCGACCCAGTCTTGTATTGAACTATCTCCACACACAAATCGCGATGGTGGAGGCCGAACAGGGAATTGCGATCGTTCCTTCCTACACATTGCCGGAGTGCCGGAATCGAGGGTTAATGATCAATCCATTGCTCAAACCTACCGTGCACCTTGATTTCTACCAGATCCGCAACGGTGGTAGGAAGCTTTCGCCCGTCGCGGAAGAGTTCACTGCGTTCTTAAAGAACTACATAGTTACTTGGGCGGGCAAATCCGGTCTAGTGTGAACGCACAAAAATCGGTAATGCGTGTACGCGGATTTCAAAGAGTAACGTTGAACAGACCTTGGCCGGCAGCAACTGGGCCTAGTGGGACTGCCATTCGAGGACTTACATTCATCCCTGAATGGCATGATTGAGCAAGAATCAGACGGTTGAAGCACCACCTAAACGATTGAGTAGCAATGAAATTGATTCCGGCACCCTGAATTCGGGACCAGGGGGTCGGAGGTTCAAATCCTCTCTCCCCGACCATTTGTTTTCTTTCGTTTTCTCGGATTCCACGCGGGAAAAACTTCTGATACCTTCACGACCGCCGCTTGGCCGCGTGAAAGCTACGCTATCTTCCGCCAAGCCCTGATACCATCGTCCGTGCTACCCACCCTTCGAAAATCGCGAAGGGTGGGGCAGCCTCAGTTATGATGGTGCCGAAGTTATGATGGTGCCGACAAAAATCAAAGGTGGGCCAGCCCCCATTGGTATTCGAGGCTTGCCTAAACAGTCGACATTCGGCTTAGCTCAGGACTACCGTTTCTGAAACGAAGAAGCACGGATTGTCTGAAGCTGGGTCAGGAGCAAGAGGACAAAGGGACCCTTAATGAAGAATTTCATCGTCGGTGCTCTTGCCGCAATTGTGCTTCTTACGGCCGTCGCGCTTGGATACATCTGGCTAGGGTTCGCTGCTGTGGGAGCCGATGCCAAGCCTTCCGCTTGGGAAACTGGGATCATGGATTCGGCCGTGCACGCATCAGTCCGCCGCAGAGCACCAAGCGTGCAGAATCCGGTTGCACCGACGGATGAAACCCTGATCGCAGGGGGAAGGCTTTATTTGGGGGACTGCGTTGGGTGCCACGGCGCACCTGGAAAACCAGCGAGCACCTACGGTGTCACCTTTTATCCGCCCGTGCCTCAGTTTTTCGTGATCGGAACGCGATACTCCGATGCACAAGTGTTTTGGGTAGCGAAACACGGCATCCGCAGAACAGGGATGTTCCCCGAGGGCCCGTACTATACCGACACGGAATTGTGGACTCTGTCCGCCTTCGTCACCAGGAGCATGACTCTATCCCCCAATGTCCTGAAAGGCCTGAAGCAGCCGTCAAAGTAGTGTAAAGACGAAAGGAGGGGGTTTATAAAGAACTTCATTCTCGGTTTCTTGGCAATGATTCTAGCCGTTATCTGCGGATCGGTGGGCTACCTGCGGCTGGGATTCGCCGAGGTTCGAGCCGACGTGAAAACTTCCACCTGGGAAGGTCAGTTGGCGAAGTTTACCGAAAGGGCGTCAGTGCGGCGGGCCGCAGCCCTGTTGCAAAACCCCATACCGCCTACTGACGAAAACCTGATCGTCGGAGGAAAACTTTACCTGAACGCCTGTGCGGGCTGTCATGGCAAGCCTGGGAAACCTCCAGACAATTCCCCTAGTTACTTGCCTCCACCCCAGTTCGTCCAGGCTGGGACGCGATACTCGGAGCCGGAACTTTTCTGGATCGTAAAGCACGGCATGCGCAGAACGGGCATGTCGGCCTACGGTCCATTATTCGATTCTGATGAACAAATGTGGCTTTTAGCTACTCGTCAAGCGGATGAACAGCCTCACTCCCACAGTGTTAGCTGGCATTCAGGCTAAGAAGCCTTGAGGGCAATTCCTGAGGTGGTTTGCGATAGACGGAACCCCAGTTTTGAGCAACTCGCCGTGAGTGCGGCGGGGGCTGGCGAACTTGCAATTAAGTAGACCGCAACAGGCGATCAAAGAGTTCCAGGCAGTCATCAGCCATCAAGGACTGGGCGCGGTGGCTCCTGAACGTGTCATTGCTTACCTTCAGTTAGGACGCGGCTATGCGGCAATGCGCGACACGGAAAAAAGCAAGGCAGCATATTCGCAGTTCTTTACTCTGTGGAAAGACGCTGACACCGACATCCCCCTTCTGAAAGAAGCCAAGCTGGAGTACGCGAGGCTAAAGTAGCTCAAGCCCGTCCGTCTGTGAATAGGTCGTAGCAAAATTCGGACAAAACCGAGGGGCACAACCCCATCCTCTGTGTCGGTTTCTCTCCCTGGAGCCAGCAGTTCTAGTGTGTCTTCGGAACTGGTTCCCGAATCGTATAGGTTAATTATTCCCGATCCAGAATTCGGCTCTGGAAAGTTTAATTCCCGAGTTGAGTCATGTCCGGCTTGTGAATGATTGTGCAAAGTACTTTCGCAAAGATCCGCTGACTCGCCGTTTCTTCGATGACCAACTGTAGACGATTTTGTAGCTGCAGGAGCACACGAGTTCAACAGAATTCAACATGTTTCACGATCCGCGGACAAACGATTCAACGTCAATCACTTACAAGCAACAAAGTCCCACAAATTTCAACAGGCTTTCGAACCTGGTTCGGGACCAGGGGGTCGGAGGTTCAAATCCTCTCTCCCCGACCAATTGTTTCCTATGACTTACATCAGTTAGGAAACTCCAAAACCGACCACCTGGTTTTGCCCCAGGTGCTCTAACGCATTCGATGCAACCGCTTCCTATGCTTCCTTGCTGACTCTCCTCGCAGCAGCGCTGGGACTGGCAGCCGCGACCAACCTCTTACTACCCCGCTATTCAGATTCTTTCGCGGTTGAGTGAACCTAGTTGGGCCGAAATCCAGGAAACTTGATCGACACTCAAGGTCTCAATTTCCCAGTTGCGAGGTAGTCCTGAGAAGGAACACCGAATGCCTCAGCGACACGATTGAAAAAGGCGAACAAGGCTGTGATGTATACGGCCTCGGAGATCTGTTCCTCCTTCCAGCCGGCGACTCGCAGTTTCTCGATGTCTTCGGGGGTTGATCGGTAAGCAGCGTGGGTAATCAATTCCACATATTCCAGCAGGGCGCGCTCCGCCGGCGTAAGGCCCGCCTCGTCCAGCTTGCCTTCGACAATTGCTTTTACGCATTGATCGGATGCTCCCTGAACCCGCAGGAAGTAAGCATGGCTGTCCAGTCAATACGGACACCGGTTCAGATAAGAGACGTAGCTGGCAATCATCTCCTTATCGCGGCGGGAAAGATGCCCTTCCGAGAAATGGATGGTGTTTCCCAGTTCGATCACGCGACGCAGGAAGTCAGGCCGCGCTCCGAAGCACTTGATGATGCCGGGAACTTGCTGTCTTCCCGACCCCGCTCGCCAAAAGTCGTAAGCAGCAGCCGTTTCTCCGGTGGCTTCAGCGTCTTCGATAATTCTGATTTTTGTGGCTGGCTTTACGGCCTGAGCATCGTTCCCGCCCTTGGCAGTCTGGCTGCCATCTTTTTCGTTGTTCTCCATTTTCGAACCCTTCACCCCGCGCCGCCGGGTTACGAACTGCAGTGATCGTCACGCCCGTGCACCCACAGGACCGTCCGAAGCAGCACTCGATGAGTCTTTAGCCGCCGTCTTCGGTCGAGCGCTGTAAGAATCTGCTGAATCTGCCACAGGTGACGGCGTTGGTGAGCGGCGAGCATGCGGAAAGCCCCATAAGCGTTGTAGGTTACGTGCGTGCACACCGGACACGGGACGTTCACCCCGTCAATGGCGAGCCCGGTCGCTGAGCATACGGTTTCCGAGAACCGCGATTATGACTTCTCAAAAGCCGACCACGCGGCTTCAAAATCCGTCCGCCGCAGCGCCAGTTGGGGGATGACTTTGTATCGCAGACGATAGGGCGGTTCCAGATTGCGAATCATCAGCGAAGCGACGGTCCCGGTCCGAAGTGGGCGCGTCGTGGTGAGTTTGGGAGCGGACGCAACCGCCCTCGATATCGCCGGGAGATACGGGCCCGTCGTCCGTGCGAGATGGTCCAGGCACTCCGCTGTGGACCAGGATTCCGGCTCCAACCTTCCCGCGAGTTCGTGCGCCGATCGGCCGAGCACGAGCTTCCGGGCTTCACGAGTCGCACACTGAAACTGTTCGAGCAGGCTGCCAAGCTGGGAAAAAGACGCGCCGGATTCAGCATCGGCAATTACGGGCTGGAGGGGTTTCAACGACGGGGAAACGTTTTCAGACCGTCCCTCTAGCAGTCTCATGATCCCGGTTCCCGCCGATTGCCTGACCTATCCGAAGCCCCATGAGTTGCCGCCTTACAAGCCGCGGGCTTCCAAGTTTCGCTGTGAGACATTATCGGCGAACGATTTTGGATACAATAATGCAAATGTACTATTGAACCTCCCTTTCTAGCCGTGGGATCATTCTGTCTTTCGTTTTAGCTAGTCCTGCAAATTGGGGTGGGATTCCCATGACAGCCAGTCGCGCTATGCCTAACGTTGCCATGACTTCGGCCGGAGGTGAGAGCTTTCTTCAAAAGCTCAACTCCCAATGGCACGAACGCGCGCTTCAGGTATTCACGTTTATCGTGCTTGCTCACTGGGCGGAACACCTTTTTCAGGCCTATCAGATTTATGTGCTGGGATGGCCGCGCCCGAAGGCCGGAGGCCTGGTCGGCCTGTGGTACCCGTGGATGATCAAGTCTGAGACTTTGCACTACGGCTACGCCCTGGTGATGCTGATCTGCCTCTGGTTTCTGCGAAAAGGTTTTACCGGAGTCTCGTACACCTGGTGGATGGTGGCGTTCTGGATTCAGTTCTGGCACCACATCGAGCATTTCCTGCTGATTTACCAGGCGACCACCCATCACTACTTTTGGGGAAGGCCCGTTCCTTGCAGCGTCTTGCAGTTGATCTTTCCCAGGGTTGAACTGCACCTGTTCTACAACTCGATCGTGTTCATTCCCATGGTGATTGCGATGTACTACCACGTGTTCCCGCCCGTCCATGAAAAGGAGCGGGCAACGTGTACTTGCGCCTGGCACCGGAATGAATTGCCCAGCGCAGCCTGATATTTGGTTGCTGGGGATCAGGCAAACAAGGCGCTGTCGCCTGGTCGTCGCAGTTGTCATCGGTGTTGTCTTCGGGATTGGTTGTCACAGGCCGCCCAATGCCTCGAGCGGCGTAATGGTCGAGTTCCAGATCAAGCCGAAACCGGTACGGGTCGGTCCTGTCGTGGTCTGCCTCACGTTGACCGATGCAGGGAACCATCCAGTGACCGGAACTCAAATCGCCCTCGAAGCGGATATGTCGCACGCCGGCATGAGTCCCGTATTTGCGCAAGCCAACGAAGTGCAACCGGCACGCTATGAGTCCCATCTTTCCCTCGGGATGGCTGGAGACTGGGTCATCCTGTTGCACGGCACGCTGCCCAATGGCGAAAAGCTGGAACGGCAATTCAGATGTAAGAGATGTCCGGCCGAACTAGGTGAGTGTGAATCAAGCGTCCATCCCGTCGGAGGAGAAGCTCGACTCGCCGCCCTTTGATCTGATGAAGGTTCCGGTACTGCGCCCTCTGTTCCGTTGGCGCTACGCCCGCCCTTTTCTTCAGGCTCCTCTGCTGGTCGTCAGTGTGGCCATGATTCTGCACGGATTGTTCGGCCCATCTCTGGCGCCGAAGAACCTGGCGACCACGCTAAGCTGGCTGCATTTTCGCGGCATTCTCGTGCTGGTCCTGTTGTGCGCCGGGAATTTTTTCTGTCTGGCTTGTCCGTTCATGCTGGTACGTCAGGTGGCGCGTCGCTTCTCCCGGCCCAGGTTCACCTGGCCGCGGGCTCTGCGAAACAAATGGGTTTCGGTCGCGTTGTTCGTTCTGATCTTGTTCACTTACGAACTGTTCGACCTCTGGTCTTCACCGTGGTGGACCGCATGGCTCATCATCGGCTACTTCCTGAGCGCGCTCGTGGTGGACGGACTCTTCAAGCACGCCTCATTCTGCAAATTCGTCTGCCCGATCGGCCAGTTCAACTTCGTCGCCTCCACTGTTTCTCCATTCGAAGTGAAGGTGCGGGATCAGGACGTGTGCACGCGATGCTTCACCAAAGACTGCATCCGTGGCAGGCGCGATGCAACTTCTGATCTGGTTGTGATCCGCGGATGCGAACTGGCGTTATTTCAGCCGCGCAAAGTCGGCAACATGGATTGCACCTTCTGTCTCGACTGCATCCATGCCTGCCCTCACGACAATGTCGGGATATTGAGCCGCTTGCCGGGGACTGAGCTGCTGGACGATTCCTTGCGCTCCGGAATTGGCTATTTCTCCCGCCGCAAAGATCTCGCCGCGCTGGCAATCGTCTTTACCTTTGGAGCCTTGTTGAATGCTTTCGGCATGGTGAGTCCGGTGTACGCGGTCGAAAACTGGCTCGGCAAAATGTTGCACGTGAACCATGAAGCGCCAGTCCTTGCACTGATTTTCGCGGCGTTTCTGGTTCTCGAGCCGGTGCTGCTCCTGGGTAGTGCCGCGTGGTTGACGCTCGCTTGGGGGCGCGTCCAGCGCGCGTTCGTGCCGCTCGTCGTTCGTTATTCCTACGGGCTCGTTCCGATGGGTTTTGGCATGTGGCTCGCACACTACGGTTTTCACTTTCTGTCCGGACTCTATACCATCATTCCGGTGACCCAGAACGCGTTTGCGAGTTTCGGCTGGCCATTGTTGGGGGAGCCTCATTGGACCCTGACTGGCATACCCGCGAACGCAGTGCAAGTCATCGAGATCGGATTTCTCGTGCTTGGCTTTGCGGGATCGCTGGCCGTGACGCACGGTTTGGCCGAAGAGGATTCCCCCGACAAGCCGCTCAGAGCGTTGATTCCATGGGCACTGGTTTGTGCCGTACTCTTCAGTGCATCATTGTGGCTGATCTTCCAGCCCATGGAAATGCGCGCCACGCTCATGAGCGGTTAAAGCGGCCAACGAGAACGCGGATGCGAATCATTGGGCTTTAGCTCGGAGTTTTCTTCAACCATGTCGAATTGTCGTCCCATCCCGATTGCAGGAGTGCTGTTTGCGATCATACTGGCACTGCTCCTCGCGGTGCCGGCGAAAGCGCACAACGGGCCTCCGTTCCCCATCATCGAGAATCGCAGGATGGCAAGATGTACCATCTCCCTTTGGACCCATCCCGACATCGGCACTGGAACGTTCTTCGTTCTCGTCGATCCGATTCCGGGAGGCAAAATTCCAGAAGACTTGAAGGTGGAAATCGGCATTCAGCCGGAAAGTGGCCGCCTCGCCGAAGTGCTGTACCCTGCGGTTCGCGAGGACAGCCGCGGGCAGGTAGAGTACAAGGCTTCAGCTCAATTTGATCGGGACGAGTACTATCGCGTGCGGCTCGTCCTGCGCAGCCCGCGAGGGACGGAAGAAGCGCTTTCGCGCGTCGAAGCGACTCCTCCCGGATACGGGCGCTGGGATCTTTTGCTTTATCTCTTACCGTTTCTGGCGGTTGCATTCTTGTGGTTTCGGGGCATGTCGCGGCGTCGCCGCTACAAAAAACAAGAACAGGAGCTTGCTGGCCGCATGATGTCTGCGCGCCACGTCTAACCATGCGCTTGGGTCGATGGGCCAGTTTCCGAAACGCAATTCTTTTTCTCCTCACGGGAGCGCTGATCGTGCTCTCTCTGGGGTGCCATTCAGCGCCTAAATTTCCCGCGAAGAATTCAAAGGCTTATTCGGATGTCGTCTCGGCATTTTATGTCGGCCTCTCGGCGTTGCAGGTCGGGGACGACGTTCACGCAGAAAGCAAATTGTCGGAAGTGACACATTTAGTGCCCGGAGAGCCGGCCGGCTGGGCCAACTGGGGCATCCTCGCACTGCGCCAGAGAAATTATGATGCGGCGGCACAACGATTTCAGCAGGCTCACGATCTGGCTCCGAAGAACGACCAGATTTACAGCCTCATGGGATTGCTTGAGAGCCAACGTGGCAATTCAGCCCAGGCGTTGGCCGATTTGCGGCAGGCCGTCGCGCTGAATCCGCAAAATTTGCGCGCTATTTATCAGCTTGCTGAAGAAACCGAGCGCCAGGGAGCGGGCAACAGCGAAGCCGAGTTTCAGCAACTCGTGCAAAAGATCCTTGCTGTGCAGCCGAACAATCTCGCCGCTTTGCTCGAGTTGAGCCGCATCGCTGCGAAACAAGGGGACGCCGCCACTGTAAGATCGGCGGTCGCGCAAATCAGCGCGCAGTCCTCGAGTTGGCCCCCTGAAGTGGAGCGCCAGTTGGCCGTGGTCCAGACAGCGGTTTCCGGTGGCGATCTCCGCTCTGCCGCCACGCAGACAACCTTTCTGCGCAACGTCCTGATGCGCGTGCCGGATTATCGTCTCAGCCTCAGGGCCATCAAAGCCGCTCCGGGGGAAGAAGCCGAGCCCTTTACTCGCTTCTTATTGCTTGCGACTCCGGTCTTCCGGCCAGCGCCGCCAGACCTGGCGCTGTCGTTTCAAGCGCAGCAGTTGCCTAATCCCAATGGCGCTCACTGGAATTGGATCGGAGCCATCCCGCTCGCAAGCGCGGGCGTTCCGGTCGTCGCAGAGGCTAACGGGCGCGTGGTGCAGTTGTCGAGCGGAGCGAAATTTCCGTTCCCCGGAGGCCCGTCCGCGGTCCCGCCACAAACTGACGCGGTTGTACCCGTCGATTTCAACTACGATTTCAAAACTGACCTGGTCCTCGCTGGTGCGGGGGGCGTGCGCCTGATGCGTCAGGACAGTCCGACCGCTTTCACCGATGTGACCGCGCAGGCCAAGCTGCCGAAGTCCGTGACTAGCGCTGCTTACACCGGCGCCTGGGCGGTTGACATTGAAGCCGACGGCGATCTCGACATCGTGCTCGGATCCAAAGACGGCGTTCCGACCGTTCTGCGAAATAACGGAGACGGCACGTTTCTCGCGATCCGTCCCTTCGAGGGAATCTCCGGCCTGAACGGCTTCGCCTGGGCCGATTTCGATGGCGACGGCAATCCCGACGCCGCCATGATCGACGGCGCGGGCCATCTTCACGTCTTCATGAATGAACGCCAGGGACAGTTTCGCGAACGGCCTTTGCCGGCGAGAATTTCCTCCGTGAAAGCAATCGCCGTAGCGGACGCGAACAACGACGGCATTCTCGATCTGCTGGTCGTCGAGGCGG
This sequence comes from uncultured Acidobacteriaceae bacterium, assembly GCA_963703635.1. Classification (GTDB taxonomy): domain Bacteria; phylum Acidobacteriota; class Terriglobia; order Terriglobales; family Acidobacteriaceae; genus Sulfotelmatobacter. Next base: position 102,436 of record CAVPEZ010000017.1, read on the forward strand.
ATGGCGCCATCCTGCGAATCTCTGACAAGAACGAAGGCGAAAGCTGGGAGATGGCTGAAATCGCGCGAGTCCCGGACGCCGCCAACAATCTTGCGGGTGATGTGCGATTGCAGGTGGCGGATCTGGACAACAATGGCGCACTCGATTTGATCCTCTCAATTACAAGCGGCGCTGGCAAGGGAGCGCTCATCTGGCTCGGCGGCGAAAATGGAACTTTCGTGGCGATGAGTCCAGCCGGACCTGCGTCGGTCTTCACTGCGGCGGATCTTCGCGGCAACGGCCACCTGGACCTGCTCGGCCTCACTGCCGACGGCCAGCCCGTCCAGGCGCTGAATCAAAGCTCGAAGAATTACCACTGGCAAGTAGTGAGGCCGCACGCGGTGCAGGCGGTCGGGGACCAGCGCATCAATCCCTTCGGCGTCGGCGGAGAAATCGAAGTTCGTTCCGGTTTGCTGGTGCAGAAGCAGCCCATCACCGGCCCCCAGCTCCATTTCGGTTTAGGGGAACAAACCGAGGCCGAGGTCGTTCGCGTCGTGTGGCCAAATGGCACGGTTCGCGCCGAGTTTGACGTGAAGGCGGACCAGGACGTCGTGACTGAACAACGCCTCAAAGCCTCCTGCCCGTTCTTGTATGCCTACAACGGAAAGCAAATGGAATTCGTGAAAGACGCGGTCCCGTGGGGCTCCGCCATTGGTCTGCGCATCAACACGCTCGGCTCCGCGCAAATCGCGGCCACGGGAGAGTGGTACAAAATCGGCCGCGAGCAACTCGCGCCGCACGATGGCTACTACGACATCCGCGTCACAGCCGAGCTTTGGGAAGTCTACTACTACGATTATCTGGCGCTCACTGCCGTCGATCATCCGGAGGGCACCGAGATTTTCGTCGACGAGCGGTTTGTGATTCCGCCGGCAAAGCTTGGCATCACTACAGTCTCGACTCCACATCACATTGCCCACGCCACGGACGACACCGGGCAGGACGTGACCGACCTCGTCCGCGATCTCGACGGCAAGGCGGTGAGTAGCTTTGGCCGCGGGCAGTTCCAGGGCCTAGCCAGAGATCACTATCTGGAGGTCGATCTCGACGACGCGCCCAAGAGCGGCCCACTCTACCTGATTGCTCAAGGTTCCATCCACGACACGGAATCGTCGGTGAACGTCGCCATCACGCAAGGCAGCCGCTGGCGCGCTCACGGGCTGAGCGTTGAAGTGCCCGACGGCCACGGCGGCTGGGTCACCGCGCAAGACAATCTCGGTTTTCCTGCCGGCCGCAAGAAGACAATTCTTTTCAATCTCACAAATGTTTTCCGTCCGGGAACGCCGCGCCGCGTGCGCCTGCGCACGAATCTCGAAATATACTGGGACGCGATTCATTGGGCGCAAGGAGTGCCAGACACGCCTTTGAAACAGGTCACGCTGGATCCAACCGTGGCCGACCTGCACTATCGCGGCTATTCCGTGATGCATATGCCGGTGGGAGCGGGTGCTCCGGAGGTTCCCGACTACAATGTAATCGAAGGAACCAAGCAGCGCTGGCGCGATTTGATCGGCTACTACACCCGCTACGGCGATGTCCGCGAGCTCTTGAAGACCATCGACGACCGCTACGTTATCGTGAACTCCGGCGACGAACTTTCCATGCGCTTTGCCGAGCAGCCGCCGCCACCGCCGGGCTGGGTGCGCGATTTTGTCATTAAAGGTGATGGGTGGATCAAAGACGGCGATTACAACTCAACATTCTCGAAAACCGTGCTGCCCTTGCCCTACCACGCAAAGAACGAATACACCGCGCGTCCCGGCGCTCTTGAAGATGAGTGGGTGTATCGTCAGCATCCGGAAGACTGGAAAAACTACCACACCCGATACATGACTCCGGAGGTCTTCAAGAACGCCTTGCGCGATCGCAGTTCGAACGCACCCGTCAGGGATGCGCGGGCCCAATGACAATAACGACGACCGGCAACCGCATTGCGAGAGTCCTTCTCGCGTTTTTCTTTGTCGGTCTGATACTCACGCCGCTCGCGATCAAGCGGATCTCAGCACGGCGCGATCTCAACCGCTCGGCCGGCGATGCCGCGACCGCCCTGGCTCGTCACGGCTTCTACTTGCAGGAAGTCTCTCACGCGGCCGGGATTAACTTTGTTCACCAGGCTCCGGTGCTTGATCCCAAACTCGAACCCATCATGCCGGAAGTTGCGTCGATGGGCGCTTCCGTCTCGATCGTCGATTTCGACCGCGACGGCTGGCCCGACATCTACGTCGTAAACAGCGCCATCGGCAGCAAGAATTGCCTCTATCGCAATATGGGCGACGGTACGTTCAAAGATGTGGCAGGCGACCTCGGCATCGCCGACGTCAACCAGGCCGGGACCGGCGTCTCTACCGGCGCGGCGTGGGGAGATTACGACAACGACGGATACGAAGATTTGTTCCTGATCAAATGGGGACGCCCCGAGCTTTATCACAACGATCAGGGTCACGGGTTCACGCGCGTTACCGAACAAGCCGGGCTGCCCAGCTGGATCAATGCCAATACCGTAATATGGTTCGACTATGATGGCGATGGCCTCCTCGATCTCTTCGTCGGGGGCTACTACTCTGAAGAGATCGACCTCTGGCATCTCACCACCACGCGCATCATGCCCGACAGCTTCGAGTATGCGAAGAACGGCGGGCGGAAGTATTTGTTTCACAATCTCGGCAATGGCAAGTTTGAAGAAGTTAGCGCCAAGGTCGGCATCGACAGCCACCGCTGGGCGCTGGCCGCTTCGGCCGCAGACCTGCGCGGCACGGGGCATCCCGACCTGTTTGTCGCCAACGATTACGGAGTCTCGGAGCTTTATTTCAACGACGGCAAACAATTTCACGAAGTCGGCAAGCAGACCGGCATCGGTTTCGCCCCCAAGAGCGGAATGAATGCCGCCTTTGGCGATATTCTTAATCAGGGCCAATATGCCGTGTACGTTTCGAACATCTCCGAAGACGGTGTTCTGATCCAGGGCAACAATTTGTGGCTGCCGAGGCCTGGAACCGCCGGCGACGCGATTCAATACGAAAACCTGGCGCGCGACTTCGGCGTGGAACTCGGCGGCTGGAGTTTTGGAGCGCAGTTTGGAGATCTGAACAACGACGGAACCCTGGATCTTTATTTGGCGAACGGTTATATCTCACTCGACCGCAATCGCAGCTACTGGTACGACTTCTCCAAAGTGGCCGGCGGTAATAGCACGATTATCGGAGACGCCAGGAACTGGCCAGCATTCGAAGGCCGAAGCTTGTCGGGATATCAGACCAAGCACGTCTGGCTGAACGACGGCGCCGGCAAGTTCATCGATGTCGCTCAAGCCGTGGGCGTCACCGACACCTATGACGGTCGTGCTGTGGCGCTGGCCGATTTGTGGAATCGCGGAGTGCTCGACGTGGTCGTAGCCAATCAGAATGGACCGCTGCTGGTTTACAAAAATACGGTTTCGCCCGGGAACGCCTGGATCGAATTTCAATTGGAAGGAACGGTGAGCAATCGCAGCGCAATCGGCGCGAGGGTCACTCTGTATTGGAATGGCCAGATGCAGGCGCAGGAAGTTTCCGGAGGCACTGGCTTTGCCGCGCAGAATGATCGCCGCCTGCATTTCGGGTTGGGCAAGAATCCGAAAGTCGAGAAAGCGGTCATCCGCTGGCCCTCCGGTAAAGTCCAAACGATCGACAAGCCCGCTCCGAACCAGTTGCATGAAATTAAGGAGCCTGCATGAGTCCAATCACCGAAACGATCGCGCCCGCGAATACGCCCCTTCAGAGGAAGCCGCCGATTAGTCTCGACAACCGCTACATCGCGCCCGCATTCATCACGTGCATCCTGCTGGTGGGACACCTGTCGTTCGGAATTCTTGAAAGCTATCCGAAGACGTTGCTCGCGATCATCACCAGCATTGCGTTGGAGCTGGCGCTCGGACGCATTTTCCTGCATAAGTGGTTGAATCCCGCCAGCGCTTACATTACTGGCATCAGCGTCGGCATTCTCGTTCGGTCACCGGCCTACTGGCCCTACGCTCTCTGCGCCGCGATCTCTATCACATCGAAGTACGTGCTGCGCGTGAAAGGCCGCCACATTTGGAATCCCTCAAACTTCGGCATCTCCGTGATGTTGTTTCTCGCCGCCGACACGGTTGCGAGTTTGAGCATTCAATGGGGCAACTACCTGTTGCCGATGCTGGTCATCTGGGCGCTGGGCTCGGTCATCATCGCACGCCTTCATCGTTTTCACATCACGGGCATTTATGTCGCGTCCTTTCTCGCGTTTGCATTCCTTCGCAGCTGGATGACCGGCAGTCCGTGGCAGTCCGAGGTCGCGCCGATCACCGGGCCGATGTATCAGCTATTCATTTTTTTTATGATCACCGATCCCAAAACCACAGTTCGATCCAAGCGCGGACAATGCATTGTGGTATTCCTGGTAGCGTTGCTGGAAATGGTGCTGCGCCTGCGGCAAGTCGTCTACGCCCCGTTCTACGCGCTGTTCATCGTAGGACCGGCGGCCATGCTGGTCGAGATTTGGCTGGATTCACGCCGTGAGAATTCGGCAAAGGCGGTTGCCGCGTAGTGAGCGCCGGTCACTTCAACAGAAATCCCGGACCTGCCCGCCGGTGGGCCTTGTGCCTGATTGCGGGCATTTCGCTGCTGGCGGCATGTAAGAAAGCGCCTTCGGCCGAGCCGTTGGCCGCGCCGGCCGGCACCGCTCACCCAGCGCCTTCGCCTCCCGATTCTGAGCATGCCCCAGCCCCGACGCCAGTTGAATCCAGCGCAAACGCCGTTACTCCGGGGCGTCCCTCCGGGCCCATCGAGTTCACTGACATCACTGCTCAAGCAGGTATTCGCTTCAAGCACAACACTGGTGCCTTCGGAAAGAAATACCTGCCAGAAACCATGGGGAGCGGCGTCTGCTTCATCGATTACGATAACGACGGCTGGCAAGACATCCTTCTGATCAATTCGATGGACTGGCCAGGACATAAATCTGGTAATTCGTATCCCGCCCTTTATCACAACAATAAAGATGGCACGTTTACCGACGTGACCCGGCAGGCGGGACTGGCGCTCGAAATGTACGGACTGGGCTGCGCCGTCGGCGATTATGACAACGACGGATACGACGACATCTACGTCACCGCCGTCGGCTCGAATCACCTGTTTCGTAATCTTCACAACGGCAAGTTTGCCGACGTGACCGCCAAGGCAGGCGTAGCCGACCCCGGATTCTCCGCCAGTGCCGTTTGGTTCGACTACGACAACGACGGCAAGCTCGATCTCTTCGTCGCCCACTACATTGAGTGGTCCATCGATACCGATCAATATTGTTCGCTCGACAACAAGAACAAGTCCTACTGCACTCCGCAAGCGTACAAAGGACAGAGCTCGACGCTGTTCCACAACAGAGGCGATGGGACGTTTGAGAACGTGACGAAGAAAGCCGGCCTTTACGATCCGACCGGCAAAGCGCTCGGCGTCGCCCTGCTCGACTACGACAACGACGGCTGGCTGGATCTTTTCGTCTCCAACGACACCGAGCCCAACAAGCTCTACCACAACAACCGCGACGGCACCTTCACCGACGTCGGAGTCGCCGCTGGACTGGCCTATGGCGAAGCCGGAACGGCTCGCGCCGGCATGGGCACCGACGCCGCCGACTACGACAACTCCGGCTGGCAAAGCCTGGTTCTCGGCAACTTCACGAACGAGAGCATGTCGCTCTATCACAACGACGGCTCCGGACTCTTCACCGACGAAGCGCCCAGAACGGGCATCGCGGCCATGTCGAACAAGTCGCTCACCTTCGGCACATTTTTTTTTGATTACGACCTCGACGGGCTTCCCGATATTCTCGCCGTGAATGGCCATGTCTCGGACGACATCAGCGTCGTGCAACCAAACGTGAAGTACGCGCAGCCCCCGCATCTGTTTCACAATCTGGGCAGGAACAAATTTGAGGAAGTGACGACAAAGGTAGGAACAGCCTTGCCGCATCCAATCGTCGGCCGCGGAGCGGCCTACGCCGATGTCGACAACGACGGCGATCTCGATCTGGTGATCACCGCCAACAACGGTCCAGCTCGATTGCTGCGCAACGACAATGGGAACAAGAACGACGTGCTGCGCGTGAAGACAATCGGCACGCGCTCGAACCGCGACGGCATTGGCGCCAAAGTCACGGTGAAGACCGCTAACGGCACCCGTCTGTACGGTATGGTGAAAACCGGATCGAGCTACTTATCGCAGAGCCAACTTCCGTTGACCTTCGGCCTGGGCAAGCCGGAAGCCAGCAAGACGGTAAGTGTGGAAATTGTTTGGCCGAGCGGTCACAAAGACTCCATCTCCAACGTTAAAGCGAACCAATTCATCACCGTTCAGGAAGGTAAAGGGATGATCGCGGCACACCCTCTGCCGTTCACGCATTCAGGGCTTCCACTCACTCGCCAGTAGCTGCGTCATGCAGCCACCTTCATTTCGCCAAGCGCGATCTCTTCTCTATTTTAAAACGACAGCTAAGCCCGGTACTGCTTCAGACTATTGACTGGTTTTGCGCGTCCCTATCATCGCCGCACTTCAATCTGTGGGCGAATTCTCGCGCGTTCTCCAAAGCGCCGACGAAAAACTGTTTTGCGAATCTTGATTCTTGAGGACAAATGGGGAGAAGTATGCCTACCGCAAAAGCGTGGCGACTTGGTGTCCATCTGAAGTCTTCCGCCTACGCTTCTCGGTGAGAAAGCGGTGTAACCCATGGCTTTTGAAGCGATCCTGACCCACTGTCGTTTCGCGTCCACTGCCCATCGCAGGCATGCAACGCGGCGTATGCGCTAGTCGGACTCTTCAAGTTCCACTCCGTATCGCTTCGCGGCGGACCGTATTCGCTTCCATGCAGCACGACGTTCCGCGTCCGTGACACCCTTCACTTGATTGAATCGGGCGACAGCGTTACGCACGTGAGAGGCGTTTTCCAGCGGCTCCTTGCGCTGCTTGGGGAAAGCGAACTTGTTTGCGGATATCCCCTCACGAGCTGACTTGGTTAGTTTTGCCATTATTTTCTCCCTCGATAGCATCTCTCTCCGCACGAACAGTACGCTGCTTTACCACGTTGGATTTTGGAACAGAGGCAGCTCCAGAAATTCTCTTGATATAGAGCAGTTATGCACAGTCAATGCCGGTCCGCGAAATGTAGGGGACGCCCCGACCTTTATAACGGTCGTCTCACGTCCTCAGTACATAACACGATAGAAGCGGCTAACAGGGGTGTCTGGTCAGATTAGATCACTTTGGGTCTCGATTTACGCGGCGCGCCTTGAAGCATTGTGAGCAAGATTCACGTTATGATTCGTAGGCGGTTTTCGACCAACTCTTTCGTGCCGATGTTTGCCCCAGCTCGATGGCTACGATTGCTCGTGAAGTCGCTTGGCCCCGGCGTTATCACCGGGGCTGCCGATGATGACCCATCCGGCATTGCCACATACTCCGTTGCGGGCGCACAGCTCGGAACCAAGCTTCTTTGGACGGCCCTCCTGACGTGGCCTCTGATGGCTGCGGTTCAAATGATGTGTGCCCGCATCGGCAAGGTGACGGGACAAGGTTTGGCTGCGAATTTCAAGCGCCGATTTCCGAGTTGGTTGCTACTCGGGGTCATCATGGCCCTGCTGGCGGCCAACACAATTAACATCGCGGCAGACCTCGCCGGCATGGCGGATGCGGCGGAAATGCTATCGGGGATCAATTCGCACCTGTTTGTAGTGGGTTTCGCGCTCCTGATTTCGTGGGCAACGATCCGACTCCATTATCACCAGATAGCGAATGTGCTCAAGTGGCTGGTGCTGGTGCTCTTTGCCTACCCGATAACCGCGTTTGTGGTGGGAGCGGACTGGGGCCGAGTGGCTCGCGCGACCCTCATACCGTCGATGCCGCACACCAGAGATGAATGGTCGATGCTGGTGGCGATTCTCGGCACCACGATCAGCCCGTACTTATTTTTCTGGCAGGCGAGCGAAGAGGTTGAAGAGGAGAAGTCGGCCGGTCAGGTTACGCTTGCCCAACGGAGAGGAGCAACACCCAAAGAACTTGAACTGAGGAACTTTGATGTGGGAGTCGGCGCGTTTTTCTCGAATATGGTCATGTTTTTTATCATCCTGACCACTGCGATCACCCTCAACCGCCACGGTATCACGCACATCGAGACTACTCGCCAGGCTGCCGAAGCCCTTCGACCGCTCGCCGGCAAGTTCGCTGCGACCTTGTTTACCATCGGCATTGTCGGAGTCGGATTTCTCGCCATCCCAACACTGGCGGGATCAGCAGCGTACGCCTTCGCGGAAACGCTTGGGTGGCGCCAAGGACTGGATAAAGAATTGAAACAGGCACGCTCGTTTTACGCTCTCATTCTGCTCTCTACCGGGGTGGGTGTCGGACTGAACTTCGTGGGCATTAACCCAGTGAAGGCGCTCTACTGGACTGCGGTCATCAACGGATTGTTAGCCCCCTTCCTTCTCGTCGCAATCCTGATCGTCGCTTCGGACAAGAAACTGATGCAGGGTCAACCGAGTTCACGTTTGGGATGGACCGTCGTAGCGATCACCACAGCGGCAATGTTCGCCGCGGGCGTTGCCATGTTTGTAGTGTAGATCGCCGACCTCGGTGCCGTCGAGCCGCTCGCCAGCACGGTTTAACCAAACTAATTGCCAGAATTGTGCAGTTTGGACCGGACGAGTCAGTCTTTCTAGGCCTACTCTTATATCTATCGAGCCGAGGAACAGTCATGGCGAAGCGCGATTCTTTGGCCTCGTGGAAAAGAAAACACTATGACCCATGGCACCAAGAAGCCGATACCCAAACTGCGTAAAGCTCCCCAACCACCCCTGTCCCACGCCGGAGCGATCCCTGACTCAGACCGTGCCAAGAAGCCATCGCTCGCGGATCCCGCTGCTACCGACCAGGAGTTGAGTCCCGGAGATCGTGTCGAGGGTTTGGGGAACTTTGGAAAGCCTAATGGAGAATTTGGCACAGTTGAGCGAGCTAACGAAGACGACGCGGTCGTCAAGTGGGATGACGACGGTCGCACGAGACTCCGCCAACCGTCTTTGAAGAAGATTTAGGCGCCCGATCACTGTCGTTTGCGTCTGTCATTTTTCGACCATTGGAGACACGAAGTGTCCAGCTCAGACCTCATCCGCAAGTACTTCTCCGCCTACGAAAACAACGACCGTAAGGCCGTCGAATCTCTATCGTACCAACGACTTCGTATTTAACCGCGCATTGCCGAGATACCTTCCGGCTCCGTTGTTTGAGGCGGCGGAAAAAGAAAAGCTGGTCCAATCGCGACGGAGTGGCGGCCTTTCTTTCCGAGGCCGCCCAAGTCTTCAACGCACTCATCACATGAGAACGGTCGTTTTTAACAGGATTTCCGGTTATTACTTCTTCGAAATCTCGCCCTTGAAATGGCTCTCAACATCTGCGCGACTAAGCGGGTTTCCTGCTTTGGTCAATACGACGGAATAGACGACCTCGTTACTTGCGAGCTGAGCGGTGAGAAATGCAGCGTCCTCCGGCAGTTCTTGGTAGATGAACTTCACTTTTCTGCCGTCTTCGAGTGTCTTGATCCACTCTTCGTCTGGCATTTTCGTATCTCTTCAGGCGAGATCAAAGGTATGTCGCGAGTATACGTCAGGTTCGGTGCCAGAAGTCGCGGATGGGGAATAAACAGTGGCATTTGGATGGCGGTCGATTCCTTCTGGACGCGTAACGGACTACCAGCTCGTGGAACCGGCCGTACTCAGGACTTCGATTCAGCCACTACGCCGAACATGCCTTTAGTCTCATCCTTCGGTTTTTGGCACTCTGGATCCCCGCCACCAACCTGATTTACGTGAGCAGCATTCAACCGGCCTCCTGATCTGCTAGTCATCCACGCCATGTAGAGGATCGGGCCATCGCTCTGCGTGACTCCTTATGGCGACGACGGTCGGGCCCTTAGAAGTTCTCATCAGCGTTCTCGTCCTCTTTAGGCTCCGGGGCGGAGGCGCGTAAGCTCTCCTTTAATCGCTTCTAAACGTTCGCGTCTTAGCCCGTGGGTATGTCTCTCTGGGACGGTATGAAAGTCCTGCCGCGCGTAAGCGGAGTTTTCATACTGAAGGGCGGCGATCTCAAGTCTCAGTTCCAAGAGGCGTTCTAGGATTGGCTCATCCACACCCGCTACTCTAGCTGGTAGAGGCGTCGAGAAGGAAAGGAATTATCGTCTCCGACATGACCTTTGGAACCATCTCCCGCCACTCGGGGAAGTGCAAATGTAAAAGGAGGGTCTCAGAACCTAGTCTTGGAACTGCCAAAACAGCCACATTTCCTCTGATACGATATCGTTCTGTCCCGTCGCATCCACTGGAAAGAACTCAAATTACTGTGGGCGGTTGTCGTTCTCAGCTTGAAGTGTCTTGCTGTCTCTTCGACCGTTTTCGGGAGCAGCGGCTCCCTTGACCGCCTTCCCTTGCGGCTTGCCTGCTCTCCGCGAACCTTCAGCCCTCGTTATGGCTGCCGAAGGTTTGCCTTGCGTACTCTCGTAGTTCGTCTCCCCACCACCCTCTGGTTTGATTCCGAGTCTGCCAGCTGTCTGCGCATCAAACTGCCCTGTGACCGGCAGATTCTCAGCCTTCTGAAATCCTCGAATACTGGCCCGGGTGCGTAGACCCAGGACGCCATCGACCTCCCCGCGGTAGTGCGAGCGCGATTTGAACCGCCACCAGCGGGACATGTTTCTCACGTGCCGCCGGGATTGTAGATCCGTGCACAAAACCTTTGACGGCTGATTAAGCCTAGCCCGCATCACCCTTCTTTCATCACTTTCGACAGCGGGTGCCTGCGGCTCTGCTTCGAACAGTAACCCGCACTTTGGCACCCTGTTTCAAGCCGACCTCTTGTCCGTTCTCGTCAGTCAGTGTGTTCTCGATACGGATGTGCTCATACCGACGATCTGCCCCTTCGACAGTGATCTGTGCTTTCTCTGGTGCGCTGGGAAGAGGGGATATGATGACCCTTTCGACAGTTCCCGACATTACGGCACTCGGTTGCTCAGTCATGTTTTTTCCTTTGGAGTTCCAGTGTAGAAAACGCTGTCGTTACTGGGGTGGCTTCTCATCCCGTTTTGGCTGTGCCTCCTTACTCTTTTTCTCTTCCGGTTTTGGAGGTGCTGGCTGCGGGCGCTGCCGTTGATCCTGCGCCGCACGCGGTTTTTCCTCAGGAGGAGGAGGAGTGCGCTGGGGTTGCGAACGCTCGCTCGGTGAAGGGGTTTGCGACCTGTCAGCAGGCTCATTCCGCTTGGGTTCCGGCGGACTGTTCGGATGCGCTGTCGGTGGATGATTTGATTCAGGCGGATTTGGCTCCGCACGCTTGGGCTCCGGTGGATTGTTCGGCTGGCCTGTCGGCGGACGGTTCGCTTCTGGCCGGTTATCCGGCGCAGGCCGCTCGGGGCGAGCGGCGTTGCTCTCTGGATGCGCGGCCGGGATATTTGCTGCTGGCTGAACTGCGGCACGATTGACCGGCGGGGTATAAGGCGCTCCTGCCGCTTTTGCCGGTACTACTGCGCGATCACTAAATGCTCCGGGCTTAGGAGTAGCGGCAACCCCTGGCTTGCCATGGTTCACAGAAGCCCGTTGCTCGGGGTTCGCGCGGGCAGCCTGCGAATGCTGAGTTTGAGCCGCAACAGGAGGAATATGTTTCTCACGTGCCGCCGCCTCCTGTTGAGGCGTTGGACGTGCGCTGAGCCCACCACTGCCGCCGTTGTAGCTGACGCGGTTCACCGTGGTACTGTTGATCACCGTGGTGTTGTAAACGTTATGAATGTTAGTGACGTTCACGTTGTTCACCGAACGGTTGTAGAAAAATTGTCCGTTCTGCCAACGACCACCTTCATAGCCATTACCAAAATATCCATAGCCGTAACTGACCCCGCCGTAGAAGCCTACCTGCTGACCCCAGTAGCCATCATAGAAAACATATCCGTTGCCGCCCCAGCCCCAATAGGCTGGAGTCCAGAGCAGACCGGGTTCCGGCGCCATCACCCATGTTCCCGGCACCCAGTAGTAGTCACCGACGTCGTCAGCGTAACCCCAGTACCCAGGTGTCCAAAGATAACCATCCCCGGGGCACAGCGGTTGCTCGTAGACGGGCAGCTCAGGCGGAGCGAAGCTGATCGTTACGCTGATTTGGGCAAATGATGCTGCCGACATAGAAAGCAGGACGAACACAAACAGCAACCGTAAGGGGGAGATGATACGCATTGTGGTTCCTCTTGCCCGATCATCCTTCGCTTGCCCGGTGACGCTCTGCGGCTGCGGGTTGCGTGGATTAAGGGCGCAGTGTCTGACCGAAGCCGATTCACGACTTCGTCGCAATCACAAATAGTTCTGGCAGAAACCTTCTCATTTCGGATACTGCCAAGTCTGGTCAAAAATGCTCAGGTCGAGGATGTCTCCCATCAGTTCTCCTGCGGTGGAAGGATCGTAGACTCTCGGAAATAGACAGCTTGCTGATTGCAGTCGTATGAAGACAACCAGAGAGCCCAAATACAAGTCAGATAATCAGCTATCATTGAGCTGTCGGTTCTCGCTCGCCTATGGTTAGCGCTCTTTTTCGGCACGGGCGCGCAAGTAAGGAATTGCCCTTTCCAAAGCCGTTTCACCATAGCGCACCCAACGGGGAGCCGGCTGTGGCGTCAGCGCCAGCATGTTGGACAAGTGACATAAGGACGGATGCAAATCCGCGACCAGCTTGATGAATGCTGTGAGCGGCACAGCCAGCAGCAAGCCCATTACGCCCCACAACCAGCCCCAGAAGAGAATCCCGACCGTCGCCGCCACCGGCCCGATACTCACGCGATTGGCAATGAATTTCGGAATGAGAAGATTCGCTGATACGACATGCAGGACGAGAACGGTCAGAGTGATGACAATATATGGTCCCGGTGTGTTGAACTGAAGGAGGGCCGCTGCCAGCGGGAGCGCAAGCGAAGCGATCAGTCCGAGGAACGGAAGCAGATTCAAAAGCCCGCTGGCGATTCCGAGAGGTATGGCGCCTTTCATCCCGAGGCCCCACAATACCAACGTAGTCGCCACGGCCATCACAGAGCCGACGATAAGGTTGCCCGCGACAAAGCCGCGAATCATCTGGTTCAGTTTCGTGATGAATCGAGCCGCGTCTATGCTGGAACCGAAGAGGCCGTCCATTCGGATGGCCATTTGTTCCTTGGTGCAGAGCATGAAAAACGTTAGAAATGGAACCACGCCGGTAATAATCAGGACTCCCCACACCGATCCCACACCGCGCACCAGATAATCGGGCCAGTTCGGCGATTCCTGCAACCGAACCTCGGGGACTTTCTTGACGGGATGCACGTCGTTGGTAAGGGTTCCGGCGGTAAGGGTTCCGGCAGTTTGCTGTAAGTCTCGGATCTTCCGGCTAATTGGCTCAATGGTTTGCTGAATCTTCGAGGCGTACACCGGAAGTTCTTCCGCGAAGCTCAGCGCTCTTCCGTAAAGGACGTAACCCAGCATCGCGATCACACCCATACCTGCGAGTACAATGCCTGCCGCGGCTACACCGCGCGGAAGATGCAGTTTCTCGAGCATGACTACCACGGGGTCAAACAAGATCGCGAGAAATCCTGCCAGGACAACCGTGATACAAATCGAGCTCGCGTAGTAGCCGAACACGGTGAGCAAGCCCGCCACCAATATGAAGAGCAGAATCGCGATTCTGCGAAGCAGCGCATCGGATGATGACGAGGTCGAGGACGGACGTACCACTTCTATTGTGCGCACCTGACTTTCATCGACAACCGCCTTATTCGCAACCTGATCGGACATACGTTTCTTGGGCCACAGATGCGCCCGCCGGAGGTTTAGGCGCTAACGGGACTGCTGGGCGGGTTCCTGCGATGAAGTCATCGCGCCAATAAAGAACTCCAAGCGCCAAGCCAACCGTCCCTGGCCAGAACGGCCAGTATCAAACTTTAGGCCGCGAAACACTGGTCACAACTGATCGTCTTGCAATCAGATCTAGATTAGCATCGAACCGAAAGGAGTGGGAGCGGAAACTCCTGCGAATCACAGCGCGAATCTACTCACAATCCAGAACGATGGGCCTAGGAATCGAGCGCCCTTAAAGTGGTCTAATGTGATCAGACATCCGTCTTCGCCCCTTCTATCATGAAGCCTGAAGAAGTGAGACGACCGTTACAAAGGCCAGTCCAGCTTCCTCTTAACAAGTGAGGTAAAACAATGGAAACCCTATTGATTGTTCTTGTGGTGCTGTTTTTGCTCGGCGGCGGAGGCTGGGGATACTCTCGTTGGCGCGGCTAGCGCGATCGCGAGATGAACGAGTGACTATGCTTGCTTGATCCTATAGTGGCGGTACTTATGAGGGGGTTCGACTCTGGATCGATCCCCGAACCCTCTTCCTTTGTTCCCTGAGTCAAGTCAGTTCACCTGAAGTGCTCTCTTAAGATTCTCAGGAAAGTGCGTACCGATGCATCCGAATGCGATCCTGCACGAAGTTCAGCAACTCTACAACGTGAGTGACCGTCTCGACTTGCTGGCGGAACAACATCCTCTCGTTCAAACACTCAATTTTGCGCCGCAACCTCTATGAGAGAATCGGAGTCCAAGCCTTGTGACCACCTCGGTTGTTTTCCAGTCCGCTGTACCAACCCGACGTACTCGACAGCACAAAACTGTGCCGGGATTAGCAGTAGCAGTCGGGGCGGCGCTTTGCGTTGTGCTGTTATTGTGGGCGGAGTTGTGGCCGTTTCAGCGGAAGCCGGTCGTGCAGGATCTGGAAAAAGCGAGCGACAGCAAGCTGTCGCTCCGTGCATTTCACCGCACCTATTTTCCCTTTCCTGGATGCGTACTCGAAGGCCTGGAGTTCAATCACGGCTCGAATACCAGCAAGCCGCTGATCACAATCGAGAGGTTAACGATACGAGGCAGCTACTTAGGCATTTTTTCGCAGCGGCTGACCCGCGTTACCGCGGAAAATATGCACATATTCATCCCCGCGTTCGGTAGCGGCGAAACCTTTCACACGGCTCCTTCGAAAATCAACTATCGATGAGATCGAGGCCAACGGCGCAGTCCCGGAGTTTGCTTCGAGCAAGCCAAACCAGCAACCGTTACGCTTCGAGATTCACGATGCCTTGCTGCGCGATGTGGGCTGGAACGGAGCCCTTAGCTATTCGGTGAAGGTGCGCAATCTCGAGCCGCCGGGAGAGATCACGGCCTCAGGAAAGTTTGGTGTCTGGAACATAAACGATCCGGGGCAGACTCCCGTTTCTGGCGAGTACAGATTTGATCAGGCGGACCTCAGTGTGTTTCACGGAATCGCGGGCATGCTCTCGTCGGTGGGAAAGTTTAGCGGCGTGCTGGCACACATCGATATTGCGGGCTCGACCGATACGCCTGATTTTGAAGTGCGGGCGGGCGGACATCGAGTGCAGTTGACCACCGAGTTCAGCGCATATGTCGACGCAACCCGCGGCGACACTTTCCTGAAGCGCGTGGATGCGCATTTTGGGCGGACTCATGTCGTCGCAGTGGGCAGCATCGCGGGGTCTCCGGGTGGACAAGGCAAGACGGCACTGATCGATCTCAGGGCGAGCGACGGACGGATCGAGGACATCCTTCGCTTATTTGTGAAGGCGGACCGGCCGCCAATGTCAGGGAACTTGACGTTGCAGGCGAAGACGGAGATTCCTCCGGGTGAACGTCCGTTTCTGAAGAAAGTGAAGCTACGCGGGGGATTTGGAGTGGGGGCAGGAAGTTTTTCCAAGCTGGACACTCAGGAGAGCGTGAACAAACTGAGCACGGGGGCAAGCGGCGAAAAAGACGCTTCCGATCCCGAGACCGTCCTTATCGATTTGGCCGGACAAGCGGCGCTGCAGGACGGTACGGCAAGGTTTTCCGATCTTTCTTTTGGAGTTCCCGGTGCTGCCGCCCGCGTGCATGGAACCTATAATTTGATTAACCACAAGATCGACCTGCACGGCCAGCTGAAAGTGGACACGAAAATATCGAACACCACCAGCGGGACAAAAGCAATCCTGCTGAAAATGATGGATCCGTTTTTCAAGAAAAGACGCAAAGGCGAACTGCTACCGGTGCGAATTTCGGGGACATTTGAGCATCCATCCTTTGGGCTTGATCTTTACGATGGCAATGCGCAGAAGAAGTTGGTGCCAATACCGGGTCCTACGGCTCCTGGAAAGTAAACCCGATTACTAAGCTCTTGCTTGGCCACTATGAGTGCTGATGATTGCCGTCACTATTGCCTCCAGGTTAGTAGCAAGTGATCAATGATGGTTATGCGTTGCGGTGGGCTAAGCGGACGCGGTAAAGCCGATCCTAATGTCCACGCAATAAGACAGAAGTCTGCTCCCACAGCGGGAGCCATCGACTGTGGACGATTTTGTGACGGGTCGAACCACGGAAGCTCAACAGAGAACAACCCCGCGCCAGGATGAGGCCGCAACTCGTGCCCAACTGCCGCAGCGTTCCTTCATAGTCCTTGGGCAGCAAATCCCGCACCGTGTACAGTTGCAGCCCGATGGGCAGTACCCAGCGTAGTGGCCAGCAGCCGGGGTGCGGAGCGGCATACCGCTGCCCATACGGCCGCGGCGGAGGCGCTCTTCAAGAATGTCCTTCTTGAATTCCGCCGCATAGTGTCTTCAATTCCTAATCGTTTTCATATTGCGAGACGTCTTCCGACACAAATGGCAAGAGAGGCGGCCTATCTCCCGAAAGTGATTCACGGTTGCGTTAAAAAACTTTGCCGAGTGGGGCGCCACATCAATGTATCCTACCGGCACCGTCATGGTCTTATGGTCCGTCAACGAGGCCGGCGCAGAAGTGAAGACTGCTGTGGAGTCAACGCGATCTGAATCCGAGTGCAAACCGTGACGCGGGCGGCAACTATCGGAACGCGCCCCGTCCCCCGACGGCGCTGGGGGATCGCCTTCCTGCTGGGGTTCGGCGTGTTGGTGAACTACTTTGACCGGGTGAATCTCTCCGTCTCGCAAGAAGCGTTGCACAATGCATTCGGCATCTCGACCGTCACGTTTGGGTTCTTGCTGAGCGCTTACAGCTGGACTTACGCAGCGTTTCAACTTCCCTCAGGCCTGATGCTGGATCGGTTTGGAGTGAAGGTGGTTGGCCGGATCGGAACGCTGCTGTGGAGCGTCGCTTCATTTGCTGCGGCCATTTCGACCGGACTGACGGGCTTTCTGGGAGCGAGGCTTCTGCTCGGAGTAGGCGAAGCTCCCACCTTTCCGGCGAACGCGAAAGCCATCGGCTATTGGTTTCCCGCGGAAGAGCGGAGCCTGGCGACGGCGATTTTCGATTCCGCAGCCAAGTTCGCCTCGGCCATTGGAGTCCCGGCGATTGGGCTGCTGCTGTGGCGCTTCGGATGGCGATGGAGCTTTGCCGCGACGGGATTGATCAGTCTGCTTTATTTTGTTCTTTTTTACTGCTTCTACCGAAATCCCAGCGAGGATCAATCGCTTTCTGCGGCGGAGCGCGATTTTATCCTGCGGGGCGGAGCACAACTCGAGGATCGAGCCCACGCTGCGAAGGGCGTTGCGCTCGGGTATTTGCTACGCCAGCGAAAGGTTTGGGGGCTGGTGCTAGGATTTGCGTCCTACAACTACACTTTCTATCTCTTGCTCACGTGGCTGCCTTCGTATCTCTCGTTAACCCATCACATCAATCTGCTGCATTCGGTTTTGTACACCAGCGTGCCTTGGCTGTTTGCCACGTTTACCGACATTGTCATGGGGGGCTGGCTGGTGGACAAATTAATTCAGCGTGGCCGGGACCCGTCGTTCGTCCGGCAAGCAATCCTCATCGGAGGCACTGCGCTCGGCCTGGGAATGCTGGGAGCAGCTTACGCGCACAGCATCGTCATCGCGCTGGTGTGGATCAGTCTGGCCATCGGGGGATTGTCCGCGAGCCTCGCCGGTGGGTTGGTCGATACCGTCTCTGATTGCCCCGCGCGAAAGCGTGGGAACGCTCGGTGGCATCTTGAATTTCGGCAACCAACTCTCGGCAATTGCCGCTCCAATTGCAACCGGCTATGTCGTGCAAGCGACGCACTCGTTTTTCTGGGCGTTCGGCGCAGCGGCTGCGTTTCTGCTGGCCGGCATCGCCGGGTACGGATTTTTGCTGGGCCGGATCGAAGCGATTCCCGAGCCCTTGTAAGTCGCGCTTATCGCGCAGGCGGGTAGCTCTTGGTCATCTGTGTTCGCGAATTGTAAGGCACTGGTACAACCAAAGTAAAATACGAAGCCGCGTCAGTGCGTGACTGTTACTTCGTACCAGGTTGTGATCGCCTTTCCCAGCGGAATATCCCATCCTTGATCCTTCTTCTGGGCGCGGACGGGCTCTCCCATGGGCTGGCCCGAGCCGTCGAGGGGCTGCGCAGAAACGTTCTTGGCGCGATCCAAACTTCGCAAGGTGATTCGGCCGACGACCGGCTCAATCAGAGTAGGCGAACCGCCCCACTCGGAGAGGTTGCTCCGCGAGGGTTCCATTGCATGCCTTAGTTTTCGGCGCGCGACCCGAGGGTCAACAACAATCTGGAGCGCCGAGAAATCGGCTCCGATTCAAGAGACGTAATCCAAATCGTGCAGAATCGGCTCTCGTACCTGCATCGGGCTTGAACCACTAAGGTCACTAAGGTTCACTAAGGGAAGCCCGGTCTTTTATTGGAGCAGGGTTCCTCCGTTGCCGTTGTGTTCTTCTTCTGGCGCTAAGACTACCGCTGCGGCTACGCGGTCGCCTGGCTCCATGTGTAAGAGGCGGACGCCTTGGGCGTTGCGGCCGGATTCGCGGATGGTTTTGGAATCCATGCGGATGATTTTGCCGTATTGGCTGATCAGCATTACCTGCGAGTTTTCGTCTACCAGCGCTATGGCTACTACTTTGCCTACTCGCTCAGTGGTTTTCACATTGATTACACCTTTGCCGCCGCGGTTGATCAGGCGGTATTCGTCGGCGGGGGTGCGCTTGCCGTATCCGTTTTCAGTTACGGAGAGGATCAGGTTGCCTTTTTGGGTTAGGTCTACGGTTTCTGAGACCTGGGGGAAGCTCCGGTATCGGCGTTTGATCGTCTACGATCTTAAGTCGCTCCCTTGACAGCCGAGGCGGCTGTTTTGCCTGTGGTTGTCTCTGGCGATCGGCGTCTGGTTTTGGAGTTACCGTCATGCCTACTACGTAGTCGCGTTCTTCGAGATTGATTCCGTTTACGCCGTAGGCGTTGCGGCCCATGGGACGGACGTGATTTTCGTCGAAGCGGACTGCCATGCCTTCGTGGGAGGCGATGAAGACGATCTGGTTGCCGTTGGTGATGCGGGCGGCTACGAGTTCGTCTCCGTCTTCGATGTTGATGGCGTTGATGCCGTTGGAGCGGACATGCATGAACTCGCGGAGTTCAGATTTTTTTACCAGGCCATTGCGGGTGGCGAAAAAGATGAATTTGTTTTCTTCTTCGAGATTGCGGACCGACAGCATGGTGCGGACGGTTTCGCCGGGTTGCAGTCCGATCAGGTTGCCGATGTGTTTACCTTTGCCTGCGGCGCTAACATCGGGAATTTCGTAGACCTTGAGCCAGTAGACTCGGCCTTTGTTGGTGAAGATGAGGATATAGGCGTGGGTGGAGGCGATGAAGAGGTGTTCGACGAAATCTTCGTCGCGGGTCTTCATGCCGGTGCGGCCCGTGCCTCCGCGGCGCTGCATGCGGTAGGTGGAAATGGGAGTGCGCTTCATGTAGCCGGAGTGGCTGAAGGTTACGGCTACCTGTTCGTCGGCGATCAAGTCTTCGAGGACGATTTCTGCGGCTTCGTCTTCGATGCGGGTGCGGCGCTCGTCTCCGTAGAGGTCTTTTACTTCTTCTAATTCCTTGATGATGACTTTGCGGAGTTTGCTTTCGGAGGCGAGGATGGATTCGTAGTCTTCGATTTTCTCGCGGACTTCTTTCAGCTCGTTGGAGATTTCATCGATGGAAAGCTTTGTGAGGCGGTGCAGTTGCAATTCTAAGATGGCTTCGGCCTGGCGCGTTGTGAAAGGTTTTTCGGGATTTTGTTTGGGAGCGCGGCCGGTGGTGTTGATGTCGATTTTCTTGCCGCCGAAGTAGGCTACTAAATTTTCGCGGGCGTCGGCGCGGTTGGCGCTGGCTCGAATGATGGTGATTACGTTGTCGAGATGATCGAGCGCGTTTAGATAGCCTTCCAGGATGTGCTCGCGGTCTTTTGCTTTTTGGAGCAGGAAGGCGGTGCGGCGGCGGACTACTTCTACGCGGTGATTGATGAAGTGCTTGATGGCCTGGATCAGTCCCATTTCGCGGGGCTGGCCGTTGACCACCGCCAGCAGGATCATGGAAAAACCTTCCTGCATGGAGGTGTGTTTGAAGAGCTGGTTGAGAACGATTTGAGGCTCGGCGCCGCGCTTGAGTTCGACTACGATGCGCATGCCGTCGCGATCGCTTTCGTCGCGGATGTCGGAGATGTCTTCGATGTCTTTGTCGTTGACCAGTTGCGCGATGCGCTCGACCAGGCGGGCTTTGTTTACCTGATAGGGGATTTCGGTGACGATGATGGCTTGGCGGTCTTTGGTGATGTTTTCGATGGCGGCTTTGGCGCGCATCATGAAGCGGCCGCGGCCGGTGCGGTAGGCTTCGAAGATTCCGGCGCGTCCGTGGATTACTCCGGCGGTGGGGAAGTCTGGGCCTTGCACGAATTTCAGGATGTCGGCTAGCTGGGCGTTGGGATTGTTGATCAGGGTGATGGTGGCGTCGACTATTTCGGTTAAGTTGTGCGGCGGAATTTTTGTGGCCATGCCTACGGCGATTCCGTCGGAGCCGTTGATTAATAGATTGGGAATTCTTGCGGGAAGAACGTCTGGCTCTACTTCGCTGCCGTCGTAGTTGGGACGGAAGTCTACTGTTTCTTTGTCCAGATCTTCCAGAAGCGCAGTCGAGACTGCGGCTAGTTTGGCTTCGGTGTAGCGATCGGCTGCCGGAGGGTCTCCGTCGACGGAGCCGAAATTTCCTTGTCCGAAGATTAATGGGTAGCGCATGCTCCAGGTTTGCGCTAAGCGGACTAAGGCGTCGTAGACGGCTAGATTTCCGTGGGGATGGTACTTGCCCATTACGTCGCCGACGATTCTGGCGCACTTGCGGGTGGCGCGATTGGGCTGGAGGCCCATCTGCTGCATGGTGTAGAGAATGCGGCGGTGGACGGGCTTGAGTCCGTCGCGGACGTCGGGGAGAGCGCGTCCGATGATGACCGACATCGAGTAATCGAGATACGACTTGCGCATCTCGTCTTCAATGTTGACGGGCTGAATGTGGAGAGCGCCGGGACTGCCGTCGCCGGGGGGCGGTGGGGTCAGGGGTAGTTCGGGATTTTGATCGTCAGGCATGAGGACCATTTAGTAATTGGGTAATTTTGTAATTTGGTAATTGGAAACCTAAGAGCCTCGCCGGCTGTGGGTTAGGGCGGACACGGGGTTTCCTGAGTAATGGCGACATTGGGGCTAAGCGGTTGCATTTACAGGCGGTTAATGGTTTTTGGTCGAAGAATATTGTAACACGTTTCGGCGTTGTGGAAAGTGTGGTCAGGCGGGGAGATTGTTGATTATGGCGGTTCAGGAGCGCATCCTGAGAGCCTTTAACCGCTAAGTTCACTAAGAACGGCCGCGAAGGACGCGAAGAGAAGGCGGGGATTCGGCTAGGAAGTTTTCGCGTTGAATGCTGCTGCTATGGGCGAGTGATTACTTGGTTGGGAGATGTTGGAAGGAAGAAATTTACTTTGCGCGCGGTGTTGGCTTGGAGGGTTTGGGATAGATCGAGAGCGGAGAGTTCTATCCTCTTGTTCCAATATCCGTCGGTGTAGAAGTTGCCTCGGGCGTAGAGGGTGCCGTCGGCGATGGCGTAGTCGCGGACTTCTTCGGTGTGGCCGTCGCGGAAGATTAGGATGGCCGGGGGTGGGTTGGGCGCGGTGGATGCTGGGGCGGGTTTCTTGTCGATGGTGAGAGACACCGCCTCACCGTTGGCTGGAGTGCTGGCTATGCGGACGTAGCGACCGTTCTGCAGTTCGATCATCAGCGGCTGAGTTGTCGTTGGCGGCTGGTTTATCGGTTGGGACAGATTATTGGGGAAACCTGAGAGGGCGCGTGCGGCTTGCAGCAGGATTACTGGCGGCTGCGAGGCTACGGGGTAGCCGGTGGAATAGATGTCATCGGGATTGAAGAAGTCGGTCAGGAACGGGAACGGGAGAGACGTGTGGGGGGATGTGAACGGAGATGATCGGCGGAATGCGTGGGCGGTTTGTCCGAACCGAGAATTTGCGGTGGGCCTATTGAAGTGCTGGGCGGCGTGTGCGCTTCTTTGCGCCGCGGCCCACGGAGCCAGGACCGTCAGGAGCATGACGAGAGCTGGTGAGGGGTTCACGTGAATATGATACCGCAAATTGTTGGCTGGGTCGGAAAAGTCAAAAGCATGAACACAGGGGACACAGGGGTTCACAGAGGAAGTCCGCTCTTGCTTGTTTTTATCCGGCTGGAACTTGGGATAGTTTTAGAACGGTCCAGAGGATGTTGGCTGCTATCAGAGCCCAGACTGCGGCTTTTACTAGCTGGCTTGGGGAAGTTTCCATCAGGTCGGCGGCTACGCCTGCTACGAAGATCAGGAGGAACGGGACGGAGGCCAGGAGGAATCCTGCGCCGGCTTGGTCGGGGTGGGCCATGGCTTGTCCGATGAAGAGGACCGCTACTAGGGCGGGAGCGGTGTTGCCGAAATAGCGGGTGCGGGGCCAGATGATGTAGGTTGCGACGGCTAACGGCAGGAGCAGGGCTAGGGCGGGACAGGCTCGCAGGATCTCTCGGGCTACTTCGCGGTAGACGGCGAGGACGGTGAAGCTGCGCCAGGTTGCTCCCCAGAAAGAGGCGTGGCGCATGGCTTCCGAAAAGACGTGCGGGTGAAAGAAGTACGTCGCGAAGAGCAGGGCTAGCGCGAGTACGCAGGCGGCGGCCCAGATGGTTAAGGCTGCGGCACGGCGGATGGGGGCAACATAGAACATGAAGGCTAATGCCAGGGGCACGACGACGATCATCGAGAACTGGGATCCTACGGCGATGGCGAGAGAGACGCCTAGCAAGACTATGCGGCGCCAGTTCCACAAGACTACTTCGCGCGGGGCGTAGAGCGTGTGGGCTACGGCAATGGCGGTGAAGATGGCGCCGAAGGATCCCCAGGCGGCGAGGATTTCTGGTTCGGTGTGCCAGACGGCGCTGGACTGGATCATCGAGGGAGAAAAACAGTAAAGGGTTAGGGCCAGGAATCCTCCGGTGTTGCCGCAGAGACGGCGGGCTACATACCAGAGGGATGCGCCTAGGGCGAGTCCGCAGGCCAGGAACGGAAGACGCGGGAGCCAGCGCCAGTACGGCGGCATATTCGGGGATGAGCAAGTCTCTGGGGTACGACTAGCAGCGGCAGCGGCGGTCACGAGAGAGAGCAGTGGGGAGTGTTGCGTGTCGAAGCCGTTGGCGTCGTGGGAGACTTCTGGGGGAAGGTCGTTGGGAGGATCGGGGAAAGGCGCGCCGGCGATGCCGCCGTCGTGGAGTTGACGCCAGCCGACGACGATGCGGACTTGCTCAGAGGCGCTGGGGGCGGGGGGCGCAGTTGGTGCTGTCGGGTTCAGTTCGGAATGGGCTAGCCAGAGGGCTTGCGCCAGAAAGGTTAGGAGCATGGCTCCAGCTAGGAATTGGGGGCGGCCGAAGCGTTCGCGGGTGAAAAATCGGGTCATAAGGCAGGACGAAGTGTTTTACCATGTTGCGGCCGGTTTGCGGAGAAGTTTCCGAGAGAGAGTTCGGCGGGGTTGTGACGGCGAAAAAAGAATTGGCGCCGGCTTCCGCACAGGCGCAGGATCAAAGCTCTTAACCGCAAAGTTCGCGAAGAAAGACGGCGAAGTCCGCTAAGAGGAACAGGAGCGCGAGAATCTTCATCGCGGAGGTGCGGAGAGCGGCCGCGGAGGGCGCGGAGAAACCTGGCAGGAGATATTGATGGTGGATGAGGACGGGTCTCGCGCCGTTGACGCGCCGCAATCGCCCTGGCTGCGCAGAGTTTTTTTTGGCGCCGGGGGGTTGCGCCTGGGCTGGAGGATCGCTCTTTACTGGGTGATGTTCGGGGTGATCGCGGCGGTGGAGAACTGGTGGGCGGATTCGCTCCAGTTGGGCAAACTCTGGTCGCAGATGTTTGGCGAGCTTGGGGCGCTGGTGGCGGCAGTGATTCCTGCGGTGGTTATGGCACGGATTGAACGGAGGCCTTGGGGAGATTACGGCTTGCCGCTGCGGCAGGCGTTCTCGAAGTTGTTTTGGGTGGGCGTGGTTTGGGGGTTCCTGGGCATTACTCTGCTGCTGGAAATTCTGCATGGGTTGCACGCTTTCGATTTTGGGCACGTTGTGCTGCACGGAATGACCATGGTGAGATATGCCATTTTTTGGGGTGTGGTGTTTCTGCTGGTGGGCTTGGTCGAGGAATTCGTGTTCCGAGGTTACACGCTGTTCACGCTGGGCCGTGGGTTGGGATTCTGGCCGGCGGCGGCGCTGCTGTCGATCGGATTTGGGGCGATCCACCTGAACAATCGTGGAGAAGCCTGGACGGGTGCTTTGGCCGCGGGGCTGATCGGGTTTTTCTTTTGTCTGACGTTGCGGCGCACCGGGAGCTTGTGGTTTGCGGTGGGATTCCATGCGGCCTGGGACTGGGGCGAGAGTTTTTTTTATTCGGTGCCGGATAGCGGGGCGATTTCTCCGGGTCATTTGCTTAGTTCGTCGTTTCAAGGGTCGCGATGGATTACTGGAGGGTCGGTGGGGCCGGAGGGGAGCTTGCTTTGTTTATTGGTGATTGCGGTGGTGTGGGTGGGGTTTGAGAGGATCTATCCGGAGGTGAGGTATGGAGGGCTTCAGAAAAATCTTTAACACGGAGGACACAGAGGATCACAGGGTAGAGCTGGGGTTCCCAGTTTGGAAAGTTCTTTGCGAGAAATCTGCGATTCCGCCTTCTCCTAATATTCGCCTGAGCCTATACTCTTTTTCATGATGCCGGAAACGGATCTGCTGGCGCCGCTGCGGAGGTACTGGGGGTACAGCACGTTTCGTCCGCTGCAGGAGCGGATCGTGCGCAGTTTGCTGGCGGGGCACGATACTTGCGTGGTGATGCCTACTGGCGGGGGCAAGTCTTTGTGCTATCAGTTGCCGGCGGTGGTGGCGGGCGGGACGGCGGTGGTGATTTCTCCGCTGATCGCGCTGATGCAGGATCAGGCGGCGCAGTTGGCGCAGATGGGAATTCCGGCGGCAGTGCTGAACAGCACTTTGAGCGAAGGCGAGCAGGCTAAGGTGATGAGCCGGGCGCGGGACGGGGCTTTCCGGCTGCTTTACGTTTCGCCGGAGCGGATCGCGAGGGGGGACACGATTGGTTGGTTGCAGCAGGTGCCTGTCGCGTTTTTTGCGATTGATGAGGCGCACTGCATATCCGAGTGGGGGCATGAGTTTCGTCCGGAGTACCGGCAGTTGAGCAAGCTGCGGTCGAAGTTTCCGGATCGTCCGATTGCGGCGTTTACGGCCAGCGCGACGCGGCACGTGCGGCATGACATTCTGGCGCAACTGCAGTTGCGCTCTCCCGATAAATATATTGCCAGCTTTTACCGGCCGAACCTGCGCTACCTGGTGCGCGAGTGCGAGGGGCTGGAGCAGATGGAGTTGCTGGTGAAGGCTTTGCGCAGTTACTCCGGGAGCAACGTGATCGTTTATTCTCCTACGATTAATCGCGTGGAGGAGACCGTGGATTTTCTTGGAGATCATGACATTGCCGCGGTGGGATATCACGGCAAGATGGGAAGCGAGGAGCGGCGACGGAATCAGGAACGGTGGATGTCGGATGAAGTGCGGGTGCTGGTGGGGACGATTGCTTTTGGGTTGGGGATCAACAAGGCGGCTGTGCGCGCGGTGATTCATTTGTCGCTGCCGAAGTCGATCGAGCAGTACTACCAGGAGGCGGGACGGGCGGGACGCGACGGCTTGAGTGCGGATTGCGTTTTGCTGTGGCAGAAGAGAGATGCGGGGCTGCTGGGATTTTTTGCGAATCAGATTGTGGATGCGGCGGAGCGGGAACGGGCTTGGGAGCGGTACCGGATCATCCGGGAGTTTGTGGAGTCGCGGCGCTGCCGGCATCGGCAGATTTGCGGGCATTTTGGGGAAGTCGCCAAGTGGGAGACTTGCGACGCTTGCGATGTGTGCGGGAGCGCGGCGGAGTGGATGACGGCGCCGGTTCGGGGCGTGAGCTATGCGGGGAAGGAATCCCGGGTTGCAGCGGGGCCGGGTGTCTCGAGCGTGGATGCGGAACTGAGCGAATATCTGCGGGAGTGGCGGCGGATTACGGCGAAGGAGCAGGGCGTTCCGGCGTTTGTGGTTCTGCATGATACGACGCTGGAGGAGATTTGCCGGCGGCGGTCGTCATCGATGGCGGAGTTGCTGAGCATAACCGGAATTGGCGAGCGGAAGGCCGAGGTATACGGACGGGGAATCCTGGGTGCGCTGGAGCGCTACCGCGCTGGCGCCCGGGCTTCCGCTTTTCCCGAGAAGATGACCGCGCCTGCGCTCGAGACCATGCATCTGCTGGGGACGGGGCATAGTTTCGAAGACATTGCAAAAATCCGGGGACGGCAGTTGTCGACTGTGGTGAACGCTGTGGCGAATCTGGTGGAGAGGGGGGACTTGGAGTTTGAGGCGGGATGGATTGATCGGAATAAGTTGGCTGTGATTGAGGCGGCTTGCGCGCGGCTTGGGGTCAATGGGCTGAAGCCTTTGAAGGATGCTTTGCCTCCGGAGGTGACTTATGACGAGATTCGGCTGGTGGTGGCGCGGGTTCGGCGGGAGTTGAGGGCTAGTAAGGTGGATGTTCCGGCTTAGCCAAAGCCGTGAAGCTTTATGACAGACTGGGAAAACGTATTGCCATAGGCGCGGGTGTATTGGTTTTCATTCCCGTGGTTTTGTTTGTGTCCATATGGGTGTATTTGTCTGTAACCGAGGTTTCCTCAAAAATCGCCGACTTTCATCCTTCCTCTTTTCAGGCGAAAGCGGACGCCCGTTTCTTCTATTCAATCGGCGATGAACTCAAATACTCCGACCGGCTCGACCCTCAATCACCGACATTGATGCGCGGTCAGATCAAGGAATTTCTTGTTTCTCCTGACAGCAAGAGAATTGCCGTCGTTTCAAAAGGGGTACTGACGGTCGTCGAGTCAGACTATCCGGAATTTCGGAGAGTGGCCGCGGTCGATTCGATCTTTCGAGAGCCCAAGCTCTTGGGCCAGGACTTCTTTCGAGATGACGATTTTCAGTGGTCGAGAGACTCGAAGGCTCTCTACTTGATAAAGGACCAGTATTATGAATCCAAGGGGTCGCAGTTATTCTCCACCAAAGGAGAGCTCTGGAGATATGAAGTTGAAGCACAGAATCTTCAGCCCGTTCTAAAACCCTTCCCCGCATTTCACTATTTTCTCGGGCTGAGGTCCGGAATTTACTTTTCGGTACCCACGGATCAAGGCGACCTATAGCTGAAATATTACGACGGAAATCGAGTGGCCGATATCGGCGCGCCCAACGAGGCTTCGATTCCCCTCGGACACTTGACAACTGGCTTCGTTGAGCAGCCCTTCTTCTCGTTTTCTATTATCGATTACGACAAAGCGGTTCTGCCCGCGAAGGGTGTGACAATGATCTTCGATAGAGGGGGCGGTCCGGCAAGGCTTGAAATAAAGGGGAAGCCGTATCTGGCGCTGACGCAGGGCAACGGTTTGAAAGGTACCTACTGGTGCGACGAGATGCTCAGGAGCGTTTTTCTGCCGGGAGATCGATATTTTCTGATGAACGTGCCCTACTGCGGTAATTATCAAGGACAATTGCTGATCGATACCGTCACCGGCGCATATCAGCGGCTTCCCAAGGATTCGCGCGTCTACCTTACATTCAATACCGATACTATTCCGCATTATCGCATTTCGGGTGGGGGTATCGAGGCGAAGTAGACACCAATGCTCAAACCTCCGCTTACTCTTGTAGGAGTTGCTTGGCGGCTCCCGTGCCGGAGCGGACGCAGTCGGGGACGCCGATGCCGCGGTAGCCGTTGCCGGCTAGAGCGAGGCCGGGTAGTTGTTGGCGCAGGCGCTCGATGCGGTCGAGGCGCTCGAGGTGTCCGACGCCGTACTGGGCCATGGCGGACTTCCATTTGTAGACGCGGGCGAAGAGAGGCGCGGCGCGAAGGCGGAGGATCTGCTGCAATTCGTTGCGGACTATGGCGATGATGGCGTCGTCGGAAAGTTGCCAGATATTTTCCGCGTTGGATCCGGCGAAGAAGCAGCGCAGCAGGGCGCGGTCCTCGGGAGTTCGGTGGGGGAACTTGTTGTGGACGAAGGTTGCCGCCAGCAGGCGTTTGCCTTCGCTGCGGGGGACGAGAAATCCGAAGCCGGACGGGAGTGATTGGCGGACGTCGCGGTCATAGCCCAGGCCGACGGTGATGGAAGAGCTGTATCCGATGGCGGCTAGTTCGGCAGAGAGTTCGGGGCTGCAGAGCGAGAGCAGCTGGGCGGCGGCGAGCGCGGGCAGGGCCAGGATAATGGCGTTGAAGTGATCCGATTTCATGCCTGCCGAGACGCTCCAGCCGCCGGTTCGGGGTTGAATGGAGTGCACTGGAGTGTTGGTGAGCAGTGAGTCGCGGCCGAGCTTCGCAACGATAGTTTCGGGGAGCTGCTGCATGCCGTTCTTGAGAGAAGTGAAAAGCGGCGGCGCGGGTTTGTCTGGCGAGCGCGGCATTTTTCTTCTGGCAGCGAGCATGGCGCGGCCGAGGCTGCCGTGAGTGCGCTCCATTTCGGCGAAGCGAGCGAGGACCGCGCGCACGCTGAGGCTGGCGGCTTGGCCGCCGTAGACGCCGGAGAGGAGGGGGTCGGCGAGGCGATCGACCATTTCGGCGCCATAGTGGCGCTTGACTAGCGAGGCTACGCTTTCGTCGGCTTCGGCGGCGCGGGGGAGAAGGAATAATTCCAGCGCAATACGGAGCTTGGTGGTCCAGGAAAAAAGCGGCGAGAGTCCGGTCGGGAGAATTTTGGTTGGGACCATGAACATCAAGCCGTCGGGCATGGGGATGAGTTGGCCGCGGACGAGGATGTAGGTTTTGCGATCGATGTCATTCGAGCCGATGAGTTGATCGCCCAGGCCGAGGGTGCGGCAGAGGTCGGCGGCCCAGGGTTTTTCGGTGATGAAGGAATCGGGTCCGGCTTCGACGATACAGCCGTGGATGTGCTCGGTGCGGAGGACACCGCCAAGACGGGGCGAGGATTCGTAAAGCGTATATTCGACTGCGCCGGTGCGGCGGTGTTTTTCCAGAGTGAAAGCGGCGGTGAGTCCGGAGATGCCGCCGCCGATTATGGCGATGCGAGTCATGGATGCGGGCTTCGGGCCTCGGCTTTCGGGCTTCGGGTCGTCGTTCGATTCGTTGCGGAGTGTTCTTGCACGAAGCGCGCCAGGTTTTTCACGTTTTCTACTGGAGTTTCGGGAAGGATGCCGTGGCCTAGATTGAAGATGTGGCCGGGGCGTCCTGCGGCTAGTTGAAGAATGTGTCCGGCGCGAGACTTCAATTCTTTCCAGTCCGCGAAGAGCAGGACGGGGTCCAGATTTCCCTGCACGGCGCAGCGATGTTTGAGGTCGCTCCAGCCCTTGTCGAGCGGGATGCGCCAGTCGAGGCCGATGACTTCGGCTCCGGTTTCATTCATCGCGGGGAGCAGCGTGGCGCTGTCGGTGCCGAAATAAATCACGGGCGCACCGGTCTTCTGCAGGCGCGTCACCAGGCTTTTCACGTGCGGCAGAACGTAGCGGCGATAATCTTCCACGCTCAGGCAGCCGACCCAACTGTCGAAAATCTGGATGACATCGGCGCCGGCGCGCACTTGAGCGGCGGAGTATTCGGCCGTGACTTCTACCAGCTTGCGCAACAACTCGTCCCAGTCGGCGGAAGAGTTGTACATCATCTTCTTGGCGTGGAGATAGTGGCGGGAGCCGCCGCCTTCGATCATGTAGCTGGCGAGGGTGAAGGGGGCTCCGCAAAATCCGATGACTGGGAGCTTTCCAGCAAAATGTTTCGCTACCCGGCTCACCGCTTCGGAGACGTAGCCGAGATCGGCGACACGGTCAGTGCGGAGTTGGGCAACGTCTTCGTGAGTGCGGACGGGCTTCTCGATTACGGGGCCTTCTCCGGCGGAGAAGTGAAAGGGCAGGCCCATGACCTCGAGCGGAAGCAGAAGGTCGGCGAAGATGATGGCGGCGTCGACGCCCAGAAACTCGGCGGCGGCGATGGTGACTTCGGCGGCCAGCGCGGGTTTCCTGCAGATTTCGAGCAAGCTATGCTGCTTGCGGACGGCGCGGTATTCGGGCATGTAGCGTCCGGCCTGACGCATGAACCAGACGGGAGTGCGGTCGGCGGGTTGGGATTTGCAGGCGCGAACGAAGAGGGAATTGGGCGCGGACATGAACCGAATTACTGTAGCATTTTTTGGCGGGGGCACGCTGCGCTGACAGCAGGTCTTGCAATCGCGGAGGCCCCTTCGGCTTGGCTCAAGGCAGGCGCTGAGAACGGCCGCGGAGTGCGCGGAGAAACCCGGGCGAGAGCCATGCCGCCTCGTTCCAAATTGTGCGAGACTAGTGAACGGAATCCCACTCATTGAACAATTCAGAGCAGAGCGGGCGCGGGTCCAGAGTTGCTTACTGGGCGCTGGCTGTGGTGTTTCTGGCGGTTTATGTGGGGTCGATGTTCACTCCGGGGTTGTTGGATGATGCCGACAGCACGCATGCGGAGGCGGCGCGCGAGATGGTGGTGACGGGGGATTACGTCACGCTGCATGTGAATGGGGTCCGATATTTGGAGAAGGCGCCGTTGCCTTACTGGCTGGTGGCGATCAGTTACAAAGTTTTAGGCGTGAACGAATTCAGTACTCGATTGCCGATGGTGCTGTCGGTGATGTTGTTAGGAGTATTGGGATGGTTGTGGGGGCGGCGCGCGTTCGGCGAACGAACCGGGATTTACGCGGCGCTTTTTGTCTACACCTGCGCGGGGGTGTACCTGTTTACACGCGTGCTGATTCCGGAGGTGCTGTTGAGCTGTGCTGATTGCGGCGGCGCTTTATTTTTTTCTGACAGCGCTGGAGCCGAACGCCGCAGCCTGGCGATGGTACGCGGGATACGCGATGATGGCGTTGGGCGTGCTGACCAAGGGGCTGATCGCGCTGGCGTTTCCGTGTGGGGCGGCATTTTTCTTTCTGCTGGTTACGGGAGAATGGCGGCGGTGGCGGGAGTTCCGGCTGATTTCTGGGCTGGCGTTATTTCTGGCGATTGCCGCGCCCTGGCATATTCTGGCGGGCTTGCGAAATCCGGGCACGGCTGAGCATCAGGGTTTCTTCTGGTTTTATTTTGTGAATGAACATTTTTTGAGATTTTTGGGAAGGAGGTATCCGCGGGATTACAGCAAACTTCCGGCTGCGCTTTATTGGACGCTGCATCTGGTGTGGTTGTTTCCGTGGAGTCTGTATCTGCCGGCGGCGGTGAAGATGGCAGCACAGGAGTGGCGAGGCTGGCGCGGTGGTGCTGGCGCCCACGGGGGTGTGGGGCAAAGCGATTTTGCTTCGCGGACGCGGTTGCTGTGCTGGATTTGGGTGGGACTGGTGCTGATCTTCTTTGCCATCTCGACCAACCAGGAGTACTACACGTTCCCGGCGTATTTGGCGCTTCTGTTGTTGCTGGCGGAGGGAGTGGCGCGGTGCGAGCGGGTGGAGTGTGAAGGCGGAATGCGGGCGGGTTGGCTGACGACTTCCGCGGGGCTGCTGGCAGTGATTGGGGTTGCGGCCAGCGTCATGCTTGTCGTGGGACTGTGGCAGTCGCGGAAGCTCCCGTTCGAGCCAGACATTGGGCGCTTGCTGAGTGAGCAGGATACAAACGCTTATACACTTTCGACATCGCACATGCTGGATTTGAGTTATGCGTCGTTTGCGGCGCTGCGGTTGCCGGCGGCGCTGGCGGCGGTGGCGCTGCTGGTGGCTCCGTTGACGTCGTTTATTCTACGTTTGCGGCGGCGGCATTACTCTGCGACCTGGGCGCTGGGGGCAGGATTGACGATGTTTCTGGTGGCGGCGCACATTGCGCTGGTGCGATTTGGTCCTTATCTTTCATCGAAGCAGTTGGCACGGGAGATCGCGGCGCGGGCGCAGCCGGAAGATAAGGTGATGATCTATGGCGACCAGGCGTTTGGATCGTCACTGTTGTTTTATCTGCGGCGGCCCATCGATCTGGTGGAGGGGCGGAGTACTTCGATGTGGTTCGGTTCGACTTTTGCGGATGCGCCGAAAATCTATTTGAGCGATGCGGATTTGCAACGGGACTGGGCGGGGAGCGGGCGCGTATTTTTGTTTGTGCCGCCGTATGAGAAGGCGCGAGTGGATGGGCTGTTGGGGCAGAAGTTTGTGGTGGCTGAGGTTTCGGGCAAGTATGTTTACAGTAATTTGCCTTGACTGCCCGCGGAAACCTTTAATCGCGGAGTGCGCGGAGAAAGGCCGCAGAGATCGCTGAGAAGACATTTTGTTTCTTAATGAGGCTTTCATCGATGAATAGGAAACTTGCTTTCGCTTTGGGGACGTTCGTATTTCTGGCTGTTGGTGGAGTTGTGAAGGACGTTGCTAATGCACAGTTGGCCGGAGCCCCGCAGGCAGCAGCAACGGCTACCGGGCCGAAGAAGGCGGAGGAGCAGTACAAGAATATCCAGGTGCTCAAGGGCATTCCGGCGGATCAATTGATTCCCGGGATGCAATTCATTGCGGCGTCTCTTGGCGTGGAGTGCCAGTTTTGCCACGTGGAGGGCGACTTCGAGAAGGACGAAAAGAAGACGAAGCGGACCGCACGGAAAATGATGGAGATGATGTTCGCAATTAACAAGGACAACTATGAAGGACATCTTGAGGTGACCTGCTATTCCTGCCACCGGGGCAGCCCCGAGGCGGTGGCGACGCCCCCGGTTATGGCGGAAGAGCCGAAACCGGCGATCGGCAAAGCGAAGCCCGCGGAAAAGAAGGGCGAAGGCGAGAAGGAAAAACTCTCCGCTGACACGTTGCTCGACAAGTATGTGGAGGCGGTGGGCGGAGGCGCTGCGATCGAGAAAATCACGACGCGAGTGATGACGGGCACGATGAGCTTCGGAGACAGGAATGTGCCGATCGACATTTACTCGAAGGATCCGGACAAGCGGATATCGTTCGCGCACACGCCCGACGGAGACAGCGTGACGGCGTTCGATGGTCGCGAGGGCTGGCTGGGTTTTCCGGGACGGCCGGCGCGCGAGATGCATGGGTCGGAGCTGGACGCGGCGGCGATGGATGCGGATCTTCATTTTGCGGCGCACTTGAAAGCGATGTTCAGCGAGACGCAGGTGCGCGGCGCGGAGAAGATCGGCGACCACGACGCTTACCTGGTGATTGGACGGCGCGAGGGAAAGCCTCCGCTGCGATTGTATTTTGACGAGCAGTCGGGGTTGCTGGTGCGGCTGGTGCGATACGGAGAGACGCCGCTGGGACGGATGCCAACGCAGATCGATTATGCAGATTATCGGGAGGCGGGCGGGGTGAAGATTCCCTTCCGCTGGACGCTGGCGCGGCCGAGCGGGCGGTTCACGATTCAGGTGGCCGAGGTCAAGCAGAACGTTCCGGTGGATGACGCGAAGTTTGCCAAGCCGCCGGCGCCTCCGGAGGACAAGAAGGGTGCGGTTAAGTGATGGGTTGCCGCCGGTCGAGCTGCGCTCGAGGACAGCCGAGGGCGGCTGTCCCCACATGGTCATCTGCGGAGACTGGAACTCCGGATTAAGAGGTTGCAGGGGAGATCCATATGCGAATCATGGTTGCGCTGGCAGAGTTTTCTTTCCTGCGCCTTTTCTGCAATAACAAATCCTGATGGGAACGATAAATAGTTTCGATTTCCGCGGAGCGGCGGCAGACGATAGAGTGAGCGTGCGGTATTGTGTTCGCATGGCGCTCGCGGGCGGGAGCACGAACCTGAGAACAAGATCATGACGAAAGTGGAAGCAGTCATTCAGAACTCCAAGCTGGAGGCGGTGAAGAGCGCGCTGCATGAGATTGGCGTCGAGGGCATGACGGTGCTTGAGGTGCGAGGGCATGGACGGCAGAAGGGCCACACCGAGGTTTACCGCGGCCGCGAGTACAGTGTCGACCTGATTCCCAAGACCAAGCTGGAGATGGTGCTGGCTGACGCGATGGTGGAGAAGGTGGTGCAGGCGATTCTGGTGGCGGCGCGCACGGGCAAGATTGGCGACGGGAAGATTTTTCTGACGCGCGTGGATGAGGCGATTCGCATTCGCAATGAGGAGCGGGGCGAGGGAGCGCTGTAGGACGGACGGCTCGCTGCGCTGGCCTGGACGGGCGAATGCCCCCGTCCCCACACGATCTCCTGGGCGTTATCGAAGCAAGACTGGGGAAACGAAGAACATTCTACCGGGACGCGACCGGACGGCATTCTAACAGCAGCGTGTCACCAGCCATGTGTGAATGACATGCGGCAATCAGGTAGCGATCGTCGATTCATTGACACCTTGTCATGATGGAAGCGTCTTCACTGATCAGTGAACTGCGAAGTTCTCTGGCCGAGGAGTCGGCGGCAATGGCGCGTGACTTCGCGGCGACGGGAGACGGCCGTGCCGCGGTCGCGACACGGACGCGGCTCATCGAAGACATTCTTAAGAGGCTGTGGCGGGATCTAGTCTCAACTGATGAAGCGGGACCGCGGGACTTCGCGCTGGTGGCGACAGGAGGCTTTGGGCGGGGATGGCTGTTTCCTTATTCCGACATCGATCTGCTGTTTCTTTATGCCGATCGCCGGGGCGAAGAGACCCACAAAGAGGCGGTCCAGCGTTTCTCGCAAGAGCTGTGGGATTTGAAGCTCAGGTTGAGTCCTGCGTCGCGGACGCTGGCGGAATGCGACCGCTTCGATTCGAACAATACCGAGTTCACGATTTCACTTCTGGATTGCCGCTACCTGGCGGGCGACCGGGAGCTGTTCGCTCGTCTGCATGACAAAACGATTCCCAAGCTGGTGACGCGGGAAGCGAAATCGCTGCTGCAGGGGCTGGCTGAGGTGACGCGAGAGCGGCATGGGAAGTTCGGGCACACCGTATTCCACCTGGAACCGAATTTGAAGGAGACGCCGGGCGGGCTGCGCGATTACAACGTGGCTTGCTGGCTGGCGCTGATTTCCTCGATGGGGAAGCTTGGAGAATGGCCGGATGCCAGTTCGCTGCGCGCGCCGGTGCGGAAGCAACTGGATGCAGCCCTGGAGTTTCTGATGGCGGCGCGGTGTTTTCTGCATTTCCGCCATGGGCGCGACGACAATGCGTTGAGCTGGGAGGCGCAGGACGAAGCGGCAGCTAGAAAGATTGGAGCTTCGGACGCGGACGAAGTGACGGCTGCGGATTGGATGCGGATTTACTTCGGGCATGCGCGCGCTGTGCAACGAACCGTGATGCAGTTACAAGAAGAGATTCCGGAGGCGTGGTCGTCGCTGCGCCGGCAGTTTCAGGGATGGCGGTCGCGGCCGTCGAGCCCTGATTTTTCGGTGGTGGATGGAATGATTTTTCTGCAGCAGTCTTCGTCGCTGCGTGATCCCGAGATGTTGCTGCGGCTGTTTCACTTTATGGCGCATCACGGGTTGAGGCTGAGTGCGACCACGGAGCACCGAATCGAGCAGGAACTACCGGCGCTGGCGGTGACTCCGCCGCGTGGGGCGGAGCTGTGGCTTTATTTGCAGGAAACACTTTTGCAGCCTCATGCCGCGGAAGCGCTGCGGGCGATGCACTCGCTGCGCCTGCTCACCTTGCTGCTGCCGGAATTGAAGCCGATTGATTCGCTGGTGGTGCGGGATTTTTATCATCGCTTCACGGTGGACGAGCACTCGATTCTGGCGATTGAGAGCCTGCACCGGTTGAACGAATCAAAATCGGAATGGGACAAGCGGTATGCGGAGTTGATGGGGGAGCTGGAAGATCCGGAGCTGCTTTACCTGGCTCTGTTGTTGCACGACACGGGCAAAGGCGTGCCGGGCGGCAATCACGTGGAGGCGAGCCTCGAGATCGCGAGCCGATGTCTGGACCGGCTGGATGTGGAGTCGGGCGAGCGAGCCGCGGTGCTGTTTCTGATTGGGAGCCATCTGGAGATGTCGGCGCAATTGCGGCGGGACATTTTCAATCCGGAGACGGTGGCGGCTTTCGCGGAAAAAGTGGGCACGCCGGAGCGGCTGAAGATGTTGTGCCTGCTGACGTATGCGGACATCAAGGCGGTGAATCCGGAGGCGCTGACGCCGTGGAAAGCAGAAAACGTTTGGCAGCTCTACATCGGCGCCGCGAACTACTTGAACCGCAGTGCGGACCAGCGCGTGCACGATGCGAACGGAGAAAAACTGGCGCGGCTGCGCAGCCTGGCTCCGGTGATGAGCGCGAAGTTCAAAGAGTTTGTGGAGGGATTTCCGCAGAGGTATTTGCGCGTGTACTCCGCCGAAGAAGTGATGCAGCACATGGAAATGGCGGGGGAGTTTGGGCATGATCCGGTGCAGGTGGACCTGAAGCGGGGCCGGCATTGGTATGAGCTGACCCTGGTTACCAAAGACCGTCCATCTTTGTTCGCAACTTTGACGGGAGTGCTGGCGGCGTGGGGAATGAACATCGTAAAGGCGCATGCTTTTTCGAACCAGGCTGGAACCGTCGTAGACACGCTGTATTTCACCGACCGCTTTCGCACCTTGGAGTTGAACCTGTCGGAGTGGGACCGGTTCAAGCGAAGCATCATTGCGGTTCTGGCGAGGGAAGCGGATCTGGACAAGATGCTGCGCGACCGTCAGCGCGGGGAGAAAAGCGTCCGGGTGAAAGTTGTGGTCGAGACGCGGATTGATTTTGATGATGAATGTTCGTCGACCAGCACGTTGCTGCAGGTGATTGCGCAGGACCGGCCGCGGCTGTTGCACCGCATCAGTTCGTGTCTTTCGAAGCAACGGTGCAACATTGAAATCGCCTTGATCGATACTGAGGGACAGATGGCGATCGACGCGTTTTATTTGACTTCGGAGGGGAAGAAGCTGACGGCGGAGCACCAGAAGAAGGTGGAGAAGGCGTTGGGGGATGAGTTGAAGGGCCTGGAACTGGGGGGATGAGAAAAAGGGCTTGGAGATTGAGAGGCCTTCCAGCGAGAGTCAAAAGCAAGAACAAAGGCAAAGTCAAAAGCAAGCGGGCAAGAGTGCCCGCTCCACACGAGTCCTGCTCCACACAAGCACCATGGTGGTACCATTCCGGCTGACACCATGATCAAGCGACAGTTATTCCTCTCTTCCTCCTTATTGCTTCTGTTGCCTGCGTGGGCACTCTGCGGGGCAGGTTTCATCCCCGTCCCCAGCGCCACATCCGATTGTGCTGCACGCGGCTCGTCTGCTCGACATCAAGGGCGGGCGCGTGGTGAAGCCGGGCGAAGTACTGGTCGAGGGTAAACGGATCGTGGAAGTGGGCTCGTCGGTAAAACGTCCGGAGGGGGCTGAGGTGATCGATCTTGGGGACCGTACACTCTTGCCCGGTCTGATAGACGCGCATGTGCATTTGTTTCTACATCCGGGGGCGGAGGACTTGCAGACGGTGCAGGAGTCGGTGCCGCAGCGCACAATCATGGCGGTGCTGGCGGCGCGGGATGATTTGATGGCGGGCTTCACCGCGGAACGCGACATGGGAACCGAGGGTGCGGGGTCTGCGGATACCGCGGTTCGCAACGCGATTGACGAGGGGCTTGTGCCGGGGCCGCGGTTGCGCATCAGCGGGAATGCGATCAACATTCTGGGCGGACACGAAGACGCGCTCGGCTTCAATCCGGCGCAGCACGTGCTGCCCAACGCCGATTATGCGAACACTGCCGCCGAGCTGGTGGCGGTGATGCGGCAACAGTTCAAGGAAGGCGCGGACTTCACCAAGATTTATGAGACTGGCGCGGATACCTTGCGCAACGGCCAGTCTTCCACGGTCTATCAATATACCGAATCCGAACTGAAGACAGCGGTCGAGGAGGCGGCGCGTCTGGGCAAGCGCGTAGCGGTGCATGCCACCGGCGAACCTGGCACGCTCCTCGCTGCGCGGGCGGGCGTTGCTTCGATCGATCACGCCAATCAGCTCGGCGACGAAACGATGCGGCTGATGCGGGAAAAACAGATCTTT
This sequence comes from uncultured Acidobacteriaceae bacterium, assembly GCA_963703635.1. GTDB lineage: Bacteria > Acidobacteriota > Terriglobia > Terriglobales > Acidobacteriaceae > Sulfotelmatobacter. The sequence continues at coordinate 140,844 of CAVPEZ010000017.1, forward strand.
GCGGTGCCCACCTTCACCATCTTTGAGTATTTTGCCGACCATGCGGCTACGCCGGCGCGGGCAGAGTATGAGCACAAGATGCTCGATTTGAAGGTGCAGGACTTCCGCAAGCAGGTCGCGGCGGGAGTTCCGATGGCGGTAGGCTCTGACGTTGGACCATTTCCTCACGGCACGCAGGCAGAGGAATTCGTGCTGATGGTGAAACACGGCATGTCACCGCTGGCAGTGCTGCAGGCGGATTTGATCCATGGCGCAAAGCTGTTGGGTTGGGATGGGCAGATTGGAGTGTTGGAGGCGGGGTATCTGGCCGACGTGATTGCAGTTTCCGGCGATCCGCTGCAAGACATCAGCGCGCTGAAGAATGTTTCGTTTGTGATGAAGGGCGGCGTGATCTACAGGAAGTGAGGTAATTGGGAAACTTGGACTGATTCCGATTACTGGATTGCGCTGCCGACCATTGAGAACACATTCCCTGCATTCGACCCAATCAGGCGGACCGTGCTTACGACGATGACGAGCATGACGGCGAGCATCACGGCATACTCGGCGATATCCTGCCCTTCTTCATTCGACCAGAGCGTTTTTGACCACGAGTTGTTCAGGCGGTTCATGAATTTATCTCGATTCAGGCTGCTCCAGATATAGCGGAGGCTCTGGTTAGCGGCGGGGCGCTGGAATTGAAAAGGGTCATTCCCCAGGGCTCCTTTTCCTGCGAAAAAGCCTGCAGGCCAACCTGATATTCGGACTTGCCATCCAGCAGCTTGGTCCAGACCACGGTAAATTCCATTCGGCGCTGGCGATAAAGAATGGTCAACGTGTCGAGCACTTTGAGTTGGTGGCGAATCGCTCCCAAGCGCACCCCAGTTGGGGTGAGGTCGAGAGTGTGCGCCAGTCCTTCAAACGACGCGCCATAAGCGTCGGTTCCTCGAACTCGCACGGGCAGTACGGCCTGAATGCGATCCTGGCGGCGGCGGTTTGTCTGGACACTGGTTGCTTGCATTTGAAGCCCGTAAACATTTTGCGATAAACCGCCGCAGCGCGGAATAGCTCCGACGAGGGAGGCACAAAGGTAACCAACCGGAGCATTGGCGAGAGGGCCGGCATAATGTGGCCAATCCCAAGGCGGGAAAGACGATAGAAGTGCAGCCGTGTGGCCGCTCGATGGCATCCAGCTCGGTTAGACTGGAAGAGCCGATTCGGCATCCAAGGGTAGACATGCGGCGCACAGGAGTCAGAAATCAGGTTGTGTTTGGTCTGCTGCTGGTTTGGAATGTGGCGGCGGTCTGCCAGCCCTTTCCTCAAGCACGGGATGCCGGGAGTTCGCTGTCTTCGGTGCAGAATGCTCCCCTGACGGCCGAGCAAGTGGGCAGGAGGCTTCAGGAAAGGAATGCGCAGCGGGCTGCCGCGCTGAATCAGTTCGAAGTAACCCGCGTGTATCGAATGCAGTATCGCGGTTTCCCGAGTGATCGTGACGCTGAGATGGTGGTCACCATGGTCTATCACGCTCCTGATTCGAAGAAGTTCAGCGTGGTGTCGCAGAGTGGTTCCAAGCTGATCATCGATCGTGTCTTCAAAAAACTGCTGGAGGGCGAGCAAGAGGCGGCCAATGAAGAGAACCGCCGGAATACCGCGCTCAGCAGCGAGAACTACGATTTCACGTCGGCGGGGTATGAAGATACACCGGAGGGCGCGCAATACGTGCTTAACCTGTCGCCCAAGACCAAGAACAAGTATCTTTATCGCGGCAAAATCTGGGTTGACGCGAAAGATTTCGCGGTCAAGCGGATTGAAGGGGAGCCGGCCAGGAATCCGTCTTTCTGGATCAAAAAGACGGAAGTTACGCACCGGTACGTCAAGGTGAATGACTTCTGGCTTCCGTCGGAGAATCACACGGAAAGCATGATACGGCTGGGAGGGCGGGCTGTCCTTTCCATCGAGTACAAAGATTACAGAATTACGAAAGCTGCCCCGCTGGGTGGCGCGGAGACCGCGCAGGAAGAATCGAAGTGAGGCGAGTTCGGGTTGCCTGCAAGCGATGAAGCGTCGAGCTTCCCTCGACAGACCCTTCGGGAGCTCAGGACAGGCAGCCGAGGGCGGCTGTCCCCACATGCGCGCTTCTGCGGACTGCGCCCTGCGGCTTGCCTTCGAGCTTACGTCGGAACACGGCGGAAATGTATAGTGTGAGTTGCTGTCCTGGCTGGGAAGGTGACAGTCCGGCCGTGCGGACAATACAAATTGATCGAGCTGATTCTATATTTCGTTCTGGGTGTGGCGCTGGTTGGCACATTGTCTTCGGCTGTGTTTCTTGGCCTGGCGCTGCTGGGAGTAACCCGGTTTCGCACGGATGCGCGCACACAGTTCAGTTCCGTTCCAGACGATGCGCGCCTGCCTCCAGTCTCGGTACTTAAGCCGGTTCACGGTCTGGAAGCGCGGCTCAAAGAGAACATTGAGAGCTTTTTCCAGCAGGACTATCCCGACTACGAGATTTTGTTTGCGGCGGACGACGCGAACGATGCAGCGCTCGAGGTGGTGCGGGAAGTGTGCGCCCGCTATCCGCACATCCGAAGCCGGGTGCTGGTAACCAGCACGCCGTGGCCGAACCCGGTGGTCTATGCGTTTCATTGCATGGCCGAGGCTGCGTCTCACGACATTCTGGTCACCACGGACAGCGACGTAGAAGTTGCCCCGCGATATCTGCGAGAGATTGTACCGCCCTTGCTGGATCCGCAGGTTGGGATGGTGACGTGCGTGTATCGTGGCAAGAATGCGGCGGGATTTTTCTCCGGGCTTACTGCCATCGGCATGTCGGTGGAAATGACGGCGGGAGTGCTGGTGGCGAATCTGCTCGAAGGAATGAAGTTCGGGCTGGGACCGACGACGGTAGTGCGCAAGGATTCGCTGGCGAGTATTGGCGGGTACAGGGCTCTGCAAGATTACATTGCTTACGACTTCGCCATCGGCAATCTGATCGCAAACGCGGGTTACCGGGTGGTGCTCTCGGGCCACATCATCGATCATGTAGTGAATCAGGCGTCGTTCCGACGGATGTGGCAGAACCAGTTGCGATGGGCGCAGACGACGCGCTATTCGCGTCCCAAAGGCCACTTTGGCAGCGGACTGATCTTCGCTATGCCCTACGGGCTGCTTGGATTGATTGCTGCCGGACTGTTAGGACATTGGGGGATTGGATTCCTTCTGCTGGGCGCGGCTGTGCTGAACCGGTTGGCTGAAGCTTGGCTGGTGGGCTGGATGGTGGTGCGTGATCCGCAGATAAGGCGGGCGCCCTGGCTTTATCCGCTGCGCGACTTGCTTGGCTTTCTGGTTTGGTTCGCCAGCTATTTGAACCTGCGCTACGTTTGGCGCGACAGCCGCTTTGAGTTGAAGGGAACGCGCATAGCGCTCCGGCAGACATCTTCGGATCATCGATAGTTTCCAAAGAAGGGCGCTCAGGTCGGTTTGATCCAACGTTCAAATTCTTAACGGAGGTTATTTTGCGCGTTTTCGTTACCGGCGCTGCGGGCTTTATTGGCAGTCACATGGTCGACCGATTGCTCGCCGCGAGCCACAGCGTGGTTGGGTTCGATAATATGTCGACCGGACAACGGCGGTTTCTGGAAAGTGCTCTGGGGCATCCTCAGTTCACTTTTCATGAGGCAGACTTGCTCGACCGGGCAGCTCTGGTGCAGGCGATGCACGGCGCGGAACTGACGGTTCATTTCGCGGCCAATGCAGACGTGCGTTTCGGCACGGAACATCCGCGCAAGGACCTGGATCAGAACACGATCGTCACCTGGAACGTGCTGGAGGCGATGCGAGAAGCAGGGTGCAAACGCATTGTGTTCTCCTCAACGGGTTCGGTCTATGGAGAGCCGGAGATTTTTCCCACGCCTGAGACGTGTCCCTTTCCCATCCAGACTTCGCTGTACGGCGCCTCCAAACTGGCTGCGGAAGGCTTGATTCAAGCCTACTGCGAAGGCTTCGGAGTGCAAGGCTACATTTTTCGTTTTGTTTCGATCCTGGGAGAGCGCTACTCGCACGGGCATGTATTCGATTTTTACCAGCAGCTCTCGCAGCATCCCGAACATCTCCATGTGCTGGGCGACGGCCACCAGAAGAAATCGTATTTGTACGTGCAGGATTGCATCGATGCAATTCTTACGGCCATCGAGCGGGCGAACGACAAGGTGAACATCCTCAACCTTGGGACCGACGAATACTGCGAGGTTGACGACTCCATTGACTGGATTTGCGAGCATCTCGGGCTGCGTCCCAAGCTCACTTATTCGGGCGGCGAACGCGGTTGGGTGGGGGATAGCCCGTTTATTCTGCTGGACTGCTCACGGATTCGCGCACTAGGCTGGCGGCCGCGATTCACTATTAAGCAGGCGGTGTTGGCTACGATTCAATACGTGAGCGCAGAAGCGGACCCGGCGAAGGCGGAATTGTAGAAATCATCTCAATGATGAACTTAACCAAGGAAGCTGCCGCTCCCTCAGCGGCTGAAGCCTGGTTTTTGCGAATCCCGGTTGCAGCGCGGCTGAAGCCGCGCCCTTTCAAAGCCTCGACTAACGACGCGATGCTGCAGGTGGTTAGCTGGCTTCCGCTACTGCAGCTTCGCGTACTCCGCTTTGGCCTGTTTCAGAATGGGGATGTCGGAGTCGGCATCTTTCCAGAGGGCGAAGAAATCCTGGTAAGCGGTGCGTGCCCCGGCTTTATCGCCAGAAAGCGCGCGGGCCCGTCCCAGGCCGAGGTGGGACAGAGCACTCAAGGGAAAGTTCACGGTCACGCCGGGATGCTCGAGGATCTTCTGAAACTCGGCGGCTGCCAGTGCGCCATTTCCCGAACCGCTGCCGGAACTATTCCCTGAACTCAAATAAGCCTGGCCGCGCAAGTAGACGGGATACATGGTGCCAGCTGAAAACGGCGGCGGATCGGCCAATTCGTACGGCACAGGCGCGCGCAGAATTGCGATAGCTTTGGTGGAATCGTGCCGCTGCAGCGCGATCGCTGCCCGCACCGTCGGAAGCCAATAATTTTGCATGAGCGTGTCAAGAGAAAACTCCTGATTGAGCGCGTCTACCAGTTTCTCGGCCGTGGCGACATCACCGCCGCGCGCGAACGCCAGCGCAGCTTCGACTTTCACGTCTCTTCCGGGAGCGAGATTCAGAGCCTCGCGAGCCTGCTTGAGGCCGTCGGCCGCGTTGCCGAGTTCAACTTCGCGCAGGGCCTCATTTCCCTGCCAGAAGGCAGCCGTCTCTTTGGAGTCGTTGCGCTTGGCCGATTCCTCAGCCTGGGCCGAGAGCTGGCGTGACTTCTGCAGGTGGCCGTGATCGGCCTGGGTGTCGGACTCAGCCGACATCAGAATGTCCTCCGCACCCGGCTTGCCCATCGCCCACGCGAACTGCTGCTGCATGCCTGGCGCGTCCTTGCGCAGGAAGTCGAGGTAGTAAATGGATTGCCGCAGGTAAGGGCCGTCCAGCTTGCGAGCCAGCGCTTCATCGAATGTGGACTTCGCCTCGTCCAGCCGGTTCATGGAAAAATAAGCCACGCCAAGATTGTTGTAGCCAATGATGTTGGCGGGCTCGAGGCGCAGCGCTTCGCGGGTTACGGCTGCCGCCCGCTCGAACTGTCCCATGGTGAAGTAATTCACTCCGAGATTGGTTTCGGCGACGTAATCCCTGGGGTAATCGCTGATCCACAGTTCATATTGCTGAATCGCTTTTTCCAACTCGCCGGTGACCAGCGTGAAATAAGTACAGGAAATGTAATACTTTTCGCGCTCGCTGACCCGGTCGCGCAATTCATAAGCCCGGCGGACGTTCTCAATCGCGAGAGTCGCCTGGCCGAGATTGTTGTAACGAATGCCCAATGAGGCGTAAGCGCGAGCGAAATTGGAATCGAGTTCCACCGCCCGCTTGAGTAATGGAAGAGCGTCGGTATCGCCCTTTTCGCGGGCCAGTCGGTCTCCCTCGGTATAAGCCTGAAGCGCTTCGAGAGATGGCGTAGTGGCTTCGTCGAGGGGCTTGTCAAACCTTTGCACCGACGCGAGGGACTCGCCCAGCTTGCCGCGCAGCGTGGCGGCGGCTTCGCCCAGCGTCTGCAGGATTTTCTCGCGGCTCTCGGCCTCGGCCTGCGAAGCTCCCAGCACATCGCCAGTTTTACAGCTCGCGGCCTTCAGAGCGATGGCGTAGTGGCTTCCCAGGCTGGCGATCGATTCGGTCAGCAACGCCTTGCTTCCGGTGCGTAGGCAGAGGTCGCGGCCTATGTCCTGCGTGATACGTTGGTCCGGGGTCCGGCCCATCAGCTTCAGGGTTTCGCTCAGCCTGCGGTCCGAGAGCACGTTGATAAAAGGGGATTGCTCCAGATCGACCGCCAGAGCCTCTTTCAGAGTGCTGTCAAACACGGGATCGCCGGTAGTGTTGGCGAAGTCCGCGATCACGATCACGTCTTTGTCGGTGAGTTGTGGAGGCTTGCGGAAATGGGAGTAAAGGAAAACGGCAAGCCCCGCGAGGATTGCGAGGACTCCCGCTGGCGCCAGCATTTTCAAGTTCCACTTGGCTTGATCCGGACGGCTAAGAACTTGTCCTGAGCTTGCCGGGGAGGGTGGCTCCGCCGGATGGGCGCTCGCCGTGTGACTACCCGTGCCGGAGGCGGCTTTCACGCGGCCTGAGCTTCCGGGTTGCGCTCTAACTTCCGCCGACTCGGTTTCCGTCGTCTCGGTAATCAAGGCCACGCGCCTCGACTCGCTGTCTCGTTTCAGGCGTTGCAAGTCGGTGCGGATATCGGCCGCGTGCTGATAGCGCAGGTTCCGGTCTTTTTCCAGGGCCTTATTGATGATGCGCTCGAGTTCCGCGGGAACGTCGGGGCTGAGCCGCACGGGCGCGACCGGAGCGCGATGCAGGATGGAATCAAAGACTGCCGCCGTCGTGTCCCCACGAAAAGGCGGCGAGCCGGTCACCATTTCATAGAGCACGGCGCCGAAGGAAAACAAGTCGGTGCGGGCGTCCAACTCTTTTCCGAGAGCCTGCTCGGGCGACATAAAGGCAATCGTTCCCAAGGCACCGCCCGGACCGGTTAAGTTCTCTTGCGTGGCAGTGAGCCCCGAGGTTACCGACGATCCCGAGCTGAAAGCAAAACCCGCCGCGACTTTGGCTAGACCGAAATCCAGAATCTTGGCCTGCCCGCGCTCCGTCACAAAAATATTCCCGGGCTTGATGTCGCGATGAATGATGCCCTTGGCATGCGCGGCGTCGAGAGCGTCGGCTAGCTGAATGCCCAGTTCGACGACGATCTCGGTGTCGAGCGCCCGCCCGGCGATGCGATGGGCCAGGGTCACACCTTCGAGATACTGCATGGCAATGAAGGGGCGCCCCTCATGCTCTCCAATTTCATACGTCGTGCAGATATTCGGGTGATCTAACGCCGAGGCGGTGCGGGCCTCACGTTGAAAGCGCTCCAGCCTCATGGAATCGTTGGCGAATTCGTCGGGCAGGAATTTCAGGGCGACGAAGCGGCCGAGTTTCAGGTCTTCAGCCTTGTACACGACGCCCATGCCGCCGCTGCCGAGCTTCTCAATAACCCGGTAGTGCGAGATGGTTTGATCGATCATGAGCGGAGCAGAAACTCTGGAATGCCATGTTAGGAGTCCTGCGAAGGCGAGTCAATGAGGAGAGCACGGCACTCGTGAGTTGGCTGCCTCTAGTGAGAAAAAGCCGTCGAGCTTCGCTCGATGGACCCTTCGGCTTCGCTCAGGGCAGGCAGCCGAGGGCGGCTGTTCGCACATCGGCTTAGTGCAAAAGTCCGCACCGGTCCCAAACTGAAACTATCTCCGATTTGGGATTCCTTCGCGACCTCTGTGCCTGTCAGCCTTCTCTGAGGGCGACGGATCGCAGGAAACTGTCCGATGTGAAAAGAGTAGGCGAAGATTTCCCTGTCAACCGCGACCCAACTCGCACCCTCTTTCTTGCGCGTCCTGCTGGTAGGAAGCCAGTTAAAGGATTTCTTTCTCATCCGGGACATTCTCGACCAGAACCAGAGCGCTTTGTCGGCCGAACTCGATCATGCGGGCTCGCTGGAAGAAGCTAAGACAGTGCTCGCGAGCAGTGACTATGGGCTGGTCCTTTTTGAACATGAGACTGGGGATGCGGCAGCTACCAAACGGTTCTCCGAGTTTCTGCGCACGACGGGCGCCCTGCCGTTTATTTTGCTCACCGAGCACGCCGATGAGAGATCGGTCGCTGAAATCATCCAGGCGGGCGCTTATGACTGCGTGGAAAGATCGCCGCTGAATGGGGTGAATCTGGTGCGCACGATCCGGTGCGCACTCAGCTTGCACGCGACTCAGCAGCAGCGGCAAATGGCGGAACAATCTTTGCGCAAACTCTCCTGCGCGGTGGAGCAATCGGCTGACACCATCTTCATCACCAATAGCGAGGGCATTATCGAATATGTGAACCCCGCGTTTGAAGCACTGACCGGCTATCCCCGCGAGGAGGTCACAGGCAGGGCACAGAGCATTTTGAAGTCAGACCAGCAGGCGCCGGTGCTGTACAGCGAGTTGTGGAAAAGCATTCGTTCCGGCGATGTCTGTCGCGGCATCGTGGTGAACCGCAAGAAGAATGGGGAGGTGTACTACGTCGATGAAAGTATAAGTCCAATACGCGACGCCGAAGGATGCATCACGAACTTTGTCTTTAACGAGCGCGATTACACCGAGCGGCTTCGTCTCGAAGCCCAGTTGATGCAGGCACAAAAGATGGACGCCATCGGCCGCCTGGCTGGAGGCATCGCCCATGACTTCAATAATCTGCTGACCATCATTACCAGTTACTCCGAACTCGCGCTCGACTCGGTGGTGCCGGGGAGCAACGCCCAGTCGCGCATGCTGGAGATTCTTTCGGCCGCCCGCCGCGCCGCCGATCTGACCCGCCAACTGCTCGCTTTCAGCCGCCAACAACCGCAGGCCTTGCGCGTGGCCGAACTCAATCCGGTGGTCGGTGGGCTCGTCAAGACCCTCCCCCGCCTGATCGGAGAAGACATCGAACTGATCTTCATCCCCGGCGAGGGACTAGGCAGAATTCGTCTGGATCCGGTGCAGATTGAGCAGATTCTCATGAACCTCGCGGCCAACTCCCGCGACGCAATGCCGCGGGGGGGACGGTGCACCATTGAAACGTCCAACGCGCAGCTCGACGAACAGTATATCGACCGTAAACGGGCCATCATCCCAGCGGGACGCTATGCCGTGCTGACCATGACCGACACGGGCGCGGGTATTCCTGCGGATCATCTGGCGCACGTTTTCGAACCCTTTTACACCACGAAGCCCTCCGGCACTGGCACCGGGCTTGGCCTGGCCACGGTGTACGGCATCGTCAAACAGAATCATGGATTCGTTTGGGCCTACAGCGAACCCGGAAAAGGCACGATTATCAAGATCTACCTGCCCTGTGTGCAGGATCCGCCAAGCACTCTGGAAATTCCAGACCAGGGAACGGAGATCGCGGTCCGCGGCACGGAGACGGTATTGCTGGTCGAGGACGAGGAGGCGTTGCGCAGAGCGGCGGCCGAACTGCTCAGCCTTCGTGGATACAATGTGCTCCAGGCAAAAGACGGCCTGGATGCTTTATCCGTCGCTAAGAGTTATGGATCGACAATTCATCTGGCCGTCACTGACGTCGTCATGCCTCACATGAGTGGAGGCGAACTGGCGAAGGAACTGGGAACGGTTCGTCCGGAGACCAGAGTGCTCTTCATGTCGGGGTACGCCGGTCAAACCGTGCTGGACCACGATGTGGTCAATGTCGAAAACAACTTCCTGCAAAAGCCATTCACCTTGAAACAACTCTCCGGCAAAATCCGGACGGTTCTCGATCACAGCACAATGCCGCTCCCAGCATCATGGCCGGCGCGATCGAGCATCCTTACCGGGCGACGGCGGGAGCCGGGTAAGCTTGCCTTCCTTCAATTGGAAGCGGCTGCCTCGCCACGTCACGGTGTGACCGCCGAGGCTCGCAATCCAGATTACGACCGCAAGCAAATCCCGTAGCGGAATCAGCCAGGCATCTTTCAGGAACCGACGGTCCTGCAGAACACCCCGGCCCACAATCAGAGCGACTGCAAAACGCAGGAACAGCGTGACCGCCAGCCCGCTCCAAGCCCAGAGTGCTGCTCGACTCGCCGCCAGCGCCGAGAGAGCCCACAGAAAACCAAAGGTGAAAACCAGGCCCCGGTAACCGCCGCGCGGGCATCGCGGACTCCGCGCGCCCAGCGAAGTTGATGAGCGAAAAATTCTTTCAGGCGATAAGACGGAAGATAGGTCTCAACCACAACCTCCGACAGTTTCACCGTCAGGCCGAGGGCGGCAATGCGCTTTCCCAATTCGTAGTCGTCGGCAAGGTAGTCCACCAATGAGATGAAACCGCCAATCTTCTCCAACTCGGCGCGGCGGAGCACTAGTGTAGAGCCCAGCCCAAATCGAATGCCGCCTTCCAGTTGACGCGCGGCTAATACACTCGCGCAAAAATCCGTGCTGATGCCCAATGCCTCCAGACGCGAGCCCAGCGTCGGACCGGCCACTCCGCGGTAAAGGCAGGTGACCGTTCCTACTTGCGAGTCGGCCAACGGCGCAGTCACCCGGCGCAGGTAGTCAGGCTCCACGCGAATGTCGCTGTCGTTGACGATCAGGTGGTCATAGCGCACTTCTGACACCATCTGCGTGAGGTTGCTGACCTTCACATTCGCGCCCAGGATCTTCGGACACACCATCAACTGAATTCTGCGGTTCGGAAACTCCGCCTGTAATTCCTGCACGCTCTCGATCGCGGGATCATCGGGGTCGCTCACACCGAAGATGATCTCGTATTCCGGATAGTCCTGCAGGCAGTGGCTGCGAAAGCTTTCGTAGATTTCAGGATCGGTTCCTTTGAGGGGCTTGAGAATTGAGATGGGCGGCAGAGACTGTGTGGGGCGGGCGCCCCCGCCCGCCTCCCGCTCGCGCAAAAAGTTCACTGCACTCCAGAGACAGACGAGGTAATAGATTGAACTCGAAGCCAGGCCGAAGGCCGCGATGATCTGTACCACTTGAGGATGGAATGAATCATGCAGTGTCGAACTGAGTAGCGCTGGCGCCTCGCCGGCCATCGCGCGAGGGCGAAGGGACGCTCGGCGACCGACTATTCGTAACGCAGCGCCTCAATCGGATCCAGGTTCGCTGCCTTCCATGCGGGATAGATGCCAAAGACGAGCCCGGTTCCCGCGGCAGAAATAAAGCCGAAGACGGTCCAGAACATCGACATGCGAGCGGGCAGCGAAGGCCACATCGCGGGAATAATCCAGACGATGATTGCCCCCAACAGAATCCCGATCACGCCGCCGATCGCGGTGAGAATGATCGCTTCCAGCGTGAATTGCAACAGGATGTCCCGTTTGCGGGCGCCGATGGCTTTGCGAACGCCAATCTCCCGCGTCCTCTCGGTGACGCTTACCAGCATGATGTTCATGACGCCTACGCCGCCGACAATCAGGCCTACGCTCGAAATCGCAAACATCCCCACGAAAAGCGCACCCGTGAGCTGGTTCCAAACGTCGGAAATCGAGTCTGAGGTAAAGACGGCGAAATTATCCGGCTTGTCGAATGGAACTTTCCGCCGCCGCCGCAGCAGTTCGCGGATCTCGTCAATGGCCTTGGGCATGTCGTCGTGGGATGTCGCCTTAACGCTGATCCAGTGCTGCTTCAACTCCGGATGAAGCGTCTTAAATGTCTCCAGCGGAAAAAAGACCCGATTGTCGTTCGGATCCTTGCCCCCGCCGAACACCGACTTGATCTTCTGCACCGTTCCTACGACCTGAAATAGCCGCCCTTCGATATTGACCTCGTGACCCAGCGGGTCCTGGTTCCCAAACAATTGCTGAGTGGTGTCGTAGCAGAGAACGACGACCGCCGAGCGATGTTCGTCGTCCAGGTCGGTGAACCATCTGCCGCTGGCCATGGGCAAATCAAACACATCCTTGACCGAAGCCGTGTCTCCTTCGAGAATGGTGTTTTTGACCTTGCGGCCCTGGTACTTGACCGCGTAACTGCCCACGCCCAGCTCGGGCCGGAATAAACGAATCCCCGCCGACACGGCCTTGACATGGGGCAGGTCCCTGATCGCCGCGGCATCCTCAAACGTCAGTTCCTTGCGAGTGCGCATTTCTTCCGGCATCCGCCCGAAGGTAAACGGCTCGATGTGGAACACGAACACAATGTTCGATCCAATGCTGGCAACAAGGTCGCGGACGTTGTCGTCGAGTCCCCGGCCGATCGACGATACGCCGATGACCATGGCGACGCCAATCACGATCCCCAGCACGGTCAGCGACGAACGCATCTTATTGCCGCGGATGGTATCGGTCGCCATCTGGACGATCTCGCCGAACTCGTCTTTGTGAATCATGAAAGATTGAGTAATTTGGCGATTTTGGGATTTGGCCATTGAAAACCTCAAGACTCGAATCAGCAACTTGGTTTTCAATTGCCCAATCGCCCGATTGCACAAATCGCTAAATTCTTTCCTACGTTTCGAAGCGCAACGCCACAATTGGATCCAGCCGCGCGGCTTTGCGCGCGGGATAGACTCCGAAGAACACCCCGACGCTTGCCGACACAAGCAGTCCCGCCGCCACTGCCCAGAGCTTGATCGCCGAGGGCATCCCGATCAACGCTGTAACTGCGAAGGCGACGACGACGCCCAGCAGCACCCCCAGAGCGCCGCCGAGAAGGGCCAGAGTCACCGACTCGATCAGAAACTGCAGCAGCACATCGTCGCACCGCGCTCCCAGAGCTTTCCGAATGCCGATCTCGCGGGTACGTTCGGTCACCGACACCAGCATGATGTTCATGATCACAATGCCGCCGACTACGAGCGAAACCGCGGCAATCCCGATCGTAGCCATGAAAAAAGTATTGCTCAGGCCCGCCCAGATGCCGAGCAGGCTGGCGTTGGTCTCGATTTCGAAACTGTCGTCCTCGCCCGGGCGGTCGTGCCGGTGCGAACGCAGCGCCACGCGAGCTTCGTCCATGGCCTCATTTAGCGGGACTCCGGTAGCGAGCGCCTTGCCCCAGATTCCGATGCTGCTGTTGTGAGCGCCATAATGCTTCAGGTACACGGTGATGGGAATCATCACATAGTTATCGGCGCTCTGCCCCAAAGTCTTGCCCTTCTTCTTGCCGATGCCGATCACCTGGTAAGGCCAGCCATCGATGCGGATCTCCCTTCCCAGGGGGTCGGCGCCGGCCATCAGGTGATCCACGATGTCGGTGCCCACGACGGCCACCGCAGTGCGGCTGGTCAAGTCGGTTTCGTTGACCATGCGGCCCGACGTAAGATCCGTGTCCAGGATTTGCGCCATGGACGGCGTAATTCCCTGGATCGTAGTGTCGCTGATCGATTGCTCGCCATTTTTCACCTTGCCGCTGCCGCGCAGTATGGCTCCCACTTGTTCGCAGTGGCGGCAGGCTTCAAGCACTGCCTCATAGTCTTCCATGATCAGGTTCTTGCGCTTCTCGGCTTCCAGAAAGTGGTCCACGTTGGTCTCGACGGGAGACATCTTGGAAATGATGAAAACGTCCGCGCCGAGATTGAAGATCTTCTGCGCCACGTAATCGTTGATGCCGGAGACGAAGGTGACCACGGCGATTACGGCAGCGACTCCGATTACGACGCCGAGCAGAGTCAGCACAGAACGCAGCTTGTTCACCCAGAGCGACTGTAGTGCGATGCGGATAGCTTCGGCGATGTTCATGAGTCAGGTGTCAGGTCGTAAGTCTTCGGATTTCTAGGCCTGCCGGTACAGTCTATCAGTGCAATTATCCTTTGTTGAAAACGCATCTGAATCCGAGCCTAAGACCCAAGACCTAAGACCCCGCAGCGTGCAGCCATCGCATATAATGATCCTGTTGGCAGCTGGACCGGACGGTCGCTTTCTGCGTCTTCGGATGCGGGGAGAGGAAAGTCCGAACTCCGCAGAGCAGTGTGCCGGATAACGTCCGGGAGGACGGATTCAAGTCCGTTCGACGGAAAGTGCCACAGAAAATATACCGCCCGCGCCTTCAGGGATGCGGGTAAGGGTGAAAAGGTGCGGTAAGAGCGCACCGCCGCGGCAGCAATGAAGCGGGCAGGGCAAACCACACACGGAGCAAGACCAAATAGGAAGGGAGCCGGGATCTGATTCTCACGAATCAAGTTTCGGCACGTGCCGGCTCGGTGCGTCAAACCTTCGGGTAGGTCGCTAGAGCCTCGCAGCGATGCGTGGCCCAGAGGAATGACCGTCCCGCCGGAGCAATCCGGCGGACAGAATTCGGCTTACAGGTCCGGCTGCCACAAATTTAATTCACTTTAGGAGCAAACTATGTCAGCACCCAGCCGCCGGCCGGAGATTCGCCGGCGCCGCACCCGTCAGCACAAGATCACTACCCTCCGCAAGCGTCTCGCCTCGGCCAAGACCGATGCCGACCGCGACCGCGTCACCGCCAAATTGCACAAGCTCGCCATCGCCTCGCCCGGTCAACCCTTGCTGAAATAGATCCTGCTTGGGTAGCAGCCCATGATGTCAGCACGGTTCGTATCAGGGCACGCATTCATGCGTGCCGTAAGTGCCACGTACCAGTACGCCTTCAGGCGCTGCTTCGCGGGGATAAAGGTTCACCTGGGCCGCTAGCCTAGCTGGTAGAGCCTGACGGGCGAGCGGTTAGGTCAAGCTACGCCTGCGTGGTCTTTCTGCCTGAGGCGGCCGGCTGGCCGTTTGGTCCCCGCCAACATTAAAGAGCAGCCGCGTTTGAGTGTGGAGCACCGTTCCGCTGCTGGAAGCCGGACCTGCTACTCCAAAACCAGTAACAGATCCGGCACCTGTGCATTCCTTCGCAGAACTACGAATGCATCTCAACAAAGACTTGTTCACAACGCTTGATCTGTTCGGCAAGCCCCGGCAGTTTGAAATGCTCTTCTTGCACCTCATCAGCTTCCTTCCTTGCCGTGACGACGTTGGGGAATCGTTCAAGAAAGAGAGGATGCCTGCTTCTGAAATCTTCGTATTCTTTTGAGAGGTCGAAAATGCCTTGTTGTTTAACTTTTTCTTGCACCTTGTTCCTCCGAAGAAGTGCAGCGGAAACAGTGAAATTTGTCGGGCTACGAGCCTTGCCAAAACCGCGCCACAAAATCCTCCTTAACTGACAGAACTGACGTCTTTGACATTTGCACCGCATTGATTTCAAATAACTTATAGAAAACAGACAGCATGGACAGAATTCGGCTTACAGGTCCGGCTGCCATAAATTTAATTCGTTTTAGGAGCAAACTATGTCAGCACCCAGCCGCCGGCCGGAGATTCGCCGGCGTCGCGCTCGTCAGCACAAGATCACTACCCTCCGCAAACGTCTCGCTTCGGCCAAGACCGATGCCGATCGCGATCGCGTCACCGCCAAATTGCACAAACTCGCCATCGCCTCGCCCGGTCAACCCTTGCTGAAATAGATCCTGCTTGGGTAGCAGCCCATGATGTCAGCACGGTTCGTATCAAGGCACGCATTCATGCGTGCCGCAAGTGCCACGTACCAGTACGCCTTTAGGCGCTGCTTCGCGGGGATAAAGGTTCACCTGGGCCGCTAGCCTAGCTGGTAGAGCCTGACGAGGGGCGAGCGGTTAGATCACGCCACCCCCGCCGTGGTCTTTCTGCTCGTGATAGCCGACTGGTCAGGAGGTTCGGCGGCGCCCTTCCCGCTCAAGACTTCCCGATACACGTCTATGATCCGGCGCACTGATTTCTCCCAGGAAAACTTCGTTACCTGCCGGTAGCTGCGTTCTTTCATTTTCTCGCGCAGCGGCTGGTCCATAAGAACCCGGTGCAGCGCCCGCATGATCTCGAAGACATTTTCCGGATGGACCAGCACTGCGGCATTGCCCACGACCTCTGGCAGCGACGATACGTTTGAAGTCACGACCGGGGTGCCGTGGGCCATCGCTTCCAGCGGCGGCAGGCCGAATCCCTCGTATAACGACGGAAAGACGAAAATCTTCGCGCCATCATAAAAAGTGCGCAGCACTTCGATGGGAACAAAACCTAAGAAGCGCACGTCGTTCTGCACCCCGCTGCGAATCACCGTCCGACGCAGGTCGGGATTGCCGGAAACGTCGTCTCCAATAATGATGAGCTTCAGATCGGGAAACGCCTGGTCCTTTTCCAACTCCGTTTTCAGCGCGGAGAAGGCTTCAATCATGCGCACGACGTTTTTGTGCGGACTGATTCTTCCGGCATAGAGCAGGAAGGGATAAGTGACCTGATAGCGCTCGGCTATCAACTGGCGGTCGGCCGCGCTGGCGTGTCCGTGAAGGAATCTCTCGTCGATCGCGTTGTAAACTACCTCGATGCGTCCGGCGGGAATGCCGAACAGCTTCTCGATCTCAATCTTGGTAAAATTCGAAACCGCGAAAATGCGCGCCGCGCCGCGCAGCACCCGCTTGGTCCACTGAAAGTGCCAGGCTCCCCAAAACCCAGTCTGCTGTCTCGCCCGCGAGAGATGCTCCAGCATGTCGTGCACCGTCATCACGTACGGGCAAGGCAGTGCCCGCGGCACCGAGAACAAATTCGGAATGTGCACCAGATCACATTCCAGCCGCTTCACCACAACGCGAAACTCCCAAAAGCTCTTGAGAGAACGCTCTGGCTCAGCCAGAGGAACGGTGTGAAAGTTAGGCGGCAGAGGTCCGATTTCCTTGACCTTGGCAGGAGAGCCGATGAGGAAATATGTGGTCTCATGGTCCAGCCGCCCCAGAGTTCGAACGATATTACGGATGTACGTGCCTACGCCAAACTCCGTCATCCGCCGAATATCGATGGCGATCTTCACCGATTGCATTTAACCACAGAGAGGCGGTGAGAAAACAGCGGAATAGAGCACAGGCTCAGAAGTCGGGGAAAATGCCTCCGGGCACAATATCAGAACGCATGATTGGACCTCCTCCCGTTTCTCTCAAAGATCCAGAGCGACACTCGCGTTTGGCTGGGAGCAGCATAGGAGCACGTTCCCGGGAGCGGGCTTCTCAAGCGGTTCAGGGTTATAAATAATCGATCCGCCAATCAAACCAGTCATGCAGGTATGACAGACGCCAGTCCGGCAAGCTGCTTCGTCGATCGATCACATCCGTAACTTGCTGGCGAGCCAGTAATCGACACTGAACTTTCCCGGACCAGAGCAGATCAGCCAGATAAAGAAGAGCACGTACAGGACTTCCGGAAGGTAGAGGAAATCGTCGAGCCAGTTAAGAGGCGAAAGTCCTTTAGGCAAGGTGGAAAGCGCGCTGGTCAGGATGGCGACAATCATATCGATTAGTAAAACCACGCAGGCCGGGCTCGAAAGAAATCCCACGGTCACCAAGGATCCGCCAACGAACTCGACACCCGACACGAAATAAGCCGTCTGGCTGGGGAAACGGGACTTTGGCCTTAACCAGCGTTTCGTAAACAGGTTTCGTGCCGCCGGCGACAAACAATTTGTTTGCCCCGGAGATGGCGAAGAATAGCCCGATCGAAACCCGTACCAGCAGGATGGCATATTGTTCCAAATCGCTGCTACCCTGCAGCGCAAACTGGACCAACCGTTTCCAATCCATCTCTCCTGCCCCTCCGACCGAGGATGTGCTCTAACCATACCCCGTATCGTGCAAATTCGACTTCTCTGCCCACCGCGGCCGAGCGGTGTTGTATCGTTCGCGCCAGTGGGCTAGCACTTTAAGCGGACAATCCGCCAAGCGTTTAAATCCGCATCGCCTCCGGGCCGAGCGTTAGCCGTACGTGAGGTCGGTGCTCTGTCCGACTTCGATAATATAACCGTCAGGATCGCGGATGTAGCAGCGTATCTCGCCGTACTTGGGTATCGGCGGCGTGATGAACTCGGCTCCTCGACTTTTCCATAATTCATAGCACGCATGAATATCCGCAACGCGGAAATTCATAAAGCTGTTGATGTGATTCGGGTCGGGGACGCTGAGCGTTACCGTCGGCTTATCCGGGGTCGGCCCGCCGCCAACGTTCAGAATCATCCAGATATTCGCGAGCTGAAGGTACGGAGGCGCATTGCCGTCACCCATGGTCAGAATGCGAGCCCCGAAGACCTTTTCGTAATAGCGAGCCGATCGCTCGACGTCGGCGACGGTGAGAAAATGCGCGATGCTGATCCCTTCTTTCGGGGGCATCTCATAGCTCTTCTGGTCGATTTGTACGGCGTTCATTGACGGCTCCTCCGTTAAACAGTGCTCATCTGCTGATTCTGGTTCTTTCGTATTCGTACCTGCTGGCGACTAAGCATGGCCCAGGAAAGGCAAAAACAATTGCTGGCTAGAATTCCGCCTATGTTGTGAATCCGACCCAGTACCAAACGCACGCCATCCCGATCATCGCAGCGGCGTTTGCAAATCCACTCCAGAGGCCAAGACCGGAGGGAACCGTTTGCGTTCTCTTTAACGCAGGAGGTAGGGGTACGCCCGTCAACAGCGTTATCTCCACTCCGGAGAGCTGTTTTCCGGCCTTGTATGAATAGAAGCCTATTGCTCCGCTCGTTATTGACGTCAAGAGACTTTGGCCAATGAATACGACCGCGATAACCTTATGGGAATGAGAACTGGTGATTTTATGTTCAATCAACCAGCTCAAGGCGGCCAAACTAAATGTCAAGAAGACCGTGTAGAACTTGATATAGATATCCCAAACGGCCCGGAACGTCGTTCCTAGGTCTTGAACACGCTGTTTCAGAACCCAATCGAGACCCGTGTTTCCGGTCGGTGTTGTAGAAGTGCCCACGACGCGGACAATGATACTCCAAGGCCGGTTCCTGGCGTGCCCAGCTTTGCAAAAAAAGCAAAGCTGTAGCAGCCTCGCTTAAACCAGCACCGGCAAGGATGGGCCAGCCCCGGCCGGCATTTCCGACTCTCGCCCTTCGCCAAAGAACGCGAAGGGCGGGGCACCCCGCTTTCTTGGTGATGCCAGCGAGATCAAAAGCCTGGGCCACCCGCCGTGCTCCGCGCTCCTTTGACCTTCGACGCATTTGGCGCGATCATTTTCTCAGCCCCAAAAGTGTTCACATACACGGAAGTCTCCCGACATCGGTGACAAAAATACCAGTCATACGGAACGCCGCCATGAAACTCCTGCATCCCTGCAAAATGAGTTCGTGACTTTTGCAGTACGGGCATCTGAAAGTCCGCCAATGGTGTATCCGAGCAAACAGCTTCTTGATTGCTGCGTATGATGGAGGCAGAAAGAAATACAGGGCGTAGTAAGCGGTCACTCCGGCTAATAGCCACTCTTTCCTCAGCGGTGTGAGGGTCAGACCCAGCAGAAGCAGAATCAGGGGCACAGCGATCTTCGCATCCTCTTTATCGAAGTCGTAATCTGCCCAACTCCCGATCTTGATTTTCATGCCGTGTCTTTTTCTGCTGATACAATCTCTTTTATGAGCGAAGCCGTGCCAACCCAGCCCTGTAAGACGTGCGGCCATCCGTTCGCCAAGCACACCCGAGACATTCACGATACGGGTGGGATGAAGACGGACTATCCATCATCCAGTGACAGGGGATTTGACTTCCAGTCAGGCCGCGAGGCTGGCACGTCAGGTTGCACCGAGTGCTCCTGTCAACGGTGGATCTCGCCCAGCTATTAATCCCAAGGCTCATCGGCGCACTTGTGCCCCTTTTGCAGACCGCCACGAAGCACCATCGCGGCGCTGATGTAGTAGTCGTGATCACCCTTGTCGTCAGGTTCATTTTTGAGCATGATCTCAAGCTGCCGTTGCAAGTCCGCCTTCTCGGCTTTGGTAATAAGCAGATGGCTGACATGCCCTTGAGAGTCAGGCTTTTGATCGATCAAAGTCATAAACACCAACGCCGCAGCTTGAAACACGGACTTTCGGGAGTCGTCAAGTTCAGCGCGAATCTCGGGAACCTTGGCGGCGAGTGCTTGATAATCCACGCCCTCCTTCGGCCCGGCCAAGAATTTACCGCTGATATCAATCAGCTGCTGGTGCAATTGGCAGGCCGGGGACAGACGGAACGTTCCCCATTTTTTCTTACCTCCCGGTTTATCCGAGGCGTTGGCAGCCAAACGGCTACCACTACATACGCCCACCCAAGATGCGGTCGATCTGCCGAAGATGGTTCAAGTCGTGTGCCGCTTCCAGGCGGACGAACTCCTCGACGGTTTGCCGTCCGCGTACCTCGTGGACCCCGTAGCACTCCACCCACCGTGCGCGCGGGACCGACTCCAACAGTCGCAGGTTGCTCTCGCGCAGCGCTCGAAAGACCGCTGCCGAAAGGCTCGCATCTTGCTGCGCGTAACCCAAGCGCTCCGCCCATACGGCCTGATCCCACCACGTTAAGGCCACGCCCGGATTCGCCAGCATGTTTCGCAATCGCCACCCCATCGCCAGCTCCGCGTCCGCCAAGTGCGCTACGATCTCGGCGATTGACCACTTTTCAGGTGCAGGACGCCGGATCAACTCCTCGGGCGCGACATCGCGCAGACGCCGATCAAGCTGTGATGGGGTGGCTTGTTGGACACCGATGGGCTCCTCATCGCCAAGATAGCTTAGGACTCGAGTTCGGTATGCTTCGAACGTCTCCGCCATTGGTCCTCCCGCTAGACTGCGCCCTCCGATTCCTATGCCGCTGAAACCGACTCCTTCCTCCGATTGAGTGCCGGTAGAAGAAGTTTCAGAAGCGCTTCATCAGAGAACGGGTTCTGACCTGAGATCAGCTCGCGATCTTGAAGGACGCAGCTCCCCCCACCGCGTCGTACTCGCCGAAGATTAGAGTCGACGTGATCGGGTCAAAGCCGAACGCTTCGCCGAAGGGCTTTGGCCGCTCGCCCACCATAGCCTTTCCCGGGGCGGTAAAAAACGTTGACGTTAAGCGTGTTCTCTTTCGGTCCATTTGTGCCGGCCATTTGGTACTCCTTTCAATCTCAGAGCGAGTGACTTTTCAAGGCAAGATTGGCGGAAGCGCGACGACGAAATCCGCGGGACGACCTATCGATCAAGGCATCCGTTCCACCCATTGAGCGCGCGATGCGGGAGCCACGAATGGATCCGCAAAGTACTGTGTTTCCCGCGCAACCTTGTCGCCCCTGAACTCCATGATGCTCACGGTGTAGGACGGCTTGCCGTCGTATGTCAGGATGAACTCGGTGACCCAAAGATCGCCGCTGCCAATGATTCGTCGGATAGTAAACCGCTTTTTGTTCGGCTGACTGGCGCGCTGGTCCTGTATGTTGCGTCGACCGCGGGTTCGCTCGCCCGACTGCGGGTATTCCAGCACCGCGTCCTCGTGATAGATGCGGTGCTCGGTTTCAAAATCGTTGGCATCGGACGCCGCCCAATGCTGATCCAGTGCCCCACGGATCTCTTGATCTCGCACTCCAGAATCCTGCTCCTTCTTTGGTTGATCGTTCATCTTGAGCTGTTTGCGTGCACCATTTCCACCGAGGGTGGACGGGTGGCCCAGGGCTCACACCGGCGTACCATAAAAAGTACACGGCGCGCCTGTCAAGTCTACTTTAGTGGACATTCGACGTCCTCGAAAGTAGACGTTTCTTCCACAGCCTAATTCGTTGAATCCATTGACTCTCTCAAAAGCTCGCTACGAAGAATCAACAACTTACACCAGAAATTTTCTGCAAAGTGAAATGTTCCGGTTGGAACATTCAGCACAATATTCCGCACAAACTCTCCAGCCTAGGCGCGCACTTCCGCCTGCGCTTTAGCCCTGCGCTCGGCATACAGCGGGAACGCCTCGCAGAGACCGAGCACTTCTTTTCGAACTCTTGCCAGCACCACCGCATCGGTTCGCTGGAGGAGTGCTTGCGCGATCCACCGCCCGACCTGCCGCATCTCGGCCTCTTTCATGCCGCGCGTGGTTAGCGCCGGTGTGCCGATGCGGATGCCGCTTGGCTTGAGCGGCGGGTTCACATCGAACGGGATGGCGTTCTTGTTGACGGTGATCCCAGCCAGGTCCAATGCCTTTTCGGCCTCGCTGCCCAGCATGCCCTTGGAGAAAACATCGACCAGCATCACGTGCGTGTCGGTCCCGCCGGAGATGATGCGGAAGCCTTCGGCGGCTAGCGTTTCCGCCAGCACCTTCGCGTTGGCCACGACTTGCTTTGCGTACTCGCGGAACTCGGGCTGCATGGCTTCTTGAAAGCAGATTGCCTTGGCTGCGATGATGTGCACCAGCGGCCCGCCCTGCATCCCGGGGAAAACTACTTTGTCGATTGCCGCCGCGAACTCTGCCTTGGAAAGAATCATGCCCGCACGCGGACCGCGCAACGTCTTATGTGTAGTGGAGGTGACGATGTGCGCATGGGGCACCGGCGAGGGATGCGCGCCGCCCGCCACCAGTCCGGCAAAATGCGCCATGTCGACCAGGTAGAGTGCGCCCACTTTGTCTGCGATCTGGCGCATGCGGGCGAAATTAATGATGCGCGGGTAGGCGCTGCCGCCTCCGATGATCAGCTTGGGCCGATGCTCTTCCGCCAGCTTTTCGAGCGCGTCATAGTCGATCGTCTCGCTTTCCTTGGTCACGCCGTAAGGGACGATCTTGTAGGTCTTCCCTGAGAAATTCAGGTGATGGCCGTGGGTGAGGTGGCCGCCGTGGGCCAGGTTCAATCCGAGGATGGTATCGCCCGGTTGAAGGACCGCGGCATAGGCTTCCATGTTCGCCTGCGAGCCGGCGTGGGGCTGCACGTTGGCATGCTCGGCGCCGAATAACTGTTTGGCGCGGTCGCGCGCCAGGTTCTCGACCACGTCGGCGTACTCGCAGCCTCCGTAGTAACGTTTGCCGGGATATCCCTCGGCATACTTGTTGGTGAAGACCGAGCCCGCAGCTTCGAGCACAGCCTCGCTGACGAAGTTTTCCGAGGCAATCAGTTCCAAGCCTTCGTGCTGGCGGCGGGTCTCGTTGTCGATGGCTGCGGCAATCTGGGGATCCGCTTCGTAAAGCGGGCGGTACATCGAAGTCTTTGGAGACATGAAGTTAGTCGCTCCTACAAAGTTTCGTACATGTTCGGCCGCAAGATCTCCATGTAACGCTCCGGCCATTTAAGGGAAGCAAATCCGAACTGTGCGTAGAGGCCGTGAGCGTCGCGTGTAGTCAGGACCCAGCGCCGAAGCCCCTGCAATTGCGGGTGCCGCTGGATGCATTCCATCAGCAGTTTGCCCAGGCCTCGTCCGCGCTGCGAATCCAGCACAAAGACGTCGGCAACATAAGCAAATGTGGCAAAATCGCTGATCACCCGCGCGAAGCCAACCTGCGCTCCGGCTGAATCATAGACGCCAAAGCACAGCGAGTTCTCCGCGGAACGCGCGAACGTCTCAAACGGAATCTGCTTCGCCCAATAAGAAGAGCCGGCAATGAAATCGTGGGCCGAACGCAAATCAAGCCTTGCCCGGTCAGTACTGACGACAAAACCACCGCGTTGGCACTCCACAGGCGCATCCACGGCGAGATTTTGAGTTCCCTGCATTTTTTCTATTCTACCCTGAAGAAGAGCTTGGACGAGATGAGCTGGGACGGGTTCGCATTCAATCAAAAGCGGTTCGCAGGAACGACGCCAGTTGCCATCCATCCATGTAGTTGTAGGGCAGTTCGCCCATGGTGTAGTGGCCGCAGGGCAGGACCACGACTTTGTAAGCGAGTCTGTGGCGTTCGAATTCTTCCACGACGTTGCGCGAGAGTTCAGGCAGGAAAGTCAGATCGTACTTTGCATAAATAATGAGAGACTTCCGCGGCCAGCGCGCGAACTGACTGAAGTATGCCATCGGGCTCACGGCCAGCCAAGACTGCCGCAACGTTTCCAATGTGACCTGCGATTCCATGCCTTGCCGGATATGGCGCGTCGACTGTCCATGCCAGACGACGTCGGCAACATAGGTGGATGCATGATTGAAGGCCGCTACGCGAATGCGAGGATCGTGCGCCGCCGCGATGAACGCGTAACAGGAGCCCAGGCTCGTCCCTACGATGCCTAGCTTGCTGTAGCCCTGCTGCTCCAGCCAATCGAGACAGCAGCGGACATCGACGACTCCCTGCCGAACAGCATCGAGGGTGCGGCCGATGTTGGCGGAAACGGCGTAATCGGCGCGGGTGGTCTCGGCGGGCATGCGGACGTCGTGATAAGGCATGCTCAGCCGTAAGACCGCGATGCCCAGCATGTTCAACACTTTGCAGAGGCTAACGTAAGCAATCGCGTCCGCGTTCCAGTGCGGCAGGAGCACGACAGCGCGCCGGCCGCGAGCGGGAAACCAGCGCGCATTCACCAGATTATTTTCCGGATACAGCGTCTTTACCGGCGCGGTGAACCGCAGGAATTCCGCAAAAGTTCCCTTTACTTTCGCTTCCAGCTTCTGGTCAGGGACTTCGCGGGTGGAGAAAACCTGCACTTCGCGCTTCTCGAGCCGGAAGTCGGTTGGCCGCGTGTAGGAATAAAACTCATCGCTGGCGGCGACAATGCGGCGGTTGAAGTCGATAAAAAAATTCGCCGGATCACCCGCAGCCTGCCCCGGCTGCCAGCCATTCTGGCAAGGCCAATCCCGCGCAAACTCCACGCCCCAGTCGAGCGGACGCACCACCCGGTTGTTGTCCACCGAGGTGAGCCGGTGCTCCCAGTCGTACATCCATTGAGCGTAGCGCGAGGGCATGGTCAATCTTCTAGTGTAACAAGGGATACGAAACAGTTCAGGCGGGATCATCGAAGGGCTGCAATTAGCAGTTGGCACTTGGCAAATGGTCCTTAAACGGGAGGGAGTGGAGAAATGCTCGCAGACTGTGACATCGGTCACCGAGAATTCCCGGGAGGGGGCGTATCAAGGGATCGGCTGGAATGCTGCAAGGTGGCTTGTGATGTAACTACGTTTGGAGTTACAATGACGTTTGATGCGTTTGAATGGGACGAAGCCAAGAACCGTGCCAATCTTCGGAAGCACGGGTTGGACTTCGCTGACGCGGAGGAGATGTTCCGCGGCGGGTTCTTCTACGAACCAGACACGCGCGAGGATACGGAGAGAATCGCTGGACCGGACTCGGGATGATCCGAGGGCGTATCGCACACGTTGTCTTCGTGGAGCGTGGCATGGAAACCATTCGGGTCACTGAGAAAGGCGAGCTGCCGTGAATGTAAAGAATACGAAAAGGCGATCCAGGACAGACTGGAAGCGCGTTGACGCGATGCGCGATGAGGACATAGATTTCTCCGACGCGCCCGAACTCGGCCCTGACTTCTTCAAGAATGCGATCTTCTGGCCGGGGCCGAAGAAGCAGATTACCCTGCGTGTCGATCCCGACGTGCTGACGTTTTTCCGCAAGCACGGGCGGGGCTACCAGACTACAATGAACGCCGTCCTGCGCAAGTATATGGAAGCCAGGAAACGGCAAGCGGTGTGATCCAAGGTGCCGCCGAAGCCGCCTGTCCCCCCATGAGCATCTCCGTGCCGGAGGACTTGATCAAGAATATTGCAGTCGTAGGCGCGCTGGTGGCGAAGGCTATGGAATAATGCTGCGGTCGTTGTCCTGTCCTTGTCCTTTGTCCCTTATCTTTCGAACGCCGGGAGGCCCTGTGGTTGAGAATTCCAATCTGGCCCGCGATCACTTAGCCAACGAGCGCACGTTTCTGGCGTGGGTACGGACTAGCGTTGCCGTGGTAGTGTTTGGGTTCGCGATTGGGCGGTTTGCGATCGCAATGAGGCAGTTGACGGAGTTTCAAGGCCACGGGTCGAAGACTACGGGGCTTTCCGTGTGGATGGGGATGAGCGCAATTCTAGCGGGCGTGGTGATGATGGTGGCGGGACTGGCGCGCTATCGAAGGACCCGGGCACAACTGGATGAGGGAAAGTTCGAGCCAGCGGGGTTTGTCGTGGATATGGTGGCGATTTTGACGGTGCTTTTCGGGCTGGCGCTGGCGGGGTATTTGATTTACGTGGAGCAGGGCTTGGGGTGAAGCGGCGCGGCATTGGTAAGCAGGCTACGCGGAGAGGCGGGTTCCGAATCGCAGCGCCTGAAGGCGAATTGATGATGTGGCTCTTGCGGTATGCCCTTCGGCCGGGCTCAGGGCAGGCTCTGAAGGCATGCCCTGATACAGATCTTATGGCGAACGATCAGGAAAAAGAAGCGGCGGCGCGGGCTAGCTTGCGATTTGTCAAGGATGGTCAAATCGTCGGACTGGGGAGCGGGTCGACGGCGGCGCATTTTATTCAGTTGCTGGGGGAGCAGGTGAAGAATGGGCTGCGGATTCGGGGGATTCCCACCTCGGACCGTTCGCGGAAGCAGGCGGCGAGTTTGGGAATTCCGCTCACCACTCTCGATGAATTTCAAAAGATCGATGTGACGGTGGACGGCGCGGACGAAGTTGATCCGCAATTGCGGATGATTAAAGGCGGCGGCGGGGCGCTGCTGCGGGAAAAGATTGTAGCTTCGGTCACGAAGCAGCTTGTGATCGTTGTGGATGCGACTAAGAGAGTTCCCGTGCTGGGAAGGTTTCCGCTGCCGGTGGAAGTGATCAAGTTCGCGGAGGCCGTGGTGGCCGAAAAGATTAGGGCGTTAGGCGCGGAAGTTGAGCTGCGCCGGGCAGCGGACGGGAAGCCGTATTTGACCGACGAGAACAACCACATTCTTGATTGCCGGTTCGGGCAGATTCCGGATGCGGATGGATTGTCGCGGCAGCTTAGCGATCTGCCGGGAATTGTGGAGCATGGCCTTTTCATCGGGATGGCGGATGTGGTGCTGGTGGCAGATGGAGGCGAGATTGTAGAGCTGCGGGCCCGCAGCAAGTAGGGCGGGCACGGAGAAGTAACAATCCAATAAGGCTTGGTAGTGGGTCAGTTTGCCGGAAGCAAAAACAGATGAACCACTAAGGACACAAAGGTACACGAAGGAAAACGCTGAAACCAAGAGCCTTCTGTTGGATTATCGTTTTCCTAATTTTTCCCGGGGACATTGAGATGGCGGAAATGAAGGCGAGACTGGAGCTGGCGGTGAGTTCGAGGATCGGAGCCTTCGCGGAGAAAGGTTTTGATCGCGGAGGACCGAGCCCCCAATTTCCTACCCGCAAGCGAGATCGGCGGGGATGGATTTTCTTGCTGCTGTCGGCCGCAATCTTACTCGCCGTTTTGTGGTGGCACTGGAATCGCGGCTGGGAAGATCTGGAGTCCGGTCTGCAGAGTGACGAAGAGGCAAACCAGGAGGCTGCCCGGCCTCAGGCCCATGTTCCCGCCGACGTGATGGAGAAGCTGGTGACTCACCGGGTGGATCCCGACTATCCAGAAGCGGCGCGGCCGGCGAATCTGCAAGGAGTGATTGTGCTGGATGTGGTGGTGGGACGTGACGGGTCAGTGTTGGACATGCACGCATTGAATGGGCCGGAGGTGCTGGCGGAGGCCGCGATGGATGCCCTGCGCTGGTGGCGGTTCGAGCCTTACCGGGTTGAAGGCCAGCCGGTAGTGGTGGAGACGACGGTGGCGGTGGAGTTCAAGCCGTAGGAGCGCGGTGAAATTCCATCCCGGCGAAGCAGCGCCTAAAGGCGTCCTCATAACGTGGCACTTACGGCACGCATGAATGCGTGCCCTGATACGAATCGTACTTACTGCGAATCTTGCTTTACTGAAGAATCCTACTTGCAAAATAGGCCGCTGGGTCGACTTCACCGATGCTTGCGCAGGGCGTTCAGAATGATGATGCCGGCGACCGCGAAGGAGACGACTGCGGCGAGCGCGGCGACAAGCATAAATCCTTCGTTGAGGTGAAGGACGTCGGCGAACAGGGCTCCGACGGCGCAGACGACACCAAGCGCGTTGAGCCATAGTGGGCCTCGAGCCGAAGAGGCTCGAACGGAAGAAAGGTCGGGACGCAGGCGCAGTTGCAAGAGCAGGGCGGCCACGCCGATGGCGGCGACCACGACTAAAGCAACCGGACTGAGGAAGGCTACGCGGCTGGTGTAGAGGATGACCAGCCCCAAGGCGGCGAGAAGCAGCCCGGCGGCAATAACGGTAGGGCCGCGTGGTTGAGGATTGGGGCCGGGGCTGGAGGGGTTGTCGGGCACGGAGGTCCGTCCCCCGATTTATACAGGCGCGGAGGAAGGTTTTCAAACTGGAGCGTGTTGCGTCTACATTCGAGTCGCTCAGGAGTCTGGAGCGGCGTCGCTCACGCCAGCGAGCCATTCAGCGGGCAGGGGGTCACCGTGGTTGACGGCATAGAGCACGAGCTCGACTCGGGATGAGATGCCCAGCTTATCGAAGATACGGAACAGGTATTTCTTAACGGTGTGCTCGCTGAGATTGAGTTCGCGGGCGGTGCCGCGGTTGCTGAGGCCCTCGGCGACGAGGGCGACGACCTGCTCCTCGCGGTGGGTGAGTAGCTGGTGGCCGCGGGAGTTAAGTACGCGCAGCGAAGGCACTTCGGAGATCAGGTCGAGCAGGAAAGTCATCTGTTCCGTGTTGGCCCAGATCTGACCATCGGCGACCCTCTGGATGCACCGGCACAGAAGGCGGAAATGCGTATCCGAAATGCAGAAAATGCCGCGGGCGCCAGAGCGGAAAGCGCTCACCACAAGTTCGCGGTCGTAGGACTCCACCAAAAGAACCTTAGCGACTGCCGGATAGGAAAGATGAACGCGCCGCATGGCGGCCATCTGGCTGGCGATGTTGACGGAGTGATTCAGTGAGAGCACCACCACTTTGGCAGGAGTGTAGGTGACCGCCTGAAGGATTGAGGCGATGTCGACCTGGCAAGTGGAGATGTGGAACTCGGAGCGGCGGCGCAGGGCGCTGGTGAGGAGCTGCGCCTGCATCCGGTTGGAATCCGCAATGAGGACGGCGATTCCGGACGAAACCACGGCGGAAGAACTCATAAAAAAGGCTCCGAACGAAAAGGAATTTAGGTACGTCCTGATCGTAGGGGAGCGCGGAGCAGTACTCAAGGACACATGTCACATAATTCGCTGGCGGCTTTCAAATCGGGAAAACAGAAAACGATGCTGTGGAAATTGCGGGGCAGGGTGGCAGGGACCTGAAAGGTTCTTGGGGAATTTCCCAGGAAATGCGTCACTTGCGGCGGCTTCGCTACGCCCTTTTCAGTCTCAATTCCTGAGCGGAGTGTGACGGAGCAAACATGCAAGTCTACTTTCGTGGGTAGCACATAAGAGGAGAGTCTTGATGCCCCACCGGAACGGTCCCGCGTGAGGAAAACCCATGACCTGCGCCGTGCGGTTCCTTCGGATCGAAAATCAGGCATGTCCACGTTGGTGGACAACACTTTCCATGTCTTGCCACGAAATCCGGATGGAGATACCTTGCAAAAAGAGAGCCGCGGAAGCTGAGCGGCTTTCGGAATCCAGGAAAATAGAGCCCATCACGCAATGAAGTCCTTCGTTGGCTGGACAAGAGTTGCGGTGATGGGAGTGTTGTTATTGCAGCTTTGCGTGGCCGCATTCGCCCAGGAGGAAAAGCGAGAGCAAGACCTGGGAGCAAGCCCACAGTCTTCTCCAACCGGCCAAACCGGGGCTGGGACGGGGAACACAGGAATGGCGGCAGCAAAACCCGGAAAAGCGGACGGCCTGGGAAACCCTCGGCTCGGAGAGGAGCGCCGTCCGCTTTACCGGCTCAACCATAGCGATGTGGTGGTGTTGAGTTTCACGTTGTCCCCGGAGTTCGACCAGACGCTCACCCTACAACCGGACGGCTACGTTGCCCTGAAGGATGCCGGGCCGGTGCTCGCGCAAGGGCTCACGCTGGAGGAGTTCCGCTTGGCCGTGACGCGGGCCTACACCGGGTATCTGCACGATCCGCAGGTAGCGGTGGCGCTGAAGGAGTTTGAGCATCCTTATTTTGTGGCGGGCGGAGAAGTGGGAAAGCCCGGCAAGTACGAGTTGCGCTCCGATACAAGCATCCTCGAGGCGGTACAGATCGCAGGCGGGTTTACGCACGAGGCGAAACATTCGCAAGTGCTGCTTTTCCGGCGTGTGAACGATGACCTGGTGGAGGCGCGGGTTTTCAATCTGAAGAAGATGTTGAAGGAAAGAAGTCTGGGCGAGGCTTCCCAGTTGCGCCCGGGCGATCTGGTATTTGTTCCCCAGAATTCCATCTCGAAGATCGAGCGGTTTCTCAGCAGGCCTTCCTTAAGCATGTACGTGAGTTCCGCACAGTTTTAGCAAAAGACGGAGTCAATCCGCATGTCAGACCAAGAGCAAACGCGCAAAGAAGAAGAACCGATGTCGCCGACGATGCGGGAGTTGGCGATGGTCCTGTTCCGGCAAGGGAAACTTTTTGTCGGCGTCTCAGGGATGGTCTTCGCTTTGGCGATGGCTTACGCATTTGCCGGGGCCACCTATCGTGCCCAGGTACGTGTGCTGGTACGCCGAGGACGCGCCGATCCTCCGGTGACCGCGCAGCCGAACGCTCCCCCCGATTTTTCCCGGGTGGAGGTCACTGAGGAAGAACTGAATTCAGAGGTGGAACTGTTGAAGGACGACGACGTTTTGCGCCGCGTGGTGGAGGCCAACGATTTGGCAGCACACGACTGGCTACGATGGCTTCGGCCCCGCGAAGAGCAAGCGGCGCGCGTGGAGCGGGCGGCGAAGAAACTGGCCCGGCGGCTGGACGTGCAGCCCATCAAGAAAACCAATTTGATCGCAGTGAGTTATGACGCGCCGGATCCCCAAGTGGCGGCGCATGTGCTCAAGTCGCTGGCCAGCGTTTATCTGGCAAAGCACCTGGAAGTCCACCGGCCGGGGGGGCAACTGCATTTCTTCGATCGACAGGCCGGCGAATCGCGACGGCAATTGGAAGAAGCCCAGAAAAATCTGGTGGACTTCACGAAGAGCCGTGGCGTGGTGATGGCTGCGCAGCAACGCGATCTGGCTCTGCAACGATTGGGCGAACTGGAGGCAAGTTACCAGGAAAATCAGGTGGAGATGTCGGAGACTGAGCGTCGAGTCCAGCAACTTTACGAGCAGTTGGTAAAGTTGCCAGAGCGCAGCACTACCCTGATTCGCACGGCGGACAATCCGGAACTCTTGCGGGCACTGAAGGCGAGTCTGCTGGATCTCGAGTTAAAGAAGACTCAGTTGCTGACCAAGTTTGAACCGAAGCACCGTCTGGTGCAGGAAGTCGAGCAGCAGATTCTTCAAGCCAAGGCTGCAATCGCGGCCGAGAGGTTAACACCGGTGCGCGACGAAACCACGGACCAGAATGCGAACTATGAATGGGCGAAGGCGGAGATGCAGAAGGCTGAGGTTGAGATGAAGGGATTGGAGGCACGAGGGGCAACGACCCGCGCCCGCCTGGCGGTTTATCGGATTCTGGCGCGCCAACTGGGCGAGGACGCGATCGTCCAGGATGATCTGACCAGCAGCGAGAAGGCAGCGCAGGAGAATTACCTGCTCTATGTGAAGAAACGGGAAGAGGCGCGGATGGGCGATGCACTGGACGAAGGCGGCATCGTCAACGTGGCCATCGCCGAGGAACCGGTTGTGCCGGCGCTGCCGGTATGGCCTGCCGGAGCGGTTGTGCTGGTGGGTTTCGCGGCCGCTCTAACTTCGGGCACGGCAGCGGCGTTCGCGGCAGATTATCTGGATCCTGCGCTGCGCACACCGGAAGATGCATGGGCGTGCTTGAAAATTCCAGTCCTGGCTTCGCTACCGGAAGGAATGGGCGGGCGGTTGTCCCCGTGAAGGAGACGAGATGAGTGCGAACGCGGACGTGCTGCGAAGACCGGAACTGGTCGAGTGCCCGGCGCAGGAAGCTGAGTTGCCACGGTTGAGCGTCGCTCGCGGCACGAACGATTGGAATCCGAAGGACTTCGCGCGTGAACAAATTCGGGGCTTGGTACGGCGGGTATTCTTTGCGAGCGGAGGGCAACCGGTGAAACAGGTCGTCTTCAGCGCAGCGGATCCGAACACGGATGTTGCCTATATTTGCGATCAGGTGGGGCGGGCATTGGCGCTGGAGACTTCCGCTGATATCGCCATTGTAAGCCGCGAACCGCTGCTCGAACAGATGGCTCGGTTTCATTCTCACTACGGAGAGAGCTTTGCAATCAAATCCCGCTCAACCCAGGCAGCGATCAATCTGTGGCGCGTACCGGCATTTGCGATGGACGTATGCGGGGAGAAATCAGAGTCGGGAGCGTATTGGCTTACGTGCCTCGCGGAGCTGCGAAATGAGTTCGAATATTCCATAATTCACGGGCCTGTAGCGGGGACATCGAGCGAGTCCGCGGTGTTGGGGCAACTGGCGGACGGAATCATTCTGGTGCTTGGAGCTCACAGCACGCGAAGAGCGACCGCTCGTAAGATCATGGAGACGCTGGACTCCGTGCAAGCTCGGATTTTGGGAACTGTGCTGAGTGAGAGAAAGTTTCCTGTCCCGGGCTGGATTTATAGACGGTTGTAGGCAGTTTGAAGCTAATCGACTTCAGAGCGTCGAGCAATATGCGCTCGGCTATTGGAACGTTTCAACCAGTAAATATTGCTTGCCGCAAGTAATCGGCAAGAGCTGAAAAGCGCTGTGCAAACGAAAACAAGAATGGCGATGGGACTCAATGGGCGGTAGCTATGGGGTCCCGGCGGCGGTCGTTGTCCGCTTGATAGGAACGCCGCCGCAGCCGGTTCTGGTGGCCGCACCGCCGCAGTGGTTTGCCGTGCAGACCCGATACCGGTTCGAGAAAAAGGTTGTGGCACAGCTTAACCACAAAAGCTGCGAAGTCTACCTGCCATTGCTGACCGAACACCGCACCTGGAGCGACCGGCAGAAGGTGGTGACGACCCCACTTTTTCCGGGATATGCATTCGTGCACATCGATCAGTCCCACGATGCGCGGCAGACCGTGCTGCAGACCGCAGGGCTGATCGGCTTCGTGAGCTTCGGAGGCGTGGTCGCAGCGGTGCCGTCAAAGCAGATTGAAGATCTGCAGTTGCTGCTGCAAGAGAAGGGACTGTTTTCCCTTCACGCTTTCGTCCACGCTGGGCAGCGCGTGCGGATCCGAGGCGGCTGCCTGCACGGATTGGAAGGAATGCTGGTGCAACACGAGAAGGGAAAACTGGTGATTTCAATCGAATCGATCCAGCGCTCGCTGGCGATTGAGATCCAGGGGTACGAGTTGGAATTGGTCTAAGTGTCTTCTTCTTTCTTCCATACAGGACCAGCGAGACCTCAGGGAACCGAGTGGGCTGCACGGTTAATCCCAGGTGCAGCCTCGGCCTGCGGCCGGAAAAAGCTGCAGAGGGAAACCATGGAGCCCGCCGCAAATACGTCATCGGGCGCTGCGGAGCTGATCCCTGATTGTGGTCTGAAAGTTGACGCGAGCGTTTTTTCGGGCGGGTTCCCGCGGGGAAGCGGCAGGAATTGGGTGCGATCAGTGCTCGCGACGATCGCCGGCATTTTGCATTCGGGCGCCTCGCTGGCATCGCGATGGGCAGAACGGCAAGGCAATCAACGTGTGACGCGCGACTTGAACGGCATGCGGAATGTTCTCATCGTGGGAGCAGGTAGACTTGGCCATCGATTGGCGAGCCATTTGGAAGAGCATCCCGAACTGGGCCGATCGGTTTGTGGTTTTGTGGACGACTGGAAGCCGCTAGGGAACGGCGTAATCGGACGAATCAGCGCACTGGCAGAACTGGCCCGTACCGGATTCGTGGACGAGTTGATTCTGACGGGGCCGCATGACCGGGAGAAAACTCTGCGGGTGGTGCGCGCGGCTCGGCAACTGCGGCTGGACGTGAAGATGGCGCCCGATTTGTTCGGTTGTGAGCCGACGGGGGGAACAGAACGAATTGGGGGCATTCCTCTCATTTGCCTGCATGAAGAGCGATTGCCGGTCGCAGGACTGTTGCTGAAACGCGCGCTGGATGTGGTAGGTGCGGTGACGGGGCTTATCCTCATGGCACCCGCGCTTGTTCTGCTCGCAACTCTAGTCAGACTGGATTCGCCGGGGCCAGTGCTCTATGCGGCGCTGCGGGCGGGACGAAAAGGCAGACCGTTTCGCTGTTACAAGTTCCGCACCATGATTCGAGATGCGGACGCTTTGAAGGATGGCTTGCGGGAGCGAAATCAGAGGCAGGGTCCGTTCTTCAAAATTACCGACGATCCGCGCATCACTCGGGTAGGAGGACTCCTGCGCCGCTACAGTCTGGACGAACTCCCGCAGCTTTGGAACGTGCTGAGAGGCGAGATGAGCCTGGTGGGGCCACGGCCGCATCCTCTGGATGACTTTTCCGCCTATTCGATTGAACACTTGCCTCGGCTGGATGTTCTGCCGGGAATGACGGGGCTTTGGCAGGTCACGGCGCGACGGGACCCATCTTTCCAAGCCGGAATGAACCTGGATATCGAATACATCCACCGCTGGAGCCTGAAGATGGACTTGAGGATTCTGCTTAAGACGGCAGTGGTGGTGCTGCGAGGAGGTGGGGAGTGACGTCATCGGCGTCTGTGAGGGTAGCGTCGCCGGCCTCGTGGGTAGGTGAGGCAGGCGGGCTGGGGCTTCGAATGGGACTGCGTCCTCTTCAGGCGCTGATGATTGCGCCGGCCACGCTGTTTCTCGGGGCGCTGGCGGCCATGCTGTTGCGTCCTCCTGATGTGCCTTTCTACGAAATCGATCGCGTCGCATTCGTATTCCTGGTCCTCGGGGTGATTGGACGAGCGGTCGTGACGCGGCAGCGGTGGCTGGTGATGGAGCGGGCGACGTGGCCAATGCTTGGTCTGACACTGTTGGCGGTCGCGAGCGTTGTGCAGCAACCGTTCGACAATCAGACCTGGTCCTTGCTCGCGGCGAAATTCCTCGTGCCGTTCGCACTGTTTCACATGTCGGGGTTGGTGTTCCGAGAGGAGCGCCGGTTGCGGCAGTTCGAAGGTTTTGTTCTCTTGGTGCTGGCGTATCTGTGCTTCACTTCGATCGCTTTCCTGGTGGGGGCGAAGTCATTGATCTTTCCGCGCTTCATTCTGGATGAAAGCCTGGGCTACCACGCCGACCGGGCGCGAGGTCCGTTGCTGCAGGCGGTGGCCAACGGGGTTTCATTGAACTTGCTTGGCATGCTGGCCCTGCACGCAGTACTGCGCGGCAGAGTGCGAGGGCTCAAAGCGGCAGTGCTGCTGGCTTCGGTCCCGGTGGCAATTCTGGCGACGATGACGCGGGCGGTTTGGGTCTCGTTCGCCGTCAGCGTCGGGATTCTGATTCTTCGTTCGCGCGCCCGGACGCTCCGGCGTATCTGCGTCGCGGGGGCTATGGTTGGAGCGTTGGGCTTACTCGTCGCCTTGAGCTTTGACGACCAGCGCCGTGCGCTCATGGACCGGCTGCGGGAATCTGGCCCGCTCGATTTCCGCCAGGCCGTCTATGCGGGCGGGTGGCAGATGTTCGTGGAAAAACCATTCACAGGTTGGGGTGTGAACCGGATGCCTGCGGAGTTGGCGCGGCATGTCAGCGGCTACAAAGAAAAGGAGCTGTTTCCCCACAATACTTATTTGGAAATACTGGTGGAACATGGCATCTTTGGCTTAGCGCTTTATGTGTGGTTAATGTGGGAGATCTTGCGCTTGGGGCGCGGCCGGGTTCCAAGGGCCGAACGCGATGGCCTGTTGAATCAGCAGTTTCATGACCTGTGGCCGGTGTTGCTCGTCATCTATTGGGCAAATGCGGCCGTCGTCGTGATGAACTATCAGTTTGTGAACGGGCTCCTGTTCACCATGGCGGGAATGCTGGCGGCGCAGCGCCAGCGCACTGCGAACGAACTGAAAAATGTGACTCCGTCTTTCCAGGCATTTCACGGTTCCGTTGCATAAGTCTTATCCTCTCGACCTCCATAGCTTTCCGATCCGATTCCGTGTTGACGGTCGCCTATCTCGCCAATCAATTTCCTGCAGCCGTGGAGCCCTATGTGGGAGAGGAGATCCAGGAACTGCGGCGGCGCGGAGTCGAAGTCATTCCCGGCAGTGTGCGCAAACCGGACACGGCCCCACCCGAATCGAACGGTGCTGATTCTGAGCCGGAAATTCTCTGCCTGCAACCGCTTCGATTCCTGACCCTACTGCGAGCGTTTGGGTTCGCCGCGTGGCGTTGGGAGAGGATTGCCGGGCTGATGGCGCGGATACTTTGGCGAGGAGGGGAATCTCCCAATCGCCGGCTGAAGGCCCTGTTGCACACCGGCCTGGGCGCATATTACGCCGTGCTGCTGCAGGGACGTGGGGTAGAGCACATCCATGTGCATCATGGCTATTTCGGATCGTGGGTCGCGATGGTGGCGGCCCGCTTGTTGGGGGTGAGTCTCAGTCTGACGCTGCACGGGTCGGATTTGCTTCTCGACGGCGCGTACCTCGACACCAAGCTAAAGAATTGCCGCTTTTGCCTGACAATCTCCGAGTACAACCGGCGCTATATTCTGAAGCATTTTCCGGCAATCAACCCCTGCAGGATCGTGGTCTCGCGGCTGGGGGTCGATGCGCCGGAACAGGCGGAATTGCCCCGGAATGCTCATCGTACCCGGCGCACTTTCACTCTGTTGGCAGTAGGACGGCTGCACGCAGTGAAGGACCACGTTTTTCTGATTCGCGCCTGTGCTCGGCTGCGCGATTGCGGGCTCGAGTTTGAGTGTGCGATTGCGGGTGAAGGGCCGGAGCGACGACATCTGGAATTGCTTATCCGTGAAAACGAGCTTCAGAACCGGCTCATACTGCTTGGTCACGTGCCTCGGCCGCAGATAGATTCATACTATCGGCGCGCCGATTTGGTTGTGCTTACCAGCCGCAGTGAAGGCATTCCTCTCGTCCTCATGGAAGCGATGGTGCGGGGCAAAATCGTGCTCGCGCCCGCGATCACTGGGATCCCTGAGCTTGTTGTTGACGGGAGAACGGGGTTCCTCTATGCGCCAGGGGTGCTGGAGGATTTTGTGGCGCGGATTCTATTCTTCCGAAAACTGATGCGGGGGGAAGATGGCAAAGCAGTAAGCCAGATGGACTGGATCCGGCACGCCGCCCGGTTACAAGTCCTACGCAACTTTAGCCGCAGGAAAAACCTGACTCGTTTTGGCGACCGGTTCCTGCAACTGATCGCCCAGGAATTCGCGCTCCGGAGTTTCGCAACCCGGAGTTTCGCAACCAAGGATTGGAGCCCTCCCCATGAGGATTCTCTATTGCAACAAGTATAACTACGCATTCAGCGGAACCGAAGCCTACCTGTTCGAAGCCATGGACCTCATGCAATCCATGGGGCACGAAGTGGCGCTGTTTTCCATGGCCGATTCTCGAGGGAAGCCCACTCCGTACGATCGCCATTTCATGCCAAACATTGATTTCAAGGAGCAGACCGGCTGGTTCCAGAAGGCACGGTTGGCGGGGCGCGCGATTTATTCACGCGAAGCACGGCGGCGGATTCGAGTCATGATTGCAGAATTCCGGCCCGATGTGGCCCACGTGCGGAACATCTATCACCATCTGACGCCATCGATTTTGTGGGAGTTGAAGGCGCAGAACATTCCGGTCGTCTATCACCTCAACGATTTCAAAGTGCTGTGCGCGAGTTACAACCTGGTTTTGCGCGGGGAAGGCTGCGAGGCCTGCAAGGGTGGTCAGTTCTGGCACGCACTGCAGGAGAAGTGCTACCCGGGATGGGGTGCCCGGACGACGCTGGTCGCGGAAGCTTACCTCCACAAGTGGCTGGGCACGTATCGTAAATGCGTGGACTGCTTTCTTGCGCCCAGCCAATTCGTGCGCGACAAGTTTGTCGAACATGGCTGGGACGCAGTCAAATTCGAGGTTTTGCCTCATTTCCAGCGAGTCAAGCCGATTATGGAGCGGAGCGCGCGGGATGCTCCGTTGCTTTACTTCGGCCGGTTGTCGCCGGAAAAAGGCGTAGGCGACTTGCTGTTAGCGATGCAGCGCTTGCCCAGTCTTCGCCTGGTCATTGCGGGGGACGGACCGGAGCGCTTCAGGTTGGAGCAGTTGGCTACAGGGCTGGGATTAACCAACGTGGAGTTCGCCGGCCACATGCCGGGAGCGGAGCTGGGGCGCGCGATTGCCCGCTCTCGTTTCACTGTGCTGCCTTCGCACGCATACGAAACTCTGGGCAAGACGATTCTCGAATCGTATGCAGAAGGGCGAGCCGTAGTAGCAACGGATCTGGGGTCACGGCGGGAATTGGTACACGAGGGTAAAACGGGGCTTTTGTACCGGACGGGTGATGTGGATCAACTGGCTTCGGTGATCCGTTTTCTTAGTTCGCAACCTGAACTGGCGGAAAAAATGGGGCGGTCGGGCTGGGAACGAGCGCGGAAAGAGTATGCGCCTGAAGCGCATTACGAAGCATTGATGGGTTTGTATGAACGCCTGGCTGGCGGGAAAAGACAACCACCAGGCGCGTCCAGGAACGGAACAACTCGAAGGGCAGTCCTCAGGGTGAGGGCCTCACAAGTTGATACACCACGAGTGGATAGAGGAGACTTCGTTCCACTGCAGCGCCTTACCTTGGCCACTGCTTTACCGGTCCGTGTTAATACTTCGCCCGCCCCGTTCCAGAAGCGAGTGCTGCGGGTTGCATTCATTGGTGGGCGGGGTGTGGTGTCGAAGTACAGCGGCATTGAGACCTACTACGAAGAGATCGGGAAGCGATTGACGGGGATGGGACACGAGGTGAAGGCGTATTGCCGGACCTACTTCACTCCGCCCGCGAAACAACACAACAGCATACAAGTGGTGCGGTTGCCGACGATCCGGTCGAAGCACCTGGAAACGTTGGTGCATACGTTTCTGAGCACGCTGCATGTTCTGCTGCAGCCTTGTGACGTCGTGCACTATCACGCGCTGGGGCCGGCGCTTTTCTCCTTTGTCCCTCGTCTGGCAGGAAAGAAAACCGTGGTTACGGTGCAGGGCCTGGACTGGCAACGCAAGAAATGGGGGCGTATCGCCTCGGTCGTCCTGCGTCTTGGGGAGCGGGCGGCGGTGAGTTTGCCTACGCACACGATGGTGGTTTCCCAGGTGTTGCGGCGGCATTACAAAGAGGCCCATGGAAAAGAGACGTCCTACGTGCCGAATGGCGGCATGCTGCGCGAGCGGCATTTGCCGGACAAGATCCTCGATTGGGGTCTCGAGCCAGGACGATACATTCTTTTTCTCGGGAGATTCTCTCCGGAGAAGGGCTGCCATCTGCTGGTCGAGGCATATGAGAAGTTGGAGACTGACATAAAACTCGTAATGGCGGGAGCTTCGAGCTATTGCGATGATTACTCGCGCCGTCTGCAAACCCACGCGAGTGATCGGATCAAATTGCTGGACTGGGTCTCGGGTGACGCTCTCGATGAGTTGCTGACCAATGCCATGGTGTTCGTCTTGCCGTCGGATCTGGAAGGTTTGTCCCTGGCGCTGCTGGATGCGATGGGCGCCGGGCTCTGCGTACTCACTAGCGACGTCAGCGAAAATCGGGAAGCGGTCAACGACGCAGGCTTTACGTTCCGCCGCGGTGACGTGGCAGACTTGGCGGACCGGCTACGGTTCCTGATAGCGAATCCAGCCGTGCGGGAGGCCGCGGGGCAGGCTGCAAAGCGGCGCATCCGCGAACATTATCAGTGGCCGCAGATTGCCGCGGAGATCGAGCGGGTGTATTTCGAAATAATGGGCTGGGAACTGGCGGAGACTGCGGCCCGAAGGCCGAATGAGCGCGCGGCAGCGCTGTTGCCGGCGGCGAAGCGGAAGGTGGGATAAGACAACCACCGCAGTCGGGCGCAAACAAGTTAGCTCGCACAAAAACCGCATGCACCAACAGGAGGACGGGAGAAATCCCGTCCTTTTTGTTTACAATTGACGGTTCGTTTGCAGATGGCACCGTGGCAAGTGGTCACGGGCTGGTATCCAGAGCAAGTTCCACGAAATGGAAAATACGATCCTCGTCACCGGTGGTGCAGGTTTTATCGGATCCAACTTTATCCTCCAACGGATGGAGCGGGCTTCGGCTGCCATCGTGAATCTCGACAAACTTACGTACGCGGGAAACCTGCGCAATCTGGAAACCATCGCAGGCGAGCGCCGGTACGAGTTTGTGCATGGAGACATTGCAGACCGCGGCCTAATAAGCGGCCTGCTGGAACGTCGCAAGCCTCGGGCCATCGTGCACTTTGCCGCCGAGAGCCACGTGGATCGCTCCATTCGGGGACCGGATGATTTTATCCGCACGAATGTGGATGGAACCTTCGCACTTCTGGAAGAAATACGGGCATATTGGGGAGGTCTGGCCGAGCAGGAGAGAATCGCCTTCCGCTTTCTGCATGTTTCCACTGACGAAGTGTATGGTTCGTTGGGGCCCGATGATCCGGCTTTTTCTGAAACCACTCCGTATGCCCCCAATAGTCCGTACGCCGCATCGAAGGCAGCTTCCGACCATTTTGTGCGCGCCTATCACCACACTTACGGTTTACCAGTGCTGACCACGAACTGCTCGAATAACTATGGGCGATTTCAGTTTCCGGAAAAATTGATACCGCTGATGATCCTGAACGCGCGCGATGGTAAACCTCTGCCCGTATATGGTGACGGACAGAATGTTCGCGACTGGCTCTATGTAGAGGATCACTGCGAAGCGATCGCGCAAGTGCTAAGCCGAGGACGCGTTGGGCAGACGTACAACATTGGTGGCTGGAATGAGAAGCGGAACATCGACACCGTGGAAACAATCTGCGACATTGTGGATCAGATGGCAGGACGCCGCGGGCCGCCACGCCGCACTTTGATTACATTTGTGAACGACCGCCCCGGACACGACCGGCGCTATGCCATGGACGCAGGTAAGATCGAGCGGGAACTCGGCTGGCGTCCGCTCGAAACCTTTGAGAGTGGAATTCGCAAGACAGTACGGTGGTACCTGGAAAATGAAGAGTGGGTGCGCGATGTGACTAGTGGCGGCTACCGGCAGTGGATCGAAACCCACTACTCTTCTTGACTCAAAGCTGCTGAATTGCAGTTGTTGACTTGTGGGCTGCGTTCCAGCAGAAGAATCATTCTATGATGCAAGCATCGAACAGCACTGGTTATAAGGGAATCATTCTGGCCGGAGGGTCGGGAACCCGCTTGTATCCCGTGACGCACGCCATGGGGAAGAGCCTGCTGCCGGTTTACAACAAGCCCATGATCTATTACCCGCTGTGTACGCTTATGCTGGCGGGGATTCGCGACATCCTTCTTATTACCACTCCGGAGGACGTGAGCAAGTTTCAGGCACTGCTGGGGGACGGAGCCCAGTTTGGCATCCAGTTGCAATACGAAGTGCAGCCCAGGCCGGAGGGGATCGCACAAGCGTTCTTAGTGGGTGAGGCCTTTCTTGGGGCCAGCCCTTGCGCCCTGGTGCTGGGCGACAATATTTTCTATGGGCACGACCTGGCCAAAGATTTGCGGGACGCAGCGACTAAGACTCGAGGCGCACGCGTATTTGCGTATCGCGTGCACGATCCCGAACGGTATGGAGTTGTGGAATTCGACGCAGCCGGGCGTGCCCTCAGCATCGAAGAGAAGCCCAGGCAACCGAAGTCGCGATACGCGGTGACCGGACTTTATTTTTATGACGACCAGGTGCTCAACATCGCGAAGTCGCTGAAACCCAGTTCGCGGGGGGAATTGGAGATCACCGACGTGAATAAAGCATACCTGGAGCGCGGCCAGTTGGAGGTTGTGGTCATGGGACGAGGCATGGCCTGGCTGGACACGGGCACGCACGAGTCCTTAATGGATGCATCACTCTACATCCAAGCGATCGAGAAGAGGCAAGGTCTGATGGTGGCATGCCCCGAAGAGATTGCGTTGCGCTCCGGTTACATCACGGCAGAGCAGGTGGAGAAAATTGCCAGCTCGATGAAAAACAATACGTACGGAGCATATCTGCTGCAACTTCTGCGAGAGAAAGTATTCTGATGCATGCAGTTCAGGAAGGTCACCCTACGATGGATGCGCTTAATAAAATTTCAACGTCGCTGCCCGGAGTGTTCATTCTCGAACCGCGAGTATTCAGCGACGAGCGAGGCTTTTTCTTTGAGAGCTACAACCATCGGGGCATGGCGGCTGCGGGGATTAATGAGACGTTTGTGCAGGATAACCATTCCTGCTCTTCCCGCGATGTTTTGCGGGGACTGCATTATCAAGTAGAACATCCGCAGGGAAAACTTGTGCGAGTTGCGGAAGGAGAGATTCTGGATGTCGCCGTAGACATGCGTCGGAGTTCCGCGAGCTTTGGCTGCTGGGAAGCGGTGCGACTGTCGGGCGAGAACAAGCGCATGTTGTGGATCCCTGCCGGCTTTGCGCACGGCTTTCGAGTGATCTCGGAAAGGGCTCACGTGCTTTACAAGGCTACTGATTTCTACGCACCGGAACACGAACGCACTCTCGCCTGGAACGATTCCCACTTGAAGATCAACTGGGAACTGGATGGCGAACCGATCATATCCGCAAAAGACCAGCGGGGCGTAGCCTTTCGCGACGCCGAGAGTTACGGCTAAATCCCAATGCGAGCCACAATATTTGGCGCCTCCGGCCTGCTGGGCGAGGCGCTCATGCGCGAGTGGAGCGAAGATGCCGTGACCGGGCTCAGTTCGCGCGATGCGGACATCCGCGATGCGAAGCGCGTCCGGCAGGCGCTGCAGGAATCGCGTCCGGAGTGGGTCGTGTTGGCCGCAGCGTACACCGATGTGGACGGGTGCGAAGGTCATCCGGAGCTGGCTTTTGCTGTGAACCGTGATGGAGCAGTGAACGTTGCTAAAGCGGCCAAGGAAGTCGGAGCGCGGCTGGTGTTCATGAGTTCCGATTATGTATTCGATGGAAAGAAGACAACGCCCTATGAGACGGGAGATGCGCGGCATCCGCAGAGCGTTTACGGAAAGACCAAGGCCGAGGCCGAGATCGAGTTGCAGGAGGTGATGCCGGATTGCTGCATCGCCAGGACATCATGGCTGTTCGGAACCGGCGGAAAATGCTTCCCGGACACTATCTTGAAGCTGGCTGCGAGCCGTCCAGCGGTCGATGTGGTGAACGACCAACGCGGCTGTCCCACTTACGCGCCAGACCTCGCACGCGCGATCGTGGAATTATGCCGGAAGAACACAACCGGAATTGTGCACGTGACCAATGCCGGCGATTGCACGTGGTTTGAGTTTGCGCAAGAGATTGTTCGGAGCGCGGGGCTTGCCACCACTGTGCGGCCCGTAAGCAGCCAGCAGATGGCACGGCCCGCGCTTCGACCGGCATATTCTGTTTTGTCGCCGGCTCGTCTGCGGGCTCTCGGAATTGAAATGCCTTCCTGGCACATGGTGTTGCAGCGCTATCTGGAAGAACGACAAAACTGACCAACTGGCGCGGAGATTGCCTCGCCTCAGGCAGCCCTGCTACGATTGCCGGGGCTCGGCAAAGATCTCGTGAAATCAATTCAGAATTACATTGATGGCCGCTTCACGCCTGGGAAGAGCGAGTTTGCGGACGTGAATCCCGCAGACGGAACGGTGATTGCGCAGGTCGCCGAAGCTGATCACCCACAGGTAGATGAGGCGGTACATGCGGCGCGGCGGGCGCTGTGCGGAGATTGGAGGCGGCTCGGAGTTCGCGAGCGTGCGGCGCGGCTGCACAAAGTCGCGGATGCGATTGAGAAACGTTTCGATTGCTTTGTTCAGGCGGAAGTGGCTGACACGGGCAAGCCGGTCCGCCTGGCGTCACGACTCGATATCCCTCGCGCGGCGGCAAATTTTCGCGTGTTCGCCGATCTGGTCAAAATGGCCGGGCTGGAATCTTTTCAGACGGAAACTCCTGACGGAACGAATGCTCTGAA
This sequence comes from uncultured Acidobacteriaceae bacterium, assembly GCA_963703635.1. GTDB lineage: Bacteria > Acidobacteriota > Terriglobia > Terriglobales > Acidobacteriaceae > Sulfotelmatobacter. The sequence continues at coordinate 184,697 of CAVPEZ010000017.1, forward strand.
TTACGCGGTGCGCAAGCCGCTGGGCGTCGTCGGTGTGATCACGCCGTGGAACCTGCCGTTGCTTTTGCTTACCTGGAAAGTTGCGCCGGCGTTGGCCTGCGGAAACACCGTTGTCGTCAAGCCCTCGGAGGAGACTCCGGCAACCGCAACGCTACTGGCCGAGGCGATGCAGGACGCTGGGATTCCGAACGGTGTCTATAACGTGGTACATGGCTTCGGGCCAGGATCGGCGGGAGAGTTTCTGACGCAGCACGCCGACGTCGACGCCGTGACATTTACCGGCGAATCAAGAACTGGCGCGGCCATCATGAAGGCGGTAGCGCCAACGGTGAAGCCGGTGTCGTTCGAACTAGGCGGCAAAAATGCGGCGATCGTATTCGCAGACTGCAACTTCGAAAAAGCGGTGAGCGGACTCGCCGACGCGGTGTTTCTTAATACAGGACAAGTATGCCTGTGCGCCGAGCGCGTTTATGTGGAACGAAAGATTTTCAGTGCCTTTGTGGAAGCGCTGAAACAGAAGGCGGAGAGCCTGCATCCGGGCTGGCCCAATGACGAAAAGACTGATCTCGGTCCGCTGATTTCGAAGCAACATCGAGAGAAGGTGCTTTCCTATTACCGGCTAGCCCAAGAGGAAGGGGCTACGATCGTGACTGGTGGGGGAGTTCCGAAGTTTGAGGACGATCGCGACAATGGCTTTTACGTGCAAGCAACCATCTATACTGGACTTTCAGAATCGGCGCGGTGCGTGAAGGAAGAAATCTTTGGGCCGGTGTGTCACATCGCGCCATTTGATTCGGACGAGGAAGCCGTCGCCATGGCCAACGACACGAAGTATGGACTCGCGGCGTCGATCTGGACTAGCAACTTGAAGCGCGGTCATCGTGTCGCGCAGCAGATGAAGGTGGGCATCACGTGGGTAAATTGCTGGTTCTTGCGTGATCTGCGAACGCCGTTTGGTGGAGCGGGGCTCTCCGGCATCGGCCGGGAAGGCGGAATGCACTCGTTGAATTTCTATTCCGAACTGAACAACATCTGCATTCGACTGTGAATCGGAGAAGATGAGCGGGACACAGAGCAAGGTTGTCGAGGGGAAAGCGGAGCCGCGCGGAAAGTATCCGCACGTCAAGCGGGCGGGTGACTTTCTGTTTGTGTCTGGAACCAGTGCGCGTCGCGCGGACAACACGATTGCCGGCGCCGACGTCGATCCACTTGGCACCACGCGGCTCGACATTCGTGTGCAAACACGCGCCGTGATCGAGAATATCCGCGACATCCTGCAGAGTGCAGGCGCTCGGCTACAAGATGTGGTAGAGATTTCCACTTATTTGGTAAACATGAATGACTTCGCCGGCTACAACGACAGTTTATGGCGAATTCTTCGGGTACGAAGGTCCGGCGAGAACCACGGTGGCAGTGCATCAGTTGCCGCATCCCCATTTGCTGATTGAAATCAGGGCCACGGCTTACAAACCGCTGAAATAGGAGGCGCGATGGCGTCCATCAAGAATCTGAAGGCTTTCAATTTTCAGGCCTGGATCGAAGAAAATAAAGAGAAGCTCAAGCCGCCCGTGGGAAACGCGCAGGTTTGGGAAGACGGCGAGATGATGGTGACGGTCGTGGGTGGGCCGAACCAGCGGCGCGATTATCACGACGATCCGACAGAGGAATTCTTCTATCAGTTGAAGGGCACCATTGTTCTGCGCATCATGGAGACGCCCGGAAAGCCGCCGCTGGACATAGCGATCAAAGAAGGCGAAATCTTTCTTCTGCCCAAGCACCTGCGCCACTCGCCGCAGCGCCCGGCGGAAACCATCGGAGTGGTCGTTGAGGTGCCGCGCCCCGAGGGCTCTCTGGATGCCTTCGAATGGTACTGCCCGAACTGCCACCAGTTGGTCTATCGCGCTGAAGTGAGGCTGAAAAGCATAGTCAAGGACCTGCCGCCGCTGTTTGAGCAGTTCTATTCGAACGAGGGTCGGCGCAAGTGTAAGCACTGCGGCACGATTCATCCGGGCAAATGAAGCATGCAAGTCATCGACATCCACAACCACTTTTTCCCCAATGCATGGCCCGACCTGGCAGCCCGCTACGGCACGCCGAACTGGCCCTGGATCAAACACACCGAGCCTGGGAAAGCGGACATTATGGTGGGGGACCGATTTTTTCGCCATATCTATTCGGCTTGTTGGGATCCGGAGGTTCGGCTCGAGGAGATGGATCGCGATGGCATCGACCAGCAGGTCATTTCAGCGACGCCGGTTCTGTTTGCATATGATCGGCCGGTGGAACATGCGCGGGATTGCGCGCAGTTGTTCAATGACGCGGCCCTTGAGCTTTGCAGCCGGGGAAAGGGGAGGTTGAAATCGTTTTGCCAGGTCCCGCTGCAAAATATTGACGCGGCTTGCAAAGAACTCAGCCGTTGCATGCAATCCGGACACCTCGGCGTACAAATCGGCAACCACGTTGGAAGCAAGAACCTCGACGATGCGGGGATTGTGACTTTTCTGCAGCACTGCGCCGATGAGAGCGCGGCCGTGCTGGTTCACCCTTGGGAGATGTTTGGACAGGAGCGCATGCCGAAATACATGATGCCATGGACAGTGGGCATGCCTGCCGAGACGCAACTCTCCGTGGTGGCGCTGATTTTGAGCGGAGCGTTTGACCGGCTGCCGAGTGCGCTGCGCATCTGCTTCGCTCACGGCTCCGGAAGTTTTCCATACTTGCTCGGGCGGCTGGAAAACGCCTGGCATCATCATCCAGTCGCGCGTGGTGACTGCCAACATCCTCCCAGCCACTACCTCACCCGTCTATATGCAGACTCCGCGGTGTTCGACCAACGTGCGCTGCAATTCCTGGTAGGAACCGTGGGAGCGGATCAAGTGATGCTTGGGTCGGACTATCCTTTTCCGTTGGGCGAGGAACGGGTGGGGTCACTCATCCGCCACAGTAATTTTCCGCAATCTACCAAGACTAAACTTCTGGGCGGGAATGCAATCCGGTTCCTGGGACTTGAGGCTGAGCCGCACGAGCCGGGGGATAAGAAGTCCGGCGCGGCAGCCGGGTCACCCCCGCTTGCGCCTGAGCCGGGACGGCTCACCTACAGTTCGTACTTGAAGGTTCCGGAACTACTTACATTGCAGCAACCGCAATCCTCGCCACCGCACCACGATGAGATGCTCTTCATTCTGGTGCATCAGACTTACGAGCTGTGGTTCAAGGAATTGCTGCATGACCTCGATGCCGTGGTCACGAATTTGCGAAACGCTGGCGCGATTCCGCAGTCGCGAGATGAAGTCTATGAGGCGGCCCGGTTACTGCGCCGCTGCACGGAGATCACCCGGGTGTTGGTCGAGCAGTTCACGATCCTGGAGACGATGCTGCCGACGCATTTTCTCGCGTTTCGCGGCCTGCTGGAACCGGCTAGCGGATTTCAATCCGAGCAGTTTCGAGAGATTGAATTTCTGTGCGGCTTGAAGGATGAGAAGATGCTGCGTTATCACAGACCCACGCCGGAAGCCTATGCAGCGCTAAAGCGGCGGTTGGAAGAGCCGTCGCTGCGGGACGTATTCTTCGGAGCCCTACAGGCGATGGGCAAACTCACGCCAGTGAGCGAAGGGGCGACTGAAAAGGAGCGATTCGAAGGCCGCGCCCGCGCAGTCCATGCCCTCTACAGGGATGAACATCATCATCGCGACTGGATCGATGTGTGCGAGCGGCTGACCGAGTTTGACGAACTGGTGGTGAGCTGGCGATTGCGCCATATTCAACTGGTCGAGCGCATCATCGGCATCCGCATGGGCACCGGTGGAAGCGCGGGGGCATCCTACCTGAAGCTCACTCTCGACAAGAAGTTCTTTCCTGAATTGTGGGAGGCGAGGACTCTGCTGACGGAGTGAAGCGCTTGCCTCTTCAGCTTTGTTCATCGAGAAATCTGTTCGTCGAAGCTTTAAGATGACGGCCACATCTGAAAAAATCACACTGATTGGCGCCGGACTGAACGGTCCCCTGCTGGCTATTCTTCTAATGCAGAGGGGGCTCGCAGTTGAGATATATGAACGGCGTCCCGATATGCGGCGGGTGCGTATGAGTGCGGGACGGTCCATCAATCTGGCTCTCTCGACTCGTGGTATTTACGCACTGCAGCAGGCCAGCTTGTGGGAGCGGATGCGGAGCATCCTCATTCCAATGAAGGGCCGGATGATGCATTCGGTGGCTGGAGAACTCACCTTTCAACCCTATGGTAAGAATGAGGCGGAAGTCATCAATTCGATTTCCCGTGCGGAGTTGAACATCGCGCTCATGAACGCCGCCGAGGAACACGGAGCGATTATTCATTTCAATCAACGCTGCACCGGATACGATCTGAAGACCGGCGCGATACGAGTGCGCGATGAAGAAGCCGGAGAGGACGCGACACTGGAAGCTGGGGTTGTGATCGGCTGCGACGGCTCTGCGTCATCGATTCGAGCCGAAATGCTCAAGCTGAGCCGTTTCAACCTTTCACAGCAGTATCTCGACTACGGCTACAAGGAGCTGACGATTCCTGCCAGTTCGCAAGGAGAGCATTTGCTAGAGACTCACGCTCTGCACATCTGGCCGCGGGGTAACCACATGCTGATTGCATTACCCAATATCGACGGCACCTTCGCCTGCATTCTGTTTCTGCCGTTCGAAGGTGCGGACAGTTTTGCCGGCCTGACCACACCGGCAAAAGTAAGCCAATTCTTCGAGTCTCGCTTTCCGGACGCGGTTCCGTTGATGCCGCAACTGGGGGACAACTATTTCTCAAATCCGACGGGTGCGATGGTTACCATCAAGTGTTCGCCGTGGCATGTGGAGGGGCGAGCATTGCTTCTGGGCGATGCGGTTCATGCCATTGTCCCCTTCTTCGGTCAGGGAATAAACTGCGGGTTCGAGGATTGTACTTCTCTTGTCGAGTTGCTCGACCGCCACGGCGCAGACTGGGCGCGCGTGTTCGCTGAGTTCGAGAAAGAGCGCAAGATCAATACTGACGCCATCGCGGATATGGCCATTGAGAATTTTACGGAGATGAGAGACCGTGTTGCAGACTCGCGATTCCTGCTTCGAAAGAAAGTGGAGTTGGCACTGGAGGCGCGGTATCCCCAACTCTTTGTGCCGAAGTATGCCATGGTGACGTTTCATCGCATTCCGTACTCTGTTGCCTTCGCCCGCGGCGCAGTTCAGGACCGGATGCTGGCAGAACTGTGCGAGGCCATCAATCGGGTGGAGGATCTCGACTGGGGTAAAGCGGATCGGCTGATTCACCGCGACCTCGCTCCCCTGGAGCTGCGGCAGTGACCAAAGTTGAACATCAACCAGAGTTCCAACCGGGCGAGGATTTTGCGATCACGATGGATGAACGCGATCCGCTGAACGGCTATCGTGATCGTTTCCTGCTCCCTAGAACAAATGGCGGTGATTGTGTTTATCTGTGCGGTCACTCGCTCGGACTGCAGCCCAAGACCGCAGCAGCATATGTTGAAGAGGAACTGAGGGAATGGGCAGAACTTGGTGTGGAGGGTCACTTTCACGCCCAGAACCCGTGGATGCCCTACCACCGATTACTTACCGAGCAGACGGCGGAACTCGTGGGAGCGAAGCCTGTCGAAGTTGTGGTGATGAATTCGCTCACGGTGAACCTGCACCTGATGATGGTTTCTTTTTACCGTCCGGCGAAGAGTCGGCACAAAATTGTCGTGGAGCGCGGCGCTTTTCCCTCCGATCAATACGCGGTGAAGTCGCAGCTTCGTTTCCACGGCTTTGACCCCGCGAATGCATTGATTGAACTGACGCCACGTTCCGGCGAGTCCTGCCTTCGCGATGAAGACATTGAGTTACTGATTGAGCGGCAGGGAGATGAGATCGCGCTAATCATGCTGGGGGGGGTTAATTACGCGACCGGCCAAGCGTTTGATATGGCTCGAATCACGCAATTGGGTCACGCGCGGGGTTGCACCGTGGGTTTCGATCTGGCCCACGCCGCCGGCAATTTATGTTTGAAGCTTCATGAGTGGGGCCCGGACTTTGCGGTGTGGTGCAACTACAAATACTTGAATGGCGGTCCGGGATGTGTCGCCGGTTGTTTTGTGCATGAGCGGCATGCGTGTGCCTGGGATCTTCCTCGCTTTGCGGGCTGGTGGGGTCACGCCGAAGAATCACGATTCGAGATGGGGCCGGAGTTTCGGGCGATGTCCGGAGCAGACGGCTGGCAGTTGAGCAATCCGTCGATAGTCAGCCTGGCGGCGCTGCGCGCATCGATGGATGTTTTCCACGAGGCGGGCATGGAGAGGTTGAGGGCCAAGAGCGTGTCGTTGACCGGGTATCTGGAGTTCCTGCTGAATCAGAATGCGTCGCGAAGCTTTTCGATCATAACTCCGCACGAAAAGGAGCGGCGCGGCGCGCAAATCTCGATCCGCATTCGCGAGAACGGGCGGGCGATGTGCGAACAACTGGCACGTGAAGGCATAGTGGGCGACTGGCGAGAGCCGGATACCTTCCGCGTTGCACCTGTGCCGCTTTACAACTCCTATCGCGATGTTTTCCGGTTTGTTGAGCGATTCGCGGCCGCTATTGGCTAGGGAAGCCGGTTAGCGCGATTACTTCCGTAATATCCGTAACCTCTGACCCGGAACATACACTCTTTCCGTGGGATTAATTTTTTCTAAGCAACCAGGCAGGTGGATGGGAATAGTGTGCGCAGTGGTCTGCGTTCATCTCTTCGTGTCTCTGCTGGTTCCGCGGGGCACTGCACTCACCACTTTTGGCGACCTGACGCAGTCTGCTCTGCTGTTGTGGGCAACGCTCTCGATCCTCTCGAACGTCCGGGCCAGCCACAAAAAACCTCAGCTCTTCTGGGCTCTCATGGCAGTCGGCTGCGGGATGTGGTTGTGTGCGCAGATTTTGTGGACTTACTTCGAAGTATTTCTGCGGCAGGAGGTGCCGAACCCATTTGTTGGAGACGTGGTTCTGTTCCTGCACGTCGTTCCCATGATGGCGGCCCTGGTGGTGCAGCCGCATATTCAGCAGAATGACCATTCGCTGCGGCTCGTTTCGCTCGACTTTTTTCTACTGCTAACGTGGTGGCTGTACCTTTATCTGTTTATTGTGATCCCGTGGCAATACGTTGCGCCGAATGAACCCGTGTACGGCCGAAGCTTTGACCTGGTCTACGCGTGCGAACACATTGTTCTGATGGTAGGGTTAGGCTTGGTTTGGAGGCGCAGCCACGGGTCGTGGCGCACCATCTATGGGCAGCTGTTCAAAGCGGTAACGCTCTACAGCGCAAGCTCCATTCTCGCTAGTGTAGCGATTGATTGTCACGAGTATTACACCGGGAGTCTTTACGATATTCCGCTGGTAGCTGCCATGGCTTGGTTTGCAGTAGTAGGTTTCATAGCGAGAGGCTCCTCGACCGGCCAGCCCACTGACCAGGAACCCCGCACTCACCACAGCATGTGGACCGCGCGGCTGGCGATGATGGCTGTATTCTCCACGCCGCTCATGGTGGCATGGGCGGAGTTTGGCGGAGGTGCTCCTCCACAAGTGCGCACTTACAGGCTGATCTTGACCGTGGCGGCGATGGTCTTCATGGGTGCGCTGGTGTTTCTGAAGCAGCACTGGATGGACCGGGAACTTCTTCACCTGCTGCACCTGTCGCGGCGGAATCTTGATGAGATGTGCAAACTGAAAGACGAGTTGGAGAATAAGGAGCACTCTCTGCGGTGGCATGGTCAAGAACTGCAGCGCAAGAATCTTGAACTCCAGGAAATCTCCTTCACCGACGCGCTGACCGGAGTGTGGAACCGGCGGTATCTCGAAGAGATTCTTGGGGCGGAAGCCGAGCAGGTGTTGCGAAACTATGAGCGGGCCCGCGGCGGCGACATTCGGAAGCTGGATCACCGCGATCTGGTCTTCATCATGGTGGACGTGGACTTCTTTAAGCAAGTGAACGATCTTCATGGCCATCCCGCGGGCGATCGTTTTCTGCAGCGGGTGGCCGAACGTCTTACAAAGGTCGTGCGCAAGTCCGATGTTCTGGTTCGGTGGGGAGGAGAAGAATTCCTGATCATGTCCCGATCCGCGGACCCGGCCGGTACACCTGCATTCTGTGAGCGAATTTTGGAGGTCATGGTATCGGAACCCTTCGACCTCGGACACGGCGTTCGAGTACGGAAGAGTTGTTCCGTGGGGTGGGCTCCGTTTCCCTGGAGCCGCGGCGCACACGAAGCTCTTTGCGCGGAAGAGACCATCGAACTTGCGGACACGGCCCTCTATCGGGCAAAGGCCGGAGGACGAAATCAGGGTGTGGGAATTCTGCCGGGTGATGGTGCGATTACGACTCCTCATGCGATTACCCTGGAGGCTCTGCAAGACGACAACGGTGTTCTGACGCGAACGGTGACCGTAAAGAATCCCGGCGGTAGCCCCCAGGCGTCTGTTGAAAACGTGTTGTCGGGCGAACAACAAAACGTCTGATTCCTCTCTCAAAGGCCTGCATCTGGGCGCTTGACCTCCGACGCTGCGTTGAATACAGTGGGAAGCCGACTTGCCAGGGCGCAGTGTTGTCCTGGGAGAAAGGCCGAACCCGGTCAAGTGTCGAACTTTATGAGGCACATTCGATGATGAATGCGAAAACTTCTTCCCGCAAGACTGGTCTGATCCAGAAGGCGCAACTGATGTCGGCATCGGAAATTGAGCGCACGCTGGTCCGTTTGGCGTACGAGATCGTTGAGAAAAACGGAGGCGTCGAAGGTTTGGGATTGGTCGGCATTCGGCGCCGCGGAGTACCCATCGCAGAGCGGCTTGGGAAGATCATTACCCGCATCGAGAATGCCAAGGTTCCGGTGGGAACGTTGGACATCACTTTCTATCGCGATGATCTTTCCACGCTTGGCCCCAAGCCAGTCGTGCAAGACAAAGAGATCGGGTTTTCTATTGAGGACCAGAATATCGTTCTGGTCGACGACGTTCTCTTCACCGGACGCACGACGCGGGCCGCGCTGGACGCGCTGTTTTCCCACGGCAGACCGCGACGGGTGCAGCTGTGCGTGCTGATTGACCGCGGACATCGTGAACTGCCGGTCGAGGCCAGCTTTGTTGGCCGCAACGTTCAAACCACCATGAACGAAGTGATCGAGGTCAAGTTAACCGAGATTGACGATATGGAGAAGGTTTTGCTCATGGAGAGGTAGCACCGGGGAAAGTGCAGCCAGCAAATAAAAAGGACGGCGGTGAACCCGCCGTCCTTTTTTGTTGGGGCGATCGGCTAGGCCAACTTGGTGCAGATCGCCTTGGTTTGAGTGTAATTGTTTAGAACATCGTGCCCCATTTCGCGGCCCCATCCGGATTGCTTGTATCCCCCGAAGGGCAGCGCCGCGTCGAAAATGTTGTAGCAGTTGATCCACACCGTGCCTGCGCGCAGAAGTTCTGCGGTGCGATGAGCCTTGCTGATGTCGCGCGTCCAGACGGCAGCAGCCAAGCCGTATTCGCTATCGTTAGCGCGCGTCGTAATTTCCTCGGGGTTCTCGAACGGCATCGCCGTTACTACTGGCCCGAAGATTTCTTCCCGCACGACCTTCATGTCTTCGCGGGTGTTCACAAGAACAGTGGGCTCGACGAAATAGCCTTTGTCGCCTTTTCGGTGACCGCCGGAAAGAGCGGTGGCGCCTTCCGAGAAGCCGGCCTCCAGATAGCCGCAGACCCGGTTCAACTGTTCCTCGGACACGAGAGGCCCCATGCTTGTTTCCGGATCGAGGCCAGATCCTAGGTTGATGTTTTTCGCATGTTCGGCCACGCCTTCCACGACTCTGTCGAAGATCGGCTTCTCGATGTAAAGGCGCGATCCGGCACAGCAACACTGGCCGTGATTGAAGAAGATCGCGCTCGCGGCCCCGGGGATCGCAGTCTCGAGATCGGCGTCTTTGAACACGACGTTGGGAGACTTGCCGCCAAGTTCCAGCGACACTTTCTTCAAATTGCCTGCTGCAGCGTGCACGATCAGCTTTCCAACTTCCGTGGAACCGGTGAAAGCGATTTTGTCGACGTCGGGATGAGCGGCCAGCGCGGCGCCTGCCGTCTCGCCGTAACCCGGCACAATGTTGACCACGCCCTCGGGGAATCCGGCTTCCATGACCAGTTCGCCAAGACGTAGCGCCGAAAGCGGCGTTTGTTCCGCCGGCTTCAAAACCACCGTGCAACCGGAGGCCAGCGCCGGACCGAGCTTCCATGCTGCCATCAGAAGAGGGAAGTTCCAAGGAATGATTTGTCCGGCAACGCCGACTGGCTCTCGCAGCGTATAGGCGAAGTACTTCGCTCCAGGCGTGTAGGGAACCGAGATTGGAATCGTATTGCCTTCGATCTTCGTCGTCCAGCCCGCCATATAGCGGAACAAGTCGACGGCCAACGGCACATCGGCGGCCCTCGCGATGGTGAGAGGCTTGCCGTTGTCCAGGCTCTCTAGATACGCGAATTCTTCGGTGTGAGACTCTAATAAATCGGCGAGCTTCCAAATGAGGCGTCCACGTTCGGACGCGGTAAGCCGCCGCCAAGGTCCTTGGTCAAAGGCTTTGCGCGCAGCCTTCACGGCTTGCTCAATATCCGCACGATCACCTTCTGCCACCTGCGCCAGAACTTCACCGGTGGCCGGATTGTAGGTAGGAAAAGTTTTGCCGGAGATGGAGTTTACCCAATTGCCGTTGATCAACATTTTGCGCGGCTTTTCGATGAAATCCGCGACCTGCGGATGAATCTGCGGTGACACTGCTATGCCCATACATCCTCCTTAGATCAGCACGTGGATCGAACACCAATTGGCATGACATGATGCCAAACACGCCAGGGCGGAGAAGGTTTACGGGAGTATGCTAGTCCGGAGTCAGAACAAAATCAATCCCGTTTCGACTGGCCGGTTCGCGCATCATTTTTTAGGTCTCGTGATTTAGGTCTCGCGCCTCGCGATTATTCGCCGTAAGGAACCCAGATATTCTTCACCTGGGTGGCATGCTCGAGGAACCAGCGTCCTTCGGCCAGTTTCGGATTGAACCAATCGATGGCTCGACCCTCATTTGTCCAGACCTGCTTCAGATTGCCGACCGACATCGCTTTTGCGGCAGCGCCACTGGCTTCGTCTCCAAACGACCAGACTGCATCCACATCGTCGTGTTCGGCAAGAACTTTCAGGAGTTGTGAAGCGTAGCCGGTCACAATGTTCACCGCGCCGCCCGGCACATCGCTGGTGTCGAATAGTTGATAGAGGTCGGCGGTAATGAGCGGGTAAGTCTCCGACGGAACGGCGACCACTGTGTTCCCCATGGCGAGGGCCGGCAGTACGAGAGAGAGGAAACCCAGCAAGGGGGCATCCGCCGGACAGATGATGCCAACAACTCCGAGCGGTTCGTTCATGGCGATCGCAATACTGCGAACCGGAGGATTGTGGACGGAGCCATCAAACTTGTCAGCCCACGCAGCGTAGGAAAAAATCCGTTCGATGCCGAGATCCAACTCGGCTGCGGCTTGTTTCGCGCCGACGACCGGAGTGAGAGCCGCGGATAATTTCGTCGCGACGTTGAGAGAGGTTCTCGGCGCAGTAGTAAAGAACCTGCGCGCGGTTATGCGCGGTAGCTTTTGTCCACGCCTCGGCTTTGTGGGCGGCCTCGACGGCGTTGCGAATGTCTTTGCGGTTGCCGAGCGAAGCTTCGCCCAACAGACGGCCGTCGGCTGAACGCACCTCCATGCTATAGCCAGAGTCTGGGCGCTGCTGCTTGCCCCCGATGTAAAGCTTCACGGTGCGATCGATGGCCGGAGCACCGGCCTCAGGCTCTTCCGCTGAGGGCGGAGGTCGCGGGCGTGGGCGCGACCGGCAATGCGGGAGCGTTCTTGAACCACGAAGGTTGCAAATATTCCAGCAGACCTTCTCTGCCGCCTTCGCGTCCGTATCCGCTCTCGCGGTAGCCGCCGAAGCCGCAGGAAGCGTCGAACAGGTTCGTGCAGTTTACCCACACGACGCCGGCTTTCAGCTGTGCGGCAACATGCAGGGCCACGTTGATGTTCTCGCTCCAGACGCAAGCCGCCAGGCCATAGACAGTGTTGTTCGCCAGTTCGACCGCTTCTCTCGGAGTGCGAAACGTCATTGCAGCCAGCACAGGTCCGAAGATTTCCTGCTGCGCGACGATGGAGGTGGGATGCACATTGCTCAGCAGCGTCGGCGGATAGTAAAAGCCACGCGCAGGCAAAACGACCTCTGGCTGCCAGCAGGTTGCGCCTTCGGCGATGCCTTGACCAACCATGCGCTGGATGCGATCCAGTTGCACGCGCGCCACGATGGCGCCGATGTCAATCGCTTTGTCCAGAGGAAGACCGACGCGCAGGCTGCTCATGCGCTCCCGGATCTTGCCGACTAAAGTCTCGGCGATACTTTCCTGCATCAACAGGCGCGATCCTGCGCAACATACTTGTCCCTGATTGAACCAGATTCCGTCGACCAATCCTTCGACGGCGCTATCGAGGTCAGCATCGTCGAAAATGATAAATGGAGATTTGCCCCCGAGCTCAAGAGATAGACGTTTGTGACTTGCCGCCGTGGCGCTGCGAATCGCGCGACCGACCTCGGTCGAACCCGTGAATGCGATCTTATCCACGCCAGGATGTTTCACCAGCGCTTCGCCGGTTGAGCCGTCTCCCGTCACAATGTTGACGACTCCGGCGGGCAGACCGGCCTCCTGGCAAAGCTCAGCGAAAGCTAGCGCAGTCAAAGGAGTAAATTCCGCAGGCTTCAGCACGATGGTGTTTCCGGTCGCCAGAGCCGGGGCAATCTTCCACGCTGCCATAAGCAACGGAAAATTCCAAGGGATAATCTGACCCACGACGCCGCAAGGCTCGTACTCTGCAAATTCCTGCTCGAGAAGTTGCGCCCAGCCCGCGTGGTAATAGAAGTGCCGCGCAACAAGTGGGATGTCGATGTCACGACTCTCGCGGATGGGCTTGCCGTTGTCCATCGTTTCCAGAACGGCAAGAAGACGGGAATGCTTCTGCACCAAACGTGCCAGGGCATACAGGTAACGCGCCCGGACATGCGGTGTAAGTGCGCGCCATTTAGGAAACGCCGCGCGCGCAGCCCGCACGGCGGCGTCGATGTCCGCGGATGAGCCTTGGGCAACGGAAGCCAGCTTCTCGCCATTGGAGGGATCAATCGTCTCGAAATATTCACCAGCACCGGGTGCTTGGCACGTGCCGTTGATGAAGTGTCCGAAGCGATGGCCGTTGCGCTCCAGCCAAGCATGCGCTTCCTTCGGATCCTCCGGAGCGGGGCCGTACTCCATCGTCACAAACTTTTCGGCAATGCTCATGTGGATCGGCTCGATTCTCTTCTCGTTTACGCCCAAACAATTACGCTATGGGATGACGATACTCCGCCGAATAGCGTCCGGTCGCGTAGTGCTCCAATTGCCGTTCGATATCGCCCAACAACCCACTCGCACCGAACCGAAAAAGCTCCGCACGCATCCATGACTGCCCCAGTTCTTCTTTCATCATGGCCAGCCAGTCGGTCGACTGCTTTGCGGTGCGAATTCCGCCGGCTGCTTTGAAACCAACAGCTATACCGGTTCGCTCGGCATATTCGCGTATGGCGCGGGTCATCACCAACCCGACTGGCAACGTGGCGTTGGTAGCTTCTTTGCCGGTCGAGGTCTTGATGAAGTCGGCTCCCGCCATCATGGCCACGACGCCGGCGCGCGCTACGTTGCGCAGGGTCAGCAGATCGCCGCTCGCAAGGATGACCTTCATGTGAGCAGCGCCGCAGGCTTGCTTGAAAGCGGCAATCTCGTCATACAGCGCCTGCCAGCGTCCGCCAAACACATGAGAGCGCGTGATCACAACGTCAATCTCGTGAGCCCCCGCCTCCACCGAACGGCGAATCTCTGCGACCCGCTCCGCCAGCGGCGATAAACCCGCCGGAAAGCCGGTGGAGACTGCGGCGACATGCACGCCACTACCTTTCAAAGCGTGAAGCGCCGTTTCAATAAACAGATGATAGATGCAAACCGCAGCGACTTTCACTTCGAGTTCTTCAATGCCTAGCTTGTGTACGAGATCTTGCTGTAGCGGCTGCCGCGCCTTGGCACACAGACGGCGCACCCGCTCTTCCGTGTCATCGCCGGAAAGTGTGGTCAGATCCATGCAGGAAATTGCCCGCAGCAGCCATGCCGCCTGCCATTCCTTCTTCACCGTTCTTCGCGCCACCTGCGTCTGAGCACGGCGTTCGACTGCGCTCGTGTTCACCCGAACTTCCTGCACCCAATTCAGGTCGAGAGGGATTCCAGAGTTTCGCTGGAGCGGCCGTTCGCCAAGAGTCGCGATAGAGTTTCCCGCGTGAGGCTGGAGACCGCCGACCTTTCCTGCCATTTCGCGCGTTGCTCCGGGATGGTTGTGATCTATTGACACTGAATTGCGCCACATTTGGCGGCGCGGGGATCGAGCCGCTCCGCTCCTTGCGCTGTAATTGTACGGCAGGTGATGCCACATTGCGAGGTCGTGAGGTACGAACATCCCGGGCTTCGTTCAACTCGTTCGCAAGAAAAAACGCTCGATTGTTTGGCCAGGGTTTACAATGGCCCTCGATTTTGCCGTTCGCCGCGAGACGTTTCTTTTATGCGTAAGAAAACGCTGCCTGCTGACGTGCCGGCAAGACTGCTTAAATCCGCGAAGAAAGTCATGAAAAACGCGCACGCACCTTACTCGAAGTTCCGGGTCGGGGCCGCCATCCTCCTCTCGAACGGCAAAATCTTCTCGGGATGCAATGTAGAGAACGCCTCCTACGGAATGACCAACTGTGCCGAACGCACGGCGATTTTCTCGGCTGTGGCGCAGCTTGGCCCCAAGATTGAGATCCGCGCGGTGTCTGTAGTCAACGACCAGGGAGTGCCTTGTTCGCCTTGTGGTGCGTGCCGCCAGGTCATTTACGAATTCGGTCCCGACGCAACGATTTTCTTTCAAGGTGCTGAAGGGCCAAAGCAGGCTTCCATCACCGAACTTCTTCCGGAAGGATTCCGTCTCCAGTGAATCCGACGCCGGCTTCGACGCAAACGTTCCGCGCCGTCGATGTGATCCGCAAGAAGCGGGATGGAGTCGAGTTGTCTCGCGACGAAATTGAATCTTTGGTGAACCTTTATACGCGCGGCGATATTCCCGACTACCAGGTCTCGGCCTGGCTGATGGCAGTGGTGCTGCGCGGTATGACGCGCGCCGAGACCGCGGCGTTGACAGACGCGATGCTGCGTTCGGGCGAAGTGCTGGATCTCTCCTCAATTCCAGCGATGAAGGTCGACAAGCATTCCACCGGTGGCGTGGGCGACAAGACCTCTCTTGTGTTGGCGCCGCTGGCCGCTGCCGCGGGCGTGGTCGTGCCCATGATCAGCGGCCGCGGGTTGGGACATACTGGAGGCACCTTGGACAAACTTGAAGCCATTCCCGGCTTCAATGTAAATCTTCCAGTCGCTCAATTTCGGCATGTTCTGGACACCTGTGGTTGCTGCATGATTGGCCAGACCGCCGAAATCGCACCGGCGGATCGCAAGCTTTACGCGCTGCGCGATGTGACCGGCACCGTGGAGAGTCCGTATCTGATCTGCGCGTCCATCATGAGCAAGAAACTTGCGGAAGGCATTGACGCACTCGTCCTTGACGTAAAGACGGGCTCCGGGGCGTTCATGAAGAACGAAGAAGATGCTGCCTTTCTCGCCGAACTCATGGTTGAAACCGGTGAGCGAATGGGTAAGCAGGTAATGGCACTCATCACCGACATGGATCAACCCCTGGGGAATTTAATCGGCAATGCGCTTGAAGTGGTGGAAGTGGTGGAGATCCTCCGCGGCGAAGGACCAGAAGACTTGCGCCACCTCTGTCTCGAACTTGCAGGTTGGATGCTGCATCTGGGCGGGGTCTCTGATACGGTCGCCGAAGGGAAAGAGCAGAGCGAGAGACTGATCATGTCCGGCAAGGCCCTCGACAAATTTCGCCAGATGGTGGAATTGCAGGGTGGAGATCCGCGAGCGGTCGACGATCCGAAGAGACTGCCTCAGGCTCAACACACAATGACAGTTTCCAGTCCGAAAAGCGGATATCTCAGATCTCTGCAGTGTGAACAGGTTGGCACCGCGTGTGTCATTCTCGGCGGAGGCCGCGAAAGGAAAGAAGATACAGTCGACCTCGCGGTGGGAATCGTGTTGCACAAGAAAATCGGGGATGCGGTTGCCGCGGACGAGCCATTGGCGACGATTCACTATAACGCAGAAGCACGCGCAGTTCGTGCGCGGCAGTTGCTGGGAGAAAGCTATCAGATTTACGATACGCCGGCGCGCGAGAAACGGCCATTGATCCACCGCGTGATCGGAAAACCCGGAGAGAAGAACTGAATGGGACGCCTTACTGGAATCCTCGGCCTCTTGACTATGCTCGGATTGGCCTACGCTTTCTCGACCAATCGCCGGGCAATTCAGCTGAAAACCGTGGCGTGGGGTTTGGGGTTGCAGTTCGCTTTCGCGGTGTGTGTGTTGAGAATCGATGCTGGGCGGCGAGTCTTTCAGAAAGCTGGTGACGTCGTCAGTCGCTTGCTTAGCTACTCTTATGTCGGCTCACAGTTTGTTTTCGGTGACTTGGGGAAGCAAGGCTCTCATCTCGGTTTCTATTTCGCCTTTCAAGTACTGCCGACTATTATTTTCATCTGCGCGTTTTTCGCCATGCTGTATCACTTCGGCGTTATGCAGGTCGTCATTAAGATTGCCGCCTGGGTCATGACCCGGGTGATGGGCGCCAGCGGCGCGGAATCGCTCAACATCGCGGCCAGCATATTCATGGGACAAACGGAAGCGCCGGTAACCATCCGGCCGTTTCTGCCCGATCTGACACGCTCGGAACTCATGACCGTGATGACCAGCGGCATGGCCCACGTCTCCGGTGGAATCATGGCGGCTTACATCGCATTTGGCATCGAACCCAAACACCTGCTGAGCGCGGTCATCATGACGGCGCCCGGCACGCTGCTCATGGCGAAGATGCTCGTGCCCGAAATCGAACATCCGAGAACCGCCGGACGAGTTGTCATGCCCGAAGCCGAGGACCAGGCCGAGAAAGAGGAAAATCTACTCGGCGCCGTGGCCCGGGGAACAACCGATGGCCTGCATATGGCTTTGAACATCGCCGCCATGCTGATTGCATTCCTTGCCCTGATCGCGCTGGCAGACGGCATTATGGGCGGAATTCACCATTGGGTGGCTTGGTTTCCAGAAAGTCTGGAGAGGACTTTCGGGATTGTGTTTGCTCCGGTTGCCTGGGTGATTGGTGTTCCCTGGCGCGACTGCGGGGTGATTGGAACTTTGCTCGGCACACGCATGGTGCTGAACGAACTCGTCGCATTTTCCATGCTTGGACCGATGAAAGCGTCGCTCGATCCGCGCTCCTTTACCATTGCAACATTTGCGCTTTGTGGCTTCGCCAATCTCAGCTCCATTGGAATCCAGATTGGCGGCATCGGCGCGCTCGCGCCCAACAAGAAGGGTGAACTGGCGCGGCTCGGAATTCGCGCGATGCTCGCTGGAACCATGGCGAACCTGATGTCGGCATCCATCGCGGGCATGCTGCTGTAGACCACGCCGGCATTCGAGAAAGGACTTTCACGTGAAGCGACCTCGCCCTAAATGCATTCTAATTAGGCTCCTCGTTCTTGCTTCGCTAACGAGTGGGTTTGCTCAAGCCACGCCGAGGCGGGTGATCATTGACACTGATCCCGGTACCGACGACGCCTTGGCGATCCTCCTGGCTTTGAATTCCCCAGAGTTCAAAGTGGAAGCGCTTACGATCCCAGCTGGCAACGTGGAGGAGTGGCAGGGACTGGAGAACGCGCTGAAGATTGTTTCGCTGGCCGGACGCTGCGACGTGCTGGTCGCAGGGGGAGCGAAACATCCGCTGAATCAGAAGTTGATTACGGCGCAGTTTTGGCATGGAAAGAACGGCTTGGCAAACGTCGAGTTGCCACCATCTAAATGCAAGGCAGATCCGCGGTTTGGTCCGGATCTCATCATTGAGATGATCCACAAATATCCGCACGAGATCACGCTGATTCCGGTGGGGCCGCTCACCAACATCGCGCTTGCAGTTTCGAAAGATCCTTCGATTGCGGGTCTGGTCAAGGATATCGTCATCATGGGCGGTTCAATCTCCGGCGGAAACGTCAACGGCGCGGCCGAAGCGAACATCTACAACGATCCGGAAGCAGCGCAGATCGTGTTCAATGCCGGCTGGATCGTCACGATGGTAGGCTCCGATGTGGGTGAGCGAACTCTGATCACACGAAAATATCTCGCGGAGCTGCAATCGTTGCGCGGACCGCAGAGCGACTTTATCGCTAAGATAGCCGACTTCTATTTGAACCGCAGCGAGAAGAGCGGATACAAAGGTGCCGCAATGTATGACCCGCTGGCGGTGGGTATTGCTCTGGACCCGACGCTTGGTACGCTCAAAGAAATGCACGTGGACGTGGAAACCAAGGGTGAGTTTACCCGCGGAGAAACGGTGGCGAACCGCATGGGCTCGAACGAGAACAACGTTTTGCACGGAGACCACTACGAGATCGAGGGAGTCGTCGAACTCAAACCGAACGCCCGAGTGTGCATGGCTTCAGATGCCGACCGCTTCTTGCAGCTGTTTATCAGCCGCATCAGAGGGAAGTAATTCAGCTTAACCATTCGCGCGCGCGACCAGGAAAATGGCCAATCCATAGAAGACAAACATGAGACTAAGGTAGGTTTTGGCGCGAGGTCCTGAGTGTTCAAATTCTTTCCAGACGAGAATTCCCCAGAGTGCGGCCACCATGGGAGCCGATTGGCCGATCGCGTAGGAAATGGCGACGCCACTGAAGCTTGCGGCAACGAGGTTGAACACCGTACCGATCCCCCAGATGAATCCACCTAGAAGGCCCAGCAGATGGCCCGAGGCCGGTCCCCTGAAAAATCCACTGAAGCTGACTGGGTCTCCGACCAGCGGATGTTTCATGAAATAAACATTCCAGATAAAGCAGGAGAGCAGCGCTCCAAGCGTCAGAAAGACGGCGGCGCTATAGGGTCCCAGCGGATTGCCGCGCGTCATCGCGTGCGTCATGAACGGAGCCCACAGGCCCATCAGAACTCCTGATACCACACATGTAATCAAGCTCTTCTTTGAAACAGAGCGCCCTGCAGCCGCGAGACTCCCGTAGGCCTTGCCGTCCAAAAGCACTGCAATGAATGCGCATGCGACGCCGAGCGCCAGGAAGAGGGCATTCCCTCTCGGTTGCAGTGCGTAACTCAGCACAACGCCAACCACCAGGGCGATTCCAATCGAGATGGGAAACGCGACAGCGAGTCCGGCCATGTCAATTGCTGCGACGAGCAAGAGATTAGCAAGATTGAACAGCGCGCCTCCGATCAACGCGTTCACAATGTTTGAAGTGTCAGCCGCGCGGACGTTGTTCAGAAAACTCGAGGCATCGTTCCCCGCGCTCCCCAGCGTAAGAGCAAGCACTAGGGAGATCAAGAAAATGCCAACTGCGTAATCCCAGTAGAAGAGCTCAAACCTGTAGCCCTTAACGCCCTTATAGGTGTTCGCCCACGAACCCCAGCAAACAGCACTTGTGATCATCATCAACAGCGCAATGTTCAGACTCGATGGCGTGAACATCGGTTCTCCTTGATATAAGGGCGGAGCCCGGCTCTATTAAGGCTGACGCAAAGCGAGCAGCCTACACTCCGCGCACTATCCGTTCACCTGAGAATAAGTTGACCGCCGCAGAAATTCTCCCTGCCCTGCGTGACCCAGAAACTTGTCGCCTTCCACCACCACGCGCCCTCGGGAGAGAACGATGTCAGGCATGCCCGTCACCTGGATGCCTTCAAACATCGAGTAATCCACCCGCATATGGTGAGTCTTGGCGCTGATCGTATGTTTACGCGTGGGATCGAAAATGACGAGATCGGCGTCGCTGCCGACTGCAATCGTTCCCTTCCGCGGATATAAGCCGAAGAGTTTTGCAGGAGTTGTGGCAACGAGTTCGACGAATCGATTCACGCTGAAGCGTCCCGGGGCAACACCGCCGGAGTAAATCAGGCTCATGCGATGCTCGATGCCCGGACCACCGTTCGGAATCTTCGTGAAGTCGTCGCGTCCGAGTTCCTTCTGCTCCTTGAAACAGAATGGACAGTGATCGGTGGAGACCACCTGCAAGTGATCGCGCTTGAGTCCGCTCCAGAGCTTTTCCTGATGCCACTTTTCACGAAGCGGCGGGGTAAAGACATATTTCGCGCCTTCAAAGCCGGGTACATCAAAGTTCTCGATCGAGAGATACAAATACTGGGGGCAAGTCTCAGCGTAAACCGGAAGTCCGCGGTCGCGCGCCTCCCGTACTTTCTCGAGAGCCTCATTGCAGCTCAAATGCACGATATAGATCGGAGCTCCTGCCATCTCCGCCAGCGCGATCGCACGGGAAACGGCTTCCGCCTCCGCCGTTGTGGGGCGGGTTAGGGCGTGATACTTCGGCGCTTTCTTGCCCTCGGCCAGCGCCTGTTGAACGATAACGTCAATCGCACTTCCGTTCTCCGCGTGCATGCAAATGAGCCCGCCGTTCTTTGCTGTGGTCTGCAGCGCGCGGAAGATACTGGCGTCATCGAGCATGAACACGCCCGGGTAGGCCATGAAGAGTTTGAAGCTCGTCACGCCTTCGCCCACCAGAGCATTCATCTCCTGCAGTTGGCCATTGCCAATGTCTGTAACGATGCAGTGAAAGGCATAGTCGCAGACGGCTTTCTTCGAAGCCTTATCCATCCAAGTCTCGAATGCTTTCCGCAAGGGCTGGCCTTTGTACTGGATGGCAAAGTCGATTAGCGTGGTGGTTCCGCCGAAAGCCGCGGCGCGCGTGCCGGTTTCAAAATCGTCGGCGCTGGTGGTGCCGCCAAAGGGCATGTCGAGATGAGTATGTACATCGATGCCGCCGGGCAAGACATATTTCGCTGACGCGTCTAGCACCTTCGTTGCATTCTGTCGAGGCAGGTCTTTGCCGATGGCCGCGACCCTGCCATCCGTGATCGCAACATCCGCCACATAGGTATCCGTTGCGGTCACGACGGATCCGCCGCCAATGATCGTGTCAAAGCCCATCGATCCCTCCGCTCGTACCGGGATGAAGCATGGCTGAGATGAAAATGAATTCTATGCTAAACTGCCGCTCCTCAGCTTGTGTTATTGCTTGAGCAACCAATAAGGAGTTTGCCATGCAGTTCGGCATTACGCTAAAGCCAGACATCTCAGTTGAGCGCATCGTCGGTCTGACACGGCAGGCCGAAGCTGCCGGGTTCCAGTTCGGATGGCTCTTTGATTCCCATGTTCTGTGGATGGATCCGTATCCCTTACTCACGCTGATGGCCGCGAACACTGAACGGATGCGGCTGGGCACCCTGGTAACGAATCCCGCGGTTCGCGATCTGACAGTTACGTCGAGCCTGTTCGCGACGTTGAATCTGATTTCAGGCGGCAGGATGGAACTGGGCATCGGGCGGGGAGACAGCTCGCGACGCGTGCTCGGCAAGAAGCCAGTGAGTTGGTCGCAGTTAGAAACTGCAGTGAAAATCTTTCGCGATCTCACTTCCAGCCGTGAAATTGAATACGAGGGCCAGCCGACTAGGTTAACTTGGGCCAAGGTTCCTCCGCGTGTTTGGATCGCGGGATACGGACCGAAGGTGCTGCACATGGCAGGCCGCATCGCGGACGGAATCATTCTTCAGTTTGCCGATCCTGACTTGATTTCCTGGTGTCTCGGCTTCGTTAGAGAGGGCGCTAGCGCAGCGGGCCGCGACATGGGCGAGATCGAGGTAATGTCGGCAGCTCCGGTTTGGGTTTCCGATGATTTGGCGGTGGGGCGAGAACGCGTGCGGTGGTTTCCGGCTCTGGTTTCAAACCACGTGATGGACTTGATCCGGCAGTACAAGCCGCAAGATCTGCCTGCGGCGCTTACTTCGTACGTGCAGGACCGGGGCAGCTACGATTATCAGCACCACTGCGTGGTGGAAAGCGACAATGCTAACTTTGTTTCTGACGAAGTAGTCGATCGTTTCTGCCTGGTGGGGCCGGTGAAAGCTCATCACGAGAAAATAAGAAAGCTGGCCAGCGTTGGGGTTACTCAGTTTAATCTGTATCTGATGTGCGGGAATGAGGAACAATCGCTCGACATCTATCGGCGGGAAGTTCTGCCGGCGTTTCAGGAGAGCGCGAAGACGAAACGCTGAAGCTACGAGGCGGCCATCGGCGAAAACCCGACGGGACGCTGAAACTTCATCATCGTGTAATAAGCCACGAAAGAAATCGCAAAGCCGACGAACCACGAGTAGTCATAAAGAACACGAACCGATGGCACCGCCAGCCCGATCAATGCGGTGCCTGCTCCCAGCGCAAGCGCAGTCACCGCCCGCCGGTTGAATCCTTTGGAATACTCGTAGATACCTCCGCGGAGGTAAAGGTCATCGACTTGCAGAACGCATCGCCGGACTACAAAATAGTCACAGATCATGATGCCGGCGACCGGCCCGAGAAAGGCGGCATAGCCGCCCAGCCAGCCGAGGATGAAGGTTTTGTAATCGGCGAGCAGCTTCCACGGCATCAGCGCAATCCCCATAAAGCAGGTGATCACGCCGCCGGTGCGGAAGCTGATTCGCCGAGGCCACAGATTGGAAAAATCATTTGCCGGCGACACTACATTGGCGCCAATGTTGACATTCAGCGTAGCCAGCAGAATCGCAATCAGCGAGATCACGACGGCGACCGGCGAATGAAAGCGGCTGAGCAATTGAACCGGGTCCGAAATTGCGGTCCCGTAAATCACAACCGTGGCCGAGGTTACGGCGATGCCAATAAAAGCGTACAGAGTCATCGTCGTGGGCAGAGCAAGAGCCTGCCCAATAACCTGCTCTCGCTGGTTGCGCGCGAATCGCGTGAAGTCCGGAATATTCAGCGAGACAGTCGCCCAGAATCCCACAGTTCCATTCAAGGCTGGAATCAGAAACTTCAGGAAGTCGGCAAAATTGCTGAACCGTGATGGCGCGGCCAGCATGGGACCGAACCCGCCCGCACTGCGATAGGCCCACGCCAAGAGCAACAGGCCAACGCCTAACAACACCGGTGCGCTGATCCCCTGCAGAATGCGGATGTATTCGATCCCCATGAGAACGACTGCGAGGTTGATCAGCCAGAACAGAAGAAAGCAAATCGCGGTCGAGTAGGGAAAACTCTTCCATCCCGGCGCGAGCGTGGCCAGCAGAGTGCTGATCGCTTCGCCTCCGATCCAGGTCTGAATGCCGAACCACCCGCACGCCACCAGAGCCCTCAGCACCGCGGCCACGTTGGCGCCAAGTACTCCGAATGACGCACGAGCCAGCACCGGAAACGGAACGCCGTACTTGGCTCCGGGGTGCGAATTCAGCAGCATTGGAACCAGGACGATCACGTTGCCGATAAAAATTGTCATCACTGCCTGTTTCCAATTCATCCCGCCCTGGATCAAGCTCGCTGCCAGCATGTAGGTGAGGATGTTGACAGACATCGAAATCCAGAGCGCCGCGAAGTTATACGTGCCCCAATGGCGGCGGTCGGCCCCGGCGGGTGCGAGGTCAGGATTGTAGAGAGAACTGGATTCGATTCGAGATCGTATATGGGAAGCTTCGGCGGCGGTCATGCGTTCCGGCTCAGGAAATCGAAATGAAGATCATGATTAACTTTTGCGAGCAGCGCCGGAAAACTCACGGTTCAATCTGCGGCGGCGGCTTCCCCGGTCTGCCCGGTCAGCGGGCCGTAGCTTTCCGGACGGCGATCGCGAAAGAACTGCCACACCTTACGGACTTCAGCGATCATGTCGAGATCGAGATCTGTGACGACTACTTCGTCTTTATCCCGGCTGGCCTGCGCGATAATTTTGCCGCGCGGATTGCAGAAATAGCTCTTGCCATAGAACTCTCCGATACTCCACGGCTTCTCGATGCCCACGCGGTTGATGGCGCCCACGAAATAGCCGTTGGCCACGGCATGAGCGGGTTGCTCGAGTTCCCACAGATATTCCGAGAGGCCGGCAACGGTCGCAGAGGGATTGAACACGATCTCGGCGCCGTTCAACCCCAGAATTCGCGCACCCTCGGGGAAATGGCGGTCGTAGCAAATGTAGACGCCGACCCGCGCATATTTTGTCTCAAACACCGGGTATCCGAGATCGCCCGGCGTGAAGTAAAATTTTTCCCAGAATCCAGGATGGCAGTGCGGGATATGGTGCTTGCGGTACTTTCCGAGATAGCGACCGTCGGCGTCAATTACCGCCGCAGTGTTGAAATACACTCCGGGCATCTGCTCTTCGTAAACCGGGACCACGATTACCATGCGATACTTCGCCGCGAGCTTTTGCATCAAGCGCGTGGTCGGACCATCCGGCACCCGCTCGGTTAGCTCATACCAGCGGGCGTTTTGCTCCGCGCAAAAATAAGGACCGTAGAAAAGCTCCTGCAGACACAGAATCTGGGTCTTTTTTCGCGCCGCCCGTTCGATCAGCTTCAGGTGCTTATCGATCATCGCCTTCCTGATCTGGGCAAGAGGGCGCTCCGTGCCGATCGCATTGCTGGCTTGGATCAGAGCACAACGCACATTTCGGGGCATGGGGTGCGACCTCCGAAGACCGCAACTATAGCAGAAAAGTTCAACCGGAAAATCGGGCAGGCATGTCATTGCGGATAGTAACGCCACTCCGTTGACACAATCGAGGACGGCAAATAGACTCGGCGTTCTCAAGGTTTTCGCAGGAAAATCATGGCCAGGCGCCCTCGCATTGCAGTAGTCGGAAGTGCCAACATCGATCTCACCACATTCGCGGATCAGTTTCCAAAGCCGGGGGAAACGATTTTCGGCAAGGAATTTCATCTCGGATTCGGGGGCAAGGGCGCGAATCAGGCAGTTGCCGCTCGTCTTTGCGACGCGCATGTTTTCATGGTGGCGCGAGTGGGAAGCGACCTGTTCGGTCCGGCCACCATCGAGAACTTTAAGAAACTTGGTATCGACGCAACGCACGTAAGGCAGGTCGAAGGATTATCCAGCGGCGTCGCGCCGATTTTCGTCGAACCCAACGGGCAAAACCGCATACTCGTAGTGAAGGGAGCCAACGACGCCCTGAAACCGGCGGATGTTGACGCCGCCGCCGAAATGCTGAAGGCCGCCGATTGCATCGTCCTGCAGTTCGAGATTCCGCTCGAAACGGTCTACCACACGGTTGCGTTTGCGAAAAAGCATGGGATTCGCTGCATACTCAACCCCGCACCCGGTCAGGCCGTCGACATGCGTGCTCTAACCAGTCTCGATTACTTCGTTCCTAATGAGAGTGAGGCCGAAACCATCACCGGGATCGCGGTCCGGAATGTCGAAGGTGCGAAGAAATGCGCAGAGAAATTGTTAGGGGGCGGCATTCGCCGCGTCATCATCACACTTGGAGCCAATGGATCCCTCCTCGTCGGCGACGGAGTTAGCGATCACTTGCCTGCGTTTGCCGTGAAAAGTATTGACAGCACTGGCGCGGGAGATGCCTTCATTGGGAGTTTCGCCGTATTCCTCGCGGAGGGAGTGCCGGAACGAGAGGCAGTGCGGCGCGCCAATTTGTATGCTGGACTCTCAACTACGGGTGTCGGAACGCAGAAATCCTTCTATGATCGTGCGCGTTTCGAAGCTGAGTGGATGGCTCGCACCCCGACTGTCGCTGCGTCGGCGTTGCCTAAACACACACCGCTTTAGACTCAAAGTCGAATACCAAACAGTCGAATCATTACGCTGCAAATCAAGAGTTCTTGGGTCGAAAAATACTCTTGACAGTGCACCCGCAGCGGCAGTCTAATGCGCGCTTAACGGTTTTCAACTAGGGATGCTGTTTTCCGCGCCTTGATCAACCAAGGTAACGGGTTTGTGTCTTCGGAATTGTCGTGAGAAACAAAGCTGCTGATTTTTCTCGGAGGCTGGAAATGCGTGTTTCAAAGATGACTCTGGCGTGGCTGCTAACCGCTGCGAGCACTTTTAGTTTCGCCCAGACGTTAGAGCGCGGAGCCGTTCACGGAACCGTTTACGATACGTCGCACGCAGCAGTCCCCACAGCCAAGGTTACTCTGTCAAACCCTTCCACCGGCTTCCGTCGGGAAATGCAAACGACCGGAGACGGAGGTTACGACTTCGAAGCCGTTCCTCCGGGTGAATACACGCTGGTCGCAGAAGCTGCGAACTTTGCAATCACTACGGTCAAGGGCATTGTGGTCAACGTGGGCGCGTCGCTGCCGCTCGATGTAAGCATGCCACTGAAATCCGCTCAGGAAACGGTGACCGTGAATGCGAACATCGAAGCGGTCGACACCTCCACCGCCGGCATCAGCCAGCTGCTCGATTCCAGAAGCCTGGAGAATCTCCCCTTCCCCGGTCGGGACTATCGCGATCTGGCTCAGTTGACCCCCTCGGCCCAGGTGGTTCCCGGTTTGCGCGGCAATATCCGGCTGGGCGGGCAACAGAGCGACTACACGGGATTGGTGATCGACGGCGCGGACACCACCAACAACTTTTTCGGCGAGAACTTCGGTTCGCTCGAAACCAAGAACCTGACGGTTCCCATCGAGGCGGTCCAGGAATTTCAAGTCGTGACCAACGGCTTCGCGCCAGAGTTTGGTCGCGCCACGGGAGGATTGCTGAACGTCGTTACGAAATCCGGTACGAATAACGTTCATGGCGAGGCTCACGAATATTATCGGGGCGGCAGCTTGACCAAGGATGATGCGCTGCACAACCCTCCGAATATCGACTGGCAACACCAGTTTGGTGGATCGATTGGTTTTCCCATTCGCAAAGACCGCCAATTCCTTTTCCTTGCCACTGACATCCAGCGCAACAGCGGTCCCCTGACCACGAATTTCTGCCATGGAGATCCTGCGTGCGAGAGCGACCCCGGCCCGGTGATTCCAGCGGCAACTAGCACAGATCAGCTGGGACCGGTCTGTCTTACAGGTGCGGTCGGAATGAACTTGCTCCCCGGTTGTTACGGCATCCCCAACCTGGGCGCTCTGGACGGCCCCCACAATCAGTTCCAGGATTTCTTCACTCTGCTCGGACACTACGATTACCAGTTGAACGCTGCCAACCACTTTAGTATTCGCGGCCTTGGCACCCGCAATCACACCAAGGGATTCACGGGTGGGCACGGGCAGTCGGAAACTTCTGACGCTTTCGGAAACACCGAGCAATTTGTAAACCAGGGCATCAGCGGTGTTTTTGCTCTCACGACCGCGGTGGGACGGAAGGTGAATGAAATCCGTGCGTTGTTGGAGGGCGAGACCCGCAAGCGCCATCCGATCTTCAAGGAGGCGCGCCCGAAGTCCAGATCGTACCTAACGGGACATTTGGACAGCGCTTCTATCTCCCCGCCAACAACGACAACGGCAAGTTACAGGTGCAGGATAATTTCTCCTACTCGTTCAGCAAGCACGATGTGAAGTTCGGAGGCGACGTCAATTCGTTCGTTGACCGCAAAGACGTATTTGCAGGATGGACCGCGGGAAGGTACGAGTTCAATACATTGGCGGACTTCGACGCCTCCAATCCATTCTTCTACTTCCAAGGGTTCGGTCTGAATGGACAGGATCCGTTTACCGCTAATACGTTAAAACCAAATTACCAGACCGGGATCGGACTCTACTGGCAAGATAAGTGGCAAACCAAGCCGCGTCTGACGATTACTTATGGGCTGCGCTGGGATGGAACCCACAACCCGCAGAACCAGACTCCGATCCCAGGGCAAGAGGTTTACACTGGCGTGGGCCCTGATCGGCCATGGCACAAAGATCTCGCCCGTCCCTCAGCACACCCCGAATGATTTTGCGCAATGGGGTCCGCGTGTTGGAGCAGCCTGGAGCGTTGGCTCGACCGACCATCCTACGGTGGTGCGCGCAGCTTGGGGTCTGTATTACGCGCAGACACCTACCATCTTCTTTCCCCAGGCTTCCAATGGTGGCGGCTCGAAGTCGACAACGCTGTTTTGCCCGACCGCATTCGGCTGCGGGCCGGGAAGCGGCTTCCCCTACAACTTTCCCTCGGCTCTATCCACCACTTCGGCGGGATTGTGTGCCTTTGGTCCGCCTTTCATCGGGTGCCCGGCCATCGAATATGCCGACCCGGCTCTGCGGAATCCGCGGGTTTCGAACTTAACGGTGGGCGTCGAACACCAGTTTTCAAGCGAGTGGACGGTTTCCATCAACTACGCCTACATGCACTCGACGCACTTGAAGACTGGCGGCTTCAGCACTTCGAACTGGCAGCGGAATTTCGTTCCGATTGGAACTGACCAGTTCGGCCGCTCCATCCTGGGCTCCACGGGAGACCCAGTCACCGGCGGCTTTACTTGCCCTGCTAACGGCGTCTTCGTTTTCGGCGGAGAGCCTATGCCGCTGGACTGTACTCTTACGCCGTTCTCCGGCGCTTTGGAACTCGCCAGTTTCAGCCGCGGCAATTACCACCAGCTCACCGCCGCCGTGAACAAGCGTTTCGGTCACCATTACGAGTGGTTCGCCAACTATACCTGGTCGCGAAATTACAGCAACGACTCCAGCGAGCGCGACACAGATACTTTTTACGGCGGGCAGGATCCGTTCAACATCAACATCGACTATGGCCGAAACGGCCTGGATATAACCGATCAGTTCAAGTCCGGTATCGTGATCGATCTGCCGTGGGGATTCAAGTGGGACGCCAACTTCATTGCCCACAGCGGCTTGCCCTACCCCGCTTATTCCTCGGCGGACGTGAATGGGGACGGTGTCATCAACCAGTTCTCCAACAATGACCGGCCCACGGTGCAACTGGGGACCGGGCAACCTTTCCTTCTAACGCGCTATCCGACGCGCCAGCCGGACTTCTTCACCTGGGACATGCGTGTGTCAAAGGACTTTCGATTCAAAGAACGCTACACCCTCAGCCTCGTTGCCGATATCTTCAACGTAACCAACCGTGGAAATCTATATTCGAACCCCGACGTCAGCGGCTTTGTCCCAGTACCCGGGTGTACGCCGATTGCCAACAGCGTCTCTTTCAGTTGTCCTCCCCTGACCGCGATACCGACACCCAGCAACACGCCCGGATATCGGCTGCTGGACGAAATCTCGCCCGGCAGTTCATCGTTCGCCGCTCAACTGGGGGCGAAGTTTAGCTTCTAGCGCAAGCAGGATCACCACAGGCATTTTGGGCCGCCTTGCCCTTGGCAGGCGGCCCGATTCTTGCTTCAATTAACTCGCTTGCGGAAATCCAATTCCGATGTTTCTGCCATACACTCTCGCTCTCGCCTCGTTGCTGGTAATCACTATCTTCCTCTGCCTGGGCCCTGGGGGCGCTGCTCTTAAGAGCACCAGAAACTACAGCTCAAAACGTTCGTTGGACTATGTGTTGTTGGTCGCCATCAGCGGGTCCGCGCTCTGCCTGGCCCAACAGGATTCTCGTGGCCACGCGAACGAACTTAGAGATGCGGCTGCGCTCTTGCAGAATCGCCAGTTCCCCGACGCGATGGAAACCTATCAAAAGATTCTCAAGGCCGATCCGCACAACGAGAAGGCGGTACTCGGGCTGGCCGCGGCCTATTTCGGCGTTTACAACTATGACCAGACGAGGCGACTGCTGCGAGAGGCCGCTGCGGCTCATCCGGAGAGTGCCGCCGCGTCGGTGGAATTGGGCAAACTCGACATTCATCTGTTGCATTACGACGACGCGATTGTCGAATTGAAGCGCGCCGTGCGGAGGAGTCCCGGATCTGCGGCAGCTCACGAACAACTGGGCGTGGCCTATCAGGCAAAGGGAGACGAAGAAAGGGCTCTGGCACAGTTTAATGAAGCCATCCGCCTCGCGCCGGATTCAGGGTCAACGCACTACTTCCGCGGGACCTTGTATTTGGATCACAACGAAACCGAGCGCGCCTATCAGGACGCGAAGGCGGCATACCGGCTGGAACCCAACACCCAAACCGGGGAGCTCCTTGCGAAGACGGCCCTCCATGGGAACAAATGTGACGACGGCTATCGGCTTGCTCCAGCCGCTTGCCGACTCGGAAGGGGTCGATCCCAGGGACCTTTACCTGCTGTCGCGCGCCTATAAATGTGCGGGGCAAGACCAGCGTGCAAAAGAGCTGCAGAACGAATACGTGAAGCGGTCTCAAAACGTGCAAGAATCGAAAACGCATAAGATGCACGCCGATCATCTCGCGACCGAAGCGGGCAAACTGGCGCTCAAGAATCAACTTTCCCCGGCGCTCGCTCTGCTCAGTCAGGCACTGGCTGAGGACCCGGAAAACGGACCCGCTCTGGCGATCCAGGCCAAGATTGATTTCTCCCGGGGGAAGATCGGGGAGTCGCGTCAAGCTATCGAGTCCGCCCTTCACGCGGACCCTTACAACCCCGACTATCTCTATGTTCTCGGCAAGATTTTAGAGAAGCAAGGCGAAACGAACCAGGCGCTGAACGCATTCCGCACGGTAACGATCGTTAATCCCCGTGAATCGGACGCATACTTTGAGATGGGCCAGATCTATCTTCAGAACGGGGACCGAGCCCGGGCGGTCAGCGCCTTGCGCAATGCCGTCAGGTATTCCCCGAATGATTCTGACTATCGAAGGGCTCTTAGTGATTTGGAAAGACGCAGCCCAAAGTCCCACTGACCCACCTCTTCAGAGCGATCGTCGGAATCTCCTGATGGCTCGTGGTCGGAGCAGGCTTCGCCGCAAGTCATTTCGGGAATACGGAAGAGGCCTTCCCGCTGTGGGAACCCCCACTCGCAGAGACGAGCTTTCCCCTTGACCTCAGGTTTGCGAGGCAGCTAGCGTTTGAAAGTAAGCGGTGAAATGAAATGCAGCGACTAGTGCGGGGGAGTTTCAGGCGGGGCGAAGGGGCGAGGGTGGCTAGTAGATGGGAACTGTAGCTTCGGGATTTTCAGTGCCGGTTGCCGCAGTTTTCTTGCTGGCAGAGAATCGATTGCTGCGCGAAGCCTTATTGCGCATTCTGTCGAAGAAGGACGACATCCACGTGGTCGGGGCGGGATCGTGCGGCCCCGACATGTTTGAGCAGATTGTTTCGACCCATGCCAGCATAGTGGTGCTCGATTCGGTCGCTCCCGTTCTCGGGGAACCAGGTGTGGTACACGACCTGCGTCAACTGAACCCCGCCATAAGAGTGGTGATGGTGGGTATGGAGGCCGACGAAGTCACTTTTCTTCGCGTGGTACAAGCGGGCGCAGTAGGTTACATACTCAAAGATGCTTCAGCCGCGGAAGTAGCCCGGACCGTTCGGGCGGTGGCGGCGGGCGAGGCGGTGTGCCCGGCCGGACTCTCCGCCCTGTTGTTTCAGTGGGTAGCGCGCCATAAGTCCGCCATTCCGAGCTTGCACCTCAAGAACCGTCTCGGCCTTAGCCGCAGGGAGCAACAACTCGTAGGCCTGATCCAGCAGGGTCTCACCAACAAGGAAATGGCCGGCCGGCTGAATCTCTCCGAACAAACCGTGAAGAACCACGTGCACCGCATGCTGCGCAAGGTGGGGGCGCCGGACCGGCTTTCGATCGTGGAAGTATGCCGCAACGAGGGCCTGAACGTTTAGCCGCCGCCCGCCGCCGCTGACTGGCGAGATGGCAGATTGCAACCAAGCAATATGCGTTCCAGCTCGGGCACGGAAACGGACTCGAAGTCACGCACCACGTGGACTGCGCCCGCGGCGATAAGTCTTTCCGGCGTCTCATGCGACGCGATACCAACGCAGCGCAAGCCGGCGCCCGCAGCCGCCCGAACTCCTGAGATGGCGTCTTCGACCGCCAATAAGCGCTCAGGCTCGATCTCAATGCGGTTCCAGGCCAGCCGGTAAATAGAGGCATCCGGCTTGCCCACAGAAACTTCTTCCCCGGTCACAACTGCCTGGAAACAATTCAGCAATCCCATCTCAACCAGCATCGAGCGAGCGCGGCTGCGGCTGGCCGAGGTAGCCAGAGCCAAAGTGACGCCCCTGCGATGCAACTCGAGCACCAGACGGACTGCACCAGGAAGCGGAGCGACCTCGAGTCGCATTTGCCGGAAAATGCAATCCTTGCGTCTCCCGAATTCTTCGAGTTCGGCATCCGGGCAATCCCCAAGAAAATGACGCAGGATGTCACCCCGCTTGCGGCCATCGAGAACGAAGTCCAGCTCGGACTCGGCCACTTCGCGTTTGAGCGTCTGGAAGAAGAGGCGCCAGGCCTTGCGATGCACCGCATGACTGTCCACGAGGACGCCATCCATGTCAAAGATAACGCCGCGCAGTTGTCCTGGGTTCATGAGGTCTCTCCGGATAAGGTGTTCTGTGGGTTGCGCTCACGGCCCGCCGATCGAGCCAGGCGAGCGGTTTGACTCTCTCTCTGGTCCGGCGAGACAGTGTCGCAGCCGGTGCCGGGCCACGTCCTCTGCGCCTCCTGGTAGGTGGGCAGAGTTCCGATGTCGAGCAAGTAGTCCCTGATGGGATAGGCCCGCATTTTGCCGAGCAGACGCGGCAGGACATGAAAGGCGATATCTGCCGGGATGGAGGATGGGATCAAGTCGAAAAAACCAGACCCGGCCACCATGAGTCCGGAGAAGACCCAATTGCTGCGCGGGGTCTGAGGTTTCTCTTCGAAGTCGATGATGACTCCCCGCGGGTCTGTAATGGCCACACCGCAGCGCGAGGGGTCCGCCACCTGGTAGAGACCGAGAGTCGCGACGCCCCCGTGATGGGAATGGAAATCACTCATGCGCTTCAAGTCCGTGTTCGTGAGCACGTCGGAATAAAGGATCCAGAACGCGGAATCGGAACCGATCCAATCCCGGTTTGCCGCAATCGTTCCCGCTGAGCCCAACAATCGCTCTTCGTGGACTAAACGAACGTTTACGGGTGACCTGCTCCGCTGGAGATGTCGCTCGATGGGTTGCGCGTGAGCGTGCAGGTTGATGAGGACATCTGAAATGCCTGAACTGGCGCAAAGATCGAGCCATATGTCGAGCAAAGGCCGGCCATGGATCGGCACCAGGCACTTCGGAACAGAGTCGGTAAGCGGGCGCAGGCGCGTGCCGTGTCCCCCGGCCAGCAAAAAGGCTTTCAAATGTGGAGTCTCGCTATTCGAAATGCTGGATGGATCTCAGACCGCCCCTGCCGCCGCAAGAGGCAGGAAGGTCCATCGAGTGCCGGCGCGTTCGTCATGATCGATAAAAGGATCGTTCACAATGACCTGGGCGCCATGACCGTCGAAGGTAAAGGCCATCTCTTGCACACCCTCGCGCTGCATCGCGGAACGTACGCCATCGTGGCAAGCGGGCTCGGAGTAGAGCAGCAGAAATCCTCCGCCGCCGGCGCCGGTAATCTTGCCGCCCAGTGCGCCGTGCTCGCGCGCCGCCCGGTAGAGGCCGTCAATGTGCGGGTTGGAAATCCGGTTCGACACGCGCTTCTTGGCTTGCCAGGCATCGTCGAGCAGATGGCCGAAGTGTTCCAGGTCACCGCACACGAGGGCCTCCTTCATCAGGGCTGCCGCTTCCTTCACCTGATGCAGAGCCTCCACGGCGGGTCCGGCCGGCAGCCGGGTGGACTCTTCCTGATCGGCGAGGATGTCCCATGAATGATGAGCCGCTCCGGTGAAGAACAGCATGAGATTGGACTGCAATGTTGTAAGGACACCCGGATCAACGTGCAGAGGCTCGACCTGGGTAGCTCCGTCCGGGCTGAAGCGGATGTAGTTGAGGCCGCCGAAGGCGGCGGCATATTCGTCCTGCTTGCCCACATGCCGCTTCAAGCCGAAACGCGTGATGCGGAAGGCCCACTCTGCAAGATCGTACTTTGACAGTGGGCAGCGCAAATAGGTGGTCAACACTTTAAGGAGATTCACGCAAACGCTGGCGGAAGAGCCCAGCCCAGTGCCGGGAGGAATCTCGGAAGCCAGGAACAGATCGGCGGCCAGGTCCGCACCCAGATCCTTTAGAACCGCGAGAGGAATCTCCAGACCGCTGTTGTGGGTGGGCAGGGCAGCGAGGTCGCTCCAGTTGCCGAACAGGCGGAGGTCGGAAGATATGATCTGGATCCGCCCGTCGCCGCGGTTGCCGAGAATCGTGTAGAAATACTTATTGATGGCGGTGCTCAGCACGGCGCCACCGAACTGCTCGTAATACGACGGAAGGTCGGTGCCCCCTCCGCCAAAACTAATCCGAACCGGACTGCGTCCAATGAGCATGCTGTAGCATCTCCTGAAAAGGCTGATTGCCGGAGGAATACAAAACGGATGGCGGAGCGGAGCCGCTTTCTGCGCCGCTGACGGTTGGCGCGCGCTCGGGAATCTTGATCAAACGCAGCGTCAGAGTCCAGATCGTCTCGATCAGAAGCGAGAGATCCTTCAACAGCGATGGATGCAGCATGTACTGCAGATCGTGCCGGGTTTTGTCTTCGGAAGTGTGTTGCTCGCGAAGCCCATGCACTTGGGCCAGCCCAGTCATCCCCGGCTTCGCCGAAAGCCGTTGCTGGTGCCAGGCAGAATAGCGGGTAGCCCGTTCCGGGCATTCCGGACGCGGCCCCACCAGGCTCATGTCTCCCCGGAGAACATTCCAGAACTGCGGCAGCTCGGAGATGCTGATCTGCCACAGCATCCTCTCGAAAGGCGAACCTTTTTGCGGATTTTGGTCGACGTTGAGCCGCAGCATCGAAAACTCAGCGCCCCGCCAGCCAATCCGCGTTTCCCAACGGAAGGCTCGCCCAGCGGAGAAGCGAAGGACCGCGCCGCAAAACAGAACGACGGGGAGCGTGGCGAGGGCCAAAACAAAACCCAGCGCCAGGTCCAAAAGGCGTTTGCCGATTCGCGCCGAAGCCAGCGGCATCGCCTCCCCGAGTTGGAGCAAAGGCAAGCCGCCGAGATCCAATAAGCGCGGTCGCGAAAGGTAGAGTTCGTAGGGTTGTGGAACCAGGCTGACCCGGATCGCTTGCTCGCGGCACAGCGCAACCAGGTTCAGGATTTCCTTCGAAGCCGGAGTGTGTGTCATCACCAACTCGTCGACATGGTGCCGGCGTAAAAGGCCAACGACTTCCATGGTGGAAACGGTAGCTGGAGCCGACACCGCGTCCCGGCCGGGCCGGATTGCCGGCAGCTCCGCTCCCGGGGAGAGAAACCCGATCACCTGGCACAAGAGTTCGGGATGTTGTTCGAACTTCGCGGACAATTCGGTGGCCAAGCGGTCGGAACCAAGGATAACTAGGCGATCGACATCTCCGTTGCGGTAACGGCGCAGCACTCCCCGCAGGGCAAACCAACGAATGCAGAGGAAGCCGATCAGCAGAAACACCGAGAACGCGCTAAGCGTGAGTCTCCCCCCATACCACTCCAGCATATCTTCAACCGCGAGCAAGATCACCATCAGCAGGGCAGTTGAGAGCAACAGGTGTGAGATCAGGGAGGAGAGCCGCCATCCCCCGCGGAAACCGTCCAAATACATGTGTTCGGAAAGCAGCACCCAGGCGAAAACCGTGCTGACGACATAAACCACGAAGTTGGACGGCCCCAGCTGGAGCTGACTGCAGTGCAGTCCCGAGCACAACGCTTGCTGGGCGGCCAGCGCCACGGGAATCCATGCCAGGTCGGCCGCCAAAATCCGGTTACGAAGCTGCTCTGGTTTCATTTGCTCTCTTTCTCTCTCTTCTCTTTTTTTCTTTCCTAATTCTCTATTGACCTGCCGGCGCCGTTGGAATCTCTCTTGCCCTTGTCTCGAGGAGGGGCAGCGATCCTTGGGCGAGGTCAGCCAAAGTCATGGTGGCAGTTTGGTTGGTCTCCTGGATCTCGTGCCGCAGCGCGCGAAACACAGAATGCGCAATCGAGAGGTGGAGGTCTTCGATGATCTGCATGTTCTCGGAAGGCACCACCACACAGACATCGCAGAGGGGTTTCATTTTCCCTCCCTGAAAACCCGCGATGCCGGCCGTGACCGCCCCGGCCTGGCGCGCAAAATTCAGAGCGGCCAGTATGTTGGGAGAGCTTCCGCTAGCGCTGATGGCGCAGGCGACGTCCCCGGGCCGAAGCAGGTTTTCGAGCTGCCCGGCAAAAATCCTTTCGTACCGGGTATCGTTTGCCCAGGCCGTAATCAAAGCCACGTTGTCGGTGAGAGCGACGGCACGCAGGCGTTTGCCGTTGGCCGGCGCCGTGCCTTTTCCCAAGTCGCAGCTCATGTGCGAGGCCAGAGCTGCGCTGCCTCCGTTGCCAAAGAGGAAGATGGTGCGGCCGCCGTCGTAGGCCTGAAGAAACACGCGCACCAGATCGTTAATGGATTGGAGAGGAAGCTCCTGGATGGTGGCGGATAACTCCTCCAGATAGGAGTGAACATCGAATGCGGTCATCATGGGTTTTAATTTCGGCTTGCACTAACTGGCTGTGCTGAGCAGGACTCCGGCAGCCCGCATGTCCGCGGCGGCGTCGGGCAGATGCGGGGGGATGCCACCGGAGCTTTCAATCCATTCCAGAAAGTCGTCAAGAATCGCATCCAGGCCGCGTTTGGGTTTCCAGCCTAGACGTTTCAACTTTTCAATACTCGAAACGCTGTGCCGGTTGTCGCCGCGGCGGTACTCGCCGGAGACGTCGAGACCGGCGGGGCTCGCAATCCTGCTCAGCACCGAGCGGGCGTATTCGAGGATGGTGGTGGCGCGTCCGCTGCCCACGTTGAAGGCGTGGCCGCTGGCGTCGTCTTTTTCGAGCGCCAGCATGTTGGCCTCGACCACATCGTCCACATGCACGAAGTCGCGCGTCTGGCGGCCATCTTCGTAGAGCTGCAGCGGCAGATGCTGCAAAGCGCGGGAACAGAAGATGCGGCATATCCCGGAATAGTGGTTGTAAAGCGACTGCCGCTGGCCCTGAGTAATCGAGTAGCGCAGCGCCACCGTAGGGATGCCGTGCAGCCAGCCGAGTCCCAGAGCGGTTTTCTCTTGCGCGAGTTTCGAGACGGCGTACTGGTTATAGGGATTGTTCGACCGCTCCTCGAGCGGCAGAGCGTGAACCGATCCGCTGCAGGAGGGGCATGCGAGTTCCCAGTCTCCGCGCTGCAATTGCCGGGGAGAACGCGGCACCGGCTGAAAGTCGCCGTGATCCAGACAGCGATACTGGCCTTCGCCGTACACGGCTTGCGAGGAAGCTACAATGATTTTTTTCACCGGCAAGCGCTGCCCGACGATGAGTTCGAACAGCAACGCCGTACTCACCGCGTTGACGTCGAGGAAGCGCGAAAAATCTGGCATGTAGTCCTGGTAAGCCGCCTGATGAGAAACCACATCGACCTCCCGCAGGGCTGCGAGCAGTGTGCCTCGATCCCTGACATCGCCGCGGATGAACTCGGCGCCGGCCGGGAGGTAGCGGGGCAGACCGCCGGGGTGGACCCGGGGCTCCAGGCTGTCGAGAATCCGCACCGCCCAGCCGTCGCGCAGGAAACGGTCGGCCAAGTGCGACCCGATGAAGCCCGCACCGCCGGTTACGAGAACACGCATGATTTCACGAAGCTTAGCGGACTCCTACTTCCCGGAGCCGGAGAGCACGGCCGCCACCGTGCGAACCAGAATCCTGATATCCAATCCCAGCGACCAGTGCCGGATATAGTCGAGGTCAAGGCGCACCCACTGATCGAAATCGCTGACCTGGTTCCGGCCATTGACCTGCCACAAACCGGTCATTCCAGGTTTTACCGATAGCTTCTGTTTTTGAAAGCCGGTGAAGCGCTGGTACTCGCTGGCCAGCGGAGGGCGCGGGCCGACCAGGCTCATGTTTCCCTGAAGAACGCTGTAGAATTGCGGCAGTTCGTCCAGACTGTAGCGGCGCATCCATTTCCCCGCCCGGGTCACACGCGGGTCGTCGGTTATTTTGAAGACGGGCCCGGTCATCTCGTTCGACGCTGCCAACCGGGCCTTGAGATCATCGGCATTGCTGACCATGGAGCGAAATTTATAGCTGACGAACGGTCTGCCTCCCTGTCCCACAACTCTCCAACGGTAAAATATGTTGCCCGCCGAACTGCGTTTGACAACGATCGCCAAAACCACAAAGATCGGGGAAAGCGCGATCAGAAGCAAGCTGGCGCCCAGCACATCGATCAGGCGTTTGGCCGCCTGACGGGGCGCGCTTTTCCAATGCGGCGAAAAAATCACAGTGGAATGGTTGACGGTCTGGGTCACGACGCAGCCGCAAGGACCAGCAATTCCTGCTCAAGACGCGACAAGATGCTCTCCTTCTTCAACTCCGAGATCGCATAATCGCGGGCATTTCTTCCCAACTCTTCCCGCAAACCGAGGTCCTGAGCGAGTTTCTTGATGGCTTCGGCAAAGGCCGAAGCGTCTCCCGGCTCCACCACAATGCCCCGGCCCTCGACCGCCTGGGCGAGTTGCGTGCCGTGCCGCGCCGTAGCCACAACGGGGCGCCCGCTGGCCAGCATGCCCGTCAGTTTCGACGGCATGACAAGGTTGGCAGCGTCAGCTTTCTGCGGCAAGAGATGAATGTCAGCCAGGTTGAGCAGGTCGTTGAGGCGCGCGAAAGGTTGCAGGGGAATCCACTGGACATTGATATTGACATTGACATTGGCATTGGCAAGCCCGGCGGTAAGATTCCGGAGCGCCGGCTTGCCCGGGCCTTCGCCGCAAAAAACGAAGCGCAAGCCTCCGTGCTCCGCCAGACGGCAAGCAGCTTCCGCCAGCATCTCCAAGCCTTGCTTGCGGGCCATGGTTCCGGAATACAGAGCGACAATCTCCCCGGCGGATATTCCCAGTTCGGCGCGCAGCGGACTCGGCTGCGGCAGAGGAAAGATGGCGTCCGTGTCCACCCAGTTGGGAAACAACCGACACGCACCGCGAGCCACTCCTTTTCTGGCGAGTTTGGCCACCATCTTTTCGGAGATAGTCGAAACCCGGTCAAAGGCGGACATCGATTTCTTCTCGACCCACTGGATGGCAGATCTGAGCAATTTCGACTTCAGCAGGCCCAGTTCGAAGCCCGCGTCCGCTTCAAAATCCTGCACGTGCAGCCAGGTTTTGGCTCCGCAGAATCGCCCGGTGAGCAATGCCGCCGGCAGACAAAACAGGGTGGGCTCGACCACTAGCACCACGTCGGGCTGCCAGGAAATCTGCCGCAGCATGACCAGAAAACTCGCCACGGCAAAGCTGGCCAGATGCAGGATGCGCTTCGCCGCCGCAGGCCGCAGCGGAACCCACAGCGGACAGCGCAGCACGGTCAAGCCCCCGGAGGCGGAAAATCTTTCTACCAACTGTTCCCCGGGCTGGCCCGGGCGCACGCAATCCTCACGCGAATAGCGCCACGTCGAGAACCCCGGCGCTACTTTCCATTCCGGATTAAACGGCGGAGCGGTTACGGCCCGCACCTGGTGGCCGCCAGCCGCCAGCCATTCCGCCATCTCCCCGGTGTATTTGCCCACGCCCACCAGTTCTGGCGCAAAATTGAGACCGTGAATCAGGATGCGCACTAAGTCACCGGTGGGGCTGGCTTTGCACCAGCAGGGCCGAGGCCGTTGGGCTGGAGTTCGTTGAACCGGGAACAGAAATCCTCGTAGGTCTGCCGAAGACCATCGCGCAAACCAATTCGCGGGTTCCAGCCGAGCGCCGCCAGACGGCTGGTGTCGAGAAGCTTCCGCGCAGTGCCGTCGGGTTTCGAGGAATCAAAGACCAACGATGGGGAAACCCCAACTACCTCGGCCACCAGGTCCGCCAGTGCCCGAACCGTCATATCCTCTCCGCTGCCGATGTTGACCAGAGGTGCAACGTCATTGTCACCGTGGCCCGCAAGCCGGACGAAAGCTTGCGGCGGCAGGCCGAGGAGAAAGATGCAGGCATCGGCAACATCTTCGCTGTGCAGAAATTCCCGCCGGGGAGCCCCGCTTCCCCAAATCACGACTTCCCGGCAGCCAGTGATCTTTGCTTCGTGCATCTTGCGGATCAGGGCTGGAAGCAAATGAGAGTTCTGGGGATGATATTGGTCGCCTGGGCCATACAGGTTGGTGGGCATGGCCGCCAGAAAACGGGTTCCGTATTGGCGATTGTAGGACCAGCCCATTTCGATCCCCGCAATCTTGGCCACAGCATAGGCGCGGTTGGTCGGCTCAAGCGGGCCGCCTAGAAAAGATTCCTCCCGCAAGGGCTGCGGCGCCAGCTTGGGATAGATGCAACTGGACCCGAGAAACAGCAGCCGCTCGACGCCGCTCTGCCAGGCTTCGTGAATTACGTTGGTCTGAATCCTCAAGTTGTCAAAGATGAAGTCGGCGGGAAAAGTGTTATTCGCCAGGATGCCGCCGACTTTGGCGGCGGCGAGAAAAACGTAGCGGGGACGATTTGCGGAAAAAAAGTGCCGCACCGCGCCCGCGTCGGTAAGGTCTAATTCCTGGTGAGTCGCAAGCAGCAGATTGCCGTAATCCGCCAGCCGCAAACGCCGGACCAGGGCCGAACCCAGCAGGCCGGTGTGGCCAGCTACGTAAATCTTGTCGGAAAGCTCCATACTCGTTTTCTGACGGCCGATTCGTGACGGCCGATTCGTGATTTCCTATTCGTGGTGCGCGAAAACCTTGTAGCCGTTGGTCTTTACCAGCCGGTCGCGCTCGGCGGTCTGCAAATCCGCCGCCGCCATTTCCCGCACCAGTTCGCGAAACGTGACCCGGGGACGCCAGCCCAACTTGGCCCGGGCTTTGGCGGCATGGCCGATCAGGGAATCCACCTCCGCCGGCCGCAGGTAGTGGGGATCGATGCGCACGATGCAGTTGCCAAAGGCGTCGTAGCCGCGCTCGTTGACCCCGGCTCCGCTCCAGCGCAGGGAAAAGTCCAGCTCCCCGGCCGCCGCTTCGACAAACTCACGGATGGAGTGCTGCTCTCCGGTGGCGATCACGAAATCTTCGGGCTCGTCCTGCTGCAGCATCAGCCACTGCATTTCCACATAGTCGCGGGCGTGGCCCCAGTCCCGCCGGGCCTCAAGGTTTCCCAGGTACAGGCAATCCTGCAGGCCCAGCTTGATACGGGCCAGGGCGCGCGTGATCTTGCGGGTGACGAAGGTCTCGCCCCGCACCGGGGATTCGTGATTGAACAGGATTCCATTGCAGGCATACATGCCATAGGCCTCGCGATAGTTCACCGTGATCCAGTAGGCGTAGAGCTTGGCTACACCATAGGGGAGCGTGGATGAAACGGTGTGCGCTCGGTCTGCGGAGTCTCGGCGACTAAACCGTAAAGCTCCGAACTCGAGGCCTGATAGAAGCGGATTTTTTTTTCCAAACCCAAAACCCTGATCGCATCCAGCAGACGCAGAGTTCCGAGCGCGTCGGCGTTGGCGGTGTATTCGGGCTGCTCGAAAGAGACGGCTACATGGCTTTGTGCGGCAAGATTGTAGATCTCGTCGGGTTGCACCCGCTCTACCACGCGGAGCAGGCTGTTAGCATCGGTCATGTCGCCATAGTGCAGGAAGAGCCGGCGCTCGGGGACGTGCGGGTCTTCATACAGATGGTCGACCCGCTCGGTGTTCAGCAAAGAGCTGCGGCGCTTGATGCCGTGAACCTGGTATCCCTTCGCCAGGAGAAACTCGGCCAGGTAGGAACCATCCTGGCCGGTGATGCCGGTTATTAAGGCTTTCTTCATGAGCTTGGGTGCTCGAATGGTCGCAGTGGCGGTGAAGGATCTACATCACGGCAAACGCCAGTGATCCCCCGGGAACTGAGTAAATAGTCAGTCTCCGCGAAAGCTCCCGAATGTACTTGGAAACTTGGTTAAGCCCTACCCTGCCGAAGTCGTGCCAGGCAATCACTCCGCCAGGGCGCACACACTGCAATGCGTTTTCCGTGTCGCAGCGCACGTAGTCGTAGGAGTGCGCGCCGTCGATGAAGAACAGGTCGATCTTCCCGTGGTAGGGAGAAAAATCGAAAGCGGCGCTGTCGCCAAAAAGAAGCTGAATGCGGCTGGCGTGCGGAGTTGCGGAAAAATAATATTCCCCAACTTCCATGCCGCTATGGAGGTCGTCCATCAGTGTGGTGCGCAGGCGGACCTCTGGCAGACCGCGGTCCTTTGGCAGATCCAGCGTAAAGATCCGGCAATCGGGACCGCTGTTCATCGCCATGTGCAGGGCGGTGTAGCCGCGGAGCGTGCCGATTTCAAAGATCATCCCCGGATTCAGCACATGGCACAACTGGCACAGGCTGATCAGGTCGGTGGAATAGGATCCTGTACGCCTCATCCATCCTTCTTCACATTGAAAATTGGCGATGGCGAGTTCATACTGCCGGTTTCCAGGCAGAACTTCGAAGACGAATTTTTCCGGAATCCCACGTTTCCCGGCCAGCGACTGGTAAAGGAAAAGGGACTCGGTCGCGTACTCGAACAGGGTGCGCGGTTTCCCCAGCAGCGAAAGCGACGCGAAGGAGCCCCCCAGCGCCAGATTGCGGACGGAAACGCAGGCGGCGGAAACCCATTTTGAGGCGGAAGGCATAAGTCAAGCACCCTTGCTGGCGACTACGACCAGGCAATCTCCACGTCCTGTCCGGTTGCCCCAGCAAAACAGCGGAAACAACAGCGCCCGGCAGAGCAGCACTAGCGGGAAGATCAGAAACGGATTCCTTAGCTGCCGGGTCGGCCTGTCCCGGCGGGCAAACAGCTGTGCAATGACCGAAGAAGCAAGCCACAGGGCCGGTGTGATTTGCCGGATTTGAATGTGCCGGAACCCGCTATCCTCCAGCAGATTTCGCAGGGTATCCGCGGAGAAGTGCGTGATGTGAAACGGAACGTGCCAGTTAATCCACCACTGCTCAAAGACCGGACGCAACCAGCTTTGGCTGTTGGGACAGCTGATCCAAACCTGGCCCCCGGCCTTCAGCAACCGGTGTGCCGATTGCAACATGGCTTTCGGGTCGGGCGCGTGTTCGAGAACGTTTGAAAGCACCGCAACGTCGTAGCCAGCGGCCGGAGCGAAATCGTCAAGGGGACTGGTGAAGACGGTGAACCCGGCGGCGCGGGCGACGGCGGCGGCGGTTTCGTTCAGCTCCGTGCCCTCCGACTGAAAGCCGTTGCGCGCGTAGTTTCTTAGAGTTCTGCCTTCGTTGCAGCCAATGTCAAGCAGCCGCCCGCTGCCGGTGCGGGAATGGAATGAGATGTCTCCGTCGAGACGAATCCAAAGGCGGTAAAGAACTGACGAGAAGAACCATTCCCGCAGCGTGATGTAGACCGTGCCCCGCTCCCCGGAGAAATTATAGAAGCGCTCATAAAGGCGCTTCAGCTGTGCTCCTGACGGGACGGGGTAAAGCTGCTCCAGGCCACAGCGAATACAGCGGCGGACTTCGAAGTCACCCTCGACGCCGAAGCGGGTATCGAACAGCCCGCTGGCGGAGAGTTCGGTCAGTCCGGCACACAGGTTGCAGCCGGGCGGCTCGGACGACAAAGTCCCGGCCCGGCCATCCTCCGCCGAGCAATACTCGCGGATGGCTTCGACGGGCCAGCGCGCGGTCATCGCGAATTCCTCCTTCAAATCTCGAACCTCCAATTCTTGAAACGTCCATCTTCGCGAAGCCCCAGCTTCGGCGATCCGCCCAAGGCGAGCCTCAGGCCAGCTGGCTCCCTCGGGAAGAGGACGGCAGCCGGCCGGTCCGGCGCTCACCGGGTGCGAGCGGCTGCTTCAAGCGCAGGAATCTTTCCTCGAAAAACGTCCTCGAGAGATAAGCCAATCCGGTCGAGAGTGCGAATACGCACACGAACCGCAACACGATCAGTCCAAACTGGCCATCCCGCGGCTGCAGCGGGGCCCAGACCAGCTGTGCCAACCGGTCGTAGATCCGGAAGACGAGCAGGTGGATAAGGTAAAGGCCATAGCTGATGTAGCCGAAAAAACCCAGCACTGGGCTATTCACATACCGTTTCCATTGACTGGTCCCCAGCAGAAGGACCAGCAGGAGCGCTCCCCCGAAGGCCAGGTTGAGGACCGTGAGCTGCAAGGCCGCACCCAGAGGGCGGTCGCGCGTCAAAATACCGAGAGGCCTGCCCAGGGCCGCGACCGTAACGGCCAGCAAGAGCAGAAACGCGCCGATCAGCCTGACCTGGCGGCGGGTGATGGACGTCCGGAGGAGCGCCGCCAACACTCCGCCCATCGCCAGACCGTCCGCCACGAACCAGGAATAGGCCGCGATGCCGCTGGCGTGCCCTGTCGTGAAGGCCACGGCGCGGAGCAGAGGTTCCGCCAAGCAGATCCCCATGGCCAGGCTGGCAACACTCCGCAAGCTGCAACGCCGTACCAGTGCGGGCCAGGCAATGTAGT
Source organism: uncultured Acidobacteriaceae bacterium (assembly GCA_963703635.1). Classification (GTDB taxonomy): domain Bacteria; phylum Acidobacteriota; class Terriglobia; order Terriglobales; family Acidobacteriaceae; genus Sulfotelmatobacter. The sequence continues at coordinate 229,109 of CAVPEZ010000017.1, forward strand.
AGTGCTCCTCGACCGCCAGCGACCACAGCGGCCCATAATCGTTGGCCACGCCAAACAGGACCGTGATGTTGGCCAGGTAGACGCAGCTTAGTCCCAGGTAGGGCATGGATGCTTGCCGCAAGACGGCTAACAGCGCCAGCAGCAAATAGTAGGCGGGCAAAATGCGCAGGGCGCGGCGCGTGTAAAAACGGCGATAGTAGCCCGGCTTGTCCTTGGCCTCGAGCAGAATCCCGGTGATCAGGAAACCCGACAACACAAAGAACAGATTCACCCCGAGCCAGCCCGGCTTGGTAGCCAAAAGGAAGAACCGCTGCAAACCGGAAAAGTGAAGCCCGGAATACTGCCAGTAAAAACCGTGGAGCAACATCACTCCGAGGACCGCGATGCCGCGCAAAGTATCCAGTTCCGGCATGTGGGCACGAATCAGATCCCCAGCCGGCCGGTTTCCGGAGTGGTTATGCATCGGCGTGCTCCGGGGAGCCCGGTGTGGTTGCAGTGCCGCCAAAGGTCGTCCGGCGGCGAATCGATTCAGCCGGCAGGCCGTTTTCAAGTTTGAGGGCCCCGATCGCCAGCAGGGCAGCGATCCACGTCAGGGTATTTTCGGCGAAGGGGAATCTCACAAAGGCGATGAACATCACGAAGGAAACGGCCGACGTCAAACTGTCCGTGTGGCCTTGCCTGGCCATGCGGCGGTCAAAAAGGGCGGCGAGTCCGGTCAGAAACGGCAACACTAGAATGCCGGCCAATCCAAAGTTGGCGTAGGCTTCGCCCAGAGCGGTCGACCCCAGACTGGTGGTTTCGCCCGGCTGGTAAAGCCGCGCCGCCAGCGTCGTGAAGTCCGGCGGCCGCTCGGGATCGAAGGTTGCCGGCAGGAAGGAAGTGAACAGCCGCGTGTAGCTGCTTCCGTACAAGTAGTCGAACTTTGCGCCGAAGTCATTGATCATATGCATCAGCAGCATCACGCCGGAGCCTTCCGTCGCGCCCATCAAGTGCGTGATCGCCCGGTTCCCCATGTCTACATCGATGGTCTTGGCACCGGCGGAATCCGGAAGCTGGCTGAGATCTGCCCGGATCGCGCTCCACAGGCTGAATCCGAGGACGAAGGCCGGCGATGCCACGAGCAGCACGGCTAGAATTCTTTTTCGGCGGTACACCCAGCAGGACGTCAGGACGGCCAGAAGATAAAGGGCGAAAAAGATCCGGTTCCCGCTGAAGACGATCTCGATCAAAAAGAAGAACAGGATCAGCGAAGTGAATCCCCACCGCGTATTTCGTTGTTTCAGCCCAAGCCCCGTGTAGAGGGCGGCGGCTCCGGTAAAGATCATTTGATTGGTCAGCGACAAGCGCGTGTAGAGCACGAAAAGGCTGCCCCAGCGTTCGGTTAAATCTGTGTTGCGCGAGTACCAGTTCGACGCCAGGAACTGCCAGAGACCTCCCTGCAGACAGATCATGACCAGCCAGTCGAGCGCTGCCAGCGCCATCGTAATCAGAATGGCCCGCTCCAGCCGGTGACGCATGAGGACACCGGTCTCGGGGGCTCCCTCCGGCAGCCGGTTCGAACCCGGGAGCAGGACAACCAGACAGGTGAGCATCAGGGACAGCCAGATCACGAGATACGGGCGAAAGAAGATCCAGCTGGCCAGGTTGACCTCATCCCAGGATCCGTCCACGTCGTAGACTGCGGGCTGCTTGAACCCCCCGTTGAGCGTCAAAATCATGAGCGGGGCAATCATGAAGAATCCCAGGCCCACCATCCACCCGAGCAGGGGCGTCAGCCCCTCCGAGTTCCGTTTCACCCGGTTGAGGGCATACCCGTAGGTGGCGAGAAGAATCGCCAGAAGGAGCAAATAGAAATCAATCATTTTCTAACTTAAAAGCTGGACGGCTAGGAATGCCCAGCTTCAGGGTGGGCCCGAGAGGAGAATTCCGCGCCCGGGAGAACTCCCCCGGAGACCGCCGCCGGCCACGGGTTTTCGTTCCCGCCAATAATTGCCCACAGCCTTTCCGCCAGGCTGGGATGAGCCAGACTCTGGTAGTCCGCAAAGGCGTTTCGCCGCATCTCGGCCACTCTCGCAGGATCCAAAGCCAGCGACCGGACGGCCCGGTAGAGCGATTGCTCGGGATCGGCATGGTCGTACAACACGCCGCTGATCCCGTCCCGGATGAAGCTCGGCTCGGGCCCGTGGCCCCGCAAATCATCGTGGGTAATCACCGGCAGGCTCAACGACATCATGTGTACGACACTCAAGCCGGCGTTCCCGGGATAACATCCGGCAAAACATTCGAGCGAGACCTTGCGGATTTGCTCCGAATCGTACAATCCGCCGTGGAAGACGGCCCAGGGGTAATTCCGCGCCCACGCCCGCAACGCTCCCGCCTCCTCGCCATCCCCGACCACATGCAACCGCAGGGGAAAGGCGTCCTCCCGCCGGATCCGTTCAATCACCCGCACCAGCAAATCCAGACGGCTTTCCCGGCGCAGCCTACCGATAAACAGCACGCCCGGCTCGGTTCCTGTCTTCTCTTCGGGCAGGACCGGGAAACGGTTGATGAGCGAGTTGTGCGCTACCGCCAGCTTTCGCCCCGAGAAGCCGTTATCGAGGAATGCCTGGCGCACCACGGGTGCATAACAGATATACGAAGTCACCAATTTCAGCACTGCCATCATCATCAGCTTGTAGGGAGCGCCGATGCGGCCGCGCCGGTAAAAACCATGGCCATGAGCGTAGACCGGGATGGCAAGAGCCTTCGCCCACAGAAGAGTGATCCAGAACGTCAGGTAGCGGGGATTGGCGTTGAGGAAAACCGCCTCCGGCCTTTCCCGCAAAATGTATCCGACCACGCTCCACTGGATCCAGCCGACCTTCTGTCCCAAGGGCATAAACGTGGGACCAGAAAAACAGCGTATCCGTGGTTCTTTGTCTTTGGCTAGGGGGGCAACTCGGAAACCCATGCCAGCCGGCTCGGAAGACACGACCAGGTCGAGTGAGCAGTGCCTGGCCAGCTCGAGAAACATCTCCCGGCTCGCGTTTGTCAGATGCGGCTGGATCACCGCTAATTTCTTCATCCCGACTTACCTGAAATCAGACTTACCTGAAACCAGACTTACCTAGAGAACAGATGCTCGTCCACGTGTTTATTGGGCAAGGACAGCTTCTGTTCTGAAGCTGGTCAGTGGGAGGATGGGATTCCCGATTCGTTCGATCCAGCCCAGATATTGCCGGGCCGTGTTTTCCCAGGTAAAGCGTGCCACCTGCTCGCGGTTGTGGGTGGCTTGCTCCCTGCAAGAACGTTCGTCCCGCCACAGACGGAAGACGAGCTGCGCCAGTTCCTCTTCATCGACCGGTTCGAACAGATTCAGGCGCAGGGTATGCGCCAGCTCCTGGTTTGGCGCAATGTTGGAGGCGATGACTGCCGTACCCGCAGCCGCGGCTTCAAGCACCGGCAGGCTGTTCGACTCATAAAGGCCAGGCGAGACCACAAGCGCCGCCCGTTGATACAGCGCGACCAGGGTCTCGAATGGCACGGTGCCGAGGTGGCGCACGTAATCCATCCCATGTTCCGCCAGGAACTGGAAAATAGCGGGAGCGGCCGAGTAGCGGGTGCCGGTCATGACCAGGGGAATCCTGACTCCGTTTTGCTCTTCAAGGCACCTCAGAGCCCGCAACACGGTGAGGTGATTCTTATGCGGCCAGAGCTGGGCCGGAAGGAACAGGAAACGCTCCGCCAGTCGGTAGGGCTGCAGCGGCCACACGCCGCGCGGAGCCGAGAAGTCCTCGAGATTGACGCCTTCCGGGATCACTGCGATCCGCTCGGGAGAAATACCGGGAAAGTGCGCCAGCATATCCCGCTTGATGAATTGGCTGCTGGCTTGAAAATAGCGGGCGCAGGTGGCGCTTAGGCTGCACGTAATCTTCCGGCTGCGCAGCCGCGGCCAGCTGAAAAACTCGGGATAGTGCAGGTGTTGAATGTCGTGCATGGAGAGCAGAGTTGGTTTCCGGTGGTCGAAGCACAGCAGGCTCACGGTCGGCGTGTAAATCAGGTCGGAGCCGGCTTCCATCCTCTGGCGCGTTGCCTTAAACATTCGGGTGCTCATTCGCCGGTACCATTCCGGGCTGGGGGAAAGCAAGGCTGCGCGGCATATTCTTTGGCGCATGCGAAAAGACCCGCCGTCGACCATGACCACTTCAAAATTGGGCAAAGTCTCATATCTGGCAAACAGCTTCCGGTTGCTATCGGTCACGTAGAGTTGGAAGCGGTGGTTGCCGCCGGCCGCTGCGAACCCCCCCAACAGGCCCAGGATGTAGGTATTCAAACCGCCAACGTAGCGGGGATCGGCCCGCAGGCAGTCAATTCCGATCCGCATAAAAGTGCCGCATCTTCTCGATCACGAAAGCCTGGTCTTCCGCAGTCAGCGAGTAGGCTGAGGGCAGGGAGATTCCCTGCCGGTAGACGCGTTCGCTGACGCGAAAATCCTCGTCCAGGATGCGGGTGTGCTTGCGGTCGGCATAGCAGGGTTGCAGGTGCAGCGGGCAGAAGAACCGGCGCGTCTGAATATTGTGGCGGCGCAAGCAGGCGGAGAGCGCGTCGGGATCCTCGCACAAGAATGAGGTGAACCAGAACACGGGCTGGCAGCGCGGATCGATCGACACTGGCCGCAAGCCCGGCAGACCGCGCAACTGCTCGACGTAGCGGTCGTGGATCTCCCGCTTGCGGCGGACGATGGCGGGCATTTTCTTCATTTGCGCGATGCCGATCGCGGCCTGCAAGTCGGTGAAGGAGAAATTGAAGCCGATGGATTCGTGGACGAAGGTGCCCTTGCGGTCGCGGCCGTAGTTCTTCAGGCGATAGGCCGCCTGGGCCAGATCGTCATTGTCGGTCAGCACCATCCCACCCTCACCGCAAGTGATGGTCTTGTTGCCGTAGTAGGAGAGGATGCCCATATCGCCAAAAGTGCCAACGTGCCGCCCGGCAAAGGTCACTCCCACTCCCTCGGCGGCATCTTCGATCACTTTGAGGTTGTGGCGGCGGGCCAGCGCCATCACCTGTTCCATGTCCGCGCTTTGCCCATAGAGATGAACCGGCAGGAGGGCGCGGGTGTTCGCGGTCACAAGCTTTTCCGCGCGCCCCGCGTCCAGGCAAAACGTGTCCTCCCGAATTTCGCAGAGAACCGGAGTCGCCCCTGCCAGAATCACGGCATTGGCGGTGGCGACAAAGGTCAGGTCGGGCACGATCACTTCGTCGCCTGGACCGATGCCGAGAGCCTTCAGGCATACGAACAAAGCCATGCTCCCGTTGCACACCGCCATGGCATGCCTCGACCGGGCCAGGCGGGCGGTCATGCTCTCGAACTCGCGCGTTAAATCGTGCTCGACGAGAAATGTAGAGTCGATCACCCGCTTCAGCTCGCGGAGTTCGGCATCGTCCACCCAGGGCTCGATCTGGACAATCCACGGACTTTGCGAGGGCGCGGCGCTAGACATTGGCTGTGACGACATTGGTTGTGACGTCACGGGCTGTGACGTTCGCCGGCACAGAATCGCAGCATCCCGCGAGCTTTCTCAGCGGACCCTGCTCTCCGGTGGCGACATTGATCACCGGCAAATGTTCGATCAGCCGAAAGCGGTCCTCGCCGCGGGTATAGGTCAGGGTTCCGGCTCCATCCCGGGCTTCCCGGAACTTGCTTGCGACGTAGGCCTCGTCAGGCTCGAGACCCAGGAATTCGCCAGCCACATCGGACCTCACGAAGAAGGCGTTATGGCCCCAAACGTTCGAGCCCACAAGGATGTAGCCCTTGCTTTGGGCGAGCCGGTGAAGCGCCGCCAGCGAACTGCCGTAATACAAATTCGAGTGATGAGCTGCGGTGCGGTCGAAGTCATCTCTATAGGGAACGCAGATCGGCTCGAGTCCGAGCAGGCTGTTGTATTCGACGATCGCAATTCTCGGCCGCACTCGCTCGATGGCTTCCCAAATCCAGTAATCATTCCCATCCAGATCGATCGAAAGCAGTCCGAGATCCACCCCAAACCCCGCCTGTGCCAGCAAGGAGTCGATGTTCCCGCGGGTGATCCAGGCTTGCTCGGCCTGAAGGTCGTACTGCCAGTGGATCCGGTCGGACCGGATGTATTCGATGTCTCGCGGACAGGCATCGAGGACCATGCCCTGCCAGTGGTCGTTGAGCAGCAGGAACCGGGTATTGCTTTCCTCGTAGTTCTCCACCCCGAATTCGACGAAGGTCTTGTTCTCGATGCGCACGTTATTGATCAGATACTGAATGATTCCGTCCTCGTCCCACTGCGAAAAGACCTTGAAACCAATCCTGCGAAAATCGGTGTTGGGGGGCAAACCCGCCACTTCCCAGGCCATTTGCTTTCCGAGCAGCAGCAGTGCGGTCTCCCGGTCATGGTCGGCCCTTCGTAACAGCTTCTGGTATGCGGACTTTATTTTCTTCTGAATCATTTCTTTCTTCTTTTCCGATCATCTCTTTTCTTGATCATTTCTTTTTCTTGATCGTTTCTTGTCTCGATCATTCTTTATCTTGATTATTCTTTTCTTTATTATGGAAACTTCCTCGAGACCTCCTCGGAGAGTCAGCAGCGCTAGCTGGCGACGGCTGCAAGTGGCCGGCGCAGTTCCCGCCGGAAAGTTACGATAAACCCTATGGCCAGAGCCGCCGTATAGCTGCCACCTGAAAGCAGCATGCCGTAAACAGCGCCCCGCACGCCGAACCTGGCCACCAGGGGCGCGCCGGCGAGGAAAGTGACGGCTCCGCTCGCAACGTAGGCCCAGAACACCAGCCGGGGAGACTCGGCGGCTTTCAGCGCCGCATTCATGGTGTGTCCAACCCCCATCACTAGCGGCACCAGCGCCAGCAAGGTCAGGAGCGGAGCGGCGCAGTCATACCGGCCGCTGTATAAAAGATGGGTGACCGATTTCCCGAAGGCCCGAATGAACAGGAAAAACGAAATCGTCGCCGCCGTGATCGCCAGGGCATACAACTTCCACGCGGAGAGCATGCTCTCTATCCTTCCGGCCGAGTAGTGAGCGCAAAGTCGAGGCAGAACCAGATAGTTCAATGCTATAAAAATCTGATCCGCGGGAGCGACCACCAGGGCGATCGCTTTCAGTTCCGCCACATCTCCCGCCGACAGAAGGGCCGCGACCAGCCAGTAATATCCCTGGGTGGTCAACTGAAAGACGAACGCCGTAAGCAACACCCAGCGCGCGTACTTCCAGTGTTCGCGCCAGTAATCCGGCTGGCCTGCAAGGAAGCTTTGCCGGGTTTTGCCGAAGGGCAGCTGACCCGACAGGCCAAGGCCCGCGGCCAGCCATCCCGCCGCGAGCACCAGAAAGACGGAAAAGCCATCCAGCACATGGGTCCTGGCCGTGAGCCAGAGCCCGCCCGCCACAGTCACGAAGAAAACGCCGGAAGCCACAGCAGCCAGCGCCGCCTGCCGCTGCAAATGGAAGATGCGGCGCAGCAGTGTCCCGGAGAGGAGCACGCCCACGGTAAGGCCCATCCCCGTGATCCCCCGCGGCAGGAGCCGGGGAGCAATCCCGCGCAACGACAGCCACAAAGCCAGCAGCAGCATGGTTGCGAGGAGACCGAGTGCGGCATTGCTCCAAAACATCAGCTGAAAATATTCCGTCAGACGGCTGCTATGTTTGCCCGAGCCGTAGACCGTGAAGGGCTCGAGGATCGCGGCATTGTGCAGCCCCATCATGAAGACGAGCACGGAATAGGACAGGGCAAACATTCCGTACTCTTCCTTGCTGAGGGTCCGGGCGAGCACCAAGTTGACCAGAAACATGCCCCCCACGGAAAGCGCCTGGTCGGCCATGCTGAATCCGACCTGGCGCAACTGGCCAAATCGCGGTCGCGGGAAACTAGCGACTCTTGGGAAAGCCAACCAGGATCTGATCTCACCGCCGCCTGGGATTGCGCCGGATTGCCGGGCTTGCCCGGTTTCATGCCATGCCATCATGAGCTGAGTCCACGGCGTCGGAAGGACAGAGTTCCGAGAGATCGACTTCCGGACGGCGGTTGCGGTTGGCGAAGCGCGTCCAGATGCCATGGGTCAGGGCGTGGATCCGCGACCCGTTCGGCGGCGCCCAGGGCATGACCGCGTTCATCGTCTTAAGAACTTCGTGAGCCAGCACCTTCCCGGGATTGCGGGAATCCAATTGCCGCCAGCGATTCCCGCCTACTACCCTGAAGGTGGCGGCGGCCAGTCCCAGCAGGGCGCCCCAAAACACAATCAGCAGACGAGGAGGAAACACCTTCTTCTCGGGCAGGCTCGCCGCATCCAGAACCTTGACGCTCGGTGTTTCCTTGGCCTCCTGCACCTTGGCCAGTTCGTATTGTTGGGTCAGGGTTTCGTACACCGCCTCCTGAATCTTGGTGCGGCGCATCAGGTCAGAGTAGGTGACGCCGAGCAGCGGCAACTCGCGGATGGTGGGGTAAGCCGAACGCTTGGCCGGGGAGGTTTTTCCCGGCCCCTCTGTTTCCGCCGGACCAGCGTCGCCCTCGAGCTTTTCCATCTGGCGGCGCAACTCCGAAACCCGGGCCTCGACCGAGCGCACGCGCACATTGCTCGCCGTGTATATCTCCGACAATCCCTTCAACTCGGATTCCGCGGCGATAAGCTGCCCTTGCAGAGCCGCCGCCGCTTCCACCATTGCTTTCCCCTGTTCGGAAATGTTGATCGCGGTGTTCTTGCTGGCAAATTGGCTGAACTCCTCGGCGGCCTGGTCCAACTCCCGCTTGACCGTCTGGCGCCGCTCTTCGAGGAATACTCTTTCCCGGCGAGCCGCGGAGGTGGAAAGCTCTGAAACCAGACGCTCCAACTCCCCCATGTAAGCCTGGGCGATATCCCGGGCGCGGGCCGGATCATGATCGACCACCGAGATGGCGATGATGCCGCTCTTGTGGTCTTCCGAGATTCCGGTGTTGTTCGCGAGTTTCGTGCGCGCGTCCTCCTCGCGCTGAGTCCCATACACGCGTTTCAGGTCGAAGCGCTCGACCAGCCTGTCCTCGAGCGTGCGGCTGCGCAAGATGCCGAGAAATAGAGCTCCCGTGGAATTGCCGCCCAGCAAATCCCCCGCCATCGCTCCGATGCCTCCGCCGGCCTTGGCGCTCAAAGCCGCGAGCATCGCGCCGGAACCGGACTGGGTCTCGGGAGGCATCAACTGGGCGCTGGACTGGTACTGTTTGGGCAGCACGAAGGCGAGCAAGGTGGCGAGCAGCAAGCCGCCGAGCGTCCACCTGCCGGCCTCGCGGCGTTCGCCCCAGAGCAACCCCAGGTACGCAATCAGGATCGACGGCGCGCTGGCTTCGATCGGTTCGGGCATGCCCGGTTCCCGAAAGGATTGCTCGGTCGAAAAATCCGGGCGCGGCCTGGTCGCGGGCGGAGACATTCAGTAGCTTTCTCGCAGGACGCTTCTCACTTTCGGAACCGCCAGCCAGGGAAGAAACTTAGCCGAACCGTGGCGGACAGGTTCGATTGTTTCGGGGCGGCCAGCGCGGGAAAATTCCACTCCTCGTATTGCGCCTTTCCCGAAAGGGCGGCTCGCGCGCCCAGCTTGCACTCGGCGGCCGCAGAGAAGTCATTCAAATGTCCGCCGCCGGCCAGATACCGGTCCACCTCCTGGTGCCGGTAGGCGAGCTGAACACTCGAACGCGCGGTGAAGGAATACTTGGCCCAGGCTTGTCCGCCCAATGCCTGGCGCCCAATCCAGCTTCCCATCAGGTCTCCCTGATTGGTGTACCCGGACCGATAGCGACGGTCAAAATACATGGTGCCCAGCCTGGGCTCGGCCTTGAATCCCTCGATGCGCAGTTCCAGCCTGGGCAACTTGGGCAGTTGCGGAAAGTACAGTCCCGGATTCAGCATGGGGCGGGCAGAACCGAGGGGTGAAACTTCGTCCCCTACGATCGAATCGGTGTAAAAGGTCAGCCAGTTTCTCAGGCCGGGAACCCGATAGCTGAAATCGAAGCTCGAAAAGCGCTTGGCCGGATTGGTCGCGGTATTCGCGTTGTGGGAATAATAGCTTCTGAAAAACTCGTGCCATGTGAAGGGAAGTCCCGGCCCCCCGAAAATCGCCGTTACCCCCATGCCAAACTCCAAGTTTGGAGTGGGCCGGAAACTCATCTTGTTGCCGTGAATGAAGGGCTGCGGACTGAGATTCGGTCCGACCAGATAGCGCGGATCGAGCGTGGGATTGAGTCCCACGGCGGGCGGCGGGTTGTACACCCAATTCTGCCCGGAAAGCTGCCCCAGAAAGAAAGTCATCCGGACCGGTCCCAGAAGTTGCGAGAGCAGCGGAACCTCAACCGGCGATACATTGTCGATCTGCAGCATGGTGATGGGCGGGGCATTATCGCTGACCAGCAAAGCGCCGCTCTCCCCCGGTCCCAGCCACAAGTTCTGCTTGCCAAAGGAAACCTTGACATTGTTGAAAGTAATTCCGATGGAGCCCTCGATCAGCCGAAACCGGTTGATCGGGCGGGAACCGTCGGGCAGAGTGGCGACGACTCCGTCCTCGAGCGCGGTGGCTTTAAGGACGCTGAGAGGATCCGAGGCCACGCCCGGAGCGTGCTGATATTCGCCGCGCAGGGAAAACGAGAGCATAGCCGCCACGCCGCTCGCGCTGAACCCGGTACTGTTATTGAAGCCCGCAGCATACGGGCGTCCGTAATCGTTGACGATGGTTTGTCCGAAGTGAAAGCCATCCCGGAGCGGCTTGCCGGCAATCCCGGTAACATCCGTATAAATCGAGTCCAGGCTGAGGCCCAGATTGGCTGCGCCATTGCGGCGGGCAGTTTCGGAAGCGAACTCGGTCTGCAAGGCGGCATAGATCTTGTCTGCTTCGCCCCGGTCTGCTTCGCCCCGGTCTGCTGCACTCTTAGCTAGCCCGTCCACGCCCTCGCGTTGGTAGCGCATCCCTTCCTCGAACTCGTCGAGCAGGCGGGAACACTCCATGCGCGTCCAGGGACGAATTCCCAGATAGGCCGTCTCCAAGTAGCCCAGCGCGGCCAGGCGCTCCAGCGATGGATAGATCCAGCTGTCTAACGGGACATAAGGCGATCCCATGTTCCGCGGGCTGCGCACTTTGTCGGTGGGATCAGAGGGCTGCGGATTCTTCTCAATCAAGCTTCCCCATGCGCCTGCGCTAACCTCGGGGTCGCGGCGGCGGCGATAAATCTGCCGCGCGATGAAATATCCCAGCGCACTGCCGGCCACCGCGTCTGACGGAAAGTGCTCCTTGCCCGTCACCCGCGCCACCGTCACTGCCGACGCCAAGCCATAGGAGACCAGCTTGGTGAGAGTGCCGGGATATTCGTGCGCCACCACGCCCGCGATGGCCCATGAAATCGCGGCGTGCTCGGAGGGAAACGAAGAGCCCCCGGCAAAGAAGTGGCCGGCCCCGCTGCCAACGTAAGGACGCTCGCGCTGGAACGCAGATTTAAGTGAGAAGTCCACCATGGCAGCGTTTAGTGCGGCTTCGCTCGCCAGGAATCCGGTCTCGGCAGCGTGATCGTTGTGCGTGATTTTTCCCAAAAGGAACATTCCACCAGCGGCACCCGCCAGAGAAAACGCACCGTAATTCGCGAGACTTCGGCTGCGCGCGATCTCACCCGAGGGAACCTGCTTTGAAAACCACGAATCACTCGCCACCAATGCCGCCGTACCGGCCAGCGCCGGTAGCGCCCAGACCGCATCGCTCGGCCTCAGATGCGAAGGACTGGTCCAGATTGCGCTCTGGTCGACGGCGAATCGTTCCGGCAAAGATTCTCCGCGCGACGCAGTTGCGGGTGCGTTGTCGTTGGACGCCGCGGTTTGGGCGGCGGAGCTAACCGGCAGATTCATCAGCAAGAGAATCGAAAACAAAGAAAAGAGTCGCAATTTGCCTGAAACTCCACACGGTGAACGTTGAGCCAGCAAAATCCCGATCAGAATCCGTGCCCGACGCTGACCGCAACCGCGACGGAGGAGAGCAGTTGCGCCGCCTGCAGCGTATTCTTCCAGAGGGGTGGACCGCCCAAAGCCCTCTCCGGGACAAACACCATATCCCCGGGCCGCAGTTCGGCGCTCAGCACGTTGCCGGTGAACCAATCTCCGCCGCCCTTTCCGCCCACCACCGATCCGTCGGCGCGCACCACAAATACCGCCTTGCGGCTGGCCATGTGGGTCGGCCCCCCCGCCTGGCGCAGGTACCAACCCGCGCTCTTGCCTGGACGGTAAGTGATGGCGGTTGGGTTATACACCTGGCCATTGACCATCACATAGTTCGGCGACTTGGGAATAAACAGAGTGTCACCGGCTCGGACTTCCACGTCGGCCGGCGTGTTCGCCCAGCGCCGGGCATCTCTCGATATGTGGATCACCAGCCGCCCCGTCGGCGGCAGGTTCTCCAACTGGTCAAGCGTCGCGTGCCATTGTTGCAAGGTAGCGTTCTTTGCCAGTTTCTCTTCGGCGTCGCCGGGGTCGGGCATCAGCTTGAACGCGGAGGCTTGCCTCTGCACCTGCCGGATCAGGTCGGCGCGGTTTCTTTCCTCCAGCTCACGTACCTGCCGGCGTTCGAGTATCGCGGCGTAAGGATAGGCATCGGAGCGCAATCCACCCGCCCGCTCGATTATCGAACTGAGGCGTTCGCCTTCCCGAATGCCGTAGTCGCCGGGATGCATGACTTCGCCCTTGACCGAGATCAGGGCTCCCACATCCGTCCAGCCTGCCAGCTGGCGGATGGTCAGCACATCGCCGTCGTGCAGGCGGAAATCAGTATCGGCTTCCCCGGCCAGAGCGCGGGCAATTGAGACCGCAACATGTTCTCCCATCACCTGTGCGCCGTTCTCGACGGTGTAACGGGTAAGGTCGGCGGCCTCGGTGAAGGCTCCCCGCTTCAACCCGCCCGCCAGCCGCACCAGCTGCGCAGCGGACATATCCTCGCCCAGCGGATATTTTCCCGGCCGAGCCACTTCGCCTTCGATCTTCACCGTTGCCGGATCGACTTTCGAAAGATTGCGGTGAATGAACACCCGGTCCTTGGGCTCGAGCGCAACATTGTCGGCGGCTTCCCCGGCCAGAGCGCGCTCCAGATTCACGCTCAGGACTTTGAGCTTTCCGTCGGGTGTGTGGCGAAAGACTTGTGCATCCGTCAGCCGCGCATCCCGCGAGACCCCGCCCGCCAGATAGACGGCATCGCGCAGATGCGTCTCCCCATTGGTCACGTGTTCTCCGGGGTGGCGTACTTCGCCGCTGACGGTGATCAGAGGAGCATCCTCGAAGTCGTAGCGGCCGAAGATGCGCACCGTATCAAAGGGTTGCAGCGTGACATTCTGGGCGTTGTGCTGGGCGCCATGCTGGGCGTTTTGCTGGCCATCGTTCGGATTCGGGTCACTGGCTTGCTTGCCCCCGCCACGTCCCTGTCCCCTACCCGCCAGGGCGTCGGCGAGATTGAAGGCAATCACTTGGGGAGCGTAATCCGGCGGAGTCAGCCGGATGATTTCGGCATGGCGCTCGGCGGGCTCGGGCAAAAGATCGGTGTAGGAGGCGATGAGGTCGGTAATGCGCATGCCTTCGCGGTAGGCATGTTTTCCGGGATGCACCACATGGCCGTCGAGATAAACGGTCTGCTCGCTGTAGGGCAGGATGGGTGATATGCGGATCTTGTCTCCATCCTGAATCTTGAAGTCTTCGAGCGCCCGGGTCACGGCCTCCTGACTATTATTTTCCGGCAGATCTTTTTCGCGAAGATCGAGTTCGGGAAGATCGAGTTCGGGAAGATCGAGACGCAGCATGGAGCGGCGTTCGTGGGCGATGACCCGCTCCACCTCAATGTGGCGGAGGGTGCCGGTGGTGAGCACGCCGCCCGCAAGTTCGAGCGCTTCGGCAAGGTTCGCTTCGTGATTCAGCTCATAGATCGCGGGACGGCGCACCATGCCTTCGACGGTCAACTCTGCGCCCAGGGGCGGAACCATAATCGTGTCGCCCGCCTGCAGGCGTTCGATCGTGGAACGAACGCCGTGTAAAAGCAGGTCGTAGAGGTCGATTTGCGCGATGAGCCGCGGACCGCGATAGTGCCGCAAAATCCGCAGCGATCCGCGGGAGGTTGGGCCGCCCGCCTGATAGAGCGCGTTGAGCGGCGTCGAGAGCGAGCTGACGTCATAGGCACCCGGCCGCAACACGTCCCCCACCACATACACCCGCACCGTACGCAGGCGGGCCAGGGAAACGTTGGCGTGCACTTCGTGAAATTCTCGGCGCAACGCGCTCTGCACCAGTTGCTGCACATCCCCGAGACTGCGGCCGGTCACCTCGACGGCGCCCGCTTCCGGCAACGCCACGCGGCCTTCGCGGTCCACCACGCGCTGCAGACGCTCGGAGATCCCGCCCCATAACTCGATGCTCAGGCCGTCACCCGGGCCGAGCACATAGTCCGGACCTACGGGCAGATCCATGGGTAGCTCGTCGAAATTCCCGGTGCCGTTGCGGAAGATGTCTTCGCCGAAGCGGGCCAGCACCGGCGAACGCCGGGAGATTTGCGTATAAAGATCGTAGAGGGAAGGCACTTCTGCATACGGGTTTGCCCGGCGGCGAATCGCGGGACGGTTTTCTTCCGGCGGGGAGGATGCTGGCCGCTGCATCCGAGTGTCCTGACGGGTCGACGTGCCGAATCCGGCGTCGGTCGCCGCAGAAGCAGAAGCGAAGAACTGCCCCGGCGGATTTGCCCGCTGGCGCGAAGTGGAAGAGGCGGAGTCATACGAAAGAGAAGGCGCGTCCCCCGAACTCAGTTTCTGCGAGGTCGCGCCCGATTCCTCCAGGCTGGCGCTCAACAATCCCGGCACGCCTTCGGGACTAATGCGCGGCAGTGAGCCGGCTTCAGGGGCTCCGGTGTAGGAATCCCGATCTTGAGGCTGCAGGCCAGCCAGACTCTGCCGGCGGCCGGAGTCGGGAGAAACCGGGATAGCGGGTTGCGCCGGCACCGGATAGCGAGGGGCGGTCGGCTCAGCCTCGAACCCATCTTTTGTGAACCCATCTTTTGTGAAGCCATCTCTTGAGACGTCGTCGTCTGCACGAGAATCCGCTCCTGAACCCGGCGTTGCGATCGTCTTTTGCTGCGCGCTCTGCCGGTCGTGCTGCTCCCAATACTTTTCTTCTTCGCTCGGGACGGCTGGATTTGCCCCGCTCCCGGCTGCCTTGGCAGATTCCCCAGACGGCAATCGCCCGATCCGCTGCCTTTCCATCTCCCGTCGCGTGGGTTTGGGGCGCACGTACTCGCGGTTTTCGATTTCCTGCGTGGCCAGCACGCGAACATTGTCGTCTTCCTTCAGCAACTGGAACAACGCGTCATCGGTAAGATCGGCGGGATCAAGCAACCGTCCCTGCTCGTAAGCTTTGCGCACCAGCAATCTCTTCACTTCGAGCAGCAACCCCGGTTCCCGCCGCAGAATTTCAACGATGGCGCCGGCGGAGAGAGAGATCTTCGGCTCCGGGTCCCGCTCGCGCGGTTCGACTTGAGCCAAAACCCTTTCCTGTCCCGCAGCCATGAGCAGCAAAAGGCCAAAGGTAAGGATGGTAGCTGGTTTCCGCCAGGGCGGCAGAACGAATCTCGGTTGCGGCATGAGGATTTGATCCAGTCTGATCGAGAATTGTGGAATGGACGGAGGAGACCCTCAGTTTCGCCGTTTGGGTTCAGCCAGCGGCTCCACGTCGCTTTCATCCACTTCCACCGCCACCGAGCGCATGATGAGGTCAAGGGAGAAGACGACGCGGCAGCGGTCCTTCCTGCGGACGATGATGCCTTCGAGGCCTTGCATCGGCCCGCCGCAGACCCGCACCCGGCGGCCCACGCGCAGGTAAGGATGCGGTTCCACCCCGCCGCCAGTCAGCCGCTGCCGCAACGCTTCGATTTCAGGCTCCGGCAAGACGGCAGGCTGGCCATTGAAACTCACCAGGCGAACGGCGCTGGGTAATTGCAGAACCCGGAGCCGGTCCTGGGGTGCGAGGCGCACAAAAACATATCCGGGAAACAGAGCGACTTCCAGTTCCTTGCGACGGTCCTTCCAGCGGCGCACCGAACGGTAGAGCGGCAGAAAACAGGCAATCGAGCGCTCCTCGATCTGTTGCGCCACGCATTTCTCGTGGCGCGGGCAAGTATAGAGCGCGTACCAGTTCAATTCCGCTCTGGCTTCGAGCGAATCCCCGGGAGTATCCGTCATCATCATTGGCGCGCCGTTTCTTGCTCTTGCGAGTTCATTAGGAAAGCCTTAGATCAGACTATTGGTTGCAGCTTCGCCCCCTAAGCTACAGGAGCTTGATGAGCCAAACCATTTTGTTTTCAGACGCCTGGCAGCAAAATCGTGCGGGCTGCGAGTTGCATCGGGCCGGGCGGCAGGCTCCAACTCAATCTAATTTTGCGCGGCGCCCACCAGGACCGGACGCTCCCGCACAGCATTCAGAATTCCCGCCTCGGAACTCTCCAGTGCCTTGGTTCGAATGTCGACCACCGCCCAATAAAAGATTCCCCGATTCTGTTCCGGCGCCAAAGCCAGAATCCTCATCTCGGGATGCCGCCCCAGCAGAAATCCGCACTGGCCCAGCCGTTTCTCAGGCTCTTCTATAGCTATGATCAGAACATCCGGCTGCACCTGTTCGACGATGTCCGCCAAGTCGCTCTCATTCCGCACCTCGCCCACAACCTCGATATCAGGCTGGTCGGCAATGGTAGCCATCACCAACTCCCGCATCAGGCGCGGATGATTTGCCACCAGCACACGGACTCGTTTCACGAGGTCATCCCCAGCGCAGAGCATAGGGCGCACGGCTTGCAAGCACAAGGTTCAAAAGAGATCTAGGCAAGGGATCCGACCTTGGGAACGAGGCGGTACTGGAGAGAACAATTGGCGAAGGACTAAGGTGGGCTCAACGAGTACCAAGGCTCGTACTAATGAGTACTAATCCAAGCGGCGCAGAACCTAACCCCCGCGAACCTCGACGACCCATCAGCGCTTCCCAGCGCTGAACTCAAACACCGTCACGCTGTGAAACTCTTGCCCCGGCTTCAATTCAGTTGAGGGAAAACTAGGATGGTTCGGTGAGTCCGGAAAATGCTCCGTCTCAAGGCAAAATGCATAGCGCCGGTTGTAGACTCGGCCTTCTTTCCCAGTGATCGATCCATCAAGGAAGTTTCCCGTATAAAGTTGCATTCCCGGTTCGGTCGTCAGCACTCGCAGAATTCGTCCCGTGGTCGGTTCATAGACTTCGGCGGCCTCGGCCAACTGTCCCGGCGCATGATCCAGCACAAAGTTGTGGTCGTAGCCATGACCCAGTCGAATCTGAGGATCGTCGGCATCAATCCGCTCTCCGATGGCATGCGGGGTCCGAAAGTCAAACGGTGTGCCCTCGACCGACTTCAATTCTCCGGTAGGAATTAGAGTCGCATCGACGGGAGTGGTGCGGGACGCGTCGATCTTCAGCACATGTCCCAGGACGTCGCCCTTCCCTTGGCCCGCCAGGTTGAAATAAGAATGATTGGTCAGATTAAGCACCGTATCTTTATCCGTGGTCGCCGAATACTCGATTCGCAAAGCTCCGCCACTCAAGGTGTAGCGCACGGTCGTGGAGAGGTTGCCCGGAAAACCTTGATCCCCATCCTTGCTCACGTAGGTGAGTTCGATGCCATCCGGAATCTCTTTGGCTGCCCATACTACCTTGTCGAAGCTGCGGATTCCCCCGTGAAGCGTGTTGTCGCCATCGTTCTTTGGAGTGGAGTACGTGTGGCCGTCGAGTTCGAATCTGCCATGAGCGATGCGATTCGCGTAACGGCCGATAATGCCTCCGAAGTGTGCGGTCTGAGCCACGTACTTCTCAACCGAATCACAACCCAGCACCACATCGTCGAGCTTTCCATTTCGGTCCGGTGTGCGCAGCGAAACGACGATTCCTCCATAAGTCATAATGCGGACTTCAACCTTGCCATCCGCCAACGAGTAGAGATCGACAGGGGTTCCATCTGGTGCGTGCCCAAACGCCTGCTTGTCAACGCGAGTCTTCGCGGACATGGTGGCCGCGAGCAAAATCAGAACTGCGAACACTGCACTCCAGCGGTTGGCCTTGTTGGAAAGCATGGTTCCTCTTTTCTCGATCCGGTCCCGACTAACTGTTCGGCATTATATTCCTGGCCGTCCGTTCATATTTCTTATCTGCGGATGGGAGTCGGGGCGAGTGAACCTGCAGAATATTCTGGCCCGCGGTAAAGGAGTCACGCCAACCAGCCAGGTCGTGCTCACAAAAAAAAGCGCCGGAAGACTTCCGGCGCAATATCCAATAATCAAAAAAAGACGTTCTGTCAGTAACTCGTCGCAGGCTTGCCGGAGGAACGTCCTTCGAGTTCATGTCGAAAGTCAGCAGGAATCCGTTTGTGCCCTTGAACTCGAACGCGTTCGGGCCTTCGCGATAGGTCTCAAGCTCATTCGGCATCATTAGGAAGCCGTCGTTGCGCGGCGTTCCCCAGTACTTAACGTTCTTGAGGACCGCAGGTTCATCCGTCATGCCCTGAAAGCGCTTCAGTTTGATCTCAGCTGTCTTGCCGCCGTTGATCGTCGCATGCGCCTGGTCTTTGTCAAAAGTCCAGGTGTCGATGCTGCCCTCGGCAGTGTCGAATGATTTCCACTTTACCGGAAACACGTGCCCCAGAATCTCACCCAGAGCCTGGCGTTGTTCTGGCGTTGTAGCTTTGTCAAATGTGACCAAAGCTCGCTCCATCTGGCCCTGGGAGAAATCGCCACCCAGGTCGCCGGTAATCCAGAACTTGGCGCCAGCGAGGCTAGTGGCGCCGTAGTGCCCCTGGTTGACTTTGTAGGCGTTGTTGAACTTGCAGTAGTGTTCAGTCTTGCCGTTATCGTGGTGAGCCGCCGGGTGCGAGTTGAAATAGCACATGCAGAAATGTGGACAGCTGCACGCCTCAATCGCGGTGGCGTTGATCGCCCAGTCTGCCGTCGACGGAAAAGTGTGGCCTACGGACACGCCGAGCAGAGCAATGACAATTAGCAATGGCACTCTGCGCATCAGAGTTACCTCCTCTCAGTGCGGGATTATCTACCGAAAAATGTGCCTTCGCAAGGCAAATTACGCAAATCAATGGAGTATCTTCATTGTCTATCGGTTCTTGCTGACGAATGGAAGCGGAGGAACGTATGCCAGTCCGGAATGCCTTGAAATGTCTTATCGTCGGAGCGCTCGCTGCCTGTGCGATGTCCGTGCCGGTTACAGCGCAGTCAGACTCATCTTTGTTGAACGTGGCCGCGGCGCCGGCTGCGCCGACGGAGGTTGCGTCTGGATATAACCAGCCGCCGAAAAACATTCTTGATGTGATGCGCGCGCCCTCGCCGCCCATGCCCAGGGTGAGCCCGACGCAAGACTCGATTCTCCTCGTGTCCTGGCAGGACTATCCGCCGATTTCCCGGGTGGCGACACCTTTCCTCCGCCTTGCAGGCGCGCGCGTGGAGCCAAAGAATCACAGTAAGCACGACACCCCAGGCGGGTACGGCATCACGCCCTGCGCCCGGGGCTTCGAGCTGGTGCACATCGCCGATGGCACACAAATTCGTATCCTGCTTCCAGAGGGCGCGTGCCCGGGCGGGCCGGTCTGGGCGGCTGACGGAAAGCGATTCGCGTTCGTGAATATTGCTCCCGAGGCGGTCGAACTCTGGATCGGCGATGCCAAGACCGGCGAAGTACATAAAGTTCCCGGAGCGCGTCTCAACCCGATGTTCAACGACGAAATGCAATGGATGCCTGACCAGAAAACGCTTTTGGTCAAGCTGGTGCCCGAGGGGATGGGAGCGCCGCCGCCCGAACCGATCGTGCCGGCCGGTCCGAGCATCCAGGAGACTACAGGCGAAAAAGGACAGAGCAGCACCTACGAAAACCGCGACACGCTCGGCAACAAGCACGACGAGGATGTCTTCGATTACTACGCGGCCTCACAACTCGCTGTCGTCGATGCGGCCACCGGCGGCAACCACACCCGATGGGAAAGCCGGCGAATTACCTGTCGCTGGCTCCCGCGCCGGATGGGCAGCACGTACTCGTCACCACGATCCACAAGCCCTACTCTTACGTGACCACTTACGATCGCTTCCCGCAGGAAGTCGAAGTCTGGGATGTAGACGTAGGATCGCTCCCACGTGCTTGCTCATACCATTGCGTCGCTTCCGCTGGCGGATCGCGTTCCCATCGGAGGCGTTCCAGTGGGGCCGCGCGATTTTTCCTGGAGGGCGATCGAGCCCGCGACGCTCGTCTGGGCAGAGGCGCTGGATGGCGGCGACTGGAATGTTAAGGTTCCGGCCCGCGACAAGATCATGCTGCTGAAGGCGCCGTTCGACTCACCCGCCGCCGAAATCACGCGGATGGAGCAGCGTTATGTCAGCTTCGCCTGGGGCGAGCAACGGGCCATTGCTCTTTTGAACGAGTACGATTTCAACCGGCACTGGAGGCGGAGCTTCATCATCGACGTCGACGATAAGCAACCAAAGGCGCGCGTGCTTTGGGATCTCTCTACCGACGAGAAGTATGCGAACCCCGGCACTCCAGTGAGACGCCAGCTCGCGAACGGAACCTGGGTGGTTCGCCAGGAGGGCGATTCGATCTACCTTGCTGGAGTTGGTTCTTCGCCCGACGGGGACCGGCCGTTCCTCGATCGGCTCAACCTGAAGACGGTGAAATCCGAGCGCCTGTTTCGCAGCGATAAGACTTGCTACGAGCAATTTCTTTCCTTCACCGGGCCGAACACGCGGACGTTTCTCACCTGGCATCAATCGCCGATGGACCCGCCCAATGCCTTTGCGCGGACGCTGGGAAAGTCCACCATGAATGATGCGCCCGCCGGGGAAGCGGCCTTCGCTTCCACCAGCGTTGCGATCACCCACATCCCCGATCCGACTCCGGAGGTGCGGGCCATCAAGAAGCGGCTGGTCAAGTACAAGCGTGCCGACGGGCTTGACTTGTCGTTCACGCTCTATACACCGCCCGGCTACAAAGAGGGCACGCGCGTCCCCACCATTCTTTACGCCTATCCTCTCGATTATGCCGAAGCCTCCAAAGCCGGCCAGGTTGCAGGCTCGCAGGAGACCTTCACGCAGCTGCGGCAGTACAGGCTATTGCTGCTCGCAGGCTACGCCATCGTCGACAACGCAGCGTTCCCCATCGTGGGCGATCCGAAAAAAGCCTACGACACTTATCTGGAACAGCTGGTCGCCGACGCGAAGGCCGCAGTCGACGAGGCCGTACGGCAGGGAGTTGCCGATCCCGAGCGTATCGGAGTCACGGGGCACAGCCACGGCGCCTTGATGACCGCAAATCTGGTTGCCCACTCCGACTTGTTCCGGGCCGGCGTCGCGACGAGCGGCTCCTATAACAAGACGCTTACGCCTTTCGGTTTCCAGAACGAGCGGCGATCGGTTTGGGAGGCAACGGATGTCTATCTGAAAGTCTCTCCATTTTTCTCGGCCGACAAATTCAAGACGCCGCTGCTCATCATGCACGGCGCGGAAGACGCGAATCCCGGCACTACGCCCCTGCAATCCAGCAAGCTCTTCGAGGCAATTCGAGGCAATGGAGGGACCACTCGCCTGGTCGTGCTGCCGCACGAGCCGCACTGGTATACCGCCATGGAGTCGAACGAACAGCTGGTTTATGAGATGCTTCGCTGGTTTGACAAATACGTGAAGAACGCGCCGCCGCGCCCCGTGACCGGAACCCGTTAGAAGGTTCCCGCGATCGGACGGACGCCCATGAAGCTAAAACAGGATGGGGAACTCCACATTGCGAAGCTCCCCACCCTTCTCTTCACTTGTTATGTAGCCGCGGCGATTGGCTCAGTTGGTGCCGCCAACAGATACAGTGGCTTGATCGTTTGCCCCCGCTACCATCAACCTCGGACGCGGAGCAGCGATGGTATAGACAGTGTTTGGGGTCTCAATCTTGCCGAGAAAATACTTTTCCCCAGTATGCTGAAAGGTAACCACAGCCTCGCGAACTGAAGCTCCTTCGACGGTTACGGGAAGGACCACAGCAACATTCTTGCCACTGCGAATAACCACGCCTGAGTGCGGATCGTCAAAACAACGTCCAATGTGGTAGTTGCCCGCTGGCAGGGTTTTACCAGCCACAACAAAGTCGAACGGAACCGTCACATCAATTCCATCCGCGTCCTGAGCTCGAGAACTCATGCCCAGCCCAAATATGAAAATTACCGCAAGTGCGACAGTCGCGTACGATTTCTTCATCACATCTCCTTATGTATCTCAGTTTTCATTGCTGATAACTCAGTATGGCGTTAGTCAGTCCAGGTGCTAAGTCAACAATGCGACGTTGAACTCGTGCTACGTCTATGTGGGTTAGACGCGGGAATGAGTAGGCGCGCTACGGCTGGAATGTCAATTGATTGTCAACTGTTTGTCGCGCCGAGGCCACATGAGCAGCGAGTCGGTCGACAATGTTTTGGGGCCGGCTTGCGTCCAGCGCTTCCTTCGCTGGCGGTCCGCAGATGTACATAGTATGTCCAGTACAACAATAGACAAAGTGGTATACTAGAGACGGTTTGGCATCCGTTGTTTTCAGGAATTGTCATCCGGGGGAGGGTCAGATCGTCTCATTAAGTATGGGGAACGCGATGCTGATCCCCAACAGTTTATGGGATAGGCGCTCATTCTCTTAAGCGAACTCAATCCAACGGCAACGGAGGACACCCTGCTCCAATAAAAGACCAGGCTTCCCTTAGGTGAACCTGAGTGACCCTAGTGGTTCAAGCTCAAAGCAGGCGCTACTTCACTCCCTGCTTCCGATTAATCTCCCGCGAAAACTCCGTGAAGAAATTCAGCAAAGTCCCCCACCCCACCTGCTCCAAAGCCGCCTGCGAACCCTCCGCAAACGCATTGTGCGAACCAGGCTTCCAAGCCGTAGAAATCATCCCTCCGCCAAACGCCCCGCCATACAAAGCCCACTGCGGCCTCAAATGCTCTTCGCTGCGATCATAAGTCACCAGATTCCGAAAAAACGCATGCCGAGTCCGCGGCCACAGCCCATGACACTTGCACTGGTCATATCTAACTTCATATCCTAGCTTCGCATTCCCCCAAGCCGCCAAACTGTTCGCCGCCACAAACTGTCCTTCCCTCGAAGCAAACCGCTTCCCATACCCTCCCCACCCGCCACCCCACTGCCACGGAGTCCCGCGCGCCTGGTCAATCAGCGCCCCAAACATCCTCTTCATGTAAGCTTCCGGAGTAGTCAAAGTCTGCCGCAAATAAATCTCTCTCCCGCTGCTCCCGCGTCAAGCGTAACCAAAGTCCGGTTCCGCCCCACATACTCTCCTGCAATCCACCCCGACTCCCAATCCCGCGCCTTCTTCAACCCAGCCGCAGCCACATCCTTACTCTTGCCCGCCACCACCGCCACGGGATTCGCACTCTCTTCTTTCTTACTCTCCCCCGGCGAATCCGGAAGCTCTTTCCCCTGCGCCCACCCCAGCCCCACCGCCACCGCACACACCATCACAAGCACAAAGCAGGCTCTACCCCGTGCCTGCCCTGAGCGCAGCCGAAGGGACCCCCGTGGCCTCCGTGGTAATGCCTTTAACTTTGAAGTCACAGCACACTCCAAGCAACGTCTCTTGGATGCACTATCTGAAAGAGGAGGAATATTAAATCAAGTGAGGATGGCAAATCCATGCAACTTCGGCCCTACCCCCGCTCAAAAGCATGCTTCTTCTCCAACTCCTCCACCGCACGTCCGCATAACAGCTTCAAACCGATCACCCTGCCCCATCAACCCATCAGTAGCAATCGCGAACTCACCGTCCATCGTCACCAATCCATCCCCAGCCAACCGCCCAGCAATCGAAACCAAATGCTCAACCGAAGTCTCCAAATACTGCGCCTCCGTATCGTCCCCAATCCAAACTCGCTCTTGACCGCCGACCTTCGTCCCCCAATAAACCTTCCGCTCCAAAAACTCCGCAATCACCGAGTCCGTAGCCTTCCCAAACACCCACTTCCCCCGCTTAAAATCATAATGCCGGCTGGAAAAAGCCACCCGCTTCAACTTCCCCGATTTAACAAACTCAATCTGCTTCCGGTCCACTTCCTTCCTCAAAGCATTGATCACCGGAGCTTCCGCATCCGATGCCTCCAAAGACGCCATCACCTCCCGCACCGTTGCCGACAAATTCACCGCCACCGGCGCATGCAACCCCTCCGAACCCTCCAGCCGGATATCCCCATGCAACACCCAAAAATCCGCCCCCGAACTAGACCGATGAAACGGCCACTCCAACTCAAAACTCAAAGGCAGCCCGCTCAACGTAACCCAAATCTCTTTCTCCTTCATTAATTCGAATCTCCCCCTTCGCGTGTCTTATCGAGCAGGCCTGCACTCACGCGAACGCCATATTCTATCCAAAGAGAGTAAAGTCTGGTTCGATGACTGCGTCTTCAACATTTCTCATGCTCTCCCTCCCAGGTCATCCGACTCAGAGTTACCCTGATTTAATTTCACGATTACAGCCATTATCCGATACACCTTCCCGGCGCCAAGGTCCATCCTCGTCGTGGGTGTGCATTTTACACACAGGCGGGCCGAACCGTGTCTCTCAACTCGGCGGCCTCAGAATGGAGAACAATCATGCGAATGCGTAACGTAGCTTCTTTTGGATTTCTTAGTCTCGTAATCGCGGCAGGATTGGCTTGTAACGACAAGCCCAAGGCGCCGGATGTGAAGGCCAGCATTCAGCAAGGCCTTGACCAAGCCGGCTTGAAGGACGTTAGTGTCAGCCAGGATCGTGACAAAGGCGTTGTCACCCTAACCGGCACAGTGCCTGCCGATACCGATAAGTCGCGGGCTATGTCCATCGCGCAATCCATCGCCGGTTCGGAAGTCGTGTCCAACGAAATCGCCGTCCACCCCGTCGGCGATGAAAACACCGCCAAAACCGTGGACTCCGACATCGACAAGGCCATCGACAAAAATCTCGACGCCAAACTAGTTCAACTTCACATGAAGCACGATGTCAGCTACAACGTCAAGAATGGTGTAGTCACTCTCACTGGAAAGGTATCTTCCCAATCGAAGCGCGCCATGGTTGAAAAAATGGCCGCCACGGTACCCAATGTGAAGCAGGTGGTCAACGAACTCGAGGTGAAGAATCAGAGGGCAACGACAACTCATGGCGAGTAGCCCGCCGCGAGCAAATGTCATCCTGAGGCCCGCGTTCTCTGCGGGCTTCAGGAGCTCTACGAACGGTCAGTCGGCGATCCCATCCGAAAAGAATTATCGATACTCCCCATCCGTGGAGTTCGACAGATCAAACTCACCCAGCCCTCTTCCGAACCTTAGTCCCCATCCGCAACAACTTCCTCACCGTCCCAGTAGGCAGCCGCTTCATCTCATCATGCAACTCCGTCACCGCCTCAAAAAATCCAGCCATCGCCGCCAGCCGCTCCCGCGTAAAATCCGCCCCAGGCTCCTTAGGATCCAACTCCTCCAAACACCGCCGCAGCAACTCCCGCGTAGGATCGATCTCCCTCCGCTTCCTCTGCTCAATCACCAGCCGGAACATCTCCCACACATCTTTCATCGACTCATAATGTTCCCGCCGGTCTCCCAGCACATGCACCGCCCGCACAATCCCCCAGCTCTCCAGCTCCCGGATCGACGTACTCACATTCGACCGCGCCACGCTCAACGTCTCCGCAATCTCCTCCGCCGGCAAAGCCCGCGGCGACAAATACAGCAACGCATGAATCTGCGCCACCGTCCGGTTAATCCCCCACCGCGTCCCCATCTCTCCCCAATGCAAAATGTACTGCTTCTGCATCCCGGTCAGGTTAGCCATATCAGTACTTTCAGTTCAATCAGAATCTACAGAACGCCCAGCCCACATGTCA
>CAVPEZ010000018.1:0-388290 GCA_963703635.1 uncultured Acidobacteriaceae bacterium
CATCGTAAATCAAAGGTTCGATGCGCGACACCACCACTCGTCCGAAGCTGGCGTGTTGCGGATTCAACAGCCAGTTGTTTTCGTTCGGAGCCAGGGCCGAAGGCACAATCAAAACGCAGTGCTCGGCTTGGCGCACAAATTCGTCTCCGGTTCGCGCGAGTTCAGCCGGCGCAGGGGAGCGGCGCCAGTTCGCTGGAAGTTCGTCCACAGCAACGCGTTGCCTCGACAGATCGTTCGGGACCTCGGCGGTCACCAGAACCAGATCGGGCGGCGCGTCGGAGGCGTCGAGGTGAACGAAGTACTCCAGCATCGCCAGCGATTGATGTTCGGAAGTGTAGGAGAGGCGAGTCCCCGGGCTCGACCAGCGGCCGCCGAAGAGAAAAGCGCCTTCGCCATCGAGAGGCGTGCGGGCGTAGGCTTTGCGCAGCACGCGATAGACTCGTGTCAACTGATTCCGCCGTAGGCGATCCGTCCCAGCAAGTTTTCGACCTGCCGTGCTCCCAATTCCGTATCCATGGCGCTGATGGGAGCGGCTCCGCCCAGCGCGCGATTGGACCGCTTCAGCCACCGCGCAGCACTCTCGCGGTCGCCGAGACTTTGCTGTGCCAGCGCGACGATGCGCGCCAGGCGGTAGAGTCGATCGGACTCGAAGCGCGCCAACCGGCCGCTGCGGCGTCTGCGCTGCAGGCTGCGGGGCGAAAGATCGAGGGCGTCGGCCAACTCCTTGAGGGTCAGACCAGAGGCCCGCATCAACTCTTCGACCACGGCGGGAGGGAAGCCCTCGCGGATGGCCTCGCAAAGATCGCGCTGGCTGGCGAGATTTCTTCCCAGAACGCTTCGACCGCCCAGTTCCTTTACCACGGCGCGGAGTTCATTTACCATTTGTCGCCTATGATAGCGACAAATGTCGCTCGTGTCAATTGCCTGGCACTGGGTCGATTTGCGGACATCTCATGTGGGGACAGCCGCCCTCGGCTGTCCGTCGAGCGCAGCTCGACTCCCTTTCATGAAGGCCGCCGGCCGCGGTCCGCGTCCGTGCTATATTCGCTCGACTGTGACTTCCGCGAAACTCTATCCCCGCACGGCGCTGGCTTTGCTGACAGCGTTAAACCTCTTCAACTACATCGATCGTTCTGTCCTGTTTGCGGTGCAGGACTTGATCAAGGCCGAATTTCATCGCAGCGACCTCGCGTTCGGCATGCTCAGCAGCGTCTTCTTCATCTTCTACATGTGCGCCGCCCCTTTCATGGGTCCGCTGGCGGAGCGGTTCTCCAGAAAATCCGTCATCATCGGGGGAGCGCTTGTCTGGAGCGGCGCAACGCTGTTGACCGCGTTCACGCATGATTTCACGGGACTGCTCATTCGGCATACTTTGGTGGGAATTGGCGAGGCAAGTTTTGTGATCCTGTCTCCAATATTCGTCGCCGACATGTTTCCTGAGAATCAGCGGGGGCGCGTGATGGGGATTTTCTATCTCGCGATTCCGGTTGGAACAGCGCTGGGCTATGTAATTGGCGGACTGATAGGACCAGCGTACGGATGGCGTGCACCTTTTTATGTGGGAGCCGCGCCGGGCGCCCTCCTCGCTCTGCTCTTGCTGTTCATTCCTGAACCGCGGCTTGGCCAGTTCGATCATCTTGAAAAATCGCCAAACCGAGACACGCTCAAGGGCCTGGCGCGGAATCCCGCGTTCCTGACTGCTACTCTTGGCATGGCGATGCTAACGTTTGCCCTGGGCGGGCTCCAGGTGTGGATGCCGACCTTCCTGCATCGGGTGCACGGGTACACGTTAGGAGAGGCGAACATTTTTTTTGGCCTGAGCATAGCGGCTAATGGTCTGGTGGCGTCTGTGGCTGGAGGCTGGCTTTCGGATTCCTTGTTGCGAAAGACTCGCGCGGCGCACTACTTGGTTTCCGCCGTCAGCCTTGCTCTGGGCATTCCTGCGATGTGGATTGCGATTCATGCCGACGGAAAGCGGATGCTGGTAGCGATCTTCATGGCAGAGTTCCTGCTCTTCCTAAACACCGGTCCCCTGAACGCTGCCATCATCAATTCGGTTGGGCCGCACATTCGCGCGGCTGCGCTTGCAGTTAACATCTTCATCTTCCACCTGCTGGGAGATGTGCCATCCTCGTCGTTGATCGGTTACATGTCGGACCGCTACTCGCTGCGGCTGGCGTTCGTCGCGCCTGTCGTGGCAACTGCGCTCTCCTCTGCCATTCTGTTCTACGGGATGAAATTCGCGCCAGCGGTTCGAATCGACGGCGCAGCGCTTGGAGCAGGGAAGACCTAGGCAAGGATGCATTACTTCCACTGGATTGCAGGGACGATTCTCGCGCTGGCCTGGTTCTCGCGCATCGTCGATGCTGCTATCGGCATGCCCAGCGTTGCCGACATCTCGAAGGCCGAATGGGACCGCAATCCAGTAGGCAGTCCACGCGTTTCGATCATCATCCCCGCGCGCAATGAAGAGGAGGATATTGAATCCTCATTGAAGACGCTGCTTGCTCTCGATTATGGCAACTACGAGGTAATTGCAGTCAACGATCGCTCGACCGACCGCACCGGGGAAATCATGGAACGGATGGCGGGAAGCAGCGAACAACACCTGGGTGCCCCATTTCTCGCGTCTTTTGCGAGAAGGCCTGCCCTGAGCATGTCGAAGGGTGGGGATCGACTGCGCGTGATTCATCACCGCGAACTCCCTGCGGGATGGTTGGGAAAAACCCACGCGATGTGGACCGCGACGAACCAGGCGACTGGCGACTGGCTGCTGTTTACCGACGCCGACGTGATGTTCAAGCCGGATTCGCTGCGGCGGGCGCTGGCTTACGCCGAGGCGGAGCACGCCGATCATGTGGTGGTGTTTCCGCAGATGATCATGAAGCGCCCGGGCGAATACATGATGATCGCGTTCTTTCAGACCATGTTCGTCTTCGGCCATCGGCCGTGGAAGGTCGCGGATCCGAACACAAAGGACCACATGGGCGTGGGCGCATTCAACCTGATTCGGCGCAGCGCCTACGACGTTGTGGGAACTTACGAAGCGCTGCGCATGGAAGTGCTCGACGATATGAAGCTCGGCAAGGTGGTAAAGAATGCGGGCTTCGCGCAGCGCAACGTATTCGGCGCAGACCTGATTTCGATTCGCTGGGCGCATGGCGCGAGAGGCGTGGTCGACAATCTCACGAAGAACTTCTTCGCGGTATTGTCCTTTCAGTGGTGGCGCACTCTCATCGCGGCGTTCGGACTGGCCTTTCTGAATCTCATGCCGTTTCTCGGGGTTTGGCTGGCACATGGGTTGCAGCGCGTGCCTTACGCGATAGCTCTGCTATCGATGTTTCTGATTTATCTCGGAATGTCCTGGTGTTCGGGGGTTCCGGCTTACTACTTCGCGCTGCATCCGGTCAGCACGACGCTGTTCGTTTACACCTTGTTGCGTTCGATGTTTCATACCCTGTGGAATGACGGTATCGTTTGGCGCGGGACGAAGTATCCGCTGGAAGAATTGCGGAAGGGAATGGTGTGAGGTTAGACGCTTGCAACTTGCCACGAAAAAGCCCGGAATTCGGCCAGCTTGCGGAAGTCCCGCACATTGGCGGTGACAATGGTGACCCCGGCTCGCGCCGCGCTCATCGCCATCAGTGCGTCATTGGTGAGCCGGTTTCGCCCAATTGTTTCATAGTCGTACTTGGCCGCCAGTCGTGACAAAACTTTCCCGGCCTGAATCCAATCGCCGAGCTCGGGCAGCAGGATCCGACTCTCCTTGTCAAACTGACGTTCGATCAGTTCCACCACGTGCCGGTCACGTTCCTGGGCACCGGCATAAAGTTCTTCCAGTACGACCGCGCTCAGCCACATATCGTTCTGGGCGGCAAATCTGGCGACCGCTGGGCCAGTGTCGCCACGCCGCAGGGCGGAAACATAAATGGATGTGTCGAACAGGGCAGAGTGCATCTATTCATCCAGCACACCATAAACGTCTTTAATTTCGATGCCGCTCTTAAAGAATTGCTCGTTGGCTTCGCGCAAAACGCGGTTTCTTCGTTCTTCCGCGATTACCCTGTCCAGCGCCCGTTCGAGGGTTTCCGTTTCGGTTTTTGCCCCCAGGGCTTTTTGGGCGCGCTTGATCTTTGCTGAATCCAATTGAAAGTGTTTGTGGGTTCGCATCCGTGTGACCGCCATTTAAGCTTGCCCCCTTTGACCCAGTCTACCATCAATGTACATATAGTCAACGCTTATGTACATTCGGGAGACGCGGCTACCTCACTGCGGCGGGTCTTCGTTCGCATCCGCCTCGTTGCCGTATGTTGCGCTCGTGTTTGGGGTACTCTTGGTTTTCTTGGGCTTCTTGCTGGGACGCATTCTGCCGGCGCTGTAGTGGCCTTGCTTCTCCACGTCGTAATTCTTGGGCAGGGGTGGGATCAGGGTTGAACCCGCAGTCAACTGGCTGACTCGGTTCAGGATGATTTCAGCCCGTCCGCCGTAGAGTTTTACCGGCCCGTGAATCTCGATGACTTGTCCTGCGAGGCGCCGCACGTCGCCCACGTCTTTCAGGTCGGCAGGGAAGACCACGACCGTGAACGGACAAGCCATTTGATCTTCGCAGAAGTCCACGAAATGCACGCCTCTGGCGCCGACTTTCACGCGCAGGACTTTTCCGGTAATGCACTTGTTTTCACCGACGTGCTTGCTGGCCTCGCGAATGGGGAGGCAGTCGGAGGCACCCGCCGCTGTCGAGAGCAGGATCGCCAGCGCCGCCAAATTATTTATTGCGGGCATGAGAACGTACGTCCCTTGCTTGGGCGATTATCGAGTGAGTGGTTGGCGCGGCACAAGGTTAGATGTCACTGGGATGGGCTGTGAATATCTCTTGCGCTCATGGATACCTGCATGACCGCCGTCGTGCCCACGGGCGCAACCACCGGAGCGGTTGTGGTCCCAACGCCGGGAGGAACGCGCACCAGTAATGTGAGCTTCAGGATCTCACCATAAAACCGGGGAATACCACACTTCGAAAAGCGTGAAGGTGCAGAGGTCCTTCGTCGGGAGTCGCCCGCTTCGCGGACGACTCCACTTCCTCAGGATGCCAAACGAGCTTACTTGAATCCCTTGACCGCCGCAGTTTCGTCGTCCTTCACGTCGAACACGGTGTAGAGCTTGGTGATCTGGAGCAGGTCATGCACCTTCTTGGTGAGATGCAGCAGCTTGAGTTCGCCGCCCTGGTTTTTCGTCGTGGTGAAAGCGCTCACCAGCTCGCCGATGCCCGAGCTGTCGATGTAGTTGACCTCGCCCAGGTTCAAGATAATTTTCTTGTTGCCTTTGCTGAGCAGGTCGCGCACGGTGTCGCGCATCATGACGCTGCCTTCGCCCAGCGTAATGCGGCCGCTGCAGTCCACAATGGTGACTCCGTCAACCTGCCGGGTGCTAAGTTTCATGCTCACTGAGACCCCTCCTTGCCGCCCGCGGATTGCCCGTGGACGTGCTTGATCAATTTAATTTCGGTGCCTGTGTGGGACGGGCGGATTTCCACCACGTCCATAAAAGAGCGCATCAGAAAAATGCCGCGTCCTGAAGTTTTGAGCAGGTTTTCCGGCGCCAGTGGATTCGGAATCCCGGCCAAATCGATGCCTTTGCCCTGATCGCGAATCGTAATCACCAGATCTTCCGGCGTGTGCTCGAAAGACAGGATAACCTTTTTATCCGGCGCATACGCGTTGCCGTGTAGAACCGCATTGACCGCGCCCTCCCGCACCGCCATGGAAATCTGCATTACCTCGTCTTCTCCAAAGCCTAGATCCGTGGCAATGCGGGTAGCCTTTTCTTCCGCATGGTCCACCGTTTCCAAAGTGGAATCGAGCGTGTAGGAGACTGATTGCTCCATGGGCGATGAATACGTGTTAGACGCGCACCTGTCCTTTGGATTGCCCGCAGGGGCTCGCCGCGGCATTACAAGCGGTGATTCGGTAGTTTGCCTGTGGAAGCGGCGAGTTGTCAAACATGGAAAGGAGGAAGCGCTCGGTGCTCACGGATTGGGGAGGACTAAAACGAGTGGCCGCCAACTTCGACCGCCATTGTAGTCTCTGTCGGTTCGCCATTGCACATGGCGGGCTTGAATCTCCATTGTCGTACTCCATCCAGAGCTGCCTGTTGGGATCCAAGGTCGGTGGCAGATACCACTTTCAAGTCCTTCGGTTTACCATCGGTGCCGACAACGATGCTGAGTAGGACCGTGGTTCCGGGCGGCACGGCTGGGGTAACGTCGTGAACAAGCGTTGGGCGCTGGATGCCATCCAGACAGTTCACCGATTCCTTCGAACCTTCCGGCCGGACGAATAGAGCCTGGTCAGGTGTGGAGTCGAGAGCCAACTCGACCACTCTTGCTTCGATGGTCGTCACTTTGCCTTCTGTACACACGAAGGACCGCGCCACCAGACGGTCGCCGAATTTTTGATAATCGGAGTGGGAGCAAGTCCCTACTGCCGCTGGCCTTTCCGTGACTTCATAGGCGAGCGTGCCGTTAGTCACGTCGAAGCACAGTGACGACTTGCCAGTCTCTATGCAGCGCACGCTGAGTCCGTTCTGGTTACGGACGTCGATTTTTTGTGGTTTCCATCCCTCAGCCTGAAGTCGGCCGAATCCAGAAAATCCGGTACCTGCTTCCAGTCGTTCGGGTACGGCCGGAGTGCTGTCGAGCAGCCAGCGTTTTCGGCCCATCGCCATCTCAGTTCTGCGGAAATTGCCCGCTACGGTATCCTTTCTCCACTGTGCCCTCGAGACCCAGATTTCCGTGTATTCACCCTCCAGCGTTCCGTCATTCGCATTGATCTTGAAACTCACCCTCAGCTTGAATGCAGGCGCGCCTTCCGAGCGAATGTCGGACAGTTGTTTTGCGTGCTCGATCATCGCCGCAGCTTCCGCATCCTTTTTGTTGGCAAAAGCTGTGGACGGAAGGAGAACTGAGGTTAGCGCCAGAAGCAGGGTGCCGCGGTAACTCATGCCGTACTCCGTTATGCAATCTTGACCTACTCCAGCAATGCGGGAATTGTACGTCAACCGTCGCGAATAAGCTGCCATGCTGCACACAGCGGATATAATTACCCACCGTGAGTTCCGCCCTGCGAGACAAAATCAAGCGTTTCCTGAAGCGATTGATAATCGTCGGGCTCTCCTCGGTGCTGGGCGTGATGGCGATAGCCTACGCCGTGGACTACATTGTGTTCCGCTATCGCCTGGCGGCGAACCGCCAGCCCTTCGGGCAAATCACGGTCACGCGCTACGACGCGGTACCGCAGAAAAATGGCAAGACCGAATTCATCTTCAATCCGCCCGAGGCGCAAACCTGTGTCCACGCGCTGTTTCCCCGCGCCGGATTCATGCCCTGCTGGTATTTGCAGCGGCATACCGACCAACGCACAGATTTCTGACCACCCAGTGTCGCGTCCCACAAATTCGCAGCATAACGAGGAATGCTTTGCCAGATGCGAGCCTCTCTTTGTTCTTTGCGTCCTTCGCGAACCCTTAGCGGCCTTTGCGGTTAAAGACTTTTCGCCGCCTCCCAGATTTATGCCGAGGCCTCCCGGCAGAGAAGCTACTTTCTCCGCCCTCATTCACGGTCGAGACTTCCCGAAATTCGGCTACAATAGCTCCCGCCGAACATGCGAGGGAAAACATGACTTGCGAAATGGTTAGCATTCCGCGAAGAGCGGTCAAGGCATTCGTGGCGGTCGTGCTTAGTGTCGTATGTTTCACCGCCGTCTGCTTCGCGCAAAGCGAGGGTGTATCGTCGTCCGCCCCTGGCCCCAGGCTGGCCAAGGCGTACCGCTTTCAGCGGGGTGGTTGGACCTACGTTCATCTCGAGGGTTCGCCTTCCGACATTGGTTTTCAGCACGGCTATCTGCTGGCGCCAGAGATTGCCGATGCGTTCGCGGCCATCAAGCTTATGGATACGCACGACACGCAGCGCGATTGGGAGTTCTTTCGCAAGGCATCGCGAGAGATGCTCTGGCCGCACATCGACGCCGAGTATCAGCAGGAACTGCAAGGCATTGCCGATGGCGTGAAGGCCCACGGCGTCGACCTCGACCTGTACGACATCGTCGCGCTGAACGCGTTCTTAGAACTCCCGGACTACTACGTGCCCTGGCTGAACAAGCGCGAGAAGCAGGCGCGAGCGCCAAAACTGAAAGCGCCGGGCCACTGCAGCGCGTTTATCGCCACCGGTGCCTACACCAGGGATCACCAGATCGTAATCGCGCACAACAACTGGACCGGCTATCTCGATGGCGAGCGCTGGGTCATCATCTTTGACATTGTGCCGCAGCACGGCCAGCGCATTTTGATGGACGGCTTTCCCGGCGTCATCACCAGCGACGACGATTTCGGCGTAAACGCCGCGGGCATCATGATCACCGAAACCACCATCACGCAATTTGAAGGATGGGACCCCAAGGGCAAGCCGGAGTTCGTGCGCTCGCGCAAGGCCCTGCAGTATGCCGAGAGCATCGACGATTACGTCCGCATCATCAAGGAAGGCAACAACGGCGGCTACGCCAACGACTGGCTGATCGGCGACCGCAAGACCGGAGAGATCGCCTATCTCGAGCTTGGACTGAAGAACACGCCGATCTGGCGCACCAAAGACGGCTATTACGTCAGCTCGAACTTTGCGCGCGATCCCAAGTTGATCCGCGAAGAGACCGGCGGCTTCGATCCCAACGACGCATCCTCTTCCATGAACGCGCGTCACGCCCGCGCCGAAGAGATGGTGCAGCACGCCAAAGGAACGATCGATGTCGAGATGGCCGAGGGCTTTCTCTCCGATCATTTCGACAGCTTCGAAAAGAAAGAGCAGCCCAACGAGCGCTCGTTATGCGGACACGTCGACGCCTCCCCGCGCGGCGTGAATCAATGGGGAAGGGAACCCTACAGTCCCGAAGGAGCGGTGCAAGGTAAAGCCATCGACAGCAAGATGGCGGAGAAGATGAGCTTCGTAGCCCGCGCCGGACATCCCTGCGGCGCAGATTTCCTGGCGCATGATTTTCTGGAGCATCATCCCGAATTCGCCTGGCAGAAACCGTTCCTGCGCGACATGAAAGCCGGCCCGTGGACCACATTTCAAGCGGGACAAAAAGCGGGGCAATAGTCCGCCCCGAGTAGGTGCAGACAACCCCGAATGATGTGGAGACAGCCGCCTCGGCTGTCCCGCCTGAGCCTGCCCTGAGCGAAACCGAAGGGGCGAAAGAGAAGACGACACAGACCGCCGGGACGAAGTCCGGCACTAATCCGATGCGGAGCTGATCAAAATGAAAGAAACGCCACAGCAATACACCCAACGAGTAACCAGCTACGTAGAAGGAAAGAAATCGCTCACCGTGCAAGCCGCCACGGCGAAAAAACTTGAGCGCCTAATCAAGGGCGTGCCAACAGCCAAATTGCGCAAACGCCCCGCGCCCGACAAGTGGTCCGTAGGCGAGATTCTAGCGCACCTCGCGGACGCGGAAATTGTCGGCGGTTTTCGCATGCGCCTAATTCTGGGCGCGCCCGGCACTCCAGTCGCGGCCTTCGATCAGGATTCCTGGGTAACCAGCGGACATTACGCAAAACGCGATCCTCATAAATCCATCGAGCAGTTTCGCGCCGTCCGGGAAGCCAATCTTGCGCTGCTGAAATCCCTGACGCCCGAGCAATGGAAACACTATGGAATGCACTCCGAGCGCGGTCAGGAAACCATTGAGCACATCGCGCACATGTTCGCCGGCCACGACATCAACCACCTGCGCCAGATCGAAGGCATTTTAGGGAACAGGAGTTAGGGGATAGGGAACAGGGGTTAGGGGACAAGATTCAGGGGCCCGTGAGAACGGCGTTCCAGGAACCCTAATCCCTCGCCCCTAATCCCTCTTCACCTCGCCGCCTTCATCAACTCGCTCAGCTTGTCCAAATCCTGCGCGCCGGCGTCACCGATGACGAAATAGCGAAGCCCGTTGTGACTCCAACTCCGTACGTTGAATGAAAGCGCACTTTGCGCGGCATCACGCACATGTTCGTTTCCCAAGGCTTGTTCCTGGAAAATGAAAACCGAAATCTGGTGCTGGCGCACCCGGAAAATCAGTTCCGCTCCCGGCGACTGCTTGAGGTAGCTCACCTTGCCTCCCACCAGGGTAAAGGGCGAATCCTGCAATTCGGGCAGATTGAAGGTAAAAGGAATCTTGCCCGCAAACCAGGGTTTCACGGTGTGCCGGTCAGTGGAAACCACGTCGACCGGGTTGGAACTGGCCAGCGTCCCGACGTGCAGGTCGGCGAGTTCGCTCAGCAATTGTTGCTCGCCCCTGCGGCTGCGATTGAGATTCAGAGAAATTATTCCGACAAGCAGCAACGCCATCGCGCCGGCCAGAGCCGGGAACCAGAAGCGGTTCCAGCCGGACTTGCGCGTCGCAATGCTCTTCTGAACCCGCGCGCGAAAGGCCGGATCCGGCGTAAACCTTTGGCCAGCGGCCTGCACCGTGCGCTTTAGCTGAACCCTGCTCAAACTCTCCGCAGCACAGGCGGCGCAACTTCGCAGATGCTCGCCCAGCGCCCGCGCGTCGGCTGCCGGGAGTTCCCCGTCGAGATAGGCATCGAGTTTTCCCGTCCAAGTGTCACATGCCATGATTCAAGCCATCTTACATTTTGTCATTCCGTTACATTTTGTCATTCCGAACCGGCGTTCTTTGCCGGTGAGGAATCTGCTGTTGGCGCGGCGACATCACCCGCCAGCCCCCTGCATCTTATAAACCGCGGCCCGCAAAGCCCCGCGTGCCCGCGATAGCCGCGACATCACCGTCCCCATCGGGATGGCGAGCGTGGCCGAGATTTCCTGATACGACATCTCCTCCACTTCACAAAGCAGTATCACTTCGCGATAAGCCACGGGCAGTTGCTCCAGAGCCTTCTGCACCAGCTGCCAATCCGAACGCTGCAGCAGAATGCTCTCTGGCGTTTCCTTCACCGCGGGCAGGACTTCGTCTCCTGCTTCGCCATCGATCGGCACAGTCGCCGCCGCCTTCAGCCCCGTGCGCGAGGTCAGAAACGTATTGCGCAGGATCTTGTAGATCCAGGCGCGAAAATTCGTGCCGGCCTGGAACGAGGAGAATCCCTTCAGCGCTTTGACATAGGTTTCCTGCACCAGATCCTCGGCCTCCTGGCGGTCTTGCGTCAGCCAGCAGGCGAAGTTGTAGAGCCGATCGAAGTGGGGCATGGCCAACTGCTCAAACGTCTCCGGTGCCAAGCGCTCTTCCGACACGCACACTAGGGTAAACCAGCGGGCACCCGTTTTATTCCCGGAATCCACAAATAGTTGTTGGCGGAATAAAAACTTCCGCTGGCGGTTCTACACCACGAGTCCCACCCAGAGAGCGAACTGGATCGAAAGGAATCTTTACAGCTTTCAGGACCGGACTGATGGACTTCTCAATAAGGAGAAAAAAATGAAACGAATCGCGTGGTTGTTAGCTCCCGTTGTACTTTCAGCGGTTTCGCTGTCGGCCGAGGATATGGGTAAAGAGGCCGGCCTGAGTGGTCTTCTCTGCAATTCGAACGGCGTTGTCCAAAACGAGGGCCATGCGGCCTGTGATCAATCCTATGCTGGCCAAAGTGGAGAAGTGGTTTTTGTCGACCAGCAAGGCCGGGTTTTCAAAATCGCGAACCAGGACAAAGTCGTGTTGCGCACCGGCAAGAAAGCCAAGACGAAGAGCAAGCCGGTCAAGGACCAGCAAGACTTCGTTATTGACAGTCAGTACATGGGTGGATAGTCCGACGAATGATTTTAGCGGGGGAGCCTGAACTCGGGTTCTCCCTCCGGTCGTAAATGGTAGCTCGAGTAGCTCGAGTGCCTGAGAAGAAAATCCGATGGGCCGATGCAGAAAATGCGTGGCTGAGTCGGCGGGCACTTGTGCTACGTTGACGGCTACTGGTTCGCAAGCTCTTAACGCCGACAGCTGTAAAGCGGTTCGAGATGATGACAAAAGTTTGCCCGAACACGAAGTGTCCGGCCTACGCCCACTTTGTTTATACCGCAGCCATGCGCTGCGTACTCTGCCGCTGCGACCTGCAAGCTTCGTATCGAATCACCGATGCCGGAGCCACTCAGCCTTGGAACGCGGACCCGAGTGTCCCGGAAGGGCTGTCCAAGAAGTCCGCCAGGACGCACGCCGCCAGATAGTGGCCGGAGCGTTTTACTTGCCCCCCAACTCTCGCTGCCCTTCCTTGTATCACGAACGCTCTCAGTTTCAGCGTCTTCCTTCGTGTCCTAGTGGTTCATCTGTTCTTGTTTCCGGCAAACTGACCCACGTCCCGAAACCCGTTTCGCCTGCAACCTTTATTGCGGTAGGATATTCTGACATGGCAGGAGAATCGACTGTGAAAAGGCATCGCGCGGTCCAGATTTGTTTGGGATTAACGCTGATGCTCGCATTGGCCCTCGCGCCAGTTATTACGATGGCCGCCGATCCCCCCAGGATCGTCGGAACCTGGGAAGGAGTTCTCGACCCTGGCGCGCAGCCCAAGAAGCGGATTGTGGTTCACATTGCCGCAGAGCAGGACGGAAGTTTAAGCGGCACCATCGACTACCCCGACCAGAGCGTCTCCGGTATCCTGATCACCGCCATAACCTATAAAGCACACAACCTGCACTTCGAAAGCGCCTCTAATCTAAGTTCCTACGACGGCACCCTGAACCCAGATGGCACCGAAATCGCGGGCAACTGGAAGCAAGCCGGAACCCCGCTGAGTCTGATCCTCAAACGCACATCCTAGATCCCCGCGCGCCCACAGTCGTCCCCCTCCAGCCAAACACGCGAGAAAAAACTCCGCGTCTCCGACGCGACGCGACTGTCGCTATCGCGCAATCCTGAACCAAGAAATATGGCGGAGAGGGAGGGATTCGAACCCACGATACCCGTTAAGGTATGTCCGCTTTCGAGGCGGATCGTTTCAACCGCTCACGCACCTCTCCGGAAGGCAGGTATCAGCCGCCAGCCAAAACCGAGATTCCTCGCGTTGCTCGGAATGACAAGGGTTTTTTAGAGCTAACGACTAACGACCAACGACTAACGACGGCTTTTAAAGAACGTTTGCAGCAGTGCTGCGCTGCGGCCTGCCAGTATGCCGCTGCGGACTTCTACTTTGTGGTTCAGGTGCGGGTGATTCAGCACCTGCATTACCGAATGTACCGCGCCCGCCTTGGGATCGTCCGCGCCATAGATCAGGCGCTTGATCCGGGCGTGCAGCAGGGCACCGGCGCACATGGGGCACGGTTCAATTGTAGCAAACAGGTCGCACTCCGCCAGACGATGGTTACCGACGGCGGCGGCGGCTTCGCGCAGCGCTACGATCTCAGCGTGGGCGGTAGGGTCGGAGTCGCCGATGTTGCGATTCCATCCCCGGCCGATGATGCGTCCCTGGCAGACGACCACCGCGCCGACTGGGACTTCGCCGGCTTCGAGAGCGCGCTGCGCTGAGCGGAGAGCTTCCTCCATCCAGAGTTCGTCGGGACCCGTCGTTAGTCGTTGGTCGTTAGTCGTTGGCACAGAAAGATCCACGCAGCAGAGTACCACTGGCGCGGCATGATTCAGTGGAGACCGAAGGCCGATCAAATCAGTTTGAGAACCGAGCGCACTACTTCCGGCACCGCGGCGTGCACTGCCGCGGGCACCACGATCGTCACGATCAGGTAGGCGATGACGATTGCGGGCACTGCGAGCAGCATCCTGGTTTTCGGCGTCAAGTTGGCGAAATAGGCTCGCATAACATCCTCGTAGTTTTAGATACGAAATGCAGGCTAAAAAGTTCCCTGCATGTTGCGCAAGGCTTTCCGGCCACGGTAAGAGCGGTAATGTACCTCAGAGGCTAAAGCCTGCCCGGAAAATAGAGCCTTTGGCGCAGCGCTGAAAGCGCTGCTCCACCCAAAACTTTATTCTTTCTCCGGCCCTGTCTTTTCTGACCACTGCCCACTGGCCAGTGACCAGTGGCACCTGATATGCTGAACCCGTCATGGGGATGCCAAGCCTGCTCCGCAAAGTCTTTCTGATCGACCTTCTGCAGGGATTGAGGGTGACGTTCCGCTATCAGGATCCCAAGGAAATCTATACCGAGCAATATCCCATGGAGCGGCCGCAGGTGGCCGAGCGTTACCGGGGCGCGCCGCGGCTGAACGTGAATCCTGACACCGACGAGACCATGTGCATTGCCTGCGACCTGTGCGCCGTGGCCTGCCCGGAGAATCTGATCGTGGTCTCCAGCGAGCGCAACGAGCACACCCGCCGCAAGGAACTCACCAACTTCACCTACGACCTGAGCCGCTGCATGTTCTGCGGACTCTGCGAAGACGCCTGTCCCGTCGACGCCCTCGAACTCACCCAGGATTTCGAACTCGCGAGCTACACACGCGAGGGATGGATCTGGGATCGGGAGACTTTGGAAAAAGGGCCGTTGCCTACGCAGTATAAGAAGTAGGTGTCGGTCTTTAGCTTTTAGCTCTTACCCATTAGCTTCCAAACACTTTGTCATTCCGAGCCGGCGATAGCCCGCTGAGGAACCTGCTTTTTGCTCGTGCGTTTCGAGTCACGCCACGTGGCGCCTTCGAACTCACCCAGGATTTCGAACTCGCCAGCTACACCCGCGAAGGCTGGATCCAGTCAATGAGTGTAACGCGATCTGCAGCGACTACGGCTCACCACCCGGCTGCCTTGAGCAGGGCAGCAACAAGTTTGTCGATTGCTTTCATTTCAGCTTTCAATGCAACCCTGATAAACGAGCGTTGACGGGCGATGGAGGAATCGACCGGAAACTCGCCGGACTTGATAAGCTTCTTCGCCCCTTCACGGGCTGCGGCCCCTAAATCGGAAATCTCTTTGTGAATCTTGTTCTCGTGATCGAACGTTGGGATCGGCAGTTCGAGCAGCTTCTTGTGGATGTCGCGTTCGCCGAGCAGCCCGGTTGACTGGAAAGGCTTGATCGCCAGATTGACAGTGTCACAGTTCAGGATCGCCGAAACATAGTTCGCTTCCTCCTTAGTCGAGAAGGCCGCCCAATAGAGCTTTACATCCACGATGAATGAGATCGGCTCAAGACCCCGGTCAAAGTAAGCAGCGTCGACATTCATGCCTGAGTGGTTATAAAGCACGAGGTACCGTTGACGAAGGTCTTGCCGCGTAAGTTCCTTCTGGTAATCGAGCCGCTGGTAAAGATTCTGCTTGGCCGCTTTGTCCTTACGCTTCGTGATCCACGTCTGCTCGGCTTCCTCCATCCATTTGCCGAATTCCCGGTAGCCGTCCTTGATGAGCTTCTCGGATTTAACCACGGTGAGGACGCCGTCTTTTTGTTCGATGGGTAGGACAATAGTGACCGGAGCCAGAATCGAATACGGCACAAGATGCTTGGCAATCGCAGTCGTATAGATGAATTTGCCTTCGACGAAGCCGCTCTTCTTCACGTCGTTGTAAGGCTTCTTCGCCTGCGCTGCCTGTTCAGGGTCGGTCCTTGCCCAATACACCGCGCCGGGATCAACCTTCCTGGGCAAGTCGTCTATCTGGACGAAGTAGAGGCTCCGCGGGACGATGGTGGCACCCTGCTTGAAGACCTTCTGATACCTGCTCGGCTTTGATGGCGCGGTTGCTCCCTTAGCTGTAGATAGGGCGGCTCTACCGCCGAGGTAGATGACCCGACCTTCCTTGTCTTCCGCCTTGAGCTTCTTCTTCGCGACATCCCATGACACGTCTCTTTCAGGAAGCGTGCCCTCCCATTCCAGAACGGGCAGTTTGTCTTTCGGGCTGCCTGTCAGGGGATCCCGCTTTGCAAAGAGGACACACGCGGGAACGTTGAACAGGGGCCTTACGTCCCACAAATCCCAATATCCGGTGAGCTTCAACTTGGAATCGGTGGAATACTTCCGCAGGATGAGGTTCTGGTGCTGATCGCCGTTGAGCACAGCGCGGGGCATCACGAATCCGAGTTTGCCCGTTGGGTTGGCGAATGTCGCCATGCAGTGGGCAAGGAACACGGTGCCAAGTTCCATCTGCGTAAAAAGCTTCTGTTGCTTTGGGGCGATCCTGTAGCGACTCACCGCACGACGCTTAATCTCGTCTTGATATTCAGGATCGGAATGAAGCGGTACGAAAGCCACGGCGGGTTGCCGATGATGAAGTCGAACTGCCCTTTCAACATCGCTGGACGATAGCTATTGCGGATGATAAACGACCAAATCGAATTCTTCTTGTCCCGGATTAGTTCGGACAAGCCCTTTGTGAACGACCACAGCGCATCAAGAATCGTCTGATAGTCGAGCAGCGCCGACAGTTCCGGCACTGAACGAGTGAGAAGGTTTGCCATGGTCGTGCGGGATTCCTTCTGCGTCTTCGCATGATCCTCGGCGATCACCGTGCAAGCGGCAATCGAATCGTCAAACAGTTCGGGCGACCGAATCAGCATGTCGGGCATCAGCACGCTGCGCTGATCCTTCTTGCCCCCATAGCTGATTTCGACGCCTCCAGTCTG
Organism: uncultured Acidobacteriaceae bacterium; assembly: GCA_963703635.1. Lineage (GTDB taxonomy): Bacteria > Acidobacteriota > Terriglobia > Terriglobales > Acidobacteriaceae > Sulfotelmatobacter. The sequence goes on from CAVPEZ010000018.1 coordinate 16,534, forward strand.
CTCCAGCTTGAGTTGATCTAAGTTCTCTTCAACTTCTCTCGGCAGAAACAGCGAGTCCGCCAAATACACGGGAATCTGAATCGGCTTGCGTGCCGAGTTGATGAGCTTCCCGAGGGCGAGGACATATGTCGCACGAGAGATGGTCACCGCCACGGGATGAATGTCGATGCCGTTTATGTGGCTGAGAATCTGCTTCAACCGCTCATTGTCGGTTCCATCCGGGTTGCTCTCCAGGAAGTGCGCGATCGTGGCTCTCAGGAAGCTGCCGGAGCCACAACTTGGATCAAGCACGGTCTTGTAACCGTGCTTTGGGAGAAGCTCAGACACCATGCGTTCGCACAACCAGTCCGGTGTGTAATATTCGCCAAGGTCGTGACGATCCTTGGGATCAATCAATTGCTGATAGACGCCTTTCAGCACGTCCTGACGGACGTGGGACAGATCGTATTCGGTCAGAGGTGACAGGACGCGCTCCCACGTGGCGGCGAGAATCTCTTCCGCCTTCGGATGCCGTAGCCAATGGAAGAAATCATCGTCGACGAGGTTGGCAAGCCGCTTCGACTCAAAATAGCGGCCGGACAGGACGTCCTTAGCGACTTGACGAAGGCTGCCATCGCCTTTGCCTTGTGACAGTGCAGCCCAAATGAGGAGACGGGCGATACTCGATAGATATGTGTGTCGGAGGAACAGGTCCTCAAGCTCGGATATTTCCTGAGCCGTCTCCGCGTCTTTCTGAACGGTGGTGCTCTCAGTCAGACGCCCATACGTGACCGTCAGGTATCTCTGCCATGTATCGAAGGCGAGTTGCGCTTCCGGCTCACCGCTGACCTTCACCCACGCAACCTTGAGCGCAGCCATGCCCTGACGGTACAGCGGACTCCATGCGCCGAAGTCCAATTGGAAGCGATCTGCTGTCGGCTCAATCTGCTGCGGCCGGAAAAGTAGACTGGTGAGCCATAGCCAGAAAGCGCCTAATGTATCCTCAGCAACTTTGAAGTCGCGAAGTTCGTCGAGCGTCACCGTCGCGGGCGATGGCTCAGCACCAGCGGGAAGGACGGGACGGTAGATTCTCCAGTTGATGCCATCTGAGGCTATGGCAAGCAGAGAACGGCGAGGCTCTTTCTCTTTCTGCCATGTGCCTGCGACATATTCGCGGAGCTGCTCCTGGGCCTCAGTTAGCGTGGCTGAGAGGTTCTTCTCGAACTCGATGATCGCATTGCCATAATAGGCGTCGGCACGGCCACGCTTGGTGCCTGTCGGCTGTTCGATACGGATGAGCTTCTCGACGCCGCGTGTGTACTCGGAGACGGCATTCGTGCCGGGGAAAAGTTCGGCAATGACGGCGGCGAAGCGGGATCGCTTCGCGGACTCGTTGTTCGCTCCCTTAACGTCGCGAACGTAAGCCCGTAGGATGTCCTTTGTGCGCGGCTCCAGAATCTCAGGCATTTTGACGAAGCCCGATGATAGCAGTTAGCTGGCAAGGACGGAGTTGCCTTTGGAGGGGAAGACAGAAGCCCGCCGCCTCGGAGCCGAAGCAGCAGGCGAAGCTGGCGCGCGGGACCGTCCTGGCCTTGAGTTCCGGTGGAAAAACTGTGAATTCCTGCGCACAATTCCCGGTGCAGGGCCTTCAGCGCAGAGTGCCGACGCCAATCTCCCGTTTCGGGAAAAACGCCGTTTTCGCCATTTCGCCGAAATCTTGTCAAGCCCCTGCGGCGGCTGTTTTTGCACTATGTTATTGATTTGATGGGTGAAATAAATTTGCTAATTTGGCGCATTTACCCTTTGCGGTATGATATAATAGTACTAGAGAGTCGAAACAGCGGCGCAGCCCCTTTGGGTCTGCGCCGTTTGTGTTTTGGCGCGGGGAGACCAACATCCCTCGCTTCGCTTGATTGCATAACGACGTTGGCTGGTCGCAGCGAGTAGATTGGTTGCGACAAAACAGACCAAGGCTCACTGAGAGGAGCCAACGTCATGCTGATTATAGGCTGTGATTTTCACCCTGGGTTTCAGCAGGTCGCGATCTTTGACAACATAACTGGCGAGATGGAAGAGAAGCGGTTGCAGCACCGCGCGGAAGCGGAACAGTTTTACCGGTCGCGGGCGGGCCAGGAAGTGCGGGTGGGGATGGAGGCTTGCGGGCACTATCCGTGGTTCGAGCGGTTGCTGGAGGAGTTAGGCATCGAGTTGTGGTTCGGGGATGCGGCGCGGGTGCGGGCTGCGAAGGTACGGAAGCAGAAGACGGACCGGCGGGACGCGGAGCATCTGCTGGAGTTGTTGCGGCAGAATCGCTTTCCGCGGATCTGGGTGCCGAGCCTGGAGGTGCGCGACGTGCGGCAGTTGCTGGTGCATCGGCACAAACAGGTGCAGGCGCGGACGCGTACCAAGAATCAACTGCAGGCCATGGCGCTGAGCAGCGGGGTGCAGAAAAAGTACAAGCTGTGGACGAAAGCGGGGCGGGCGGAGTTGGAGCAGTTGCCTTTGCTGCCGTATGCGGCCCAGCGGCGAAAGCAGCTGCTGGAAGCGCTGGACGCAGGGGAAGCCGAGATCAGCGAACTGGACCGGCGGGTGGCGGAAGAAGCGCGGCAGCGGCCGGAGGCGGTGCGGCTGATGACGCATCCGGGAGTGGGTTCGGTGACGGCGCTGGCCATGGTGCTGACGCTGGGACCGGCGGAGAGATTCGGATCGGCGAAGCAAGTGGGCAGCTACTTCGGTCTGATTCCGAGGGAAGATTCCAGCGGCGGAAAACAGCGGCTGGGCAGGATCAGCAAACAGGGCAGTTCGTTTCTGCGCTTTTTGCTGGTGGAAGCGGGGCAGACGGCGGTGCGATACGATCCGCAACTGAAACGCTTCTATCGCCGCCTGGCGGTGCGCAAGAATCGCAGCGTCGCCAAGGTGGCGGTGGCCAGAAAATTGGCCACGCGGTTGTACCTGATGTTGCGCGAAGACTGGACGTACGCGCAACTGTGTCAGGCCGTCATGCAGGTGAGCCCGAGTCATCCTGTGGCCGGCAAGCAAGAGCCGAGCGCTTGAGTGGGCAGTCTGCCTCCCTGAAAAAGTCGGGGAGATCGAAGTGAGCAATCGTGGGCGCACGTTCCGAAGAGATGGATGGTGGGACCTGAGTCCCGCTGCGAGATTGAAGAGAGTGACGAGCTTTGGTCTGCAAAGTCAAAGGCTTCCCAAGAGAGCGAAATGGCGCTCGTCCCGCGTCGACGCCGCAGTGTCGCCACAATTCGCTTGACACGGTACGCCGTCGTTAGAGACGGGATGACAACTTAGAACCTAAACACACATTTCACAAAAGGAGTGTTCTTCAGGCGTGGCCCACTGGCTGCGCCTTTTTTGTTTATGGAGAATAAAAACAACAATTCGGGTGAGGACCAGGAAAGAGAAGTGATCGAGTTGCAGGCGGTGGCGGACGATAACTGCAAGCGGATGGGGGAGGCGGTGGAGGCGGCGTTTCTGGCTAAGGTTTGACGGCTTCGGATTCCGGTGTGCAAGCCCTGGGGAGACAGCGAGCGCTACGATTTTGTGGTGGATTGGGGCAGAGGGTTTTGGCGGGTGCAGGTGAAGGGCGGGTCGTATTGTGAGCGGTCGAAATATCAGGCGGGAGCGGGAGGCAAGGGCAGGCCATTCACGAAGGAAGACATGGATTTCGTGGTGGTGCATATTGTGCCTTTGGACGTTTGGTACGTTATCCCGATTGAGAGGGCGGAGGGGTTGGTTAAGTTGTGGTTCAATCCGAAGTCTACGCGGGCCCGGTTTGAAAAATACCGGGAGGCATGGTGTTTGCTGGATTGTCCGCGTGAGGAGCGGGGCGGGGGGATATTCCGATGCGGTGCCGGAGTGAGGAGGTGAAGGTGCGATGTGCGGTTTGTCCGCTGCGCGGGCGGGAGGTTGCAGAAGTCAAAATCCAAAGACGGGGGAAGTAGTGGAATCCCACCCTTCGGCTTCGCTCAGGGCAAGCTTTCTCGCAAAAGACGCGAGAAGTGGGGCACCCGGCCAGACACCAAGATTCCCTTCGACAAGCTCAGGGCAGATCCTTCGGCCCGCAAAGAACGCGGGCCTCAGGATGACAGGGCTGTATTGCGGAACGCGAGGCTAGCGTTTGCCGACGTGGCCGCGTCCGTCGCGCACTTCGTTGCCTTTGAAGTGCTCGATCTTGTCGAGACGCCTTCCCGGCTCAGGTTTGTCACCGCGGTTTGGCCTGGGTCCGGTATAGCCGTGTTCGGGATGGAAATGGTTATCGACGTGGCCATGGAAGCCGGCAGGACCATGAAACCAAGGGCCCGCGCCAATAAAGACGCCGCCGACAAACCACTCCGGGCCGTAGTAGCCGTAGGGTGCACAGTCGTAAGGCGCGACGTCATAATAGCCGTACGGACACTCGGGCGCGACTCCGATATCGACCTGCACCTGAGCGTGTGAGGTTGGAGTGGTTGCCATGAAACAGATTGCGGCAACCGCAGCTAACGCAAGCAATTTGAGTTTGCTCATTCGAATTTATCCTCCGCAATGGTGGTTTTGATCGAGAATACGATTCAACTTTGGGGCGAAAGGTTCACTCCATAAAACACGGACAAGGGCAGATTCCTCGGTCGCCTCGCCGAGCGTGGGGCATCCGGCCAACACCAAGATTCCCTTCGACAAGCTCAGGGCAGGCTCTCGCTCGCCTCGCCGAGCTTTGCTCGGCTTCGGACTTCTCTCGGAATGACAAGGGAAGGGGAGGCGAGCGAGAATGGATCGCTCGCTCGCCGGTGGACGATTGAAAGTGATCAGGCTTCAGCCTCTGTGTTTGTTATCGACTGCGTGGCCGCGCCCATCGCGGACCTCGTTCCCTTTGAAGTGGGAAATGTGATCGACACGCTTGCTGGGCTCGGCTCTTTCGCCGCGGGCTGGTCTGGGGCCGCTATAACCGTGCTCGGGATGGAAGCGGTTATTCACATGGCCGCGGAAACCTTCGGAGCCGTGAAACCAAGAGCCCACGCCAATGAATGCGCCGCCGCTGAACCACTCCGCGCCGTAGTAGCCGTAGGGAGCGCAATCGTAGGGGGCGACGTCGTAGTACCCGTAGGGACATTGGGGCGCGACGCCTATCTCGACGTTTACCTGAGCCTGTGTGTTGGGAACAGACACCGCGAAACTGATTGCGGCAACCGCAGCTAACGCAAACAATTTAAATGCCGTTCATTACGATTATCCTCACTCTCTTCATCCTGACGTTTGTGGGGCGAGATGCAGTTCGCCCCTACGCAATTATTGTATTCAGCGGGAATTTGATCTGAGCACTATGGAACAGACAAATACGATTCGACTTTCCCAAAAAAGGCTGATTCCCTAAAAGGAAGTCATCTCGCGGTGGGGCATGGGAACGGACCAAATCTACCGGAGGGCAAGCAAAAGCAGATTCCTCCCTTGCCCTCGCCTCGCAAAGCTCGCCTCGGGACTTGACTCGGAATGACAAATTAGTCAGGGGAGGGCGACAGGTTGTTGTTGGGTCATGCAGTGCATGGTGCCTAGTCCCCAGACGAGGTCGCCGGAGAAGATTGGGACTACTTCCCGGGTGGGGAAGAGCGCTGCGAGCGTGTTCAGGGCTATGCGGTCGTTGGCGTCGTTGAAGACTGGGACCAGCACTATGCCAGTTCGCGATGTAGAAATTGGCGTAGCTGGCGGGCAGGCGACGTTGCTCGAAGATGACCGGGCCGGGCATGGGAAGTTCGACGATGTTCAAGGGCTTGCCTGCTTGATCGGTGGCGGCTTGCAGACGGCGGAGATTGTCGTTGAGCGGCTTGTGGTTTACGTCTTTGCGATTCGGTTCGACCATGGTTATTACTGTGTGTCGGGCGCTACGAAGCGGGTCAGGTCGTCGACGTGGCCGTGGGTGTCGTCGCCGAAGATGCCTTTGCCTAGCCAGATCGCGTGCGGGGCGCCGAGGTAGTTGGCGAAAATTTTTTCGTAGTCTTTGCGCGTCATGGTTGGGTTGCGTTGCTGGATTTTGCTGAGCAGGCATTCTTCGGTGGTGAGGATGGTGCCTTGTCCGTTGACGTCGATGGAGCCGCCTTCGAGGACTACGCGGGAGTGGTTGTGTAGGGGGCGGATTTCCTGAGCGTGGGACGGCGCGCGCCATCAGGGTGCCGATTTTTTCGTCTTGGCGGTAGTTGGAGTATTTGGCCCAGGCGTTGAAGCGGAAGTTTGTGGCTAGCAGACGAGCCTCAGGGGCTAAAGCCCTACGAAGTTTGCTCCCTTGCGGCACGGCTGAAGCCGTGCCCTGATACGAATCGTTTGCGGCACCCTTCGGCGCGCTTCGCTTGATCAGGGCAGGCTCAGAACTGAAGTCGTGCCCTTCCCGAGCTTTCCTTGCCGACCATTCTTGTTGCGAAGATGCAGCCGGAGTCGCGGAGCCAGACTCGGTTGGTGGGCCAGCGGTGGAAGCGGACGTTGCTCAGTTGCGCGTTGGATCGCTGCAGTTGCTTGCGGACTTGGCACTCCGCTGCTGCGTCGTTGACTATCAATTCGACACGCTCGTGCCGGGCTAGATTGCGGATGATTTCGGTGTAGACCCAGGGGATGGGCTCGAACTTGCCGGGCCAATCACCCTTGTAGTGGGGCCAAGCTAGCCAGGTGGCGGCGTGGGGCTCCCACTCGGCGGGCATGCGGTAGGCGAGGGTTGCGGGCGGTTGAAAGGTTTCTTCGGTTATTAAAGTATTACTTGAAGTATTGCCGACTTGCTTATTCACGGTTGTTTTTACCGTCCATCCAGCAGTCGGTTCGAGATTGGGGCGTAGGCGTCGACGCGGCGGTCGCGGAGGAAGGGCCAGTTGCGGCGGATGTCTTCGAGGGCCTTCAGGTCTACGTCGCCTACTAAGATTTCTTCCTGATCATGGGAGGCTTCTGCCAGTACGCGGCCGAAGGGGTCGCAGAAGAAGGATGCTCCCCAGAATTCGAGGCCCAGGCCTGGGGCAGATTTGCCGCGGACGTTGCCGGTCTCGAAGCCTACACGATTGACTACGGCTACGTAGACTCCGTTGGCGATGGCGTGGGCGCGCTGGATGGTGCGCCAGGCGTCGTGCTGGGCTACGCCGAACTCGGCCTTCTCGGCGGGATGCCAGCCGATCGCAGTGGGATAGAAGAGTACTTGCGCGCCTTGCAGCGCGGTCAGGCGTGCGCCTTCGGGGAACCATTGGTCCCAGCAGACTAGCGTGCCGATGCGGCCGACGGTCGTGTCTAGGGCGCGGAAGCCTAGATCGCCGGGGGTGAAGTAGAACTTTTCGTAGTAGAGCGGGTCGTCGGGGATGTGCATCTTGCGGTAGAGGCCGCAGAGGGATCCGTCGGAATCGAAGATGGCGGCGGTGTTGTGATAGATGCCGGGGGCGCGCTTCTCGAAGAGCGATGCGATCAGGACTACGCCGTGCTGTCGGGCGGCGGCGGCCAGCTTATCACTCGTGTTGCCGGGAATTGGTTCGGCTAGATCGAAGAGGGAATGGTCTTCGCGTTGACAGAAGTATTGGGTTTGAAACAGTTCGGGGAGGCAGACTACCTTGGCGCCGCGTCCGGCGGCGTCGGCTATGCGTTCCAGGGCTTTGTGGAGATTCTGTTCGGGCTCTGGGCCGCAGGACATTTGGACTAGAGCTACGCGGAATTTGTCAGGGGGCACGCTTGTCCTCTATTGATGAATATAGCATCGAGGAGCGGGGCTTCGGGCTTCGGCTGTCGGGCTTCGGGGCAACCATTGAACCACTAAGGACATTAATCACGAAGGTTTATTTTGGCTGGATTTGCTTTGGCGAAGGCTCTGGCCAGGCGCTGGTTGCCAGCGACTAATATTTCCAGCCGCTCTTTGATTTCGTCCGAGGGCATGGCGCGGAGGATGGCTTCGATGGCGGCTTCGGCTTGTGGCGATTCGGTTCGGACCACATCGAGGAGAAATTCTACGGCTGCGTCCTGACGGGTTAGGGCTATGGCGGATAGCAGTACGGAACAGAACCATGGGTCGGCTTCTTTGGAGAGGCGTTCCCGCAAGACTTCGAAAGCTTGCGGGGAATGCGTTCCGGCTATGGCTAGAGCTGCTTCGGCGGCGGGATCGTCGGCAGAAGCGAGGAAGCGGGCGATCCAGGGGATGGCGCTTGGGCCTTCGATGCGCAGGATGCCGCTGTAGCAAGCGCCGAGGACTTCGGGTTCTTCCTCTGGCTGTTCGCCTGGCTTTCTGGACTTTAGGTTGGAATCTAGAATCGCTCTTAGACGGAGCAGGAGCGCGGCGGAGGGCGAGCCTACCTGCTCGATGGCGCGGGCTGCCTCGGCGCGAACTGATTTGTCTTTATCTCCCAGCAGCTCGATGAGGGGCGACAGCAGGTCGGCTTCTCGCAGGCTGCGGCATTGCACTAGCGCCAGGGCGCAGGTTGCGCGCAGGGTGCCGGCGGAGTCGGAAGGGCCTCCGTAGGAGGGTTCGAGTTGGATGTGCTTCATGCCACGGAGGAAGACGGCCGCGTCTTGATGCTCGAATGCAGCCAGCGCGCGGCTGATGGCGTTCTTGGCCCAGCATTGCGGGTCGGTGCTGACTGGATCTTCGAAGAAGCGGTCGAAGGCGGTGAGCAGTTCGGGGATCAGGTGAGAGAGATTCAAGGTGCGGATCAGATCGGCGGCTTTGCCGACTACGAAGTTGTTGCGGTGGGTTAGCGCTTTGCGCAGGGGTTCTGTGGCCGCTTCCGGGGGGAGTTGGCGAAGGGCATCGAGAGCGGCTAGTTGTTCTTCGAACTTGCGCTTGCCGGGCATGGGGAGAGTGTAACCGGAGGGCGCGGCGGATTCGCAACTAACCTCGGGTTGAGGGTCCCAAAATCTTAAACACAAAGGACCCTTCGACTTCGCTCAGGGCAGGCACGGGGTCACACAGGGGAAGGACCGGGTGAATAAACCGAGGACCTGTGCCGAGGCCTCTCCCGTTTACACGGGAGAGGCCGCTTCTTCCATGATGGTTGGATGGACGTCTACGGGAAAATTGACAGACCGCGCGATGAAGCACAAATGATGAGCGTCGGCATGAAGAGCGATTGCTTTGGCTTGATCGTCGCCTGGCGAAATTTTGACCATCGGCCGGAGCGTGACTCGGGTGAACTGAGCGGAACCGTCGCTGTTTTCGTCCATCAGTCCAAGGGCCGCATCTCGATAGTCGAGGACGGTCAGGCGGTTCACGGCGCAAAGATGCAGGTAGCTGAGCATGTGGCAGGCAGAGAGGGTGGCGACCAGGAGTTCCTCGGGGTTGTAGCGCGAGGGGTCGCCACGAAAACTGGGATCGCTTGACCCTTGAATCTGAGGTTTGCCTTGTGCGGTGATGGTGTGATCGCGGCGATAGCCGCGGTACGTTTTAGTGCCTTCGCCAGTATTACCGGTCCAGACGACTTGCACTTCGTAGTTGTGCTGCTTCATAGGGATGCCTCGGCTGGTTCACGCGTCTTGTTCATGCGACCACGCCTCGGAGACTGCGCGGCCTTTCGCGATGTTGTCTACGACCAGGATCAAATGGTGAGCGTGATCGCTGTAGAGCACCTCGATGTTGACGCCAGCTTGAGCCATGCGGCGTGTGAGTTTGCCGAGCTGACCGGGTTGATCCTGGTTCAGGCGTTGGATGAGAACTTCGCGCTCGTCCAATACTTGGATGCCCGCTGCCTGCAACGCGCTTCGCGCCGCGGCGCCGTCTTCGAAGAGGAAGTGTGCTACTCCCTTGCCGTTGACGACCCATGCGCCGCCGCCTTCGATACTTACTCCGGCGCGACCAAGAGCGTCTCCCATGGCGGCTAGAGCGCCGGGGTGGTTGTCTAAGGCGATGGTTAGATCTTTCATGGTGGTGTGGCTCGTCTGCTAGTTTATATGCGCATTGTGGAAAAGATCTTGAGCGCGGAGGATGCGGAGAACGGCCGCGGAGTGCGCAGAGAGAAACGGAGGGGAGGAAAGAGGGTTTGTGGCGGCTTAGGCGGGGCGGCCCGATGAACCTGGGCCGCTGGACAGCCGAGGGCCGCTGTCCCCACACATGCGCACAACTTGGCACTACACCTACGGCGTGATTTCGTAGACGACGCCGCAGCGGGCGCAGCTTGGCAGCCCACCCATGTAGGTCGTGCCGTAAAGGTTGCCTTTGCTGTCCATTACTAGACCGCCCTGGGCATTTCCTCCGTCGGCGCCGCCGGTGAAGTCGTGGAGACTGGTGTAGGTCCAGCCTCCGTTGGCGGGAGTTAGCTTGAAGACCACGCCCTGGCCGTAGAGGCCGTCTCCCCAGCTTGAGCCGTAGAGATTCCCGGCGCTGTCGCGGATCAGCGTGTTCACGGGGCCTGGTCCGGAGCCATTGGCATCGTAGGCCAAGTTGAACATCCAGCTCCCAGCGAAGGGGCTAAGTTCGAAAACGGTGCCACCGTCAATAATGCCGGGAGTAGTTCCATACAGATTGCCCTCGGTGTCGGCGACTAAGCCGGCGGCGGGCTCACCGCCGTCGGTGCCGCCCTGAAAACTGTACAGGGTATGCTCCGTCCAGCCTGATGCGGAGTGCGTCAATTCGTAAACTGTGCCGCAGCCGAAGCCGCTGCATCCGGAATCTCCGCCGGTCGCGGCGGTGCCGTAAAGGTTGCCGGCTGAATCGAACATCAGAAGAGACGACGGGTTTGCGCCGTCTTGCGCGCCGGTGAAGGTGTAGAGAACCTCATACGTCCAACCGCTGCCGGAGGGCTTCATCTCATAAGCGACTCCGACCTTCGAGCCGCCGCCGTTCACGTTGGTGCCGTAAATGTTTCCTTTTGCGTCGAGGATTACTCCGGCTTGAGGATTGCGTCCGTCGCTTTGGCCGGTAAAGCTGTAGAGAACGGTCTCGGCCCAAGGGCAGGGTGCGGAGTGGCAGGAAGTCTGCCGCATTTTGAAGACTGCGCCGTCACCATTGGAGCCTCCGCCGGCAGTGGTTCCGTACAAGATGCCGTTCGAGCCAAGGGTCACGCCGCCCCAGGCGAACGAGCCGTCGGCGCCGTGGCCAAAACTGTGAAGCTGATTATAAGTGAAGCCCGACTGCGTGGGCTGCAGTTCGTAGACAGTGCCGCCGTCATACGTGCCGCCCCAGGCGGTGGTTCCGTAGAGATTGCCTTGCTGGTCAATGGTCAGGCCGGCTAGAGGGTGGGCGGCGCTGGTGTGGCCGGTAAAGGTGTAGATGACTTTGAAAGTCTGGGCCTGGGCGGGTTGGGTTGCTAGAATCGGCGCCGCCAGCGGAATCGCAAGCACCAACGCGAATGTGGCCATCCACTTCCAGATGCTTTTTGCCATGGGGTTCTCCTTCTCGAATTGATTGGTGGACGTTGGAGGGATAACAACACATTCCTACAACGAGATGCCGATCGAGTTGTAACAGTTTTGTCAAGAGTATGTAAAAAACAGGTAGTGGCTGAAAGCTTCAACGTGGACAGTGCATGCTCGACAACGTCCTCTACGGTATTTCGTAGCCCAGCCACGAGTTTCTACGCACTTCTGACCCAGCAAGATGAGCGACGCCCACGGTTGCCCCCGGCAATGGAAGCGCAGTTAAGCGATCACGTCTGGACTATCGAAGAATTGCTACAATCGGCCTAGCGGAGTACTATTTCGCAGACAAGAAAACCCGCCGTTCACGCGGGTTACTTGTCTTTCCGATTTGTCGCGTCTGGCAACGCTTCACAGAGCGTGGGAGTTGGAGTGTGCCCGATACAAGCCCCCTCTATCCCAAGATTCCCGACCGACGACATTATGACTGTTACCGAAGGGCGCTTTAACGAGCTTTCAAAAAAGGTGAACGACATTGGGGAGCGCCTTGCCAAGATTGAAGGGGCGAATGGTCCTGTTGAAACTCGCCGGGGTAAATTGACTCCTTGGCTTCCTATCGGTGTTCCAATCGTAGCTTTGATTGCACTGATGGCGACAGTTAGTATTCATCTGGACAATAAAATTGGGGCATCGCAAAGGGATATTCAAGCAATCGGTACTCGGTTAGGAAAACTAGAGGACGCTATTAAGGTATTAAGTAGTCAACAATCGAATCAGACTCAAAAACTCATTCATGACTTGCTCTCTGTGGCAAAAACAGCGACCAACCCGACAATCGCCACCAAAGCTATACAGGTGGCCACAGTTCTCGCTAAAACACTTCGAGAAGAAAAACATCCAGCGACGCCCGAATTTTTCCAATCTTCAATTGAAGTCTTGAACGAAGTGACCCCAAGAGTCGCGAAGACGACGTTCGCAACTAGAATTGCCTTGGCTGAATATCGGTCATCTTTGGAGCCTGTGCCTGAGTTGAAACCGCCAATAGTTTTTCTTTTTGGGAAATACGGAGCCGAAATCACCGGTTCAGGCTATACGTTTCGTGGTATAAGCTACGATGCCACGAATGTAACCGAAGAGAACTTTAAACTTGAACCCCCGAACAGCGAGAAGCGGCTTTCTCTAATAATTATTACCGATGCAATGGTAAAGGGAGGGCATCAGACACTTGATGGCTTGACTTGGGTAAACGTGGTCTTTATCGGAACGAAGATTGCGTATCATGGAGGACCAGTCCAACTCGTCAATGTTCGCTTTATTAACTGTAGCTTCGAAGCACCACCTAGCTCAAACAGTGCGAAGGTCGCGGATTATGTGGCATTGTGGCAGGCAAAATTGAAAGTTAGTTAAACCTGTAGCATCATCAAATGTTAATTTCCACCAACGCACTTTTCGGCCACCACCTAAAAACCGGTAGTGGTGCCGTTTGATTTCAACAGGTCTGGCATTCGGCTCCAACTGTGGGAAACTGGAGCATAGCAACCTTGATCGCCGTATCGTTCATGGAGAAAGCAAATACGTCATTCGTGTGGTACTGCTCGGAATGCCAAGCAGTATTCTCCCTTGGACGAATGACAGATGCCCCGACAGTTACAGAGCTTCATCGGGTCGATAGTAATTTTCGTAATCACTGCAAGCAGGAGCATCCGGGATCGTCCGTTGTCGGACTGACAATTAAAAACCCGAAAGAGGATTCCAGCCAAGCCGCCGTGCGAGTCGTGCGCGACCACGGAAAACAAGTAGCTGTTGAGTCATCTTTGACGCCTCCTAAAGCAACGCACTCTTAGGACCATCGGAGTCTAAAGGCTCTTGCTATCGTTCGGTATTAGCGGCTATGCTTTTATTGCCCGCCCAGAACACGCTAAGAATGCCCTGGCTTTGATACCTTGAGGGAGGAAGAGTCGGGGCATTTTTTCGGAACTGAAGTTTTCACTGTTCCTCGCTTTTCAATATCTTCTTCTTGTTCTTGCATCGCCAGAAAGTGCTCATACTTCAAGAGCACTGCCAGCGGTTTATTCTTATCCTGAATCACCAGCGTCTTGTCGAGCGGCTTCCTAGCCCTTGGCCCGACCGCTCCTCCGCAGAGGCTACAGGCTTTCCTGTATTCGCTGTTAGTCGCCGCAGAACTAGACTAAAAAAGTCGATACTAGAGAAAGCGATTGGCTTCCTACGGGGCACTTGATCAGCGAGTGCCGTGGCAAGGAAGCGATCCGGCGGGGACAATTGAGATGAGCATCACTAGCGTTCCAATGCAGAGTGGCACCTTCATCGCTCCATCGGGCGATCCTGGTCACCAGGCCCACACCGTGCAGTTTTATGCGGAGGATACATTTCTTCTGGATGACCTGAGCCGTTTCATCGGCACCGCCCTTGTTGCCGGTGATGCTGCCGTGGTCATTGCCACCAAGGCGCACCGGGATGGGCTGGTGCAGCGACTGCAGTCGCTGGGTTTTGATACGGCCAAGCCTAAAGCGCAGGGTCGTTTCATCGCATTGGATGCGGCGGAGACCCTGGCAAAATTTATGCGGCAAGGCTGGCCTGACGCTGCGCTCTTTTCTGAGGTCCTGGGCAGTGTTCTAGGGCAAGCTGCGACGGCCGCTGGAGGACTTCGCCGCATTGCCGCATTCGGAGAGATGGTCTTTCTGTTGTGGGCGAAGGGAAATGCCGAGGCTGCACTTCGCCTCGAGCAACTCTGGAATGACCTGGCAAAGAGCCACGCTCTGTCCCTCCGTTGTGCCTACCCGATGAGCGGCTTTGACCGGGAGGAGCATAGCGACTTATTCGTGAAGATCTGCGCGGAGCACTCCCATGTGATTCCGGTTGAAAGCTACACCGAACTGATCGGTGAGGAGCAGCGGCTTCGCAGCATCGCTCACCTGCAGCAAAAGGCGCAGGCGCTACAGACCGAGATGGCCGAGCGTAAGCTGGTTGAGGAAGCGTTGCGCCGCAGCAAGGCCGACCTGGAATCCCAGGTGGAGCAGCGAACGTCGGCGCTCAGACAACTCTCGTCACGCTTGCTGACTTTGCAGGACACTGAGCGGCGCCGCATTGCGCGCGAACTGCATGACAGCCTGGGACAGTATTTGGTCGGTTTGAAACTCAATGTAGATATGCTCCGGCAATCGCCGGAGCGCGAAGAGTTGTGGTCTGAAGCGGAACTGTTAATGCAGCAGTGCATTTCTGAGGTCCGGGTCCTTTCCTACCTCCTTCACCCTCCGACAATGGATGCGGCGGGGTTTGCGTCGGCTGCACAGTGGTACGTGGAGGGTTTTGGCCAGCGGAGCGGACTCGACGTTACCTTGGAAGTACCGGGCGACTTGGGCCGTTTACCGGATACGCTCGAACTCGCACTTTTCCGGGTGCTTCAGGAAACGTTGACCAATGTTCATCGGCATTCTGGCGCTTCTGCGGCCCATGTCACCATCATGGAGGATGCCGAGCAGGTGATCCTGGAGGTCAAAGATAACGGACGCGGAATCCCGGAAGAACTGCTTTCTCATTTTCAGGCGACGGGCGCCGGGATGGGCGTGGGGCTGGCGGGTATCCGCGAGCGAGCGCGGGAGTTAGGGGGAACGTTGAAGCTTGAATCGGGCAGCACCGGTACTCTAGTGCAGGTCGCCATCCCTCTGACATCAGCCGGTTCGCGGTGAATGCGTTCGGTCGGAATTGAGAAGCAGAGCGCATCCTGCAAGTTTGCCCTTCCCGCAAAAGCGCGCCAGGCAAGACAAAAAAAGGGGAAGCCGAGAAGCGGCTTCCCCTTTGAGAAGTTCGGCTAGGCTCCGCTAGCCTTGCGCCTCTCTTGAACGTCGGGTTCGCCGGCGACACTGGCATTCCATTCGTTGACTTGCTTTTGCGCTACTTCGCGAGCGACTCCGTATCTTTCCTGCACCTTTCCAATCAATTGCTCGTGTTGTCCATTGATGACTTCGATGTCATCGTCGGTCAATTTGCCCCAACGCTGTTTTACCGACCCTTTCACTTGTTTCCACTTGCCCTTCAGTTGGTCTGAGTTCATTTTGGTTTCTCCTTAGTTTCATTTTGTTATGAGTTCGGCCAGATGCGCACGCAGTCGCGGAGCGGCGCTTATAGCGTCGGCAGCTCGCGCTGCCGACGCCACTCTTCGCTGCCGGGGTCTCGCCGAGCTAAACTGCTCGAGGCAGCTCGACCTTGCCCGAACTCGCCTCGCTGGTCGATGAAATATCCTGAGCGCCGGTTGCCTCCAGCATCTGCTTGGCCTTTTTAGTCTGGTCGGAGTTGTCGGAATGCACTGAGAGCAGGATGCCCCCATCTTTCACTCGGCCTTCGTACCGCTTGGCCTCGTATTCAGGAATGCCCATTCCCACCAGAGCTCCGGTGATGCCACCTACGGCCCCTCCCACACCTGCGCCCGCAAGTGCTGCCATAATCGGGCCGGCGGCGATAAAGGGACCCAGGCCAGGAATAGCGAGGGTGCCGATGCCCAAGAGCCATCCCATCGTTCCGCCGAGGACTGCCCCGGTTCCGGCCCCTGCAGTGGCTCCTTCTGGCGCCTTGGTGCCTTTCTCGTGCGCGAAATCCTTTGAGCCTGCGCTCTCCGGAAACAGCACCGAAATGTCCCGATTGCTAAAGCCGCTTGCCTTTAGGCCGGCAACAGCGCTCTCTACTGTTGCGTAGCTCGGATAAATGCCAAAGACTGCTGTATTTTTTCCAGACATGGTTAATTCTCCTTAGTTGAACTTGGATTGTGATGCTTGCTTAGCTTTTTGGTTTGATGTCCAGCTCACTGGTCACCTTATCGTCACCCGCGATTTGAGCGGCTTTGGCTTCGATCGCGCGCTTCTCTTCGCCGGATCGCACTGGCCCCTTCAAAGTCACCTGACCGTTTTGCGTGATGACCTTGACGTTGTGTGCGTAAGACGATAGAGTCTTGTCCTTCATAATCGCCTGGCGAATCTGCTGGGTGATGTCGCGATCGGACAGACTATTCTTCTGCTGATCTGCCGTGGGTTCGCTCGCGTTTTTGTCTCGCTGATTCACTTTGGTGTTATCTGCCGGAGTTGAATCTTGACCGGCTGGCTGCTGCGCGACTACCAAAGTCCCACCCACGAAGAAACCTATGAGTAGAAAGGTCTTCAAACTCCTTCCAAGATTCATTGAAATACCTCCTTGCCTCGAAATTCGGATTGCTGAACTTGCTTCCATTACCCGAAAGATAAGTGTTCCGGGCTACAGCGCCAATCCAACGTAAACCCTAGTTCAGTCTCGGAATATCTGTAGAGTTTGGCGTCAAAGTGACGCGCGTTGAGTGTCATACGCCGGCGGGAGGAAACGCGACTACCGGTTGGATAAACCACCTGTGCAGCAATCACAGTATGGCGGGAAACCTTGAAGCGATATTCTCGCGAAGTTCCCGTAACTGAGTGACGTTTCGCGCACGCAAGCGGCTGATTCCTACATGCTGTACGCTTCGGGTCTAGGTACGGAATCGAAACCTGATTTGCTTTTGCCATAATCCCTCTATGCTGTTTTGTTCAGCGGCCTTCAATACCAGTTCTTTGTCTGTACGAAGGGCGCAAAGAAAAGCCGAAGGGACGAGACTCGGTTCGCAGCGGGCTTATGCACAGCGGCCCGATGAAGCTGGGCCGCCGGGCAGCCGAGGGCGGGTGTCCCCACATGTGCTTTTTCAAGAGCATCTCCAAGAGCAACTGCCAAGACCGCGCTACTCCAAGTTCTCCGCGTGGCGTCTTGTCACGCTGTTCCTGTAAAGTAATCCATCGGGAGATTTACCAGTCTGGTTGGGAGGCGTCATCTTGAAACAGGGTAATCATAGTGGCGGGCATTCTTCGCGGAAGTCGCATGGCAGTTCCGGGCATGCTGGCGATGGCGTGGATCGTCATCTTCACAATCCGATTGAGGACCGGTTGATTCCTTTGGAGCCGCTTGATCTGGGCAAGGTGAAGTCGATTGACGATCTGGTGCGGGCGATGTCGAAGACGGCATTTACTGGGCGGCAACTCGGCGAGGCTGCCGATGTGCTTGAGGCGATGGCTCGCGACGAGGAATGTTTTGTGGTGATGACTTTGTCAGGTGCGATGACGGTGGCGAAGCAGGGGCTGATCGTTACTGAGTTGATCGATCGCGGGATTGTGAATGCCGTGGTTTCGACTGGGGCCTTGATGGCTCACGGGTTGGTGGAGGCTACGGGGCGGGCGCATTTCCGGGCCAATCCCGAGGTCAGTGATGAGGAACTTTACGAGCAGGGTTACAACCGGGTTTATGACACGCTGGAGCCGGAGCAGAACCTGGACGATGTGGAAGAAGTGATGTCGGCGGTGCTGGAGGGCTGGGATCATAACGAAGTGATGTGCTCGTACAAGCTGAATCATGCGATTGGGGCTTATCTGGCGAAACAGACGCCGGAGCGGGGGATTTTGAAATCGGCGCATGCGATGGGCGTGCCGGTGTTTGTACCGGCATTCAGCGATTCGGAGATGGGGCTGGACACGGCGCTGAATAATCGTCTGCGGGAATCGACCGGGCGGCACAAGATACGGTTTGATCCGTTTCTCGATCTGGAGCACTTTGCGGCGACTTTGCTGCGGCAGAAGAAGCTTGGGATTTTAACGATTGGCGGGGGAGTGCCGCGGAACTGGTCGCAGCAGTTTGGTCCGTTCTGCGAATTGCGGCATCGGCGGTTGGGAGAGAATGTTCCGCTGAAGCGGTATCACTATGGGCTGCGGATTTGTCCGGAGCCGGTTTATTGGGGCGGATTGTCGGGGAGTCCTTATAGCGAGGCGATTTCGTGGGGGAAGTTTGTGCCTCCGGCGGAGGGTGGCAGGTTTGGGGAAGTGTTTGTGGACGCTACGGTTGGGTTGCCTTTGATTGTTGCTGCGGTGTTGGAGAGGCTGGATAAGAAGGGGAGCAAGGTAGGGAAGGGGAAGACGGCGGCGGCGCGGAAGTGAAGTGCAGCGCCCACGCTTAGCGGCCCGGTGAACCTGTGGCGATGAACCTGGGCCGCCGGACCCTTCGGCTTCGCTCAGGGCAGGCACCTTCGGCTTCGCTCAGGGCAGGCAGCCGGGGGCGGCTGTGCCCACATGATTTGTTAGCCTCCGGTCTCCGGGGTGTCGGACGATGAGCGGTTGTCTTCGCGGGTCTTGCGGTAGAGCGGGGCCAGGATGCTGTTTTCTAACACTTTAGATTCTGCTTCCACCCAGTCTTGCAGGGCTAGGCCTTCGGCCTGGCCACGCTGGTTGTAGAGATGCTGCGCGTGCAGGCGGATCTTTCTTTCGAGCAACTCGGTCATGAGTGCTTGTTGCTTTTTTCTGCGGGTATCGGTATCCAAAACTACTCCTCTTGCTTAAACAGGTATTTGTCGTCAGTTGTATGATACGGGAATGCTGTTAACGGAAGGTTACATTCTGCGAGGCATGGGGTAACTTAGGTGCAATCATAGTAAAGTTAGATGCTCAGGAAGTCCTGCAGTCGCACAATGATATAAACCCTTTGGTATCAGAGGGACACGGCAGTGTATGTTGCCAGTGTGAACCGGCGCGAGAATTAGAAGATCCTTACCCTGACACAGATTCGCTTCAACCTTCCCCAAGTAAGGAAGATGTGCTAGAGTAAGGAATCGAGGTTGCGATGCAGAAACAGGCCACGATTACCAGCAAGGGGCAGATCACAGTTCCGCTGGAAGTGCGGAGGATTCTTGGCGTCCGCGCTGGCGACAAGTTGATGTTCGAGGACGACGAGACCGGGGTTCGTGTGCGGCCGGTGCGCAGCCAAAGTTCTTTCGCCAAATATCGTGGGATTGGCAATCCGGGCATCGGCTCCGGCAGAAAGAATATCGCCCGCTGGCTGCGGGGAATGCGCGGGGAATAAGGGTGACTACAGCCATCGACACCAACGTGATCGTCGCTTTGTGGGACGACGATCCCGCCTTTAGCATGGCTGCAGAAGCGGCTCTGGAAGCGGCATTTCGTCGTGGAAGCCTCGTCGTCGCCGCTCCGGTGTTCGCCGAACTCATCGCCGCTCCCGGCCGTACCGAAGGCTTTGTGAGTTCGTTCCTGGAAGAAAACGGAATCGCGATCGATTGGCATCTGATCGAACCGGTCTGGCGATCGGCCGGTCGAGCGTTCCAGGCCTATGCCGAGCGGCGACGAAAGCAGCGCGATCACGGTACGCGCCGCCTCCTAGCGGATTTCCTGATCGGCGCACACGCACATGTCCGCGGGTATCGCATGCTCTCACTGGACGAAGGGCTGTACCGGGCAGCGTTCCCGACGCTGAAAATAGAAGTTGTCTAGGCGATTTCCGTTCTAATCAAAAATCAGCACCGCCGAGGCGATTACTGTGGTCCACAGGCCGCGCTTGTCGCCTACTGCTGATTGCGTGACGTTGGCGGTGCGGACGATTTTGTTGGAGAGGCGGTAGATCTGTTTTTTTTCGTCCCAGGAGCGGTCGGGGTCGAATTCGACGTTCAATGTTGTGGCTAGCATTTCGGCGGCTAGTTCTTCGGCGTATTCTCCGGCGGCGTCTTCGGTTTCGCCAAAGGAGTGGTGCTCGCTGAGATATCCGTAAGTGTTCTTGTCGGCGGGGATGGCTACGCCGATGGAGGAGGCTAACAGGCGGTGGGCTTCGTGGGTGGAGTTTTCAGCGACCACGGCAAACACGACTTCGCCGGGGCTGAGATATTTCACGCCTTCTTTGCGGGCCAGCATCTTGCAATTCGGGGGAAAGATGGAGGAGACGCGCACCAGGTTTTGCGCGGCGATGCCGGCGTCGCGCAAGGCCAACTCGAAAGACGTTAACCGCTCGCGGTGTTTCCCGACTCCCTTGGTAAAGAACATTCGCTTGGGAACCATGTCTTTGCCCAATGCTGTATCCTCCGCACGAAAAAAGAGATAGGAGAATGCACAATTTAACACAATGTTTTGTAAAGGAAGGATGAATTTCGCACGGGGAAAGAAAAAATGGCGGAAAGCCGCAGGCGCGGTTGCCGCCACCTATGCCCGGAGCATTTTGGGGGAGGGCCACCGGGCAGAGCGGGCTAACGTACCACAGGTTCGCCCACTCGAAAAGATAGTAGCTCAGTTGGGTAGTGTCTGAAATCTGCGGGCGCAGATTTCAGACACTACCCTCAGTTGTTACTGTGTTCGGTTGACGGCTTCTGTTAGGAAGCTGGCTCGCTTCGCTTGGCGGGACCCTTCGGCTTCGCTCAGGGCAAGGCGGCCGAGGCCGGCCGTCTCCACATGTGCATCTTCAGCAGCATCTCTACTTGGTCACTTGGAAGCGGCTACTGAGCTGACTTCAATCGTGTCACCGTTCAGAGTGCCGGTTACGGTGGCATTCTTGCCGGCTTGCTGGTCCAGCGTGGCCAGAGCCGACTTGTCGGTGGCGTCCAAAACATAAATCTTCTCGCCTACGACCAATGCGTACTTGGAGCCTTTCGACACGCAGGTGCGGGTGCACTCCGCTGGCGTTCCTTCCATGTGTTGTCTGCCACACATGGCGTCGCCGACCTCGCCAGTAAACTTTTGCTTGCTGGCGGCGAGTGCATCAAGACTCGAAAACACAGTCCCTAAGAAGATAACTGTTGCCATGGATGCGAACCACCGCGAGGCACGATACATTTCATGTTCTCCTTCGGGGCCAGCAACCGGGTAGCACCGTCGCCCAGCCCGCGGTCGCGCTGTGACTGCCGCCGGGCGGCGGCGCTACCAACCCCAATCACTGCCTAATAGATGACTAAAAGACGGAAAAGGTTACCGTCGAGTTTCGATTCTACTGCGGCGATTTACTGCAACGCCTTGGCAGTATATTGCAGATCGACATCGACGGTCTTGCTGCCGGTGAGGGCGGTCACGTGGGTGGAGACTTCCCAGTCGAGGTTGGCCGGGAGCAGCTTACGGGCCTGAGGCAGGAACTGCTTGAGGTAGGTGGCATCGTAGACATCGCCGGGGCGGAGCTGCCAGGCGGCGCGCAGTCTGGCAGTGAGGTTGTTGTCGATGCCGCGAAATTCGAGTTCTCCCATGTGGAAAACATCACCCTCGTTGACGATCAAGGTGAAAGGCCACGGTTCCGGCGGCGTCGTCGAATTCGGGGTTGGCTTTGATGGTGGCGAGGATATATCCGTGGGACCCGTAAAGCTCGCGGACGGCGCTTAGGTCGTTCTCCAGTTGAACTGTGTTTGCCGTATGCCCCGGTTTGGCGTGAAGGAAAGAATCGAGCGCATTGCTCGGGATGGTTTTGTTTCCCGACCAATCGGAGCGGGCGAGCTTGTACTGGATGCCGGGAGTGACCGGGAATGTGACATCCACGAAGGTCGGTTTCGTTCGATTGTCGGTGGGCTCGGCGGCGGGCACTTTGACAACCTTGAGTTCTGGGGGAGCGCACGCGGCCTTGAGATATCCATGTTCACGGTAGATGGGCAGCAGCGCATGATCGATGAAGTTCGTCATGAAATCGCGGGAGTATTCGCGATCGACTAATTTTTCCGAGGCAGACTGGAGCAAGGGCAACTCGCCCGCTCCCGCACCGGGGAACTCGACGTGGTGGATGCGAATGCTCACGCCGGCGACGTTGTAGACAATCGACTCGAGTTGCTCGCTCTTGCCGTTGTTGCGCAGGTAATCGACGTGGCCGGGGATGGCGTTCTCGACCAGCAGGGCTTGAAGAACATCCGAGACCTGGTCGGGCAAACGGCCGGTCGCGGGTAATTCTCCCTTGAAAAGCGGAATGCGTTCGTGCACTTTCAGGAGCAGTTCTTCGTCGGTGAACCAGACGAAGTCAGCGAAGCGGGCGGGAACAAACTTGTCGGCGTCGGTGACCTGGAACTCGAGCCTGGTGCCGGCTGACGAGTAGGTGAAGGTGAAGGCAATGTTGCTGAAGGCTCCACTCTCGCCGAGTTGGCGAGCCGCTTTCTTGAAATCTTCTTCGTGGGCGATGGTACCAACCGGCAGTCCGCTGGCGGCCGCGACTTCTTCCGAGGTGAAGCGCTGGCTGCCGGTCACTTTGACCGCGATCAGTTTGTAGGAGGGCGGCGTGGATCTGGTTGACGCGCTGGGCTGGGTTTGCGCCGCGGCGGAGAGCGCGGCGAGCAGTAGGGAAGAGAGCAGGCAACGCGCGCGGAAAGATGGGAGGAGTGTTTTCATCTACTTCGATTTCGAAGTCCATACTGCGCTGGATTTGAGCTTCTTTGCAATTTCGATGAAGGCTAGCGCGGCGCGGCTGAGAGCTTTGTCCTTGCGGAAGACCAGAGCCAGGTCGCGGCGCAGTTTAGCATCGGCCATGGGGAGGGCAACAAGGACACCGGCGCGAACGTCTTCCTGGACGTTGGAGCGGGCGATGAAGCCTACACCCACGCCCGCGGCTACGAAGCGTTTCAGAAGTTCGCTGGAGTCGAGTTCCATACTGTAGTTCGGCTTTAACCGGCGTTCGCGAAACAGTTCATCGAGCGCGTCGCGGGTATGGCCGGCCTTGGGAAGAACCAGCGGATACCTGGCCAGATCTCCCACAGAAGCAGACTTCATCTTTCCCAGCGGGTGGTGCGGCGGGGCGATGATGGCCAGCTCATCCTGATGGATGAGGACTACGGTGAGGCGGTTGTCTTTCACGGGCAGCGAAACGACGCCGAAATCGACGGAGTTGTCGGTGACCGATTCGAGAATCTTGGCGTAGTCGGCGCGTTGAATGTTGACAGACACGCCGGGATACAGCTTCTTGAAATCGGCAAACACCTCGGGAAGGATGTGCAGGCACGTGCCTTCATTTGCGCCCACGGTGATGGCGCCGCGGGGGACATGTTCCATCTCGGCTAGAGACGTGAGCATAGCCTTGCGGGCGTCGACGGTATCCTGGGCATATTTTTGAAAGGATTTGCCGGCGGCGGTAAGCGAGACCTTGCCGCCGGAGCGGTCAAAGAGTTTGGCGCCGACTTCGTCTTCGAGAGAGCGAATCTGGGAGGAGATGGCGGGCTGGGTGCGGAAACGCTTCTCCGCTGCCCGGGAGAACGAGGCATGGCGGGCTACTTCGAGGAAGGTTTGGAGTTGGTCGAAGTCCATGGGGCAGTGGTCAGTGGCCAGTGGTCGGTGGCCAGTAAGACCCGGGCGCAATCCGAAAACGCCGCAGCATTTCTCCGTTGACCGTCTTGCGAAACGAATTGTAGCAGGGCTAGCTGTCTGGCGGCGCAGGCTGGACTTTCTCCGTTTGCTCGGCATCCAGTTCTCGACCAGCGTAGTCGCTTGATTACAACACTCGTGCAAGTTTCGCTGCATGTTGTGAGCACTACTTGCTACGATAGCTCTGCCCGACATGGAGTTCCGTATGAGAAACCGTTGCTTGTTTGTGTGTGTAACGTTTCTGACTCTTGCCGCATCGGCACAAGACTGGCAGAGCTACAAACCGGAAGGCGATTACTCGTTCAACGATGTGAAGGCCGCGGTGCATCGGGTGACAAGTTCCCGGATGTATTCGGGATGGGACGAGAAGACGTTCAACCGGTCTGGCGACCTCGTGGCAGTTGCAGTTCTGAAAACGCTGGACGATAGCGAAATGGCGTCCCCGGAGCGTGTCAACTTCGTACTGCTGATTGTTCGAATGGCATTTGACTGTCCCCAATACTGTGTCAAGGTAACGGATGACCGCCGTCCTAGGATGACGTTGCTGTTGCTGGAACACCTGAATGAAATTACTGGCGGGAAAATGCAGGCAGAGATCGAAGAAGCGAAGCACTTCGTCTTACAGCAGGCTAGTAAGGCGGACTGCCAGATGGAAGGAATCATCTACGAAAATGGCGTACCGATTCGGTTTTGCACGAAGGGATAAAACAACCGAAAGACGCTAGTTGGCGGAACACGATAACACTCAGTTTCCTGGTCCTAGGCGAACAACTGACGAATACTTGTGTAAAGGCCTGATTAAGCCGGTCTGCCTTAGCTGTGAATCGGCGCGCTACAATTCTAAGCATGAGAACGGGTGTCATGCTTAGCGCCATGTTCGCGTTGGCTGCGGTTTCCATGGTTGGTCAGATAGCAACCGGCATCCATCTTGTCGAAGTTCGGTTCAACAGCGGCACGGGGCTGGATGGCGTTGATCTGAACAAATGCGCGGCCGACCTTAAGTCCCGAACGTACGAAGGATCGCAGTGGGCGGATTCTCTATCGGAACGCGTAAAAGTTCAGTATCTTCAAGACAAAGGTTACTTCAAGGCGACGGTTAAGGCGTTAACACGGCAACTGCCGGACAGGCAGGGCACTCATCAGTTTGTCATCACATTCGACATTGACGGCGGTCCGCAGTACCGCTTGGGACACATCACATTCAAAAACAACCATGCGGTTACCGACGCAAAAGCGCTACGTAACCTGTTCCCGATCAAGGACGGCGATATTCTCGGGCGCGAGACAATAATGAAGGGATTCGAAGAGTTGCGCTACGCCTACGGAGAGCTGGGCTACATCAACTTCACTCCCGTTCCCGCCGTTACCTTTGATGATGAAAAGAAGCTCGGATTTATGGAAATCGATGTCGACGAGGGCGAGCAGTTTTACGTAAGTAGCATCGACATCGTCGGTGCGGACGCGCAAGTGTTGAATGATTTGGCCCTCATACCAGGTCAAGTCTATAACGTGCGACTAGTCGAATTATTCTTGCGAAAGCATCTGCCTGGAGCAGACGTATACGATCCAAACATCCAGCACAGGCTGCTAAACGAACGAGACAGGACGGTAGCGCTTACATTTGATTTCCGAAGCCGCACAAACTGAGTAATCCGAGTCTGCTTGGTGGTTGACGACATATCGCCATAGCGCTCACTGACCCGGCTTCGCCCGGGGGACGGCCGAGGGCGGCCGTCGCCACATAAGCATCGCTGGCCTGCAAACAACTATTGCTTCAACTGTTTTTCGATGGCAGAGACGACTTCTTTCGAATCCGGCGTGACCTCCGGTTCGAAGCGCTGCACTACGTTTCCGTTGCGATCGACCAGGAACTTGGTGAAGTTCCATTTGATCTCGCCAGCAATGCCCGGTGGCGTGTCGTTGGTCAGGTAGGCGTAGAGCGGAGTCTGGTCGGCGCCCTTGACGGAGATCTTTGCGTACATGGGGAACGTCACGCTGTACTTGCGGGAGCAGAAAGTCTTGATCTCCTCGTTGGTGCCGGGTTCCTGGGCGCCGAAATTGTTGGCGGGGAAGCCGAGGATGACGAAGCCCTTGTCCTTATATTTCTCGTAGGTTGCTTCCAGCGCGCTGTATTGGGGCGTGTAGCCACACTGGCTGGCCACGTTCACCACCAGAACCACTTTGCCTTTGTAGTCGGCCAGCGGCGCGGGTTTGCCATCGATGGAATTGAGCGTGAAGGTGTAGATTCCCGATGCGGCGAGTAACGAGCCAGCCATAATTAGCAACGCTCCCGATAAAAGATAACCTCGAACTTTGACCAGAAACTGAAGACAGGATTTCATAGGCCACTCCTGAGGAATGCTTGCACTGACAAGATCACAGCTGAGGATACGGGGATCGAGGAGAGGGTGCAACCGCGCAATTGTAAAATCTGTGACCGCCTCGCTTCGCTGGCTGGACGACCGGGGCGGCCGTCCCCACATGAGTATGCTGGATCTCGGGTTCAGATCGTGGGGCTGAGCGTTGTCTGCTTGACGACTCGGCCCACCAGCTTGAGGGCTTTGGCCGACTCGGACGGACGGGGCGTGCCTTCGTCAGTCGCTTCCTGCAAACCCTCCTCAACGGCGTCGAGAGCCAGGCATGAACGCTCAAGGACCATGAGGAGATACTTTTTTGCGATGGGATGATCGGCGGGATGAATGAGGTCCCACCAGCGGCGGATCGACTCCTGGACCTCGGCCTCGTTTTTTTCGCCCACGACCAGGGCATCAATCAAGCGGTAGACTTTGCTCTTAACGGCCTGATAAGAGACAGAAACTTCCTGTGGCATGGGGGTTCCCGATTTCCGTAATCTCGATTAATCAGCAATCTGCCAGCCAAACTGTAGATGCTTGCACCGTAAGTCCTTTCGGTTGTGAAGCCTCCTACGAATGGAATAAATCAGAATTTTGGATATGAATTCTGGAAGTACGGACCTTTCGTCTGCTCGGATGGGTCTCAAGAAACGCCTTTCATCCCACGCTGCTTTTTCGGCTTGGATTCTGGTGGGCGGCAGCGCTATCGCCAGCAGGTTACAATGTTCCGCTCCCATGCAACCGCTGGCTGTGGTGTTCGAGATGCGAGTGCGGAGATATGAAGGCTCGGGCATGCCTTAGGTTTCGTGCCTTAGGTTTCGTGCCTTAGGTTTCGTGCCTTAGGTTTTCTGGCAGCGGACAAAACTTTGGAGGCTGGATGAAAAGGTTGGCGTGGATTCTTGCATTTCCTCTATTGATCTCACTCTTGGGCAGGGCACAGAGCGCACCGCCTGCGAACAGTTCGCAGGACGCTGAGGCACAACCGCGAATGTTTTTTCCTCGCGACATGTTTTGGGGCTGGGCGCAATTTGACCTGGCGCCTCCGCACAACGAAATCGACCCGAACCTCTGCGCCGGCAACGCAGGGCAGTATGGCGGGGTAAACGCGCCGTGCAGCCTGTTTGCGCGCTACATGCTGTCTGGGATGCTTGAGGTGCGTCCGTTTGGCCGGGGGCAGTTGCGGCGCTTCATGGTATTTGGCGCGCCGGCGTTCCTGTTTGGCAAGACGATCCCGAAGACGCTTTATACCTGGTCGCCGGACGCGATTGGCATTGAGCACTCGTGGGGTGTGGGGATATTTATCGCCAAGGGATTCGAGTTTCGCGCGACCCAGCATTTCCTGTTCGACCGGCTGGGCGCGCGCAACACCAACCTGGGCGCGGCCGATCTGGGCAACAACGGGCCTTGGGGACGTTACTTTACGGTGGGCGTGCACAAGTCTTTTGGGACAAGGCGGTGGTGAGTGGCGCCATGCACGTTTGAAATCTTTAACCACCCTTCGGCTCCGCTCAGGGCAGGCTCCTTCGGCTCCACTCAGGGCAGGCTCCTTCGGCCCCACTCAGGGCAGGCTCCGGACACGGGGTCACTCAGGGTAGAACTCTTGTGTGCTGTATTCTCTATAATGATCAGTTTTTATAGCTACTTGGATTTCCTGGGAGGTGGCGATGGCGGGGTCTTATAACGGTGTCGCTGTACCGGCTGACGGAAAAAAGATCGGATATACGAATGGGAAGTACCAGGTGCCGGACAATCCGATCGTTCCGTTTATCGAAGGCGACGGGACCGGGCGCGATATCTGGAAGGCGTCGCTGCGCGTGTTCGACGCGGCGGTCCAGCGAGCTTATAAGGGCAAGCGGCGCGTTGCGTGGTACGAAGTGTTTGCCGGGGAGAAGGCCAAGGCCAAGTTCGATACCTGGCTGCCGGATGACACGGTGGATGCGATCCGCGAATTTCGAGTCGCGATCAAAGGGCCGCTGACCACGCCTGTGGGCGGCGGCATTCGTTCGCTGAACGTTGCGCTGCGGCAGATTCTCGATCTCTATTGCTGTGTGCGTCCAGTGAAGTATTACAAAGGTGTGCCCTCGCCGGTGAAGAATCCGGAGCGCATGGACGTGGTGATCTACCGCGAGAACACGGAGGACGTATACGCGGGCATCGAGTGGGAAGAGGGAACTGCGGAGTGCGCGAGGCTGATCGAATTTCTCAACAAGGACATGCTGAAGAGCGGCAAGAAACAGATCCGGCTGGATTCCGGCGTGGGCATCAAGCCAATGTCGGTGACTGGAACCAAGCGCCTGGTGCGCATGGCGATTCTTCATGCTCTGGAGACCGGACGCAAGAGCGTGACCCTGGTGCACAAGGGCAACATCCAGAAATTTACTGAGGGCGCGTTCCGCAAGTGGGGATACGAGCTCGCCACGGAAGAGTTTCGCGACAAGGTAGTCACGGAGCGCGAGAGCTGGATTATCGATAACAAAGATAAGAACCCGAATCTTACCGTTGCGCAAAATGCTGAGCTGGTTGAGCCGGGCATGGAGTTTGCTCCTCCGGCGTTTCGGCAGGCGGTGGAAAAGGAAGTCGAAGCTGTGCTCACGGCTATCTTCACTACACATGGCAACGGGCAGTGGAAGAAGAAAATCATGATCAACGACCGCATCGCCGACTCGATCTTTCAGCAGGTGGTGACGCGGGCGGATGAGTACTCGGTGCTGGCGACTCCGAATCTGAATGGCGATTACATCTCAGACGCTTGCGCGGCGCAGGTGGGCGGGCTGGGCATCGCTCCGGGGGCGAATATTGGCGATGGCTACGCGATCTTCGAGGCTACGCACGGCACGGCCCCGAAGTACGCCGATAAAGATGTGATCAATCCGGGGTCAGTGATGCTTTCGGGAGTGATGATGTTCCGTTTTCTGGGATGGAATGAGGCCGCCGATCTGATCGAAGGCGCAATGGAGCGGACGATTCTCCAGAAGAAAGTTACGTATGACTTCGAGCGGCTGATGGAAGGCGCGACCAAAGTGACGACCAGCGCGTTCGCGGATTGCATTATTGAGAACATGGGCGCGGCGGTGCTGGCTGAGGCTAGATAGCATTGTGCGATTGGGCGATCGTGCCATTGAGCGATTAGCCATTGCGCTCGCTGCGTTGGCGCGATCTTGATATTCGATCGCTAAATCGCACAATCACTCAATGGCTCAATTTTTCCTGAAAGGACTCATTCAATGCGCAAGAAGAGTAACGATTGTAGGTTCAGGCAACGTGGGCGCGACGGCGGCTCACTGGATTGCATCGAAAGAACTGGCCGATGTGGTACTGATTGACATTATTGAAGGCGTGCCGCAGGGCAAAGGATTGGATTTGCTTGAGGCCATGCCCATCGAGAAACGCGACTCTTACATTACTGGCACGAACGACTACAAAGACACGGCGAATTCCGACATCGTCGTGATCACGGCAGGCATTCCGCGCAAGCCGGGGATGAGCCGCGACGATTTGCTTAACACCAATTACGGCATCATGAAGGCGGTAGTGGGCGAGGTGGTGAAGCATTCGCCGAACTGCATTTTGATTATCGTGTCGAACCCGCTGGATGCCATGGCGCAGGCGGCTTACAAACTCAGCGGATTTCCGCGCGGGCGTGTAATCGGCATGGCGGGCGTGCTGGATTCGGCGCGCTTCCGCGCCTTCATCGCCAACGAATTGAAAGTCAGCGTGGAGAACGTGACCGCGTTTGTGCTCGGCGGACACGGCGATACCATGGTTCCGCTGCCGCGCTATTCGACGGTGGCGGGCATTCCGATTACGGAGTTGATTGAGAAATCCAGGCTCGAGGCCTTGGTGCAGCGCACGCGCGACGGCGGCGCGGAGATCGTCAAGTATCTGAAGACCGGCTCGGCTTACTATGCGCCTTCGGCAGCAGCGACGGAGATGGTGGAGGCGATTCTCAAGGACAAGAAGAAGATTCTGCCTTGCGCTGCGTATTTGCAGGGCGAGTACGGGATCAGCGGTCTTTACGTCGGCGTGCCGGTGAAGCTGGGGGCAAAGGGTATTGAGCAGATTATCGAGATCAAGCTTACTGCCGAAGAGAAGGCTGGGCTGGATAAGAGTGCGGCGGCGGTTAAGGAGTTGTGTGGGGTGATTGGGGTGTAATTCAGTTTTCGAGTTCTTGGTGGACCGTTCTTAAGAAAATGTGCGCGCGCAAGCGCCCGGCGCTCATCGCGCAGCATTTGCTCCTTTGTAACCTTGCACAGCTTTTGCCGATGGTAAGACTACAGCCTGAATGAAAGAAATCGACTTTCCTCAGTTTAGAGTTTTAAATGCTCGGCGATCATCGAGCAGGTGCGCAAGACGCGCCAGCCGATTCGTATGACCCGCTTGGGCAAGCCTCTGGCTGAGATCGTAACGTTATCATCGGCGAAGAACGAGCCGGCCCGAAGAGGCTGCGGAAAAGCTCGCCGCGCGCGTCAAGGGCTTACCTGGGGCGCTAAAGCGCGGTTAGATTTGTGACGACTTAACGGGACGACTGAACGTCGTGCCCTTCCCGATCCCATCCCATTCAGTTCAATATCTGTCTACACTTTCTCGATCGTCACCTTCTTCACCACCACATCCTTGTTCGGCTTATCATTGCGCCCGCGCGGGGCTTCGGAGATCTTTTTGACCACATCCTGGCCTTCGACTACCTCGCCGAAGATTGTGTGCTTGCCGGTCAGCCACGTCGTAGGTGCTACCGTGATGAAGAACTGCGAGCCGTTGGTGTTGGGCCCGGCATTCGCCATCGCGAGCTTGCCTGCCTTGTCGAGCTTGTGCGGCGAGCCTTTGGTTTCGTCTTCGAACTGGTAGCCGGGGCCTCCCATGCCGGTGCCTTGCGGGTCGCCGCCCTGAATCATGAAGTCGGGGATCACGCGATGAAAAATCGTTCCATCGTAGAGGCGGTCTTGGGATTTCTTGCGGGTCGAGGGATGCGTCCACTCGCGCTTGCCTTCGGCTAGTTCCACAAAGTTGGCTACGGTTTTGGGTGCGTCTTTTTCGAAGAGGCGGCAGACGATGTTGCCTTCGCTGGTTTCAAACGTGGCGTAGAGTCCGGGTTGGCGGGTCATGGAATCCTTTCAGGGTCTGTCGTTGGTCGTTCGTCGTTGGTCGTTGGCCGTTGGCCGTTGGCAATCGAGCGCCTCGCTTCGCTCGGCGGGACAGCCCCTTCGGCTCCGCTCAGGGCAGGCGAGGCGGTTGTCCCCACATGAGTTTAGTTGGAAGGCGGCTGCTTCGCGGGCGTTGCACTTGCTGGTTTCTTTGCCGGGGTTGCCGGTTTCGCCGCAGCGGCCGCGCCCTCGCGAACGATTTTCACGTGAACAATCTTCACTGGGCGAAAGGGGCGATTGTTTTGGGGGTCGGTGGCCTTGTGCGCGATTATTTTCACCAGGGCCACGCTGGCCTCATCGCATTGGCCGAAGATCGTGTAGTTGCCGTTGAGGTGGGGCACGGCCACCTCGGTGACAAAGAATTGCGATCCGTTGGTGCCAGGACCGGCGTTAGCATAGGCGAGCCGGCCGGGCTTGTCGAACAGGAGGTCGGAAGACACTTCGTTCTTGAAATTGATGCCTATGTCTCCTGTGCCATCACCTTTGGGGTCGCCGCCCTGAATCATGAAGTCGGGGATGACGCGATGAAAGATGGTGCCATCATAGAGTGGCACGCCATGCTTGGTGGCTCCGCTGACCGGATTTTTCCAGTCTTTGGTACCGGTGGCGAGGCCGATGAAGTTCTCGACTCCGATCGGGGCTTTGTCGGGAAACAGAGTGCAGGTCAAATTTCCTACTGAGGTCTCGATGACCGCGGTGGGCTTACCAGTCGCTGCCGCATGATGAACCGGCGGCTTGGCCGCGGCACTTGGCTTGGCCGCAGGTGCGGTCTGTGTGCTGGTTTGCGCCCAACTTGCGAGCGCAGCTATGGAAAGCAGAACAGAAATTAGAAAGGTCTTACGCATGATTGCTCCTTGCACGGGCACAGATCGCGCCCAGAGTTAACCGCAACGTTGCATTGTACGACAGAAGAAGCCAGACAGCGCGTCGGATCAATGGGACGGGGCCTGCATCTCGCGGCTGACGGTTTCGACCTGGCGAAACACGCGCAGAATGTTGCCACCGAGAATTTTCTTGATGTCGTCCGCGCTGTATCCGCGATCGAGCAGGGCCTGCGTGATCTTGGGAAGATCGGCGGCTGAATCCATGCCGGCGGGCGTTGCTCCCGAAACGCCGTCGAAGTCCGAGCCCAAGCCGACGTGGTCCACCCCGGCAACCTTGGCGATGTGGTCGATGTGGTCAATCAGGGCCTTGAATGGCGGACGCGGAATCTTCGCCATCCACTCGCGTTGAATGCGGTTGACTTCAATGTAGTTGACCGGCTTGCCCTGCGGCTTTCAGCGAATCGACATACTTCTGGATCGCCGCTGCCTGGTCTTTGCTCTGTGCCTCCATGGCTTGGCGATAGTCCTCATCCAGAAATCCAGAATAAAAGTTGACCTGCACCACGCCGCCGTTCTTGGCCACCGCCCGCAGCATTTCGTCGGTCATATTACGCGGCGCGTTGGTAAGCGCCCGCGCCGAAGAGTGCGAGGCGATGACCGGTGCCTTCGTGGTTGCGATCACATCCCAGAAAGTCTTGTCGGCTACGTGAGAGATGTCGACCATCATCCCAAGGCGATTCATCTCGAGCACGACCTGCTTACCGAAATCGGTGAGGCCGTTATGATGCTGAATTTTGGGATCGTTAATATCACCGGAAGAATCCGCCCACTCGTTGGTGTTCGACCAGGAAAGCGTCATGTAGCGCACGCCGAGACGGTAGTAGTCGCGCAGCAGGTGCATGTCGTTCTCGATGGAGTGACCGCCCTCGATGCCCATCAAGGCCGCGAGCTTGTGTTCCTTGTGCGCGCGCTCGATATCGGCCACGGAAAATGCCATCGTCATGCGGTCGGGATGCCGTGCCGCCTGCTCATAGACAGAATCGATCAGATCGAAGGTGTGCCGTGCGAAGTGGCCCTGGTTGGTGTCGGGTTCCACCCAGATGGAAAAGAACTCCGCACCGAGGTTGCCGCGTTTGGCCTTGTCGAGGCTGATGTGCCCGATGTCGTTGGGATCGGTGGATCCAATGTCGAAGCCTTCGTCGAGAAAGCGCTGGGGCGTGTCGGCGTGAGTATCGACGATCAGAGCCGAGTCGTGAATCGCGCGAGCCTTGGAGCTGACGGGCGTGTCGGATGGGCTCGCGGATTGAGCAGCAGCCAAAGCGGCCGCAAGAACCAGGGATAAGAACACGAGAATTCTGGAATGAGTCATAGAGAGTAGTTGCTGGCGGACTGCCGGAGCAAGTCAACGATTGTATAGGCCGGAGCGGGAGGAAGAAAGCACGATCCCAAAATTGCGGTCGTCGAATGACGATAGGCGAATGACGATTTTCGGAAAGCGACAGACCAATCGAGGAAATTATTCGGCGCGGCTCTCGGCAGTAACGACGGCGGGCTCAGGGCGCTCCACGGGAACGATGTCCTGGGTTTCGCGCCACTCCGCATAGCGGCCTGAGACCATGATGTGGAAGACCCATTGATGCCGCTCTTCCTCGGGCTCAACCAGTCCGAGAGCCTTCATGTAGAAGAGGTAATGTTCCATCCAGTGAACCTGTTCCTGGGTCATGCCGCGGCGTTGCAGGTCGACGGTGAGGCCGGCGAGATGCGACGATGCGGTATCGCCCTCAGCAGGCGCGGCATTGCGATTGTGCCGGCGAAGTTTTTTCTGGACCTTCACCGTACGCACCGCGGAATTCACCTGAATCTGTTCGTGGAAGCGGTGGTAATAAGCCTGCGAGACGTCCTGCACAAAGTCGCGCGTCCAGGGACGGCAGTAGCGGCGCGAAGGGTCAAGACGCGGATCGAAGCGCAGCGTCTCCCCCGCAATGATCGGCTGCAGCGCTCCGCTGGCCTTCAGCGCTTCCAGTTCGTCGTCATCCTGAATGCGGGGCAGTTCGAGACGGTCGACTTCGGCGTTCTGCAATAAAAGCGATTCGTGGGAAGGGCGGAACATAGGATTCCATCGCGTCCAGTGCAGAAAGCGATGCGCATGGCGGACCGGCTTATGCGGAGTGGCCTTTACCGCAAACAGCGGGCTGCATAAGCAGGCCAGCAGTGGAACCAGAATCATTTGGCGCTGTAGTTTCAGTCTCAATGAGCTCCGTAGTCTTCCGTAACGGCTCAACCCGCAACCGTCCGAACATTCTAAGCCATGCTGTCAAGCGGTCAGGATTACGAAGGGGTTACAGGCCTCTAATCAGATTGCCGATTACCCCTGGTTACCACGACATTGCAAAGCGCTTAACCATGGCTGGAAGGGGCATGCCGAGGGCCGTTGGGCGGGGTGTTCGGCGGCACGCCTATGTAGGGCTTGGGCAATGAGTTAGGGCCGTCGAGACAAAACGCCCCTTTCTGGTTAAGGTAAAAATGACAAAAATCAGCGCCGGAAAAGGTCACCGATGGCTTGCTTCATGACGTCGCCGCCGACTTCGGAAATTGACTTGGTCAGCGGGATATCCTTGGGGCAGACCTCCACGCAGTTCTGTGCGTAGCCGCACTCCTGGATGCCGCCATCGCCCATCAGCGCCGCCAGGCGCTCGTGCTGCAGCGCCTTACCCGTGGGATGAGTGTTGAACAACCGCACCTGTGCGATGGTGGCTGCGCCCACGAAGCCGGTGTCTTCGTTGAACTGCGGGCAGGCTTCCATGCAGCAGCAGCAGGAGATGCAGCGGGAGATGGGATAGGCCTGCTCTTGCTCTTCCGCCGTCATGCGCGGGCCGGGTCCGAGGTCGTAGGTGCCGTCGATCGGCACCCAGGCTTTCACGGCCTTGAGATTCTCGAAGATCACGCTGCGGTCGGTGGCGAGATCGCGGACGATGGGGAACTTGGAAAACGGTTCCAGCTTCACCGGTTGATCGAGGTTGTCGATCAAGGCGGAGCAAGCCATGCGGGCGCGTCCGTTGATCAGCATGGCGCAGGAGCCGCAGACTTCTTCAAGACAATTCGAGTCGTAGGTGATGGGCGTGGTCGCCTTGCCTTCGCGGGTGACGGGGTTGGCGGCGATCTCCATCAGCGAGGAGATCACGTTCATGCCCGGATGCCAGGCGAGTGCGAACTCTTCCCAGTAGGGCTTGGAGGTAGGGTTGTTCTGGCGCTTGATTTTGAGGATGACGGATTTGTTATTGGGCATTTGCCGAGTCCTCGCTCGACCCGCGTTGTGGGAGACGAGCGCGAGAAACTATTTCTTCTATCATTTTACGTTCGCGATCATAGAAGTTAAGCAATCGGGTAACCTCTGTTAGGGCTTTATGAACCTTGTCCTTCTCTCCCTCGAAGTCGTCGAACCTTTTTATTGCGAGGACCTCAAGGCGTATTGCTGCGCTTTTGCCGGTTTGTTCGATCCTCATCCCGAGTTCTAAGTATTTTTCGAGGTCCTTTAGTCGTTCGGCATCAGTATGCGGAAAGGTTAGGTCGACGAAGCCTTTTGGCGATTTGTAGTTGACGTAGACCCCTTTCGGCAGCAGGCCACTTCGATGATCGAACCAAGGGTCACCTTTATAGGTGGGAGCCGGCGGTCGCATCGTCACATTTCTTTGCGCACTCCTGAAAAAATCGGTTGCAAAATCGAAATAGTTCCGCCGGAACTTCGTCATTGTGAGATCGACATCTTGTACGCCCGATGTTTCCGCTTTCCTGATTGCGCGTTCGACGATTCCGGCCTTGAACTGATGCCGCCTAGGTTCATCAGCCGCCAGCCAGTCCTTGATCTGTTCAAGGCACAATGCCGAATGGAATCCGTGTTCCTCCCGGATGTAGCATTTCGGAGCAACTAAACATGTCCAATACTCGTCCCAATGCTTCTCCCGGATTCCCGCCTCCCCGCGTTCGCGATATCGCGAGGCCTGATTCGGCTGGAAAACTGCTCTTATTTTGTCTTCGATCAAGAGCGCGATTTTCCTGCCGCCCTCAATGCTGTAAACAATAAGCAGATCGGCTTCGCCGTACTCGTCTGACGCTGAGTGTTTAACGTCGACAATCTTGATCGGAGTATGCTTTGGCTTGGCGGCCTTTACGAAAGTATTGAGAAATTGAGGATTCGCACAGAATTCTTCCTCTAAGAGGAAATCGACGTGGAGTTCCCTGACCTTCGGCGCCAGAATCTTATCGCCCGCAGTAAGTTCGAGACCATCGCTCATCTGTCGATCACTTCCCCGCCACTCGTGGAAACCGCTTTACTCCTGCTCGCAAAGTGCGCTCACTTCACCGCGTCATACTTCCTCGGTCGCGGTGGAATCAGTGACGTATCCACCGGCTCGAACTCAAATTTCGGTTCATCCGCATCTGGCGCGAAATATGCTTTCGTCGTCTTCAGGAAATTCTTGTCGTCGCGGTCGGGGAAATCCGGCTTGTAGTGTGCGCCGCGCGATTCGTCGCGCAAGCGTGCGCCCTGCGCGATCACTCTGCGACAACTGCAGCATGTTGTAAAGCTGGCGGGTGAAGATCACGCTGGTGTTCGCCCACTGCGTGCGGTCGCTCAGGTTCACTTTGCGGAAGCGTTCCAGCATCTCGACTAGCTTTCGCATCGGTCTGCTGCAGGTTCTTATTGTTGCGGATGACCGTGCAATCCTTGGTCATCAACTCGCCCAGTTCCTGCCACAGCCGAAACGGATTCTCAGTCCCCGAATTATTCATGAGCAGGGCATTGCTCTCTTCCTGCTTCTTCCTTTCAGCCTCGAAAACTCCGTTGCCATCGGAGAGCGCCAGCAAGCCGCGCGCATACTTCACCGCATTCGGTCCGGCGATTTGTCCGCCATAGATGCAGGAGACGAGCGAGTTCGCTCCCAGGCGATTCGCGCCGTGATACTGATACTCGCACTCGCCCGCAGCATAGATTCCCGGGATGTTCGTCGCCTGTTTGAAATCCACCCACAGCCCGCCCATGGTGTAATGCATTCCGGGGAAAATCTTCATCGGCGTGTCGCGGGGATCGTCGCCCACAAACTTCTCGTAGATTTCGAGAATGCCTTCCAGCTTGCGGTCGAGAATCTTGCGGTCAATGTGGGTGAGGTCGAGATAAACCATCGGCTTGCCGTCGATGCCGAGGTTGTACTCGTACACGACCTTGAAGATCGCACGAGTAGCCACGTCGCGCGGAACCAGATTGCCGTACTTCGGGTACCACTCTTCGAGGAAATACCACCGCTCACTGGCCGGAATCGATTTCGGATCGCGCTTGTCTCCCGGAGTCTTCGGAACCCAGACGCGGCCTCCCTCGCCGCGCGCTGATTCCGACATGAGCCGCAGCTTATCGTTGCCGGGGATGGATGTCGGATGTACCTGAATAAATTCGCCGTTGGCGTAATAGCAGCCCTGCTGATAGAGCGCGGACTGCGCCGAACCTGTACATACAACCGAGTTAGTCGACTTGCCAAAGATTGCGCCAATGCCGCCAGTGGCGATAATGATGGCATCGGCGGGAAAGGTACGGACTTCCATGCGAGCGCAAATCCATGGCGCAGATACCGCGGCAAACGCGGTTTCCGTCGAGCACAGCCGAAAGAAATTCCCAGTGCTCGTACTTCTTCACCTTGCCTTCGGATTCATAACGGCGAACCTGCTCGTCAAGAGCGTAGAGAAGCTGCTGGCCGGTGGTAGCTCCGGCGAATGCAGTGCGGTTGTATAAAGTCCCGCCGAAGCGGCGAAAATCGAGCAGGCCCTCGGGCGTGCGGTTAAAGGGAACGCCCATGCGGTCGAGCAAATCGATGATGCCGGGCGCGGCCTCGCACATGTCCTTGACCGGAGGCTGGTTCGCGAGGAAGTCTCCACCGTAGACAGTGTCGTCAAAATGCTGCCACGTCGAATCGCCTTCGCCCTTCAGGTTCTTGGCCGCATTGATGCCGCCCTGCGCGCACACCGAGTGCGAACGCTTCACCGGAACAATGGAGAAGAGATCCACGTTCGCGCCCATCTCGGCAATCTTGATGACGGCGGCGAGTCCGGCGAGGCCACCGCCGATGACGATGATTTTCGGAGCTGCCATTTCACTCCACCGGCTTTCCGTAAGGTGCCGTTTCGGGTTTCGTCGCGTGGCTGGTGTCCACGATGGTTCCTCCTGCGGCCGGAGCCTCCTGAAACCGCTCGCTGAATGTGTACAAGCTCACCAGGCCCACCGCGCTCATGAGCAGGAAAAGGCCCAGACACAGCCGGAGAAATCGCTGCTGCGCCCTGTCGCCGCTGACAATTCCCCACTTGGCCGCGAACAGCCAGATGCCGTAGGCGAAATGCCACGAGGCGCAAATCAGCCCGACCACGTAGAAGGCAAGCAGCAGCGGGTGATGAACCTCCGCCGCAACCTTGCCGAACGAGAACTCAGGATGGTCGTGCAGGTCAACCCCGGTAAAGCGCATCGTGTAGGTATGCCACAGGATGTAAACGAAGGCGATGCCGCCGGTCCAGCGCTGCGCCGTGTACATCCAGTTGCCAGTCCAGGGATATTCCCCAACGTTTCCCTCACCGCGGTACCAGATGTAGAAACCGTAGAGCGCATGGAACGCGATGGGCAGCCAGATCCCGAACAGTTCGAGAAAGAAGACGAGGGGAAGATTTGCCAGAAAGCTGACCTGGCGCGCGTAGGCCGAAGGTCCGCTGATCGCGGTGGAGTTCGAAATCAGAATGTGTTCAAAGAGAAACGCGCCCACTGGAACGATGCCGGAGAGGGAATGCAACCGGCGCAGAACGAAGGATGCACCCTGACCGGCGCGCAGGGGCGCGACTCCATGCGTTACAGCTGTGTTGACACTGGGAGCAGTAGAACTGGCTGCTGACGCCACGCTCGCTCCTTATGAGTTCAGAGACGATAAAAGAACTTTTTATTATCGGCGCAGGGGAGAAGTGAAGTCAAGAAATGGTGCGTTGAGGTCGTGTCCCACTTTGCGGGCGGTACCGCATCAGTAGCGCCGGCATCGTTGCTGGCTGTCCCGAGGGCGTCCTCGCCCTCGGCTCGGCGGGCGGGGCGCCCGCCCCTTCGGCTTCGCTCAGGGCAAGCTCCCAGCCGCCGGGACGGCGCCGCTACTATCGCCGGGCGAGCTGATCTTTACTCCCTCTCAATCTCTATTGCAATTTGCAGAGGCTGATCAGGTCGTTCGCAATTTGCTCGGCGCCGGCCAGCGTATTCGCGAGAGAATGCAGGCCGCCCGGCACACAGACCTGCGCTTTCGTGCTGGTAATGTTGTTGAACCAATCCTGACCGATGGCGATGGCAGAGCTGTTGTCTGCGCCGCCAAATACCAGGTTCACGTATGTCTTGGGGAAGTTGTAGTTGGCTCCAGGCGCTTCGACGCTATCACCCAAGAGGAAGTCCAGTCCTCCGGGCGGCAGAGCGCCACCACCGGCTGCGGTGGAGCACCAGGCGTTAGGAGTATAAGCCGGGTCCCAGATCGCTCCATCCACCTTTCCAAAACAAGTGCCCAGCGTGGAACTCGCCCCGCACTGCACGGCCATCTTGCCCTCCGAGCATCCGCAGCCCCAGTCGAGCCGGGCGGTGGGCGGTCCGCTCGTAACTTCGGCCATCGAGAGAATGTTGGCCGAACCGTATTGTGACAAAGCGTAAGCCAGCACTCCCGCGCCACCGCTGTTTGCCGTGGCGCATAGGGGAAGGCTCGCGTTGTTCTGAATGTTGTCGTAAATCCACTGCGTAACCGTCGCGTACCGGCAGGCCGCAGCGATCACGCCGCCAGGACCTTGCACCCAGCCGTTGGGCTGACTGCTGCTAAATGGAGTTCCCCAATCAATTTGCACGGTGGTGAACCCGGCGGCCAGAACGTTGCCCACCGCAGTGCCGCCATAGGTGAAGTTGCTCTCGTACAAACCGTTGCCGTCGGTGCCAGTGTTGTAGGTGGCTGTTCCCAGCGAAGTTCCGGTGGGCGTATTGGTCTTCACGTAGGCCTCAACGTCGGGAACGCCGGGGCACGAAACCGTCATCTGCTGGCAGACGCCGCTCTTAATCGGACCCTTACAAGTAACGCTCGATACATTGCTGACGGTACCTAAAGGTCGCGTGGCTCCTGTTGCGCAAACCGGAGAGATCGTAATGTTCGAGGTGATGGTTCCGCTGAAGTAGCTTGGAATGCAAGCCTGGGCAGATGGCTGGCTGGTCACGCTTACCCAGTATGCCGCGCCGCTGGTGTACGAATTCGTGAACGTTTGGGTGTTGTTAGTGTTGAAAGTTAATGTGGCGCCTTGGTCGTCCTGCATGCCTACCGTTCCGGAAAGTCCCGTAACCGCAACACTGATCGTGTAAGTGCTCGCGGCGCATGTGGCCGTTATGGTAATGTTCGAGGTGATGGTGCCGCTGGCGTTGCCGCTCAGCGTGCAAGTCTGGCCGGAAGGCTGAGTTTTGACGCTCACGGTATAGGTCGAACCGCTGGGGTAGGAAGTGGCAAACGTCTGGGTGTTGTTCGTGGTGAAGGTTAGGGTGTCGCTCTTATCGTCCTGCACGACCAGGGTTCCTGTAAGTCCGGTAACCGCCACGCTGATCGTGTAATTCACGACGTTCGTGGTGCATGTGGCCGTAACTGTAATGTTCGAGGTGATCGTTCCTTTGGCGTTGCTGCTCAGTGTGCAGGTCTGGCCAGCAGGCTGGGCCTTGACGCCCACGGTATAGGAAGAACCGCTGGGAAACGTTTTGGCGAAAGCTCTGAGTATTGTTCGAGATAAAGGTCAGGATGTCGCCCTTGCTGTCCTGCGCCACGAGAGTTCCTGTGAGGCCGGTGACCGCGACGCTGATGGTGTAGTTCACGACGGTGTTTGTGCAGGTGGCCGTGACTGTGATGTTCGAGGTGATGTTCCCGGTGGAATTGCTGCTTAGCGTGCAAGTCTGGCCGGAAGGCTGAGTCTTGACCCGCACGGTATACGACGAACCGCTGTTGAACGACTGGGCAAAGGTTTGCGTGTTGTTCGTGGTGAAGGTCAGCATGTCGCCTTTGCTGTCTTGCACGACCAGCGTTCCTGTAAGACCGGTGACTGCAACGCTGATCGTGTAAGTCGTGGCCGCGGCGGAAGGAGCTGTACACGCCGTAATCAACAGAGCGCCCAGCACCATTAGCAGTACATTGCGCGACTTCATACGAACCTCGAAACGAGTCCCCGGAAATCTCTTCGCCGTATATTCGTCATGGCTTTAGAGGACTGTTGAATTGTGGGAGGCCGACACTAAGGGAGGGAGTTCAAGTCTAGTTCGCGATCGTGGCAAAGTCAAGAAACTGAGTGATCGGGGTGACGTAAATTCGATTGTGTAAAAGCGAAGAGGGTGTAAGTTGGCTTTGGCCTCACGAGCTAAAGCCTTTCCGAAAAGGAGACCTACACCCGATGGCGAAGATAATCCCAATCACCGAGCATTACCAACACTTTTTGGCGGAGATGAAGGAAAGTTTCTGGGGCGATGTGTACGGGGAGACGAAGCTGGCGTGGAAGCGGCTGTTGGAAACGGATTCGCAGCGCCAGCGGGACCGCTACGCCGTGCGGGAAGCCTATGAACGGCGACGCAGCCGGCGGCAGCCCTATCGCAACGGCTATTACGAGCGGGAGTTCGTGACCCGGTTGGGCACGATCCGGCTGCGCATCGCGCGCACGCGGGGAAAGAGTTTCCTGCCGCGCGCACTGGAACCGTTTCAGCGGCGGGCCGAGGACGTGGCCATGCTGATCCGCGAAGCCTTTCTGCGCGGCATCTCGACCCGGCAGGTGGGGCGGGTGGTGGCCACGCTGACCGGCGAAGTGGTGAGCCCGCAGACGGTGTCGAAGTTGACTCGCGATCTCGACGACGCGGTGCGCCAGTTTCATCAGGCTCGGCTCAGCGACGACTATGCCTATTTGTTTTTGGACGGAGTGAGTCTGCGGGTGCGGCGTCCGACGGGGCGCAAGCGGGTGCACATGCTGGTGGTCTACGGAGTGCGGCGTGACGGCACCCGCCACCTGCTGGCGTTTCTGCGCAGCCAGGGCGAGAGCCAAGCCGACTGGGAGGGTTTGTTGCAGGATCTCTACCGGCGCGGACTGGAAGGCAAGCAGCTCGGCCTGATTGTCACCGACGGCTGTGCCGGCCTGGCGGCGGCGATTCCGACGGTTTATCCGCGAGTGCGGCATCAGCGCTGTTGGGTGCACAAGATGCGCAATATTCTGGAGAAAGTGCGCAAGCGCGACTACGACGAGGTCAAGACCGGCGCGCAGGCGATTTACCTGGCGGAAAGCCGGGCCCAAGCCGAAGCCGCGTTTCGCCGCTTCGGGACGCGCTGGCTGCGGGACTACGGGCCCATGGTGCGCCGACTGGAGCGCGATCTTCCCGAACTGCTGTCGTTCTTCACCTTGCCTCGGCATTTATGGAAGAAGCTGCGCACCACGAATGTAATCGAGCGCTGCTTCGTAGAAGTGCGCCGCCGCACCCGGCCTATGGTGTGCTTTGTCAATGTGCAAAGCGTGGACCGAATCATCTACTCCATCTTCCAGAGATTCAACCTGGAGTGGAAAACCCGCACCCTCAACCTATTTACACAAGCAGCTTGACGTCACCAGTGATCGGGAGTGGGTTCGTATCTTTTCCACAGGGCTAGCCAAGCCGCCCGGCTTGTGGGAAACTGACGGTATGAAAAAACCAGAATTGACCGATGTGGAATGGCTTGGACCAAGGGACGAAATGGATCGCGCCAGCCATCGCTTCGGCAAGTGCTCTGAGTGCCAGGAGATCATCTGTGTCGCCAAGGCCGTGACCGATGGACCGAGTACTCTGGGAAAAACCAGTGAAATTCTAAACGAGGCGTTCCGCGCACACGTTCAGCTAAAGCACTCCGAGGACTTCAATTCAGCCGCTATCCCTGCCACAGAAAGGCACGACGCCTAAGCTATGACCATCGGCAGGGTAAACGCTCAAGCCCGAAGCGCGACTTCATGGAAGTTGCAAGCCGGGTTGTAGGGCACGCGATAGGCGAACAGATGGACGGCAGTCTTGGCGAATTAGGACACTACCAAGCGATCACCTGCCCGCAGGGCAGTTGCACCAATCCAGAAACTCCCGAAACGCCGCGCCGCGGTGGCTGTACTTAGATTTCTCTTCGGCGGTCAGTTCCGCAAACGTCTTCTTGATCTGGGGAAAATAAAACAGTGGATCGTAGCCGAATCCATTCGTGCCGCGCGGCGCGTCGAGGATGATTCCCTCGGCCGTTCCCCGAAAGGTAGCCAGAGTCCTGCCGTCGCGCGCGGCCGCCAGCACGCAGACGAATGTGCCAGTCCGTTCGGCAGGGGTAACATCTTTCAGTTCGCGCAGAACGCGCGCGTTGTTGGCCTTGTCGTCAGTGTTCGCCTCCGCCTGGTGCGGTTCCAGGCCTTGCAGTTCGGGCGCGGCGTAGCGGGCAGAGTGCACGCCGGGCGCGCCATTCAGCGCATCAACCTCCAAACCGGAGTCGTCGGCAACGACGATTTCTCCGGGAACATATCGGCTGTAACCTTCGGCTTTCTTGCGCGCGTTCGCCTCGAACGTGAGTGCGTCCTCGACCACGGTTGGCAGGGAAGAGAAGTCAGGAATGCCGGTGATTTCGACTCCATGTTGCAAAGCAGCGCCGGCGAAGTCGCGCAGTTTGCCAGCGTTCGAGGTAGCGATGAGGATTC
Organism: uncultured Acidobacteriaceae bacterium; assembly: GCA_963703635.1. GTDB lineage: Bacteria > Acidobacteriota > Terriglobia > Terriglobales > Acidobacteriaceae > Sulfotelmatobacter. The sequence continues at coordinate 60,021 of CAVPEZ010000018.1, forward strand.
TTCGCATCACGAAGGTAGCCATTAGCCATTAGCAGTTGGCAATTCGCATTCAGCCTTAAAAGGTTCTTGCAGAGATCGCCAAGGCTCAATACGGCCAGAGCTAATCGCTAATTGCTAATTGCCGGCTTCAGTTCGTCGATGTAGTCGTCAGACCCTGGGATTTCGACTTTTCAGTTTAATCGAGATTTAATATTGCTGAAACCATCCCGCAATAAGCATGAGGTACCGTACTCGCATTGGGGTGGTAACAGACCACGGAGAGTTGAAGAATCCGTGTCAGAGACGGGGCACGGTTCTTCACCCCTCCGGAAACCGTCCGCCGCAAGGCCTCTCGCATACTCTGCCAATCTCGCTGCCTGTCGTTTCCCGCCCTAGCTCTAATTCAATAAGTCCGCCAGTCAACTGCCGCGAGAGGCTTTTTTCAGGTAAGAATTGAAGAAACAATGAGTAGAGAGAAACGTGGCAGGGAAGCCGGCGGTCAAGAACTGCAAGCTACGTCGCGACGCTCTCACCTGAGCGCTGGCGGCGAAGTTCGGTAAAGAAATCATCCTCTTGCAGGGACGGCCCCTGGCGCAGCAATTCGAGCAAAGGATCTTGCACCTCTTCGGCGGTCAGAGGCTCAGTTCCATCCGGCGGCTCCGGTGCGCGCTCGAATTGGCTTAGATCAGCAGTGAGCGCGCGCGGAGAGACGCTCAATTCGAGCATGGATTCCGGACAACTGCGGAGAAAACTAATCAGATTACCTACTTCGGCACGCTGCTCCGGTGTGCGGGACGGAAATTCCACACCCATGCCTTGACCCGGATGCGTGACCCGCACCATGCCTTCGGTGTGGACGGCCATTTCTTTGGCTCTCAAACAAAGATCAACCAGCACCTGCTCCGGAAACGGAGAATCGGTTTCCACATAGCAGCCGCCCAGGCTCAGATCGGTGAGCTTGCAGTGCGAAACGGTTTCTTCTGGTCCCTCAGGGGTCCCGGCCGCAGCCTGCAGCCAGACCTGAAGCTGAGCCTTGAGGGACTGGTCCAAACCCAGAAAGCGGACTCCCGTTTGACCGTTCGAGCTGGCCCAGGCAACCTCTCCCTGGGCGTGGACTTCAAGAGTGCCGTCGGGCAGTTGGAAGCGGAAATTCAGCAGCGCACCCGGAGCTTGCGGTTCGGCCGTGAGAACGTCCATTCCAGACTCACTCAGGTCAAGAAGAATTCCTTCGCACTTACGATCATCGGGCAGCGTGAGTTCCACCGGAGCCTGCACGGGAACCCGGTAAGCGCGGCGGCGTTCGCGATTCAGCAGGGCGGCTAAAGCGCGCAAGCCAGCCTTGGCCTTGTCATCGGAGAGCGGCTTGTACAGAACGAAATGCGCGCCGCTGTTAAGCAGGTCGCGTGCCTTGGCCGGTTCGGCAACCAGGGCAACGGTAACCGGCGCGCTTCCTGAATTCAGCCGGCGGGCTTCTTCGAGCACCTCGGCAGCGATCTCCGGGTCCTCGGAAAAATCGATGATGAGCGCGTCGAACTTTTGCTGCTGAAGACGGGCCACCGCCTCGGCGAAAATACTGAAACGCTCCACCGCCAGCCCGGAGGCGGGCAGAACCCGGCCCAGGACCCCGGAGGCGCAATCGTCAGTGGAAACCAGCAATGCCAGAAAGGTCATAACTAAATTTCCCGCCAAACCACAGCGAGACTATGGCCAACGAGGCGCCGTCGGCCGAACTCCCTTGGGGGCTGTCGCGCCCGCACCCGCCTTCGCCGCCATGGCATCGGAGGCCTCATCGACTTCCATCAAGACGGTGTTGTCTTCGTCATCATTTTCGGCGAGCAAGGGAGCCACTTCACGCAGCTTCTCTGCCACCTGCTGGAGCATCTCGATTTGCTTGCCCAGCTGGGCGTACTTGGTCTGCTTCTGCCGCAATACCTCATGAATATCTTTCATAAGACCCCCTGTGGTGAATGTAAGGAGCCGGGGCCGGATGGGTCAACGGTAATCCCGGCTTGCGGGTTACCGCGGTAATCGCGCATGCCTCCAGTGAAATGCCGGAGACCGCCGTTTGAGGAACATCCTGTCAGAAGGAAGGCTCTTACACCGTGGCCCGCGGACCAGACCTCGGCCCGATCAACTCTCTGAGGCGGCGGGAAAGATTCCTCGCCAAAGACCGGTAAAAGCGCGAGGCGAGGTGAGGAAACAGCTCAAACATCGTCTCCAGGGTTGGACGGTCGAGGTGGTAAGCTTCAACGTCCTCTTCGGCAAACACGCTGGCGCTAGCTTGGGCATCTTCCAGAAGTGACATTTCTCCGCAGATCTCGCCGGGCGCAATGGTTGCCGCCCTGGGCAGGAAAGCGATCTGCACTCGGGCGTTCCCTTTAAGCAGGAGATAGACCCCCTTTGCTTTCTCGCCCTTTTGAACCAGCGCTTCGCCCTTCTTAAAATGGACACGCGTGGCCTTGTCGGCTACCAGAGCCCAGTCGTTGGCCGTGAGATAGACCAATCCGTTCTTTGCCGACGCCAGTACAGACACTTCCCGTTCGATGACCTTCGTCATGGCGCGCGTGCTACCCCATTTCCGGAGAGGGACTCCGGTCAATAACTGAAACAACGTAAAAGAAACAACAAGGCATGCCTAGAGTAGCAGAAAAAGACCAGCAGACAATTCAGCGGAGGTACCAACCCCGATATCCTGCAACTTCCGGCTATTTTCTTGTCTTTCTGAAGGACGCGTTTCTGGGCTGCACGGCAGCCTTATCCTCGGCCAGAAAGGTGGAAATCCTGTCGCGCCAGATGATGACGCTGTCCTTCGCGGCCTGCGCATCGGGTGAGTCTGGTACCAGTTCCAGATATTCCTTCATGTGCAGGATCGCGGTGTCATAGTCTTTTTGCTCCCCCGCCAAGGTTGCCAGATTGAACTGACCTTCTGGCCATGTGGGGAAAATCTCCACCGCTGCCTTGTATTCCCGCAGGGCCTTTTCGGTTTCCCGTTGCTTGAAGGCGTACTCGGCAAGCACCTGGTGTTCGCGCGCCGCTTCCGGCATCACCGGCTTCGCAGAAGCCTCGCGCCACGCTTTCGCCTGGCCCTGAAACTGCCGGAAGGTGCCTTCCTGCTGAACTCGCGCCTCTTCGCGAGCCGCAACGACCAGATATCTGAGCGCCGCCGCAAATTCTTCTGTCCTGGCTCTGCTGAAGAACTTAAGGTAGTCGGCATTGTCATGGGTGTAATCCCGCCATGTCACAATGTCGTATCCGTCCTGGCTGCCTGAGCCCTCAATAAAAGCAATGCGAGCCAGCGCGATGCCAAAGTGATACTGCTGCGGCTCGCCGCGACGGCTCGAAGAGAGCAAGAGGTATTGAGAGTTCAGTTGGTCGATCGTGTACATCGGGCGTATGGAGCTTGTAATCCACTTCTCCGCCTCGGCTCTGTCCGCCGGAGTCTCCGGGGTTTCCTTCCGGCCAGCGAAACTCAACGGAACCAGCAACGACAAGACAAGAAGTGTTGCCGCACTTCGAACAGACGCATTCAGACGGCGCATTTGGATCGATTCTCCGTGGCTCACAAAGTCGCAATGACGAGCGAGGCTCAAGTCTTGACTCCGGCGCGCCGGAATGCAAACGAAACCGGGGCACGGGCGTACCTTTCGTAACTTCGACTCGTTAACTTCGACCTCGGCCCCGCGACTCACGCTTCAGAATTTCTTCTCTTCGGTAACTTGCCTGCCATCTGTTCCTGCTGAATACTCGGGACTCCAATCTCACCCCGGTTCGGGAGCAAACATGCAAGCAATGACGCGGCCGGAAAGCCGCACGAAACGCGGACTCCTGCTGGCCCTGCTGGTCTGCCTGGCGTGCGGAGTGGGAGCCGTCTCGCTCGGGGCCGACACCTGCTCCTACACCTATCACTGCAGTAGCGCGCAGTGCACTTCTCTGATGGGCGGCGCCAGCGGAACGAAAAGCCAGTCGGGCGTCACCAAGACGCAGTGCGAGACAGCACGCAATGCAACCATTCCCGGCGGATCTTCTGAATGCACCTGCGTTGCCGATGGCGCGGCCTCCGCCTCCACTTCCACCTCCGGCGCCATGATCTCCAACACCGGCAACTTCTCACAGGACACGTTGACCAACAGCGTCAACCTGGCCATCGTGATGAACACCAAGAATCCGATCATGAGCAGCTTCATGCAGGGAGCTGCCACATCGTTCATCAGCTCCTTGTTCGCCGACAACTCCGAAGCCCTGCGACAGCAGCAAGCCATGACGGAAGAGATTCTTCGCCGCGCACGGGAACAGGCAGAGCAGCGGCGCATCGCCGAACAGCAGCGGCTTGACGCTCAGTTTGCCCGCCTGAACCGAGAACTAAAGCTCGAGGGTCTGCCTTTTTCTTTATCGTTGAAAGGCATGAATTCGGCCGACCCAGCGGCTCTGCAATTGAAGAGCATGAGTTCCTCCGGTCCCGAAGCCCTCAGCCTCAAGCTCAGTCAGAGCAGCCCGACCAGTTACGGTCTCAAGGGTTTGCCGGGAATTTACGTTGGCGGTTCCGCGGGTTCTGACGACTCGGCTACTCCCGGCGAAAACCCAAACCTCGTCAATGGACCGGGCACCGGCAGAACCGGGCCGGGAATTCCCGGACTGCCCGGCATCTATCTCGATGGCGCCCAGCCTGAGCAAGCCGCTGAAGTCGCCCAGGCAGCCAATAATCTCACCGGCCCGGACAAGACAGTGGCACAGGACACCGCCCTCGAAGCTGCCCAGCGCAATCCCGCGCTGACCCAGCCTTCTCAAGATCCAAAGGTGCAAACCTTCCAGGAAACCGTGAAGGACTACGACCAAGCCACGCAGACCGCAAAAACCACACAGCAGGAATTCAACGACGCGCAGTCTCGTGCCGATGCCGACAAGACGGCAATCGACGTGGCGCGCACCAAAATCGACTTGCAAACCGCCACGCCCAAACAGCAACAGGCATTCAACGAAATGCTCGGCGCGGCCAAGACAGACGAGGATGCAGCCGTGGCCGCGCGGAAAGTCTTTGAGAACGCGAACGCCACGCTTTCGCTCAGCCGTACCAACGCCGCTACCGCACTGTCGGCCCTCGCTCCCGCCTCCGCGTCGACGGTTGACCTGAGAGCAGCAAGGCCAACAGCGACCGTAGCAAACTTGAAAACGCCCGCCAGAACCGGCACACCAATCTCCATGCCGGTGGTTGCGGCCGCGCCCTCTGCCCCTGCGCCGAAAGCGATCCCAACCCAGACCCAACTTCAAGTTCGCCTTCAGGGTTTACAGGATGCCCTGCGCCGGCTGGCAGAGGATGAGAAGAAGCGCGGAGAGGCACGCGCCGAAGCCGCCAAGGACGTCGATGAGGCCATGGGCGATGCCGAAGAGCGTGGACTCGACATGCTGGTGGACCTGTTGACCACTGGCTGGGACAACTGCGCTCCCAAGGCTGGAGGCGGTATCGTGGGAAAGTTCGAGGACGAAGCTAAGAAAATCCCAGATCAGATTGAAGAGGTCTACCGCGAGGCCTCGGCAGCCAAAGACGTGCGCACTCTTGGTGCATTCAACGAGAAAAAGGAGCAGCTCGACCGAACGAAAATATGGCTGGAGAGTTCTGCAGCCCAAATCAAGCGCTACAACGACCGCATCTCGCAAGCTCACGCCGCGCTGAATGCCAAAGAAGACATCGAGAAATCAAACGGCGATTGGGAAAGCAGCCTCGAAGAACTGCACAACACCATTGAGACCGCGCTGGACGATGAGCCGATTAAAGAATTCCTCAAGAAATCCGCCGGCCTCGCGACGTGCCACGTCGTAGGCCTCAAGGCCACTTCGTCCATAGTCGATTCCGTCTACGACATTTTCAAAGAAGGCGACGCCGCGGTAGCGCTGCGCCAGATGGATGACAACACCATGAAGTTCCTCGCCGCCCAAAAAGCCCTCGACGGCAAACTCAAGGCGACAACGGCCCAGTTAAATTGCTACAAACTCCCGGACGCCGCCAACGTGGTGCGCTGTCTCCAGGCTGGCAGGGAGTCTGATTTACGCGGCCTAACGGGTGTAGTTCATCCTCATGGAGTGGAGGCTCCTTACAAATGAAGACCATCGGAAATTTTCGGTTTAGAACGAGATTCGCAATGCCGCTCCTGCTGGCGGTGATGCTTATGGCCAGTATGGGGACTGCCGAGGACTCGTGTTCGACGTGGATGTGGCAGAAGGAAGGCTTGTATTGGCGGCAATGCGTTCGCGACAACGGAACCCGCTATTGCCAGGAAGCTGACGATGCAAAGGGAACGAACGTCCGCACCGTGCCCTGCACGTAATAGGCTCTGAATTCCAAAATCTGCGTTCAAGGAGCGAAGGTGAGAAAATATATTGCTGCGTTGGGAGTTGTTTTGATGTTGGCAGGGGCGGCCGTTGGGAAGACCAAAGCCGCCAGGATTTCTTCGGCGAACACGGCGAAACGCCAAACTGCGATTCAGAACACCACTATCATCCCAGGTCGAAGCATCGGATTAATCCGGCTCGGCATGGGCATGGATGAAGTCAATTCAATTTTGGGAACACCCGACTTCAATTACTCGGAAGGTAGCGGCGCTTACTCCAGCACAACCTGGAAATACATCTCGATCAATTTAATGATGATGTTTGACGGTGGAGCGGCCCCCACCGTGACCAGTATCACCGCCACAGGATGGTCGCACGGCGCGCATAAGATGGGCGATATTTATTGGACGAAGAACATCGAAACACCCGTTGTGAACTACTCGACCAATACCGGCGTCACTCTGGGATCGACTTCATTCTCCGCTATTCGCGCATACGCCGGCAGGAACTACGAGGACAGCAAAGTGTGGGTTACGTTTAAAGATCTGGGCCTGACTTTATTGATTTCAATGGATCACATGGTTTACGGCATAACCGTTGCGGCGCCGCAGTAGTTCTGTCAGGGTAGGACTGCAGCACAATTCGTAGACAAGAGCCAAAGGGGGTTCTTCGCGCGGTGCCCTAGGTAGTTGAAGAGATGGTGCGCCCTGAGAGATTCGAACTCCCGACCTTCTGGTTCGTAGCCAGACGCTCTATCCAGTTGAGCTAAGGGCGCATCGTTTCAACTACAAGAAGAACAAGGGGATGCAACGGACCGGCGTTCGCCCATCCCCTCAACTTGACCAACTACTGCGCGAAAATGACGACAAGTTGAAAATCATTGTAGCGTCTTCACCGGCACAGCGGCAACTCTCAATGAGCGTAAATCGCCTGATTTCAACAGTTACTTCCGGGTTGTCCGTGATCCGCCCGCGATTCGCTAGCATTGCTCTAAGGTCAAAAATTGAGAATCCTCGGTTCCGCTTACTCTAGCGTTAGGGTCATCGATTGAAAGTTCAGCGTGATGGTGTGCGCCTGATTAAGGAGATCCATACCGAGGTTGCCTGCGAACATTCCGCTGGTACCGCTGCTCTTCTGCAGCAGCACGTGCGCGGGTCGAAGAAGGACGTCGTGCCCACCAATTCTTAGGGTAACCGAAGGAAGGACGACAGAATCGACGTTCGCACTTCCTCCGACGCCGGTCAGCTTACGTGATTCCTTTTTGCCAGATTTAACGAGGTGGGAAAAGGTATTGGCGAAAGCCTGATACAGGTCGGTGTTCTGCGCACCCGTGTCGACAGTGAAATCAAGCACTGATTGGCGAAAACCGATCTGCACAACCGGGAACGCATTCTCGAAGCAAAGATTCGCGTGCTTCATCCCACCGGCTCTAGTCGGCCATCCAGCCGTGAACGTGGCTTCAGAAGTCCAGCGAATGGTTTCCAGCGCCAAAATAACAGGTATACCGAGAATACCGCGCTCTCCCGCAGGCAGTTCGTCGAAAGGTGGTTGCTTATCCGGATAGACCAGAAAGGCAACGTTGGCCAATTGGGTGTAACCGATATTGAGGTTGTCTGCGACAGCGACGCGAATGCCCACCGGTGCACCCGTAATGCTGTCGGTCTTCGTGCTGATGTTATGAATCGCCAAGCCGAGACGGACAGCTTCCGATTCACTGACAGCAGAAGTGCTGAACCCGGTATCGACGATATAGCTTGCCCGCGTGCCATTGATTTTTAGGGGCAGGAAAACATTGCCGTCCTTGATATGAATAGCCACCGTTGAGATCTCTTTGTGAACGACGCGTTGGTCCGGAAACTGGCTCAGCGCGCTGAATAGAGGCTTAATGTTCTTGGCATCTTCCGCACCAGGTCTTTCGGCAAGCATGGCATCTACTTCGGCCAGCGCTTCGCGGAACTGGCCATTTCTGAGGTACAGTCCGGCGAGCAGTGAGCGGGCTTCATAAGCGTCTGCAGAGTGTGGAGCATTGCGTATGACGGCCGCAAGATCCTCTTTCGCCGCCTTCGGCCGATTGAAAGCGCATTCAACCGCTCCGCGATAGAACCCGCTGATCTTGCCGCGCATGACAAGGTTGCGAAGCGCGAACCAATGATGTCCGTCGGAGAGTGATCGAACATTTGTCTCACGCTCGTCTGCGCCGAGAAACGGGGTAGCAGTAGTGATGATAAGGCCAACGGCGAAAACGGCTCGGACACTTCTAAAGTTCATAAGCGCCCTCGATGCGCTCCGCCCTAAACCGAGACTCAGGCGGCTTATTCTAATCGATCAAATCATGGAACAAGAAGTCGCCAGTTGCCGCGAACCTCGATCTCAGCTTACCGCGGACATCATTTCGAATCATGATGGTCCTCGATCAGCCCCGCCCTCCGGAGCCATCCGTAAGGCTTTCCCCCTAGGACGTTAGTTCCTTTCCACAACGATTCGGCCACTTCGTTGCTTTGCTTCCCGCGACCGAAGTAAATCTTTCCCGGCTCAGAGCAATTCCTACAGAAGCCGGCAAACGGTTGCTCTGTATTTTGAGTAGCTTACAGACGGCACGCCAGGTGCATACTTAAAGCCCAGACGAAGTGGCGCGCAACGGGGCGCTCCAAGAAGAACTTCGGCCAGAGGTTTTCTTGGGCGCCCCTTGCATTTAGCCAAGCAACCCACCCCGGACCCCCCAAAAAACTTTGTCATTCCGAATCGGGCCGAAGGCCTGATAGGAACCTGCTGTTTGCCGGCAGCGCCACAACCGTCAGCCGCTCTAAGCCAGCGCCAACCGCTCCCGCACATCCAAACCAGCTTCGCGCAACAGTCGAGCCACAGCGTCCGCCTTAAGCCGTGATGCGTCGAACTCCACGCGCACCGTGCGTTCACTCTCATTAAACTGAACCCGCCGCACTCCGTAGACCTCACGCATGCCGTCGATGGCCCGCAATTCGTTCTCGCCGGGCACCGCCCCATAGCGAAAAACCACTTCCAGATAAGTCATGGGATAATCCTCTGCCTGGGAATGCACGCCCGCTATCAACCGGGCTGAATCCAATATAAAGCATCAAAGATCGAACACTGTAGGGAGCATCTCGGGGGGGGCTTCGTACTAGGGTGTGCTTCGTACGATGGAGGCCTAGTACTGGGGAGGGTCCGTATCAGGGCACGGCTTTCAGCCGTGCCGTTGTCGTTCACACAGAAGTAGGGCTCTTTAGCCCCTGAGGACTCTCACGGATTCCAACTAACCGACCCATGTCCACGAACCCATCACACCCGGCGCCCATGCTACAACGCGACCCAGTCTGCGGAATGAATGTAAATCCCGCGACCGCCACGCATATCTACCAACACGCTGGAAAGCCGTACTACTTCTGCTGCGCGGGATGCCTCGAGAAATTCAAAACGACCCCCGCAAAATATCTGAACGCGCCGTCCGGCCTGGTGACGCTGGCCGCCGCAAAACCGATATCCTCAGACCACACTCAAGCCCCAAGGCGCGCAACCAGAACCGCCTACGTCTGCCCCATGTGCCCGGAAGTCCGCGAGCTCAAGCCGGGCGCATGTCCGTCCTGCGGCATGGCGCTCGAACCGGAAGTCCCGGTCGCCTCGCCGGCGCGCACCGAGTACACCTGCCCCATGCATCCGCAGATCGTGCGGCCCGGCCCGGGCTCATGCCCGATCTGCGGCATGGCGCTCGAGCCCCGCACCGTCACCGCCGCGCAAGAAGACAATCCTGAACTGCGCGACATGACCCGGCGCTTCTGGATCAGCCTCGTGCTCACCGCACCGCTGCTCGCAATCGCTATGGGAAGCATGTTCTGGCCCCAGGCATTAATGGATGAACTCAGCCTCCTGCCGACGCCTTTGGCCCGGACTCTCCCGTGGCTCGAATTCCTGCTTGCCACGCCGGTCGTGCTCTGGGGCGGCGCGCCCTTCTTCCAGCGCTTCTCGACTTCGCTCGTCAATCGCAGTCCGAACATGTTCACGCTGATCGGCATGGGCACCGGCGTCGCCTACGGATACAGCGTAATCGCCACAGTAGCGCCTCAGATTTTTCCCGAATCTATGCGCGTCATGGGAGGCTATCCCGACGTTTACTTCGAATCGGCGGCCGCGATCACAATCCTGGTCTTGCTCGGCCAAGTCATGGAATTGCGTGCGCGCAGCCGCACCAGCGCTGCTATTCGCGCCTTGCTCGATCTCAGCCCGCTAACCGCGCGCCTGCTCAACCCAGATGGCAGTGAGAAAGAGATTTCGCTCGATCAAGTGACTCCGGGCGACCGTCTGCGCGTTCGTCCCGGCGAGAAAATTCCGGTCGATGGCGTCCTGCTCGAAGGCCACAGCGCGATTGACGAGTCGATGATCACCGGTGAATCCACCCCAGTCGAGAAATCACAGGGCAGCCAGGTCATCGGAGCCACCATCAACGGCACCGGCTCGTTCGTGATGCGAGCCGAACGCGTGGGCAACGAAACCCTGCTGGCGCAAATCGTGCTACTGGTTGGCCAGGCCCAACGCAGCCGCGCCCCCATCCAGCGTCTCGCCGACCGCGTCGCCGGATGGTTCGTCCCCGCAGTGGTTGCGGTCGCAGCGCTCACCTTTGTCGCGTGGTCGTTGGCAGGTCCGCAACCCCGGCTTGCGCATGCGCTAGTGAACGCAGTAGCTGTGCTGATCATCGCGTGCCCGTGCGCGCTCGGCCTCGCCACGCCCATGGCGATCATGGTCGGCGTGGGCCGCGGAGCGCGGGCCGGCGTACTCATCAAGAATGCCGAAGCTCTCGAGGTTCTGGAGAAAGTCGATACGCTTGTTGTCGACAAGACTGGAACACTGACCGAAGGCAAGCCGCAACTTGTAAGTATTTCTCAGGCGCTTGACGGTGACCCCGAACTTCTGCGCCTCGCCGCAAGTCTCGAGCATGCCAGCGAACATCCCCTGGGTTCGGTGGTTGTAGATGCCGCCGTGAAGCGCAGCCTGCACCTTTCCCAACCGGAAGAATTCCACTCCATCACCGGCAGGGGCGTAGTCGGCGTCGTCGACGGAAGAAGAGTCGCCGTCGGCAGTCCCGCTCTAATGGTGGAGGTGGGAGCCTTGGAAAAGCCCGCCGTTCTCTCCATCACGGCACCGGATGGCACCGTTCTCTGCGTCGCCGTTGACGGCAAATACATCGGCAACCTCTCCGTCGCCGATCGATTGAAACCTTCCACACCTGAGGCCCTTCGCGACCTCAAAGCTCAAGGCATCAAAATCGTGATGCTCACCGGCGACAATCGCATCGTCGCCGCGTCGCTTGCCAAAACGCTGGGCATTGCAGAATTCGAAGCCGAAGTCCTGCCGGAAAAAAAGTTGGAGATCATCCGCAGCCTGCAAGGGCAGGGAAGAATTGTAGCCATGGCGGGCGACGGCATCAACGACGCCCCCGCGCTCGCGCAGGCCGACGTCGGCATCGCCATGGATACAGGCACCGACATCGCCATGGAAAGCGGAGGCGTCATCCTGCTGAAGGGCGATCTCACCGGCATCCTGCGCGCCCGCAAGCTAAGCCAGGCCACCATGCGCAACATCCGCCAGAACTTATTTTTCGCCTTCGTCTACAACGCAATCGGCGTCCCCATCGCCGCGGGAGTGCTCTACCCCTTCTTCGGCCTCCTGCTCAGCCCCACCTTCGCCGCCGCGGCCATGAGCTTCAGCTCAGTCTCGGTAATCACAAACGCCCTGCGCCTGCGAAAGGTAAAGTTGTAGGGATCTGCCCTTGAGACAATTGTTGATTGATGATTGTTGATTGAAAAACCATGGGCCCTTCAATCATCAATCAACAATCATCAATCAACAATTTCCTCCTACAGCTTGCTCAAAAAATCAATAACCTCCGGCTCCGTCCAATCCACGGGCCCAATAAACTTCCGCCGCATAATTCCATTGCGGTCGACGATGTAGGTCTCAGGAAACTTAAATGTCCCATACAGACCATTGCTTTTCTGGTCCGGATCCCGCACTGTGAGCAGATTCACCCCGTGGTCTTTCAGAAACCGCCGGTAATTATTTTCATCCACGTCAACGCTCACCGCCAGCACAGTCACGCCCTTCGACTGCATGCGCTGTTGCATCCGCACCAGCGACGGCATTTCCTCGATGCAGGGCGGGCACCATGTCGCCCAGAAATTCAGCACCACCACCTGGCCTTTAAATTGGCTCAGCGTAACCGTGCGATCCGAGTCACGCACCGTGAAATCCGGAGCCGCCTTGCCGACCCGCGACGGGCGGCTACTGCTATAGCAGCCGGATAGAAGCAGAATAAGGAAGACGGGGACAACCGCACCCGCATAACGAAGCATGAGTCGCACCCAGCTATAATAGTGGATTCGACGTATGGCTGCGACCGATACAGCATCCGCGCGCCCCACAGTGTCGGTAATCGTGCCGGCGCGCAACGAAGAAGCCTGCCTGGCCGCCTGCCTTCAGTCGCTTCTCCTGCAGACTGGCGTGTCCTTCGAAATTATCGTAGTCGACGACCATTCCACCGACCGCACCCGCGACATCGCTTTATCCTTCGCCACCCCCCAAGTGCAAGTCATTCAAGCCGGCCCCCTCCCCATAGGTTGGACGGGTAAGAACAATGCAGTCACTGTCGGATCCCATGCCGCTCGCGGCCAATGGCTCCTCTTCACCGACGCCGACACCATCCACCTTCCTGGCTCGCTAGCCCGCAGCCTCGACGAAGCCAACCGCCAGGCCACAGCCCTGCTCTCCTACTCGCCCGAACAGATCCTGAAAACGATTTGGGAGAGAGCCATAATGCCCGTGATCTTCGCCGAGCTAGCCGCGAACTTTCGCCCATCTCAGGTAAGCGACCCAAACTCTCCCGCCGCAGCCGCGAACGGTCAGTACATCCTGATCACGCGCGAAGCCTACGACGCCGTCGGCGGACATGCCGCCATCGCCGCAAATTTGCTAGAGGACGTAGCCCTGGCCCGCGCCGTAAAGCGCTCAGGCCGCAAGATTTTCTTCCGCTACGGCGGTGACGCGGTTCGTACCCGCATGTACCGCAGCTTCGCCCGACTCCGCGAAGGCTGGACCAAGAACCTCGCTCTGTTGTTCCCCTCACCGGCGCGGCTGGCCGCGCTCCGGGCGCTAGAGTTTGTTCTGATCGTGGCCAGCTTAGCAATCAGCCTGGCCACTGCTCTGCGCGGTCATCGCCAGCCGGCCACGGTAGCAGCCATGCTGACCGTAATCTTGTACGCGCTGTTTATCTCCAGAATTCACCGAGCACACTTTGACTGGGACGCAAACATCCTGTCTCTGCTAGGACTCCCGCTGTTCGCATACCTGTTGCTGCGCTCAAAGAGCGCCCACGCAAAAGGCAGCGTAGCCTGGAAGGGCCGCAAATATTCCGATGAAGAAAGGTTTCGACTGGCCACCGACCACTGACCACTGGCCACTGCCTTTATGGTTTATCTAACGCGCAAAGCCGAATTTTCCGCCTCGCACTACTATCACAACCCGGACTTCACTCCGGAGGAGAACCGCCGCATCTTCGGCAAGTGCAATAACCCCAACGGCCACGGCCATAACTACACCCTCGAAGTAACGGTAAAGGGAGAAGTCGACCCGCGCTCCGGCTTCGTAGTCGACCTGAAGCAACTCAAAGAGGTCATGCACCGCGAAGTCCTGGACGCCATGGACCACCGCTTCCTGAACAAAGAGGTCCCCGAATTTCTGCATCAAATCCCCACCACGGAAAACCTGGCCATAGCCATCTGGCAGCGCCTGGCCACCAAACTGGAACGCGCCAAACTGCACCGGGTGCGGGTCTACGAAACGCCCGACCTATTCGTAGATTTCTACGGGGAAGCATGAAGAGAGTAAGTACAGCGCGTGCCAGTTCCGCTTCTCTCCGCGACCTCCGCGGCCTTTCTCCGCGGCCTCCGCGATTAAGACCTTTAGATTTCACCGAATCCAGAACCAGTTGAATGAAAGCACACCTCTCCCGCCGCTATCTCTTCTCCGCCTCCCACCGCCTTCACAGCGAGGTGATGTCGGACCAGGAGAACCAGCAGACCTACGGCAAATGCAACAACCCTTACGGACACGGCCATAACTACATCGTAGAAGTAACCGTAAGCGGCCCAGTCGACGAGAAGACGGGAATGGTCTGCAACCTGACCGATCTGGACGGTTTCATCGAAAGGGAAGTGCTGACCCGCTACGGCCACGAAAACCTGAATACCCTGCCAGAATTCGCCCAGGAGGTACCCACCACAGAAAATCTCTGCATCCAGATCTACGAAATAGTGCAGCGCGGCTTCCACCAAGCGCATCTGGAAAGAGTGAGGCTGGAAGAAACCATGATGAACTCATTCGAATACCAAGGCGAAGGCTCTTGATTTCAATTACAAAATTACTAAATTACCCAATTACACAATGGCCCCTCATGAAGCCCTCAACCGAACAGCCAACTCTAACCAGCGCCAGCTTCGAAGACCTGGTCCAGGAAATGATCGTCCGCCTGGGCGAAGACCCCAACCGCGAAGGCCTCCAGCAAACCCCGCAGCGAGTTCGCAAGTCCCTGCAATTCCTGACCCGCGGCTACACTGAAGATCCCGAGGCCCTGCTCAAAGGCGCGCTCTTTACCGTAACCTACGACGAGATGGTCATCGTCAAGGACATCGAAATGTTCAGCCTTTGCGAACACCACCTCCTGCCCTTCTTCGGCAAGGTGCACGTGGCCTACATTCCCAACGGCAAAGTGATCGGCCTGAGCAAGGTCCCGCGCCTGATCGAACTCTTCTCTCGCCGCCTCCAGATTCAGGAGCGCCTGACCACCCAGATCGCCGAAACCATCCAGAAAGTAATCGAACCGCAAGGCGTAGGCGTGGTCATCGAGGCCCGCCACCTCTGCATGATGATGCGCGGAGTAGAAAAGCAGCACTCCGCCGCCGTAACCTCCTCCATGCTGGGCTGCTTCCGCAACGAAGAAGAAACCCGCTCCGAATTCCTATCGCTGATTCGCCAACGCCCCAACGGCCTGTAGCGAGAAAGAATCGTGTGGGTCGGCAAGTGTGGGTCGGACATCCACACGAGCATCGCTTATACTGAGCTTATGTCTGGGGATCCCCAAAAGACCTTCTACCTCGAAACCTTCGGCTGCCAGATGAACGTGCATGACTCCGAAAAGGTCATCGGCACACTGGTGCACGAGGGCTACCGGCAGGTCCAGACCGTCGAGCAGGCCGACTTGATTCTGTACAACACCTGCTCCATCCGGGACAAGGCGGAGCAGAGAGTCTTCCACCGGCTGGCGGACTACAAGAAACTGCTGGCCCAGGGCAAGAAATTTGGCGTGCTCGGCTGCGTGGCGCAGCAGGAAGGCGAAAGGATTTTCGAGCGCGCCCCCCATGTCTCACTAGTATGCGGATCAGCCAGCTACCGCAACCTGCCACAAATGCTGGTGCAGTTGGAGGCCGGAAGCCGGAAGCCGGAAGCCGCGTTCGCGAAGCCCGAAGCCGGAAGCCCACTCCGCATCACCGGACTCGACGACCGCGAAACCGACGAGTGCTTCGAGACCGAGTTCACAGCGCGCACCAATCCCCATCGCGGATACATCACTATCATCGAAGGCTGCGACAAGTTCTGCGCCTACTGCGTGGTGCCGTTCACGCGCGGCAAAGAGCGCAGTCGCACGTCGGAGTCGGTGCTCGCCGAAGCCCGCCAGATGGCCGATCTGGGCTATACAGAAATTCAATTGCTCGGCCAGAATGTGAATTCATATAAAGACCCGGCAGGGAAGCCGGGTGCGAAGAAAACGTTTGCAGAATTGCTCGCGGCGGTGGCCGAAGTTCCGGGGATTCGCAGAGTGCGCTTCACAACCTCGCATCCCCGCGACTTTGGGCGCGACATTGTCGAAGCCATCGACGCCGTCCCCACTCTGTGCGACCACGTCCACCTGCCCGTGCAGAGCGGCTCGGACCGCGTGCTCAGCGCGATGCAGCGCCTCTACACCCGGGACCAGTATCTGGAACGCATCGCCTGGATCAAGGCGGCAAAGCGCGAGATCAGCATCACCAGCGACGTAATCGTGGGCTTCCCGGGTGAAACGGAAGGAGACTTCGAACAGACGCTGAGCCTCGTGGACGAAGTCGGCTACGACAGCATCTTCACCTTCAAATATTCTCCGCGACCAAACACCCCATCGCTGGCCCTGGAAGACGCGATCCCAGATCACGAAAAATCCCGCCGACTGGAAGTGTTAATGTCGAAGCAAAAAGAAATCCAAATCGCCCGCTACAAGAAATACATAGGAACAGTTTCCGAAGTAATGGTTGAAGGACGAAACGACGCGCGAGCCCAGTGGATCGGCCGCACCAGCCAAAATAAAACCCTGAACTTCACCGCACCAGAGACGTCCACGCCCGAGGTGGGAACCTACGTTCCGGTAAGGGCAACAGCTAGCTTTCCCAACAGTCTTTTAGGCGAATTGGTGATATAAGAGGCAAAGAACGGCGGTACACAGTCGGCTCTCGAAGGAGGCTCACGATGGAGGTAGAGATGACTATCCGAGGACTTTTGATGGATCCAGTGTCGAACATGCCGATCGTGATCCTTAAGGATGTTGCGGGGGAGAGTGTGCTGCCGATCTGGGTGGGGGTTTATGAGGCGAATGCGATTGCTCTGGAGATGGAGAAGGTTAGCACGCCGCGGCCGATGACGCATGATTTGATCAAGAATGTGCTGACCGGGCTGGAGACGCAGGTGCACAAGGTTGTGGTTACGGAGCTGCGGGAGGATACGTTTTATGCGGTGATCTGGCTGGAGAGGAGCGGCGAGGTGATCAGCATTGACTCGCGTCCTTCGGATGCGCTAGCGCTGGCGCTGCGAGTGGATTGTCCGATCTTTGTGGATGAAGGGGTGCTTAAGAATTCGAAGCAGGCGGCGAATGGATCGGACCGCGTGACCGCCGAAGAACTGCGCAAGTATCTGGAAGGGCTGAATGACGAGGATTTGGGGAAGTACAAGATGTAGTAGTTACCAGCTTTCGGTAAAATCAGGACCAGCCGGAACGCGTTGCCCGCTTGCAGCAAGACATCCCGTGTACTTTACATAATACCTGTTATCGGACATTGCAGGCCTCGGGCACAGAAGTCGGCCTTTTGCCCTGTGGACCGTCGAGGGCGGCTGTCCCCACACATTGTCACCAGCTGGGGGGGAATACTATTTTGGGGTGGAAGAGGGTGCCAGCTACGCGGGTGGCTATGGCGACCAGTTCCCTTTGGCCGTGGAAGACTTTGACCTGGCGGGCGCGGGAGAGGTCGGGGAGGTTTACGGGGCGGCCGGCGCGAATGCGGGCGGTGGTGGCGTCGTCGGCTGTGACCGAGGGAAATTGGGGCAGGAGCTGGCGGGGGTGGACGAAGAGGTCGGTGATTCCTTCGTGGCGGGAAACAGCAGGTTCCTCACCGGGCGTTCCGCCCGGTTCGGATTCACAAAGGTTTGCGTGATCCTTTCCTACCGGTTCAGAATCACAAACCTTTAAGTGATCCTTTATGTGTCCTTCAATTTCTTCGAGGGTGTGGGCCTGGGTGATTTCGAATTCGGCTACGGCGGTGCGGCGTAGGGATTCCAGATGGGCGCCTGAGCCTACCAGTTGGCCCATTTCGTGGGCTACCGAACGCATGTAGGTTCCTGAAGCCACGTGCGCGCGGAAGGTGGCGCGTTCGCCTTCGACTGCGAGGATGACGAATTCCTCGATCTCTACCTGCACCGGCTTCAGGACGACCTCTTTTCGTTTTCTTGCCAGCTTGTAGGCGGGGACGCCGTGGATTTTCTTGGCCGAGAACGGTGGCGGGACTTGCTCGATCAGACCGAGGAATCTGGTGGCGAGGTTCTGGAGCGTCTCCAAGCTCAGATCGGTCAAGCTAAGATCGGGCCTGCGGCCCTCTGGACAGCCGGGGGCGGCTGTCCCCACATTAGCTGTGCCCAAATCACTCTCTACGGGTTCGCCGTCGGCATCGTACGTGTCGGTGGCGAAGCCGAAGCGGATCACTCCTTCGTAAGTCTTCTCCGACATCGTGTAGAACTGCGCTAGGCGGGTTAGGCTGCCGGTGACCAGCGGGAGCACGCCTGTGGCCAGGGGGTCGAGAGTGCCGAGATGGCCGACGGAGCGTTGCCCGAGAATGCGGCGCATGCGGTTGACCACGTCATGCGAGGTGAAACCGGCGGGTTTATCGACGATGATGACGCCATTCATGAGAGCATTTGGTAATCTGGAAATTACGTAATTTGAAAACCTCCGGCTGGCTTGCCGTGATTTTCAATTACAGAATTGCTCAATTACCAAATTACCAGATTTCCTTATGCTTCCCATTCGCGATGACCAGCCTCGTTATAGCACTCCGTGGGTGAACTACTTCCTGATTGGGCTGTGCCTTCTGATCTATTTTTTCGAGGCCATGCTTGATCCGCAGAGCCTGGAGCTGCTGGTTCGTCAGTTTGGAGTCGTGCCGTCGCATGTGGCGTTATTTTTGTCAGGCTCGCCCGTGTACCCTCTGATCGCGATCGTGATTCCCTTCTTCACTTCACTCTTTCTGCATGGAGGGTGGATGCACGTGATTGGGAATATGTGGTTTCTCTATATTTTTGGGGACAATGTCGAGGACTATCTGGGGCACTTCAAGTACCTGGTGTTTTACCTGCTGACCGGAGTGTTGGCGATGGGCACGCATGTGGTCATGAATCTGCATTCGACTGCGCCGGCGGTCGGAGCCAGCGGGGCCATCGCCGGAGTGCTGGGGGCCTATTTCGTTTTGTATCCGCGAGCGCGGGTGCTTACCTGGTTCTTCGTGCTTGTGGTGTGGGTGCCGGCCTGGATAATTTTGGGGTACTGGTTCGTGTTGAATTTCCTTAGCGGGACTGCGACTGCACTTTCTCTGCAGAGACAGAATATGGGCGGAGTAGCGTTTTGGGCGCACGTGGGCGGATTTGTTTCGGGAGCGCTCCTGGTGAAGGTTTTTGGGGAGCGGCGGCTTAGGTATCCCTATGCGGTGAGGTGAGTCGGCGTGAAAAGGCGAGCGACGGACAGTGTCCGTTCCTCAGTTCGTGCAACACCGACCTAAGATTCATCCGACTGCAACAACAAGATCAAAATCAAAGTCAAAAGCGTCGGACAAGAGTGTCCGACCCACACGGGCAACTTCCTACTTCTTGGGGCGCGATTCCGGCGGGACTAATCCCGCTACGCGATAGTACACGGCTAGTTGGCCGTAGTGTTCGCCGCAGTGTTCGATCAGGCCGTAGGCCATATCGAGGACGCGGACTTGCTGGTGGGCGAAGGGATCTACCATCAGGTCGGACATTCCTTTATCGCCTTTGGCTTTGATGGCGTTGGCGCCGTCGGCGAAGGATTTCTTTACGAAGGCTACGATGTCGGCCTTGGTTTTGAAGTCGGAGCGTTTGGGGTCTTCTTCCGCGGGCATTTTCTTGCCCATGGCCGGATCGGTAAAAAAGTAATTCGCATTGGCGGCGTGGAGAAGTTGCTCGGCAAAGCTGCGCTGGGCGGGCGTGGGCTTAAAGTCGTATTTGTCCTCGGGGAAATCTTCAGCCATTCCGATCAGTTTGCGACCGACGTCGTTCCAGGAATCGAGGACGACCTTCGATTGACTGTCGGGCGGTTTCACGGCTACTTCCTTCTTCTCTTGCGCTTGCGCGGGAAAAGTGAGGACGGCTACGGCCAATATTGCTGCGGCTAGGAAAGGGGCCTTGCTCATGGGTGGTTCCTCCGGGGGTTTCTGAATTGGCGTTGGCAATCTTAGCGGGAAATTTCTTTGGTGTAAACGTCGTATAGCGGGAACTCCGAAATAAATCCTTAGCACAGAGGGCACAGGGTCACACAGGGTAATTCCTATAAGAGGCCCGCGGTGGGGAGGATTTCCAGCGTCTCTACAGTGGCGTTCGGCAGCAGTTGGATTGCGTTTACTACTGCTGCGGCTACCGTGACGGGGGACATCATCTTTTTTCGCGGGGCTTGGGGCCAGAATGTGTTCCAGATTTCGGTGTTGGTGGCTCCGGGGAGCAGGGCGATGACGCGAATTCCTTTCGGGCGAAGTTCTTCACGCAGCGTGTTGGTCAGGCCGAGCGCTCCGTGTTTGGAGGCGATGTAGGCGGCCGATCCGGCGAAGACGCGGTTAGCTGCGATGGACAGGTTGTTGACGATGGTGCCGCCGCGTCTCATGATCGCTAGCGCGGCCTGGGTCATTAGGAACATCCCGGTCAAGTTGGTGTCGATTACGTCATGCCACAGACCGGCAGGGGGAGTTTATCGACTCCGAGATTGGCGTGGGTGACGCCGGCGTTGTTGACGAGAATATCGAGGCGTTTGCATTGGCGGCGGATGGTGCGGAATAAATCGTCGACGGATTGCGGGTCGCGCACGTCACAGGGATGGGCCAGGATTTGCACTTTTGCGGAGGCCAGTTCCCTGCTGATACGGCTCAGCGCTGAGGCATCGCGTCCGGTCAGAACTAGGTTGCACCCTTCGGCGGCGAGCGCGCGGGCGATGGCGAGTCCGATGCCGCGGGTGGCGCCGGTGACCAGGGCTACCCGGCTTGGGAGCTTTTTGGGCACGGGCCATCTTACAGCAGGAAGTGGAAGGCCGCCTGAAGAGATTCTTACATCATGGTATCATGTAGGAATGAATCGTCAGATCACAACGGTAAGCACCAAGGGGCAGTTCGTCATCCCTTCCGACATGCGAACTTCTTTAGGAATCAAGCCGGGAACGCGCATTTGCGTGACGCAGGAGGGGTCGAAGATCGTGCTGGAGCCCGTGTCGGAAGAACTGGTGGATAGGACACGCGGAATGCTTGCGGGTGTTCCCTCGCTTTCGAAGGCTTTACTGCGCGAGCGACGACGGGAAAAAGACCGATGGTAACGTATGTGCTCGATTCGAGCGCCATCCTCCGGTATTTAGACGGCGAGGCGGGGTCGGACCGAGTATCCGAGATCATCAAGGATCATCTCTCGGGGAGATGCGAAGCGGTTGTCTGTTCGCTGCACTGGGGCGAGATCGCCGGCCAAACCTGCAAGCAGCGCGGCATGAAGGCCATGGAATTAGTTCTTTCGCGGCTGAGTGCGTTCGGATTTCAGGTGGTTGCGGCGGATGCGGATAGGGCGGTGCGCGCCGCCTTGATCAAGTTCAAGAGGGCCGTTCCCTATGTGGACTCCTTTGGGGTAGAGCTCACGGCAGAATCGCGCGAGCGCATTTTTGTGACTGCCGACTTCGGTTTCAAAGCTGCGAGCCGGGATGTTGCGATTGAGTTTCTGCCCGCGAAGTAGAGCAAAGCCTTTAACCGCCGAGGTCGCTAAGAACGGCGCGAATGGCGCTAAGAAAATCTGGATCAACTTCGAGATCGAATTCACTCAATCAATGTCAACACCGAAGTCAAAGGCGTCGGACAGGAGTGTGCGACCCATATGAGCCGATCAGATCGAGGAAGGCCTGGTGGACGCGGGTGTCTTCTGAGAGTTCGGGGTGGAAAGTTGCGGCCATGGCAGTTCCCTGCCGGACTGCGACTGGAACGTTGTCCTTGCCTTCGGTTGCGATTACTTCCACGGCCGAGCCTGCGCGCTCGATCCTGGGGGCGCGGATGAAGACCATTTCGAGCGCTGAGTCCAGTTCATGATTGAGAGAGCTTTGCAGAAGTTTGCCCTGGCGGATGGAGCTATCGAGCTGGCGTCCGTAGGCGTTGCGGCGGATGCGGATGTCGATTGCGCCCAGGCCGGCCTGCTGCGGATTTTCGACTTCGCTCGCCAGCAGGATGGCGCCGGCGCAGGTGCCGAAGGTTGGCTTGAGGCGCACGAACTGTTTAAGCTTTTCGAAGCCTTCTTCTCCCAGCAATTTCAGGAACGTGCCGGACTCGCCTCCGGGAATTACCAGGCCGTCGATCTCGTCTAGTTGCTGGGGCTTTTTTACGAGCACAACTTTGGCGCCCAGCTCTTCCAGCCGGCGGCGGTGGGCGTCGAAATCGCCTTGCAGGGCCAGGACTCCGATGGTCATAGAAGTAGTTCGTAGTTCGTCGTTCGTCGTTGGGTCGTTGGCAAGCCGGTGTGGTGTTGTCCTCCGATTTATTTTAATGGATGCAGGCGCGGGGCTCAGGACAAAGAGCCCCACTTCCCGCAAAGAACACGAGAAATGGGTAGCCGCACCGGGCAAACATTCTGCTTGACAGGCATCTCACATTTCTTTTATATTTCCATACGGTTATGGAACTAACTAGTTATGCACGCTCGTCGGCACGGCTTGACGCAACCTTTGCGGCTCTGGCTGATCCCACGCGCCGGGCTATTCTGGCGCGGCTGGCGAAGGGCGAGGCTGCGGTGACAGATCTGGCGGAGCCGTTTGCCATGAGCCAGCCGGCGATTTCGAAGCACCTTAAAGTGCTCGAACGGGCGGGACTGATTTCACGCGGACGGGATGCGCAACGGCGTCCGCGGCGATTGGAAGCCCGGGCCCTGCGCGACGCCAGCCAATGGTTGGAGAACTATCGGCAGTTCTGGGAGATCCAGTTCCGGCGGCTGGACGCGCTTCTGCAGGATCTGCAGAGTGGCGAGACCGGGAAGCGGGGCAAGCGCGCGGTCCCAAAGCAAAAGCAGGTTCCTCACCGGGCTTAGCGCCCGGTTCGGAATGACAAATCTTAGTTGAGCCATTCGCTATCAAGGAGACACCAATGAAAAACAGTGGAACGTTCAATATTGTAGCCCATGGTGACCGCGAGATTGTGGTAACGCGGGTGTTCGATGCGCCGCGCCGGCTGGTATTCGACGCTTACACCAAGCCGGAACTGGTGAAGACGTGGTTGCTGGGACCGGACGGCTGGTCGATGCCGGTCTGCGAGATCGACTTGCGGGCGGGCGGCAAGTATCGCTATGTCTGGAGAAACGACAGCGATGGACGGGAGATGGGGATGGGCGGCGTCTATCGCGAAGTCGTGGCGGCGGAACGGATTGTTGCCACCGAGGTGTTCGACGAGGAGTGGTATCCGGGGGAGGCCGTGGACACTATTGTCCTGGTGGAGCGGGGCGGCCAGACTATGTTTACGCAGACGATTCTGTATAACTCCCGGGAGACGCGCGACGCTGTACTTAAGTCGCCGATGCAGACCGGCATGGCCGCAAGCTATGACAGGCTGGAGAAAGTTTTGCCTACGCTGGAACGCGAGGCTTTGAGCGCCTGAGTACTTGCCGCGCCAGAAAATCTAACAAGGAGAATTCTGTATGCAAAAGATCAGGCCTTTTTTGTGGTTTGACAGCAACGCTGAAGAGGCGATGAATTTCTATACCTCCATTTTCAAGAATTCGAAGATTGGAAAGGTGCGACGGTATGGAGAGGGCGGGCCCGGTCCGAAGGGATCGGTGATGACCGCGACGTTTCAAATCGAGGGACTGGAATTCATGGCGCTGAACGGCGGCCCGCACTATAAGATCACGCCGGCGATCTCGCTCTTTGTGGACTGCGAAACTCAGAAAGAAGTGGATGAGTTGTGGGAGAAGCTTTCGGCGGGCGGAGAAACCCTGCAGTGCGGCTGGCTGACAGACAAATTCGGCGTGACGTGGCAGATCATTCCGAAAGCTCTGGGCGAGTTGCTCGGCGACAAAGATCCTCAGAAGTCGCAGAGAGTGATGAAGGCCATGTTGGGGATGATCAAGATTGATGTCGAGGGATTGAAGCGAGCGTACGAGGGGCGCTAGAGTCGTCCGACAACGAGCGGAACTTCTGCGGCACAAGTGTGACAACGGCCCGAGGACCACCCCTCGTCACCTCCTCGGACAAACCGCGCAGCGCACTGGCATCTCCTCGCACCGGCACCGCTTCGGGATATCGCCCTTGCCCCGCATCTTCGGCGCACAAGTCATCAGGCACCAGGTCTCGCGATATATCTCAAACATCCCCTGGCTCTTCGGCCCGTAGTTGAAATGAACCGTCGCCCGCGGAACAAACGTATCCGCCGGAACGATGTACCAGAGATTCTCCGAGATCACATACGCCGCCAGAAAATCAATGTCATCCAGAGTGTAGAGTTCCCCGCTCCCGGCGGCCCGAGATTCGCATCGAGTACCGCGATGGCTGGTGGCGCACTTCACCTGAACCTTCCACAGCCGCCAGCCTTCCACCGCAAAGTCATAAGGACGGCTATCTCCCCAAGGCTTCAACACAGGAATGCCCAGCATTGTGGCCCGAGCCAGAAACGCAGCCTCCACCGCCTCACCCAGGGCCTTGCGCTCAGGCACGCCCACGGCGTGTATCTCAATAATCTCCCCTTGGTCCATCTCCCGGTCTCGATCCGATTCTTCAGGCACAAACGGCTCTTTAGGCATAAAAAAAGCGCAGCCTTGGCTGCGCCATATCTCCTCAACTCAAAATAAAAGGCGCAGACCCTTAAGCCTGCGCCTCTTTTCAATCTTGTAATACCATTATATCATATTGCATAGGGTAAATGGGACATTTTAGCTGAATTATTTTCCCCATCGAATCAACAACTTGATTCGAAAACCTCGTTCCAGGCCCTTGACAAGATTTTCCACAGACTGCAAAGGCCCATTTTCGTCGTCAAAAAAAGGCTCGGCCTTCGCGCAGCGCATACTTCCCTTTACCAAAACAAAAAGCGCAGACAGGAAGGCCCGCGCTTCTGTTTCGACTCTATAACTATATTATATCATGCCGCAAAGGGTAAAACCGTCACATTAGCCAACTTTATTTCTGCCCTCGAATCAGCGACTTGACCCCAAAACCGGCCCTCCAGGGGCTTGACAAGATTTTTCCAAAACGGGAAAAGCAGCGTTTCAAGACGCCGGTCTGGACGGAGATATAGCCGCAAAGCGGCGTGAGAATGCAGCCCAGGGCGCAAGCCCTGGGTCGAAAGTGGCAGACCAGCAAGCTCCGGAAGGAGCGAAAGAACAGTTACGCATAGACTATGTAGGCCCAAATATCGGCAAGATCGGCCAGAGCGCGTGGGCGTACAACTACGCATGGCTTCTACTTGCGACTGGAAGCTGTGCGGGTCGCGAGGCGCTTGCGCCCCGCCCCACGTTTCATCTCGGCCCGCCTATGCGAGACATGGGATTAGGCCCGAGACCTGTGGGGCCCAAATGGAAATGGCCCCGGATTGGCGGGGCCATAAAACGTGGTGCGGCTCTCTGTCAGCACTTAGTATCGTGGGATCATTACGGCGGTGTCAAGTTACTTGGGGAGATTATCTCCGCATTTTCTCCCCAAAACAGCTCCTCCACAGAAAAGGGAGTGTGGACCCGGCGGGAGTCGAACCCGCATCTGCACTTTGACAGGGAGCCGTGCTACCGTTGCACCACGGGCCCTGACGGGAGTTTCCGTGATGGTGCGGAAGATAGCAAGAAGGTAGTCGGCAATTGCGTTGCGACGCGTGCCGAATTGGGACAGCGGGCGACGCCTCGGGCGTTTGGAAAATCCCACCCGCCCGTAAGTCCTGCTATCATCGCCGCATTCTTTTTGCAGGAGTTCCAATGCCCCGTGACGCTAACGAACTTGGCACTCGACTCGGCGCGTACTCAGATGCCATCGCCGGCTTTTCCTTCGCGCAGAATGTTGCGTTCTGTTTAGCACTCGGCACCAAAGATTTTTCCGACAACGTGCTCAAAGGCGGATGGCTGATTCCGTTCCTTGTCCTGCTCGCATCTGCGTTCTACGCCTTTATGATCTGGATGTGTCATCGGAGACAGGACGCACTGCTTACGCCGCTAGCGCAAACTGACGCTGACCGGACAACGGCGACGATTCGCGGCTGGCACTTTCTCGTCATTGCCATCGGGACCTTGATGACCCTATTCGGGATTATTATGACTTGGTACGGCAGCCTACATCCCCAAGAACGCCTGTGGATGCCTTTTGTCAGACAGTAAGGCGGGTGGCCCATCCTTTCGCGTCCTTTGCGAAAGGGTGGGCGTTCCAGAATGCCGACAGCTTGGGTTTTTTGGTCTAGGAGTCGGGAAATCCCACCCTTCGAAAACACGAAGGTGGGGCCACCCACCCGCCCACCCGTAAGTTTCCCCGTGCTATCTTCGCTCCAATGGATCTGAAGGAGGCAGTTGATAAGGCTCGCTTGATCCTCGACGAAGAGGAGAAGCGGCCCACGCTGAACTACCGGTATGTGGCGGGACACTGGCCGACCGAGTTGATCTCTGAAGAATACAACCTGAAAAGCCAGGGTTATACGCTAAGCATGGCGGGAGGAATGGCTCTTCGGAGAATGAGGGGACAACGCCCTCGGCCAGTCATGGAAAATCCGAACGAATGGGAATTTGAGAGCACAAACTACAGCCTTCTGGCTGCAATCGTCGGCCAATTGGCTCCAGCGAACAGACCGATGTTCCTGACGGGTCTGATCAATGTCACCGCGCCGAAATACGTCCCGCATGACCAGACAAAGCGAGGCTTTCCCAAGTGGGATGGTGTGACCAGCGCCCTCCCTCTTCTCGCGGAATTTTGCGTCCGACATGGTTTTCTCCAAGTACTTATCGCTGCCCTCGAGAAGGTGAGTCTGCCAACTCCGAGCATCGCAGTCATGGTCATCCAGTTAGAGGAAACCATATCCCTCAACTTTAACGTGTTCAGTGATGCAGAGCTAGAAGCAATGCCAATAGCCCTAAAGACTGTTTACGACATTGCAGGGCGGCAAACATGGAGTTCCCGAGGACGAGTGCGGGGCCCGCAGGAAACGAATCCGTTCTATAAGCAGGGTTTTGCGCGTGAAGGCAATGAGATTGTGGCAGGTCTCGGAGCATTGCTTACTCAATGCGCGCAAGCGCGTTACTGGTATCTGAAAGGCACGCTACAGCAATCACGCAACCTCGAAGTCGAAGGTGATAAGGCGGCTGTTGAGGATTATCTGACAAAGCTAGGTTTCAGCAATTTGATGGTGCAGTCTTTGAATGCCGCCGAACAGGATTTTCGGAACACAGCAACGTCCTTCGAATTGAAAAACTGCCTGGGCCATCTTCGGAGTTTCCTCGAAGAACTTCACGTTCAGGCATGCCCGCCCTTCGCACAGCCAGCGGACATTCTTCCCGACAAGTGGGGCCCGGCGACGCTGTTTCTACGCCAACACGGCGTAATAACTGTGAAGGAAGAGGCGTTCATCACGACGCTCTACACCTTGGTCAGCGATGAGGGCATCCATCCGCTGATCGCTGATCGCGAATACGCCCGGCTGTTCAGGAACATGGTGATCGAATATGGCCTGTTGTTCCTGACGATACTTCAAAAGAAAAACGTCAAGATCAAGTCCCCGAACCCGTAGAGATGACCGGTGCATCGCCACCTGCGGGTTCCGATGTCTCGCGCCTTTGCGAGGGAACGCCGACCGAGACTTGGGCCACCTGCCCCTTGAATTTTCCGCATTCAGTCGAAGGTACGGGATCAGTCGTCTACCCGTCGAGACCGCAGGCATGAGAGGCCCGAGTCGTGGCTGCGTAGGCAAGTCCCTGTGATGCGAGTCGTCCTCGCGGTTACGCGCTCGTAGGAGCCTCAAAACCCGCTAACACCCTAATGTTGAAGGCGAAGTCCCTGATGTCGCCCTCACTAATTGCACCCATGTTCCTTCTTATTTCGTCGTTAAGGTTAACGGTAATTCCGACTAGCTCGGTACTGGTGCCATCGGGAAGCTGATGTTTCGAATCGACGGGCTCGAACGAGAGCTTCGCGTCGCTTACGTGCTTGCACTTGTACTTCGCGCTGATCGTATGGTCTTCGTAGAGCAGCTTCTCGGGCGGCACTTGGATGCCAGCCAAATCTACCAAAGGGTAGGCACCTAACGCTACGAACTGATCCCTAAATTTCAGAACACCCCATTTTGTCGAAGCGAGCACTTTCGTCGGCAGGCCATTTATCGTGGTCGACATTTCCGACCAGATCTGAATTCCTTCGGCCTCTTCCTCTTGCACAATCCGAATGCGATCCTCCCCGGTAAGGTGGAAATGTGGCACCATCAGGTATGCGATGCGCGGCGGCGAGAGAATCGGTCTGTAACGGCGCTTTCGGGTCTCACGCCACAGGTAAGGAGCCGAGGGACCTAGCACGAACCGATCAACACGCTTCATGAGTCTCAGTGCGGCGGCAATTGCGCGCACAATCGTCCGATACGGGATATGGAGCGGAGCCCGGTGATCCTCCCATTTTTCTGGCAGTTCTTTGTGGCTTATGTCCTGGTTTCGTTTGTGTCGGAATCCATTCCTCTCGATGTACTTGGAGAAATCGGACACCTCCGCATGAAACCTTCCCAGCTTTTCGGCCGCAAAATAAAAATTGAGACGACCGATTTTTTCTTCTGCCAGTTCGGACAATCTTGCTACAAGTTCGTCCTCAAGTTTATCTTTAAGCACGTACAGGAATGCCAGATCCGGGTTCCCAAGGTCCTTTGCCACATCGTCAGTCTGGAGACTTGCAGCCTTTGTCATGAAGTCTCGCATCAAAATCCAGCCCGTGACGACTTCGGCTATCTCCCCACGCAGGTTGCTGACGAGGTTATCCGTTTCGGTGTTGATGATCCTCAGCTTCTTGTTGCCCATCTCCCAATCCCTCCACTACCATCCTCTAGTCTGCAGCATCTGCGCCTCATCCATCCCAACGACAGCCAGGCCTTTCATCGCTTCGGCCAGGTCTTCGCTGACTTCAAGTAATACTTTAGGGTCGTTGAAGTGCGTGGCGGCTTTGACTATGGCGCGGGCTCGCTTTTCGGCTTCGACCGGGTCGGCGAAGGTGGTGCTGTCTTTCATGAAGATGCCGCTGCCTACGAAGACGGCTTCGGCGCCTAGCTGCATTACCAGGCTGGCGTCGGCAGGGGTGGCAATTCCTCCGGCGCGAGAAATTCGGGACGGGGAGCTTCCCTGTTTTCGCTACCATCTTAATCAGTTCGTAGGGCGCGCCGTGCTCTTTGGCTTTGGCGTAGAGTTCTTCTTCGCCCAGCACGGTCAGGATTTTCATCTCCTGCACAATCTGCCGGATATGCTTGACGGCGTGGACAACGTCCCCGGTGCCGGCCTCGCCTTTGGTGCGGATCATGGCTGCGCCTTCGGCGATGCGGCGCAGAGCTTCGCCCAGATTGCGCGCGCCGCAGACGAAGGGGACGTTGAAGGCGTGCTTGTCGACGTGATGGGCTTCGTCGGCAGGCGTGAGCACTTCGGATTCGTCGATGTAATCGACGCCAAGTTCCTGCAGAATCTGCGCCTCAGCAAAATGTCCTATGCGGCACTTGGCCATAACCGGGATCGAGACCTCGGCCATGATTTCGCGAATCTTTTTGGGACTCGCCATGCGGGCTACGCCGCCTTCGGCGCGGATTTGCGCGGGGACTCGCTCTAGCGCCATTACGGCTACCGCTCCGGCCTTTTCGGCAATGGAGGCTTGCTGGGCGTTGGTTACGTCCATAATCACTCCGCCTTTTAGCATTTCGGCTAGGCCGGTCTTCAGGCGGAGACTGGTGTTGCTACCGTTGTTTTGCGACATGGTGGACTCTTTTCGGGCTTCGGGCTTCGGCTATCGGGCTTTGGCGAAGCTGGGTTTATTTTACAGCTTGCTTGGGATTCGCGGTACCCCGGCGGGGCGCTGTCGGACCCTGTCGGCAAAACCCCTTAAACACAGGGGACACGGAGGATCACAGGGTAGATCTTATCTGGCTATCTTTCCACATGCTTGGCGAACATTTTTTCGGGGTCGATAGCTATGAAGATTCCGCGGCTTCGGGCCAGGACTTCCCCGCTCTCGTTCAGGATTTCGGCGGCGTTAATGTGGGTTCGGCCTTGTACTTTCAGCTCGCGGCCTTCTACGCGGAGGGGTTCATTCAATGGGACCGGCTTTAGATATTCGACTGTCATTTCGCGGGTAAGCGCTATGACGTGGCGGAGTTTGTTTACCTTGCCCATGGCGTCGTCGAGCATGCAGGCGATTATGCCGCCGTGGCAGTGGCCGGGAGGTCCGGTGTAGCGCTTGCTCAGGCGGAAGTGGCAGACGAAGGTTTGGCGGGCTTCGTCCAGCGTAAATTTGAGGCGCATGCCTTCGGGATTGTCCGGGCCGCAGACGAAGCAGTTGTTCTTGGAGAGTTTGACGTTAGGGGTATCGTGGCCTTGGGCGCGAGATGGCATGGGGTGATTCTAACCTGCGGGAGACGGTGAACTGCTGGCTCCGATCAAAAGCCCTTAACCGCTAAGGCCGCTAAGGCGGCGCAAAGAACACAAAGAAAAACCAAGACACTCGCTTCTCTCTTTAACTGGAATCCTGTATACATATCGGTTTTGGAAATCTTTCATTTTGGAGCTGCTTGTGAGATTGCGCATTGCTGTTGTTCTTGCCGCCGTGTTTTTGACATTCTCTTTTTTGATCGCCGCTCCACAGGATAAGGACTCGGACACGGCGGGGCAGCCCGCTGCTAAGAAGAGTCAGAAGAAAGACAAGAAGAAGGACGAGAAGAAGGACGAGTCCAAGGACAAAGAAAAGGACGAGAAGAAAGGCGGGATGACGGCCGACACTTTTTCTGGGTTGAAGTTCCGGTCGATTGGGCCGGCTATGGCTTCGGGGCGGGTGATGGCGATTGCGGTGAATCCTAAGAACAAGTTTGAGTACTACGTGGGCGTGGCTTCGGGCGGAGTTTGGAAGACGGTGAATGATGGCACTACCTGGACTCCGGTCTTCGATAAGGAAGGATCTTATTCGATTGGGTGGGTGGCGCTTGATCCGAATGATCCGGCGGTGGTGTGGGTTGGAGCGGGTGAGAGCAACTCGCAGCGCAGCGTGGCTTATGGGGATGGGATTTATCGATCGGATGATGGCGGGAAGAATTGGCAGAACCTGGGGTTGAAGAAGTCGGAGCATATTGGGCGGGTGGTGATCGATCCGCGGGACTCGAAAGTTGTTTATGTTGCGGCCGAGGGGCCGCTTTGGGGGCCGGGCGGCGATCGCGGGCTGTATAAGTCGGCGGACGGAGGAAAGACGTGGAAGGCTGTGCTCACGATCAGCGAGAACACTGGCGTGGTGGATGTGGCGATCGATCCGTCGAATCCTGACATTGTTTATGCGGCGGCCTATCAGCGGCGGCGGCATGTTTTTACTTTGATCGATGGCGGGCCGGAGAGTGCGATTTACAAATCGACGGACGCTGGGGCGACCTGGAACAAGCTGAAGTCTGGTCTGCCTAGCGTCGATATGGGGCGGATCGGGTTGGCGGTTTCCGCGGTTGATCCTAGTGTGGTGTATGCCACGATTGAGGCGGCCGACGGCAAGGGTGGAATCTTCCGGTCGAATGACCGGGGCGCTACCTGGGAACGGCAGAATGAATTCG
The DNA here is from genome assembly GCA_963703635.1 of uncultured Acidobacteriaceae bacterium. Taxonomy (GTDB): domain Bacteria; phylum Acidobacteriota; class Terriglobia; order Terriglobales; family Acidobacteriaceae; genus Sulfotelmatobacter. Next base: position 91,700 of record CAVPEZ010000018.1, read on the forward strand.
ATGCAGTGGCGCAGTACTACGCGCGGATCGTGCCCGATCCGAAAAACGTGGACCGTATCTTCGTGATGAACACTTTGCTGCGGGAATCGCTGGACGGTGGAAAAACGTTGCACAAAGTCAACGAGAACAACCAGCACGTGGACAATCATGCCCTCTGGATTGATCCCGACAATACCAGGCACTGGCTGTTGGGTTGCGATGGCGGCGTGTATGAAACCTACGACGATGCCAAGAGCTGGCAATTCAAGGCAAACTTGCCGACGGTGCAGTTCTACGATGTTGCCGTGGACAACGCGCTTCCCTTCTACAACGTGTGCGGCGGGACGCAGGATAATTTTTCGTGGTGCGGGCCGGCACGCACACGCAACATCAACGGGATTATGAATTCTGACTGGTTTGTTACCACCGGAGGCGATGGTTTCCGTTCGCAGGTGGATCCGGTGGATCCGAATACGATTTATTCGGAGTCGCAATACGGAGTGCTGGTGCGGCACGACAAGCCTACGGGACAAGAGATTGTGTTACAGCCGCGGGAGGGCAAGGGCGAACCTCCGCTGCGGTGGAATTGGGATTCGCCGGTGATCATCAGTCCGCACTCGCATACGCGGCTTTATTTTGCGGCGAACAAACTGTTTCGCAGCGATGACCGGGGCGACACATGGAAGGCGATCAGCGGCGACCTTACGCGGCAGATTGACCGCAACAAATTGCCGGTGATGGGGAAGGTGTGGGATCCGGATGCGGTGGCGAAGAATGCGTCTACATCGTTCTACGGGAATATCGTGGCGCTGTCGGAGTCGCCGAAAAAAGAAGGTTTGATCTACGTGGGCACCGACGATGGGCTGATTCAGGTCACGAGCGATGGTGGGCAAAGTTCGACCAGCTCCGATTGGAGCAGGTACGAGAAGTTTACCGGCGTTCCTGAGAATACCTACGTGAGCCGGCTGGCGGCTTCGCAGCATGACGCTAATACGATTTACGCCGCGTTCGACAATCATAAGAATGAGGACTTCAAACCTTACCTGCTGAAATCGACGGACGCGGGCAAGACCTGGACTTCGATTGCGGGGAATCTGCCGGAGAATGGGTCTGTGCTGGCTTTTGCAGAAGATACGGTGAATGCGAACCTGCTGTTCGTGGGGACTGAGTTCGGCGCGTTTTTTACGATCGATGGCGGGCAGAAGTGGGTGCAGCTCAAGGGCGGGCTGCCGACGATTGCAGTGCGCGACATGGTGATACAGGCTCGAGAAGGCGATCTGGTGATTGCTACATTCGGGCGCGGCTTCTATGTGCTTGACGATATTTCGCCTCTGCGGCAGATCAAGCCTGACTCTGTGGAGCAGGCTGCTGCTCTGTTCCCCGTGAAAGATCCGCTGTTGTATATCGAGCGGCATCCGCTGGGCGAGCCGAAGAAAGGGTTTCAGGGAGATGCGTTCTTTACGGCGGAGAATCCTCCGTATGGGGCTGTGTTCACGGCTTACTTGAAAGAGAAGCTGAAGACGAAGAAGGAAAAACGTCAGGAGGCGGAGAAGGAAGCCGGAAAGAAGGATCAGACGCTGCCTTATCCGACTCACGACGAGCTGCGCGCCGAGGCGGAAGAGGCCAAGCCGGAGGCGTACTTTGTGGTATATGACGAATCGGGCGCGCCGGTTCGGCGGGTGGAGGGAAGCACCGAATCAGGCTTTCAGCGGGCGGCTTGGGACTTGCGGTATCCGGCGGCTTCTTTGCGTGAGCATGCTGAGGAGGGCGAGGGTTATCCTCCGGCGGGAGCGCTGGGGCCTCTGGTGATTTCTGGTTCTTATTCGGTGCGCATGTTCGAAAAGGTGAATGGCGCGGTTACAGAATTGGGGGGCGCGCAGAACTTTAAAGTGGGGACAGAGGGCGCAGCCTCGATGAGTGCGGCGGATCGCGCGGCGCAGGAGGAGTTCCAGCGCAAGGTGGCGCGGCTTTACCGGGCAGTCTCGGGGGCGCTGCATACTTCGGACGAAGTAGAGGCTCAGCTCAAAGCGATTCGCGGGGCCTTGCGGGAAACGCCGGCGGTGGAGAAGCAGTTGGGAGTGGTGGCGGATTTGATCGAACAGACTAATCGTGGAATTCTGCGGGCACTGCGGGGGGATACGGAGATGCAGAAGCGCAATGAACCGACTCCTACGTCGATCAACGGGCGGGTGGAGGCGATCCTGGAGGGCGAGCGCTTTGCTCTTACCAAGCCTACACAGACTCATCTTGACGATTACAGCATCGCGGCTGCGGAATTTGGAGGGCAGCTCGATCGACTTCATGTTTTGGTTGAGGTTGATTTAGTCAAGCTGGAGAAAGATATGGAGGCTGCTGGTGCGCCTTGGACTCCGGGGCGGGTGCCGGAGTGGAGGGATAAGTAGGATTTTGCCGCGGATTAGCGCGGATTATAAAAGCAAAAATCTCTACCACGGGGGGCACGGAGGAACACGGGGTAAATCTTAGATTTTTTTTGATCGGGGGAATCCGTGAAATCATTGGCGGATTTTTTTCTTGAGTAATATTCTTAAGGGGCTGTGGTAAACTCGCCGCCGACTGTTGACTTGCGCTGTGGGGCGCGGCAATTGTCGTGAGAAGAATCAGTCGTACGTTTTTGTGTCGGGGGAGGACTGGGGAATGGGCCTCGCGTTACTGGTTGTGATCTGGCTGATCACTCTGGCCAGCACGTACTTTTTTGTCGCCAAGACATGGTGGCTGCCGGTTGGAGCTTCAGCAGCGACGGGCTTTATCGACCGGCAATTCGCCCTTACGTTTGTGTTGATGGGAATTGTTTTCCTGGCGGCACAACTCTCTCTCGGCTACTTCGCGTGGAGGTACAGAGAGCGGCCTTCTTCGCCGCCTGTGGATTATTCGCACGGCAATGTGAAGCTGGAGGTGGTGTGGACGGCGCTGACCACGGTTCTGTTCATCGGATTGAACCTGATGGGCAGCAGCGTGTGGGCGGCTCAGCGCTTTGACCAGGCGGGGCCGGGAGCGGTGCAGGTTGAGGTAACGGGCATGCAGTTTGCCTGGTACTTCCGCTATCCGGGACCGGATGGAACGTATGGCGGGACCAGCGTCAAGCTGATGGATCCCTCGGCTGGGGGCGAGGCCGCAGTGGGGTTGAATCCTTCTGACCCGTCTTCGAAGGACGATGTGGTCACGGGCACGATGTATCTGCCGGTGGACCGCGAGGTCGACTTGAGCTTGCGGTCGGTGGATGTGATCCACAGCTTTTTTGTGCCTAACCTGCGTTTCAAGCAGGACGCGGTGCCGGGACTCAACATTCATATGCACTTCACACCCACGGCGATTGGCGAGTATGAAATTGCCTGCGCCGAACTTTGCGGGTTGGGTCATTACAAGATGCACGGCATGGTACACGTCGTCAGCCAGGAGGATTTCAATACGTGGCTGGCGGCACGGGAGGCGGAGAAACAATAAATGGCAACCTCGGCAACCGCTCACGCGCATGCGGCCCCTCAGGGCTTCATCCGAAAATATATTTTCAGTCTTGATCACAAGGTCATTGGTCTGCAGTATTTCTTTCTGGCGCTTGCGGCAGTGTGGGTGGGGATGTATTTGTCGCTGCTGATGCGCATCCACTTGTACTGGCCGAATGCCGTCCTGCCGCTGGTGGGCGAGATCAAGCCGGAAATGTACACCATGCTGTTCACAATGCACGGCACGATCATGGTGTTCTTCGTGCTGACTACGGCACCGCAGGGAGGATTTGGAAATTACTTTCTGCCCATTCAGATTGGGGCGCCGGATATGGCATTTCCAGTGCTTAACATGCTTTCGTTCTGGACGACGTTTGTGGCTTTTGTGGTGATGCTCGCGGCCTTCTTCGTGCCCGGTGGCGCACCGCTGCACGGGTGGACAGGATATCCGCCGCTGAGCGCGGTGCAATCCGCCGGCCCGGGGGAAGGGCTGGGGGCTGATCTGTGGATCACGAGCATTGCGATCTTCTGTTTAGCGTCGCTGATGGGCGCGTTGAATTTTCTTACGACTACGCTCGACATGCGGGCCAAGGGCATGACCATGATGCGCATGCCGTTGACCTGCTGGTCGTGGTTCATCACGGCGATTCTTGGGCTGCTGGCGTTCGGCGTGCTGCTCTCGGCGGGGATCCTGCTGCTGCTGGACCGCAACCTTGGCACGAGTTTTTACGTGCCGCTGATCGTTGTGAACGGGCAGGTGATGGCACACAAGGGCGGCTCACCCTTGCTGTGGCAGCATCTGTTCTGGTTCTTCGGGCATCCGGAGGTCTACATCGCGATCCTGCCGGGCATGGGCGTAACGTCGCAGATCCTTTCGACGTTCTCGCGCAAGCCGATCTTCGGCTACAGGGCGATGGTTTATGCCATGCTCGCGATCGGATTTTTCGGGTTCATGGTGTGGGGCCATCACATGTTCATGAGCGGTATGAGCCCGTATTCGTCTTTCGCCTTCTCGCTGCTGACCATGTGCATTGGCGTGCCCTCGGCCATCAAGACGTTTAACTGGCTGGGCACGATGCATAAGGCGCGCATTCGCTTCCAGACGCCGATGCTCTATGCCATCGGATTCGTTTCCCTGTTTGTTTCCGGTGGACTGAGTGGGCCGTTCCTGGCGCAGCCGGTACTCGACATTCAATTGCACGACACCATGTTCGTGGTCGGTCACTTCCACCTGATCATGGGCGTGGCTGCGATCTTCGGAATGTTCGCGGCGACGTATTACTGGTTCCCGAAGATGTTTGGGCGGATGATGAATGAGACGTGGGGCAGAGTGCACTTCTTCCTCACGCTTATGGGGACCTACGCCATCTTCATGCCGATGCACTATCTGGGCATCGCGGGCGGGACGCGGCGGTACTCGCAATACACGGAAGTGGCGTACCTGACGAAGCTGATGCCGCTTCAACAGTTCATGACCTATGCCGCGATTATCACGATTGCGGCGCAGTTTATTTTTGTGATCAATTTGTTCTGGAGCATGTTCAAGGGGCCGAAGGCTAGCGACAATCCGTGGGAATCGACGACTTTGGAGTGGACTACAGCGACTCCGCCGCCGCATGACAATTTTGGCGGGGTGACTCCGGTGGTGCATAACGGTCCTTATGAGTATGGAGTGCCGGGGGCGGCTCGGGATTATGTGATGCAGACTGATCCAGAGGTGGCATCGTCGGGGCATTAAGGCAGCAAAGCAGCGCCTGAAGGCGCGGTTACGAGTTGCGCGTTTGCCGGCACGCCTGAAGGCGTGCCCTGATACGAACCGGTTTCGTTTGCGGTCTTTATCTATGGCGACTTATACATCGAGCACTCCGATTAACCAGTTGGGCCGGGGTGGGGGAGTGCCTGCGCCTCCGGACGGCGGCGGGGATGGTGGCGGCTTTCCGGATTCGGGGCTGCCCAATTATGGAGCGCGGCTGCGGCGAGCGCGGCTGGGACTGATCTGCGGGATCGTCACGGTCGGCATGGTGTTTGTTTCGCTGACCAGCGCTCTTATTGTGCGGCGGGGCTTGCCGACCTTTGACGATTTGACCCGCACTCACTTTCGAGACTGGGGCGGAGTGCAATTGCCGTGGACGCTGCTGTTCATCAACACAGCGATACTTTTGGTTAGCAGCTTGACCATGGAAGGGGCGCGGCGCGACATTGCGCGGCGGGCGGCGCTGGCTCCGGTGCGGTCGATTCCCGGAGTTTCGCTGGGGGACGAGAGAAGCTTTCCGTGGCTGGGTGCGACCGTAATCCTTGGATTGGGATTTCTGGTGGGGCAGTGGATGGCTTGGGGCGAACTGAGGGCGCGGGGATTTCTGGTCAGCACGAATCCTGACAGTTCTTTTGTTTACTTGCTGACGGCGGCGCATGCGGTGCACCTGATGGGCGGGATTATTGCGTTGCTGTGGGCGGGCATCACTTCGCTGCAACAAAAGCCCATCGAAGGGCGGCGAATCGTAGTCGATGTTGCAGCCTGGTATTGGCATTTCATGGCCGTGCTGTGGATTTATGTTTTTGCGTTGTTGGCGTTTGCAAAGTAGATCGCCAGTCGGGAGACTTGGCGCTTCAGGCAAGTTGCATATAGGTCCTTCGGCGGGCAAAAAGCGCCCGCCTCAGGATGACAAGTGAAAGGGGAATTTCGCGAATGGCTGACGCCGCGCTGGAACATAATGCCGCTGCCGGACACGGAGTGGCGGGCGAGTACGAGGCTCCGCTGTTTGGAGCTTATTCGAAGAAAGTTGGCATGTGGCTGTTCCTGGCCTCGGACTCGCTGACGTTTGGGGCTTTGCTGTTTGCTTTCAGCTACAACCGAATCTATACCACGCCGTGGCCCACGCCGTTTGGCAAGGACAGCATCATCAACGCGACCATCATGACGGCTTGCCTGCTCTCGAGCTCGCTGACCATGGTGCTGGGTGTGTTTGCAGCGCAGGCGCACGACCGGCCTAAGACGCGCCTCTGGCTGCTGGCCACCATGGCGTTCGGTACGGCTTTCATCGTGCTGCATGGTATGGAGTGGACCAAGTTGATCCACGAGGGTTTAAGTGTGCCGGGATTTCCGAAGCCTGCGGGGCAGGAGGCTGGCGAGTTGGCCAAGATTTCGACGAGCGTGCCACAGTTCGCGGCGACCTTCTTTGGTTTGACTGCGATGCACATGCTGCACGTCACAATTGGCGTGATTTATCTGGGCGTGGTGGCTTTGCGCAAGTGGTTTCTGCCGATTCTGGGAGTGATCTGGCTGGCGGGATATTTTATGATTCCGGCGGATAACGTTTTTCATTATGGGGTTCATGCGCTGCTGATTGGGCTGATTGTTTCGGCCGTCATTCTCTTTCTGAAGGCGAAAGATTATGACGCGCACGATGTTGAGGTGTCTGGGTTGTATTGGCACTTTGTCGACCTGGTGTGGATGTTTATCTTCCCGCTGGTTTATTTGATGTCGACGAGGGTTTAGCGCGGGGCTGAGGGCTAAAGCCCTGGTCCATTTTTGTGGCGGTCACGGCGCGGCTTGAAGCCGCGCCCTCTCCAAGCAACTGCGATTAGATTGAACTTGAGCGAGGTCTTTTATCTATGCACGATGTGGCGAAGCACGACGACAGCAAGGCACAGTATTTCTGGGTGTGGGGGGCGTTGCTGGTTTTGACGGGAGTGGAGGTCTGGCTAGGTTATAACCAGGTCTTCAAAGATCCAAGGCAGATGCTGGAAGTTCTGATGATTTTGTCGATCATCAAGTCGGCGTTGATCATTGGTTACTTCATGCACCTCAAGTTTGAGAAGGCGATCATGCGCTGGTTTCTGGTGGCCTCGGTGACGGCGTGTTTTGTGATCATGTTCTTTTTCTTTTTTCCGGATGCGGCACGCGTTCTGCCGCCGCCACAGGGATTGGGAGTACAGTAAAGGGAAGACACACAGTATGAAGTTGCTGGCTCTGAAATCGCCGCTCCTGATGTTGTTCTTGCTGATGGGCCTTTGGACTGCGCCCGCCTGGGGGCAAGGTTGCGCGATGTGCAATGCAAATGCGAAGGCCACGCCTAAAGAGGGTCAGCAGGCGTTGAACCGGGCCGTGCTGGTGCTGCTGGTGCCTCCGATTGGAATTATGGTGGTTGGGGTTGGGCTGGCTTTCCGGTATGGAAAGCGGCGCGATCGGGAGCGGGACTAGGTCTCGCAAGCGGTTTGTCTTTCGCCCCTTCGGGGCTTGGTTATCCCTCGTTCATCCACCCAGGGCTTGCGCCCTGGGCTGCATTCTGCCGCCGCTTCGCGGCTCATCTTTCCTTAAGAAAGCCAGTTATAATAGAGGATTCGGCAGGGCCCTCTGAGGCCGCTGGGAAGACCCCCGGCGACGAACGGGCCGGTGCCAGCCTACTTACCCGATGTCTAGCTCAATACTCACGGAAAGCATTGTTGTTCGCGGTGCACGCGTTCATAACCTGAAGAACATCGACTTTGAGGTTCCACACAATACCTTGACGGTGGTGACTGGGGTCTCGGGATCGGGCAAGTCTTCCCTTGCCTTCGACACAATTTATGCGGAAGGTCAGCGGCGGTATGTGGAGTCGCTGTCGGCTTATGCGCGGCAATTTCTGGAGCGGATTGAGAAGCCTGATGTGGATTCGATCGATGGCATCGCTCCGGCGGTGGCGATCCGGCAGAAGAATACGACGCGCAATCCGCGGTCGACGGTGGCGACGGCTACCGAGATATACGATTATCTGCGCTTGCTGTTTGCCCGCGTGGGCCGCACTTATTGCGCGAACTGCGGCCGCGAAGTGAAGAAAGACACGGTCGACGAAATTGCCGATGCCGTGTTGGCGCTGGATCCGGAAACGCGGGTGCAAGTTGTGTTTCCCTTGCAGTTGGCCGCTCCCGCGCCGCGGGAGGCAGCGAAGAAGCCTGCGCGCGCACGCAAGTCCAAGAAAACCTCTGCGCCAGATTCAGGATTGACCGACCAGCTTAAGGCTCGGCTGTTTGACTTGCGCAAGGCGGGATTCAATCGGCTCTACCAAGCGGGACAGGTCTTTGAGTTCTCCACACCGGAATCGCTGCTGGATATTCGTTTCGATCAGCCGGTGTTTATGCTGGTGGACCGGCTTACGGTTTCCGCCGAGTCGCGCACACGGATTGTGGATGCGGTGGAGACGGCTTACCGGGAAGCGGGCGAAGTTATCTTCGACCTGCCGGGGCACGTTGAGCAGGCGAGTTCCGCGGGCGAGAGCCCCTTCGGCGTTACCTCAGGGCAGGTCCGCGCTACACGGCAGCTACGGTTTGCGCAGCGCTTCGAATGCAAGAACTGCAATCTGCGTTACGAAGAGCCGGAACCGCGCCTGTTCTCGTTCAACAATCCCTACGGAGCGTGTGCGCGGTGCCAGGGTTTTGGCAATACGATTGATTTCGATCTTGAGCGCGTCATTCCGGATCCGATGAAGTCTCTGGGCGAAGGCGCGATCGATCCGTGGAACAAGCCCAAGTACCGCCCGCTGTTCACGGACATGAAACGCTTTGCCAAGCAGGAGGAGATCCCGCTCGATGTGCCCTGGGCGGACCTGGATGCGGCGCAGCAGGAACTTGTTCTAAATGGTGATGGAAAGTTTCTGGGCGTACGAGGATTCTTTCAGTATCTGGAGCGCAAGAAGTACAAGCTGCACATCCGCGTCTTCTTGAGCCGCTATCGCGGATATTCGACCTGTCCCGAGTGCCGGGGCACGCGCCTGCGCGTCGAAGCCCGGCAAGTGAAGATCGATGGGAAAAACATTTGCGAAGTTTGCGCCATGACGGTGGAGGACGCGGCAAAGTTTTTCGCCGGAGTCCAGTTGAGCCCGGAGGAAGCCGACATTGCGGACCGCCTGTTGCAGGAAATTCGCGAGCGGCTTCGATTTCTCAACGACGTCGGTCTGGAATATCTGACGCTCGACCGGTTGTCGTCGACGCTTTCGGGAGGCGAAGCCCAGCGCATTCAACTGGCTACATCGCTGGGATCGCGGTTGGTGGGCACGCTCTATGTGCTCGACGAGCCTTCGATCGGACTGCACAGCCGCGACACGCACCGGTTGATCAAGATATTGCAAGACCTGCGCGACCTGGGGAACACGATTTTGGTCGTGGAGCATGATCCTGACATCATGCGCACGGCGGACCGTATTCTCGACCTCGGCCCGGGAGCGGGAGAGAACGGCGGCAAGCTGGTGGCCACGGGTACGTACGAAGAGATTCTGCGGAATCCCGCTTCGCTCACTGGCCGCTATCTTGCCGAGGATTTGCATATTCAGGTACCGGCGGTGCGCCGCCAGCCCGGAACGCAGCAGATCAGGATCAAGGGGGTGCGAGCGAACAATCTGAAGGGCGTCGACTTCTGCATTCCCTTGGGGATGCTGGTCGCGATCACGGGAGTTTCGGGCTCCGGTAAGTCTACGTTGCTGCATCAGGTTCTGTATCAGGCATTGGGAGAGGCCAAGAAACAGCAAAACACAGGGCCAGCGCGGGGTGCGGCTACCTGGGAGAGCCTGGAGGGCGACCAGTTCATTGACGAAGTCGTGCTGGTCGATCAATCGCCGATCGGGCGAACGCCGCGGTCGAATCCGGTGACTTACATCAAGGCGTTTGACGCCATCCGCGAGCTTTTTGCCTCGCTGCCTGAGGCTAAGAAGCGCGGCTTTACTTCCGGGCACTTTTCGTTCAACATTCCCGGCGGGCGCTGTGAGACTTGTCAGGGCGACGGCACGGTTACGGTGGAGATGCAGTTCCTCGCCGACGTTGAACTGATCTGCGAAGAGTGCAAGGGCACGCGCTACAAGGCGCAGGTGCTCGATGTTCGCTACCACGGCAAGAATATTCACGAAGTGCTGAACCTGACGGTGAAGGAGGCGCTGCGGTTTTTTGCCGAGGTGCCCAAGATCACGGAAAAGCTGCGCGTGCTGGAGGAGGTTGGGCTGGGATATCTGCGGCTGGGGCAATCGGCGACAACGTTGTCAGGAGGAGAAGCGCAGCGCATGAAGCTGGCGGCGCATCTGCAGCCCGCGGCTCGCGAGATTGGACGGCCCAGCGCGGCCCGACCGGATGAAGGCCGCCGCCGGCGGCGCATGCTCTACATCTTTGACGAGCCGACGACGGGGCTGCATTTTGACGACGTCAGCAAACTTCTGGCGGCGTTCCGGCGTCTTATTGATGCGGGCGGCTCCATCCTGGTGATCGAACACAATCTGGAAGTGATCAAAACCGCTGACTGGGTGATCGACCTTGGGCCTGAAGGTGGAGCGCGCGGCGGCAAGATTGTGGGAGTGGGTCCGCCGGAGGCGATTGCGAAGGTCTCCGGCTCGTACACGGGCAAGTATCTGGCCCGGCTGCTGAATGGAAATCGCAACGGAGCGACGCGGTCCAATGGGAGTCAGTAAACTTTTCGCCGGCGCATTCCTGGCTCTGGTCGCGGGCCTGGGCTTAGTCGCGCAGGATTCCAACCTGCCGGCGGGAGCGTCTTCGTCACAACCTTCATCACCGACCCAGACTCACCGGTCCGTGCACCACATCCGGGTTCCAGATGAAGGTTCTGCAACTCAGCCAGCCGAACTTACGGGGGCGGAAGCTGCCATTGAAAAGAAGAATTACTCGGCTGCGGAGCCGCTACTCCGCAAGGTTGTTGAGCATGATCCCACGAGTTATGTGGGGTGGTTTGATCTCGGCTTCGTCGAGAATGCTCTAGGCAAGGTGGACGCTTCGATCGCGGCGTATCGCAAGGCGGTTGCGGCAAAGCCCGATGTTTTTGAATCAAACCTGAATCTTGGGCTGCAACTGGCGAAGACCGGCCAGCCCGAGGCAGAAGAGTTTCTACGGGCTGCGACTCACCTGACACCCACCAGTCAGCCTGCCGAGGGTCAGTACCGCGCCTGGCTGTCACTCGCTGAGACCATTCAAAAGTCGAAGCCGGAAGAGGCGCTGGTGGCGTACCAACGGGCGGCGACGCTTCAACCCAAAGAGGCTGAGCCGCATCTTTCTGCCGGCCAGCTTCTCGAGCGGGAGAATAAATTTGCCGACGCTGAGCAGGAGTACAAGCAGGCGCTGGCGGTCGATTCGCAGTCGACCGACGCGGTTATCGGGCTGGCCAACATCTATATGCGGGGGCACCGTTTTCCCGAGGCGGAAGATTATCTGCGGAAGTTGCTGGCCGAACATGCGGACTACGCCCCGGTTCACATTCAGCTGGGACGAGTGCTCGCCGCCGAAGGCAAGACCGACGGCGCTATCGCCGAGTTGCAGGCGGGAATCAAACTCTCTCCAGGGGATGACGCCGCACAGCGTGATCTCGCGGACCTGTACACCACGGCTGGGAAGAATGACCTGGCCGAGACCGCTTACCGTGGACTGTTGGCGGCTCACCCCAACGAGGCCGAACTTCATCGCCGTCTCGGCCAGGCTCTGCTGCGGCAGAAGAAATTTCCGGAAGCGCAGCAGGAATTTATCACTGCGGTAAAAATCAAGCCCGACCTTGGCGACGCCTATGGCGACCTGGCATTCGCGGCCAGCGAGAACCAGCAGTATCCGCTGGTGATTCGTGCGCTCGACGCACGGTCCAAACTGCTGCCGGAAAATCCCGTTACTTATTTCCTGCGGGCGTCGGCTTACGATCATCTGCGCGACTTCAAAAACGCCGCGGTGAATTATCACCTCTTCCTCAACACGGCCAATGGGAAGTATCCTGATGATGAGTGGAGAGCGAAACATCGGCTGATTACCATTGAGCCGAAGAAATAGGCATGATCGAACATCATGGCGCTCGCGATGGAACATTTACGATGCTGGCGGGTTGCGGCGCTGGGCCTGGTGTTGGCAATGCTGGCCATGCCTTTGACCGTGGCTGGCGGTGAACAGCCTACGCTCGAAGAACTGAAGGGGCGAGTTGCGGATGCAAGCATCTCCGAGCGTCCGGCTTTGTGCATTCACGTAGCGGAGCGGCAACTGGATGCCGCCGACAGATTCTACGTAGCCGGCGACAGCGAGCAGGCGAAGGCGGCGCTGGCCGACGTGGTCGCATATTCTGGACTGGCCCGCGACTATGCCATCCAGTCGCACAGGCACGAAAAACAGAGCGAGATTGCGATCCGTAAGATGGCGCGCAAGCTGGCCGATATGAAGCACGCCGTCTCCCATGAAGACCAGGAGCAGGTGGAGAGCACCATGGAGCGGCTGCAGCGCATTCGCGACGATCTGCTGGCTGCCATGTTTCCGAAAGGCATTAAGAAATGACCTCTTTCTCGTTTCGCGTTTGCGTTTCTCTCGGATCGATATTGCTGATGGCTGCGGCGGCCCCGGCTCAGCATCATCGGGATCCCTTCACACAGCCGGAGATTGATCAGATCCGCGATGCGAGTTGGGAGCCCCAGGAGCGGCTGTCGCTCTATGTGAAGTTTGCGCGGGCGCGCCTGGTAGGACTCGAGCAGATGCGAAACGATCCCAAGGTCAAAGACCGGCCGCAACAGACCCATGATAAGCTGGATGACTTTCTGCTGATCTACGATGAATTGAACGACAACATCGAAACTTACGTTGGCCGCAAGAACGATATTCGCAAGCCTCTGAAGGTGATCATTGACGCCGACACGGAATTCCAGGCCAAGCTGCGCGCCTTGAAGGACGCTACCGACGTGCCACCGGAAGACGCCAAGCGGTACGAGTTCATTCTGACCAACGTCCTTGAAGCGGTCGACACCTCGGCCGACGACCATCGCACACTCCTGGCCGAGCAGGAAGAGGCTGCCAAGCATAGGAAGCTGAATCCGAACACGAAGCCACCCGGCGGCAGGTCTGAGTAAAACGGCATCCGGCGGTAGCATTTCGTCACGGCGCGACAGAGAAATTGTTCGAGCTTCGCTCGATGGACAGCCGGGGGCGGCTGTCCCCACATGACCACTTTACGCTGATCCCGAGCGTGCTAATCTGGGCTCACTGTGCGCGAGGGATTGCTCGAAGTTTTCCATGAAGAACACAGGCAGTTGCGTCCAGGCACTCTGCCGCCTGAGCTGAAGATTGAGTTTTTTGCCTTCGCTAACGTTAACAACACCATTCGACTTCGCGAGGGCAGGCTTCTGGTGCGGCTTTCCGATCTGCTTGAAGGCGCTCCCGAGGGGGTGGTGCGAGCCATCGCTCATATCCTGCTGGCCAAGATGTATCGCAAGCCCATCGACCGCAGCCATGCTGCCCGCTACCGAAAATATGTTGCCAGCCATGAAGTCGTGAGCAAGGCACACCTGGTGCGGCAGATGCGCGGCCGCAAACGCCTGCATTCTCCGCAAGGCCGCGTCTATGATCTCGAGGCTGTTTTCGAGGACCTTGAACCGACGTTTCTTTTATGGACTGATGGGCCGCCCGCGCATGAGTTGGAGCCCGACCAAGACCCGCCGCATCCTCGGCCATTACGATCCGGCGCATAATGCCATCGTGATCAGCCGCATTTTTGACCAGTTCTCGGTTCCACGCTACGCCGTGGAATACATCGTTTACCACGAGATGCTGCACCTCAAGCATCCCGTCAGGCTGCGCGGCAGCCGGCGGTGCGTGCATTCGGCCGAGTTCCACGCCGAGGAGAAATTGTTTCCGCAGTTGGAGTTGGCGGAGGCGTTCTTGAAGCGGTTGTGAGTGAAATGGGCTGATGCAGCAGTCGCATTCGCTAGAAATCCTCAATCATCCACACTTCCCGCTCCGTTCTCCCTCCACGGATCGCGATATGGCGGGCGTCGGGCGAGGGTACCGCCCAAGGCAGGTATCCATTGTCTCCCGCGTGCCAGACCGCTTCAATATGACCCAGCCGGTCGATGTGTAGGAGCGTCGCTAGATAATTGGCGTCTCTAGACACGCAGAACAATCCCTTGGAATCAAATGTCCATGTAGTGCTAAACAGCGACGAATATCCCTTGATGGGGTACACACGAGGTTTGCCGCCGTGAAGGGGTATAAATTCGATTTCGTTGATACTCGAATCACTTTTCAGCACCGATACTTCGGAGCCATCCGGAGCTAAGCCCCATTGGGTGCGGTGCCCTGGTTCGGTCGGAACGTGAAGCAGTTCTTTGCGATTGCCGCTGTTGGGATCGAACTCCATAATGAGCAGTTCCCGGCCATCCTCGGAGCTGGAACCGTAGGCACAGAAATTCGCAAGCCGGGCCGTACACTGCACATTTTCAGGCTTGGAGACCTCAAATAAGAACTGCGGTGCGCCGCCATCGACCGAAACGCGAAACACGTGCCCCGACTTAATCGGCCAGAGGTGGCCTCCGGAGGAGCTCGAGAAAATAGCTGATCGCCCGTCCGGGCTCAACCGCAGTTCGTTCAATCGCTCGTCAAGAGACGCGATGAGCACTTGAGGGGATCCGTCGACCGGTTGTCTAAGAATTGCACCATGTGACTGATAGGAGGAAGAATAGGCAATCACATCACGCGAATCCGCCGTCCATGCTTGCGGTTCAGTGTCCTCGGAACCAATCGGATGTACGTTGGTCACGCTGCCGTTGCTGGCCGAATCCCCCAGCAGCACCTTGGAGTGGCTGGAAGCTCGCACATAGGCGAGATGGTTTCCATCGGCCGTACCGGTAGGATGACCCGGCGTGAAACCGGTCCAATCCGTGAGCTGGCTCGGTTGCCCTCGCGTCTTCCCGGTGTGCGGATCCACTCGTACCATCCAAAAATCTGACCCGCGGGGATAGATCAACCTGTCCGGAGCTACCCATCGCATATTGTCGCCGAGTTTGTCATCGGAAACGATGCTGGTTTTGTTTGTTCCGTTGGCGTCGCAACTCTCAATCGACCTGTGAAGGTTACCTTGCTCACTTCTCGCGAGAACGTAGGCCAAGCGCTGTCCTTTGGGCGCCCAAGTGACGGTGAAGCTTTCGATTGATGACGCGGGCTGGGTCTGCAATATTTTGTGAGGGGATTCGCCTTGCGGTCCCATCACCCAGAGTTCAGTCGGGCCCGTGAGGCCGCCGCCTTTGCCGAACACGATCAGTGCTCCATCCGGGGCAACCGACGGTTGCCCCTCACCGGTCACATCTCCTTCGAACAGCTTGTGCGGTGCTCCTCCGAAAATCGAGATGGACCACAGGCTTATAGTTCCGTCCGGAAGTGGGTTTACGGCGACAAGACTTGTCGAGTCCGGGTACCAATCGCCGAAGCCCCAGTTGACCGGCGTGCCCACCGGCAGTGCAACGTTTCGTGTCTCACCCGTAGAAATAATCTGTATGTGAATACCTTTGATATCGTCATAGCCGAGATATTTTCCGTCCGGCGAAATGACAGCAACAGTTACCGGTACTTCTGCGCCATGCCTGGTGAGTTGTTGCTGCGTGTAGTGCCGCATCGGCTCCGGACGGTTCGTGAGCCACCAGGCAAGTGCTGCGATAGCGATGACAACCGAGGCGGTGATGGTGCCGCCGACAAGCAACCATCGCCGGCGTTTCGGTTCAGCGGCCGGTACGGCTCTCGCTTTCGAGCTCGAGGCTTTGGCCGGTTCCGCTCCCACCTCGGCCACTTCTGCGACCGCTGCCCGGCCGGAGGTTGTGCTTTTCAACAGCCGCTTGAGTTCGCTGCGCACGTCCGCCGCGCTCTGATAGCGCAGCTCAGGATCTTTCTCGAGAAGCCAACTGATGATTCGTTCTAGGTCCGGCGGCAAATCAGGGTTCAGGCGCGAGGGAGGCGACGGCTCCCGATCCAGAATTGCACGGAAGATGACTGCCGTGGTCTCGCCCCGAAAAGCCAGCTGTCCCGTGGCCATTTCGTAGAGCACGGCGCCAAACGAGAAAAGATCTGTGCGAGCGTCCACCTCCTTGCCCATCGCCTGTTCCGGCGACATATAGGCAATCGTTCCCACCGCTGAGCCGGGACTGGTCAGCAACTCCTCTGGAACTGCCGATTGCGTGGGAGCGCCCGCTTCCGCCACTCCGGCGCCGGTGGTCACCTTGGCTAATCCAAAATCCAGAACCTTGGCGTCCCCGCGCTTTGTAATGAAAATGTTCGCCGGCTTGATATCCCGGTGAACAATGCCCTGCTTGTGCGCTGCATCCAGCGCATCGGCGATTTCCATTCCCAGGGTCAGCAGTTCTTCGGTCTGCAGCGGGCCGGCGGCAATACGATGCCTCAGGGTCATCCCTTGCAATAATTCCATGGCGATGAATGTCTTGCCATCTTCTTCGCCGATGTCATAGATCGTGCAAATGTAGGGATGGTTGAGTGCCAACGCCGCCTGCGCCTCGCGCCGAAACCGGGCCAGCGCATGCGGATCTTGGGATACTTCTTCCGGAAGGAATTTCAGCGCGACAAAGCGGTGCAGCCGTGTGTCTTCGGCCTTATACACGACCCCCATCCCGCCCCCGCCGAGCTTCTCGACGATGCGATAGTGTGAGATGGTCTGGCCGATCATCGGGTTGAATCTTAGGACTAGGAATGGGACAAGTCAACGAAGGTGCGACTCCTGCGTTCCCACGGCGGAACTCCCTGCCGAGGAGCAATTGTTTCCACAATTCGGGCAGGCGGAGGCGTTCTTGAATCGGTTATGAGTGTCGGGGACTTGAATGCGAAGTCAAAGTCCCCGCCCTCTTGGCTTTGCTCCTGGCAGGCCCTGTCTCGCCAAAGTGCGGCGAGACGAGGACGGGCGCCCGCATCAACATTTCCCACTTCACCAGATACGCACACGATCCTCTGGCGCTAGATATTGTCTCTCTCCGGGCTTCACCTCGAACGCGGCGTACCAGGGGTCGAGGTTACGGACCTCGAGGGCGCGGTATTGGCCGGGGGAGTGGCCGTCGGTCAGCACCTGTTGACGGAGCGCTGCGTCGCGATCCTTTTCTGCCCAGGCTTGAGCGAAGGCAAGAAAGAATTGCTGATCGCCAGACAGTCCGTCGTACACCGGGGCAGGCTGGCCCGCCAGTGAAAACTTGTACGCATCGTAGGAGGCGGCCAGTCCGCCAAGGTCGGCGATGTTCTCCCCCAGCGTCTGCTTGCCGTTCAGGGCAAGGTCGGGGAAGGGTTTGTAAGTGTCGTACAGCGCGGCCAGTTTTGCGGTGGCGGTTTCAAAGTGCGCCAGATCTTCCGGCGTCCACCAATTGCGTACGCGGCCTTTGGAGTCAAACGCGCTGCCTTCATTGTCGAAGGTGTGGCTGATCTCGTGGCCGATGACGGCTCCGATGGAACCGTAGTTGGCCGCGGCCGGGGCCTTGGGATCGAAGAATGGCGGCTGCAGAATGCCGGCGGGAAAGTTCAGCGCGTTTTGCAGAGGCAAGTTCACCGCATTGATGGTCTGCGGCGACATGGACCACTCTTTGCGGTCAATGGGAGCGCCGAGCCGCGCCACCTCGCGGTGATAGTCGGCGAGGCGGCCGCGCCACAGATTTCCGAAGAGGTCGTCGGCTTTCACTTCAAAGTTCGAGTAGTCGTGCCAACTTTCACCGTAGCCGACGCCCACGTAAAGAGTGTCGAGCTTGGCCTGGGCCTCGGCCTTGGTGGCGGGATCCATCCATGCCAAGGCGTCAATTCTCTTGCGGAAGGCTGCCTTGATGTTGACCACCATGGCTTCTACCTCGGCTTTGGATTCGGGCGGGAAGTAACGTTGGGCGTAGAGTTGGCCAATGTCATCGCCCAGAAAGCCGCTCACCAGGTCGACGCCCCGCTTCCAGCGCGCCCGCTCTTGGGGAACGCCGGATAGAACCTTCCCGTAGAAGGCGAACCGTTCGTCGCTAAAGGCCTTGGGCAAGGCAATGGCCTGGGATTCAATAAGGTGATAAGCCAGCCAGTCCTTCCAGGTGTTGAGAGCAGCGGAGGCGACCAAGGCGGATTCTCCAGTAAACGCGATGGGCTGCCAGACTATGAAACTCTGCTGCTTTGTGAGGCCAGCGCCGCGGAAATACTCGGCCCAGTCGAGGCCGGGGGCCTTCGCCGCGAGGTCGGCCTGAGTCCACGTGTTGTTGGCCTTATGGATGTCGTCGTTCTCGGCCAGGCTGATGTGTTTTTCGGCGATGGCACGTTGCAGTTCGACGATGCGAGTTGCACGAGCTTCGGTGTCATTGAATCCGGCGAGCTTTAGCATGGCCGCAATGTGCGCCTCATACTTGCTGCGGATATCCTTCATGGCGGCGCTGGAGGAGAGATAGTATTCGCGGTCCGGCAGCCGGAGACCGCCCTGCATCAGGTATGCGGTATAGTGCTCGACTTCGTTGAAGCCGGGGGCAACCCAGAGTCCGAAAAGATTCGGCGTATCGAAGTTTGTGTTATTGAGCGCGTCCACGTCGGCGCGGAGAGTCTCGCCGAGCGCGCGCGCCAGTTCGCGTTTATCGTGGATCGCGGCAATGGCCGCCAGATGCGGCTGCAAGGGCTTCAGGCCTTTGGCTTCGATGCCGGCCTCATCCATGAAGGAGTTGTAGAGATCGGCGATCTTGCGGGCCTTCTCACTGCCAGCTGACCCACTCTTGGCGGCTTCGGTGATCAGATCGGCAACCCGCTTGTTGGTTTCATCGACAACCGGCAGGGCGGGCGTGGTTCCTCCGCGGTCGGCGGGAATCTCGGTGTGCTTAAGCCATGCGCCGTTGGCGTACTGGTAAAAGTCGTCCCCCGGCCGCACCGTGGGTTCCATGTAAGACAGGTTGACGGCCGGTCCTGACGGCGGGGCGGACTTTGCCTGATCGTCACTTGCCGAGTTGGCTTTTGCCGGAGCTGCGGCACGGGCGGCGAACAGCGGAAACAGGATTACGGCGCAGGCAAGGGCATGCGCCAGGATTGGATTACGGCGTGTTGTTTTCATGAAAGTGCTCCGGGAGTATCGGGGTCAAAAGCCTATAGATTTAGACGCGGTCCTGAACAGAGGGATAGCTGTCGGGTCTGATTATCGCATCCCGTGATGGGGCACCTCGTCCGTTTAATCCCAGAATTCCCCGTGTGATGCCGATCAGGCACGTTTGTGACATAGCGGATTGACGCCCCCGGCGCTCGCGGCATATCCTTGAAGTTGAAATTGAAATTCATTTTCAAGATCGTTTTCAGTATCGTTTTCAGTATCGTTTTCAGCAACCCGGGTCGCTCATAAAATGCTTCAGGCTTTCATCATTACGCTGCGCGAGGGGGTCGAGGCCGCCCTGATCGTCGGGATCACGCTGGCCTATCTCGCCAAGATTGGCCGGACCGATCTGCGCAAGACCGTATATGCGGCTCTAGGTGCGGCTTTCGTGGGGAGCATTGGAATCGCGGTGGTGATTTCGCGGCTGAACTGGAACGAAGACGCGTTCGAAGGCTGGATCATGCTGGTCGCCGCCTTCTTCGTCATCACCATGGTGATTTTCATGATGAGGACGGGGCGCAAGCTGAAGGGCCAGATTGAAGGCAAAGTCGGGTTGCTGGCGGGCAACGACGCATGGATCGGCCTGTTCTTCTTTGTGTTCCTGATGGTGCTGCGCGAAGGCGCGGAGACCGTGCTGATTCTTTCCGCCGTGTCTTTGAACTCCACTGAGTTGATGAGCTTTCTGGGGACGCTGTTGGGGGTGCTGGCTTCGATTGCTTTCGGGGTGATGTTCGTGAAGGGCAGCGTGCGGATCAACCTGCAGAAATTCTTCCGGGTTACGACGGCGATCCTGTTTCTGGTGGCGTTGCAGTTGGTGGTCTCCGGGCTGCATGAACTCTCGGAGAGCGGTGTGATTCCTTCCTCGAAGCGCGAAATGGCCATCATTGGGCCGATCGTGCGCAACGATCTTTTCTTCTTCGTCACGATTTTCGCACTGGCTGCGCTGATGGTGTTGTTCGATGCCAAGCGGCGCGAGCCTGTGCTGGAGTCGGCAACGGCGGCTGAGCGCCGCAAAGCGGCCTGGACGGCTCGCAAAGAGCGCTTGTGGATGGCTTCGGTCTACGGCTTCTCCTTCGTCTTCATCGCGCTGGTAACGGCTGAATTTATTTACACCAAGAGCGTGAGCGCGCTGTCGCCCGCCACCGACGTTACTTTCACGAACGGTCAGGTCAAGATTCCGTTGGCCCAGGTTTCCGATGGCGACTTGCACCGCTTTCAGGCGCAGGAGAACGGCGTTGCAATTCGCTTCTGGCTTTATCAGAAACCAGATGGCAAGGTCGCCACCGTGTTGGATGCCTGCGAAATCTGCGGATCCGTCGGCTTCTACAAGTCAGCCAACGGAGTGGTTTGCAAGAACTGCGCTGCACCGATCAATCCGCAGTCGGTGGGCACGGCGGGCGGCTGCAATCCGATTCCTCTCAAGGCCACGCAGACCGCCGACTCCGTGATTATTCAGGAGGCGGACATCGCAGCCGGCAGCCGCATGTTCGAGAAACAGTAAGCGATGTTCGTCCGCCTCGTCTACGAATCCTTCCGCCGCCAGAAGCGGCGCAAATTGCTGGCCGGCTCGGCCATAGCCTTGGGCGTTACTGTGGCAACGGCGATGATTGCGGTCGCCACGGACATTGGCGACAAGATCAATCGCGAGTTGCGCACCATCGGCGCCAACATTCTTGTGACTCCTCAGGAAGACACGCTGGACGTGGAAATTGGCGGCGTCAACCTGAAGCCGCCCAGCGACGGCGCTTTCCTGAACGAGGCGGACCTGCCCAAGATCAAAGGAACTTTCTGGCACAACAACATCACCGGCTTTGCGCCCGTGCTGCCGGTGAACGTTACTCTCAAGCGCGATGGTAAGACGGAAAATCTCACCTTGCTGGGGACCTACTTCGCCAGCCGGGTGTCGTTTGGGAAAGAAGAGTTCATTACGGGCGTGCGGTCTGTCTACTCCTGGTGGAAGGTTTCCGGAGCGTGGCCGGATGATGGCTCTCGCGATGTTCTGCTTGGAGAACGGCTGGCGGCGCGGCTTTCGAGCAAACCTGGCGATGACCTTACGCTTTCCGGACGGCAGTTGCATGTCAGCGGAATTCTCTCCGCCGGCGGCAGCGAGGACGATCAGGTCGTTGCGCCGATCGCGGTGGCGCAGCAGATTATCGGCAAACCGGGCGCGGTTCGCCGCGTCTACGTCAGCGCCCTTACCAAGCCTGAAGATGCGTTCGCCCGCCGCGATCCGAAGAGCATGTCGGGACCTATTTATGATCGGTGGTATTGCTCGCCTTATCCGCAATCGATTGCATTTCAGTTGCAGGAGGCGATTCCCCATTCGCATGCCGAGCAGATTCGCCAGGTCGCGCAGAATGAAGGCGCTGTGCTCACGCGGATCGAAGGTCTGATCTTCCTGGTAACGCTGGCGGCGCTGTTTGCTTCGGCGTTGGCAGTCTCTGCGGCGATGGCAACCGCGATCTTTGAGCGTCGCGCTGAGGTAGGTCTGATGAAGGCTCTGGGGGCGGGAGGATTCGCGGTCGCGTCCATCTTCTTTGCCGAGGCTACACTGCTCGCTTTGATCGGCGGCCTCGTGGGCTTCGCCGCCGGTGGGTTGCTGGCGCGGCAGATCGGCCGCTCTATCTTCAATTCGGAGATCGCTATTACGCCTGTGCTCTTGCCCGTGATCCTTGCGATCGCAGTGATCGTTACTTTTGCGGGAAGCGCCGCCGCCATTCGTAACGCGGTTCGCCTCGATCCGGTGTTCGCCCTGCGAGGTGAACTGTGAACGCTAGCTCGCAGACAGTAGCCGCCGGCCGCGCGCAGTCTCCGCATACGTCTATGTTTCTGCGCATGCTGGTGCGCGCGGCCGTGCTCCGCCGCGGACGCGCTGCTTCCGCTCTGTTCGCCATGGTTGTCGCGGCTGCGGTCGCAACGGCGATGTTGAATCTTTATGTCGATGTGCAGGCCAAGCTGCGGCGCGAGTTCCGGAATTATGGCGCAAATATTATTCTTGTGGACAAGGACGGCGCTTCTCTTCCGCCCGACGCTCTTGCGCACGTGGAATCGAGCTCTCGCGGACGTGGCGTGGTTGCGCCCTTCGCGCTGGTAGTGGCGCGGACTAGCGACGGTCAGCCGGTGGTTGTGGCCGGCACAGATTTCGATCGCGTCAAGCGACTCGACCGCTGGTGGTCGGTGAGCAGCTGGCCCTCAGCGCCGCAGCAGGCGCTGATCGGAGTGCGCGCCGTTTCTGTAGTCTCGCCGAAACACCAGCCCTTCGATCTTAGCTTTCAGGGACACACCATTCAGCTCGCGCCGGGCGGAACGGTGCAGACCGGTGCCGCCGAAGACAGCCGCGTGTATCTTGGGCTGCCGGATTTCGTTTCCTGGACGGGAGTTCAGCCCTCGACGATCGAGGTGGCCGCGACGGGATCGCCGGAAGAGATCACGGCCATCATGCACCAGCTTGAGCAGGCGATCCCGGGCGCAGAAGTTCGTCCGGTGCGGCAGATCATGGAAGGTGAAGCCCGCGTGCTGGGCAAGACACGCGCCACGCTGCTGGCCGCCGCGGTGCTCATTATTTTGACGGCGGCTCTGTGCGTGCTTTCGACGCTGATGGGATGGGTGTTCGACCGACGGCGCGATTTCGCCATCATGAAGGCGCTGGGCGCGTCCGACCGATTGCTCAATGGATTTTTCGCCGCCGAAGCCGCGGCACTGGGCGCGACCGGAGCCGTGATCGGATTCCTTCTGGGCATCGGCATCGCTGCCTGGATTGGCCGGGTTAACTTCCATGCTCCCGTGGTTCCGCGTTTCAGTGTCCTACCCTTTGTTCTGGCTGGTAGCATAGTGGTGACGCTGCTTTCGGCGATCCTCCCGATTTCGCTGTTGCGGCGGGTGCAGCCCGCGGTCATCCTGAGGGGAGAGTGAAATGATTCAGATCAACAACGTCACCAAGCTCTACCCCTCGCAAGGAGCAGGACAGGAAAGCGCAAGCGGCAAGGAGAGTAAGGGTGACGCCATTCGTGCGCTCGACCACATCTCCCTGCACGTGGCGCAAGGGGAATGGCTTTCCATCATGGGCCCGTCCGGGTCGGGTAAGTCGACGCTGGTGAATCTGATCGGCTGCCTCGACCGCCCCACATCCGGTGAAATCTGGCTCGACGGACAGAACGTTGCCGGAATCGCCGCTGCCGAATTGAATCGAGTACGCGCGGAGAAGATTGGATTCATCTTCCAACAGTTTCACCTGATTCCGTTTCTTACCGCGGTCGAGAACGTCATGCTGGCGCAGTACTTTCACAGCATGACCGATGAAAAAGAGGCGATTGAAGCTTTGACCCGCGTCGGCCTGGGCGACCGCGCGCGCCACCTGCCATCGCAACTTTCGGGAGGCGAACAGCAGCGCGTCTGCATCGCCCGGGCCTTGATCAATGATCCGAAGATTATTCTTGCCGACGAACCTACCGGCAATCTCGACGCGCAAAACGAAGAGATCGTGCTGCGGCTGCTGCGCGAGTTTCATCAGCAGGGGCGGACCATCGTGATGGTCACGCACGATCCGGTCGTAGCGCGGCTCGCCGACCGGCGCATCGAATTCCACCACGGCAAGATCGAGTCGCAGGAAGTATTTGCCATGGCCGACGAAGAGCAGTTCGACGAAGTGCTCGAAGAACTCTGGGTGCTGGCCGAGCACCGCGAGATTGCCGAAGTCGAGCGCATGGAGGTCCACGGCGCGCTGCCGGTCAGCCTGGCGATCGAGAAGATGATTCAGATGGGGCTGGTGGTTTCCGCGCCACATCCGCCGCATCCCCACGATCACAAACCGTTTGTGAATCCCTGCCACGATGCGCTCAAGCCCGTGGCGGCGTCGATTGGCGATGGCACCTTGATCGTGGAACTCACCCCGCGCGGCCGCGAACGCGCCGGCAGCATCATCCGGCGTCACCGCCTGGCCGAACGTCTCTTTACCGACAGCCTCGCCATGGACAGCGAATCGGAGATCGAGCAGCAGGCCTGCAAGTTCGAGCACATCCTCTCGCCTGAAGCAACCGACAAAATTTGTACTTTTCTCGGGCACCCGCGTACCTGCCCGCATGGGGCGCCGATCCCGCCGGGGGCGTGCTGTGCAAACCGGCCGCCCTTGGATCTTGCGCTAAATTCGTCTACAGAGTCGACGCGGTGATTTCGTTATGGCTGAGAATCGTCGTGACTTTCAACGCCTCGCGAGAATGCGACTAAGGGATGCCCGCGCGCTCATCAAAAGCGGGAACTTCGAGGGCGCATATTACTTAACGGGCTTGGCGGTTGAATGTGCTGTGAAGGCCTGCATTGCCAAGAACACAAGGCGGCACGATTTCCCGCCTAACCAGACCGCACTGAAGGACATCTACACTCATACTCTGACTAAACTAATAGGCGCGGCGAAACTCCAACCGGCGCTGGAAGCGGAGATAAGGAGTAACATTCCTTTCAGAAGCAAGTGGGACGTAGTGAAGGATTGGGATATTAAGAGCAGATACGCCACGGGCGGCTTGAACGCCAGAGACCTGTACCGGGCAGTTGCAGGCAGCAATGGAGTGATGCAATGGCTACGACAGCGTTGGTAGGTAGTGACATTGAAATTGGTCGGCGAATTGTCGCCGCTCTAACACGAGCTGCGATACCCGTCACCATATACCTTTGGGCATTTATTCCACAGCTCCAGGAATGGCAGCTTATAGTTGCGACTCCTCTTGTCGACTCCAAGGGGCCCCTTGCCGCCTATGGCGAGGTTAACAAAGCATTACAGAAGGAGGGAGTGTTCGATGATGTTCCGCTCAGGAGGATTTTTCTGAAGAGCCCGAACGACCAGGTGTTGAAGTCATTGGAAAAGGAAAGCAGGGCCGTGCCGCAAGAGGCCTTTAGGGTTGTCAATGAGCAGATTGCAGGAAACTTTGTTGAGGATGCTTATGTGTACGGTGGGTCGATCTTCATCGTGAAGGTCGATCACTCACGTCCAGACCCACATGAGTATTACTCCGTAATGTACACTCCGCGATCTGGCCTACGCCCACCGGCACCTCCGCTACGCAAGACGATCGAGGAAGTGCGCCAGTTCCTGGAAGAAGGTGTGCGCATGGACAAACATTCAGTTGACCTGCAGATCGCGAAACTTCGAGCCGGGCAGAGCGCTCTAATTCCTGTTTCCCTAGCCCCTAACCAGTTGAGGAACCTGGGACTAGCCTAGCGTGACCCATCGGCGTCCTACCATCGGCGTATTCGATTCCGGCTTCGGCGGCCTTACGGTTCTTAAAGCTTTACTTGAACTCATCCCAGACGCCGACTACCTCTACTTCGGCGATACTGCCCGCCTTCCCTACGGCTCCAAGTCAGTTGAAACGGTGGCGCGTTATGCCGTTGAGGCTGCCCATTACCTCGAAGCCCAGGGTGCCGAGTTGCTGGTGATCGCCTGCAACACCGCAACCGCACTCGCTCTCGACCGCATCACAGCCGCGGCGCACGTACCAGTCGTCGGCGTAGTAGAGCCCGGCGGCTGAGGCCGCCGCTTCCGTCAGCAAGAATCAGAAAGTCGTCGTTATCGGGACCGAGGCCACGGTCAGCAGCCACGCCTACCGGAAAGCACTTGAGGCTCGGGGCCTTGATGCGCGCGAGAAGGCTTGCCCGCTGCTGGTCCCGCTGGTCGAAGAAGGATGGGTCGAGCACCCCGTCACTGAGCAGGTTGCCCGTATTTACGTGGGTGAGGCCTTTGCCGACGGTTTCGGCGATGCGGACGTTCTCGTGCTCGGCTGTACTCACTATCCGCTGCTCAAGACGCTGCTGCATCGCGTGGCGCCGTCGCATGTGAATATTGTCGACTCCGCCGAATCCACAGCCCGCGCCGTCGCGTCTCACTTGCAGGCGCTCTTGCCGACCACACCGGCAGTCCGCGAGGAACGGCGGGCCCTGCCGCGTCTCAAGTTCTTTGCCACAGACTCAGTCGAGAAATTCCGGCGCCTGGGCGAGCGCTTCCTCGGCCATCCCATCGAAAACGTACAGCACGTGGACTTGAAGGAGTGAAAGCACCGCCCCCAGACTTGCGAAATTCAGTTCTTACGCACAGCATTTTGCGCGCAAGTTTCGGATAGCACGCAACTGCACTGCAGAATTACTGTGTCTCTGCGGTCCTCGATTCACTCAAATAACAAAGTGGCTCGATTACAACGCATGCATGCCCTTGACAACGTCATCTGGAAGGCACTGACCACGCGGCAGGCCGAGTTCGCCGAATCCTTTAACCAGGCCCGCAGGTTTGTGCCGGAGGTCTCGCCTCTGGCCGCTTTTCGTGAGCCCACAACGGAAGGGTATGAGTCGCTTGCGGGATTGTTGGGCAGCCGAGGAACTATCGGCTTGTTCCTGGAGATGCCCTACCAGGCGCGGCCCGGCTGGAGCTTTGTCGCTGGCGCGCCTATGCCGGAAATGGTGTACGAGGGAGCCAACGCGCAGTTACAGGCCTCCCACCCCGGGCTGCACTCGGCGGACAGCTGGGGGCGGCTGTCCCCACATAAGCCAGATCCGGAGATCGTCGAACTTGGCGCCGCCGACTCGCCCGATATGATGGAGCTTACAGCACTCACCAAGCCCGGTCCCTTCAACAAGCGCACTCACGAATTGGGCACCTACCTGGGAATTCGCCGCAACGGAAAACTTGTCGCCATGGCCGGCGAGCGGTTAAAGGTTCCTGGTTACACCGAAGTGAGCGCAGTCTGCACGCACCCAGAACACACTGGACACGGCTACGCCCGCATTCTGACGAACGAAGTGTTGAAGCGCATCCGCAGTCGCGGGGAGACACCCCTTCTGCATGTCCGGGAAGATAATGTGCGGGCGATCGAGCTGTATGAACGGCTGGGGTTTAGACAACGGGTGCTGCTGCACTTTGCAGTGCTTCGTAAGGAGTAAGGTTCTTACCTGGATATGAATGCTGAGAACCGAGTGTCTCAGTACAAGTGGAAGTCAACTTCTACGGCAATTTCCACCGCCACATCGTGCCCGTCCTTCTTGCCCGGTTCGAATTTCCAGTTCTTGACCGACTCGATGGCCTTCTCGTCGAGGCCCATGCCGAGCGCGCTAAGCACGCGGATCGCCGTCGGACGTCCGTTGGCGTCCACTACCAGGCCCAGAACGCAGGTCCCCTGATACTTCGCTTTTCGCGCTTCTTCAGAAAACTCAGGATCGGTTTGATAAACGACGCGCGGTGGAGTCACGCCCTTGCCAATGCGAAAAACACCGCCGCCCATGCCCCCGCCCGTACCCGGTCCCACGCCCGCTCCAGTGCCCGAGCCGACGCCACCCCCGGAGCCGGAACCAATACCAGCGCCAGAACCCGTCCCGTTCGACGGAATGACCGCCGAGGATTTGGGGTCTCCAAGGTTTGGCATGTTGAGCTGCGCCACCTTGATATCTGGCGGCACAATCACCGTGGGCTCAACCGCCAACTTGGGGTTTAGATTCCGGATCACCGCTGCCGGAGGCGTGATCTGCTGCATGGAGAACTTCGGCAAACGCCCCTTGGAGGCCTGCAGCACATCCCGATCCCCACCGCCGCCACCGCCACCAGCCTGAGTCTTCGCGGGCTTCAGTTCATAGTCGCCGGGGTCAATCAGTTTGGTTTCGACCTGCGGTTGTTTGGCCTCGACTCTGGTGACCATCCGCCGACCTAGAATCGTGCCCCCGATGATCAATCCGATCACGATCACGTGTGCAACCGTCGAGCCCAGCGCCCCATTCTTCTTGTAGTTGTAGAAGCCCCAGATATCCTTCACCGGAACGGGCTTTGATTCCAGCTTGAGCGGGGGAAGTTTCTTGGGAAAAAAGAATTCGTCAAGGCCGCGGAAAAGCGATTTCCATAGCGGCTCAAACGTGTCGGGAGCGAGCAGAAGGTGAAGCTCCGGCTCACTGCCGGGATTAGGATTGATGTTCGGATTGACTTCTGTTGATGCCATTATTCCCCGGTTCGTTCTCCCGCACGGAGGACTGAAAGGCTATCCCTTTGGCGACGCCACGTTTACACAGATGAGCAGTCTTTCCAACAAGTTGCCTCTTTATTATTCTTCAGTGATTCTTGTCTAGCCTCCAGAATCAAGTTAACCGCGCCCCGCGAGCGGATCAACCTCCCGAACCTTGGGACTGGTAGCGCAAGCTTCTACTAAAATTGTACCCCTTTCGCGACCGTTTACGCAGTGTATTTCAAGTTTCCGTGGGGCATGCCCTTCTTGGCTGCTATGCTCCCCGGTTCTGGCTGCGTAGACGTTCACAGCGCCTCTCCCTATAATGAAAAGATTCAATCATTTGGGAGAAGTCAACCGGGTGCCGCTCGAACTGAAAGCCACCATTAACCTGCCTAAGACTGCCTTCCCCATGAAGGCCAACCTGCCTCAGAACGAGCCCAAAATACTGGCCCGCTGGGAGGAGATGCACCTCTACGACCGCATCCGGCAGGCCCGTAGAGGCGCGCCCACCTACATTCTGCACGATGGTCCGCCTTACACCAGCGGCCCTATCCACATGGGCACGGCGCTGAACAAGTGCCTCAAGGACTTTATCGTCAAATCGAAGACGATGGCGGGATTCGACGCGCCTTACGTGCCCGGCTGGGATTGCCACGGCCTGCCGATTGAGATCAAGGTGGACAAGGAACTCGGGGGCAAGAAACTGCAGATGCGTCCCGCGGATGTGCGCGCGGAATGCCGCAAGTATGCCCAGAAGTTTCTCGACCTGCAGCGCTTGCAGTTCAAACGCATCGGCGTCTTCGGCCGCTTTGACCGGCCTTATGCCACGATGAACCCGCAATACGAGTCGGTCGTGCTCTCGACTTTCTTCTCCTTCTATGAGAACGGCTTCGTTTACAAAGGCCTGCGCGCCGTCTACTGGTGCATGCACGACGAAACCGCGCTCGCCGAAGCCGAAGTCGAGTACGAGAACCACACCAGCCCCACGGTTTGGGTGAAGTATGCGTTGCTCGACGACCCGGTGAAAATCGATGCAGCGCTGGCTGGGAAAAAAGTTTCAACGATTATCTGGACAACTACCCCGTGGACTCTTCCCGCGTCCATGGCCGTCGCTTTTCATCCGGATGAGGAATATGTCGCCTTGGTATCCGGCGGCGATGTCTACGTCGTTGCGGCGAAGGTGGCGAAGGATGTAGTGGAAAAGTGCAACCTCGCCGATCCGCGCGAACTCGCGCATTTTCCGGGCCGCAAGCTGGAGTATTTGAACTTTCAGCATCCTTTCCTCGACCGCAAAATTCTCGGCGTGCTCGCCGAGTACGTCACCATGGACACTGGGACCGGCGTGGTCCACACCGCGCCCTCGCATGGCGCGGAGGATTTCCTCACCGGCGTTAAATATGGTCTTGACGCCACCAGCAACGTCGACGAGAAAGGCATCCTGCGCAACGGCCTGCCGGAATACACCGGCAAGCGCGTCTGGGAAGCGAATCAGCCAATCATCGACCTGCTCAAGAGCCGAGGCGCGCTGCTGCATGCGGAAAAGACCGAGCACTCCTACCCGCACTGCTGGCGCTGCCACAATCCTCTGATCTTCCGGGCCACTGAGCAGTGGTTCATCTCGATGGAAACGCCCATGCCGGGCGGCAAGTCAAAGGACGACACACTGCGCACGCGCACCCTCGACGAAATCAAGCGTGTGAAATGGGATCCCGCGTGGGGCGAAGAGCGGCTCTCGAACATGATCGCCACACGTCCCGACTGGTGCATCTCGCGGCAGCGCGTGTGGGGCGTCCCCATCGCTGTTTTTCTCTGCGAGAGTTGCGGCAAGCCGCTCAACGACCCGGCCACCAATCGCAAAGTGGTTGAACTATTCGCCCGCTCGGGCGCCGATGCCTGGTTTACAGCGGAGTCGGACACGATTCTTGCGGCAGGCACGAAGTGCCCGCACTGCGCCGGCACCAAGTTCGAGAAGGAAACCGACATCTTCGACGTGTGGCTGGAATCCGGCGCGAGCTATCTCGCGCTCGTCGCCGATGAGCCCAGCTATCCGTGGCCGTCTGATCTTTATCTCGAAGGCGGCGACCAATACCGCGGGTGGTTCCAGTCGTCGCTGCTGTGCGCCATGGGCACACACGGAACGCCTCCTTACAAAGGCGTAGTCACGCCGGGATGGACGCTCGACGAAAAAGGGCAGGCCATGTCGAAATCCCGCGGCAACGATGTGGATCCGGTCGATATCGCCGACCGACTCGGCGGAGAAGTTGTGCGTCTCTGGGTAGCCTCTGTCGACTTCCGCGAAGATGTGGTCGGCTCTGAGCGGCTCATGCTGACGGTCGCGGAAAATTACCGCAAGATTCGCAACACTTTCCGCTACATTTTGGGCAATCTCGGGGACTTCGATCCGCAGGCTGATGCGGTTCCTTTCGAGAGTATGGAATCTCTCGACCAGTACATGCTGTGCCAGACCCAGGCCTTTGCCGCCGATGTGCGCATCTCGTACGACGAGTTCGCGTTCCACAAAATCTATCACCGGCTGAATCACTTCTGCATCGTCGACCTGAGCGCCTTCTACTTCGATGTGCTCAAAGACCGGCTTTATATCTCCGCGCCCAAGTCGCACGCGCGCCGCAGCGCGCAGACTGCGATCTGGCGCATCGGAGAAGCGCTGGTGCGGCTGCTCGCCCCCATCATGAGTTTTACGTCGGAAGAAGTCTGGGATTATTTGCCGAAGACTGCGGGACGCAGCGAAAGCGTGCACTCTCGCGTTGTTCCCTTCCGCGGCGGAGATTCTGGGCGACGCCGCAAAGTCCTGCGATGAGAAGACCAGCCAGGATTGGACGACGCTCCGCTCCGTGCGCGACGAAGTTCTAAAGGCGCTCGAAGAAGCCCGCAACCACAAACTGATCGGCACCGGCCTCGAGGCCCAGGTCGATTCTCACTGCGTCGGATCCTGTCTATTCCGTGCTGACACGCTACGCGGAGACAACTTCGCTATCTGTTCATCGTCTCCGCAGTGACGCTTATCCAGGGCTCCGGCAACGGCACCGGGCAGGTCCACGTCGAAGTGAAGAAAGCCGACGGTGCCAAGTGCGAACGCTGCTGGAATTACTCGACTCACGTCGGCGAGGACAAGACCTATCCCACGGTCTGCGAGCGCTGCAGCGCGGTGTTGACGGAACTCGGAGAATCCCGCTAGTCCGCCCACGTCTGGCTTAGAAAAACCGCAGCTTCCACCCGCGCCGCTAATCCAATGACGATGCGGGCTCCGTCCTCTGTATAATCGACCGGGATCGGGCGACCTGTGAATTGGCGGAAGCTAAGAACGTTCTTGCTCACAGCGTTGATTCTCTGCCTGATTCCCGCCACCCGCTACTATCAGATCGATGTCCCCCTGCTGCGCTTTCTGAAGGGCTCGTCCATCGATCCACTCTCGCTTCACCTGGCGGGAGAGTTCGTCGAGAACAATCTTGGAACCGAGCAAGAAGCCGATGGCTCGGTTACGGTGCGCATGATTGCGCAGCAATACCTGTTCATCCCGCATTGCATTCTGGTTCCAGCCGGAGTGCCAGTTCATCTTCGCATCACCAGCGCCGATGCGGTCCATTCGCTTACTTTCGGTAGCACCGACTATGCCGTGAAGGTCCTCCCCGGCACAATCAGCGAGGCTCAACTGCAGTTTCCTCGCGCCGGCGATTACAAGACGGTCTGCCGCGAATTCTGCGGCGCGGGACACTACGCCATGCGTTCCGAATTGAAAGTCGTAGTCCGCGATCAGTTCCCTGCTTTGCGGCCTCAAGAAAGAGGAAACTGTGCAGCGCAATAAACGACCCGGCGCTTCCTCTACAACGCTTCTGCGCTTAACTGCTGCGACAACTCTTGCGCTGGCTATACTCTTCGTGTTGGCAACGAGTGCGCTGCTGCTCCAGGCAGGTGACCACCCTCCCGATCACATCCCTTCCTACGTGGCTTGGACCATCGAGACGAAAGCTGCCGCTTCTTCCGGAGATGCCTTTCGGGGATTGCTCCTCGCCAAGCGCTGCGACCATTGCCATGGCTCCGAAGGCTTCAGCGACCGCACTTCAACGCCTAACCTGGCGGGCCTGGACAAGCTTGCAATCTGGAAGCAGTTGGAAGATTTCCGAACCCACAAACGCCTGTCCCACACCATGGATCCGATCGCAGCGTCGCTCTCGCCGCGCGACGAGGCTGACGTAGTGGCCTACTTCGCGAAGCTGCCCATCTTCACCGACCCGCAGGACAACCGGGTCTTTCCGCAGTCCCGTCCTGATCCCGCACGAGCCGCCGTTGCACTGCCTCTGGTTTCGTTTGGAGACGGCGAACGCGGCATCCCGCCCTGCCAGGCTTGCCATGGCCCCGTCGCCTATCGTCCCGGAGTACCGTCACTGGCGACACAGAATGGTGATTACGTTTTGAAACAGCTCGAAGAGTTCGCGAGGGGGACTCGGGCAAATGACATCAATATGCCCATGCGGACGATTGCGGCGCTGCTAACCGAGGAAGAAAGACGGGCGCTGGCCGAGTATTACGGCTCCGGCCTCGGGCTGCAGCCAGGAAGCTCGACCGCGCCAAAATAGACTGGGTTTCGGGCTTCGGTAATCGGGCTTCAGCAAATCCCCTTGTCATTCCTGCTGTACTCTACGCTCGGAGCTAAAGCCGTTCTTACCGCAATTCTTCCATCGCTGCTTCCAGCGCTTCCCTGCCCGGCCGCGTCAGCGATTCCGGCAAGGTGGCCAGCGGCTGATCGACCATGTTCAGCATATCCAGAAAGCTGGGCGACTTAGTGTTCACGTAAAACAGTCCCGTCAGCACTTCGCCTTTTTCATGCGCTTCGGTCAGGCGCGTAATGGCCTGGATCCGGTTGGTCGGATCGTAATCTTCTTCGAGCTTGCGCAGTTGCAGGTGGGAACCATCGTGCATGGTGACGTTGACGGTCGTCCCTGGATCGTACTCCACGTCAATCTCTTCGAAGTAAGGAACGAAGCTCATCTCCTGCAAGGTCTCATCGTGATCCTTCACGTACTTGTAGGACTTCGTCGAACCCTCATGATCGTTGAATGTCACGCACGGCGAGACCACATCGAGCATCACGGTGCCATGGTGGGCGATGGCCGCCTTCAGCATGGTGCTCAGCTGCCGCTTGTCGCCGGAGAACGACCGCCCGACGAACGTCGCGCCCAGTTCAATAGCCAGCGCGCAGGTATCGATCGGCGGCAGATCGTTGATCACACCAGACTTCAGCTTCGATCCCAGATCGGCGGTGGCCGAGAACTGGCCCTTGGTCAGGCCGTAGACGCCGTTGTCCTCAATGATGTAAATGATGGGAAGATTGCGGCGCATGAGGTGAACAAACTGGCCGATGCCGATCGATGCGGTGTCGCCGTCGCCGCTCACGCCCAGCGCAATCAGATTGCGATTGGCCAGCATCGCTCCCGTGGCGACTGACGGCATACGGCCGTGCACCGAGTTAAAGCTGTGCGAACGGTTCATAAAGTAAGCCGGACTCTTCGACGAGCACCCGATCCCACTCAGCTTCGCAACCCGCTCCGGTTGCACGCCCATGTCATACATGGCTTCGATGATGCGCTCGGAGATCGCGTTGTGGCCGCAGCCCGCGCACAAGGTGGTCTTGCCGCCCTTGTAGTCAATCACGGTCAAGCCAATATGGTTCGTTTTCGGTTCAGCAGCAGGCGTGGTCGCCATTTACTTGCCCTCCATGGTGCTCAGTTCGTCGGTGACGGAGCGCGCGTCAAGCGGCAGTCCGTCGAGATGGCTGATGCTGCGCAGCCGCGTGATCAGTTCCGGTTTCAGGTCGAGCTTGAGCAGGCTCAGCATTTGCGCGTCGCGGTTCTGCTCGACCACATACACGCGTTCGTGCTGTTCGATGAAATCATGCACTTCGCGCGTAAACGGATAAGCCCGCAGCCGCAGGTAGTCGGTTTCAATCGCATACTCGTTGCGCAACTGGTCGCGGCTTTCGATGATCCCCCAATGCGACGTGCCATAGGCGATGATCCCGATCTTCGCCTTGTCGCCCTTGAGAACTTCCGGCCGCGGCACAAACGAGCGTGCCGTTTCGAACTTGCGGTTCAACCGCTCCATGTTGTCTTCGTAGTCGTCAGGCCGCTCGCTGTAGTTGGATTTATCGTTGTGTCCGCTGCCCCGCGTGAAGTAAGCCGCAGCAGGATGGTCCGTCCCCGGCAGCGTGCGGTATCCCACGCCGTCGCCATCCAGATCCTTGTAGCGGGCAAACCCGCCGAGCTTCGTCAGATCCTCTTTGCTAAGAACCTTGCCACGCTTAATCGGCGCAGTCGGATATTCAAATGGATCGGACATCCAGTTGTTCATCCCCAGATCCAGATCGGACATCACGAAGACCAGAGTCTGGAACTGCTCCGCCAGATTGAAAGCGTCCGACGCCATGCTGAAGCACTCCGCCGCCGAACATGGAATCAGCATGATGTGCTTGGTATCGCCATGCGAAAGAAAGGCAGTGGAAAGAATGTCGCCCTGGGAAGTGCGCGTGGGCAGGCCGGTCGAAGGCCCGACGCGCTGAATGTCCCAGATCACGCCCGGCACTTCGGCGTAATAAGCCAGGCCGGTAAACTCGGCCATCAGCGAGATGCCGGGGCCCGCGGTCGCAGTCATGCTGCGCGCACCCGCCCATCCGGCGCCGATCACCATGCCGATCGCAGCCAGTTCGTCCTCCGCCTGCACAATGGCGAAGGTCGCTTTCCCGTCGGGGCCGATGCGGTAATCCTTCATGTATTCGATCATCGTCTCCACCAGCGAAGACGACGGCGTGATCGGATACCACGTCACCACCGTACATCCGGCAAACGTGCAGCCGAGAGCCGCGGCGGAATTGCCGTCAATGATGATCTTGCCCGCGGTCTTGTCCATGCGCTCGATGTAGAAGGTGCCGCGCTTCTGCAGGCTGGCTTTCGCATAATCGAATCCCGCCTGCGCCGCCGCCAGATTCAGCTTCGCGGCTTTCACCTTCGTCGCAAACTGCTTTCGGATCGCTTTCTCCACCTCGCCCATCTCGATTTCGAGAAGCTGAGCGACCACGCCCACGTACACCATGTTCTTGACCAGCTTGCGCAGCTTCGCCTCGGGACAAACCGCTGCCACCAATTTGTCGTAAGGAACCGCATAGAAAATCAGGTCGTTGCGCAGCTTGTCGAGAGCCAGCGGTTCGTCGTAGAGCACCGAAGCGCCGGACGCGAGCGACATGACGTCGTCCTGCGCGGTTTCGGCGTTCATGGCCACCAGAAAGTCAATTTCCTTCTTGCGGCCAATGTAGCCGTCTTTGTTGGCGCGAATCGTATACCAGGTCGGCAGACCGGCGATGTTCGAAGGAAAAAGATTCTTGCCCGAAATCGGCACACCCATCTGGAAGATGGCGCGCAACAGAACCGTATTCGAACTCTGCGAGCCGGAGCCATTCACCGTGGCAACCTGAATGCTCATGTCATTGACGATGCGCTTGCGTCCAAGTTGCCCGCCCATACCCTGGGGCGCTACATCCGTAGTGGCCATCCCTACACCTTCCTTTAATCAATGCGCGGAGTAAGACCCGCCCAAAATCCAGCCTGAGGGGAACAGATAATTATACGGCGGTTGTCCTGCCCTGGCACGCCAATTTGCCCGCCTGAAGCCGGAGGAACCTATTTGGGAACGGGAAGCTGGAAGAAAAGATCACCGCAGAATCACTCGGTCTTGAAGAACTGGGCCATGGCGCGGAACTTATTATATCGGGAGACGAGTAACTCTGGCAGCGGCGTTTTCTTCAGTTCCGAGAAGTGCTTCTGCAGACTGACGTCGAGCAAGTTCGCCGCCGCTTCATGATCCCGGTGCGCTCCACCTTCGGGCTCGGGAACGATATCGTCGATGCAGCCCAGTTCGTCGAGGTCCGTGGCCGTAATGCGCATGGCTTCCGCCGCCAACTCTTTCTTCGTCGCATCCCGCCACATGATGGCGGCGCAGCCCTCGGGAGAAATCACCGAATAAATGGAGTTCTCCATCATCAGCACGCGGTCGGCGACGGCGATCGCCAACGCCCCACCACTGCCTCCAACCCCAATCACGGTCGCGATAATCGGCACCTCGAGCCGCGCCATCTCGCGCAGATTGTGTGCGATGGCCTCGGCCTGCCCGCGCTCCTCCGCATGAATTCCAGGGTAGGCGCCATCGGTATCGACGAGGGTAAAAATCGGTCTGCGAAACTTCTGCGCGATCTGCATCACGCGCAGCGCCTTGCGATACCCCTCCGGATGCGGCGTGCCAAAATTGCGGTACACGCGTTGCTTCATGTCCCGCCCCTTCTGGGTGCCGACCACCAGAACTTCCTCGCCATGAAAACGCGCCATGCCACATATCAGCGCCGGATCGTCGCCGAAGCCGCGGTCCCCGTGAATCTCACTCCAGTCGGTGAACACGCGCTCGATGTAATCGAGGGTCTGCGGACGCTGCGGGTGCCGGGCCAGTTCCGTCTTCTGCCAGGCGGTCTGCAGGCCTTTCATTTCCTCTCTGAGAATATGAACGCGCTCGTGAAGTTTCGCGAGCTGGTGGTGAGTCTCTTCGTTCTGTCCGGCGGTGGCTTCGATCAGCGCCACCTGACGCTCGATCTGCTCCAGTTCCTGCTGCGCCTTGTCGGTTGCTTCCATGATTTAACTGAATACGTTTATCTGATGCGTTCAACTGATCACGCGGACACTGCCGCGCCCACACAGCTGTTCGACCCGAGCGATAAAGTTGCGGTCTGGCAGCACATTATAACCTTCCGCTTCCATCACCACCATGAAATCTCCCGCGCGTTCCAGGTCAAACAACACACGCGCCTCGCCCTTGCGCTCTTTGAAAAGCGCGTGAAGATCGTCCACCGTGGCTTCACCCGAGGTCTCCAGCGGCACGCGAATACGGATCGCGCGCGGCAGCGGAACCTTGGCATCTTCGAGCGGCATAATCTCAGCCGCCGTTACCTTAGGATTGGCTCCCTCTTCGATTCTGACGCCCGCCCTCACCAGCACCGGAACTTCAAGCTTCACCTTGTCCCCCAGCCGCTTGTAAGCCTCCGGGAAAACGATCATGTCGATCGAGCCTGACATATCCTCAAGCGTGGCCTGCGCGTAGAACTCTCCGCGCTTGGACTTGAGCACGCGCACGTTGCCCATGATGCCAGCCGTCGCAATGGTCTCGTCCTTGCCGGTCGACTTTGTCATCGCGCCGATCTCATCGATGCGTAACGCCTGCAGATCCTCCAGCTTGTCTTTGTATTTCTGCAGCGGATGCCCGCTGATGAAAAAGCCGAGGATTTCTTTCTCCGCCGCGAGGCGCGCCTGCTCGTCCCAGTCAGGAATGTTGGGCAGCCGGTCGTTGTGCGCCTCCGACTCTTCCTGCTGAAATACTCCAAACAGCCCGTGCTGCCCGGACTCTGCGTCGCGCTGTGTTTTCTGAGCGCGCTCCATGGCGCGGTCCAGCACCGTCATCACCTGCGCGCGCCGGCCCAGCGAATCCATCGCTCCGCTCTTGATCAACGACTCCAACACGCGCTTGTTGAGCAGCCGCAGGTCGACGTTCTCGCAGAATTCATAAATCGACTTGAAGCGCCCCAGCTTCTTCCGCGCTGCCACAATCGACTCAATCGCGTTGCCGCCGACATTCTTCACCGCCGCCAGCCCAAAGCGAATCGCTTCTCCATGCGGGGTGAAGTTCGCATCCGACACGTTGATGTCTGGAGCCTCAACCGCGATGCCCATCTCGCGGCATTCGTTGATGTACTTCACCACATCATCGGTGCTGCCTGTGACCGAGGTCAGCAAGGCCGCCATAAACTCGACCGGATACTGCGTCTTCAAATAGGCCGTGTGATAAGCCAGCAGCGCGTAAGCGGCGGAGTGCGACTTGTTGAATCCGTATCCCGCGAACTGCGCCATGAGATCGAAAATTTTCTCGATCTTCTTCGGCGGAAACTTGCGTTGCGCCGCGCCTTCCACAAAACGCTCACGCTGCTGCGCCATCTCTTCGGCTTTTTTCTTGCCCATGGCCCGCCGCAGCAGGTCCGCTTCGCCCAGCGAGTAGCCGGCCAGACGGTTCGCGATCTGCATCACCTGCTCCTGATACACGATCACGCCCAGCGTCTCTTCGAGAATCTCCTTCAACTCCGGCAGTTCGTACTCGACTCGCTTGCGCCCATGCTTACGATCGACGAAATCATCGATCATTCCACCCTGAATCGGCCCGGGCCGGTAGAGCGCATTCAGCGCCGTAAGATCCTCAATTGAATTTGGCTGGTACTTGCGCAACACGTCCCGCATGCCGTGCGACTCAAACTGAAACACGCCTGAGGTCAATCCCTTGTGGAAGACTTTCTGGTAAGTTTCGGCGTCCTCCAGCGGAAAGCTTTCGAGCGTGATCGGAGTGCCGCGTGTCTGCGCGATCAGCTTCAACGCGTCGGTAAGAATCGTAAGCGTGGTCAACCCGAGAAAATCCATCTTCAGCAGGCCCATCTTCTCGATGGCGACCATGTCGAAGGCAGTTACGATTTCGTCGTTTTTGGTCTTATGCAGCGGCACGAGTTCCGTCAGGGGACGCGGCGAAATCACTACGCCCGCAGCATGCACTCCAGAGTTCCGCACCATCCCTTCCAGCTTCTTCGCGGTCTGGATCAACTCGCGAATCTGCCCGTCTTTCTCCATCGCTTCGCGCAGTTGCGGCGAATCTTCGATGGCCTGGTCGAGCGTGATGTTGAGCTGCGTGGGGATCATCTTCGCGATGCGATCCACGTCGGTGTAAGGAATATCCATCGCGCGTCCCACGTCTTTGATAGCCGCCTTGGCCGCCATCGTGCCGAAGGTGATGATCTGCGCGACATTGTCGCGCCCATACTTCTGCGTGACGTAGTTGATTACTTCGCCGCGGCGGTTCATGCAGAAATCGATGTCGATATCTGGCATGGATACGCGCTCCGGATTCAGGAAGCGCTCAAACAATAACTCATGCTGCAGCGGATCGAGGTCCGTGATGCCGAGCGCGTAGGAAACCAGCGACCCAGCCGCTGATCCGCGACCCGGCCCCACCGGAATGTCGTGCTCTTTGGCGTAGCGGATGAAATCCCACACAATCAGGAAATAGCCCGGAAACTTCATCTGCTGGATAATCGCCAGTTCCCGCTCCAGTCGCTGCTCATAATCTGAAATCGGGTGCTTCAGCTTGCCCAGTTCGTGCAGAGGACGCAGCGTCTCCATTCGCCGCGCGAAGCCTTGGCGGGACACGTGCTCAAAATAACTGTCGATGGTGTAGCCCGCTGGAACCTCGAACTGCGGGAACGGCTTCGCTATCTTTTCCAGCTTCAGGCTGCACCGCTCCGCGATACCGAGCGTGCGCGTCAAGACCTCGGGCGAATCCTTGAA
This sequence comes from uncultured Acidobacteriaceae bacterium, assembly GCA_963703635.1. GTDB lineage: Bacteria > Acidobacteriota > Terriglobia > Terriglobales > Acidobacteriaceae > Sulfotelmatobacter. The sequence goes on from CAVPEZ010000018.1 coordinate 131,385, forward strand.
CACGCGATACATGTCGTCGTGGCTCTTGACAAAGAACTGCGTGCCCTCAAACTTCATCCGCGCCGTGTCGTGGATCGACTTCCCCGTCTGGATGCATAACATCACATCCTGCGCGGGGGCGTCGTCCTCGCACAGATAGTGGCTGTCGTTAGTCGCAACCAGCGGCAGCCCAAGATCTTTCTCGAGTTGGAACAGGCTCGGATTAATCTTGCTCTCCATGGCGAGCCCCTGGTTCTGAATCTCGAGATAGAAATTCTCTTTGCCGAAAATGTCGGAGAACGTTCCCGCCGCCGCACGCGCCGCTTCGTAGTTCCCTTCCATCAACCGCTCGGCGACTTCACCTTTCAAGCATCCGGAAAGCCCAATCAGACCGCGCGAATGCTCCGCCAGAAATTTCTTGCTCACTCGCGGCTTGTAATAAAACCCATGCAGCGAGGCTTCCGACGTAATCTTCACCAGATTGCGGTAGCCCTCTTCATTCTCCGCCAACACCAGCAGATGGTTGTAGGTATCGCCATCGGGAGGCGTGCGCTCGATGTTGTGATCTTCCTTCTTGCAGATGTAAAGTTCGCAGCCCACGATCGGCTTCACTCCGTACTTGTGGGCCGCATTCACGAAATGAACCGCGCCAAAGATATTTCCGTGGTCGGTCATGGCCACGGCAGGCATGCCCAGCTCTTTCACGCGTTGGCAAAGTTTGTCGACGTCGCAGGCGCCATCCAGCAGGGAGTAATCGGTATGCAGGTGCAGGTGGACGAATTGGGACATAGGCGTAGAACAAATTGCTGATTGATGATTATTGATTGCTGATTGAACGGCTCGACCCGCAGGCTTTTCAATCAACAATCAACAATTTGTCAATGTCATCATTCTAACGGGAAAGGCAAGCGAGCAACCGGCTAGTTATCCACAGAGAGATGGTACGCGCGGCTACTGCCCTTCATGCGCGCCGGGCAACCGGAAATCCACGCCGCGCTCGTCGTTCGCCTTGGTGGTTGCCGGAAGGTCGAGGTCCGAGAGCGGAATCTTCTGGGTATGCTGCGGCGCAAAGTTCCACAGGGTCTGGCCTACGATGGCGTAATTCTGAACTTCCTGTTTGTGCTGATCGCGAAAAACCAGAACCGTAGCGGGCAGAGCTTCCGTGGCCTGTGTTTGATGCGGCGGTGGCGGAGGAGCCGACCTCGCATAAGCATCCTGATCGCCTTGCTCGCGCAGCCTCTGCTCTTCGAGGCTCTGTTCGTTCATCTCATTGGCCAGGCCGGTCTCATATTGCTGCTCGTAGTCGAACCTCGAACCAGAATCCCACCACCAGTACGGATCATAGAACCCGCCGTACAGCCACGGGGAACCGTACCCGAAGCGGTTGTTTCTGAAGCCGCGGGTTCGAAGCCGCACACCGCCGGAGCGATTGACCCCGCGCGAGGAGATTGATGGACGGGACGCAAACCCGCGCGCGGATGGTCGCGCTGCGAAACTTGAGCCGGAGTGGCCTCCAGTGAAAGCGTGGCCGCCGCCCATGTGGCTGCCACTAAACCCGCCGTGACCGCCACTAAACCCTCGGCCACCGGCGGAGGCGTGGCCGCCGCCATGCTGCGCCGAAAGCGGCGCACAGACCAAGACGAGCACGAACGCCGCAATGAATAGCGGTCGATGCATACGGTCATTATATGCCGGATTCAGTCCAGGCGAGGGGGAAATTAGTGCCTGTCTCGAAGACGAGTGGCATGGCACTGCCAGCGGCCTACCGCTTCTTGCTCTTCGCTTTTTTCTTAGCAGCCTTCTTTGCTGGACGTTTCGCAGCCGGTTTAGCGGTCTTCTTCGGTGCTGCCTTAACAGCCTTCGCCTTTGCTTCCGGTTTCGCCTTGGCGGCTGGTTTTGCCTTGGCCTCAGGCTTGGCCACGGGAACTGGAACCGCCGCTGCGGCCGGCGCGCCAGCTTTCCCCTTGCCCTTAGCCAATCCTTTTTTCCCCGGAACTTCCGCCGCCACAGCACCTGCCACTGCCTTAGGTCCACGCCCGCGCCGTGGCGGCGGTGGCGGCGGCGGTGGCGGTGGCGCAAACGGCTTCAAGAATTTCAGTGTCTCCGTTCGCGACCGCAGTTTCCCATCCAGCAGCAGCATGAACACGTCGCGCGCAATCTTCGGATACTCCGGCAGCGCAGGAGTAATCAATAGTTCCGTCATCTCCGGCAACGGAATGCGCTGCTGCAACTGCCGCCACTTGGTCAGGAAGTTTTTGATCTTCCCCGCCACCGTCTGATTTCGCGCCGTCACCGCCAGAAACAGAATCATCTCCGGACGCGCCGCCGACAGCAGATTCCAAGTGCGCGAAGGCGTAGCCGCTTCTTTCCCCATCAGCTTCTTCGCCAGATCTTTGGCGTGATCCTCGATGTCGCGCCACGACTCGACTAAATCCTTGCGCGGAATCTGCCGCCGCAAATCCGAAATGTCTTTATCCGAAAGCTTCGCCGTCAGGAAGTGCATCACCGCCGCCGATGGATCGACGGTATAGCCCAGGTCCACCATCTGCTGCCGCGTTTTCATCAACTGTCCGAGCCCGTTCGTATCCACCTTGGCCGACGACCAGTGCGGATGCAGCACCTTCAACCACTCTTCCTTTTCCAGAGCGCGCACCACGTTCAGAGGATCGTCTTCATGCGCCAGTTGCGCAATCTCATGCCCCACCGCGCTGCGCGAAATGTGCTCGATATACTTGTTTTCTTTGGCCGCGTTGTAGCGCTGCTGGGTGCGCTCCTCCAGCGGCCAGTGAAAGCGCGCCGCGAAACGCGTAGCCCGGATCAGCCGCGACGGATCTTCCACGAACGAATAATTGTGCAGGATGCGCAGCAGCTTCGCCTCGATATCCGCCACACCGTTGAACGGATCAAGCAGCAACCCGCGCGATCCTTCATTCAGTGACAGCGCCATGGCGTTCACCGTGAAGTCGCGCCGTCGCAAGTCTTCCTGAATGCTCGCCGGAGCAATCACCGGCGGCCTGCCCACCTTCTGGTACTCTTCGGTCCGCGCCATTCCGATCTCGGCGCGCACGTTGCCCGGCAGCACCAGAAACAAAGTGCGAACGTCTTCGTCGTGGCCGGCGATTTGCGCGCCCGCTCGTTCGAAATCTTTCTGCAGCTTGAGGGGATTGCTCTGAACCGTAAAATCCAGGTCGCGGATGGTGAACCCGCTGATGATGTCGCGAATCGCGCCCCCGGTCAGGTAAAGAGTGATTCCCGCGGCGCGGGCTATCTCTTGCACCAGGTTGACGCCCTTCAACTGATCCGGCGTCAACCGGATTTCCATGGTGTAAATGTAATCAGCCATTCGTCGTCAAGCGTTCCAAGTCAAGCAACCACAGGACTTGCCATCCTGAGCAAATACCCTCTTCACAGGAAGCAATGTTCCCTTCGTGCAGCTTCGTGTCCTTGTAGTGGTTCTGAGTTTCTTGCCCGCTAGCTTGCGAAATTGCCTAGCAGCAAGCATCGCGGAGCACCCCCACCCACAACCAACTTTTTCCACAAGATTTCCACAGGATAAATCGGCCCAACCCCAGCTACTTCACTCCCAATCCCGCACAAGTCATTCAAGGCAAGGCACTTATACAGACTTGAGCTAAGCCGAGGCAACTTAAAGGAATAACACAAGGTTAACAATTTGGCTACTGCCAACGTGGATTCGCGCGATTTCTCCCCATTTAGTGCGAGAATGAGGCGGGCTTCGGGCTTCAGCCGTCGGGCTTCGGCTAAGATGCCGTCCCCTTGCCAAGGAGCCCGAAAACCGAAGCCCGAAGCCCGACCCATGCCCTCGACCCACAAGAAAGTCATAGTCCGCAAGATGGACCGGGATTCCGTCTCCGGCTACGTCTCGCCCACCCAATTCGTCAACGAAGGCAAACTGGAATTGCTGAACACCTCCGGCAACGTGGTCGCCATGGACCTCCGCGAGATCAAGGGCGTCTACTTCGTCCGAGAGTTCGGCGACTCCGAGTCGCTGACCCGCAAGACCTTCACTTCCCGCCCCCGCTCCGAAGGCCTATGGGTCCGCCTCCGCTTCAAAGACAACGAAATCCTCGAAGGCCTAATGCCCTCCGATCTAACCCAGAACCTGCCCGAAGGCTATCTAGTCAACCCGCCAGACCAGCGCTCAAACACTCAGAGAATCTTCGTCCCCCGCACCGCCCTCGAGTCGCTAACCGTCCTGGCCGTTATCGGAGCGACCCGACGCCCCCGCCGCGGCCCCACCGACGACCAGCGCCAGGTCCCCATGTTCGAGGAGTAAGCCGAATCGCTTAAGACAACACGAAGCCACAATCCGGAGTTGCAATCCGTCGGAAGGTGAAGTAAAAACACTGGTTCCTGGCGCAGGCCTTATGTCCCGCGCTGCGAGAGCGGTTGGGCTGCCTTCCCTTGGCCCGTCTGTGTCTCCGAACAAGCCACATTCCAGGGTAGAGGTGTCGATGTCATGAGAGGCCTGTGTTCTTCCGCTTCGAAGCCGCTCCCAGCGGTCACTCTTCTTGCAGTGATCTTATTCACGCTATCGTTTTCCCGCCCGTCCAGTGCGCAGCAGCGGGCCGCATTGCTCGACGCACCGCCGCGCCCGCTCATCACTCAGCCGGTCAATGAGCAGCAGCTTACAGTTCTCAAAGGCAACACGCATCCCCTGGCGCGCCCCGAGTTCGACCTGGGCACAGCCCCGGCCACGCTCCCCATGCAGCGCATGCTGCTGGTGCTGAGTCGCAGCCCCGAACAGGAATACGCGCTCCGCCAACTGCTCGACAACCAGCAGAACAAATCCTCGCCCAGCTATCACAAGTGGCTCACTCCCGAGGAGTACGGCAAACAATTCGGCCCCACCGAGGCCGACATGCGCACCATCACCGCGTGGCTGCAATCGCACGGATTCGAAGTGGGCACAACCAAGGGACGCACCGTTCTCGAATTCTCTGGCTCCGCCAGTCAGGTCCAGAAAACCTTTCACACCACAATTCACAAATACATAGTTAACGGAGAGCAGCACTGGGCGAATTCCAGCGACCCCTCGATCCCAACGGCGCTGACGCCGGCGGTCGCAGGCGTACTAACGCTGCACAATTTTCTGAAGAAGCCGCAGATTCACTATTCGAAGCAGCCCGTAGCGGGAAAACTCAGACCTGGCAAGAAACCCAGCTTTACTTTTAGCGACGGCACGCATGGGCTGGGGCCAAACGATTACGCGGTCATCTACAACAGCCCAGCCTTCAACGGCGGCGTCACCGGAAACGGAGTCAATGTTGGTGTAGTTGGCCGCAGCAATCTGTTCAACTTCGGCGAGGATGTGAACGACTTCGGGAATATATTCCGCTGTTGCGGGCGCTTCCAAGTCATACTTGACGGACCCGACCCGGGCGACCTGGGCGGCGGCGAGGAAGCTGAGGCCACTCTCGATACCACTTGGGTGGGAGCCGTCGCGCCCGGCGCCGTTGTGAACCTCATTGTTTCCGCCACCACCAATACCACCGATGGCGCGGATCTTTCCGAGGTTTACATCATCGAAGGCGATTCCTTTTCTATCATGACCGAGAGTTTTAGCGGTTGCGAAGCCGATACCACCAGCACGAACGCTGCGGGGATCTCCGCTTTGGCGGAGCAGGCCGCCGCACAGGGAATCACCTATTTCGTGGCCGCCGGCGACAACGGGGCGGAAGGGTGCGATGACCCTGGCATTGAAACCGTTGCGAGCGGCCCCCTTTCAGTGAATGTGCTCGCCTCTACGGCGTTTAACGTTGCAGTCGGTGGCACGGTCTTCAACGAGCACGGGCAGAACAGCACTTACTGGAGCACTACGAACACCGAGGACTTCGAGAGCGCGATTTCCTACATTCCCGAGGATGTCTGGAATGACAGCTGCCTTGCTTCCAGTTGTGGCACCAACGCCAACATCGTGGCGGGTGGTGGTGGCGAGAGCCTCTATGTGCAGAAGCCGGCCTGGCAATCCGGAGTGACGGGCATCCCCAGTTCTGCGTTTCGGGATTTGCCCGACGTTTCTCTGACGGCGGCCCTACACGACCCATATCTGGTGTGCCTCGAAGGCTCATGTTTGCCGAACAGTCAGGGAGAATTTTTCATTTATTTCATAGGCGGCACCTCGGCCTCATCTCCCTCCTTCGCGGGCGTAATGTCGATGATTGAGGAGCAGAACGGCGGGCGGCAAGGGCAGGCGAACTACGTTTTGTACCGGCTGGCCGCGACGGAGAATTCCACGCTCTCGCAGTGCAACGCTTCCAGCGCCACCGGTCTGCCCGCCAGCACCTGTATTTTCAATGACGTCACCGTTGGGAATAACGCCGTGCCGGGGGAAGCCAATTACGGTCTTTCGAACGCCGACTATCAGGCGGGGGCAGGCTATGACTTGGCCACAGGCCTGGGATCGGTGAACATCACCAATCTCGTTAATCAGTGGAACACGGTCACATTCAGTCCCACCACCACAACCCTGTCGTTGCAACCGGCTACGAACATTGTTCATGGCTCCTCGGTAACGGTGAATGTGACCGTTACACCCTTCAGCGGCGTCGGCACTCCAACTGGAGACGTGGCCCTTGAGGCCGGCCTGACCTCAATCGTCCCGGGCTTGGGCTCCTACACGCTGATTAACGGTGCAGTGACCAATGGCTCAGTTAACGACTTGCCGGGCGGCAGTTACAACGTTTTCGCACGATACGGCGGGGATGCAACCTACGCTCCGAGCGCAGGAATGGCCTCCGTGACGGTGACTGCTGAGACCAGCACAATCACCGAGTCCGTCGTTTCTTTCGACTCCAATGGCAATCAATTCAACTTTACCAACGGACCGTTCGGCAGTTTCGTCTATTTGCGCGCCGATGTCGCGGGAATATCGGGATTCGGAATTCCCACCGGATACGCTACCTTCCTCGACGACGGTGCCCCCCTCGTTGCCGGTAGCTCTCTTGCGCTGAATAGCCAAGGCAACACCGCAACTCCCAATGGCATCCTCAATCTTGACGCCGGCACTCACATCATCTCCGCCAGCTACAGTGGCGATGGCAGCTTCAACCCGAGCACCACCACTCAGTCCCAATCCTTTACGATTACGCCAGGATTTTTCATTGCGCTCTCGGCGCCCCAGTCAGCAGTTGTGATTTCGGCGCCAGGTTTGTCCGGGACTGCTGCGTTCTCCCTTTCTTCCTCCACCGGATTCAACGGTAGCATCTCTTTTTCGTGCTCGAAGCTCCCCACTGGCGCATCCTGCTCGTTCAGTCCCACAACCATTACAGCTAGCGGCACGCCCGCCAATACCCCGGGCACTATCACGATAACAACAACCGCCGCTACGGTAGCGTCGCGCTCTCCTCATCGCCTGCCTTCTGCACGCTGGCTGGCAGGGGCAAGTCTCATGTTCCTTTCTTTGGTGCTGATAGGTGACCCGCGCCGACGCTCGCCCCGGTTACTCCTGCTCTCATTAGCGCTCCTTGTCTTAGCACCCGGTTGCGGAGGAGGCGGAGGAGGCCGCACTCCGCCCCCTCCGCCTCCTGCCACAGCAGCTGGCACTTACACCGTACTGGTGACCGCCACCGGCGGCTCGACTACCTCCACAACGGGCCTGACGCTGGTAGTGAGGTAGTCTTCTCATAGCGACACTTTTGCCTTGGCAGGAGAAACGCCGTAACCGAATGGCCGGAGGCAGTACTGGACGACAAGCCGCACCCTTCACCCCTTGCTGCGGTCGTCGGAACTGCCGGTGGTTGTGGCTGGCTTCTCTTCCTCAGCCTTCATGGCCGACTTGAAGCCGCGGATCCCCTCCCCGATTCCTTTGCCAAGCTCGGGAAGTTTCTTGGGTCCGAACACAAGCAGCGCAATTCCGAAAATCATCAACAGATGCGTCGGTTAAAACAGTCCTTCAAACATACTCGCCTCCTCCCTCTCTGTCTTACTCAACCACGACCTTACCGGTCATCTTCGGGTGCACCGAGCAGAAGTACGGATACGTTCCCGCCTTGCCGAACGTGTAGGAGAACTTTTCGTCCGTATCCAGCACCTTCGACTTGAACACCCCGTCTGTGCTCACCGTCGTATGAGGAATGTCGTCACTATTTATCCAGGTAACCGTCGTTCCGACGGGTACCGTCATCGTCTGCGGCCCAAAAACAAAATTATCAATTCTCACCGCTGGCGGTGCCGCGGAGGGCTGATCACTTGCCGCCACCCTCAGCGATCCCGCAGAGCAGCAGCGCCATCATTACCGCCGTCGCCACACCTGCAACCAGAACATTTGTCCTCTTCATTGTTTTATTTCCTTTTCTAGTTTGATTTCCTCGGGTGATCTAGCCCCCGAGTGGCGAATCGACGATTGCTAGGCTGCGGCCGCTGACCACATAGTTCACATCCGTGATGCCCAACACCTGCTGCAACTGCTCAGCCGGCACCTTCATGGGTCCAGCTGAGGGAGCTGATCCCGGTGCCGGTTGAGGAAAGGCCGTCGACATTGCGGTGTGAAACGAAACCTTGCCTTCGACCTTCTGCATGATCTGGTGAATGTGACCGTTTAACACCGTCACAGAACCAAACCGCTTGACGTAAGTCAAGGCTTGTTCGCTGTCGTCGGTTCCCCAGCCCCAATCGGGATAGACCGTCCACAGTGGAATGTGGGCAAAGAGCACAATCGGAGTGCTGGCAGAGCGGCCCTTGAGGTCGTTCTCCAGCCACTCCAGCTGTTCGGCGCCAAGCGAACCCATGCCTCCAGCTTTCAAGTTAGCGACATTCACCAGGCCAACGAAATGCACACCTTTGTGATCGAAGCTCGACCAACCAGAGCCCTTTGTGCCCTTCCCGTAGCGCTCGAGATATTGCCCGCCGTTGTCGGTCAGCATGTCGTGCTCGCCCGGAACGAAGAAGATCTGTTTCGCGGTCGCGCCTTTCAATACCTGGTCGAGCGTATCGAACTCGCTGGGCTTCGAGAGCTGGCTCAGGTCACCGGTGTGAATGATGAAATCCGGCTTGTGGGGCATGGCGTTGATCTTGTTGATCGCCGTCTGTAGAGTCGCAGTAACGTCCGGATTGGCCGGCTTGTTAAAGCCAATGTGGCTGTCGCTGATCTGCACAAAGGTGAAGTCCGCTCCCTTGCCGGCGTCTTTGCCGTAGCCTTGGGCGAAAGCCCGCGACACCGGAATGCCCCCGCTCATGGCCCAGACCAGGCCCGTACCCGCCCATGCCATGCACTTCAGGAACCCGCGACGGTCGACGCCGTCGTTGTTGAGGTCTTGCAACTTCTGATCGATAAAATCGTGCTTGCTGTCCGCCATTTGGCCTCCTTGTTTTGTAACGGTGGTTTGTAAGGCTGTTCTTTTGCGTTCTGCATTGTTAACTGGCCCGACTCGCTTTTATTCCCGATCAAGTTGAAGGGCGGGCGGTTTGCTTCGGTTCACGTATCAAAGCTGGACTCTTCGGCGCTTCTAGCCAGGTAGGTTTACGCCGCTCAGGAAGCCGCCCAAGTGCCCTGTCAGCGCCACGATAGCGACACCCAGAAATTCAACCGCCAGGCGATAACTCAGTAAGTCTTCCGCCCGCCGCCGCGCGCGGAAATGGATCCACCAGACCAGCCACATCATCGCACTCGATACGCACGCTAGGACAAGATGCAGCAGCAGGATGCCCTTTAGCTTCTGTCCCTCAAGCTGGAATTGCCAAGCGAGAACCCCCGTGGCCAGGGCCGGTAGCGTTGAAATCGCGGCCAGGAGCAGGTTGTAATACGCCGCATCCTCTAGCGCACGGCGCTTCGTCGACTGCGCCATGAGGTCGAAAGCCACTGCCGAAGTGAACAACGCGATCGGAAAATGGATTAACACCACATGCTGGGCGTGCTTGGCTAGTAGTGCTGTCTTAAGATCGAAAGGATTCACCATCACCTGCTCCCTGGATTTGCGTTTGAGTCCCACCATAGATAACGGACTTTCGACTCTTTTATTCCGCCCGCTCAACCCCTTTGGAACTGGTGTACGATTTACTCGCGCCTCACTCATCCCCATGAAACTTTCTGCCATCGCCTCCGCCCTCAACGCGCGCCTGGAAAACGGCTCTCCCCACACCGAGATCACCGGCCTCAATGGCATCGAGCAAGCCGGCCCCTCGGAGATCACCTTCGTCGCCAACCCCAAGTATGCCGCCGCAGTCCGGCTCACCAAGGCCGCGGCCGTGATCGTCGCCGAAAACTTTCCCGTAATTCCGGCGGCCACGCTGCGCGTCGAAGATCCTTACCTCAGCTTCGCGCGGGCCCTCGAACTCTTCCATCAGCCGCTGCACTACGCCCCGGGCGTTCATCCATCGGCGCTAATCCATCCCTCGGCGAAGATTGGACGCAACGCTTACCTCGGGCCCTACGTCGTCGTCGACGAGAACGTCGAGATCGGCGACCGCGCCGTGCTGCTGGCGCACGTGGTCATCTATCGCGGCGTGAAGATTGGCGACAACTTCTTTGCCCACGCCCACGCCGTGGTCCGCGAGAATTGCCGCATCGCCAACAACGTGCTCCTGCACAACGGCGTCGTGATCGGCTCCGACGGCTTTGGATTCGCCAAGACTCCCGGCGGACATTGGCACAAGATTCCTCAGCCCGCCCCGGTCGTCATCGAAGACGACGTAGAAATCCAGGCAAACTCCTGCATCGACCGCGCCAGCGTCGGCGAAACCCGCGTCCGGCGCGGCGTCAAGATCGATAACCTGGTGCAGGTCGGCCACGGATCGCAGGTCGGCGAAGATGCCCTGCTCTGCTCGCAGGCAGGCCTCGCCGGCTCAACCGAGATCGGCAATCGAGTGATTCTGACGGGTCAGGTCGGGGTGGTCGGCCATTGCAAGATCGGCGACGACGCCATTGTTACTCCGCAAAGCGGCGTGGCAAACGATGTTCCCGCAAAAGCCCTGGTCAGCGGCGCCCCCGCTGTCGATCACAAATTGTGGCTGAAATATTCCGCAATTTTGCTCAAGTTGCCGGAGATGGCGCGGGCACTGCGGGCGAAGATGCGGACGGAATAAGCAACGAAGGAGGTAAGGTTCACACCGAGGGATTTCCTTCGTGAACCTTAGTGACCTTAGTGGTCAAAGGGTTTTCCCTCAGCTCCTCCGGCAGCCCGCTATCGATCACAGCTCGCACTTTTTCCATCAAACATTCGCGGCTGCCGAAATCCTTAGGCTCAATCGGAGGATGAAAGATCACCGTCGCCGTTCCCGGCTTGATCGCGAACCTTCCCTTGGGCATCACATAGTGAGTTCCCGTGATCGTGATCGGAACCACCGGGACACCGCACTCCATAGCCAGATAGAACGGCCCCTTCTTGAAGGGCAAAAGCTTGCCATCGAATGAGCGATGGCCTTCCACGTAGATCGTCATGTTGAGCCCCTGCTCGACCACCTGCTTCGAGAATCGAACCGACTCGATTCCCGCGTCGCGATTGCCGCGATCCACCGGCACCAGCGATCCCATCCGCATCGCTCGCCCCAAGATCGGATAGCTGAACAACTCCTTCTTCACCATCACCGAAGTGCGCCGGGGAATCAGCGGAATCGTAATCGGCGGATCCAGGTTCGACACGTGGTTCGACATGAAGATATAGGTGCGCGCCGGGTCCAGCTTGTCGAGCCCAACGGTTTGAACCCGCACTCCGGTGACCCAGACGCCGTTCCACGCGCCGAACATGAACATGCGATACAACAACCGAATATCGCCGGTGATGAACGTCCAGGGAAATCCGATCAGCGCCGCAACGGGCGCGGCCAGTCCCCAGAAAGTCAGCATCACGATGGTGCGGATCATATTGGGTGTTTCCTCGGCGCTACGACGTTAGTGCCGCGCGGCGTCAGACGAAATCTCCGCCTCGCCCTTCAGCCACGCCGCCCGCCGCGCCCGCTGCTCTGCGGTAATTTTCTCCACATCTTTCAACTCGTATGACATTTCTTCGCGGCTTCCTACCTTCCACTTCAACTCCCGCTCTCCGCCGCGCCGGCCGCGGACCTTCACCACTATCCTGTCGCCCGGTTTAAGCCGCGCCATCTCTTCAGAGAATTCCTGCGCGGCCATCTTGCCGTTGATTTCCAGAATCGCCTCGCCTACTTGCAAACCGGCGCGCTCAGCGTCGCTGCCCGCAGTCACCGTTGCCACGTTCATCGGACCATCGAAGTTTCGCGAGGCCACAAATCCAGCATCCGCGACTGTGTTTTGCTTCTCTGCGAGGCGCAGTCCCACACCGCGGAAAAAGTCATTCCACGGAATCTCTTCCGTACCCGAAACGTACTTCGTGAAAAACCATCCCAGTTTCGCGTGGCTCACCGCCTCGGCGGCTTCGCGCACGCCGTCTGAATCCCGGAAAAACCGCCCCTTCCTGGCATAATTCTGATTCATCCATTGAAAGACTTCGCGCAAAGACGCTCGCCCATGGCTGGCCTCGCGCACCGCCAAATCCAGCGTGATGCCGAGCAACTCACCTTTGTTGTAATAAGAAATGCTGCGCTCGGGGCGCCGGTAATAGGGGTCGCCCTCCAGCCACGCATCCAGACTCGACTCTTCTGCCGATTGTGTCAGGTGCGCCGGACGCCGTTCCAGCTCACCGATCCCAGCCGCAAGGTCCTGCTCGAAGTGATGCTCGTCGAGCAGCCCGCTGCGCAATTGAATGAAGTCTGCCGCCGTGCTGGTGCAACCCTCGCTGAACCACAGCGCGCGCGTGTAGTTCTCCTTCGAATAATCCAGCGGCTCGAGCGTCTGCGGACGGATGCGCTTCACGTTCCACAGATGAAAAAACTCGTGCGCCGTCACCGAAGCCAGCGCCTCGGGAGACTTTGCCAACGCCTCCGCATTCAGCGCGATCGCGGTCGAATAAGCATGCTCCATGCCGCCGCCCCCCGGCCCGCGCGGAAAGTGATAAAGAAACATGTAGCTCTCGAAGGGACGGTCGTCCATCCAACTGGTCGCCGCCGCCGCGATCTTGTGCAGCATGCCAGCGATTTTCTCCATGTCGTAATCGCCAGGCTCGGCGTCAACAATCACGCGATAATGTCCGCCACCTTCCTCGAAATCAGATTCCCGGAACAATCCGATCTCGACCGGAGAATCCACCAGCCGGTCGTAGCTCTCCGCGCTAAACCCGCCCTCGGGCGTTGACGTCAGCGGCGTAGCCACGTGCCATCCCTCCGGGATCTGGCTGAAGCGCACGGCCATCGGCCCGTTCCGCGCGTCCACGGGATACATGAGAACCTGTGCCAGATTAAGAAACGCATGATGAGAATTGAACTGGGCGCCGAAGGGTCCGGGCGAATCCACAAACATCTGATACTCCACCAGAGCGCCGCCTTGCGCGTCCGCGATCTGCCACCGGCTCTTGTCCAGCGCACGAACGGCGAGCGGACGGCCCGCGCGGTCTTTCGCGCGTATCCAATTCACGTACTGCGAGAAGTCCCGCACCTGATACAACGCGTTCCACACCGGAAGCTGCAACTCCCGCTGCACCGCGCCTTCCGGCAAAAGAATCTGCACCTCCACCAGATGACGCTCGGGATCGGCCAGAGAGATGGCGTAGTTGGTTGCCGCGGCGCAAGGCACTACAGCCATCCCCAGAAGCAGAACGAAGCGAAGCGTCTGCCGCGCCCGGCCCCGTGTCGCGATCGATGGACTCATCCCTTCCCCGCATTCGCCGAATTGGCATTCACGGCTTCGCCCGCGATTGCGCGCAACCGCGCCGGCAGCTTCTCGTAGATTCCTCCGAAGCCGCCGTTGGAAAGAATTGCCACCACATCGCCGCTGCGCATCTCCGGAGCGATCGTCTGCACGATTTCTTCCGCATCCGCAACTAACCGCGCACGGCTGCCATGGCTGCTGAATGTCCGCTGCCAGTTCGCGCAAATCCAGACGTTCATTCTCGGGCACCAGTTCGGATCGGAACACGCCTGCCACGATCACTTCGTCCGCCAGCGCGAGACTACGCGCCAGGTCGCTCTGCAACACGCGCCGCCGCAGCGTGTTCGACCGCGGCTCCAAGATCGCCCACAAGCGCGCACCCGCATAACGCGCCCGCAACGCCTTCAGCGTGCCCGCAATCGCCGTGGGATGATGAGCGAAGTCGTCAATGATGGTGATGCCATTCACCTGCGCCTTCACCTCCAGGCGCCGCTTCACGCTCTTGAACGTCTTCAGCGCCGCCGCAATCTCCTCTTTGGCAATGCCGTAAGCTGAAGCGACCGCCGCCGCCGCGGTTGCATTCCACACGTTGTATTCGCCCGCCAGCGGGAACTCGAGATCCGCCCAGGCTCGCCCGTCGTGCGCCACCGACCACGAAGTTCGCCCCGACTCCAATTTCAGATTCGTGATTCGCCACTGCGAGCGCGCCGACGCTCCGTAACGTTCCACGGGGCAGAATGGCTTGCTCAAACAGCGCTCCAGGCTCGGGCTCTCGGGCACATCGCCAGCCATCCCATCGAAAGCCACTATCCGGCCCCGCCGTGGAATCAGATTTACCAGTCGCTTGAACGCCGTCTCTACGGCATCGAGATCTTTATAGACATCCGCGTGATCAAACTCCACGGAAGTCAGAATCACGGCATCCGGAAAGTAATGCAGAAACTTCGGTCCTTTGTCGAAAAACGCGGTGTCGTACTCGTCGCCTTCCAGAATGAAATGCTTTCCCTGTCCTAAATGAAAACTCGATCCAAAGTTTTCCGCGATGCCGCCGATCAGAAAAGACGGCTGCATTCCAGCCGTATGAAAAATCCATGCCAGCATTGAGGTCGTCGTAGTCTTTCCGTGCGTTCCCGCCACCACCAGCACTTCCTTGCCGAGCAGGAATTCTTGATGCAGCAACTGCGGCAACGAGCAAAACGGAATGCGCTGGTCGAGCGCCTGCTCCAGTTCGACATTCCCGCGAGAAATCGCGTTGCCGACCACCACCAGATCAGGACGAGGCTCCAGATTCCGCGCATCAAAAGGCTGCGCCAACGGAATGCCAAGTTCCGCCAGCAGATCCGACATGGGCGGATACGCCGCTGCGTCCGACCCACTGACGCGAAACCCGCGCTGCTTCAGCATCCCAGCCAGCGAAGCCATGGCCGTCCCGCAAATTCCGATTAAGTGTATGTGTCTCTTGTTGTCGTCCATGCTTTTCTTCGCGTCCTTCGCGGATTCCTCGCGCTCTCCGCAGTTAGCTCTTGACTTAGGGTGGCGCAGCGCTTCTAGCGCTGCGATTCATTCTGCAGTGAAAACCGGGCTTTAGCCCCTGAGGTCCGTGCTAGGGCGACCAGTCGTCACCGCCGCATCCAAAATCCTCAAACTCACCTGTCCGCCGCGCACCGTCAAACGGGCCCTAACGCCGATCGGCAGCGTGATGTTCCCCGCCGTCACATGGCCCGACCGCAGTCCATAAGCCACCGGCACTCCTAACGAGCCCACAATACGCAGCACCACTTCCTCCAGCGTGTATCCCTGATTCGCAGTCTGCAGGCAATGCAGCATCTCGCCGAAGACGATTCCCCGCACTCCATCCAGCTTGCCCGCCAGCTTCAACTGCATCAGCATGCGGTCGATCTGGAAAGGCTTCGCCGCCAAATCCTCCAGAAACAGAATCGTCCCCTCCGTGCGAATCTCATACGGAGTTCCCAGAGAAGCCGCCAGAATCGAAAGGCATCCCCCGTAAAGCGCGCCCTCGGCAGTTCCCTCCACTAACCCGCTCGCTCCAGAACCGCCGCCCAGATTGGGCTCCCAAGCCCCAGTACCCGCCAGCGCGGCCTGCCACGACGTCAGATCCACGCCATCTTCATGCAACCAGTCTTTCGCCACCATCGGTCCATGAAACGTTACCAGGCCCGCCGTATCTGAAAAATATGTAAGGAGCGTGGTCACATCGCTGTAGCCCACAAAAATCTTGGGGTGAGCCTTGATCTTCTCCAGGTCCAACGCTTCAAGCAGATAGTTCGCGCCATACCCGCCGCGCGCGCAAACCATCGCCCGCACCTCCTCGCGCGCAAACATATCTTCCAGTTCGCGCGCGCGCCGTTGCACCGATCCGGCAAAGTAAAGATCCTGCTCAAGGATGGAATCCAAATAAAACGGCCGGTAGCCCGCACGCCGTAGCCCTTCGCATCCCGCCTCCAGATCGCCGCGCTTCACGTTGCTGGCCGGCGCCACAATGCCGACCGTATCTCCCGGCCGAAGGGCAGGCGGCTTGATTCGGGGAGTAATTGAAGAAGACATTCGGCAAGACGCTGGTTGTGAAACAAATGCGATCAGCACATATGGGATTGCGAACTGCAAACTGCATCGAGCGCAGTAAGCAGCTTAACTCAGAAAAAACTCTCCCCGGCACACCAGCCGCGCCTCCCCACGAAGAAACACTGAATTCCCTTCCTGCCGCACGGTCTGCGTTCCCCCCGGAGCATGCACCCGAACCCATGATTCCGCCCTGCCCGTCGCCATCGCCGCCATCGCCGCTGCGCACGAACCCGTCCCCGACGATTGCGTCTCTCCCACTCCACGCTCGAAAAACCGGGCCCTTACATCGTGCTTACCATCCAACACAACCATCTCAACGTTCACGCCCTGCTTGAACTCGGGACTGCGCTGAATTTCGGCAGCCGCAGTCCGCCAGCTCTCCGCAAACTCCGGCACAAACACAACATAATGAGGATTCCCCACCGAAACCGGAATCCCGCGCACCTCGTTCGCGCCGACCTTCACCCCCAGTTCCGCTCCCACGAAGGCCGCGCCCATCTCGACCTCGAACTCATATTCAGATTCGCTCCGTCCCGTAAGCACGCAAGTCTTCAGACCAGCCCCGGTTTGAATCGTAATCCATTCCTTCCCGCGCTCGGCGCAAACATACGCAGCCACACATCGCGTGCCATTGCCGGAAATCTCCGCCTCGGAACCGTCGGCATTGATCAGCCGAATCTCCACATCCGCCGCCGGCTGCGGATACATCCATTCCACCCCATCCGCTCCCACGCCCTCATGCCGGTCACACATGCGTCGCGTAATCCCTGCCATATCCTCCGGAGCCAGAGCGACGATGGTCGAAGCATCAATCAGCAGAAAATCATTTCCGCACGCGCTGGCCTTCACAAACGGAATCACCACGCTCGGGCTCACTCCAATTCCACCGGCCCCAACGAAGTCACGCTGCCCAGCATCGGCGACGTCTTCAGTTCGCGAAGCAATTCCGTCTGATCGCGGTTGCACCCCGCCACGTCAAACTGCATGCGGATATGCTGGCTCGTGTTGCCGCTCACGATGTTTTGCATCATGCGATGCTGGCGCTCCAGGATGCGGTTCACTTCCAGGCTGATCTCTTCCAGGCTCGCTCCTGTAACCTCGTAAGTGTTCAGCAGCGTCTTCAAGTTGAAGGTTCGCTCCAGATGGCCCAGAGCGAACAGGGTAATAAGAACCACGACAGTCGCGAAAACCGCAGTCATGTAGAGTCCGCCACCGGCAGCCATTCCCACCGATGCCACCACGAACAAAGTAGCCGCGGTCGTCAGCCCGCTCGTTAGCCCGCGAGTATGCAGGATCGACCCCGCACCAATGAAACCAATGCCAGGGATGATCTGCGCTGCAATGCGGGTATAGTCCGAAGGCGCCTCCGCCAGCGCCCTCGACAAGACCGTGAACAGCGCCGCGCCGAAACAGATGAACATGTTCGTGCGCAGTCCCGCAGGCCGGTGCTTGAGTTCCCGCTCCAGTCCTATGATTCCGCCGAGAATCGCCGCCAAGACAAGGCGCGATATAGAGGTCGCAACAAAGCCGCTGACCATCTCTGCGTGCAGCAAATCAAAAATATGTTGCCAGTTCATTCTTAGAATTCAATCTTCCGTAAGAGCCTCAGATGGCCGGATTTTATCACTGGAACGCGCCCTCTTCGTCCCGCCGCATTAACCCGCGTGATTACCGCTTACCGCGTCTGCTCCTGGTTGCGCACTGGCATGCGTCCCTGAAAAATCACCGCCCGCGGCTGACCCGTGGTATGGATCTCGACCAGCGCCTTCAAATGCCGGTCTGCTGCTGCCTTCCACACCGAGTCGCCGTCGAACCCCACTGCATAGTCCGCGTAACTCGCCGGATCCGCCAGCGCTCGCTCCCACAGCCCTTCAGGATCGACTGGCTGCTTCCACACCCGATGATTGCCTTCGTTGATCACTCGCCGCAACGGGACGCCAGCCTGCTCCAGCGCACCAGCATGCTCGCCCAAATACATCAGCAGCGTGGAATCCGCCGGTAGAGATTTGATCCAGCCGGCGAGTTGCCCATCTAACGCGACGCGGCCGCGCATGTTGATCGCAGCCTCGCGATAGCAGATCGGGTCCGCGCGCCAGATCGCGGTATAGCTTCCAATCAAGAGCGCCAGCACGATTGCCGTCCCCACGGCGTGTGCCCTGCTGGAGAAAACGGCTAGGCGCGAAATTCTGGTCGCAGATTCCACAAGGAACATAATCCCCAGCGGCACAAACACCGCAAACGCCGGAAGCAGTTCCAATCCGTAGCGGACGTTGTACTGCGAGAACGGCCACCACGCCGGAATGAAAATCGGCACGCTCCCATACGCCACCGACAACGCGTAAAACGGCAGCGGCACCCACAGCAACAACCCAACCCGCCCGCGCCCGCTGAATCCTGCCACCAGACTTCCCAGCAGCGCCAGGGCTAGCCACAACCGTCCCAGCCAGTTCGCCTCGCCCACATTCAGTTCCGCCGCCTTCAGAAGATACGACCCCGCAGCGAACACATTCCCTTTCGCCGGATTCACCGTCGCAGTCTTTTGCTCGATCGCCTTTGCGGAGTAAGGCCCGTTGGCGAACTCCAGCGGATTCCGATAGACGACGGCGTTGTAAGCCAGCCAAAGCGCGGGAGCGGCAGCCGCCAACAAAATAAACTTCGCGAGCGTCATCGGCCGCGTTGGCGCCCAAGATCCGGGTGTTGTCAAAGATGTGGGTGCCCCATTTCTCGCGTCTTTTGCGAGAAGTGGGGCTCTTGCCGTAGTCACCACACCGCAAGCCACCAGAACGACAGCCAGAAACCACCCGTCATACCGACTCAAGCAAGCCGCTGCCAGACAAAACCCGCACTTAGTCAGCGCACGACCAGCCTTCGCCCCGCCTCGCGAAAACTCTGCGAAATACACGACAGCCCAAACGAAAAATGCCAGATAAAGCGACTCGCCCATCGCCGTAGCCTGCATGTAAATCAGATTAGGATTCGCGCCGTAGACGAGCGCCGAAGCCCATGCCCCAACCTTCACTGTCCCGTCCACTTCCCCGTCGCGCCCGAGCGCCGCACGCACCAGCCGGAATATTCCCAGCACCCCGAGCACAAACCCCACCATCGACGGAATCGAGCCTCCCGTGCCGCTTTGCCACATCTTCGTCGAGACGATGAACGGTAGGATCAGCAGGTGCGGCAGAGGCAGCCAAACCGTCCCCAGTTGCAGCAACCCGGGAGTTTTCGAGTCGAAAACGCGACGTGCGATGTTGATGTGCGCCACGGCATCGCCGTACAGCAGCACATCTCCATGACGAGAGAAATAGAGAAGGGAGAATACGGAAACAAAGATCGCCAGCCACACCAGCCGCGTGACCTCAATCGCGGAGTGCGCCCTCGGCGGCGGAGATTGCGGCTTCATTCGAGGTGGGTAAGTTCGCGAAAAATCTGAAAGCGCGCGTCAATCTCTTCGCGGGTCAGCGACTGCAGCCGCTCCGTGCCAAAACTCTCCACGGCGAACGATCCCATGACCCCGCCATAGAACAGCGCCCGCTTCAGCACTTCGCGGGTCAATTCTTCCTGCGACGCCACATAACCCATGAATCCTCCGGCAAACGAATCGCCCGCCCCCGTCGGATCCTTCACTTCATCGAGCGGCAGAGTCGGCGCACGAAATGGATGCCGCCCAATCCCAAAAGCGCCTTCGCGAAAGAAAATCGTCGCCCCATATTCGCCGTGCTTGATCACCAGCGCCTGCGGCCCCATGGCCAGCACCTTCTGCGCCGCCCGCGGCAGGTTGGTCTCGCGCGCCAGCATCTTCGTCTCAGTGTCGTTGATCAACAGCACGTCGACCAGTTTCAGAGTCTCCGCTAGTTCCTGGCGCGCACCGTTGATCCAGTAATTCATGGTGTCGCATCCGGTAAGGCGCACGCCGTTCATCTTCCGCCGCACGTTGGCCTGCAACGTCGGTTGAATATTCGCCAGGAACAAAAACTCCGTGTCCTCGTACTCTTTCGGAATGCGCGGCAGGAACTTCTCAAACACATTCAGATCGGTGAAAGTCGTCTTGGCTTCGCTCAGATTCTCGGCGTAGGTTCCGCCCCAGCGAAATGTCTTTCCCGAGGCGCGCTCGATGCCGCGCGTATCCACCCCGCGCTTCTTCAGGACGTTTTCATGCTCGGCGCCAAAGTCATCGCCCACAACGGCAACCATGCGCACCTGGGTGAAATAGCTGGCGGCCAACGAAAAGTAGGTCGCCGCCCCGCCCAAAATCCCCTTCACGCTGCCCGAAGGCGACGCGATGTCATCAAACGCAACCGAACCGACAACGACAATACTCATTGCGCTGCTTTCTTCCTCTCGTAAGTGGTTAGTGGCTACTGGTCAGTAAAATCTCTATATGCGAGGGTTTCTACTAACCACTGATCACTGATCACTGACCACTGCCTTCCACGTACTTTCCGATAATCAGCCTGAGTTTCTTTTTCGTAGCTGCCGGAATCTTCCGATGATCCGTCAAAATCGCGTGTGCCAGCGCCGACCCGCACTTGCAGGAACGTCCCCGCGGCATCGCCGCCACCGTCTCGCGCACCACTTTCGCCGCGTTCTCCGCATTCTTCACCAGCACCGCCACAATCTGATCCACGGTGACCGAATCGTGATGCGGATGCCAGCAATCGTAATCCGTCACCATCGCCACCGTGACGTAACAAAGCTCGGCCTCGCGTGCCAGTTTCGCCTCCTGCAAGTTGGTCATGCCGATCACATCCATCCCCAACCCGCGATACACATGCGACTCAGCCTTTGTGGAAAATTGCGGACCTTCCATGCACAAATAAGTTCCGCCGCGCTTGCCGGTCACGCCGGCTTTCTTGCATGCACTCTCCACAACGCGCGTCAGTTCCCCACACACCGGATCGGCGAATGCAACATGCGCCACCACTCCCCCGCCGAAAAACGTATCCACGCGATGCCGCGTGCGATCGAAGAACTGGTCCGGGATCACAAAATCCAGCGGCTTGTGCTCTTCCTTCAGCGACCCCACCGCGGAAACCGAAACAATCCTCTCGACGCCAAGCTGTTTGAACCCATGAATATTCGCCCGAAAATTCAGTTCGCTCGGCAGGATGCGGTGCCCGCGCCCGTGCCGGGCCAGAAACGCCACCTTTCGCCCTTCCAGTGTGCCGCAAAAATAGGCGTCAGAAGGCCCGCCAAACGGGGTCTTCACCCGCACTTCTTTCACCTGGCTCAGGCCCGGCATGGCATAAAGCCCACTGCCGCCGATAATCCCAATCTCCGCCTCAGCCACCCATCCTCCAAAGTCGCGCCCGTACAAAATCTGTCCGCGCGTGGAAGTCAAACTCGTGATTATACAAGACCCTCTGTGAACCTCTGTGCCCCCTGTGTTGAAGGTTTTTGAATTCGCTACAATCGTCTCATGCGATGCGGTGTAATAGTCGTTCTCATTCTCAGCAGCGCCTGCCTCGCACAAAACTCATCGAAATTCGCCACGGTCCCGATTACTCTCGACCACAACCGCGTCGTCATCGACGTGGATATCACGCTTCCCGACGGCTCGACCACGCGCATCCGCGGCTGGGTCGACAATGGCGATCCCGATCTGTATCTCTCCCACAGAGTGGCCAGCCTGATGGGACTGGCCCTCAATTGCGACGACAAAGCTTGCTCCGCGCCGCCGCCGCGCGAAATCGCGATTGGCGGCATGAAAATCTCCCTCGCCGCCGTAAAAGAAGCGAAAATTCCGCTCAAGCCCCTCAATGCCGCGACCGCTATCGCTCCAGGCATGTCCGCCGAGATCAACCTCCCCTCCAACATCCTTCGCAACTACGACGTCCTCATCAATTATCCAGATCGCCAATTCACCATCGCCCCATCCGGCGCCCTGAAATTCAACGGCGGTAAGGCAAAGACAATCGTGAATTCTGAGAATGGCCTCATCCAGATTCCCGGCCAGATTGAAAAGAAGAAATACAATCTAGCCCTTGATATTGGCGCTTCGATCAGCCTGCTCGCGCCAGAACTCTTCGACAGTCTCGCCGCCGCTCATCCTGCCTCCCCGCACATGACCGGCGCAGTGGGCCCAGCCAACATGTGGGGACTGGACGGCGAACCGAACCAGAAGCTGATGCGCGTGGACCGCATCCAATACGGCCCGCTCTTCTTCACCGACGTGGCGGTGGCCGAGTTTCCGAAAGATCGGATGGCCGTCTTCGAAAAGCGCGCCGGCATTCCCACCGCCGGCCTTCTCGGCGCAAATGCCCTCATGAACTACCGCGTCGGCATCGACTACGCCCACTCCACCATCTATTTCGATATCGGCCGCTTGTTCAACTTTCCCGAATTCGACGTCATCGGCCTCATCCTACGCCCCGAAGACGATGGGCGCTTTACCATCCTCGGCATCGCCGACTTCGACGGCAAACCCTCGGTAGCCGGGGGCCCAGATGGCGTACAGCCGGGCGACCATCTCGTTGCAGTAGACGGCATCCCCACCTCCGGCTCGACCATGGGACAAGTCTGGTCAATGCTGGGAGGCGAACCCGGCAAAGAGCGCAAGCTCACCATTGAGCGCAGCGGCAAGCAGTTCACGGTTGGCGCCGAAGTGCATCACTTCCTGGGTGAGTCCGAAACTCAGGTGGGGAAGGGGTCTTCGAAGAAGAAATGAGTTTCGCGGGTAATGCCAACAATTGCCGATTGCCAATGTCCAATTGCCGATTTAACCCCGCGTCAAGGCTTCAAAATTGGCAATCGGAAATTGGCAGTTGGCAATTACTTCCCGAACACTTCCTTCTCCAGCGTCTCCGTCGTCGCCGCATCTAGGCTCTCGCTCACCAGCACGGTATCGCCCTGCTCCTCAATCACCACCGTGCCTTCCTCGGTCGTCCAGGTGTGCCGGCCTTTCAGGACGTCGACCTTGTACTCGGGATGCTCCTCGGACGCTTCGCCCAATGCAGGCTCCCCTGTCTCTTCAGCCTTCTTGTACCGCTGCGTGAGCGACCGCGCATAAATTTCCGCAAATTCAGATGCCTTCTCGGCGCTCGACCAGCGCGACACATAGATCAGCCCCAACGGCGCCGCCGCGTTGTTTTTTGGACGCGCCGCGTAGTAATACCCGCCCCGCCACTCCGGATACAGCCGCTCCGACAACTTTTTCCCCGCATACTGCTCGATCAGCACCGCGACATCGAACTCGCCCATCGCTCCTATGTCGAACTTCACGTAATCTTTGAAGTCGCGCTTGAATTCCGGCACGCGCATGGGCGCGATCCTCTCGCCTGACAAGTAGGTTTCAGGCTGCATGATCTGCCGCGTAGTGTGTGGAGGATTCGCCAACACTGCAGCAAATGCCCTTTCCCTGCCGCCTTTTTCCATCAGCTTGATCACGAACTTCATGCCGTAGCTGTAAGGGAACGTCAGCGACTCTTTCAGAAAGATCGGAGCGTCTTTGAAAACCTTCGAGTCGTCGGTCCCGTTGGCCATCTGCGCCTCCATCGTTTCCACCAGTTCCGGAGAATCTGCAATCGACCGCCCCACCGGCGCGAGTTCGTATTGCATCATTACGGTTTCGGCCTGGCCCTCAACCACCGCCTCGCGCGCGTCGTTCATCTCGTCGTTCTCGATATCCTCGGGCGTCGGATCTTTCTTGATCTCGCCCAGGTCTTTGTCGCCCTTCTTCATCCACTTGTCGAGACCGATCGCCTGATCCTGTAACGCATGCGTCAACTCATGAGCCATCACCGGTTCCTGCTCTTCCATCGGAACCCAGTCCAGCAGATTCACGGTTTTTGTCTTCGGATCGTAATACCCCGCGATCTGCTCGCGCAGCAGCGCCACCAGCAGCTTTTCCAGATCAAAGTCGCGCGGCAGCAGCCCAAATTTCTTTAGCACCAGCTCTGACCGCTGCAGCTTTTTCACGTCTTCGTCCTTCATGTGCTTGGTCAGATATGAGACCACTTCATCGCGGCTGGTCAGCCGGCGCTTGACTTGCTTCTTGATCGCCAGTCCCGTCTGCTTGCTGTCAAAGGCCAGAATCTCATCGACGGAATGAAACAACTCTTCGGCCTGCCGAGGCGTGATCTTGACTTCAGGTTCGGTAGCGCCGGCGTCTCCGCTGGCAGGTTTTTGATCGGACGCAGGAGGAGCTTGTGTGGAAGGAACTTGTGTGGGTCGGACACTCCCTTCGGCTCCGCTCTGGGCAGGCTTGTCCGACTGCTTTTGACTTTTATCTTGATTTTGATCTTGTCGTTCTTCTGAGGAAGGAGCAGCCTGATCTTGGGCCTCAACCGTACAGCTCAGGCCGGCAAGCAGCACGCTTGCCAGCAGCGGCCTCAGATATCTTCCGCAGAACAGCTTGACGATATCCATCAGGAACGAGTCTACCTTGTTTCCCTAAACTTTCCTCAAGGACCTGTCACCCTGACAACCTACTTGCTGACCAACTCCGCCACCCACTCCCCCGCCTCGCGGGTCCCGAGGGTTCCGCCAATGTCCTGCGTAGTTTTCTTCTGTCGCACCGCCTCCAAGACCGCCGCTTCAATCCGTTCAGCTTCGCGAGACAATCCCAGATGCCCCAGCATCATGGCAGCAGTCAGAATCGCGCCAAACGGGTTCGCCAAGTTCTTCCCCGCGATCGGCGGCGCCGAGCCGTGTACCGGCTCAAACATCGACGTCTTCCCGGGATGAATATTCCCGCTGGCCGCCATGCCTAGCCCGCCCTGCAGTCCGGCAGCGAGGTCGGTAATGATGTCGCCAAACATGTTATTGGTCACGATCACATCGAAGCCGCGAGGATCGCGCACCATCTGCATGCAGAGCGCGTCCACGTACATGTGCTGTGTGGCGATCTGCGGAATATTCGCCGCTCACCTCCTTGAACACGCGCTGCCACAAGCCGCCGGCGTGCGTCATGGCATTCGACTTGTCGCACATGAGCAGGCGCGTGCGCGGGGAGCCGTCCGATTTCACGTTGCACTCGCAATACTCAAAGGCATAGCGGATAATGCGCTCGACTCCCTTACGCGTGTTGATGTCTTCCTGAATCGCGATCTCATCCGGCGTGCCCTGCTTAAAGACTCCGCCCGCATCGGTGTAAACGCCTTCCGTGTTTTCGCGAATGACCACGAAGTCCACATCTTTGGGTTCGACGCCTTTCAGCGGGCACAAGGCCGCGTCAAGCAATCGCACCGGCCGCACGTTGGCGTAAAGGTCCATCTTGAAGCGCATGCCGAGAAGAATTTCTTTGGCGTGGATGTTGGTCTTGACTCGCGGATCGCCAAAAGCGCCTGCGAGGATGGCGTCGAAGTCACGGCCAAGCATGGCGAAGCCGTCGGGAGGGACAGTCACTCCATCTCGAAGATAGCGGTCGGCGCCCCAGTCGAATTCCCTAAACTCGACATCGGCTCCCGACGCCCGGACAACTTTGAGCGCCTGGGGGATGACCTCTTGTCCGATCCCGTCTCCCGGGATGACGGCGATGCGTTTCTTGGAAGGCTGGTGCGGGTCCACGGCAGAAAAGCTAACACAAGCCGAGCAGAATGAGTAGGTTGTCGTTTATATTCGCTGCCAGCTATACACCGGCAGGCCCGGAATGAGCGGTGAATCCGTCCAGTCCCCGGTCGAGCCTGCCTGTAAAATCGACGCTAGGGCACCTAGGAAGCGCGTACGTCGACTTTGCGGTCCGGGTGGATCCCAGACATCCTCCCGAACGCCCGGCCCCTAGAAACGTCTGGAAACTGCCCTGGCGTTAACTTCTGGCTAAGTTGTTGATTTCCGGTGGAAGTTGTTGAGTCTTGGTGGAAGTGACTGATTCTACGGAGAGGGCGCTTCCAGCACCTGGCGGATTCCCCAATTGCCGAATGAAGTCAATCGGCAATGGGCAATCGGAAGTCGGCAATGAATCATTCGGTCGTTCGCTATAATCAATACTTCCTATGGTCAGTACCCCACTCCAGGACGCGCTTCGTACCCAGGCGCAACCGATGCGCCAAACCGATTACCGCGGGGCCACGACGGCTGCGCGCTTTACCGATCCCCAGGCGGAATTCTCTGCCCTGGTCAATAGCTGCGGAATCTATGACCTAGGCTTCCGCGCACGGATTGCGCTTACCGGTGGCGATCGCGTGCGCTGGCTAAACGGCATGGTTACGAATAACATTCGCGATCTCGCCATTGGCCAGGGCGTGTATGCGTTCCTGCTCAATCCGCAGGGGCGCATCCTCGGCGATATGTACGTCTATAACCAGGGCGAGGCGCTCATCGTCGAAACCGACCGCAGCCAGGTGGAGAAGATCATCGCCACGTTCGATCATTACATCATCATGGACGACGTGGAAGTGACGAATGTCAGCGACAAGCAGACCGCCATCGGCTTGACGGGGCCGAGGTCGCGAGCCATCTTGAATCGGGCGGGGATCGAGGTTCCAAATCTGCACCCGTTGCAGATGATCACTCCGCAATGCAATTGCGATTGCAGTTGCTTGGAGTGCACGGTGATTTGCGGCGAGTGTGAGCCGGAGGAAGTCCTACGAAGTCTGGCTCGCGCCCCAGGATGTTTACAAGACCTGGCAGGCGCTGATCGCCGCGGGAGCGATGCCGGTGGGCAGCGAAGCGTTGGAGATGCAGCGCATCATGGCCGGTATTCCCTTGTATGGCGTCGATATTCGCGAGCGCGACCTGCCCCAGGAGACTGAGCAGATGCGCGCCCTCAACTTCAACAAGGGCTGCTACGTCGGCCAAGAGATCGTGGAGCGTATTCGCTCCCGCGGCAACGTGCATCGCAAATTTACCGGCTTCCTGGTGGAAGGTGCGGCGGCAATCGCGGCGGGAGACAAAATTGTTTCCGGCGAAAAAGACGTGGGAGAGATAACCAGCGTCGCCGCCCTCCAGACACCATCGGGGGAAAGGACCGTTGCTCTGGGATATATTCGGCGTGAGGTGGGACTGCCGGGGCGCGAAGTCGCGATTGGAGCTGGTAAGGCTACCGTGGTTTCGTTGCCGGTTGAGAGAGCCGTGCCGGTTTGAGAATTGTTGATCGTTGATTGAGAACCTCGTGACCCGCACTCTGCTGGTTGCGCGCTCTTAATCATCAATCCACAATCATCAATCATCAATCCATTCACTTCTACGAAATACGTACACGACCTAAAAGGACAGACGCTATGGCTGAGAAGAGACAAGAATCGGGCTTCACTGTAACGGACCGTCGCTTGTTCACGGAGGACGGAGAGTTGCGCGGCGAGGTTCGCGAAGAGGCAGAGCCAGCGAAGGCTCCGACGCCTCCCGCCTCGGTTCCCTCAGGTCAAACCGCGCCCGGGGAAGCCGTGCCTGCCGCGAGCCCTGCCGCCCCGTTTCCTCCGGCGTCGGAAGGGATTGGAGGGCAAGAGATGCCCGCGCCTCCTACCGCGGCCGAGCAGCAGGCGCAGGCCGATGCTTACCGGGCATCTTCGAAGGAACTGGACTCGCGCGTCGAACTCAGCGGCCGCTCCGCCAAAGAGTTTGAGATGACCTTCGATCGCTTCCTGGCGTCGCTGTACATGACGGCCATGCTGCAGTTGGGATTAATGCACGAGCAGGGCGGCCAGCCTCGCGTTGACATCATCGGCGCGCGCCAGACCATCGACACGCTCGCATTGCTGGCGGAAAAAACCAGGGGCAACCTGACTCCAACGGAAGAAACGTTTCTGCAAAACAGCCTCTAC
Source organism: uncultured Acidobacteriaceae bacterium (assembly GCA_963703635.1). Lineage (GTDB taxonomy): Bacteria > Acidobacteriota > Terriglobia > Terriglobales > Acidobacteriaceae > Sulfotelmatobacter. Next base: position 159,318 of record CAVPEZ010000018.1, read on the forward strand.
GAAGTGCGCATGGCCTACGTGGAGGTGACCAATGCGCTATCGCGTCCGCCGCAGCCTGGGGCTGCTACGGGAACCGCCGGAAGATGACGCGGCGAGACTGGCCATGAGCAGTTAGCAATTGGCAGTTAGCCATTAGCCACAATACGGTTTCATTGCGCATCGGGAAGCTCTGAACAACCAAATGCTAATTGCCAATTGCCAATTGCTGGCGCGCATGCAGGTTATTCCGTGAAGGCCACGCTTACGGTGCTGGGAAGCGGCACGTCGATGGGCGTACCTACGCTGGGTTGCGATTGCGCGGTCTGCACTTCCAAAGACCCGCGCGACCGGCGCACGCGTCCCTCGGTGATGATTGAGTACGCGGGGAAAGCCGTCCTTATCGATACCTCGCCCGATTTTTACGCGCAGGCCATCCGCGAGGGGATCACGCGCATCGACGCGGTGTTCTACACGCACACACACGCCGATCACATCCTGGGCATCGACGATCTGCGACCGCTCAGTTACCGTCACAAGCCGGGGAAGTTGCCGCTCTACGCGCGCCCGGACGCAGCGGCCTTTCTGCGCAAGATGTTCAGCTACATTTTCGACGCCGATTACAAATATGGCGGCTTGCCGCAACTCGAGCTGCGGCCGATTGACGGTCCCGTGAATCTTTTCGGGGCGCGCTTCGAGCCGGTGCGGCTGATCCATGGCGAGTCTGAGATTTACGGCTTTCGCTTTGGAAGTGCGGCATATCTCACCGATCACAGTGAAATTCCCGAGGCGTCGTTCCATCAGTTGGAAGGGCTGGATATTCTTTTTCTGGACGCGCTGCGGCACAAGCCGCATCCCACGCACTCGACGGTGGAGAATTCACAGCGCATTGCGGAGCGGGTAAAGGCGAAGCGGGTATTCTTCACGCACATTTGTCACGACCTGGGACACGAGGCGACGAACGCAACGCTACCGCCGCATGTGCGGCTGGCTTATGACGGGATGAAACTGGAGTTTGAAATTAGTGGTCGGTGATCGGTGGTCAGTGGTCAGTGAAACCCCCTGCGGGACACAGACTTTACTGGCCACTGGCCACTGATCACTGACCACTAACCAATGCAATGCTCGTCTTTCACAAACTCGAGGACGTTCCGGCGGGATTTGGGCCATCGCTGGTGAGCGTGGGCAATTTTGACGGAGTGCACCGGGCGCACGCTCATGTGCTGGGCGAGATCGTGCGGGGGGCGCGATCGAGCGGGGCCAAGGCCGTGGCGGTGACCTTTGAGCCGCATCCAGCGCGCATTTTGCGGCCGGACTCGGGGCTGAAGCTGCTGACTCCAGTGCCGGAAAAACTTCGTCTGCTTGAAGCTACCGGGATTGATGCGGTACTGATGCTGCCCTTTGGGCGCGACCTTTCGCTGATGACGCCGCGGCAATTTGCCGAACGCATTTTGAAGAAGAAACTGCATGCGCGCCAAGTGCATGAAGGCTACAACTTCCGCTTTGGGCACAAGGCCTCGGGCGACGTGAATCTGCTGACGCAACTGGGGCAGGAGATGGGCTTTGAGGTGAAAGTCTATTCGGAGGAGAAGCTGCGCGGCGAGCCGGTTTCCAGCAGTCACATTCGGAAACTGATCGGTGAGGGGCGGGTGAGCCGGGCGCGGCATCTGCTGGCTCGTCCTTTTCGCATTCTGGGGGCGCCGGGGCGCGGGCGCGGGTTGGGATCGAAGTACACCGTGCCCACCATCAATCTAGCGCGCTATGAAGAGCTTGTGCCGAAGGATGGCGTCTATATCACATGGACGCGCGTGGGGGCCGAGTGCTTTGATTCGGTCACGAATGTGGGCAATCGTCCGACGTTTGGGGCGGATTCGTTTGCGATCGAGACCCACCTGTTGAACTTTCATCCCATAGAACTGACGCCAGAGAGCGAAGTCGAGATCTGTTTTCTCGACCGGGTGCGGGATGAGATCAAGTTTCCGTCGGTGGAGGCGTTGCGCGAGCAGATCGCGCGCGACGTGAAAAAGGCGCGACGGTATTTTCATTTGCTGCGACTTAGATGACTTAGAGTTGCGACTGCTACGGTCCAGTTAATGCGGCAAGTAGCCTGATTCCATGGGCAGCTTGCCGTCTACACGCACGACGTTGATGGTGTTGTCGACGGAGTGGATTTCCACCAAGCCAACCGCGCCGGGGGTGGATTGAACAATCTTGAGCACGTCCGCGTCTGAGTCCGCCAGCACGACGGAATCCTTGTGAGTGGCGATCAGGGTCTTCAATTCGGCGGGACTCATCTTGATCAAGCGCTCGAGCGTTTCGGTTTCGCCCTCGGAGTTTTTGTGCAGCACCAGAACAACGGCCTTGCCGTCGGGCCACTTCTTGACCTCCGCGCGGAAAAGCTTGCCGAGGTGGACGGCAGTAACGTTTTCCGTTTTATTGTCCTTGTTGACCACGACCGCCATGTGGTGGGCGAAACATGGGGTGAGGAACGCCAGGAGAAAAACAGGAACTGCGGCAAGCCGGTGAAATCTCATAAACACATTCCAGTTTCAGGCCGTTGTAACCCGAAGGTGATACTACGAGGCTACTCTAGAATCAGGCCTCTACGGGAAAAACATTGTCAAATCGAAGTGTTGGGGTGCCGAATGAGAAAACATCCGGACCGATGCGGGAACGGGAAGGCGAAAGAGTCAGCCTGGATCTTCGGTTGACTCTTTACTGAGAATGCCAGGTCAGATCCACGCGCACCGGAATTTCGTTTTTCACCGGCAACGTCAGGAGCGATGGTGGGTCGATCTTGAAATCGGTGAGCGTCGCTGGAATGGTTCCGGTGATGCGAATCTGATTACCTTGCATCACCAGTTGGAAGGGAACCTGTTTGAACTGGGCGGTCTGGCCGGCGAATTGGACCTCGAGATCGGCCTGAATCGTTGCGGACGTGGAAGCGGACTCGGGCAACCGCGTGCGCACTGTGACCATGGGAAATTGTGCCCCTCGCGTTACTTGAATCATGTGGAGATCGCGATTGCTGTCGCCGGAGTCGAATGACTTGACCGGCACGGCCATCAGGAAGTCGCATTGTCCGGCGTGGCAAACGCCCTTGCCGCGCACCTCATGACTTACACCTTCGGTCTGGTGCAGCGGATGAGATACATGGTAAGTGAGAGTGCCTTGCTGCACGATCCATTGGCTGTCGGCAGCGGAGGCAAACTGCGGCAGTAAGAGAAGCAAGATGGCGGAGACGGTTTTCATCATCATTAGAGGTTGAACCTCGTATCTGAAGCTCGCGGTCAGAATTTTAAGGAAACTGACAGCAGAGCCGCGCCAAACGCTCCGGCGGTAACGATGGCCACCGGCCCGTGCGCCTGGGCGATGCCGTGGACTTTTTCCCCTTTGTTCTTTTGATCGAAGGCCATGATCCCCAGGATGGGCGTCGCAATCATTCCCGGGCCGTGGATCCATGCCATGATCTTGTGGAAACGGATGGGTCCGCGAGTCTCGGTTCCGGGAACCCTGGGGGCGCGGATGGCATAGTAAGCGGTCAGGAAATACAAATCTCCCGTGACCCCGCCGAGCGCCGTGTGCAGATCACGGGAAGCCGTGCTGGTGTTCTTGCCCCCGGCGTTCAGCGAAGTAGCAACGGTGGCGATCAATGGAATGGTCGTGATCAAGCCCAGCCGTTGATGGGTCTTCAGCATACGGGTCCGCTTATCGAGCAACGCCTGTTGCTTAGCGTCTCCTTGCGCTTGCGAAGCGGAAAAACCCAGATCCTCCAGCGAAGGTTCGGTCTTGGCGCTGGAGGGCGCATTCGGCAGATCGGAAGGGGCTGTCGTCGGCTTCTGTGATTCGGTCGGCGGCTTGTCCTGTGATCCTGGCGTCGGTTTCTGATTCTGAGGCGGCGCCTGCTTCTGGGCGTCCTGAGAACTGGAGGTTGCCTGGTCAGGGGTTTGCGCGAAAGACAGGAATGGAACCACAAACAGGCACGAAAAGGTGAGCGCGATGGTTCTTAGCCGAATCATTTTCATGATGATTCTAAACCTCCGGCATGAGATCTGATCATCGACACTAGACTGAAACGAGGCCCCGCGAATGCTAGGGATAGATGCGGCCCCGTCAGGTACGGGATGCCCGTGCGCCAGAATCGTGTGCTGCAAATCCCGACTTGGGAATCCTACTCGATAGGCTCGACCACAACAGATTTCTCTGCGAGGCTCCGGCCCGGGCGCTGCACGATGACGATAGCGGCGAGCACAAAGACAATTCCCAGGGTCTGAATCGGGCGCAGGATTTCGCCTAAGAGCAGAGCGGCAAGAACGATGGAGAATACCGGCTCCAGACAACTGGCGATGATGGCGCGCGTGGGCTCGAGATGCTGCAGGCCGAGGAAATAGAGAGAAAAGGCGCCGAGCACCGAGATCATCGAGAAAACAAACAGGAACAGCCATTGGGGGAGCGCGTAATGGGCGGCGACAATTTTCCAGGGAGGGTTGATCACCAGCCAGAAAGCGGCGGCGGCGGCGAGCGTCCAGACCAGCACGCGCCAGCGGTCGTAGCGGGCGAGGATGCGATGTCCGCTAATGTTGTAGAAGGCGAAGGAGAACGAGGCCAGCAGCGCGGCGATGAGGCCGTAGGAATCGAGGCGGAGGGCTTGCCCATGGGCCGGATTTGTGCCGACGATGCCGATGACCAGGACGATTCCAGCAACCGCCAGCGCCACGGCAACCAGTTTTTGCAGCGAGAGCTTCTGTTGGCCGCGAGCCACTACATAGAGCAGAACCCACACCGGGGCGGTATATTGCACGATGATGGCGGTGGCGACGTTGGTTCTCTGGATCGCGACGTAATAGAAGTAATTCGAGAACGCAACCCCGAGCGTCCCCAGAAGAAGGCAGTAAGCGAGATCGCGCGCGGGGAGCTTGATCCGCTGCCAGCCTTTTGAGGCAACGAGGAGAGGAAGCAGTACCAGCAGAGAGAATGTGGTGCGGGTCTGCGAAAGGATCAGTGGATCCACAGGGCGAAGAGCCGCGGAGCCTAACGGCAGCTTGCCGGTAAAAGCGGCGCGTCCCAGAGCGGCGGAGACTCCCCAAAGAAACGCGGCTGAGGCGATGAAGAAATAGCCGCGCAGGGGATGCGGGTGCGCGCTTCCCTGATTTAGGTCCGGCTGACTTGAATTTGGGATGTTGACCCTCGCGATTCGTTTCGATGATCAGGCAGCGGGGAGGAAGCGGTCAAGGCGCTCGGGATCGAAGCCCTCGATCACTTCGGCGCCGGTTGCGGTGAGAATCACCAGCGTGGGAGCGCTGCGGGAGTGATAGGTTTCGAGCAATTCGGCGCGGGCGGCGGGGTCGGCGGTCATATTGCGCTCTTCGAAGGCGATCCCTTTCGCTTCCAGGAAGATCTTCATGACTTCGCAGTTCAGGCAACCGGACTGGGTGAAGAGGAGGATCTTAGTGGACATAGATGGCCGGCGTTCTAAGCGTCCAGATATTCGATCTCGGCAGTAATCTTCGCCGTCTTCTCAAGCATGGCTGAGACTGAACAGTATTTTTCTTTGGAGAGGCGGACTGCGTCCTCGACCGCCTTGCGAGACACTTTACCACCGACGCGGTAGAGCAGCTTGATTTTCGTGTACACCGCGGGAAAGCCGGCGGCGCGCTCGGCTTCAGCGCTGACTTCGAGGCTGGTGAACGGCTCACGCTTTTTCTGGAGAATGGAAACGACATCGTAGGCGGTACAGCCGCAGAGGCCGATGAGAACGAGTTCCATTGGACTGTTCCCTGCGGCATGGTCTCCGTCGACGACGATCTGGTGGCCGCTGTCGGCAATGCCATCGAAACGCTGCTTTTCGATCCAGGTAGCACGAGCGTTGGTCATAGGGCTTCCTTCTTCATCCTCAACTCCACAGAATTCACGAATGCAGTCTCCATGCGGGAACCAGAGAATCGTAATGGAAGAGTGAGCTTAGCAGGACATGGAAGACGATGTAGATTGCCCAAATTACGACGTAGGCGAGCAACATCTTCCGGAGGTTTCTCAGGACGTACCAGAGGAGCAAAAAGTCCAGAGGAATCGGCGCGGCCACGACCGCCCATATGGGTGCGCCGAGGCTTTGGACGCTGTACCCGAGGAGGCAGACGAAGCAACCGATCGCGAGCGAGGCGAATACGTAGACTTTCTTGTCGACCAGATACACTCCCAATCCCCAGGAAAGAGCGGTGAAGAAGATGGCGATGTCGAGCAGGATTGGCGCTGGCAGCGAGTTCAGCATGTTTCCTTCTATCTCCGATTGTCGGTGCTGGGCTCGGGATGTATGAGGACACGAAACAACTCGGGCGCGGCTTGCTTGAGATAGGTTTCGAGTTCGGTCTGGATGTCGTGGACGCGGGCGAGCGGCAGATCGTCGGACATGGTGCAGTGGCAGGAAACGTAGAGGCGGCCGCGGACTTTCTTGATCTGGACGTCGTGCAGGTCGACGATCTCGGGAAACTGTGCGGCTACCCGCTTTAGTTGCCGCTCGAGACTGGCGTCACGAACCAACTCGTCGCCGGTTTCGATGGTGGCGGGCTCGCTTTCGATGTGGGTGAGGATGTCAGCGATCTCGGGGACGTCGTGGCGCATATCGGCTTCGAGTTCGGTGACCAGATCGTGGGCGGCTTTGAGGGTAAGGTTCTCGTCGAGTTCGACGTGTTGCTCGACATGGAGGTGGCCGTTGAGATCCTGCACGCTGATGTCGTGGACGTTGAGGTTGTGGCGAGTGGCGACGGCACGAATGCGGTCGAAGATGTTTTCCGAACGCTGGGCGCGCGGCAGGGGTTGCACGGTGACGTCGGCGTCGGGGAGAATGCTGTGGACCGCGGCCGTGACCGCTGCCACTAGCTGCTCGGAGCGCTGGAAGGTTACAGTGCGGGCGAAGCCGACGGCAAGATCGGCGAAATAGCGGTTGCCGGCGCGGCGGATGCGGACACGTCCGATTTCGAGCACGCCATCGACGCGCGAGACGGCGTCGGTGATTTGAGCGCGGACTCCGGCGGGCGCGGCGTCGAGCAGAGCGTCGGTGGTGCGGCGCGCCAGTCGCCAGCTTACGGAAACGATGACGCCGGCGACGAACAGGGCCGCGATGGGATCGGCGAGGCGAAGCCAATCCAGATGATAGATGCGGCCCAGCAGGATCAGCACCAGACCGAGCACCACTACGCCCGCCGACCAGACGTCGGTCGAGAAGTGCAGCGCGTCGGCCTCGAGGGCTTGACTATCGTATTTGGTGGCGATGCGGCCCAGGGCGCGGGAGCGCCACCAATCGACGGCCATCGAGATCAGCATCACGGCGAATGCCCAGGCGGAGGGTTCGACTTCCACGTGGCGGAAGAACAGGCGCATGACTGCTTCGTAGATAACCCAGACGCAGGTCAGCAGAAGCAGGCCGGTTTCCACGAAGGCGGAGAAGTTCTCGACCTTGCCATGGCCGTATTGATGATCGGCGTCGGCGGGCTTGTCGGAGACTCCGACGGAGAAATATGTGAGCAGGGCGGCGATCAGATCCAAGGCTGAGTGCGCGGCTTCGGAGAGAATTCCTAAGCTGCCTGTGGTGAAACCGACTACGATTTTTCCGGCGGTGATGAGGAAGGCTGCGATAACGGAATTTCCGGCCACGGCGCGCTTTTCGGCGCGCATGGCGTTGGGCGAGTAGAGGGCCGGCGTCCCGGACATGAAGGGATTATCGGCGATTGAGCGGGATTGCGCCAACTTGAATCGGTTTTTCGCGGCGACCTAAAGCCTTTCATCGCGGAGCACGCGGAGAACGGCCGCGGAGGGCGCTGAGAAGACGTGGCATCCTGGCTACTGCTGGAAACCTGCTCTATGCTACGATGCTAGGTTCGGGTTGTTTAACTTCCTGATGTACCAATCCTGGAGGAATCTTTTATGGGTAAGAGTTGGTTGGTGTGTGTGTGTTTGGGAGCGCTGGCCTGGGGACAGGCACAGCCAGCGACGCCGGCGGGGCAGCCCGCCCCGGCGCAGACTCAGGCGCCAGTGACCCCGCATCCGGCTCCGATGGCCGAGAATAAAGCGGCGGCGCCTGCTGTGGAAGTGGCAGAGAGTGCGGCTGTGATCACGATCAAGGGTGTGTGTGCGGCGACGCCGAAGACGGCGGCTGGGTCAAAAACGGCCGCGGGAAAAACCGCTGCCGCCGCAAAGAAACCGGCGGACTGCGAGACCGTGATTACGCGGGCGCAGTTCGAAAAGCTGGCCAAGGCGCTGCAACAAGGGCCGAATCCGCTGAATGCACAGCAAAGGCGCCAGTTGGCGTCTCAGCTTCCCGGGGTCATCGCGATGTCGGAAGCAGCGAAAAAGAAAGGCCTGGATAAAAGCGAAGGCTACCTGGAAACGATGAAATTCGTCAAGATGCGGATCCTGGCGCAAAGAATGCAGGATAGCGTGCGGGAAGAGGCGGACAAGGTTCCGGCGGAGAAGATTGCGGCGTACTACAAGGACAATCCTGAAGCATACGAGCAGTTCTCTCTGGACCGGCTGTTTGTCCCAAAGATGAAGCAGCCGTCGGCCGAAGACAAGGAAGAAGCGAAAGACTCGGAGAAACTGACCGAAGAACAGCAGAAGGCCAAGGAAGCCACCGAAAAGGCCAAGCAGGAGAAAGGCGAGCAGGAGTTGACTGACGTGGCCGCAAGCCTGCAGAAACGAGCCGCGGCAGGTGAGGATTTCACCAAGCTGCAAAAAGAAGCGTTTGAAGCGGCGGGCACAAAAGTAGATAACCCAACGACAAACTTGTCCAAAGTGCGGCGCACGGGACTGCCCCAGGGGCACGCCGCCGTGTTTGATCTGAAGGTGGGTGAGGTAACGGCGGTTATCAGCGACAATGGCGGCCACTACGTGTACAAAGTGGTAAGCAAGGAAGTCTTGCCGCTGGACCAGGTGCAGGAGGAGATCCATAACAAGCTGAAGGCGGAGCGGCAGAAGGAAATGATGGACAAGTACAACAACTCGTACCAGACGGTGACCAACGAGGAGTATTTTGGACCGGCACCGGCGCCAGGACCGGCGCGTCGTCCGCGGATGACTCCGCCGCCAACGCCGCAGGCCCAGCCGCAGGGTGCGCCGCAACCATCCACGCCACCGGCCACGCCACCGGCGGCAACGGCTCCTCCTTCGAAGCCGAACTAATCAGGCCGAGCTAATGGAGAGCGCGAAACCTGTAGTCGTGGTCACTGGCATCGCGGGAAACCTGGGACGCCGGTTGCTCCCGCTGCTGGGGGGCTTTTCAGTGATTGGGGTGGACTTGAGTCCACCCCAAACTGATTTGCCGCTGCAGTTCGAGCGCATGGATCTGGGCGAGGAGTCCGCCACGCGCGCGTTTTACGAACTGCTGCACGACACGCAGCCGGTTTCGGTAGTTCATCTGGCGTTCGTCGTCGATCCGGTGCGCACGGGCGTGCTCGAAACCGAGCGCATGTGGCAGATCAATGTGGCGGGCACGGCGCGCGTGATGGAGGCCGTCACAGAAGCGAATCGCACCGGGGATTCCGGAGTCAGGCAATTCATCTTCCCCAGCAGCGTTTCCGCCTATGGGCCCAGCCTGCCGGGGCCGGCGACGGAAGACTCCGTAATGGCGGCCCACACCCTGCCATACGCGATTCACAAAAAGCAATCCGACGAAGTGGTCCAGCAACGCGCTCCCGCGTTGCGGGGATGTAGTGTGTACATTCTGCGGCCCCATATTTTTGCCGGGGCCAGCGTGGAGAATTACCTGCTGGGAGCGTTTCGGGGCACGCCCAGCGGCAAAAGCGCGCAAGCGGAGAAAATGCGGAGCGAGGGCAAACGGCTGCCCTGCATGATGCCGCGCGGGCAACAGTATCTCGACAACAAGATTCAGTTTGTACACGTGGACGATATGTCGCGGCTGATCGCGCATATTCTGCATCGTGATCCGGAGGCGCAGCGGCTGACCATCTTGAATGTGGCCGGACGCGGCGAGCCGCTTACCTTCGGGCGCTGCATTGAGATGGCACACGCGAAGCTGGTACAGGTGCCTGGAAAGTGGGCGATGAAGTTGGTGCTGCAATATCTGTGGAAGCGGCAGATCTCGGCGATTCCACCGGAAGCGTTACCCTACATGACTGGCGAGTACATCATGAATACGGACCGCCTGCGCAGCTTTCTGGGCGGGGAGTATGAGATCGTGATGCGCTATACGATTGAGAGCGCGTTTGAGGACAGCTTTCGACTCGCGGATAGCGCAGTTGCAGCGGCGGGAAAATAGCCCCGCTTACGGAATCGGCTTGGCCGGAATGTCGTGTCCCGGTATGTGCAAAACCATTTGCCTCACGCGCCCCTGTGCGTCCGTGTCAAACGTATAGACATCGTCCGCAATGGTGTAGAACTGATTCGGGCTTTCGGGCAGAAGATCCTGTTTGGGTTCGTCGTTCTCCTGCACCGTAAGATGATCGCCCTCCCATCGCACAGTCATGACCACATTGGGCGCAGCTTCGGGAGGGATCTGGTAGCGTCCCACGTAGCGCTTTTGAATGGCGGGCTCGACGGCGACCTGCTTATGCTGTTTGAGCGGAGGACGCGGCGGCAGCTTATCGTAGGGCGTGTAGCCCTCCCACTCGGGAGTGAATGTATCTTTCAGTAGGCTTTCGGGCAGCGGCACAAAGATGCCTTCTCCATTTCCGCTGTTGGTCATGATCACGATACCGGTCTTGGGGCCATCGAAGCTGACGGTGTAGTTCCTCCAACCTTCGTCGTGGCCTTCCTTGAAAAATGTTTCGCCGTAAGGAGTCCAGAACAACCCCCAGCCGAGGCCGTAACTGAGGCGGATTGATTTGTATTCGTCTGTAGTTTCGTCGTTAAGCGTGGGGAATTCATGCTTCGATGTGATTGCGATTTGAGGGCTGAGCATCATTTGCCGCGTTTTGCTTCTCAAGAGTTTGCCATCCGTCACGGCCTGCACGAAACGGGCAAAATCGGCAATGGTGGTCTGCATGGAGCCGGCCGCGTCGGCGTGGGTGCGCTTCTGCGGGCCCAGAGCGCGGCCGTATTCGTCATAACCGCCGGCGTAGTCGCTCTCGAATCGCTCCTGCCAAACCATGCTGGTGCGGGTCATGCCCAACGGGCCGAAGATGTGCTGCGGCCGAGAGCGCAAGCATCGAGCCACCGGAAGAACCATCCTGACAAAGCCGCGAGGGGCCGGCGCTACGATTCCTTCTTTCCCCGATACAAGCCTGCAATCCCGAAAGTGTATGGCGTCCAAGTGGCTTCGCGGAAGCCGGCGCGGCGCATGCGGGCAAGCATTTCCTGGGGCTCGGGAAAGCGTTCGACCGAGTTCGGGAGATAGGCGTAGGGTCCGCGCACGCCGGAAAGCAGAGTGCCGACCCGCGGCAGAACTTGCTTGAAATAGAAGCGATACAGATGGCCAATGGCGCCCTTGGGCTCGCTGAAGTCGAGGATGCCGCACTCCCCGCCGGGGCGCAAGACGCGCGCGATCTCGCGCAGGCCGGCATCGTAGTCGGCGAGATTCCGGAAGCCGAAGGCTGAGGTCACGAGGGAGAAGTGCTGGTTGGGAAACGGAAGGCAGAGGGCGTCGGCTTCGATCCACTGGGGAACAGCAGAGGCGCCGTTTTGTGAGACCTTGTCGAGCGACTTCAGCCGGGCACGCTGCAGCATGGCATGGGAGAAGTCTGCGCCCCAGATTTGCGGACTTAAGACCTGCGGAGTCGAGTTCCCTGCCTGCGTGCGCAGGGCGAAGGTCATGTCGCCGGTGCCGCAACAGAGATCCAGAACGCGGGAGTCCGGCTGGGCAAGTATCTCGGCAAAGGATCGCGCAGTGCGGCGCCACCACAGGCGATCGACGTTGAACGATAACACGTGGTTGAGCAGGTCGTAGCGGGGCGCGATCGAGGTAAACATCTGGCGGACGGCGCGTGCGGCTGCGTCGGGGTCGCGTGCGCCCTCGGGAGCGGCTCCGACTACGGGTTTGAGCGTTGAGGGCATGGGTGACGGTGCAATTGTTGATTGATGATTGTTGATTGAAGAGCGAAAAGTCCCGCAGTCCGATGTTTCTTAATCATCAATCATCAATCATGAATCATGAATTTCACTTTCCCCATCCGCCGCGGGACATGCGGCGCAACTCCTCGACGGCTGCAATCACGACGCTGTCCGGAACATCGGCGGCGATTTCGACCTTTCCGATTTCCCGGGGCAGCACGAAGTGGACGACGCCGCCTTGGGTTTTCTTGTCGGCCTGCAGGCGTGCGAGAATCTTGCGGGCGCTTACTTTGAGTTCCGGCAGGCGGCCGAGACTGAGCACAGCATCGACGATGCGCCCCGCGGTTATGCTGTCGGTGCGGCCCACCGTGAGGGCAATGTTGGTGGCGGCGATCAGACCCCAGGCGACTGCCTCGCCGTGAAGCAGGCTGCGGTAGCCGGTTTCCGCCTCAAGCGCGTGTCCGATGGTGTGACCCAGGTTGAGCACGCGGCGCAAGCCGCCCTCGCGCTCGTCGGCTGAGACTACTTCCGCTTTCAACTTTACGGATTGGGCGATGAGACCTTCGAGTTCCGCAGGATCGCGTTTCAAGATCTGAGCGCGTTTCTGTTCGAAGCACAGAAAAAGATCGAGGTCTCCGATGATGCCGCACTTGAGCGCCTCGTATAGGCCCGCACGGAACTCGCGGTTGGGGAGCGTGCGCAGGACTTCGGGATCGATCAGCACCGTGCGGGGGTGGTAGAACGTTCCCAGTAAATTCTTCCCTGCCCCAAGATTTACGCCAGTCTTGCCGCCCACCGACGCATCCACCTGGGCCAGGACTGTGGTTGGAACCTGCACCAATTCGACGCCGCGCATGTAAAGAGAGGCCAGCAGTCCGGTGACATCGCCGACCACGCCGCCTCCGAGAGCGATCAGAACAGCTTTGCGGTCGGCGCCGAGACGAGACAATTTTTCCGCCAGCGTCTCAATCGTCTTCAGCTTCTTGGCTGTCTCTCCGTCAGGCATCTGAACTACCTGAGGCTTGAAACCGGCAGAGACCAGGGAGCGAACCAGCTTTGCGCCCCAGCGGCGGCGCACCGGCGCAACCGTCACCACAAACACTTTGCCGGCTTGGGGCAGCAACTCTGCCAGCAAAGTTCCGGCTCGCGCCAGCAAGCCGTTTTCGATGCGGGCCTGGTAGGGGCGGGGCGGGACATGGATGGTGACCTGCGCCATGGAATCCCATAATAGCCTATGGGGCAGCGTGGTTTTGATCGGATGAGCCCCGGAAGTGGTACTATTTGCCCGTTTATGAAAGGTCTTCCAGCCGAGACCGATTTCGTTGTGATTGGCGCCGGGGTTGCGGGATTGAGGGCCGCGATCGAACTGGCGGACGCGGGACGCGTGTTGGTGCTGTCGAAGGCAGCAGGCCGTGAATTCCGGCGCACAGTCTGCGGCAGCTGAGATCACGCCTGCGCTCAGCGATGAAGACGAAGTCATCCTGCACCTGAAGGACACGCTGATCGCCGGCGACGGCCTGTGCCGTCAGGAAGCGGTGAAGACTCTGGTCGAGGAAGGGCCTGAGCGCATCGAGGAATTGATCTCCTGGGGCAAGCAGTTGGACCGGCATGGAACCAAACTGGTATTTGAAACCGAAGCCTCCTACAGCCACAGCCATGTTCTGCGAGCTCCGGGCGATTCGACGGGAGGCGAAATTGTGCGTGTGCTCCAGGGCAAGGTACGGGCGTGCAAGAACATTTCTGTGCTGGAGTTCGAATTTCCCACCGAGTTTGTGACCGATGCCGCGAGTGAAGACCAGCGGGTGACTGGAGTCGCGCTGATCAGCGATAGGGGATTGCCGGAAGAGGTCGCTTGTTCGGCAGTGTTGCTGGCCACGGGAGGTCTGGGGCGACTGTATCGCAACACCACCAATCCCGAAGCTGCCACGGGAGACGGCGTGGCCATGGCTTTCCGCGCGGGCGCGGAGGTCAGCGACATGGAGTTCATTCAATTTCATCCCACGGCGCTCTACATGAAGAAGGTCCCCCGGTTTCTGCTATCGGAAGGGCTGCGCAGCGAGGGCGCGTATCTGCGAAACATCGAGATGGATCGCTTCATGCACAAATACCATCCGCTGGCGGAACAGGCGCCGGGCGACGTGGTGGCGCGGGCCATCATGCATGAAATGGAGGTCAGCGGCGCCAAGGATCCGTTCGTCTATCTCGACCTGACGCACATGAATGCCGCGAGAGTGCAGAAACGCTTCCCGCGCATCTACGCGACCTGCATGAAGCACAACGTTGACATCACGGAGGACGTAATTCCGGTTCGCCCCGCAGCACACTTCTCGATCGGCGGGGTGCGCACCGATCTCAATGGCAAGACAAGCGTTGCTGGACTCTACGCCGCAGGCGAAACGGCTGCGACCGGCGTACACGGGGCGAACCGGCTCGCCAGCAATTCGCTGCTCGAGGGCCTGGTATATGGAGCGCGCGCGGGAAAGGCCATGAGGGACGAACTGAAGCACAGGCACAAGCCCGCGAGCGGGCAGAAGAAAGCCGTGTCACAGAACGGGCCGGTGGATGCGGGCATCGAAGAGTTGATTGGCCAGATCCAGGACATTATGTGGAAGAATGCCGGCATTGTGCGCACGCGGACTGGAATGCAAGAGGCAATTAAAGCGCTGGAGGGGCTGGCGCAGAGGGTGGCGCATCCGCGCACGCGGCGGGCGCACGAAGCGGCAAACCTGCATCTGGCGGGGCTGCTGGTGACACGTTCGGCGCTGGCACGCGAGGAGAGCCGCGGCGCACATTATCGCATTGACAATCCCGGACACGAGGACAAGAAATTTCTGAAACACTCCGTAATCAAGGGGGAGAGTTTGCGGTTTGTTTGAGTGAAAATTGTTGATTGATGATTGCCGATTGAAGAGCGCGTGACTCAAAGGTTTTCAATCATCAATCAACAATCAGCAATCAGCAACTGGCGTCATCGCGATTTGTCAGGTAGCGCGATCGAAGCCGCGATCGACAGCAGCAGCACTCCGGCCACTACAGCCAGCGTCACGTGAGTCGGGACCCGGAAATAATCCGCAGTGATCATCTTCACGCCAACCAAAATCAGCACCAGCGCCAGACCGTAGTGCAGAAAGCGGAACACCTTCATCAGTCCGGAAACTGCGAAGTACATCGAACGCAGGCCTAGAATGGCGAAGACGTTCGAGGTGTAAACGATGAAGGCGTTGAGCGTGACGGCGAGGACCGCCGGAATAGAGTCGACGGCGAACAGCACGTCGGTGGTCTCGACTACCGCCAGAACCACCAGCAAAGGCGTCGCATAGAGTCCAGGATTGCCCTTCCATCCGCGTACGAAGAAACGGCCTCCCTGATAGTCATCTGTCATCGGCATCCAGCGGCGCAGAACTTTCACTGCCGGGTTTTTCGCTGGATCGACTTGATGTTCACCGGTGAATCCCAGCCGGATGCCGCTGTAGATCAGCAGCGCTCCAAACAGGTAGAGAATCCAGTGGAAGCGATTGATCAGGCCGACTCCGGTAAAAATGAAAATGCCGCGCATCAGGAGCGCGCTGAGAATTCCCCAAAACAACACGCTGCGCTGGTGCTGTTCGGGAACGGAGAAATAGCGGAAGATTACGAGGAAGAGAAAAAGATTATCCACGCTGAGGGAGAGTTCGAGGACGTATCCGGTGACGAATTCGAGCGCGACCTGGCGTCCCTGCCAGAAGAAGACGAGGCCGGCAAAGGCGGCGGCCAGGCCGATCCACATGGCGCTGTAGGCCAAGGCCTCGCGTGCGCGCACAGCGCGGCCGCTGCGATGGAAGACGAGGAGATCCAGCGCCAGCATGCCCACCGCGAACACGTTGAAGAGAATCCAGAAGTAGAGCACCGGACGTTCCTGAGAGAACTGAAAATTGATGATTGCTGATTGTTGATTGAAAAACAAAATAACTGAAGGACTTTCAATCAGCAATCAGCAATCAAAAATCAACAATATTCACTTCGGCGGCAGCGGATCCATTTTGTCGAGAATGCGGACCGTTTCCAGAATGGTCCTGCCTACAATTTCCAGGCTCTTGGGGCTGAGCTTGTCGACGGTATCTTGCGTGGTGTGCCAGAACACGTCGTTGTAGCCGTAGTCGAAGTCGATGAAGTCGGCCGAGGGTACGCCGCGGGCTAGAAAGGGGAGGTGATCGTCGCTGACCGGCATGGTCCGCGCGAAGAAGTGGGATTGATAGCCAAGCCGGGAGGCAGCCTCATAGACCACATCTTCGAGCCATTGGGTGGAATTCGAATCGTGCTCGATGTTCAGATCGGCGTCCCCGACCATGTCTGCCAGCAGGAACGCCTTAATTCTCTTGAGCGTGCCATCGGCCTGCCATTTTTGGGCGAGGTGAGTGATGCCATAAAGGCTGTCTTTTTCGAATGGCATTTCCTGGTGGAGGCCCCCAGAACCGTCGGGTTTGATGGCTTCTTCGGCATCATCCCAGACCAGCCAGATGCTGTAGCCCGGCCGAGGCTTGCCGCGCAGTTGATTGGCGAATTCCAAAAGAAGCGCGCTGGAGGAGCCGCCATCGTTGGCTCCCACGAAGGAGGTGTTGCGGAGCGGGTAATTCGTGTCGTAATGGCTGGCGATGATGATGATGCCGTCTTTGGTCCCAGGAAACTTGGCGACGATGTTATGGACGGGCAACTTGCCTTCGGGCGTGTCAGCAGTGAAAGTGTCGTGCTCGACCTCGTCGCCTTTGAGATGGGCGAGGAAGTAATCTTCGACCTTCTTGTGATTTGCGCTGCCGAGGGGCCGCGGACCGAAGGCTACGATCTCTTTCACATACTGCATGGCGCGGGCGGAATCGAATGCCGGCGGCGGGCCGCTGTCAGGTGGAAGAGCAGGCTTGGGCGTTTCGGACGGAGTGATCGAAGCGGGCGTTTGCCCCTTGGCTTGAACGGCATCCTTGTCGTGGTTGCAGGAAACGACAGTGACCGCAAGGGAGAACAGCAAGATTGGGAGAAAGACCATCTTCATCGATTCATAAACCTCGGACGTTCGCACATTTGTCATCCCGCACACTTGTCATCCCGCACACTTGTCATCCCGCACATTTGTCATCCCGAGCAAAGCCAGGGCTCTTGGTCCTTGCCCTGCGCCACCGGTGTTGCCCGCCGCTGGCAAAGACCAAGATCCCTCGCTTCGCTCGGGATGACAATGCGTATCGCTTGATTGCATAACGACGTTGGCTGGTCGCAGCGAGTAGATTGGTTGCGACAAAACAGACCAAGGCTCACTGAGAGGAGCCAACGTCATGCTGATTATAGGCTGTGATTTTCACCCTGGGTTTCAGCAGGTCGCGATCTTTGACAACATAACTGGCGAGATGGAAGAGAAGCGGTTGCAGCACCGCGCGGAAGCGGAACAGTTTTACCGGTCGCGGGCGGGCCAGGAAGTGCGGGTGGGGATGGAGGCTTGCGGGCACTATCCGTGGTTCGAGCGGTTGCTGGAGGAGTTAGGCATCGAGTTGTGGTTCGGGGATGCGGCGCGGGTGCGGGCTGCGAAGGTACGGAAGCAGAAGACGGACCGGCGGGACGCGGAGCATCTGCTGGAGTTGTTGCGGCAGAATCGCTTTCCGCGGATCTGGGTGCCGAGCCTGGAGGTGCGCGACGTGCGGCAGTTGCTGGTGCATCGGCACAAACAGGTGCAGGCGCGGACGCGTACCAAGAATCAACTGCAGGCCATGGCGCTGAGCAGCGGGGTGCAGAAAAAGTACAAGCTGTGGACGAAAGCGGGGCGGGCGGAGTTGGAGCAGTTGCCTTTGCTGCCGTATGCGGCCCAGCGGCGAAAGCAGCTGCTGGAAGCGCTGGACGCAGGGGAAGCCGAGATCAGCGAACTGGACCGGCGGGTGGCGGAAGAAGCGCGGCAGCGGCCGGAGGCGGTGCGGCTGATGACGCATCCGGGAGTGGGTTCGGTGACGGCGCTGGCCATGGTGCTGACGCTGGGACCGGCGGAGAGATTCGGATCGGCGAAGCAAGTGGGCAGCTACTTCGGTCTGATTCCGAGGGAAGATTCCAGCGGCGGAAAACAGCGGCTGGGCAGGATCAGCAAACAGGGCAGTTCGTTTCTGCGCTTTTTGCTGGTGGAAGCGGGGCAGACGGCGGTGCGATACGATCCGCAACTGAAACGCTTCTATCGCCGCCTGGCGGTGCGCAAGAATCGCAGCGTCGCCAAGGTGGCGGTGGCCAGAAAATTGGCCACGCGGTTGTACCTGATGTTGCGCGAAGACTGGACGTACGCGCAACTGTGTCAGGCCGTCATGCAGGTGAGCCCGAGTCATCCTGTGGCCGGCAAGCAAGAGCCGAGCGCTTGAGTGGGCAGTCTGCCTCCCTGAAAAAGTCGGGGAGATCGAAGTGAGCAATCGTGGGCGCACGTTCCGAAGAGATGGATGGTGGGACCTGAGTCCCGCTGCGAGATTGAAGAGAGTGACGAGCTTTGGTCTGCAAAGTCAAAGGCTTCCCAAGAGAGCGAAATGGCGCTCGTCCCGCGTCGACGCCGCAGTGTCGCCACAATTCGCTTGACACGGTACGCCGTCGTTAGAGACGGGATGACAAATCAATTCTTTTCCTCGCGCGCCCGCCGCTGCTTGGGATGGACGAGCCAGGCTATTCCAATGCTGACGGCGTACAGCCCGACCATGGGAGCGGCAAAGATGAGCATGCTCATAATGTCAGGACTCGGCGTAACGATGGCCGCAACGATGAAGATAATCAGAATGGCATAGCGGAAGTTATCCCACATGAACTTCGCGCTGATGATACCCATCAGCGCCAGGAAAAAGATAAGAATCGGCATCTCGAAGATCAAGCCCATCCCAAGAATAATGCTTAGAAACAGCGAGGTATATTCGGAAATCGTGATCATGGGCGTGAATTGACTTCCGAAGCCGATCAGGAATTCCAGAGCTCGGGGGTAAACAATTTTGTAGCCAAAGTAGCCTCCCGTCGAAAACAATGCAATCGTGGACGCCATGAAGGGCATTACATAACGCTTCTCGTTGCGGTAGAGGCCGGGGGAAATAAACATCCAAACCTGATACAGCACAAAGGGAGAAGTAAGAAATAAACCGGCCAGAGCGGCAATCTTCAAGTAAAGGTTGAAGGGATCCACGGGGTTCAGGTAGACCAGTTTTTCCGACAGACCGTGAGATTTGAGCGCTTCCATGATCGGCCTCTGCATGACCGCGTAGATTCTCTCGCGATAGCCCCAGCACGCGCCAAATCCCACGGCGACCGCCGCGATGGAGTAAACCAGCCGGCGGCGCAGTTCCTCCAAGTGATCGAGAAATCCCATGGTAGGCATGGCTTCGCTTTTGGGCTCATCGCCGGAGGCCGCGGTCGCGGTTTCAGGCGTCGCGGTTTCAAACATGGGGTTCCTGCGAGGCTGAGACGCGGGGCTCAGCCACAGCCTCGACCAAAGGCGTGGGATTGGAAGACGCTGGACTCGAATCGCCTGAATTGGAAACCAGTGGGACAGCTTCAGCGGGGGCGGGAGTTGCTAGCGTACCGGGCGGTTCATCCGCGGCCGCATCGCTCGTGGCAGCATTCACACTCAAACTGGACACAGTCCCTTGCGGCGGCGGGGTGGGCGGCACAGTTTTCTGGACCTCAAGGTGGGAGATCTCGGTTTCGATCTGCGATTTGAACTCGTTTGAGGCCCGGCGCAGTTCGGCAAGAAGCTTGCCAGCTTGACGGGCCATTTCCGGCAACTTCTTCGGCCCAAAGAGAATGAGCGCCAGGAAGAACAGGAAGATGGTGTCGGAAAAACTCATGGCCTCATCATAATGCGGCGGGACAAAGGCGGCAATGCGACGCGGGTCGCTCAGGCAGGACACCAACCGCTTCGGCGGCATCTTTTAGCCATGACAGTGCCGGGATGGTTACCGGCGGTGACCATCCCGGTTCGGGACCGTCTAATGTGGTGATATACTGCGTATATTCAGTATGGTAGCCGGGGAAGTTCGAACGCCCTCAACCGAAGGAAATTCAAGATGGCACGTAGTTCTCGCCGATCGCTCTTCCTGGTAGTTTTTTTTCTCCTTGCCTGCGGCTTTCTGGGAATTCTTTTCGCCCAGCGAACGGGGCAGCAATCGTCGCTCAGCGGCGACTCTGACGTCAAAGACAGCCTGAAACAATTCACCGACGTCTACGCCGTCATTGAGGAGAACTACGCTGAACCGGTGAACCCGGACAAAGCCATCTACAACGGCGCCATCCCGGGCATGCTGCACGCGCTCGATCCGCACTCGAATTTCTTCGACCCCAAGTCTTACGCCCTGATGCGCGAGGACCAGCGCGGCAAATACTATGGCGTGGGCATGACCGTCGGGCCGCGCAACAACAAAGTGATTGTGATTTTCCCCTTCACGGGCACGCCAGCTTACAAGGCCGGCATTCATCCCGGCGACGTGATCATTGCCGTCGACGGCAAATCCACAGAGAACATGAGCACGCCCGATGTCGCAGACATGCTCAAGGGGCCAAAAGGGACAACAGTACACATCAGCATCTCGCGTGAAGGCGTGGAGAAGCCGATGGAGTTCACCCTGGTGCGCGACGAGATTCCGCGCTACAGCGTCGACGTGCATTTCCTGATCCGGCCGGGCGTTGGCTACCTGCACGTGACCGGGTTCAACGAGACCACGGAAGAAGAAGTCTCGAAAGCGCTCGATGAGTTTGGTGATCTGAAGGGTCTGATTCTCGATCTGCGGGGAAATCCCGGCGGCCTGCTGAGCGAAGGCGTGGGCGTGGCCGACAAGTTCCTGAAGAAAAATCAGCTCATCGTTTCCCACCATGGCCGCGCTTCAGCGGAGAAACGTTACGTGGCGCAGCATGGCAATGGCGGCAAGGATTATCCGCTGGTGGTGCTGGTGAACCGGCTGACCGCTTCGGCGGCGGAGATCGTTTCCGGAGCCATCCAGGATCATGATCGCGGATTGATCGTCGGTGAGGTCACGTTCGGCAAGGGATTGGTGCAGACCGTGTATCCGCTGTCGGAAAACACCGGACTGGCCTTAACCACGGCGCATTACTACACGCCCAGTGGCCGGCTGATCCAGCGCGACTACAGCAACATTTCGCTCTACGATTATTACTACAACCGCGAGCCCGAATCTGGCACCAACGTCAATCGTGAAGTAAAGCTGACCGACAGCGGACGCACAGTTTACGGCGGCGGCGGCATCTCGCCCGACGTTGTGATCCCTCCGGTCAAGAGCAATCACTTCCAGGACACTCTCTTGCAGCACTACGCGTTCTTCAATTTCGCCAAACGCTATGTCGTGAGTCATCATCCCACGAAGAGCTTCGAAGTTGACGATCTCATCCTGCAGGATTTCCGCAAATCGCTCGACGAAGCCAACATTGCCTACACCCAGGCCGATCTGGTGGATAACAACGAATGGCTCAAGTCCAACATCAAGGCCGAAATTTTTGTCGATGCCTTCGGCCAGGACGAGGGCATGAAGGTGCGCGCGGAATCCGATCCGGAAGTGCTGAAGGGTCTGGATCTTCTGCCGCAAGCCAAAGCGCTGGCTGAGAATGCCAAGAAAATCGTGGCCGAGCATAACGGCGCGGGCGCGTTCAGCCGGTAGGCGAGAACGATTTTCTGAAGGCCCGGAGACTTCCGGGCCTTTGTTTTTGGCAAGGGACCGAGTCTCAGTTTCCGTTCGGTAGATTTCTCGGCGATCTCCGCGGCGGTTCTCTGCGCCCTCCGCGATTGCAGCTTTTGTGACGGCCTGAGTCACGGAAAGCCCAGAACGCGGGAGATCGCAGGGAAGAACCGCGGAGATCGCGGAGGAAGAGCCCTCGTCCTCGTTGACTTCAGTACCAAGCTGTGTGAAAATCCGCGCCAGTAGGGGTGTGTAGGATGGGTTTCTGCGCTAAGCTGGGGGAGGCTTGAAGGCGACCGTCCTGGGACTGGCGGTCGCGTTAGCGCTAATCGCCGGTTACACCGATTGGCGCAGCCGCCGAATCCCGAACTGGCTTACAGTGCCGGGATTCGTGATCGGAGTTTCGCTCAACACGCTGGCTGGCGGATGGGCTGGATTGAAGACTTCCCTGCTTGGCGCCGGGCTGGGGCTGTTGCTCCTGTTGCCGTTTGTTTTTCTGCGCAGCCTGGGTGCGGGTGACTGGAAGCTGGCCGGGGCTTTGGGGGCGTTCGTGGGTTGGGAAGCGCTGGTAGACTTGCTGATAGGCTCGGTCTTCGTGGCTGGGATTATGGCTTTGGCGCTGGTGATTTACAAACGGCGGTTCAAGGAAACGATGCGCAACATTGGGAGGCTGCTGGCCTCCCTGGTGACGTTTCATATGCCGGGGCCCGAGGTTTCGCTGGATAATCCGCAATCGCTGAGGGTTCCATATGGCGTAGCATTGGCCTTAACCACTGTTTTATTTGGCATCCGTAGAATGTGGGGAGCATGAGAACCATCAGCAAGTCGCGGAGAACTTGGCACCGACTATCGCGCGATACGCGCGGGACTGAACTCGCCGAAGCCGCCGTGGTGCTTCCGCTGCTGTTCATGATCCTGATGGGGATTTTCTGGTTCGGACAAGCTTTCCGCATTTATGGCACGCTCACGCAGGCGACCCGTGCGGGAGCGCGGGCAGCCGTAGCTCCGGTTTGCGCAACTTGCGGTGCAGGAGCTACCGGCGTTGCCAACGCCCAAACCGCCGTCCAGAACGTCTTGGCAGCCGCGCATCTAAGCACCAATCAATTAGTGGCAAACTCTACGTGGACAACGCCCGCGCCAACGCTATACAAGTGCGGCAGTGCAAAGGCCACGCAGATCACTTGCGCCGGCACTGTATACCGTTTGCGTTCAGGAAAACGTGCAGTTGTCTTATCCGGCGCCAGCGACTGGGCCGGCGGGCATGGGCGAATGCGGCACATCGGTCAGCGTGCGCTACAAGTATCCCTTCGCCTTCAGGATTCCATATACCAACCTGGATCTTGGGAACATTCAGCTTCCAGGGCAGGCGGAGATGAGAGCGGAGACGCAATGACGGGGCAGCTTACCATGACGAACAAAAAACTTGCCCCGCCGCGGCCTCCGCTGTTGGCGAAACGAAAGCGAGCCTGGACCGGCGAATCTGCCGCCCAGATTGTTGAGTTTGCCGTTTCGCTGCCTTTACTCATGCTGTTTGTGGTTGGGATTTTCGACTTCAGCAATGCGGTTGCGCTCAAGCAGAAGTTAACCAACGCCGCACGGGAGGCCGCCCGCGTGGCCGCTGCCGATTCCGCCAACGACCTCGCCAACCCCTCCACCGCGGTCCCGGCATCCGTCGGCGACGCGTTCCAGGTGGTCGACAACTATCTGTTAGCGGATAAAGTCAATGACTGCGGCCTAGCGACAGCCACTTCGGCGCGCCCACCGGCCTTACGTGGACCTACAACGCCACCGGGGGCGGCTGCCCGGGAACCGGAATCTCCCTTGTCATCAACCGGGGCTGCACCAGTGCTGTCAACACTAATGCCGGGGCTCTCAATTTAGTCGGAACTTGCATCACCCTCACCTACGCATACAAGTGGCAGTTCAACAACGTGGCGTCCACCTTTGGATGGACTGGTGCGCCCACCAGCAACTTGACCGCAAAAGCCACGGCACTTAACGAGAACTGAGAATTCCATATGCTCTCGCCTATCATCCGCCGCGCAGCAAGAACCACAGTAAAAAGCGCTGGAAGAATTAACGACCCGCGCGGTCGCGAGCGGGGCGTCACCATTGCGCTCGTGGCCGTTGCCATGGTCAGCATTATTGGAATGGCAGCGCTCTCCATCGACATCGGCACGCTTTACCAGGCCAAGGCCGAAGCCCAGCGCTCCGCCGATGCGGCGGCTTTGGCGGCGGCCAGGATGATTTCGATTTCCGGCATCACCGGCGATCCGAACAACACGGGCGGCGGCTGGCAGCTCACCTGCAGGACGGCCGGCACCGCCACTGTTGCGGCGACTGCCGTGGCTCAGGCTCAGTGGAACCTCGTGGGCGGCGCTCAGCCCAGCACCGTGATGGTCACTTACGGCCCCGGCGCAGGGACGAATGATTGTTCCACCCTCTCGGGAGCAGCCTCAAGCTTCAGTGTAAACCCCATTGTTAAGGTTTACGTACAACAAGCGACCCTGCCCACTTTCTTCGGACGCGTTTTTTCCTTGATCACGGGTGGCACGTCTGCGAATTCCGGCGTGAGTGCAACCGCCACCGCAGAGGTATTTAATCCCTCGAACTCCGGCAGCTTCGCCTCGGGAGGCCAGATAGTTCCGGTGCAACCGCGTTGCGTGAAGCCCTGGATCGTGCCGAACATCGACCCGGGAGCCGCCCCCAACCCATTTGTCAACACGACTGGGACGATCGCCCGCACAGGAATCTCGCCGGCGGGCGTGATAGGCGAGAGCTTTCTTATGAATGCCGCCTGCAGGCAGGGGAAGCCTAACTGTGTGCCTGGCAACATGTACGACGATCCTCCCACCTATAACTCTCCGAACTTTCCCCAGCCCAATGTACTGGAGTACGGCCCCGCGTGGGTGCAGACTGCTTCGAGTGCGGTCCCTTCATGCAATGCTGAGGCTAACTGGACAGCAACTAACTACCAGCAGGCAATCGCTGGATGTGATCAAACGACGGTCTACGCGTGCGGAACTCCTCTCGGGGCACAGGTTGATCTAACAGAGAATCCGGTGAGCCCAGTTGCTACCGGCGATACGGGAACGGGCGTGGCGTGCTTGACCAATGCACCCGCTGGTGCCGACACCCTCGCGCCCCTAACCTATCCGTTTCAAATAACCGCGGGCGCCGGAAATCCGCTCTCCGCTCAAGGAGTCAGCGGCCTCATTAGCACCAGCAACTCGATCGTTACGATACCGATCTACGACAACAGTATAGGCATACTGAACCCCCCACAGCAGCCGGTCACGATCATCGGTTTTCTTCAAGTCTTCATCAACTCTGTCGACCCTACCACCGGAAACATAAACGTGACGGTGATGAATGTCTCCGGATGCAGCAACGCGGCCGCCGGAAATCCCACAGTGGCCGGAACCTCTCCCGTACCAGTGCGGCTGATTACGCCGCCGTAGTCCAGATGGAGTCCAGAAGTGAATGGAGAGTTCTAAGATTTAGTTGGGAGTATCGGTATCGCCGGCAGTCTTGGTGTCGGGAGAAGTAGCTGACTTGTCAGCCGCAGGGTCGGGCTTGTCGGTCGCCGACGCTGGCCTGGCCGCGACCTTGGGTTCAACCTCGCCTTCCTCATCGACAACACGGGCCTGAGCCCTTTGCGGCGGTGGCGGCGGCATCGGCCCTTCGGGGCGCGAGCTGAGAATCACGCGGTCCAGAGAGTGCGGATCGCTGGATGAACTCAGAATCATGAAATTGAACTTCGAACCGTTCAGCAACTGAGACAGAACCTCTGGCGCAGGCCCCGGACCGATCTCGGCTACGACCTGCTCCTGTTCCGCTCCCGCCGGAATGGCAATCTCCGCACCGGTCTGCTCGTGGATCGCGAAAAGAACTTCAGACAGGCTAGCCTTGTTGGAACTGATCGAAAGCAGCCCGCGCCGAAAATTTACCTCAAGCGCCGGCCTCGGCGGAGGCGAAATAGGCACCGAGAGATGGGCCCCAGTACTCGGATAATTCGTATTCACCAGGACGGGTCCGGATCCGGAACGCAAGGCGGTATCCGCACCTCCGACCTTCAGGATCACAGTTCTTCCCGACGGAAAAATCTGGTAAGGCTGGGGACCTTTCAAATCCAGCACGACGCGCGTGACCGGCGGATTCGATGAGAACAAGCCCACCCGCAGGCTCTTCACTTCTCCGCGGTTTACGGTCTGGCTGCGCAACTGAGCCCCGGGAACCGCGCCGACGAAATCCACGATCAGGCGATCCGGGCCGGTTAGCACATTTGCATGCGGAACCAGACGATCGCTCGCTTCGATTTCGATCTCCACCTGACCTCGGGAGGGCAGCACTTGCACCCGGCGAATCGACGGCACTGCCTTGGCCTGGCACCCGGCTGGCAAGGGAAAACACGCTGCCGCGAAGACCAGCAGACCGGCAGCGGCTCTGAGACAGCGGTTCATGAATGCCTTAATATGTGTGCAGTCGCGCTAAGCCGATTCTAGCAGCGTTTTTGCAAGGCGCCGGTTACGAAAGGATTACAACCTTGAGTCAGGCCTTCGGAGGTTAGGCAATAACCATGTGCGGACAGCCGCCCTCGGCTGCCTGCCCTGAGCGAGCCGATGGGTCAGTCGAGCAGCTCGAAGCTTTCTTTGGCCACGCCAGGACAGCTCTCCGGCCCCCACATCCGTGATTGCGATAGGATAATTCCAGATCGAAACGCGAAAAGGAACTCATCCATGGCATCGAAGACGGAAAGCGCCACGAAGCAATACATGAATTACGCGCCGGCCGGTCTAAATCCGAAAAAGGATCTTCCCGCGGGATTCTTCGATTTCCTGTTACCACTCCACAAACAATTCACTCCCTGGCAACAAAAGCTGGCCGCAAAACGTGCAGAAGTATTGCAGATGTCGCACCGCGGACACCCGCCAAATTACTTGTCAGCCTCGGAAGCGACAGCTTCCAACTGGCGCATCGAACTACCCGGCTGGTGCGCCGATCAGCGCAACCAGATGACCGGACCGGCCGACGATGCGGAGGTAACCGTAAAGCTGCTGAACTCCGGATCTCCCGCCGTCATGATCGATCTGGAAGATTCCACGGCGAATATCTGGGAGCACATCCTGCTGGCGGTCAAAAACACAATCGCCGCTTACAAGTACGAACTCAGCTACGACGACCAGAAGCGGCAAAAGAAAGTCACAGTGCAGCGCTCGAAGACCGTCACCTGGGTGCGTCCGCGCGGGCTGCACCTAAGCCAGGGCGGAGTGATAAGGGACGAAATCATGTCCGCTTCCCTGTTCGATCTGGCCTTGATCTGGTACCAGATTGATCCGGCATGGCTGCCGCATAATTTCTCCGTGTACATCCCCAAGAGTGAGTCTGCCGAAGAGGCCTTCTGGTGGCGCGACCTGTTCCAGGTTTTCGCCAAACAGAAAGGCCTCCGCAAGGACTACATCAAATGCATGGCGCTGGTGGAGTCGCACCCGCTCGCCTATCAGATGGAGGAATTTCTTTTCAATCTTCGCGATCACTGCCTGGGATTGAACCTCGGCCGCTGGGACTACATGGCCTCGCTTATCGATTTCATGCTCGAAGATCCCAACTGGATTCTGCCCGACCGCAACACCATCCCGCACGATGTGCCCTTCTTCCAGAACTTCCGCACGCTGATGCCGGAAGTTTGCCACAAGCACGGCGCGCTGGCGATTGGCGGCATGACCGCGCTCTTTCCCAGCCGCACCGACAAAGAATTGAACGAGCGTGCCATGAAAGTCCTCGAGCAAGACAAGAAGAACGAAGCCACCTGCCTGATGGATGGAGCCTGGACCGGCCACCCCGATCAAAACGAAATCGCAGTAGCCCAGTTCCCCTATCCCAATCAGATCGCGAAGCGGCCCAACCTGCCGAACGCCCATCCTGATCTGCGGCCGGTCCCGATAGGCCTGGGCGCGACCACCCTCGCCGGAACGCGAGCCGCCGTGCGCACGGTAATTCGCTATCGCAACGGCGTCCTAAACGGAAAAGGCGCCAGCCTGCTCGATGGCTACATGGAAGACCTGGCCACCGACCGCATCTACCGATTGATGATCGCGCAGCGCGTGCGGCACAAGGTCAAAGTGCAGGGCGACGACGGCAAGCCAATCGAACATTCTTTCGACCTCGTAAGCCGCATTTTTGACGAGGAACTGGCAAAGCTTCAGCAGAACCCGCCCGCAGAGATCGATCAGAAAGCGGCAACCACGCTCCCCGAAGCTCGCCGCATCGCCGAGCAGATGATCGTGCAAGGTCACCACTCGCCGGTGTAGGGCTGGCGAATACAGGATATTGGTGCTTGACGACAGCGTCGAGCGAGGAGGCCAAATGCGAGAGGGGGAGCTTGTAGCTGCTGCCGGAAAGCCAGCCTATCTCTTTAACTGGAAACCCGAGGTATGGGATCTCGACGAGCTTAGGAAACGCGTGGATGAGTTCGATTCGATAGGCACTACGAGGGAGTCTTGGCCCTGCAACGCAGGCAAGAAGGTTCGTGACGGTGACGGTGCTTACCTCGTCAAGATGGGCAAGCCATTGGGGAGTCTTACAAGTGGCATTTTCGGGAGGGGCCGGATCCTGGGCGATGCAGTAAAGCGGGGCAGCCATGAGTTCCGAGTCGATATTGAGTTCGTTAAGTCTAGGGGCGACATGTTGTGGGACCCCGCGAAGCATCTGCTCGTCCATGAAGAAGAGTTGTCGCCTATGCCAAGGGCCGACCGCTTCAAGAACATACAGGCGGCCGGGGAAACGTTAGACCCAGAAGCAGCACGCCAGGTCGATATCATCATCGACGACATCATCATCGACGACTCGATCCCGAAGAGCGGCGGCAGCCCTAGTCTCGCAGATGAGGCCGCTCGGGAGGTCGTGCGGCACAGGAGGTTTGCTCAGCAGGCGACGCGACCAGATCAGGGAGCGTTCAGCGAGATGATCCGAAGGAACTATCGAAGCAAATGTGCCGTAACTGAATGTGTCACCTCTGCAGCTCTGCAAGCGGCCCATATTCGTATTCAACCCGGAGTGGACGACAACGGCTCCGCAAATGGGGTCCTGCTTCGGGCGGACATCCACGCCCTGCTCGATAGACTCCTTATCACATTTACCGAAGACGGCAAGGGCATAGAGATTAGCCCCGAATTGGCGGATGAAAGCTACGCCTTCCTACGAGGCGCCGTCGTGGCTCGGCCGGATCAAGGGCCACCGTCGCCGGAGAATATCCGCGATCATCGGAACAGATTTTTGGCGAGACAAAAACAGATTGCTCGCCCCGTGCCATAAGGTCTTAACCCAAACTGGCGTGAATGCCAAGAGCCTCCGCGACCTTACGGAGTTGGTTATCCCTTGTCCACAGAAGGGTGGGCGCACTTATAAAGACGGAGGCTATCAGGTGCGCGTCAGTCAGACCGATGCCGAGACTGTACAACCGGCGAGCCTCAATCACAAGCCGCAGTTCACTCAACTGCGCCACTCTGACCTGCGGTAACTGGTCCAGCAGGGCAAGCGTTTTGGTGCGCTCCTTAAGGGATCCAAGGGCAAGTTCCGCGATGACGAAGGGATGGATCACAATCTGCCCCTGGTTGAGAAGCTTGCGCAGTTCTTTGTCTCCCGAACGAAAATGGTCGATCCAAATAGACGTGTCTGCGAGAATCAATTCGCCGCACCCTGCGGCGCGGAATACGCTTCAATCCGGGCATTGTACCTCCCAATGACACCAATCTGCGGGCGCTTTCCCGCTCGATGAGGGCTTTGAGAGCTTCACGAATCAACGCCGTTTTCTCCGCTACCCCAGTAAACTCCTGGGCCATGCGTACCAGATCGTCATCCAGCGCAACGGTTGTTCTCATAAAAACTCCAGGCACTGATTATAGCATTAGATGATGTCACTTTGTGTGCTTCCCCGAGATTGGAACATCTGCCCGTGGCATCTCTCCGCTCGGTGCCGTAATATCTAATTATCTCGCAATCGAATCGAGGACTATGAGCGCGATCGAACAACCAAAGCCACAGCCGCAGCCCGCCACACTTCCCTTCCCCGCCCTCGAACCGCCTCGCCGCTACCTGTTCGGCCCGGGACCGAGCATGGTTCACCCGCGCGTCTATGAGGCGCTGTCGAAGCCTATCGTCGGGCATCTCGATCCCTACTTCATCCAGGTGATGGGAGACGTCCAGCAACTGCTTAAGACTGCTTACGGAACGAACGACGGCGACACGCTCGTGATTTCAGGCACTGGCAGCGCGGGCATGGAAGCTGCCGTCGCCAACTTCGTCGAGCCGGGTTCGAAGCTTGCAGTGTTCGCCAACGGATATTTCTCCGACCGCCTCACCGAGATGGCGAAGCGCAACGGCGCGAACGTTGTGCGCTTTGAAAAGAAGTGGGGCGAGACTTACACAGATGATGAAGCAAGAGATTTCATCGCACGCGAGACGCCCAAAGTTGTCGCTTACGTTCATGCGGAGACATCAACCGGAGCGCTGCAAGCGGGCCAGGCGATCTGTGCCGCGGCGCACGAAGCCGGCGCGCTGGTGATCGCAGATTGCGTCACCTCACTCGGCGGGGTGCCTGTCGAGTTCGACCGAACCGGAATCGACGTCGTCTATAGTTGCACGCAAAAAGGATTGAGCTGTCCTCCTGGATTGTCTCCGATGGCGATGTCTCCGCGGGCCATGGAGTGGCTGCGCGCCCGCACTACGCCTTCGCGCAGTTGGTATCTGGACCTCAAACTGATTCACGACTACTCGACCGTCTCGCACCGCTATCATCACACGGCACCGATCTCCATGTTCTATGCGTTGCGCGAAGCGCTGCTGGTCATCGCTGAGGAAGGAATCGAAAACCGGTGGGAGCGGCATCGCCGTTGCCATAAGGGTTTCGTCAAAGGCATTGAAGCGATGGGCTTGCGGATGCATGTTCCCGAAGCGCATCGAATTGCAACGCTGAATACGGTGTGCGTACCCGATGGTATAGATGAAGCCAAAGTACGCCAGCATCTCTTGAGTGGACCGGGAATTGAAATCGCCGGCGGTTTCGGACCTCTGGCGGGCAAGGTCTTCCGCATCGGCGTGATGGGACCGCTGGCCACCGAAGATAACGTGCAGTTTTTTCTGAAGGAGTTTCAGAAGGCCCTGAATGCGGAGGGCTACTCGAAAAGTAAGTCTTAGGTCTTGGGTTTAGTCTTCGGCGCGCGCATCGACGGCTCACTCACGCCGGCAAGCGCTGGCCGCGCGTTTCGACGGCGAATGGAATCAGCAGCAGTCCGAGAGCGAAGGCAATCGAAGTCATCGCGACCGGAGTACCAAGCGATCCGAAATGCCGGACGCCGCTTCCCACCAGGAACGTAATTCCCGCGCCGCCGAATCGTGCGAAAGAAGTGGAGAAGGCGAAGGCGCTGGCGCGGCATTCCGTGGGATATTGCTCCGGCAGCCAGAGCGTGTAGACGGCAAAGTTGGCGCCGCCTAATCCCAGGAAGAACAGGCACACGAAGAACCAGGGGAGCGCACTCGGTCCGAGGTAGAAGACCTTGCCGAAGGTGAGCGCGATGAACACCATCATCAGAGTGAAGAAGAAAGCCAGGGCTCCGCGGCGGCCGAGCCTTTCCGCCAGCCACGGCATCGCCAGGCAGCCGAGAATTGTCGCTAACGACACCAGCATCGTGCCCCATGAGGCCAGCTGAGCGGCTTGCGGACCGACGTGGCCGCCCGCTTCTGAGAGTGCCGTGATGGCTGCGGGAACGTAAACGGTTCCGGCCCACAGACCGCAGATGGAAGCGAACATCAGCAAGGCATTCAGAATCGTGCGCCGGCGCAAGGCGGACGAAAATAGCGCCGCGAAGGGACGCCACACCGCCCACGACCGGACGACGCTCGCTTTATTTTTCCAGGCAGCGGGTTCGACAACGCCGTGCCGAACCCAGGCCAGCAGTAGCGCCGGCAGTCCTCCGACAATGAACATAGCCCGCCATCCATAGTGGCTGCCGATGCCGTAGTTGGCCAGAGCCGCGAGAAAGAAGCCGACGTAGTAGCCGGTGTGCATGAACCCGGCGCCCATGCGGCGGCGATTCTCGGGCCATTCCTCGGCGACGAAAGTTCCGCCCATGGCCCATTCTCCTCCGATGCCGATGCCAGCGAGCAATCGGAGAATCGCAAGCTGCCATACGTTGGTGACGAAGGCGCTCAAGAACGTGAACACTGAATACCACACGATGGTCAGCATGAGCGTGCGCACGCGGCCAAACCTGTCGCCGATGGGACCCCATAAGAAGGCGAGCCCCCAGCCGATCAGAAACAAGGCAAACGATAAAGATCCGTAGTAGCCGATGTTGCCCTTGTTGGCGGCTATGCCGGAGTGAGGGAGCAATTCGCGCAACGCGGGCACGAGCACGAGCGCGTAGACAACCGAGTCCATGCCGTCGAGCGTCCACCCGCCCCACGAGGCCCAGAAGCCGCGGATTTGATTTCGGCTGAGAGATGTAGGCGGAACGAGAGGATTCACTTCATGCGCGAGAGAGGCCGACATGACAGTCGAGAACTATATCAAAAAAGGGCGAGAGCCAAGAACAATCTTGCGCGAGCTGGCGGCGTGGGTCAATCCGCCCGGCGGGCAGGGCGGCCGACTGGAGCGACCGCTCTATACAAGCGCAAGTTCTGGGCGGATTCAGAATCAAGGTCAAGGTCAAAGGCAAGGGACAGGACTCCGTTCAACACGCGCGTCCGACACGCCTGAAGGCGGCCCCCTGATACGTACCCTGCTACAAGTTCACTGCCCGAAGGCCGAGGCTGCGGCCTGGGCTTCGGTTTGGTTGGCTTGCTGGCGCTGTGCGTCCAGCGTCGCGGTCACGTCGTTCGCGGCAACCGGGGCGGTGTCGGCGACTGTCTTGCGTGGCGCTGCCAGCGCGTCCGCAGGAGCCGCGGGCAATCCATCTTGCCCTTGCTTTGCCTGCAAGGTTTCCAGGCCAGACTCCACTTGCGCGTGGAAACTATTCAGCATCTCCTGAAGATCTTGTACTGACACACTGACCATCACTCCAGCCGGGACAGTCCTGGCGCTTGCTGCTGGCGACGCGCAATTCTACCGCGGTCGCGTTGCTTCCTGCCGGAGACGTGAGTTGCAGCGTGTCACCTGGCCGCAGTCCGCAGTTCTGTTCGTCCGAGGTGGTCACGTCCAGATTGCTTGCGACTACGAAAATGTAATTGGGGTGGCTGAGCACGGAGGCCATTTCATCGTTGCTGGTTTCCTGCTCCGGGGCGGCGCTTGCTGCTTTGTCGTCGGCAATTTCCTGCTTCACTTCAACCGCGATCTGGTTCTTGATCTCGGGAGTTAGCGGCGTGTTTGCTTCCGCCTCGTAGCATGTCGGACTGGGCGGCATCATCCACGCCTGGCACCGAGGCATCCGCAGAATACTCGGCGTCGTTGTTATCCAACGCGGCGTCGGCTTGCGTCTGATAGGTGGCGGAGAGGGTTTGGCCGATCATGTAGTCCGTGAGCCAGTAAGCAGCGCCCGGGTAGACCGGATAAGCAGCGAAGTATGGATTCGGTCCAGTGTACCAGGGATCGCCCATCCATCCCCAACCATAGGGGACGGGATTTCCCCACGCATCGTAGGTCCATCCGTAGAAACCTGGTGCGAAGTAAACCGGCGCGACGTAGCGGTTCAGAACGATGCCTCCGTACGGGTAGCCAACATACATACGGGTGGTGACCCGCTGATTCACCACGATGGTCCGTTGAACATAGGTTCGATTGCCGATCACGACATTGCGTTCGACGTAGCCGCTGTGCGAGCCCGTGCTCACCACCGTTGTGTTGTTCGGCAGCCGACTGACGATCGTGCGCTGGCCGGCGGGGCCGCGCTGGATATCCATGTTGGCGCTATGCAGCGAGCTAACCCTTCCGTTGCCGGTGAAGGTCACAGATTTGGTGCTGTCGCGATAGGAAGAAACCGTGCCGTTCGCACGCACTCCATATTCCCGTCCGCCGGCCGCATCGATGGTGAGGCGGCCGTTCTGATGAACGGTTACGTCGCCAGCGGGGAGCGGCTTTTGATTGATTCCCTTCATGTTGGAGCGTGACGAATTTACTTGCTGGATGACGGCTTGCGACCCGCCGCGATTGAGGGTTGTGGCTCCTGTCGATGTCTTGCCTGCGATCGCGCTGCTGGGCGGAGCACTGTACACCGGAGCTTTTGCCGGCGCGTGCGCATTTGACGCGGAATTCGGCGCGGATGAAGCGGCGTTCTGAACCGGTTTCTGTCCCTTCTGCTGGCGGGCCAGTTCCTTTTGCTTTTGCCGCTCCTGCTTCTGCTGTTCCTTGGCCTGGCGGGCCTGATCCTTCTGCTTCTGCCGCTCCTGCATCTGGCGCTCTTTCGCCTGACGGGCCTGTTCTTTGCGTTGCTTCTGCTGTTGTAGCCGCTGCTGTTTCAACTGAGTAGCCTGCTGTTTGCGCTGGCTGGCCTGAGCCTGGCGCTGCTGGGCCTGAGCTTGGCGGCGCTGCGACGCGGTTTGGGGAGCCGATCCGGTGGGGGTCTCAGAGCTTGACGATTGAGTGCGGGACTTGCTTTGGCGCGACGGCGTTTGGCGCGACGTTGTTTGACGCGATGTGGATGAGCCTGGGAGAGACTGGCGCGGCGTCGATGAGCTTTGACGGGATGGGGCGGAGCGCGCCGGCGCCGGACTTTGGCGTGCTGGCGCGGAACTCTGGCGCGGCGCCGCCGCCGGTGCGGCTTTGGGGGCAGGAGCCGGAACGGTCTTCTTCGTCGTCTGAGCCGGAGCCGCCGGCATAAATGCCAACGACGTAAGGAGTGCCAGAATCGCTGCCCTGCCGCTGAATTTCATATGCTGACCCCGATTTCCTTTTTCACCTGGTTAAGGTTTGCCTTTAGCCTGGTTTCGACGGGAATTTACCCACGAAATCGACCGGGGCCTACTGCCCGATTGAAGCTGGCGACATTGTGAAACAGGAGGGTCCCAGCGGCAACTAACCAAAGACATGACACCCAAGATTACTTACGGTTCAGCATTTTGACGTACTTGTAGCTGATTTCGAGATCCTTCTTCAGTTCTTTAGTGTTCGCCAATAAGGGGGCGGTGACGTAGTTTTTCGTAACGAGTGGTGGTACAAACGAAAGCCAGCGGGCTATCGCCCGCGTTCGGGCCGGTAGGGAGCCGGCGACTACTTGGTCGGCTGCCGGCGCTACTTTCCTGCCGGCGCTACTTTGCCGCTTGCAGACGCTTTTCCAGGGCTTTCAATTCGGCGTTCAATCCTTCGGGAAGATGGGCGCCGAATTTGGCGAAGTGTTCCTTGATCAAGGGCACCTCCGCGAGCCAGCCCTTGACATCGACGCCGAGCAGTTCGTCCACATCAGCGCGCTTGATGTTCAGTCCGGTGGTGTCGAGATCTGTTACCTCAGGCATCCGTCCGATGGGAGTTTCTTTTGCGTGCACCTTGCCGTCGCAGCGTTCGAAGATCCATTTCAACACGCGGCTGTTTTCGCCGTACCCGGGCCACAGGAATTCGCCATTCTTGTCTTTGTTGCTGTTCTGACGAAACCAGTTGACGTAGAAAATCCTTGGCAGCTTCGCAGCGCTGGAGTGCGCTCCCATCTTGAGCCAGTGGGCAAAGTAGTCGCCCATGTGGTAGCCGCAGAACGGAAGCATGGCCATGGGATCGCGGCGCAACTGCCCCACTTTTCCGGTAGTGGCAGCGGTGGTCTCGCTGCTCACAGTCGCGCCTAAGAAAGCGCCATGCTGCCAATTGAAGGCTTCGGTGACCAGGGGAACAATTCCGGCGCGCCTTCCGCCGAACAGGATGGCATCGATCGGGACGCCGTTGGGATCCTCCCACTCGGGTGCGATCACGGGGCACTGGCTCGCAGCTGCCGTAAAACGCGCATTGGGATGCGCCGCCTTGCGTCCTGAATCCGGAGTCCACGAGCGTCGCAGCCAATCGATGAGCATCGAGGGCTTCTGATCGGTCATGCCTTCCCACCAAACGTCGCCGTCGAGTGTCATGGCGCCGTTGGTGAAGATGGAGTTCCTGGTTATGCTGAGCATGGCGTTGGCGTTCGACTTCATGCTGGTGCCCGGAGCAACGCCGAAGAAACCGTATTCAGGATTGATGGCGTAAAGACGGCCATCCGCGCCGAATTTCATCCACGCAATGTCATCGCCGATGGTTTCCACCTTCCAGCCGGGAAGAGTGGGGATCATCATCGCCAGATTTGTCTTGCCGCAAGCGGAGGGAAAAGCGCCAGTCATGTACTTCGCTTCTCCCGAGGGGCTGATCAGCTTGAGGATGAGCATGTGCTCGGCCATCCAGCCCTCGTCGCGCGCCTGCACCGAGGCGATGCGCAGGGCATGGCACTTTTTCCCGAGCAACGCGTTGCCGCCGTAACCCGAGCCGTACGACCAGATCTCACGCGTCTCGGGAAAATGGCAGATGTATTTGTTGGCAGCGTTGCACGGCCAGGTCGAGTCCGGCGTATTGGGGCCGAGCGGAGCGCCGACCGAATGCAGCCCGCGCACAAACTCGCCATCCTCGCCGAGAACGTCAAGCACGTGGGTTCCCACACGCGACATGATGCACATGCTGACGACAACGTAGGCCGAGTCGGTAATCTCTACGCCGATCTTTGAGATTGGCGACCCGATTGGACCCATGCTGTAGGGCACTACGTACATGGTGCGCCCTGCCATCGAGCCGGCGAACAGTTCCTTCAGCCTGTGCTTCATCTTCGCTGGATCTTCCCAGTTGTTGGTGGGGCCGGCCTCTTCTTTGGTTCGGGAGCAGATGAAAGTCTGGTCTTCGACACGGGCGACGTCGGCGGGATCGGAGCGGACCAGGAAGCTGTTTGGCCGCTTCGCCGCATCCAGAGGGATCGCTGTGCCGTTGAGCACCAGCAAGCGCAGCAGCGCCTCGTATTGCTGCGGGGAGCCGTCGCACCAATGCACCCGATCCGGTTTGCACATCTGGGCAGCTTCTTCGACCCAGTGCGCCAGCCTGGCATGCCTTGGATTGCTCGCGGCTGCGTCAACTTCGATTGTGGTAGTGGCCATGCTTAGGTGTCTCCGTAGAACGAATCGACTGCGTGCGGCAACGCAAGCTTTAATTTTCTCTTACTCGCGGACATTATTCCAGTGAATGCTTCCGGCGGTAGGTGCCCGAGTCACATGCACCTGTGACGCTGGTCACGTGGAGGGTGGCAGTCAACAGCCAATCGTCAAGAAACTGGTGGAGCTAGTCGGGCTCGAACCGACGGCCTCGTCGTTGCGAACGACGCGCTCTCCCAACTGAGCTATAGCCCCACTGGAGCGGACGATTTACTGGACTGCCAATTTATTTTACCAGCGTTTGGTTCTTCGGCACTACGATGCAGCCGCTGGGCTGTCCAATCACGTTTGGTCGCTAGAAGAAATCATTCGGCTAATGGCGCAGCGCGATACACTTGGACATTATGGGAACTGCCAAAAAAGCGCTTGATACTGGAGATCTGGCTCGTTGGGGTCGTCTACTGCGAGGCAATGTTAACCACCACGGCAGAACCGTAAGAGCGTCGGTTCCTAAGATCGTTGGCTATATTCTTCTCTATCACGATGAAGGGACATTGGAAGTGTCGGCCGGGGGAAAATTCAGCAGTTTTGGAATGGCTGAGTTTAACGGCAGGCGCTTGGCGTTCAGCTATTCACACAATCCTGGCGTCATAAAAGTCAAAGAGGGAGGTCTTCGCGGACCTGTAATTGCCCAGTTCAACGACCAGACCGGCGATATGGAGATCCTGCGTTTTTTCCGAAATCTAATCGGCCTTTCAAACTGAGAGACTACCGAGTAATCAGAGGTGTCCTCGCGGCGGCGCTGAGGAGCGTCGCTCGGCAGACAGCCGAGGGCAGCTGTCTCCACAGGCGCATTTTGCGAAACTGAGACATTACAAAAGTCCCTTGACGAATGCCCCCGGTGCGCGTCTAACCTAATGTTAGTTGCAGTGGGCTGGGGACATTCAAAGATGTTTGCGCAACTGAGTCCTGGGACGTCGACGCAACGCAGGGTGCTGGTGGGCTCGCTGGCGCTGCACGGCTTGCTATTCATCTGGCTGCTGCATACTCCGGAGCCGCAATTGTTGATGCCCTCTTCGCTTGCGATCGGACACAATGGCAAAGTTGTCGCGCATCTTTACTTTCCCACTCAACGCCCCGACGACAGCACTACGAGTTCATCCGACAGCGCGACCGAGGCTTATCGCCGCCAGCGGCTGGGACACGAGAAACTGATTTGGAAGGCGACTTCCACGCAGGCCAAATTGCCCCTGCCGCAGGCTCCGCTCATTCCGTCCGGGGCTGAGGACAGCGCGAAGACGGCAACGCTCTCGAAGCTGGGTTATGGCGCGCCTGCGGGACTTCCCTATGGAAGTGTGCCGGGCGGGCCGGTGTATGGCGATGAGATTCGTCCGGCTCTGCCTGTCGCTACTGCCGATCCGGTGGTCTACCCGTGGCAACGGCCGGATTCCGAGGGCAAAGTCGTGATTGAAATCACGATCGACGAGCGAGGGGAAATCGTCCGCAAAACGGTGCTGCAGAGCCTTGGCCCGGAGATCGACAGCAAGTGCCTGGCGGCGCTCGAGAACTGGCATTTTCAGCCGGCTACTCGAAATGGCGCGCCGATTCCTTCCAAGCAAGATGCCATTTTCCCTTTCAAGGCGCGCGGCTAGGCAAGGTCTGGATCGGCCTTGGCTGATCCTCGTCCCACAGCCGCTATAATCAATCTGTGAGCCAAAAAGCTGTTCAGCAGATTGCATCCGCAGATTTCCCCACGCGCTGGGGCGCGTTCCGGATCTACGGGTTCCGCGCCGAATCCGGCTCGGATGGGAACCGCGAGCTTGAGGAGGCCGTCGCCCTCGTGATGGGCGACGTGCATTCCGCTCCGCCGCTGGTGCGGGTTCACTCCCAATGCCTGACCGGTGACGTTTTTCATTCGCTGCGTTGCGACTGCCGGCAACAGCTTGAGATGGCGCTGTCGATGATTCGCGACCTGGGCGCGGGGATCCTGATTTACGAGCAGCAGGAAGGCCGCGGCATCGGTCTGATGGCTAAGTTGCAGGCTTACGAGTTGCAGGATTCCGGCCTGGACACGGTCGAGGCCAACGAGCGCCTGGGCTTCAAGGCCGACCAGCGCGACTTTGCGTTGCCCGGAGAAATGCTCAAGGCGCTGGGCGTAAGCAAAGTGCGGCTGCTTTCGAATAATCCCGAGAAGGTGGAGGCTTTGCAGCGCGCTGGCGTCGAAGTCGTTGAACGTGTGCCTTGCGAAGTCAGTCCCAGCCCGCACGCCGAAGAGTACCTGAAGACCAAGAAAGAAAAACTCGGCCACTTGTTCACGTCGCGGTAAAACATGCCGCTTACGACCCTACGGCGACAAGGCATCATCCTCCTGTTGTCTGCTGTATGCGCGGCGGGAATGGTCTATTACCATCTCTGCATCTTTGTGCCGAGGGCGATGGAAGTGCGCGCCGCACAAGGCTTTGGCAACGGATATTCTTTTGGCGCTGACTTCTATCCCATCTGGTTGACGGCGCGCGAAGCCCTGCTTCATCAGCGCGGCCCGTACAGTCAGAGAGATAACTCGGCAAATTCAGATTGGCCTCTTTGGGCGCGCTCTGGATAGGAGCAATCCTGCCGCACCTCTGGATTACAGGGCTTTCGCGTATCCGGCTTTTGTTGACTTGCTTTTCTGGCCACTGGCGCTGCTTCCCTTTTCCGTGGTGCGTGTTGGGCTGGCGGTGATTCTCGCCGTGGCGACGGCGGTTAGCATCGGCCTCTGGCTTCGGGCGTTCCGCCTGCACGCGAGCGCACTTGTTCTCGCCTCGCTGGTCCTTCTTACGTTGTCCAGTTATGTCGTGCTCGAAGGTTTGTTCGCAGAACAAGTGGGGCTGCTTGTAGGATTTCTTCTCGCCGCCTCGCTGGCTGCGCTCGTCGGCGGGAGACTCTTTCTCTCGGGGAGCCTGTTAGCGTTGACGCTTATCAAGCCACAGGTGACGGCGTTGGTCGTCGTTTATCTTCTCCTGTGGAGTGCGGCTCAATGGCGTGTCCGCCGGCGATTGATGAGCGGGTTTCTTATCGTGTCGACCGTGCTCGGTGTTTCTTACCTGCTGGTATGGCCGCACTGGATTCCGGAGTGGCTGCGGGTAGTGTTTGGCTACCGGCAGTATTCGACACCGCCGCTCTTGTCTTATTTGCTCGGCAATCAGATGGGTTCACGCCTCGGTCCATTTCTGATTGCCGTGCTTCTGGTAGGTGCAATCGTTCTAGCTTGGCGCCTGCGCGATGCGTCCGCTACGTCTACCGAGTTCGCATTGACTGTTAGCGTTCTGTTGGCCGTCACGACAGTTACTTTGCTGCCGGGGCACGCCGTGTATGACCATGTCGTGCTCTTGCCTGGAGTCCTCCTGATCGCCCTCACCTGGCGCGGCTTCGCGTCTTCCAGCCCTGTGTTTCGCGTGCTGCTCGGCGTGACTGCCTTGGCGCTGTTCTGGCAGTGGATTCTAGCCCCGGCGGTTATCGCTATGCGGCCGGTTCTTTCTGCTCAACTGTTTGTTTCGACTGTGCTGACGCTTCCCATTCGCACGGCGGGCTCGGTTCCTTTTGGAGTGTTGGCCCTTCTCGGGCTGATGATGCGGCAAGTAAAGATGCAACCGGAAACATTGGATGTTCGAGAGCCGGGAACGAACTAACGTTTAAGAATCCTCTCCAGGCCGGCGCGGTTCTTCGTAGGCAGGTCGCGCAGCGCAGCGCGCGCAAGAGCAATGTAAACCTCTCTGGCTCCCGGAACTTCTCGTAGTACGTTGAGATGCTTTTCTACCGTGGCCACGTCTCCGCGCACGATGGCACCGCTGAATCCCCCCGCTGCGCCCAGCCGCGCGTAGTTAGCCAAGGTCTGTTTGAGAATGGGCAACATTCTTTCTCTGGCCGCCTTTGGGCTGATTCCAGCGGCGCCTGCTATGCGCTCGCTTGCGGCCAGCAACGCAGTCAGCAGCGGCGAAGCAAACATTCCCCATGCGTGATATGCGGCCTTATGCTGCTTGCGGATCGTGAAGGGCTGACCACCTAGATCCCGCACAATGGCTCGCGCCGCTCGCACCGCTTTCGGATTACCTTCGAGCGCGAATGGTACTTCCACAAGCGACGGTCGCGAGCCGCGCACAAACGTCATTAAAGGATGCACCGACGCAACCGCAGCTCCCCGGCGCTGCAGCGCGGCAAGTTCGTCGCTGGCCAGGGCGCCGCTCGAATGCAGCGCGACTTTGCCCTTCCAATCTGCCGCGCTCACGAGGGATTCCGCCGCTTCGGCAATGACCCCGTCAGGTACGCAAAACCAAACAATGCCGGACTGAATCTGCGCCCGCTCCGTTGAGACTGCGGATGCCCCGATCTCTCGCGCCAGTGCTCGGGCCCGTCGCATGGATATAGATACCGGCTGCCCGCGTGCGACTACCTGGTCGATCGTGTATCCCGCGGCGCGCAATGATACGGCCAGCGCAACCGCCAGATTCCCTGCCCCGACAATTGCAATGCGCGGCTTCGCAGACATGCCCG
Source organism: uncultured Acidobacteriaceae bacterium (assembly GCA_963703635.1). Classification (GTDB taxonomy): domain Bacteria; phylum Acidobacteriota; class Terriglobia; order Terriglobales; family Acidobacteriaceae; genus Sulfotelmatobacter. Next base: position 200,558 of record CAVPEZ010000018.1, read on the forward strand.
GCAGGATAGCAGAATCAGAGGGCGCAAGCTTTTCGATGACGGTCCTACTTCTGCATTCTGACTTCTAACTTCTGACTTCGGTAAGCAATGCAGAAGTATGAAGTCAGAATGAAGAAGTAGCCCGTCGTTTCCGGCGTGCTTTATATTGTTGTTATGCTCAAGTCTTCGCGCTCTAAGTCGAAGCCCGTGACATCCAGCGCTGGTTCGCGTCCCAAAGCCCGGTTGATCTCTTCACGCACGGTGTATCGCGGACCGGTCTTTTGGGTGACCACTGACGAGGTGCAGGAGCCCGGGAGCATCCGCGCCCGTCGCGATATCATTCATCACACCGGCTCGGTTGTAGTTTTGGCGGTCGACGAATCCGGGCCGGCGCCGCGCGTTCTGCTGGAGCGTCAATATCGTCACGCGGCGAAGGACTATCTTTGGGAACTGCCGGCCGGGCGCATCGATGCCGGGGAAAAGGCGCTGCACGCGGCTCAGCGCGAACTCCTCGAGGAAACCGGATACACCGCCGCTCACTGGCGGCGCATCCTCAACTTCTACGCCAGCCCCGGATTCGTTGACGAGACCATGTCCGTGTATCTGGCTACCGGCCTTCGCGCCGGCCCGGCGCAGCCTGAGGCCGACGAGGTGATCCACAAGCGGATGGTTGCGCTTTCGACTGCGATCCGCATGGTGTTGAACGGCACCATTCGCGACGCCAAGACCATTTCGTCGGTGCTCTGGCTTGATCACGAGGTGCGGGGGAAGTAGGAGCTGTCGGGGGCTGGGTATTACGGCTCCTCGCTTCGCTCGTCGGACAGCCGGGAGCCTGCCCTGACCGGAATCGAAGGGCGGCTGTCTCCACAGGAGCGGTTTTCGGACAGCGGGCTGTTTCTACCCAAGCGGCTGACGAAACCATTTCGTCTTGACACTCCCATCCCAATCGCTTCAAAATGCATCTTATGCGGGCACGTCTTTTGGCCCCCCACTGAGACGTGCGGAAAGAGGGGGTTCGTGGAACGTCTGAAAGGCACCGTCAAGTGGTTCAATAACGCAAAAGGCTACGGGTTCATCGGGCGCGCGGATGGTCCTGACGTTTTTGTACATTACAGCGCGATCACTTCGGAGGGCTACAAAAGCCTGCAGGAAGGCGACACCGTCGAGTTCGAGATTACCGACGGCCAAAAAGGACCGCAGGCAGCGAACGTTTCGAAGAGCGCCTGAGGCGGGAGATCATCCAGGCTTGCCGACGCAGCACGCCCGGCCGGAAGACTTCGTGGCCGGATGTGCGGGTTTGTTTTCCGTGTAACTCATCTCCGCTGTCTGCCACTGGCCCTGCGACCCAATCTTGTTTAATCTTTATTCCGTGGACAACAAATCCATCGCCAACATTCTCTACGAGACTGCGGACCTGCTCGAAATCGATGGCCAGGATTCTTTTCGCATTCGCTCCTACCGCAACGCCGCCCAAGCCATCGAGAATCTGACCGAGCAGATCAAAGACATCATTGGCGAACCCAAGAAAGTGCTCGCCATCCCCGGCATCGGCAAGGGAATGCTGGTGAACCTGCAAGAGCTTTTCAGAGACGGCCGACTCAGCGTGCAAGCTGATCTGCTGAAGAAGTATCACCCATCGATGCTGCAGTTGTTGAAGATCCAAGGACTGGGGCCGAAGACGATTGCGCTGATCTGGAGCGCCTACCAGGTATGCGACGTCGATGGCGTAGAGAAGCTGGCGCGCGAAGGCAAGATACGGGAACTGCCCCGCATGGGCGAGAAGCACGAACAAAAATTGTTGAAAGCCATCGAAGACTACCGCAGAATCTCGGGACGGTTTCTCATCGACGCCGCCGAGGCCGAGGCCAACAAGCTCACGGCATATCTGGCGAAACTCCCAGGCATCGATCGCATCACCCCGGCAGGCTCTCTGCGCCGCGGCCGCGAGACCGTGGGCGATCTCGACATTCTGGTGACCGGCACCGCCTGCTGCAACGATGTTGAACGCGCGGACGCCGTGGAATACGTCGCGAAATATCCTCCGCTGATGGACGTAATCGCGCGCGGCGACAACAAGATCAGCTTCCGGCTGCGCAGCGACATGCAGGTGGACGTTCGGCTGCTTCCTCCGGAGTCGTTCGGAGCGGCCATGCAATATTTCACGGGATCGAAGGCGCACAACGTTGCCCTGCGCCAGCGCGCGCTCAAAATGGGTTACACGCTCAACGAATACAGCCTGGCGGATCTCAAAACAGAAAAGCCCGTCGCCGGCAAGACCGAAGAGGAAATCTACGCCAAGCTCAAGCTTGACTACATCCCTCCGGAGCTGCGCGAGAATCTGGGCGAGATCGATGCCGCCGAGAAGCACACCTTGCCCGTTCTAATTACTCTCGACGATCTTCAGGGCGACGTGCACATGCACACCGTTGAAACCGACGGAAAGAATACGATCGAGGAAATGGCCGAAGCGGCGAAGGCACGCAGCTACAAATACATGGCGATTACCGACCACTCCAAGAATTTGGCTTTCGCCAACGGGCTCGATGACAACCGCGCGGTCACTCATATTCAGCGGATTCGCGAGGCCAACGACAAGCTGGAGGGCATCACTATCTTTGCTGGCATCGAAGTGGACATCCTGGCGGACGGCGACCTCGATCTTTCCGACGACGTTCTAGCCCAGATGGATGTGGTCATCGCCAGCGTGCATTCGGTCTTCAACCAAGAACCGGCGAAGATGACCGAGCGCCTGCTCAAGGCGATTGAGAATCCCAACACTTCCATCATCGGCCATCCCACGGGGCGCCTGCAGCTTCGCCGCGATGCCTACCACTTCGATATGGACGCGGTGCTGGCCGCGGCGGCCAAACGCAGAGTCGCTATGGAACTGAACTCCTACCCCGACCGTCTTGACCTCAACGACGTACACCTGCGACAGGCCAAGCAGCGAGGCGTGAAGGTCGTGATCAACACCGATTCTCACCATACCTCTCATCTCGACAAGATTCGTTACGGCGTTCTACAGGCGCGCCGCGCCTGGCTGACCAAGGGCGATGTTCTGAATACTCTGCCCGGCCAAAGCTTTGCCAAGGCCATGAAGCACGAGTGGAATTGAAGCCGGGCTTCGGCAGTCGGACTTCGGGCTTCGGGAACACCAGGAGTAGAATCTAAACGCGCGAGAACTCATGCCTGATGAGATCCCCAATCCTGCACCAATTCCTCCTGCGACTTCGAGCGCAAACGCAGGCCCCACACTGCCTGCGCCCCAACGCGGGCCCACCATCAACATCGGCGATGAATTCGGAACCGCCAAGCGCAACCTGCCTCCGGTTAAAGTTCTGCTGCTGGCTACGGCCGGCGTGCTCATCATTGCGGGCATCGCAGCATTTTTCCAGCGCGCCACGCCGCAAGGCGCCGGATCGCTTGACAACGTAAGTGCGATCGCGATCCCCAGCCAAAATGCCTCTTTAGTGGCCCTCACCTTCACCCTGCGAAACTCCGGCAAGAGATCACTCTGGGTGCACGGCATTCAAGGCAAACTCGTAACATCCACCGGAGAACTGAGTAGCGACGCGGTTTCTGCCGTGGATTTCGAGCGCTACTATCAGGCTTTTCCCGAGCTGAAGGAAAATACGCAACCCGCTCTCGCTCCGGAAGACAAGCTGCAACCCGGCCAGGAAACCAAGCGCACGGTAATCGTCAGCTTCCCCGTGGCCTTGCCTGATTTCAAAGACCGTCGCTCCGTGAGCGTTGTCATTCAGCCTTACGACCAGCCGGTGCCGATTGTTCTGACCAAGTGATCGAACAATTCTCTCGCTTCGAACCGCGGCCACGACAGCATTGCGCTTTTCGCCTTTGACGCAAGTACGGGAACGCTGACTCCCATCGAAGACGCTTCTACGAAGGGCGCAACTCCCCGCAGTTTCGAGATCGCGCCCCGAGGATCGTCACTCTTTGTGGCGAACCAAGAGTCCGGGTGAGAAGTTCGTGGCCCTCGAGTGATTGGCACGCCATGCCAGCGCCATTCTGCTATTTTTTCTGAATGAATCTCCGCCGCGCGAGGTGAGTATTGGCGTCGGGTTTGATCTCATCGTATTTGAGGCAACTGATCGAGCCATCCACTTCCAGCACCGCCAGAGCTACATCGCTGCACTGCGGAATGCCGTGCTCGCGAACCGCGCGCTCCAGTTCGTCCATGCTGACGTGCTCTCTTGCCATGTGCTCCTCAATGGGTTTCCCATCATGAATCAAAAGGCTGGGCTGCCCCTGCACGAGGCGCCGAAATTCGCGATTCTTGCCCGAAAGAGTACCTACCACGTAGTTCATCAATAGTAGCGTGGAAGCTGCCACAATACCGCCGAGCAGCGACGTATCGGGTCCGGTCATCGCGTTCTGCACGGAATTGGAAAGAAGCAGCAGAAGCGTAAGGTCGAACGGAGTCATCTGTCCCACTTCGCGCTTGCCGCTGAGCCGCACTCCGATCAGCACGACCAAGTAGATGACCCCCGTGCGCAGCGCGATTTGCAGCGCTACATGCCCCGCCGGGTAAAGCACGTCGTTCAATTGGCGCCCACCGGAGTGGCCGTCACGGGAGTGGGCGCGCCCTTCGGCGTGCTCAAATATCCCGTCGCTTTCTTCTTGTCCACCGTCCACACCACCAACTCAAACAGCAAGTGATCGCGCCCGGAATAGAACTGAATCGGCTCGGCGACGTTGCGGTCCTGCTTCTCGATGGTCCGGTCGTCGGAGGTTACATTCAGTGTGTACTTGCCGCGCTTGGGGTCGGTCTTTTTAAGCTGGAGGCTCACCGTCGCCACGGGCTGCGGCTTTGCTCCCCGAAGCAGCGTGAATTCGTAATAGTTCCGGTCGCCCTTATGCTTAAGGATCTCGAGATCACCTCGCGTGTTGGCAATCAGCCCGCTCTGTTTTCCCAGATCACCGATGGCAGTCTGCAGGTTCGCCTTGGTAGTTTCCAGGTCAGCCCTGGTCGAAGCCACGTCGGTCTTGACGCCGCCCACATCGGTCTTCACTCCGGCGACTTCGCCACTCACCTTGCCAATCTGCTCTTTCTCTTGATTCGCTTCCGCCTGCAGGCGGGATTCGGCCGCCCTCTGCTGCGCCTGCAGTTCGGCGGCGCGCTGCGCTAGCTCTTTCTTGGTCATGCCCAGCTTTTGACCCAATGTCTCTTCCTGGGCTTCTGCCGATCGCATGCGCTTTTGCAATTCCGCGACTTGCGTCTGGCTGTCGCTCAAATCCTTGGCCATTTTTTCTAAATGCTGCTGCATGGTCGCGTATCCATAGATGGACGCCGCGACAAAAACGACCGCCAGAACCACCAGAATCCACTTCCCTGCGCTCGACTGCTGTTCAACGTGTATATGTTCGCCGTCTTCCGACATGCTTCCTCCGGGAGCGACCACTTATAGCTGTGGGCTCTCTTCAATTGTTTAGCACAAGCGCTGTAGTGTCAATTGCCTCTGGGGTGCCCTACTGCCTTCTTCTACAATGCGGCAATGAAGAGTTGGGACGTGATCGTCATCGGCGGCGGCATCATCGGACTCTCTCTCTCGATTGAGTTGCGTAAAAAAGGCGCGAGAGTTCTGGTCGCCGAGCGGGGCGAGCCGGGGCGGGAGGCTTCCTATGCCGCGGGCGGCATGCTGGTGGATTGTCTGTTCGAAACGTCCGCCGCTCTACAGCCCCTGGCCACGGCCAGCGCGCGCATGTATCCGGAATTCGTACACGAGGTGCAGGTGGAATCGGGCATGAACGTCGACCTGCGCGATCAGGGGACTATTTTCTTTCCGCCCGCTGCGGATACTTCTTCGGCATTGGAATCGGCTGCTCAGCTTCCAGCACCTTTATCCAAGTTCGAACCCGCGCTTGCTGATTTCGATCGGCCCGGTTTCTACTTGGAAGAACGCAGCGTCGACCCACGCGCCCTGGCCGCAGCCGCGTTGAAAGCGGCGAAAAATCGCGGCGTGGATGTTTCTTCCGCCGATCCGGTCACCGCCGTGAATCAAGCCGACGGCCACGTCGTGGGTGTGACGACGACGAAGACCACGTTCCACGCGCCAAAAATCGTCAACTGCGCAGGAGCATGGTCGGGCCAGATCCCGCCCCACGCCTTTCCCACTCGACCGGTGAAAGGACAAATGCTGTGCCTGGCTGCGCCCACGCGCGGTTTGCTCAAGCACGTAGTCCGCTCACCGGAGGTCTACCTGATTCCGCGCAGCGACGGACGAATCATCGTCGGCACCACAGCAGAAGAAGCGGGATTCGACAAGCGTACCGACGTCGCCACCATTCAGGGCCTGCATCGCGCTGCAGTCGCCGTGGTTCCAGAACTCCGCAATGCGAAAATTCTCGAAGACTGGGCCGGCCTGCGCCCCGGAACTCCCGACGCCTTGCCGATCCTCGGCCCAGCCGCCACGCCCGGCTATTACGTTGCCACCGGCCATTTTCGCGACGGCATTCTGCTCGCTCCAATAACGGCGCAGGTGATGGCACAGGTCATAGAAGGAAAAAATCCCGATCACGATCTAGCCCCGTTCTCACCAGCAAGATTCTCCTAGGGCGCTGAGTGCGCCCATGTGGGAACGGCCGCCTCGGCTGTCCACCCGAGCGAAGCGAGGCGAGCAGAGGCGCTGCCCCGCCTCCGATTCCTTCCGGTATACTAGAGCGTTTCCTCACCAGCGCGACTCTGCACGGTTGCGCTCTAGCAGAAAGGACAACCCATGGCTTCTCCCGCAGTCGCTTTCGCCCGCAATAATCAGCAGCGTTTCCTTGACGAACTAAAAGATCTGCTTCGCATCCCCAGCGTCAGCACGCTCGACGAGCACAAACCTGACGTTCAGAAAGCCGCCGAGTTCGTGGCCAGCGAACTCCGCCGCATCGGCATGGAGAATGTTGAGGTCATCCCCACCAAGGGCCATCCGCTTCTCTACGCCGAGTGGCTGCACGCGCCCGGCAAGCCCACGGTGCTCTGCTACGCGCACTACGACGTGCAGCCGCCCGACCCGCTCGACGAATGGAAGACTCCTCCGTTTGAGCCCACGGAGCGCAACAACAACATCTACGCGCGCGGCGCTGTCGACGACAAAGGCCAGCTCTGGATGGAAGTGAAGGCCCTCGAGTCGCTGATGAAATCCGGCAACGGCAAGCTGCCCATCAACGTGAAAGTTCTTTTTGAAGGCGAGGAGGAAGTCGGAGGCGAATCGATCGCCGAATATGTCCGCAAGCAGAAAGCCAAGCTGAAGGCTGATTTCGCGCTGGTCTGCGACACCGAGCTATTCGCTCCCGACCTTCCTACGCTCTGCGTCGGACTGCGCGGCCTGGTTTACACCGAGATCGAAGCCGTCGGGGCCATGATCGACCTGCACTCCGGCGTGTACGGCGGCGCAGCGCCGAATCCGTTCTTCGCCCTCATCGAGATCATCAGCAAATTGAAGGACGCTAAAGGTCACGTGTTGATCCCCGGTTTCTACAAGAACGTGAAAGCGCCGAGCAACGACGAACTCAAAGCCTGGAAACACCTGCCCTTCAATGAGGAGCATTACCGTAAGACCGAAGTCGGATCGAAGGTCCTCACCGGCGAGCCCGGCTATTCGGTCCTTTATCGCACCTGGGCGCGCCCCACGCTCGAAGTCCACGGCATGCCCGGAGGATTCATCGGGGCCGGCGCCAAGACGGTGATTCCCGCCAAAGCAACCGCCAAGGTCTCCATGCGCCTGGTGCCCAACCAGGATCCCGATGACATCGTGAAGCGATACACAGCGTTCGTGAAAAAGCTCACGCCCAAGGGCATCGAGACCAAAGTGAAAGTTCTCAGCAAAGGCCCGGCCTCCGTGGTCGGCACCGACAATCTGTATATCAAGGCCGCGACAGAAGCCTTGCACGACACGTTTAAGAAGGAAACCGTCTTTATCCGCAGCGGCGGATCGATTCCTATCGTCAACGATATCTATCAGGCTTTGAAAATCCCCACAGTAATGATGGGCTTCGGCCTTCCCGACGATAACCTGCACGCTCCTAACGAGAAGTTTCACATCCCAAACTTCCACCACGGCATCGAGACTATCTGCTTATTCTTCGAGAAGCTGGGAGGAAAGTAGTAATCAGAATGCTTGTGTGGGGACGGGTGCCCTCGCCCCTCCTGCCGAGCGAGTTTATCTTGTTTTTCGTGGCGTGAAGAGTCCATGGGTACCTATCGCTCATGAACATACTCGACCTCGTTGTCGGCAAACCCATCCGGACCACCGACGAGAGGGCCGAGCAAATCGGCCCTGTGCAGGGCATTCCGATCTTTGGCCTTGATGCGCTTAGCTCGGCCGCGTATGGCCCGGAAGCGGCCCTGAGCCTGCTCATCCCGCTTGGCCTTCTCGGCGTTCGCTATATCGTGCCCATCAGCGCTGCTATCATCACGCTGCTGGTGATTGTGTACTTCTCCTACCGCCAGACCATCGCCGCGTATCCCTCCGGCGGTGGCTCCTATACCGTGGCGCGGTTCAACCTTGGAGCACCTGCCAGCTTGCTGGCAGCCGCCGCGCTGCTCGCCGATTACATTCTTACGGCCGCAGTTGGCATTTCCGCGGGCGTGGGCGCGTTGATCTCGGCCGTTCCATCCTTGCTGCCGCACACCGTTTCCCTGTGCGTGGGCATTCTGATCGTCATCACTATTCTCAATCTCCGCGGCGTGCGCGAGGCGGGTGCCGCTTTTGCGGTTCCGACCTACCTGTTTGTCGGCACGCTTCTAATTACTATCGTTGCAGGCGTTCTTCGGGTCTTCCTCAGCGGAGGCCATCCCACATCGACGGTTCCGCTTCCGCCTGGCCCGCCCATAACCCAAGCTGTCACGTACTGGCTGCTGCTGAAGGTTTTCGCCAGCGGTTGCACGGCCCTCACCGGCGTTGAGGCGGTCAGCAACGGCGTGAAGGCCTTCCGCGAGCCCACCGTCAAAAATGCCCAGCGCACGCTCACAGTGATTATTTTCCTCCTGGCGGTGCTGCTGGCGGGAATCTCTTATCTCGTCAAGGCTTACGGAATCGCCGCCACCGATCCCGGGCAGGCCGGTTACCAAAGCGTGCTCTCCATGCTCACCGCCGCAGTTTTCGGCAAAGGCTTCTTTTACTATTTGACTATCGGCTCAATCCTTGTCGTTCTCTCTCTGTCTGCCAACACCGCGTTTGCCGACTTCCCGCGCCTCTGCCGTGCCATGGCGCAGAATAACTATCTCCCGCATGTCTTCGGCTACCGCGGGCGCCGGCTCGTCTATACCTACGGCATTGTCGTGCTGGCGCTATTATGTGCCGGCGTGCTTGTCCTCTTCGGTGGCGTCACGGACCGCCTGATCCCGCTCTATGCCGTCGGCGCGTTTCTCGCCTTCACGCTCTCGCAAGCCGGCATGGTGATGCACTGGAGGAAGAATCGCGGTCCGCATTGGCTGAAGAGCGCGCTCGTCAACGGCCTCGGCGCCCTCGTCACCGGCATCACGACCGGCGTCGTGCTGGTCGCGAAATTCGTGGAAGGCGCGTGGATCACGTTGCTTTTCATTCCTCTGACAATTCTTTTCTTCTCCATTGTCCGCCGCCACTATCACTCCGTGAAAATGTTGACCAGCTGCAAGGTTCCGGTCGACGCGGCAGGTCTGAGCCAGCATCCCATTGCGGTGATCGCCATCGACCGCTGGAGCAACATCACCCGCCAGGGGATTGAGTTTGCCGCCCGCCTCTCCCCGGAGATAATCGCCCTGCACGTTGAACCCAACGAGCACTCCGAATTGCTCCAAGACGACTGGGAACAATACGTTGAGCGGCCTTTTCGCGCGCAGGGCAAAGAGCCGCCCCAGCTTCACCTTCTGCCTTCCCCCTACCGCTTTATCGTCATTCCGGTGGTTCAGTTCGTTCTCGATCTTTCGAAGAAACATCCTGATCGCAGCATCGTTGTGGTGATACCGGAGCTCGTGGAGGACAGATGGTACGAATACTTCCTGCACAATCAGCGCGGCCGTCTTCTGGAATGGGCCTTGCTCGCTCGTGGCAACGAACGGATTTTCACGGTGAGTGCGCCGTGGTACATCGGGCGACAGTCCTGATTTCACCGGAGGCAGAGACAGCGGCGTGATGCAACCAAGATGTGTCCAGCCAAGCGCAGAGGCGCTCCCACCGGTGACGTAAATTCGATTGTGTAAAAGCGAAGAGGGTGTAAGTTGGCTTTGGCCTCACGAGCTAAAGCCTTTCCGAAAAGGAGACCTACACCCGATGGCGAAGATAATCCCAATCACCGAGCATTACCAACACTTTTTGGCGGAGATGAAGGAAAGTTTCTGGGGCGATGTGTACGGGGAGACGAAGCTGGCGTGGAAGCGGCTGTTGGAAACGGATTCGCAGCGCCAGCGGGACCGCTACGCCGTGCGGGAAGCCTATGAACGGCGACGCAGCCGGCGGCAGCCCTATCGCAACGGCTATTACGAGCGGGAGTTCGTGACCCGGTTGGGCACGATCCGGCTGCGCATCGCGCGCACGCGGGGAAAGAGTTTCCTGCCGCGCGCACTGGAACCGTTTCAGCGGCGGGCCGAGGACGTGGCCATGCTGATCCGCGAAGCCTTTCTGCGCGGCATCTCGACCCGGCAGGTGGGGCGGGTGGTGGCCACGCTGACCGGCGAAGTGGTGAGCCCGCAGACGGTGTCGAAGTTGACTCGCGATCTCGACGACGCGGTGCGCCAGTTTCATCAGGCTCGGCTCAGCGACGACTATGCCTATTTGTTTTTGGACGGAGTGAGTCTGCGGGTGCGGCGTCCGACGGGGCGCAAGCGGGTGCACATGCTGGTGGTCTACGGAGTGCGGCGTGACGGCACCCGCCACCTGCTGGCGTTTCTGCGCAGCCAGGGCGAGAGCCAAGCCGACTGGGAGGGTTTGTTGCAGGATCTCTACCGGCGCGGACTGGAAGGCAAGCAGCTCGGCCTGATTGTCACCGACGGCTGTGCCGGCCTGGCGGCGGCGATTCCGACGGTTTATCCGCGAGTGCGGCATCAGCGCTGTTGGGTGCACAAGATGCGCAATATTCTGGAGAAAGTGCGCAAGCGCGACTACGACGAGGTCAAGACCGGCGCGCAGGCGATTTACCTGGCGGAAAGCCGGGCTCAAGCCGAAGCCGCGTTTCGCCGCTTCGGGACGCGCTGGCTGCGGGACTACGGGCCCATGGTGCGCCGACTGGAGCGCGATCTTCCCGAACTGCTGTCGTTCTTCACCTTGCCTCGGCATTTATGGAAGAAGCTGCGCACCACGAATGTAATCGAGCGCTGCTTCGTAGAAGTGCGCCGCCGCACCCGGCCCATGGTGTGCTTTGTGAATGTAGCTAGCGTGGACCGAATCATCTACTCCATCTTCCAGAGATTTAACCTGGAATGGAAAACCCGCACCCTCAACCTATTTACACAAGCAGCTTGACGTCACCCTCCCACCACAGTTCTTGTTTTTACCGCGCTCTAGCGCTACCATAATCCTGCTCTCGCGGTTCTCCCACCTCGTCCTCCCCCTCGCCCCGTAGACTGGGCATCTGCTGCAATGCATGTGCAACCCAACGCGCTCGGGCCGAAGGCCATACAATATATAGTGTTATATTGCTTGACCCCGCCCCGATTTCACCGTTACAGTAGCTCTAATTTGTGCCCGCCCTATCCAGCCAGGGACAGTATTGATCTGAGCAAGCACCGTTTCGGCGCTAGGGGTATCGATATGGTAAACAGGCCGACAAGCATCGAAACGAACAACTGGCCTGACAACTGGCCACTGGCCACTGCTCTTCCAAGGAGTTCACGTTGCTTAAACTGAAGCGGCTTCAGATTCTCGGATTCAAATCGTTCTGCGACCGCACCGACCTCAAGTTCCACGGGGACGGTATCGCCGCGATCATCGGTCCCAATGGCTGCGGCAAGTCGAATATTGCCGATGCCATCTCCTGGGTGCTGGGCGAACAGTCCGCCAAGACCCTGCGCGGATCGCGCATGGAGGACGTGATCTTCGCCGGCACGCGCGACCGCAAGCCGACCGGCATGGCCGAGGTCTCGCTCACCCTGATCGATCCCGAGGAGTATCCCGGCCCCGACGCCAATGCGCCCACGGAGATCGACATTCAGGATGAAGTTCCGGTCAGCGCCGAAGTCTTGCGACGGCCAGCCGACGACTGGGACGAAGCCGCCATCCGCGCCCGCGCCGCCGAAGAAACCGAACGCGCCGTGGAAGACGCTCAGCCGGGAAAAACCGAAGAGGTGGAGATTGCGCGTTCGAAAATCACGAACCATTCGCGGTGGCTTTCCTGACGACGAACCGGTATTCGCATTGCCCGTCCACGCTGTCGTCCCCATTGCCACCTCGGCCGCGCTCAGCGGCGCGCCGCAGGTCGTGCTCAAAATCCGCCGCCGCAAGTTCAACCAGCAGCAATTCCGCGCCGGAGAAATCGTAGTCACGCGCCGCCTGTTCCGCTCCGGAGACAGCGAATACTTGCTGAACGGCAAACTCTGCCGCCTGCGCGACATTCAGGAACTCTTCATGGGCACAGGCCTCGGCCCAGAGACCTACGCCCTGATCGAGCAGGGACGCATCGGCCAGATTCTGAGCAGCCGCCCGACCGACCGCCGGGCGATTCTCGAGGAGGCTGCCGGAATCACGAAGTTCAAGACCAAGAAGCGTCTCGCCGAAGCCCGCCTCGAAGATGCCAGGCTGAACCTGGCCCGCGTGAACGATATTTTCGACGAAGTCACGCGCCAGATGAATTCGTTGAAGCGCCAGGCCTCTAAAGCCGAGCGCTACGCCAAGCTGCGCTCGGAAATGCGCGCGCAACTGCGCATAGTGCTGGCCAGCAAATTTGCCGCGATCGAGCAGGAAAGCACCGAACTCGACGCTCAACTCAATGCCCTCGCCGAAGACATGCAGCACCGCACCGAAGCCGTGCAGCAACTCGAGTCGGAACACGGCGAGGGCACCGAGCGCGGCTACGTCATCGAGGCGGAACTGCGCGAGAATCGCGACCGCCTCAGCCAGATCGATTTGGAAATCGATCGCGCCCGTGCCCGCCGCCATCACAACGACGAACGTTGCGCCGAACTGGTAGTCCGCTCCGCCTCGGCCGAGGCGGAGCTTGCTCAAGCTCATCACCGACTCACCGCACTCGAGGCCGAGCGTGATACCAATCGGCAGGTGCTCGAATCTGCCGCCGCTGATTTGGCCGCGGCGCAGCACGAACTCGCATCGTCCCAGCAGGAAGCCGCCGCTGCTGCGGCCGCGCTGGCTGAGATCGAACATCAGCAGGAGGAATCTCGCGTCGCCATCTTTGACACCGTATCGTCGGCCTCGCGGCTTCGCAATCAACTGGCGCAAGCCGAGGAACGCCTCGCGGGCGCAGATCGCGAGGCCCGCCGCCTGCAGGGTGAAATCACCAACGCAAATCTCCAGGTGGAGGCTTTCGGCGGCCAGCGCGGGCAACTCGCCCTTGAATTCGAAACGGTGACGCAACGCGTCACCGGCATCACCGAAGAGATCACCCAGCTTCGCCGCCTGGTCGAGGCCAAGCGCCTCGAAGAAACCAGGGCCAAGACTCAGCTCGACCTCCTCCGCGCTGAATTTGCCACGGCTCTTGGGAAAAAAGGATCTTTAGAAGCGGTTATCGCTGAACATGGTTACTCTACCGAATCGGTTCGCCGACTTTTTCAGTCGGGAGTAATGCAGAGCGGCCTGGCGCCGGTCGGCGTGCTCGCCGATTTTCTCGAGGTCGAGCCGCGCTTCGAGCGCGTGGTGGAAGACTTCCTGCGCGACGAATTGAACTACATCGTGGTCAAGTCCTGGGACGCCGCCGACGAGGGCCTCCGCCTGCTGCGCAGCGACGTCGATGGCCGCGCCACCTTCCTGGTTCATCCCGAGGATTCGCAGGCCAAGTTCTCCTTTATCCTCGACGAAGCCGCGCACTGCGCGCCCCCGACCGCATCGATCGTGCCTTTGAAGCACACCATTCGCGTTCTCGATGGCTTCGGAAAATCGCTGGAAGTAATTCTTCCGAAGCTGCGCGACGGCTACATCGTTCCGGGTTCCGACACCGCGCGGAATCTCGCGCTCGAGAACCCCGACGCATTTTTCCTTTCGCAATCCGGAGAATGCTTCCACAACGTTACCGTCACCGGCGGCAAACAGCGCGCCGAAGGCCCGCTTTCGATGAAGCGCGAGCTCCGCGAAGTCCTTCGGCAGCTTGAAGATCTGGAGCGCGCTCTCCGCGACGAAGAGATGCGAGTGCTGACGCTTGGCCGGGAAATTAAAGACTTCACTTCCCTGCTGGAACGTCTGGAAGGCGAGAAGCGTGAGGCCGAGCATCAATCCATGACCTCCCGGCCACCTGCTGCAGCAGCTTGATTCCGAGATGGCCCGCGTCACCGAGCGCATGAGCATTTCACAAGCCGAGTTGCAACGCCTTGCGACCGAGCGGACCGAGCAGGAATCGATCATCGCAGCGCGCCAGGCCGAGATTGCCGTGCTGGAACAAACTCGCGCTCAACTCGAGCAGCAAATCGCGTCAGCTCAGGAATCTCTCGCTGTGCTGCGCCAGCGCCGCGAAGACGCGGCCCAGGCCAGTTCGCAGCGCGTCGCCCGCGTCGCCGCGCTCGAAGAACGCCATCGCTCGGCAACTGCCGTGCTCGCGCGCATCGAGTCCTTGTTCGCCGAGATGAGCGGGCGCCTTCATGCTCTCGCCTCGCAAATTGAAGCGGCCGCCGCTGAAAAGCTGCAGCGCGAAGCCGAGAATCTTCAACTCGAACAGCAAGCCGCTGACTTCGCGGCCGAGCGCAACGCGGGCCAGGCTCGGGAAGGTTTGCTTCAATTCGAAAAAGACCAACTCCGCGCCCGCCTCACTGAAATCGACGAGCTTCTGCGCAGCGCGCGCCAACTTCTCGACCAGGCCCGCGACCGCCGCGGCGAACTGCAAGCGGCCGACGCCAAGCTCCAGGCCGACGCCATGTACATGGCGGAAACCTGCCTGAACGAACTCGGAATCGAGCGTCCCGCTTTGCTCGCCGATGCCACGCTAGCCCTCGTGACCGGCGACGAACTAACAGCCTGCGATCATTCTTATCGCGAGATGCGCGCCAAACTCGAAGCCATGGGGCCGGTGAACATGATGGCGCTCGAGGAGTATCGTGAAACCGCCGAGCGCCATACCTTCCTCGACGCCCAGCGCAAGGACCTCATTTCGTCAATCGAGAATACGACCGCAACCATCCGCGAGATTGACGAAATCTCGCGCCAAAAGTTCCAGGAAGCCTTCACTAGGATTAACGAAAACTTCCAGGCTACCTTCAAGAAGCTCTTCGGCGGCGGCCACGCCTTCATGAAGCTCACCGACGAGGAAAACTCCGCCGAGAGCGGCATCGATGTAGTCGCATCACCCCCCGGCAAGCGACTGCAGAGTGTCTTGCTGCTCTCTGGAGGCGAAAAGGCACTCACCGCCCTTGCGCTGCTGGTCGGCATCTTCCAGTACACGCCCAGCCCGTTCTGCATCCTTGACGAAGTGGACGCTCCGCTCGACGAGGCCAACATCGGCCGCTTCACCGACCTCGTGAAAGAGATGAGCATCAAGACGCAGTTCGTCCTCATCACGCACAGCAAGAAGACGATGAGCATCGCGCCCGTGCTCTACGGCGTCACCATGCAAGAGCCGGGCGTTTCGAAGCTAGTGTCGGTACGTTTTGGAGCCGCATAAAACCACGCAGGGGTAGAACGACTCCTCGGGGCAAAAGCCCTCGCTGTCGACTTGTATACGCTTGATATACAATGTGTACAGGAGAAGCTACCATGGCGGAATCTGCCGTTCTCACCCTGCGTCTCGATTCAAAGTTGAAAAACCGGCTGGATCGATTGTCCAAAGCGACCCAGCGAAGCCGCTCTTTCGTCGCCGCCGAGGCCATTCGTGAATATATCACTCTGAATGAATGGCAGATCGGGGAGATCAGAAAGGCGTTGAGCGAGGCTGATCGCGGCGAGTTCGCCACCTCTCAAGAAGTCCAGCGGACTATCAAGAAATGGTCCCGGCGTGCGCGTTAGATGGCTGGCCCGGGCGCTGGCGAACTTGAACGCCGAGGCGGAATACATCGCCCGTGACAAGCCGCAAGCTGCGGCCCGCATGGTTCAAACCATTCGCCAATCTGTTGATCTGCTGCAACGGCATCCCGCTCTGGGCCGCCCCGGAAGGGTCGCAGGCACGCGCGAACTGGTTGTTCCGGGCACGCCTTACATCGTTCCATACCGCATCCGCGATAATGAAATTCACCTTCTGCGAGTTTTTCATGGCGCCCGCAAGTGGCCACCCAAGCTTTAATGATCAATTCGAAACGCACTCTGACACAACATTCGCCGCCACGATATCCACTCTTATCCTCAGCTTTTCCACAGCGGCCTGCCGGCAATTCCTTCGTTCCGCACCTCTTTCCCCCGATGCCGGTGAACAACGTTTCCCCAATCAATAGGATACGGACTTCTTTCTCCGTGCACTCTCTTCGGTTGACAAAAAATTCTGACGAGTCTAAAATACGCCTCGCTCCTTCCCTTGTAGAATTTCGACATGAGCCCAAAACTTCTTGATCCCGTAGTCTTACAAACCGATTTCCCTGATCTGCCACTTCGCGCCAGCGGCAAGGTGCGCGACGTATACCAGCTCGATGACGAGCGTTTGCTGTTCGTCGCCACCGACCGCATTTCCGCCTTCGACTATGTGCTCGCCACCGGCATCCCCCACAAAGGCCGCGTCCTGAGCCAGATTTCGCTGTTCTGGTTCGCCTTCCTTTGTGACATCGTGCCCAACCACGTCATTACTGCGGACGTGGATCGCTATCCGCAGACTCTGCAGAAATATGCCGATCAGTTGCGCGGCCGCTCGATGATCGTGCAGCGCGCCGAGATGTTTCCCGTCGAGTGCGTCGTGCGCGGCTACCTTTCAGGGTCGGCCTGGAAGGAGTACCAGGCGACCGGCAAAGTTTGCGGCATCGACCTGCCGGCGGGATTGCGCGAGTCCGAAGCCTTCCCCGAGCCCATCTTCACTCCGGCCACCAAGGCCGTGACCGGTCACGATGAAAACATTTCCTTTGCGAGGATGTGCGAGATCCTGGGCACAGAAACCTCCAGCCACCTGCGCGACATCAGCCTGCGGATCTACAAGAAGGCTGCCGCATACGCCCGCCAGCGCGGTATCATCGTCGCCGACACCAAGTTCGAGTTTGGACGCACTCCGCAGGGAATCACGCTGGCCGACGAAGTGCTCACGCCGGACTCTTCCCGCTTCTGGCCCGCCGACAAGTACGCGCCGGGACGCGGGCAGGAGTCCTACGACAAGCAGTACGTTCGCGATTACCTCGAGGAGATTCGCTGGAACAAGCAACCGCCCGCACCCGCTCTGCCCGAGGAAGTTGCGCGGCGGACCAGCGAAAAGTATCTCGACGCCTACTTCCAGATCACGGGGCACAAGCTGGATGTATAAGGGCCGTGAGCTTTTCGGCAGATCAATTTGCGGAAGATCAGTTTTCGGAAGATCAGTTTTCGGCAGATCAGTCCGCGAAAAGGCCTTGAGAAGAATTGCTGGCGTGAGAGCGGTTGGGGGAGTAGCATGACCGCGGCAGACTGGTTGATTGTCGGGGTTGTGCTGCTGAACGTGGTTTCGGCGGCGGTGCAGGGCTTCTTTGCGGAAGCTCTGAGCATGGCCGGCCTGGTGATCGGTTACATTGTTGCCGCCTGGCAGTATCGGCGCTTGGCGGAGTGGCTGATGTCGTTTTTGAAGAACGAATGGCTGGCCGAGATTCTGGGTTTCCTGATCATCTTTTTTGCGATCTTGATCCTGTTTGGCATCGCAGCCAGGGTCGCTCGCAAGCTGATGAAGGCAGCCGGCCTGAGCGGGTTTGACCGTGTTCTGGGCGCCTTGTTGGGCGTGGTAAAGGGCGGGTTGGTGGTGGCTGTGGTGCTGATGGTAATGACCGCGTTCACACCCACCTCAAAGCTGCTGGAAAACTCGCAACTGGCGCCCTATTTCCTGGTGGTCGGAAGGGCCGCGATTTGGGTGGCGCCGGCGACCCTGCGGGCGCGATTCTATGACGGACTCGACTTCCTGCATCGTGCTCCCAAAGAATTGCACGGCAGTCCCGCTCCCAAGTCGAAATGAATGCTGTGCCCGGCAGGGCAGTTAAAACAATGACATTGAACGAAAAGAGAGAGAACTAACGTGAAAGATCAACTGGAAGCGCTCATCCTGCAAATGTACAAGAGCAACATTCTTTATTCCGAGGGAGTGCGCGAATTCAAGAAGCGCTTTATCCTCACCGTCCTCCAGGAAAATAAAGGCAACCAGTGCCGCGCCGCCCGCGAGCTGGGAATGCATCGCAATACGCTCAGCCGGACCATCGATGAACTCAAGATCGACGTCCGCCAGCTTCGGGATGGCGCGAAACGCCCGCCCCGCAGCGCGCGGCCGGTCTCACTGGAAAAGAAGGTGGTTCGCTAGCCACCGGCGGCGCTGCCCGGCCTTCGTATTTCGAATAGCCAAAAACCAAAGGCAGCCCGAGGGCTGCCTTGGCTTGATTCCCATCTGAACTATTGAGCCGCTGGTTTCTTGTGAACCGGAGCCTTGGGCGCAGGCTTTGGCGTCGGCAGCTTCCCCTTCTCCATGGTCATCATGAATGGGTTCGGTGTGTATGACGCCGGCTCCCCCTGAAAGTCCAGAGGGACGCCTTCTTTCGGAATCATCTTCGCGGGAATCGCAGCTTCGAAAGGTAAGAGTGATGTCGGCCTTCTTGGCTTCGATGTCGTCCAGGCTTCCGGCGATGTCAAGCTCGGTCCCCGACGCTTTGATCACCGTCCCGTTCAGCTGTACCGCCTTGCCTTTGATGGCGTTCCACACCGTATCCCGGTCTTCCTGCGAGCCGTTAGCGAGGATGAACTCCCATTGCGCGAAGTCCATTTTATCCGGCTGCGTAGCCACCACCATGTTGTGAGCCTGCTCGGCTGGAGTGGGAGCGGGCTTGATGGTGAAGCCCGCCGGGGGCAAAGGGGTCGAGGCGGTTTGAGCCAGCAGATCGGTCCATCCATCCTCTCCGCCGTGATAGCGCATGTATTTGCTGCGGCCAAACTTCTTGACTTGGTCTTTGCCGGTGGGGTCGGTAATCAAGTTCACGGCGCGGGCAATAAAGAACAGGCCGTTGACTTCGTCAGCGGGAGTCGAGGGAGGCAGCAGCGCAGTGGCCAGCGCGTATACATTCTCCACATTGTTGGGATCTGCTTCGACAGCGGTCCGCAGATGCTTCTGGGCCGACGTATAGTCCTTCAGTTGCAGCGCGGAAAAACCGGCGACACTCTCCATGATGAAGGTGAACTGCGTCTTCTGCTTGGCAAAATCGGCGTCTGAAACCCCGTCCGGCTTCGTCCATTTGGGCAGCACTTCCAATGCGTGTTCCGAGTGCTGCTTGGCGTCCGCCCATTTCTGCGTTGCGCGCTCGGAGTACGCCAACACGACGAGTGCCTTGACGTTATCCGGGTTGACGGCCAGCACCCGCTGGGCAGCGTCCATCACCTTCGGGCTGTTGGTCTGCTGATACAGCGCCATCAGGATTTCAAGCGCTTGCGGTTTCATGATGCTGTTGGGATACTGCGTCACAAACGCTTCGAGTCCGCTGATCTCTGCCGCGGGGTCCTTCTGCTGGGTGGCGCCCACGTAGGCGTTGTACTCGGCAGGGTCTTTAATAACCGGCGCCTGGGTTTGCGGCGCGGACGGTTGTCCTTGAGCCGGCTGAGCAGCGTTCTGGGCCGCCGCCAGCGCAGCAACCCCAAGCACAACCGTGACCAGAATCTTTTTCATCAGTATGGCTCCTTGGGCCTTAGGGGATCGACAAATTTATGCGAGACAGCAAAGGCGTCTCACCCTTCACTTGGGTTTGCCGGATTATAAGTACCTCGCGCTCCGAAGGCAAGCAACTTCCCAAGCACGCTCCGCGCTATTGTATAAGATGCAGAGGTTAACCTCATGGTTAGCCCCTGATTCTGAACCTCGCGCGGCACTTGGGTACGGTGATTGCGGATTCTAAGGGAGCTGGAGGTCATTGCCAAATGAATACGGTTCGACAGGACGCGCCTCCCCTGGCCGGACAAGTGGCCGTCATTACCGGCGCGGGACGGGGTATTGGCGCCGCCATCGCGCTTGAATTGTCGCGTCTCGGCGCCATCGGCGTTTTGTGTGGACGCGCTCGTGCCGCTCTCGAATCGTCTGCGCAAGCGATCGCTCACGCCGGAGGGACGGCCGACCCGGTCCTCTGTGATGTGACCAGTCTCGAGTCGGTGGAGGAGGCGGCCCGGCATGTCGAAAGCTCTTTTGGACGCGTCGACATCCTGGTCAACAACGCGGGCATCGGCGGATTCGGCGGCCCACTGCACCAACTCGCTCCCGACTCCTGGGAACAGATCCTCAACACGAACCTGCGCGGCGTCTTCTATACAACTCGCGCTTTCGCGCCGCTGATGATCCGTGCGCGCTCCGGCCACATCATCAACATTTCGTCCCTCGCAGGAAAGAACGCGCTGCCGAACGGAGCGGCCTACGCCGCCTCAAAATGGGGATTGAACGGATTGAGCTATTCCCTTGCGGAAGAACTGCGAAGCTACAACATCCGCGTGGCCGTGATCTGTCCCGGCTCGACCAACACCGACCTGAGCCCGCATGCCGGCAAGGATCACTCGAAAATGCTGCAACCGGAAGACGTGGCGCATGCGGTAGCCATGCTGGTGACGCAGGCCCCGCAGTCGTTTGTCAGCGAGATTCTGATGAGGCCCACGCAGAAGCCGTAAATCCTCGGTGTCCTCCGCACATAGATTTTGGTTCTTGCTGTCTTAAAGAAACTGAGCGCGGAGATCGCCGAGAACAGCCGCGGAGAAAGCGGAGAAGCCAAGGTTACGCGATCCCGGATCACTTCTTGAACAGATTCTCAAACGCTTGCCGGGCGTCGTTGGGGCGCAGGCTGGCGGGGGTGGACGTTTCCTTTTCCCGGGTCACGCGGATTTCGTAGAACGTGCAATCGTTGCGGGCATCTTTCTTGGCGACGCGCTCCTTCACCGGCTGCATACACTCGAAGCGGCTTCCGGGATCGAAATACATGCACTGCTTGCAGGAATGCAGCTCGAAGCCGCACTTTGGACAAAGACCCGTCGGCGGAATCGCCTGCAAGACAGTGCCGCACTGCGCGCAGCGCGAAACGGCGCGCGTTCCGGGCATATTCACCGGCTTCGGACCCATGCTGTAGTCACGTCTTGCCGGAGGCGTCGAAGCTGGCTTTTCGCCCGGCGCTTTCTCCTTGCGCGGCTTTTCTTCGCGGTCCCGGTCCTGATATCCGTGCTGACGGTATTTAGCTGACACAGGAACCTCCCAAGCAATTGGCGTATTGTCTCGCCACCAGCGCCCCAAGGCAAGTCCGAAGAGGCTTTTCTGGTTTGCACCAGGTACCAGGTATTAGGTACCAGGTACTCGCTACAATGGAAGCATGATTCACGAAATCTTCCCCGTCGGGCCGCTGCAATGCAACTGCTCGATTATCGGCGACGAGGTCACGCGCGAAGCCATGGTCATCGATCCCGGCGACGACATTGAGGACGTCCTCGCGCTACTCCGCAAGCATAATCTGCAAGTCAAGCAGATCGTTATTACCCACGCCCACATCGATCATGTGGGAGGCGCGATGAAGCTGCGCGCAGCTACCGGTGCGCCCATCCTGCTCAACCAGAACGACTACGCCCTGCTCAAGATGCTCGATGTGCAGGCCGCCTGGATCGGCGTGCCCGCTCCCGGCGCGGTCGAGATCGAGCAGAGCCTGAGCACTGGCGATACGGTGAAGGCGGGAGCACACGCCGCCAGCATTCTACACACACCCGGGCACACTGAAGGCAGCATCTGCCTCTACTTCCCTGCCGAAAGAACGTTGATCGCGGGAGACACGCTGTTCGCCGGATCGATTGGCCGCACCGACCTGCCCGGCGGATCGATGCAGAAGATCATGCATTCGCTGCACGGAACCGTGCTGGCTTTGCCAGACGACACCGTAGTCGTCCCCGGCCACGGCCCGCTGACCACCATTGGAGAAGAACGGGAGAGCAATCCGTGGCTGGTGAAGAAATAGAAATTTGATGATTGATGATTGTTGATTGATGATTGTTGATCTAGACTCATCCTCTGCTGACTTTTCAATCAGAAATCAACAATCATCAATCATCAATTCCAAGGCGCGGCCAATCCCTTCGGCAAACTTCGACCCCCGGTCCGATCAAGCTCAGCACCAGATATCCGTCGCTCGGGAAGTCGTAGAAGTGTCCGGGATGCACCAGGACAGATTTGCGGCGTAGCAGAGCAACCGCGAGTTCCTCATCCGTCTGCGTGACCGGCACGCGCACCACGGCGTACCATCCGGCTTCCACATGCAAACGCTGACAAATCTTTTGTCCAGCAACCTGCCGATCGAGCTCGGCAAGATTGCCGAGCACACGATCTAGCAATTGCTCCTGAATGCTGTTCCGCTGTTCCAGCAGCGCCGGAGTCGCCCACTGGATGGGCGCGTTCATCGATAGATAAGTGTCGGCGATAACTTCCAGTCGAGCCTGAGCCGGCTCAACCTCAGCCGCCGGGCCGCTGGCCGCGATCCACGCCACCTTCATCTGCGGCAGCGCCGAGATCTTCGAGACTCCGCTCAGCGTGAAGGTCAGCACGTCTTGATTCGAAGCAAAAGTTTGGAGTCCAGCTCGATCGTGGGGGTAATCGAGAAACACTTCATCGGCAATCAATGCGAGCGAATGTTCACGGCAAAAGCGATTCAGCGCTTCCCGCTCGTGCGAGTGCACGTACGAACCCGTAGGGTTATTGGGATGAACCACGACCACGCCGCGAGTACGCTTCGTCACCGCCTCTTGCAGCGAAGGAAAATCCATCTGCCAGCCGTGATCGTAGATCAAGGGATAAGGCACGAGCCTGATGTCCTGCAAATCGGCGAGAAATTCAAACAAAGGATAGCTCGGCTTCGGAATCAGCAGCTCATCGCCCGGATTACACAGCAATCGAAACACGAACGAATAGCCTTCACTGGTGCTGGTGGTCAGCACCAGCCTCTCAGCATCCAAGCCGCGAACGTCATGCTGGTCGCGGTAATAGGCCGCTACTGCCTCGCGTGCGCCGGGTAAACCTTTGGGCTGGGGATCGTAATCCATGACCCGCGGCGAGGCCAATGATTGAAGAATCAGCGGCTCGTCGTAGAGGAGTCCGACCCGGGTTGGATTGGAAACAGTCAGATCAAGCACGCGAGCACCGCTCGACCTCACTTCGTCGAGGGCCTCGGTCAGGCGATTGCGCGTAAGCTTCCAGTTGGTGCGATCGGAAAACATCGGCTCCGTACTCAGAGGCCAGTGGTCGGTGGTCAGTGGTCGGTGATCAGTAAGAGCGGTCCCGATGGCACGGCTGAACCTGTGCCTTTCCTGATATGTTCTACGAGATCCGGTCTCTACTGGCCACTGACCACTGGCCATCGACCACTGCCTCTACGGCTGCAAATAGAATCCCAACTCCTGCGGCGGGGTCAGCGTCTTGGTCGCCTCATACTGCCGGTGCGCCTGACGCACGGCTACGATCTTCTTCTGGAACTCGCGGGCCAGGCCGTCATAGCGCACCAAAACATTGTCAAGCCAGTACGGGCCGTATTCCCGCAGGTAGGCTTCCCGGTACATCTGGCTCACCCGCGTGGTCGCGTCGCGCAAGTCTTCGAGGCGCGCATTGATGGCCGTGATTTCTTCCAGATCGTTGCCTACGCGGTCCTCGTCAGTTTGGTTCTGGAAAGCGTCCCAATAGAATTTGTTGATCTCCTGGGTGAACTGGGCTTTCATGCCGAGAGCGTCCCAGCGCCACCCGGCCAACGTCAAGTCGGCCAGAGTGTCCTGATGGGCGCGGGCCTTGGCGCCATCGTGGTAGAGCGACACCAGCGCGTGCTCTGCGCCCAAACGCATCTCCGGTGCGGCCGCTGCGATCTTCTGCATCATGCTGGCGCCCTCCGGCGTGAAGGGATCGATCCAGAACAAATCGTCCGTCTCGGTGTCGACTTTGATCTTGGCCAGCGCCTGGTGTCCGCGATCCAGATTCTCGAGCGCCTCGCGGAAGATGGTATCGCCGTTGCGGTAGAAGGCCCAGTCGTAAGCGTTCTTGAACCGGTCGATGTCCGATTCGCCCGGCTGCCATCCCGCCGCCGCGCCGAAGATGAGTGCTGGCCACGCCATCCCGTAGATCGCCTCGCCGTCGTCATTCCACATGGTGTTGAGCATGCCCATCGCGCCCAGCTTCTGACCGTCGCGCACAAAGTTGCGGATATTTGTGTAGCCCTTATCAAGGTCCGGCCACAGTTGCTTCCAGGTTTGCGCGCCCGGAGAGACCATCACGCGCAGTCCGGCATCGCGATACGGCTTGATGATGCTCTCGAAACTCGGCTTCGCAGCGTACTCCCAGGGGACTGCGATCATGTCCTTGGGCAGGATGCCGAGCAGTTGCGGATATTTCACCGCGATGTCGCCCCAGAACATCAGTTGCTTGTGATAGGGCTCGAGAATGCCGCTGACCTTCTGCATGTGCTCGAGATAAACGCGGCCCAAGCCGACTTCGGCGGCTCGCCCGGCGGTTTGCCCGTGCCCCAGTTCAAAGGTCTCGTCGCCTCCGACGTGCAGGAATGGTCCGGGGAAAAGCGGCACCAGGTCGCCATACATGGCTTTGATGATGTCGTAAGACTGTTGTCTGGTCGGTGTGAGCACGTGGCCGTGGGGCCGT
Organism: uncultured Acidobacteriaceae bacterium; assembly: GCA_963703635.1. Lineage (GTDB taxonomy): Bacteria > Acidobacteriota > Terriglobia > Terriglobales > Acidobacteriaceae > Sulfotelmatobacter. Next base: position 225,389 of record CAVPEZ010000018.1, read on the forward strand.
TCCGCCACGTCGGAATAGATTTCGTACTTCAACATGTGATGGAGATGCCCGAAGGTTTGCTGCTCGGGAAGAATCGTGACATAAAGCTTCCTGGCGTAGTCCACCAGCGCGTTGATTTCCTGCGGAGTGAGCGCAGCTTCCCGGGGCGCAATTAAGGGTTGACTGGGGAAATCGAACACGTGTTCCATGTAGAGCCCGAACAGATTCACCTTGTACGCCGCCAGGGTGCGGATCTGGCGCTTCATGTAGTCTTCGGTGGGAATGGGACCGCGGCTGATGTCGTTCTGCACGCCCCGCCACTCCATGCTCGGCCAGTCGCGGATCAAGACCGCCGGACACACCATCGTCTTACCCTCGGCACGCAGCAATTGCCGCAGGGTCTGCACCCCGTAGAACAGCCCCTGGCCGGTATTGGCCGCTACGATCAGGTGCGAGTTGTCGGAGAACAGCAGATAGCCCTGGTCGCCGATGGAATCCTCCTTCAGGCCTTTCGATTCCAGGAACTCGCGCACGTTCTTGTCTTGCAAGCGCGCCAGAACAATCGCGCCTTCCTCTTGTCTGTTTGGATTCTTGTTTCGACTCCGCCTTGGCGCCGGTAATGCTCAACGTCAACCCGGACTGGTCATGGATCTCTTCCGCCAAGGTTTCCGCAGCAATGCGGTCTTCCTCCTGATGTCCGAACTCGACCAGGATTCGGGTGGTGGGTCTTACCTGGAAGCTGCCCTGCTGCACGCGCACTTCCTTGGGCTCAGGGATCAGTTTAAGTTCACTCTCTGGGCCAGGCGTCGCGGCGAAAATCATGGGGGTTAAAAGCAGTGGGATAAAGACAAGGGGGAGAAACACGGCGTCTCGCTTTTTCATTCGTATCCTTGGGCAGAGTAACCAGCTTCTATTCTAGCGAAGAGACCGCGATTCCCCGAATGCCTGGTTCGATTGAGACATGCCGATCGGCCGATGGAGCTGAACTGTCATCCAACCGATCGAGGTGCCGAGGAACGCTCCGGCAATCACATCTCCAATCCAGTGGTAATTGGTGACGACAACTGCAACACACAGCAGGACAACGATCAAGGCGCTGATCGCCCTCCAGCGCGGTGCCAAGATCCAGAGGACGGTGGCGATCGCAGCGGAGATCGCGGCCGTGCCCGAGGGGAAAGAGTCCCAGTACGGCGCGCCATGCAGCAGACGGAACCCGTAGACGCGATTCTGAACGTAGCCTGGATCAGGCCAGGCGCGGCCGAAGATGCGCTTAAATATGATGTCAGCTGCCGTGGCCCACATCCCCGACCAGGAGCACAGAAGCGGCATTCGAGTCCACGGAGGAAGCAGGCGACCGGACACAACCCAGGCGCCGCAGCCGAGCAGAGAACAGCAGCGCCGCTATCACGACAAGATCCAGAGGCGCGAGCGCGAGCGATATCCAGCCCCATGCCGCGGTGTGGCGAAGATGGGCATCGAAGAATAAGGCGATTGGGCGATCGACGTACGCGGTGCAGACCAGGGTCGCAACGGTGGTGGCGCCGAACGCGAACAACCATGTTCGGAATGCAGCGTTATCGCTCATTTTCCGTCACTATTACTTTCCGAACACCTCTTTGTTCACGATGTAAGGCATCTTGGTGATGTCGCCGCCATAGTTGGCTTCGAGCACATCGATCAATCCTTGCATGCACCGCCCAGCCATACCCTTGTTGGGATCGGTGGAGAGGCGCGTGATACGCGCCGCGCTGGCGAAGTGCGGCATGAGGCGGCAACGGTCGGCGATCGCGGGGTCGCGCAGAGGCGAACCGGCCGGCAGCGGTTCCTTTTCGTATACATCGAGGGCAGCTCCGGCGATCCAGTTCTCGCGCAGGGCGCGGGCCAAGGCCGCTTCGTCGATTACCGGCCCGCGCGAGTCGTTTACCAGAAATGCCGTCTGCTTCATCAGACGCAGGGTCTGCTCGTTGAATAGATGGTAGGTGGGCGTCGCGCTTTCTCCCGGACGCAATAGCGGCACATGCACGCTGACGAAGTCCGCCTCGCGCAGGGCGTCTTCGAATCCTACATACTTGATCCAGGTCTTCTCTCGCGAAATGCCGCGCGCATGGCGCAAATCCATGTTTTCCTGAATGGCCTTGATGTAATTGTGGTTCTCATACGCCGGGTCGTAACACAGCATGTTCATGTCGAAGCCAGCGCATTTCTTGATCATCGCCAGACCAATGCGACCCGTCCCGATGATTGCGATGGTCTTGCCGGTGACCTCGTCGCCTAAGAATGGCAGGTAAGGATGCCAATATCCCCAGTGGTTGTCGCGCGTGAGGTGCTCGGCCGGCCACATCTTGCGGGCAAGCATGCCGAGCATGAAGAAAGCGAATTCCGCGGTGGCCTCGGTTAGAACGTCCGCCGTGTTGGTAAAAGGAATCTTGTAGCGGTTGGCGTCGGCACGGTTGATGTTGTCGAATCCGACGGCATACTGAGCCACGACTTTCAGCGTGTTCTTCCCTGCCTCAAAGACTTCGGCGTCGATGGGATCCCGCAGCGTGGTGATCAGGCCGTCGATGCCGGACTTCACCTTTTCGATAATCAGCTTCTTCGGCGGCGCCTCCGGCTGCGGATAGACCTCGACTTCGTAGCCGCGGCGGCGCAGCAGGTCAATCGCTTCTCCGATATCGCAGGTGGCAAAAACGCGGGGTTTCTTGGTCATGCTGTTCCTTAGTAAGTCTAAGACGGGTGGATGAAGTCCAAGGCTACATCACTTGAAGATCCAGCGTGTGGTCTTTTCCATGAAGTGCTTTTCCCACAGGCCAAACACCACACGCGGACGCACCGCGAAGACCGGTTCCTTCAGCGAGAGAATGTCCTGTTTCATCGCCGACATGTCGAACTTGTACTTGCGCTCGTACTTGGGAAGAAACTTGCGCCGCGCCGGCACATCGGCAATTTCGGCGGTGCCCTCGACGATCACCGCTTCCTGAGCGTGCTCGGTACAAACCACGCAGTTGGTGTTCTGCGCCAGGTTCCGCGCTTTGCGCGACTTGCTGCCGGTGCTGAACAAGAACCGGCCGTCCTGCCATAGTCCCCAGACCACCATGCTGTGCGGAGAAACGTTGTGCGTAGAAACGTTGTGTGGCGAACCCTCCGTCTTTACTGTGGTAATCCAGTAGCTGTGTGACTTCTTCAGGCGCTGCTCGGCCCAATTCCACGGGAGCAGACCCTTCTTGACCGTGGGCAAGCCGTAGCCCGGCATATGGGGGCGGCTGGACTTCGGTCCACGGCTCAGTTTCGATTTTTTCCGCGCTGGCATCTTCACCTTCACTCGCGGGATTTCCTGGTCAGGCCCACTGAAAATATCATAAGCGACAGAAGTACGGGCGCCATGCCCCACTATCTGGGGTGTACACTACCGGGGCCAAGGTGTACGAAAATGCGGGGCCTGGCTAACTCACGGAGAATGAAAAACATGAACAAGAAGTCTTGGAGTGTTATTGCAGGGTTGTGCCTATTAGCGATGTCCGCAGTCTGGGCCTCGCCGGCAAGCGCTCAAACGTCGGACGCTAAAGAAAAAGCGCCGATGTACACATACGTAGGGTTTTGGAATATTCCGCGCGCCCAGTGGGCGGAGATGGCAAAGGCAAATGCGGCGGACCAGAAAACCTTGGAGAAAGCCCTCGCCAACGGAACCCTTGTGGGATATGGCGACGATGTGAATCTGGTCCACCAGCCTGACACCAACACTCACGACGAATGGTGGTCGGCCACGTCCATGGCCGGACTGCTCAACGTGCTCGACCAGTTCTACAAATCCGGCAGTACCACCCAGGGTGTTCTGACCACCGCCACGAAACACTGGGACAGCATTTTCGTCAGCCGACATTACAACTACCACGCCGGATCGTGGAAGGATCTGTACACCCAGGGAGCGTCCTATAAATTAAAGTCGAGCGCGCCGGACGACGCTATTGAGACGCTAAGCAAGAGCCTCATCGTTCCGCTGCTGGAGAAGATGCTCGCCGACGGCACGATTCACGAGTACGAAATCGACACTGAAGCAGAACATACCCAGGCGCCGGGCACGTTCTGGATTTTTTACCTGGCAGCGAACGCAGAAGGCATGGACAAAGTAAACGCCGCCATCCGGGAATCGCTAAAGGCCAACCCACTGGGAGGACCGGCTTTCGGTTCCATGGTGGACTTCACCGATCATCGCGATTTCTTGGCACGCACAAGCGCCACGTACAAATAAGTTCTCACATTTTCCGGTCCGCGAGCTGGCCGAATTTTGTCTCGGCGCTCGCGGACCGGCTTGTAGTTTTCTGCTTGCGTGCCCCGAAAGCAAATTGCCAGCGCGCCGAACGCAATATTTAACGCAATGGCGGCCGCTGTATCATAGCAACAGGTAGAGTATGTCTAAGCAGGTTAACGAAGAGAAGTCCACGGCGAACTCGGCGCTGACTCCTGAGAAGACCTTGAAAAAGCTCTTCGAAGAAAGAGACCGCACCTGCCCCGGATCGAGGGAAGAAGAACAAGCCGCCGAAAAAATCCTGGAGGCTCTGTTCCCCGATTCAACCCGTCGCTGATGTGGCGATTGGCGTTCCGTTACAGATTCTTCTGGGTCCACTGATCGATGCGATCGAGCGCCTGCTGCAAATTCTCCAGAGAATTGGCGACGCTGAAGCGCAGGTAGCCCTCGCCGAACTCGCCGAATGCAGTGCCGGAAAGCGCCGCCACTCCGGCTTGCTCGAGCAATGCGTCAGCCAGCGGTTTCGATTTCCAACCTGTCCTTGTGATGTTGGGGAAAACGTAGAACGCGCCTTTGGGCATGCGGCAGGAAAAACCCTTGATCTTATTCAGGCCTGCGACGAACACGTCGCGGCGGTGCTTGAATTCGGCGCACATGTGATCCACGGAACTCTGATCGCCCCGCAGAGCTTCGATGCCTGCGATTTGCGTGAAGCTGGCGGTGCAGGAGTTGGAATTCGTCATCAGCCGCGTGATGTGCGCCGCCAGATCGGCGCGCATTACTCCATAACCCATGCGCCAGCCGGTCATGGCATAGGTTTTCGAGAATCCATCGAGAAGGATGGTTCGCTCCTGCATGCCGGGCACAGACATCATGGAAAAATGCGCGCCGTCAAAAAGCAGCCGGCTGTAGATCTCATCCGACAAGACCAGAATGTTGCGGTCGCCGATCACCTTCGCTAGTTGCTCGACGTCTTTGCGCTGCATTACGCCACCAGTGGGGTTATGAGGAGAATTCAGAATGATCAGCTTGGTGCGATGCGTAATTAGAGAGGCCAGTTCGTCGACGTCGACCGAGAAATCACGCTCCTCACGAAGCTGGGTCGGTACGGCCTTGCCGCCGACGTAGTGGACCATCGACTCATAGATTGGGAAAGCCCGGGATTGGGATAAACAACCTCATCTCCTTCATCGATTAATGCCAGAATGGTAAAGAAAATGATGGGTTTACCTCCAGGCACAACGACGACTTCTTCCGGCGTAACTTTCACGCCACGGGTGCGGCTCACATAGTCGGCAATGGTCTGGCGAAGTTCGGGCAGGCCGGCGGAGGGACCGTAGTGGGTCCATCCTTTGTGCAGGGCGTCGACGGCAGCCTCGACCACGTTGGCGGGAGTGTCGAAATCGGGCTCGCCGATTTCAAGGTGAATGATGTTCTTGCCCTGGCGCTCGAGCGCCCGCGCCTTGTTCAGAACTTCGAAAGCAGTCTCGGTGCCCAGCTGGGACATGCGGCGGGCCAGTTGCAATTCATGCTGCGTAGTTTGTGCCATGATGACCAACGCTCCTGATAAGCCAAACGGCACATTATACGTTAGAAACCGGGCATTTCTGCGCGGGGACGTGGAACTGCCTTAGCGCCAGAAGGCGGGCCTTGAACAGCGGCGGGCTTACGGCGCGCATGAAAGCGTGCCCTGATACGAATCGGCTTTTCTTTCAGCGACGGTTGGGCAACTATGCTTCGGTAGTTCGTCGAAAAACTTCGTTTTCTGTGCTTTCTATCGATTCTTCTTGTCTGCTCCTCAACCCTATAAATTTTTAAGCTTGGAAGTGATCACTCCCACTACGGGCGGCAGCCCTGAGCTATTCAGGGTAGCTTACCTGAGCGCCCTGGTTAGATGTCCCACTATCCCTTGCTCGCATGGGAAGGGTTGCGGGGGCCGTGAGTTTCCTAGGACTAGGCACGGCTGAACATCCAGCGCTTGCATGGTCAGATTACGGCGGCGTGCCTGTGGAAGGAAAGGTTAGACGTCACAATGGTGAAAATCTTTTTGTGGAAATCTCGGGCGGACAGGCAGCGCCTAAAGGCGTTCGTCGCAAAGCGGCTCGAGGTATGCCTGAAGGCATACGCTGATACGAATCACAATCGGGTTGTTAGAGCGGGTTCTACTTTATTCCGAGACGCTGTGCTCTTCGTTTTGCGCGCGCAGCACGCGGTCTACCGAGTAGGGTGCGCGGTGGCGGGGTTCGTGGTAGTGACGGACCTGCATTTCGCCGAGCAGGCCGATGGCTAAAAGATTCAATCCGCCCAGCAGCAGGCCCAGAGCCAGCATCATCAGCGGGCCGTGCGACGCCATGACCGGAACGTGGCGCAGGAACTTTTCCACTCCCAGCCACGCTACGATTCCGCTTCCTCCGAACAGGCTCAGCAGGCCGAAGGTGCCGAAGAAGTGCAGCGGACGCGAAAGATAGCGGAGCAGAAAGCGAATGGTGATTAGATCGAAGACTACGCGGAAGGTGCGTGAAATGCCGTAGTGCGAAGCGCCGCGCTCGCGGTTCACGTTGCGGATGGGCACTTCGCAAATCGACGCGCCATACCATGACGCCAGCGCCGGGATGAAGCGGTGCAACTCCCCATAGAGCGGAACCTGATCGAGGATCTCCCGGCGATAGGCTTTGAAGGTTGTGCCGAAGTCGTGAATGTCGACGCCGCTCAGCTTGGCCATAATCCAGTTCGCCATGCGGGAGGGGATGCGGCGCATCCAGAAATTATCCACGCGCACTTTGCGCCAGCCGCTGACGATGTCGTAACCGGCGGCAATCTTTTCGAGAAACAGCGGGATGTCGGCGGGATCGTGTTGCAGATCGCCATCCATCGCGATGATGTACTCGCCGCGGGCATGGTCGAAACCGGCGGCCAGTCCTGCGGTCTGCCCGAAGTTGCGGCGGAGCTTGACCACCGTCACGCGGCTGTCGACGGCCGCGATCTCGCGCAGCATGGCGAAGGTGTGGTCGTTCGAGCCGTCATCGACCAGCACAATCTCGAACGTCTCGCCGGCGGCCTCCATCACCGCCTTCAGGCGGTCATAGAGGTCGGTGACGTTCTCCTGCTCATTGTGCAGGGGGACGACAATGGAGTACTTGGGCACAGGCTTTTTATTATAGCGCGTCAAGCACGCCCCGCACGCTGAATTTGTGCGGGGCGTGGCCCGGGGGTAACTGCAGTGGTCGGTGTTCAGTGGTCAGTGACCAGTCAGGACTTATGGCGTAATGCTTTGCTGACCACTGATCACTGACCACCGACCACTGGGTTCAGCCTCACTCCTTGAGCTTTAGCCGGGACTTGTTCTCTTCCATAAACTTCTTCAGATCCTCAGCCGCTCCGAGCAGGCGGTTCCATTGCTCGTAATAGAGCGTGACTGGGAAGCGGCCCAGTCCATAGACGCTGACGCCGCCTTTTTCGCCGACCTTAAAGGTCATCTCGCCGCTGCGCTTCTTGGTCTCCACTTCTTTTTCCAACTGGGATAGACGGGCTTTGAGTTCTTCGTACGTTGGTTCGGACATGCCTTCCTCGTTTGTTTGAAATTTGCGAGTGCCGCTCACCCTCGGCGGTGGGGGCGGGACGCCTCCACCGCCTGCCCTGAGCTTGCCAAAGGGACGGCGGCGCTACTATAACACTCCCATCCCATCTTAACCCGGGTGATGTCAAGCTGCTTGTGTGGCTGATCGGGATTATCTTCGCCATGGGTGTAGGTCTCCTTTCCTAGGAACGGCTTCTGCTTGCGAGGCAAAAAGCCAACTTACACCCTCTCGCTTTACGCAATCGAATTTACGCAACCGCGGAGCGTGCAGTGCGGGTTTGCGTGCCAGCGCGGGAATGCCCATAACTTGGTCAATGAGGGTAAACACCTGGTTACAAAAATTGACTTCCGAGTTGCCCGTGATACGACAAAATGCGTAAGAGCGGCCCAACAACGTGTAGCGCGGCGGCGTTCTCAATTGACAACTCCTGACACGGCCGCAGATACTGCAATCTGCGCATGTAGGATGCAACGGCACGTCGCCGAAGGGCAATGCCCACCTACGATCTCATCGTGGGGCCCACATGCTCAATCTAGAGAATCTCAAAAAGCAAGCCAAGCTCATATTGCGGTGGCATCGCGAACGCCACTATCCCGTCGCCGCAGAAATTCGCAGGCATTTGCCTCGTTTCCTGAATATGCCCGACTCCGAGATTCTTGGGGCGAGCTTTAAGCTCAGCGATGCGCAAGAAATGGTCGCAAGACAGCAAGGCTTCGATAGTTGGCAAGCCCTGAAAACTGGACTTTCGACCAGGGCGCTCAAGGTGAAGTCATCGCCATCCAAAGCAACGATTGTCGGTGCAGAGCCGCAACTGTTCGTCACCGATATCAAGAGATCATGCGAATTTTTCCGTGAGAAGTTAGGCTTTTCGCTCGTATTCAGTTACGGCAAACCTCCCTACTATGCCCAGGTGGGCCGCGACGCTGCGCGTCTCAATCTAAGGTGTGTCGAGCGGCCAGTAATCGAGTCGACGGTCCGCGATCGCGAGGAACTGTTGTCGGTATCTATGACCGTCGCCACAGCGGACGAGATCAAGCTGCTGTTTCTTGAGTTTCAGTCCGCTGGTGTTGCCTTTCGCCAGACGCTGAAAAAGCAGCCTTGGGGCGCCAAGACTTTCGTCGTCAAGGATCCGGATGGGAATCTGCTGCTGTTTGCTGGACCCGCAAACTAACAGCTACCAAGCCGAAGTGTGCTGATCGGGCGAGCGTTAGGCCGGGGCCGAAACCAGCTCGGAGAATTTGCCAAGATCAATGTTTCCGCCGCTGACGACGCAGACGATCTTACCGCTCCCGGCTTTACCGCTGAGTCCGGCGGCGACTGCGCATGCCGCGGCGCCTTCACAGATCAAGTGATTGCGGGCGGCAACGATCTTCATGGCTTGGCGGGTTTCTTCGAGCGTGGTGACGATCGAGCCAGCGAGCAGGCGGCTGGCCAGCGTCCACATACTCGGCAACACCGACTTGCCGCCGCAGCCGTCGACAAAACTTGTTTTCCAGTCTGGAAACTTCTGCGGTGAACCTTTGAGAAACGACAGATGAAGCGGCGCGGCGGTCTCCGGCTCGGCGGCGAATACTTTTACATTCGGCTTCAGAGCGGCCATCGCAGATGCAATCCCGCAACTGAGCCCGCCTCCCCCGAAGCCGGCAACGATTGCGGTGACGTCCGGCAAGTCTTCCAATATTTCCAGACCGGCCGTGGCATTGCCGGCAATGAAGTCGTCGTCGTCGAAGGGATGAACAAAGACGCCTTGAAACGCGGGATGCGTTCGATCAGTCACGGCGCACCAACATTCATCCATGGACGCCTGACGAATGCCTGCGCCCAAGCGCTTGATGGCCTCGAGCTTCGCGGCCGGGGCGGTGTCCATGACCAGGACATCGCAGCGGGTTTTCAGAATCCGGGCCGCCAGAGCCACTCCCTGGGCGGCGTTGCCCGCGCTGACGGTCCACACACCCTTCGCCCTGTCTTCCGGACTCAGCAGCGAGATCGCGTTGTAAGCCCCGCGCAGTTTGAACGAACCAATCGGTTGGAACGATTCGAGCTTGAGATAAATTTCGGCGGGAGCGTCGTCGTAGTAGAGCCGAACCAACGGTGTCCTCACCGCCGCCTGGTAAACGCGCTGGCGAGCCGCCAGGATCGAGTCGAGAGAGATGGTGCGGTCGGTGCGGTTATGGGTTGCCGTAGTTGTCATCATCGGAAGGTCGCGAGAATTCTACTACGCCTTCCCGCGGCTCTTTCATTGCTGGAATGAATGAGTGTAAAGTTACTCTTCGGAGCAGGCGAGCAGACGCGCGCTCTCATTCGTGTGCCATAGAATGGTGTTTCCGGGCGAGTCTGGACCACGAATCCCGATCCACAGGACCCGCCTTCCAGGAGGTATCACCTTGATCGCCATGAAACCCGCCTACAAAGTTTTGGCCATTGTCGTCGCGCTCTTGGTTGTGGTCGCCATCGCACTTCCGTTCCTGGTGAACGTCAACAGCTTTCGTCCTCAGATTGAATCCAACCTCAGCTCGGCTTTGGGACGGCCGGTAAAAGTCGGCAACATGGGCCTCAGCATGTTTTCCGGCAGCGTGAAAGCCGACGAGCTTTCCATCGCCGACGATCCCAAGTTCAGCAACACCCCATTTATCGAGGCGAAATCGCTTCAGGTGGGAGTCGAACTTTTGCCGCTCATTTTCAGCAAGCAACTCAACGTCACTCACCTGCGCATCGATCAACCGAAGATCACTTTGCTGCGCGGCCCCGACGGGGTCTGGAATTTCTCCTCGCTGGGAAATCAGTCGGCACAGTCGGCTCAACCAGCCCAAGCGGCCGAAAAGAAAGCATCCGGCGCGCCCGCGAACTTGAGCGTGGCCAAGCTTGACATAGTCGACGGAACCGTTACGGTTGGATCCCTGACCGGGAAGCGAAAACCCATCGTGTACGACAAGGTCAACATTGCCGTGCGCGATTTTTCTTCTACCAGCAAGTTTCCCGTGACCGCTTCCATCAGTCTCCCCGGCGGGGGCAGCTTGAAAATCGACGGCGACGCCGGTCCGATCGATGCATCCGATGTTTCGCTCACGCCGGTGCAGGCGAAGTTAACGTTCAACAAACTCGATCTTTCGCAGTCGGCGCTTGCCGACCCAGAGCTCGGCATCGCCGGCTCGGCTGATTTCGACGGGACGCTGACTTCCGACGGCCACGTCGCGAAGGCCAGCGGAACTTTGAAGGCCACGTCGTTAAAGCTGGTTCCCAAGGGCTCTCCCGCCGCAGTACCGGTCCAGGTTGTCTTCGCCGTCGAGCACGATCTGCGGCAGGAGTCCGGAAAGCTGCTGCAGGGCGACGTCGCCATCGGCAAGGCGCTGGCAAAACTCACCGGCACATTCAATGTGCACGGCGAAACCACTTCGGTCCAAACAAAACTGAACGGACAAGCCATGCCGGTCGACGATCTTGAAGGCATGCTTCCCGCGCTCGGCATAGTTCTTCCTTCAGGTTCGAAGCTCAAGGGGGGAACACTTTCGCTTGAGATCGACTCCGCCGGCCCGCTTGAGAAACTGGTCTCAAGCGGCTGGTTGAAGATGAGCAATGCCGGGCTTGAAGGCTTCAGCCTGGTGTCCAAGCTCTCGGCCATCCCCGGGCTTGCGGGCAAGCAGAGCGGCAATGACACCGCGATCCAGAATCTGAGTTGCAATGTGCGAAACGCGCCCGACGGCACGCGCCTCGATAAAATCGACGCGGTGATTCCGTCGCTCGGAACCGTCACCGGCGCGGGCACCATCAGCCCCAACAAGGAACTCAACTTTAAAATGCTGGCGAACCTGGCGGGCGCGGGCGCTGCGGTCACCAACGTTGCCGGTCTCGGCGCGGGCGGCATTCCCGTGACCGTTGGAGGCACCACGTCAAACCCAACCTTCTTGCCGGATATGAAAGCGATGGCAGGCGACCAGCTGAAAAGCTTGATGCCGGCAGGTAAAGGCAACGCCCTGGGCGGTATTTTCGGAAAGAAGAAATCCAAGTAGCAGCGTGACCACATGACTGCTACGGCCGTCGATCCATCCTCACTGGTGGAGCGCCGCGTAGCCGCCGGTTGCGGCCGCCGTTGACCTATTCCGTGCTCGATGAATCGTATCCGTTCGTCCACGAGCTTCACCCGTAGAGTCTCATTTGTGATCGTTTCTCCCTGAAATCAGAGTGGAATTCCCTCTTGGTATGTTACCCTCGTCGGTTAGGTCTCTAGCTTTCCCATTTTCAACAGACTGAGATTCAGGGTGCCGGTGACCGCCAAACTATCTCGCATTATCGCACTGTCGAGAAAGAGGGCCGTGGTGTGATGGCTGTGATCTATAGGGCCGATGGGACGCGCCTGTACCGGAAACAGCAATATTTTCACCTGAGAACATGGATGGTGGCGGATTACTTGACTGCGGCGAGGAACTTCACCTCGTCTTGTGACGAAATTCGGCTCACATATCCGATTGCGCCGGGAGTGGCGGCTACGTATTCGATAAGGGCCGATTCGGAATCGCAGGCCTTGGGCATGGCACCCTGTCCGGTGAATATCACCTTGCGCCATTGCGAGCGGAATTCCTCAGGACCCTCGCCGAGATGGTTTTTCAAGAAGACTTCGTGCGCTGCTCCGCCCTTTAGAGTCACAGGCACAGCATGAGAGCCGTCAGCGAATCTGGTCCTGGTTCCCATGAAAATGCCGCGCAAATCGGCATCTGTGATTTCCGAAATCTGCACGCCCTTGTTCGCCACCAACACCACATCCTGCGCGCTGGCTGCAGACCATGAACCAAGCGATCCTAACAACAGGATTAAGCAACGAGCTTTATTCATGGTTCCACGTCCCGAAACGCTTCAGCGAACTAAAAACTGAAACCGATCTTGGCGGCCAACATGTTCGAGTTTGGGGCCAATCCATTTGGGTTTGTGCTGTTGTAGTACCCAAGATTAGTTCCGTGAAGGAAATGGCCCTCGACCTTCGCGTAGAAGTACGGGTTAAAGTCATAGCGTCCGCACAGCACCCAGTCCTTCGAGTAATTAGCCGGCTGGGTCGTGTCTGCTGCCTTGTTGACGTAGTGGCTGTAGTAACTTCCTGCTTGAAACTTCTTGCTAAGTCGATAACTTCCCATTGCGAACCAGGATCGCCCATCCGCCACAAATGGAATCACGGTCGACCCCACCGTGATGGTCGCATTGATCGGTATCCGGTCATATTCCCCCGCAAGGTAGACCCTTCCCCGGGTGAACTTGCCGTACATTGAGGGCACTAGATAGGCCGGTGAATGGAAGGCCCCCGCAGGCGCGGTCCCGTCTGCGGCCAGCCAATTTCCGCTGGACCCGAGGATCAGCCCTCTGACGGGTGTTTCCCATTGCAGATCGCCGCCGTAGGTCTTGCCTCCCAAAGAGCTCGTGAACATGAGTCCGAGTTCGGCGAAGGTTTTGATATATCCGTCGTTCAAGTCAATGGTGGCCTGCCCCCCGTACGCGATATAGTGGAGTGTTCCGGCCCGTTTCCCGAGGGAGAGACCGCCGTACACGTCTCCTCCCACATGCGCCAGGTAAAAGCTCTTGTGGTCGATTGAGTAGGAACCTTGGGGCAGGAGTATCCAGAGGAAGACCGCGTCTATATCCTGGGAATCGTTGAACAAGCCCCAGACCGTCTTGACCTTGCCGGCCCGAAAGCCAAAATGGTCATTGACTCGGTAATCTCCTGAGGCCCAATCCACCTGGACGTTCGACCCTCCGAACTCTCCCAGCTGATACATGTGCAACTGGATGCCGACCCGCAGGTTATCGGCCAGTGAATCGGAGATGCTCACGGCGCCATCCGTCCACTGGGGGCTGCCATCGCTCGATTTCATCGATAAATAGTTGTTGTTGGAACTGAACAGGAAGCCCTGGCTGACAAACCCGTGGACCACAATTCCCGCTAAGTCTTGCGCGTACAAACTTCCCGTGCAGGCACAGAAAAAAAGGAACAGGAGCATGTGTCTTGACAACACGTTCATACGTCGTGACACAGAGCCGCCTCCTTGGTCCTTAGTCTCTATATGTATCGGCGGTTCTTGTCGGTCGCTTTAATTCTTCGGAGACAAGCAGGAAATGGCTTAGTAAGGCCCGATGATTCCGGCAATGGCGCGGGGTGCTGGCGGCTTAGCGAGATCCTTCGTATCCAGCACATCCAGATATTTCAGACCTGAGCCGGTGTTGAAAAGCACAACGGTATCGTCAGCGGCGAAGAAACCACTGGCCAGCAATTTCTGGTAGGCGACGAGCGACGCCGCTCCCTCGGGCGCCGCGAAGATACCCTCGACCTTCGCCCAATGACGAGTGGCATCGAGAATCTCGGCGTCGGTGGCCGAGAGAGCGAGGCCTCCGCTCTTTTTCAGGATGTCTAGAATCAAGTAGTCGGCATACGGCTTCGGCACGCGCAGGCCGGAGGCTAGAGTCGAGGCGTGCGGCCACATTTCCGCAACCGTCCGACCTTCATCCCATGCTTTAACAATAGGGGCGCATCCCGCAGATTGCACACTGATCATATTCGGCCGCTCGGAACCGATGACGCCCAGTTGCTCCATCTCATCGAAGGCCTTCCACATGCCCAGCAAACCAACCCCGCCACCCGTGGGATAGATAATGCCCTGCGGAAGTTTCCAGCCAAGTTGTTCGGCGACCTCGTAGCCCATGGTCTTCTTGCCTTCGACGCGGTAAGGCTCTTTCGTAGTGGAAACGTCGAACCATCCTTCGCTGGCCCACGCTGGTTTTTCTTTCAGCTCGGCAACTTTGCGGGCGCAGTCGGAGATGAGGCCATCAACCAGCGTCACGTGTGCGCCGTAGTAGTCGCATTCGACCCGGTTGGCCATCGGAACATCTTTCGGCATGAAGATGTGAGCTTCGATGTTGGCGGCGGCGGCGTAGGCGGCAAGGGCACCAGCAGCATTTCCGGCGGAGGGAATGGCGAGCTTCTTCAGTCCAAAATGGCGGGCCATGGTAACCGCAGCAGAGAGTCCGCGAGCCTTGAAAGAGCCGGTGGGATTCAATCCCTCGTCTTTGATGAAGATACTGGGGAATTCGCGGCTGCGCAGCAGGGGAGTGAATCCTTCACCCAGCGATACTGGCGCGGCTTCCGGAAGCACGGCATCGTAACGCCACATGGTGGGCGCAAGGGGCAACAGCGAAGCCGGCGAGAAACTTTTCTTAATGCTGGCAAGATCGTAGCGCGCATAGAGGATGCCGCCGTCTTTCGGGCAAACCGCTTGGGGACGGTCGGCGGGATAATGCTCGCCGCAACGTGTGCATTCAAGGTGAGTGAGGCGTTGCACGGAGAAAGTCTAGCAGGAGCGCGGGTTGTAGGTATGGCTCCTGGCGGTTTCAACAAGAAACTTCTGATTAAAGGTGCTCAGCGGCCATATTCAACAGTGGGTTCGTGGCGGCTTCGTTCTTTGAATGTTGCGACGACAACTCAGTATTCCAATAAGCACGTTCTCCCATCCTCGCCTTACTGGCTGCCTTCCAAGACACCATTGAGAATAGATAAATAGATTGGTAACACCAAAGCAACTGTAACAAACTTATTATGTTATACATAGAAACGTTGACTGCTGATTGTTTCCGGCGCATTATCTATGTACGCATTTTCTTAACAATGATTGGGGGGGCGATATGGCACAGATGGAAGCCTTGCGGAGCGCACTTGAACATTACGAGCAACAGCGCGAGCAGAAGGTAAAGGAATTTGAGGAGGCCGTGCGCACGATAGACTTGATGATCTGGCAACTGAAACGCGATCTTGGAGAATTGCCCGAGAGCGAGTTGCCTGGTGGCCCAACTATTTCGCCCCCATTGAGCTTCGGCGCAACCTCTGGAAAGTCATCAGCAGCTATCAAGCCGGATGAGTTTTTCAGAATGAACCAGACTGACGCGGCGAGGGCCTATTTGAAAAAGGTTGGGCATTCTATTCCGTTTGATGATCTTGTGGCCGCACTCAGAAAAGGCGGCGCAAAATTGGGCGGCGCCGACCCGAAGAAGACTCTTTATGTATCGCTGGCGCGCAACCCAAGAAAAGAATTCGTGTGGCCGAGCAAGGACTTCATCGGGCTGGATGAGTTCTATGCTGATCGCTCTGAGAAGTGAATTCGGGCTCCGTTCGGCCCGAAGGGATTGCTTAATAGGACGTCGTACCCTGAGGGACCCTACAGCAGGAAAGGCAAGGGAGGATGAAGAACTTTTGGCGAGGTTTCCGGAAGGCTGGCTACATCGATGAGAACAAGGTGCGCGTCCAGCGCGAGGCCAGAGCGAAGATTCTGGAACTCGTAGAACTCGGACACGAAGCGGAGCCAGAGTTTGTCGAAGCGATCAAGAAATGGATACCAGATATGACGAAGGAGGAGCTAAGGGCAAGGATTACGCAGTTTCACGCTTCCGTGAGCGAGAAGCAACAGCGCGGTCTACCACGTCGTTGAATTGCTTCTCCGCTCTCTGCTGAATTGTCTGTGCTGTGAGGCGTTTTCTTGGCGGCTGAATCAATCAGTTCGTCCATGCCCTTCGAGGCAAAGACTTCTGTCGCAGATTTCTTGTCTACGGACGAAGAGCTGCGATGGCAGATCCTTTCCTTCGGGGAATGTTTGCTTTGGCCATACAGTGTACGCTATCCGGCAAGTCCTCATGGGAAAAGTGACCGAAGTGACAGGCCTCCTTTAGATTACGCTAATACCTCATAGGATGGTCCACAAGTTGCCTATTTTCAGGCCACCAACCCTACTTCGAACTCCGCTTGGCCGCGCGCTTCGAAGGCGGAACAGCCTTCTCTGGGCGATCCTTCTCAATCTTGTCGGAGAGGTTATGGAGCGGCTTGTCGTTCGCGGAAGAGAACTGCTGACCGTCCACAGCCACGGTTAGTCCCTGTGCGGTGTCCATGGCCTCTTTGAACGTTGTCCCCGACTTGGAGGAGGCGACGGCGAATATTCCGTGCGGAACGCCGTTGGTGAAAGCGGTGGCAACGTAATCGCCCACCATCAGGCCGTTCTGGGAGTTAGGCAGCCATCCCAGTTGCATCGGCCCCGCCAGCTTAATAGGGCTGCTCCAGGTCGATCCGCCGTTGGCCGAAGAGATGTAGCCCACGAAGAGCTGGCAGGTTGACTTCGTACACGAACTCTTCGGGTAGTAATAGTAATGAATCGCAACGTGCGCGGTGGCTTGGGAGGTCGCGGGATCGATGCCAATTCCAGGGATGAAGTGGTCCACCGTGCTGGCGGTCGAATCGATGGGCACGCGCTTGACCTTCGACCAGGTAATGCCGTCACTGGATGTGCTGTATACCAAATCGTTAGTCGAGCAGTTACTGCGGAAACGGCAATCCTGCCAGACCACCCAAACCGTGCCCACGCCATCCAGCGCTGCGGAAGGCAGGGGGCTGCTGCGAATTCCTCCCGCATCGGTGTGGGTCTGAATGCTGGCGACGGTGATCGGTTTCGACCAGCTTGCGCCTCCGTCAGTCGAAGTGAAAGCGGAGATCCCGGAGGTTTCAATGGGCACTACCACCGTGCCATTCGGTTGCACCAGAGGTTGCCCGCCAATGCCGGTAAACTTGTTTGCCGTAGCGGTTGCCGCGCCCCAGGTCAAGCCCCCGTCGCTCGAGGTGCTCATGAAAATCTCGTCTCCGTTGTCGGGATTGTCCCACTCGGCGTAACAGTTGCCGTAGAACGGGCTGGTGGACGTGCTGTCGCACACGATCCAACTCTTGTCGGAGCTCACAACGTTCGGTCCAACGCTTACCGGGTCGTTCCAGGTGAAGCCTCCGTCAGTCGAGCGGCTCACCACCAGAGCCGGCGTTTCGGAACTGTTGAGGGGCAAGCTCTCGATCATCCACACCGCATGCTTGGCGTCGTAAGCCACCGCGGGATCGCTGGCCGCGCTGTAAGGTCCGCTGCCATTTCCTGATGTCAGGCCGGGCAGAAATCCGTGCGTCCAGGTCGTGCCGCCGTCGGTAGAAGTGGCCCAGCCAATGGCAGTCGCGCCGCCAGGGGAAATACGCCCCGTCTGGAATGCGGCCACCAGTGTGTTGCCGTTGGCCAGCACGTGCGGCTCAACCTCGGTTGCATGTTGGCCGGGAGGAACAGTAAATGAGTCAGAACTGATCTGCGTCAAGGTGACCGACGGAGCGTCTTGGGCGTACACCCCAGCCGCCGCCGTGTAGAAGCTCAAAACGACCAAGCAGGCGTAGATAGGACGCAGACTGCCACAACCAGAGAGAATACGATTCATCAGGATTTGTCCTTTGCTGTGGAGAATGACTTGCACAAATTGCTCCCCCGAATGGCAGGACACTCGGGAGGGCGTCAACGATTGCACGGTAGTAGATGCCGCGGCGCTGAACATATCGCAGAATGCAGACCATGTCAATGTGAATGGTTTTGCAACTTTGGCGGGCAGCCGGCGGGACGTTTATAAGACGCTGCTACTGCGTTGGCACGGGAGTGCGCACAAACACCAGCGCCACATCGTCGCTGTAGATCGGCTGCCAGCCTGGGTTTCCGGCGAGAATGTTGGCCAATGCAGACTCCTTGGGAACGATCACGCAATGCGCCTCGTGCTGCAGAAGAAAATCTTCCCATCTCGGCTCCACGTGCATCATCTTCAAGTAAGACTTAAGAAATTCTTCCCCGTAGAAATCGTGGCGATCGTCGACCACAATTCGCACCCGAGGGTAGAGCCGGTAGATCAAATACCCGCCCCAATAATCGGGACCAACCACCGGCCCTGGCACTTCATGCTTCTCCAGATAATCCACCGTGTGAACCGGAAACCGTTTCGCGTCAAAGTGGGCGTCCATTAACGGCGTGGCGCCCAGCTTGCCGCCATGCGCCGCGATCCAGCAGGACAGCACGATCGCCGCGATAGACCAAAGATGGCCCGGCATGCTCAACTCGATCGTCTTCATTCGCTGAAGAAACGCGGTAGAGGCCAGCCGGCCCCATCGAACTGCACTCCTTCGACGTGAGAGCATCTCCGCAAGTCTTTCCATCGCATCCGACAACCATGGCCCAATCACCAGAATCAACAGCAGTGACGACACGGGAATGTTCCGTGACGCGTACAGTCCCGAGTAGACCGCGAACAGCACCACCAGGCCCTGGGTCGCGCTGGCTTCGTGCCTCTTCGCCGCCAACGCCACCAGGGTCAGCAGCAACAGTCCCGCAAAACACTTCTGCGCCACATAGTGAAAATTTGGAGATTGAAACTCATCAATGTGATCCATCAGAAATCGATTCGAAAGATAGCGGTAGATGTGAACGTGTAACTTATAGCCGTAAGGATTCACCAATGTCGCGACCGCGCTCAGAACGCCGGTAAGAGTGAGATTCCGAACGCGCCGTGCGATCCGGATTTTCTGCAAGGCATCGTCGAAGCGATCCTCTTTTAGCTTGAACCACCGCCAGACCGCGCCGACCCAGTAAGTGCCGAGCAGCGCGAAGCCCACCAGAAATCCGCCATGGAGATTTACCCAGGCCAGCATCAGCAGGGGCAGCAGCCACAAAAGCCGCGTGCGCCCGATTCCTGCCCCGGACTCGGAGGAACTCGGAGGAGAGCCATCGCAGCCTTTCCCCGACGACTCCAGAATCCAAAAGCAAACAACGGTGAACAGCCAGCTCACCACGTGCGGCCGCGCCAGAAAATGAATCATCGACGCCGACTCCGCCAGCAGCACCAGGACCAACGCCATCAAAACATTCGTGCCCCGCCGCAGCAGCAGCCGGAAAGTCCAGGCGAACAACCCGGCGATCATCAAGGACGTGAACAGCACCACGCCGTTCAGCCCCGCCGCACTATCCAACCAACCGGCGGCCACGTCGTATAACCACTCCCATGCGAACCACGGCTGCCCCGTCAGGGAGGAGAACGGATCGACGCGCGGAACCGCATGCGTCGCCAGAATCAGTTGCCCGGTCCGGATGTGCCAGCCGATTCCGGCGTCGCCTAACAACCGCACCGACAGGGGAGTAAAAACGAGCAGACCCAGCAGCGCCATGAAAAGTACATCGCTCACCGATGGAACGAGCCACCGCACCCACGAGAGATGCAAATCCGCCGAACTTCTGGAGCCGATTGCCATCGCGCTGAATCTTATAGAGTAGGAGGCTGATCGGCAAGGAATGATCGCCTAGGAAACGATCGGCAAGAGAATGGACGACGAGCAAAAACATCCAGCTGTACATCGCGTAGTGATCGTGGGAGCGGGCTTCGGAGGCTTGAACGCCGCCCAGACGTTGGCCAGCTCACATGTAAGCATCACGGTCATCGACCGGAAGAATCATCACACTTTTCAGCCCCTGCTCTATCAGGTAGCGACCGCCGGCCTTTCCCCCGGCGAAATCGCCGCGCCTATTCGCTCGATTCTGCATAGCCACAAAAATGTCGAAGTGCTCATGGCCGAAGTTACCGGCTTCGACCTCGAACGCCGCGTGGTGCAAACCGCCGTACAAACCGACGCGCAAACCGACCTGCAATCCGACCCGCAAAACCACCCCGATGCGCGAAATGAAGTTCAGGAGATTCCTTACGATTCCCTGATCGTCGCCGCCGGCGCCAGCCACGCTTATTTCGGCCACGACGAATGGCAAGCTCTCGCGCCCGGCCTCAAGACCATCGAGGACGCGCTCGAAATCCGCCGCCGCGTTCTGCTGGCTTTCGAACTCGCCGAACGCCGCGCCGCGGCCGGCGAACCCTGCGATCCCTTGAACTTCGTGGTCGTCGGCGCCGGACCCACCGGAGTCGAACTCGCAGGAACCCTCGCCGAGATATGCCGTCACGCCCTCGCCCACGATTTCCGCGCCATCGATCCGCGCCGCGCTCGCATTCGCCTCATCGAAGGCGGCCCTCATGTCCTCCCTGCCTATCCTGAGGACCTCTCGCGCAGCGCGCTTGAACAACTGCAGCGCCTGGGTGTGGAAGTGCTGACTTCAACCATGGTCACGATGATTGAGCCCGGCGTGATTTACATGAGCGAAACCGCGGGCGAAACAAACGCGGGCGAAACAAAAAAGATGAACGCAGCCGTCATCCTGTGGGCCGCGGGCGTAGCCGCCTCGCCGCTTGGTAAGAAACTCGGCATGCCCATAGATCGCGCGGGACGCGTACTCGTCAATCCCGATCTCAGCCTCCCCGGCCATCCCGAAGTCTTCGTCATCGGAGACCTGGCCGCCCTGAAAGACGCATCGGGCAAGATGTTACCGGGGGTCGCGCCCGTGGCTATCCTCGAAGGCCGTTACGTAGCCAAGCTAATCCGCCGAGAAATCGAATCGGGAGCACCGTCCTTCCCGCGTTCTTCGGGAGAGGAGCCTGCCCTGAGCTTGCCGAAGGGCGGGGGGGGTGACTCTCGTCCACCCTTTCATTACTTCGACAAAGGCAGCCTGGCCACCATAGGCCGCGCCGCCGCCGTAGCCCAGTTCGGCAAGATTCACATCTCCGGATTCATGGCCTGGCTAGCCTGGCTGTTCATCCATATTCTTTTCCTGATTGGTTTCCAAAACCGTGTATTGGTCTTCATCCAGTGGGCGTGGTCGTATTTCACCTACGAGCGCGGCGCTCGCCTGATCACGGGCAGCACCATTCTTCCCGGCTGGAATGAACCGCCCGCACCGCACCCCGGCGCCGGCCAGCCTGAACGAGAAATGTCTTCCGTGACTCACAAATAGGAGTAAGAATATTCTCGTAGGCAAATGGCGGCTGATGAAAAGCGGTTCAATCTCGCAGATTCTTCTCGGCCTCGCGGCGGCTCTTGTTCTGAGCTCCGTTTCCTCTGCCGAGGTCCTCAAGATCGTCGTTAACGACACCATTCAACCCATTACCCAGGAGTACATTGCCCGCGCCATCGACGAAGCCCAGCGCCGCAACGATCAAGCTATATTGATCGAGATCAATACTCCCGGAGGCCTGGTCGAATCCACCCGCCACATCATCGAGAAGATCACGAATTCGCAGGTGCCTGTCATTGTCTACGTCTCGCCCAGCGGCAGCCGCGCCGGCTCGGCTGGAATTTTTATTTTAGAAGCGGCCGACGTCGCGGCCATGGCCCCGGGAACCAATGCGGGTGCGGCTCATCCGGTTCTGCTCTTCGGTCCAACTCAGGTCAAACCCGACGACGAGATGAAACAGAAGATCGAGAACGATGCCGCCGCCCTGATGCGTTCTGTGGTTTCCCGGCGCGGCCGTAACGTTGAGGTCGCAGAAAGCGCGGTGCGCGAATCCAAGTCTTTCACCGAGCGGGAAGCTCTCTCGCAGCACTTGATCGACTACGTGGCCTCCAGCGAGGACGATCTTTTCCGCCAGATCGACAGCAAGAGCTTCAAGCGCTTCGATGGCAAGGTGGTCACTCTCAAGCTCTCCGGCCAGCCCATCGCGCCGTTCGGCATGACGCTCAAAGAACAAATTCTGAATTATCTGATGGACCCGAACATCGCCTTCATTCTGCTCGCCATCGGCGCGCTCGCGCTCTATGCTGAATTCAATCATCCCGGCGCGGTCGTTCCCGGAACCGTGGGCATCGTCTTCATCCTGATCGCGGCCTTCGCCCTCAATCTGCTCCCCACGCGCTTTGCCGCGCTGGGCCTCATTCTCGCGGCATTCGCACTCTTCGCCGCCGAAGCTAAGTTCGCCAGCCACGGCGTCCTCACCGTCGGCGGCATCGCTCTGCTTACCCTCGGAGGATTGCTGCTGGTCGATTCGCCCATCCCGGAAATGCGCGTCCACCTGCTGACCGCGCTCGCCGTAAGCATTCCCCTTGGTTTGATAACAGCGTTTCTGATGAGCATCGCTTTCAAAGCGCGCCGCAACAAGATGGTTTCCGGCGCTCAGGGACTGATCGGCGAAACCGGCATCGCCCAAACCGCGCTTTCGCCTCGCGGAAAGATCTTCGTTCACGGCGAACTATGGGACGCCATCTCCTCCGCCGATGTGCCCGCAGGCCAGTCCGTGGTGGTACGCCGGGTTGACGGCCTTCTGCTTCAGGTTGAACCTGTGGCTGCGGCTCGCAACGCGCCTGCGCCGGTTGCTCTCTGATTCCGCCGGGGCACCAGCGCAAGCAACCGCCGGCATGCGATTTCCGCGCTCATCCCCGCTCCCTGCGTTACAATCCGCGATGGAGCGGTACTCTTCCCAGTCGTGGAGGTACGCAATGGAAGTCTTTGGGATCGGATTCTTCGGCATTGCTCTCATCATCGTCGGGCTGTATGCCTTAAGCTCAATCAAGATCCTGGCTGAGTATGAACGCGGCGTCATCTTCCGTCTGGGGCGCATCCTGACGACTCCGAAAGGTCCGGGTATCGCTCTGGTGTTCAGTCCGATCGACCGCATCGTGCGGGTCTCGCTTCGCCAGGAAGCTCTCGAGGTCCCGCCGCAAGACATCATCACCCGCGACAACGTTACGCTCAAGGTGAACGCGGTAATTTTTCTGCGGGTGATCGATCCCAACAAGGCGGTGAACGAAGTTTCCAACTACGTCTACCAGACTTCGCAATTCGCGCAGACCACGCTCCGCTCCGTACTCGGCGAGCAGGAACTCGATGAACTGCTGGCTCACCGCGAAAAAATCAACCTGCGCCTGCAAAGCATCCTCGACCAGCACACTTCGCCCTGGGGCGTAAAAGTGACGAACGTCGAGGTGAAGCAGGTCGATATGCCGGAGTCCATGCTGCGCGCGATGGCCAAACAGGCCGAAGCCGAGCGCGAAAAGCGGTCCAAGATCATTCACGCCGAGGGCGAGTTCTCAGCCGCGCAGCGCCTGGTAGACGCCGCCCATCTGCTGGCCACCGAACCGGTCAGCGTGCAGCTTCGTTATCTGCAGACCTTGACGGAGATCGGCGTTGAGAAAAATACGACTGTAATCTTCCCCGTCCCCGTCGACTTCTTCTCGGGCCTGCAGAAGCTGTTGGCCAAGGGCGATGACAAAGCGGCATGAGAACGGGTTTTCGCGGAGCAGCCGCAAAGGGTGGCGCAGCGCTTCAGCGCTGCGATCAATCTGTGCAATGAAATGTGGGCTTTAGCCCCTGAGGTACATTGTGGATTCCTCACAAGACACTGAAATCACCTTAGGCACCGCGAAACTGCTGGGCCTCTTCTTCGGCCTGGTGATCATCTGCGCCGTCTTCTTCGCGCTCGGCTATACCCTGGGCCGCAAGTCAGACCCCGGACTCGCCGCCGCCGGCACGGGAACTCCGCTGACAACCACATCCACCGGCCCCAAGCCCACCGGTTCGTCAAATGCCCAACCCCCTCCGCCGATGACGTTCTACAAAGCGGTCGAGCAAAAGGACGCCAATGCGCAATTGACCCCAGCCTCGCCTGGCGCGGCATCGACCAGTCCTGCGACTGCGGATCAATCGGCAGCATCCTCTGCTGGCACACAAACTCCAGGGTCGCAAACGGCCAACCCGCCCGACCCCATGACTGGAATAATCCCCACCGGTTACTTCGTGCAGGTTGCCGCGGTCACCAAACAGGACGATGCCGCAGCCCTGGTCGACGCTCTCAAGAAAAAACAATATCCGGCGTTTGTGGCCAGCAATTCCGCCACCGACAAGCTGTTTCGCGTGCAGGTCGGCCCCTTCTCGGACGTCAAGGACGCTGAAACCATGCGCTCCCGTCTCATCAACGATGGATACAATCCGATCCTTAAAAAATAAAAGCCAAAAAGCGAAACACCTATGAAGCTTGACCCATTGTTGAACCGCCGTGTCATCTTCAAGCTTCACGGCATGGACCCACTCGACTCGACCATTCTGAAGCAGGACGAAACCGGCTACTGGATCCGAGGCGGCACCCTGGCTCCTCGCCTCGACCAATCCAACTGTTCCCAGCCGGACAGCGACGTGCGTTATCTCGAATTCACCCGCATCGAATGGCTGCGGGCCGCGCGCCAGCGTCCATGATATTCATCCTTGAATAATCTTGTCATTCCGAACCGGGCGCCAAAGCCGGTAAGAGCCTGCCCTGAGCTTGCCGAAGGGGAACCTGCCTGTTGTTGCATATTGACAACCGTCAATTTAACAGCTATATCCTAATCCCCATGACCACGACGCCTACCTCTCTCGACCACGCACTCCACGCCATTGCCGATCCCACGCGACGCCGCATCCTCGCAGCCCTCAAACAGCGTGGCCCAGTTTCCATCAGCGCGCCTTCCGTGGTCGGAAAACAGCCGGCCTCTGTGCCGGCGACATCGAAGAACGTGTGCGTCTCTCCCAGCCAACCATCTCTCATCACATGGCCATCCTTACCAAAGCGGGCCTTGTCGAGGCCGTGAAGCAGGGTCAATGGCGCTGGTATCGCCGCAACGAAAAAGCTCTCCGCCGCTTGGTGAAGAGCCTGCGCACGCAACTCTAATAGGCCCCCCACTAAGCATTGTCATCCCGAGGAAAGCGAGGGATCTGGGTGTTTGCCCGCAGCGGCAATGCAGGTGGCGCAGGCAAGAACCAAGATCCCTCGCTTCGCTCGGGATGACAAGTATTTGTTGAGCAGTCTCAGGAACTTCTTAGCTCGCGCCGGCGGCCGCCGCATGCGCCTTTTGCAGCAATCGTCTCGCCTGCGAAATCAGCTCCGCCACTTCAAAAGGTTTCACCAGGTAGGGTACGTTGTTTTCTTGCAGGAACGCTCTCTCATCGCTCTGCTCCACGCCATGCGAAAAAGTAAACAGCACGTGCTTCTCCATCTCCGGACAGTTCTGTTTTAGCCACAGGCAGGCTTCTTTCGCGTTCCAGTCCCCCGGCATCTTGCCGCTCATGATCAACGCGTCGAACGGCTCGGAAAGCAACCGCGTCTTCACATCCTCGCTCCGGGTCGCCGTCACCACGTTGGCCCCGGCGCCTGTCAGCACGTCACGCTCGAACTCCAGCACGGCCTCTTCTTCTTCCACCAGCAGCATGCGCCCCTGGATGGCACCTTCACGCTTCGCCGCGGCAACCGGCGCCGCCTCCACCACCACGCCCGGAGCCGCTGCCATCGGCAGCCGCACCTCGATCACCGCTCCGCCCTCGGCAGCATTGTGCGCTGTGATATCGCCGCCGTGTTCCTTCACAATCCCGTAGCAGATGCTCAGCCCCAGTCCAGTTCCCTTTCCAACATTTTTCGTGGTGTAGAACGGATCGAAAATTCTTTTGGGATCTTTGATGCCGGGGCCGTCGTCGGCAAACTGCGTACACACAGCGCCCTTCTCGCAATAGACGCGGATCTTCAGTTTCCCCGGCCGTCCCGTCTCCAGCACGGCATCGACCGCGTTGTTGATGATGTTCAGAAATACCTGCTCCAGTTGATGCGGATCGGCCACCACCAGCGCCGCCTCTGCCCCTAGATCTTTTTCCACCACGATCTTGTTGATCTTCAGATCGTAGTCACGAAGGGTCAGCGTTTCTTCCAGCACCTTCCGGATGTCGACCTCCGACCGCTCCGGCTTCCTCTGCCGCGCAAACGAAAGCAGATTCTGCACTACGCGGTGCGTGCGCTGCGCTTGTTTGAACATCTTGCCCACATAGTCCTGCGCGCGCTCGTTCAACCCTTCGCTCTCCAGCAACTGCGCATAACCCAGAATCGCGGTCAGCGGATTGTTCAACTCGTGCGCCACGCCCGCAATCAGCTGTCCCACTGCCGACATCTTCTCGCTCTGCAGAAGTTGTTCCTGCGTGCGCCGTAGATCTTCATAAGCCTTGCAGGTTTCTTCGTACAGACGAACTTTTTCAATCGTGGTGGCCAACTGCCGGCTGATCGCCACCATCAGGTTTTCTTCCCCGCTGGAATATTCGTACTCCGCCTGGCTGCGCAGGCCCATCATGCCGATCGGACTGTCTTTGCCCCAGAACAACACCCAGATCCACGAGCCGTCGCTGTCGGAGCGGATGAACTCCGCCACCTTTCCCGTCAAGTGCGGCAGATACTCCGCCGTGATCACTTCGGCGCGCGACCGCATCACCAGATCTCCGAAGCCCTCCGCAAAACTGATTTCCGCCGGCCGCGACTTGTCCCGGCTGCGCGGCCCCCACGCGGCTCGCCGCCGGTACGTCGGCGCATCCGAATCAGAAAGGTACACCGCTCCACTCTCCGCCCCGAACAACGAAACCACCTGCCGCAGCGTCAGGTTTAGAATTTCGTCCAGATCGAAAGATTGGGTCGCCACCACCGCCATCGCGTTCAGCGCATTCAGTTCGCGGTTGCGCCGGCGCATCTCGTCTTCGGCGCGGCGCTTCTCGGTCACGTCCAGAACAAAGCCCTGGAGCCTTTCGATTTTTCCCGCCGCGTCCCGTGTGGCGAAACTGCTTTCGGCCGCCAGCAGCAGCGTTCCATTCTTGCGCCGCATCGTCACTTCAAAATTGCGAACGTAATCCTGCTGCTCGATCTCCCGGCGGAAGTTGTCGCGCTGCCCCGCATCCACCCGAATGTCTTCGTCCAGGTTCAGCGGCAGCAATTCTTCCCGCCGTTCATATCCCAGCATGTGCACAAACGCATCGTTGCAGTCGAGCAGGCGCCCGCGAGGCGTCGCCACATACACGCCTTCCTGCACCTGCTCGAACAGCAGACGGTATTTCTCTTCCGCCGACCGCCGCTCCGTGATGTCGCGAACAATGTGGATTGTCCCCTTCTGCTTGCTTCCCTGCTCGGTATACGAAGAAGTGGAGACCATTGAGAATCCGCCGAAGCACGGGTCGGCTCCTTCGCTGATTTCCTCGCCGCCGCGCGCGCAGTAAGGGCATCCCGTCCACTCGCCCAACCCGTGCGGCAATACCGATTCGCAGCTGCTGCCGATCACGTCCGCCGACGCCAGTTCCACCTGTTCCAGCAGAGTTTGGTTCGCCTTGATGATGCGGAATTCCGCATCGTGCGCCAGAATGATGTCGTGCACCGAGTCAAACGTGTTCCGCCACTGCCGTTGCGAGCGCAGCGTCTGCTCGAGCAAACGGAAATTCTCGATGGCAATCCCCAACTGCCGTCCGCAAGTCTCCAGAAATTCCATTTCCTCGGCGGTCAGTTTTCTGGTCCCCGCGCTTCCCAGAACCAGCAGCCCGATCGCCGACTTTTTTCCCAGCACCGGCAGCATCACTACGTATTGCAGCTTCTCTGCCTTCAGCAGACCCGCATCTTCCGGGCCCGCTCCGCTTCGGTGTGCCTTTACTGGCTTGCCACACTCCAGCATCTGCGACACACCCTCCGTCAACTCGGCGCAGCTGGCCTCCCGCAGAAAATCCTGCGAGACTCCCACCGCATGCGTCGCCACCAGGCTCCCACCCTCAATCAAGCGGAACCATGCAGCTTTACTCTTGGTCAGCCGCCGCAATTCCTCCAAAGCGACTTCCATCATGCCGCCCTGCTGTTGAGCCAGCACAATACTCTCTGTCAACGCCCGCAGCACGTTCAACCGTTGGCCCCGCGCCCGCGCTTCGCCAAATACAACCAGCAGCATGCTCAGTCCCAACAACACGTCTGCCGCCACAAACATTCGTGCCGGAACCGCGCTCGTGAATGGTGGCCAACTCAGGTGCTGCGTCAGCAGGCACGCCGCCAGCAGCCACGCGCCCAGCTCCCAACGGCCTCGCCGGGCGCTCAGCAAGGCGATTGCCGCAGTGAGCAGAATGATCAGGTAGGAGATTTCCAGAGCGAAGCGCAAGGGGAGCGAGTCAGGCCACACCAGCACGCGGGCCACAGCAAAACCGGCCACGCTCACGGTAATCGCAGCCAGCGGCGCCAGCAGATTCCGCTCCCGGATATACACAAAGATAGCGCCCGCAAACAAACCCATCGCAACCACAAACGCCGCCTGCTCAACAGCAGGGACATAGCGCTCCGGGATTCCGACCCCGGCCCCGTGTAAACCCGCCAGCCGCGAACCCGACAACAGAAACCAGCCCGCCGTCCAAATCAGAAGATATCGCTCCCGCAGCGCCGAGAGCACCAACAGGGACGCTGCCAGCACAAACAGCACTGCCCACTCCCCGGCCTTCAGCCCGGCGAGGGCCGGCTGTGCGGTGTTCCAAAAGGACCAGAGGAATTCGTTCATCTTATTTCAGCTGTCATTCCAAGCCCGGCAGCAAGGTTCAAATTGTCATTCCGAACCGGGCGCCAAGCCCGGTGAGAAACCTGCTTTTGAGACCGTGCGCTCGACTCGCTTCCTCATCCAGACGTAACAATGCCTTGCTTCTGAATACCACGCTCACGCCCTTTATCCATGGGTTTTCCGGACCACGATGGTTACTTTCGGCACCTAACATCTGGCGTAAAATCGCCGATAGTACCCTTGAAACAGTTATGCCCGATCGAATTCTCGTAGTCGACGACGAAGAGGCAATCCGTGAGATTGTCTGCGCCATCCTTGCCGCCGCCGGCTATACGCTGGAAGCAAGCCAGTTCTGGCATGGAAGCCCTCGCCCTGCTCAATTCCGGCGAAGTATTTGAACTCATGCTTTCCGATCTGATGATGGCCGACCTCGACGGTATCGGCCTGCTCGAACGCACCAAGGAAAAGTTTCCCGACATGCCGGTCGTGATGGTCACCGCCGTCCACGACATTTCCGTCGCCCTGGCCGCCATCCGCAACGG
Organism: uncultured Acidobacteriaceae bacterium; assembly: GCA_963703635.1. GTDB lineage: Bacteria > Acidobacteriota > Terriglobia > Terriglobales > Acidobacteriaceae > Sulfotelmatobacter. Next base: position 254,759 of record CAVPEZ010000018.1, read on the forward strand.
CGCCTACGACTATCTGCTCAAGCCGTTCGAGCGCGAACAGTTGCTCAACACCGTGGGCCGAGCCCTCGAGACATCGCCGCCTCAAGGTGGAGAATCGCAACTACCAAACCAATCTGGAATCTCTGGTCGAAGCCCGCACCGACCAGCTTCAGGCCGCCATGGCCGACCTGGAGCGATCCTACGACATCACCCTGCAGGCCTTGGGCGACGCACTCGACCTGAAAGACGCCGAAACCGAAGGCCACTCGCGCCGCGTCACCGCGTTCACCATCGCCATCGCTCGCGCCATGGGCGTGCCTCGTGAACAAATTCTCATCATCGCCCGCGGCGCTTTCCTCCACGATATCGGTAAGATGGCCATCCCCGACAACATCCTTCGCAAACCCGGAAAGCTCGACGACAATGAGCGCACCATCATGCGCGAGCACTGTTATCACGGCTACCAGATGCTCAAGAAAATTCCATTCCTCGCTGAAGCCTGCGACATTGTTTACTCCCACCAGGAACACTTCGATGGCACCGGCTATCCTCGCGGCCTCAGGGGCACCGAAATTCCGCTAGGCGCGCGCATCTTCTCGGTTGCCGATACTCTCGATGCCATCATCTCCGATCGCCCCTATCGTCCCGCTAGAACCCTCACCGAGGCCCGAAAGGAAATCCAGGCATGGGCCAGCCGCCAGTTCGATCCCGAGGTCGTCCAGGTTTTCCTGAAGATGCCCGACGACATCTTCGAAGACCTCCGCCGCGAAATCAACGCTCAGAGCTATCCCTTCAGCTACTCAGCCAGCGCCAAAGGCTGATCAGAGAGTTCTAAGAACATCCAATGCAATACTCATCGGGAAGGGCGCGACTTCAGTCGTGCCGTAAATCGGGGACGTGATTGCGGTTCCAGCCGCTGAGGTGAGCTATTGATCCGCGTCCCGCGCTCTGCAAGATGCTGTGGTTTCCGCGTTCTACTGGTGATCAAATCCAACACCAACTTACAATTAAGAAAAACTTGACCCACCAGGGAGGCATTCATGAAATCCGCGAGCACACTTCTCGCGCTCTGCATCCTCGCCACTACATCCTTCGCGCAGGAGCATCCCGCCGTCACCGCACAACCCAACTCCGTTTACGTCGGCGCCGACGGCAAATTTGAATCCGCTCCCGACACTGCCGAAATCCGGTTCAACATCTCCGTCCAGGACGACACTTCTCAAAAAGCCTACGCTCGCGCCTCCAAACAAGCCGAGCAGGTTCGCCAGGCTCTGCGCGACAACGGCATCGAGCCCAAAGCCGCCAACGTCGGATTCTTCTCCGTCCAGCCGTTGTACGAGTGGAAACCAAAACAAAAAGTCATCGGCTACCGCGTCACCACCGACGTCACCCTCAAGCTAAAGGATTTCTCCAAGATCGGCCCCATCACCCAGCAACTCGCCGACGCCAACGTCAGCGAAACCCAAACCCTGAACTACACGCTCGAAAACATCGACGAAGCCAAAAACAAAGCCGTCGAAGACGCCTACCGCCGTGCCCGCAACTCCGCCGACGCCATAGCCCGCGCCAGCGGCCGCACCGTAGGCGAACTTTCCTACGCCTCCGTCGACACCTTCGAAAACCAGCGCATCTACCCGCCACGCCCCATGGTCGCCAAGGCCGCCATGGCGCCAGCCGCGCCCGCACCCACCGAAGAATTCACCCCGCAAACGGTAACCGTCACCGCCCACGTAAATGCCCTATTTAATTTGAAATGAGATCTGAGATAGCTTATGTGGGGATGGCGCCTCGGCCGTCCAGCCGAGCGAAGCGAGGCGCTCGTGTAGAGCAGGCACTCCTGCCCGCTGCTTTTGACTTTGTTCTTGGCTTTGCTCTTGCTCTTGCCTTTTGCCTACCGCACCTAGACCCTACTGTCCCGCCTTCGCCACAGCAATCCGCGTAGCATCCACCGCAACCGGACGCAGGATCTCCATTTCAATCGACGTTCCCACTTCCAGCTTTACATCGCTCCCGCGCTTCAACAACGCCCAAGCAATGCCCGCCGCCGCTCCCGCGCCCGCCCCCACCCGCGCTCCGGTCAAGCCTCCGGCCAACCCTCCGGCCGTCGCCCCTCCCAGCGTTCCATACACGCCTCCCTTGGTCGCATCTTCGACTTTCTTCCCAGTATCTTTGTCCTGCTGAATCGTCCCTTCCGAGTCTTTCACTGATTTGTTGTCCGCCCCCGGCGTGTTCTCCACCGACCCCGGCAGCATCACGGTATAACCGCTGGGAAATATGATCGACGTAAAGTGCATCAGGATCTCCGCCCGCCCGTGCCCATGTCCAGCACGCTCCACGTGCGAAATCGTCCCCTGAACGTAGGAGCCCGCGGGCACAACGACGCGGTTAGCCATGACGAACGGAAACGCCGTGGTGGCGTAAACCGAATCCCCCTCGCGAGCATTCTTGGTCGAGATGGCCTGCGCCAGCGCGAGCGGAATCTTGGTTCCAGCCGGAATCATAACCACATTCGGATTCGCAACCGTAACCGGCGCAGGACTCGGCGTCTCGGTCGCGGCAGGTATGGAACTCTCAGCCGGCGCGGGAGAAGTTGGCTCCGCCGCAGCAGGCGTCGAGCCGGCAGCCGCACTATCCGGCTTCTGCGTGTCCGCCGTTTGCCCCAAGGCCATCCCAGAAATCAGAAGAACCGCTAAAAGCCAGCGCATCGGTAACCTCCAAATCAGCCCGAGAATAACACGCAACTACGCACCTAAGATGCAAATCCACCCTTACCAAGGTGCCCCGCTCTGCGTAACTCCGCGGCCCGTTGAAGCTTTTCTTCCGGTACCAAATCAATGCCGGGCACCTAATAAATCAAATACTTCTTCCGTAATACTTCAAACTTCTCCAACTCCTCCTGCCAGTCCTGCGCAATCCGCCGCGGATCCTGCCCCGCCACCAGTCCCTCGTAAGCCGCCTGATTCACCAGCAACTCCGCCATGCGCTCCATCTTAAAATCCGCCGGATACAATTTTCGCAAAGCCGCAGCCAATTCAATCCCCAGCTCCGGCGCATCCAAAGCATTGCGCTCAGTCAAAACTATATTCACGCCCTCACACTTCAGCCCGCTATAAACCGAAGCCGCAGGCGTGAACGTAACCGGCACAAACCGCACTCCCGCAATCCCGCGCCCATTCAAATACGCCGCCAGTTCCCTGCTCTTCATCCAGGGCGCGCCCACCACTTCAAACGGAGTATCCGTCCCCCGCCCTACCGTTACATTCGTGCCTTCAATCAAAGCCACACCCGGATACAACGCCGCCTCAGTCACGCTCCGCAAGTTCGGCGACGGATTCACCCACGCCAGCCCCGTAGAATCAAACCAGTCCCCGCGCTGCCAGCCTTGCATCGGCACGACCGTAAGCTTGGCATCGATATTCCGTTCCGCGTTGAACATCTTCGCCAGTTCACCCAAAGTCATTCCATGCCGCACCGGCACAGTCCAATAATTAGTAAAGCTCTCGTGCCCCGCATCCGCCACCGGACCCTGCACAAACGACCCTGTTATCGGATCAGGCCGGTCCAGCACAATCACCTCAACTCCCGCCGCAGCCGCCGCCTCCAGAAAATAACCCAGCGTAGTCTCGTAGGTATAAAATCGCGCCCCCGCATCCTGAATATCGAACACTACTGCATCCAACGACTTCATCACATCCGCCGCCGGCCGCCGCGCCGCGTCGGTAGCGCCATAAACGCTATAAACCGGAACCCCGGTAGCCGCATCCTTAGAATTATGAGTGTCGGTCGTATCGAGCGTTCCTGTAACCCCGTGCTCCGGACTAAAAATCGCTTCCAGCGAAACTCCAGCAGCTCCAGCCAACACATCAATCGTGCGCCGCCCGTCCAAATTTACTCCCGTCTGGTTAGTCACTAGCCCGACTTTTTTCTTGCGACCCGCAACCTGCAGCAAATCGAACCCGTGCTCTTCCAAAACATCAATCCCATTCTTCACGCTGCCATTGCGCGACGTTCATGCGCCGCGCCGCGCTCTGAGCCTCGTTGTACCCGGTGATGCTCTCGCCGCGCAGTGCCTCTTTCTCGCTGGTAGTCAAAGGCAAAGCCGCCGCCACTGCCGTCGCCACCTTCGACCGCAAAGCAATCGCGTTCCCCTTCCCGCGCGGATGCACGGCGTTCGTCAGCAAAATGATGTAAGTCTTCGTTGTCGGATCGATCCACATCGATGTTCCCGTAAACCCGGTATGCCCAAACCCTCCTACCGGCAAAAGATCGCCGCGGTTTGAAGAAAACGGAGAATCAATATCCCAGCCAAACCCGCGCAGCACCGGCGCCGAAGGCGGTTGCTCCGGTAGGGTCATCTTCTCGACAGACATCGTCGACAGAATCCCGTCGCCGCCATTCAGCAAGGCCTGAGCAAATACCGCCAGATCATCCGCAGTAGAAAACAATCCGGCTTGCCCCGCCACGCCCCCCATTCGCCGCACCGTAGGATCGTGCACCACCCCTCGCAGCATGTGCTCATGCTCGTCATACTGCGTCGGAGCAACTTTCGGCCGCCAAGCTGCCGGAGGCAAAAACCGCGTCCGCATCATCTTCAGCGGCACAAAAATATGCCGCGTCGCATACGCATCCAACGTCTCGCCCGAAACCCGCTCCACCAGCGCCCCGAGCACAATAAAATTAATGTCGCTGTAGGAAAATTTCGACCCCGGCGCATCCTGCGGCGTCTCCGCAAACGCCATTCGGTAAGCCGTCTCCTTCCCTTCCCACGCGGCTTTCAAATCCAGATCCGGCTCCAAGCCCGAGTAGTGGGTCAAGAGTTGCCGCACCGTGACGTCTTCTTTCCCATTTTGCGCAAACTCCGGCAAATACTTCGCCACCGGATCATTCAGCCGCACCTGGCCGCGCTCGACAAGTTGCATCACCGCCGTAGTAGTAACAATCACCTTGGTAAGCGAGGCCAGATCAAACACTGTATCTAAAGTCATCACTTCTCGCCGAGGCTCCAAAGCCCGCGCCCCATAAGCCTTCCGGTAGATCACGTGCCCGTCATGTCCAACCACCAGAACCGCACCCGGAATGCTCCCGTCAGAAATTGCACTCTGGATAACCGCATCCACCGCCGGGAGCGCAACCACCCGTGTGGGGACAGCCGCCCCCGGCTGTCCCTCCGGGCGAAGCCCGGAAGTCTCGCCGGCGCCACGACTGCCCGCGCACAGGCCGGTCGTAGTCAGAACGCAAGCCAGCAAAACGGGGATAGCGAAAGCCACTCTACGCCCTCTCCGCGGAAAGAAGGCCGCGTAGTCCATCGATTTTGTCTGAAAAGAAAGGATGCTCTGACTCTACACAACCCCGGCAGCATGACTCAAGAAACTCAAGTAAGGTAGTACCGCTTATGCCATATCATGGACTTGTCGATGACCGCTCCAAGTCTCCCATCAACACTGCTCGATGCCTGCGAACATCAAGACCAAGTCTTCGCCCCAGCCTTCTCCATCCTGCAAGAAGCCATCACCCAGCAAGCCTTCCCCGCCGCCTCCGTCGCAGTCACCGATCGCGGACAACTCATCATCCTAAAAGCCCTCGGGCACCTCACCGAAGCGGGTACCGCATCCTTCCCGCGTTCGATGCGAGTGGATGGGGACTTCGACTCTTATATCAACCCCACCACACTCTTCGACTTAGCCTCCCTCACCAAAGTAGTAGCCACAACCACCATGGCCATGCTCCTCTACGAGCGAGGCCTTTTAGATCTCGAAGCCCCGGTCTCCGCCATAGTCCCCGAATTCATTCGCGACCCCACAAGAGATCCCCGCCGCCACGAAGTAACCATCCGCATGTTGCTAGCCCACTCCTCCGGCCTGCCCGCCTACGAAAAACTATTCCTCAAAGCCCGCACCCGCGACGAACTACTCCAAGCAGCCTTCACCACGCCACTAGCCGCCGACCCGGCCACTCGCGCCGTCTACAGCGACATAGGATTCATAATCCTCGGCATCGCCCTCGAGCGCCTGGCCGACGAATCCCTCGACCGCTTCTGCCAGCGTGAAATCTTCGCCCCGCTAGCCATGACCAATACAACTTTCAATCCCCCGCTAGACATCCGCGCTCAGATTCCTCCAACCGTGGATGATCAAACCTTCCGTCAAAGAATCATCCAGGGCGAAGTCCAGGACGAAAACGCCAGCATCCTCGGCGGCGTAGCCCCCCACGCCGGGCTCTTCTCCACCGCCCTGGACGTAGCTAAATTCGCCCACGCCCTGCTCACCGGAGGCCACCCCATCCTCCGACCCGCAACCATCTCTCTCTTCACCCGCCGCGAAGCCGCGCCCACAGGCACTTCCCGAGCCCTGGGCTGGGATACACTCTCGTCTCCCTCGCAATCCGGAAAGTATTTTTCGCCAAACTCCTACGGCCACCTCGGCTACACCGGAACCTCCCTCTGGATCGACCCCACCCGCCAACTCTCGATCACATTGCTAACCAACCGCACCTGGCCCGACTGCTCCAATCAAGCCATCAAACAAGTCCGCCCAAACTTTCACGACGCAATAATCGAAGCGCTCTCTGACTAAGGATTTCGGGTGGCGCAGCGCTTCAGCGCTGCGATTAACACCCAGACTTGATTCGGGCTTCAGCCCCCGAGGTACTTTTCTCGATCACCAGTTAGAATGAACACGCCCCCAAAGGCTCCAACTGTGAAACCCACCCCATCGCCACTCCGCCGCCTCCGCACCGAACAATCCAACCATGCCGCCCACGATCTCGACCGCAAGTCTTCCCTCGAAATCGCCAAACTCATCAACGCCGAAGACGCCACCGTAGCTCCAGCCGTAACCCGCGCCCTGCCCCAGATCGCCCGCGCCATCGATCAAGTCGCCGCCGCTCTCCGCCGCGGTGGACGCCTGATCTACGTCGGCGCCGGAACCAGCGGCCGCATCGCCGCCCTCGACGCCGTCGAGTGCCAACCCACCTTCGACACCGACCGCGTCCACTTCATCATCGCCGGAGGCCCCAAAGCTCTGGCCTCCGCCTCCGAGATCAGCGAAGACGACTCCCAAGCCGGCCGCCAGGAAATGTCCCGCCGCAAACCCACCAGGCAGGACGTGGTCATAGGTATAGCTTCCAGCGGACGCACTCCCTTCACCGTAGCCGCCCTCGCCGAAGCCCGCCGCCGTGGCGCCCACACTATCGCCCTAACTTGTAATCCCAACTCCCCGCTAGAGCGCGCCGCCAACTTCGCTATCATCACTCAAGTCGGCCCCGAAGTCCTTGCCGGATCGTCCCGCATGAAAGCCGGCACCGCCCACAAAATGGTTCTCAACATAATCTCCACCGCAGCCATGACCCGTCTCGGCTATGTCTACGGCAACCTGATGGTCAACGTCGCCCCCAAGAACGAAAAGCTGATTCAGCGAGCCATAGCAATTCTCGAACAAGCCACCGGAGCCGGTCACGAATCAGCCAGCCATACTCTAAAAGCCTCCGGCTATCGCACCCCCGTAGCGCTGGTAATGCTCGCGGCGAACATAACCCGCGCCCAAGCGGCAGCAGCCTTGAAAAAATCAAAGGGTAACGTCCGTAAGGCAGTCGCGACTTTCCAAGCGTAGCGCCGCCGTCTCGGCGGCCGTCGCGCGTGCGTCTCGCACGCGCCGAGGGCTCCGCTGATCACTGCACTGTAACTTTCTAATTGCCCAATCCGACCTTCTTCACCAGATCCATATACCTTGGGTCGGAACGCAGATTATCAAAGCCGGGGTCTATCTTCAGGTCCGCTAGCGTGGGATCGCGCTGCTCATACGCTTTCTCGAGCAATGTAAATGCTCGTTCTTTTTCGCCCGCCATTGCGTAGCCCCACGCAAGGCGTCCTGGCGGGATATAGTCAGGGCTGACGCCAGAACTTCTACCGTTGCGCTCCAGATCCCCCAGAATCTTCAGCCCGCCTGGGCGATCGCCGGAACGCACCAGCGCCTCCGCTTTAAGCAACCATCCATTTACGTCTGCTGGATGTGCAACCTCAGGCACAGTAAGCGTCTCTTGGTACCTACCCTCGAGAATGTAGGCTTCAGCAAGCATGACCCAACCCACTTTCCCGTTCGGCATATTAAGCACAGTCGAAATCGCTTCATCGTACCGGCGCTGGTGGTAGAAATTCTCCACCAGCCCCTCGGTGATCATAGGCGACAGGGGATCGAGCACCTGCGCCGCCCGAAACTCCGCCTCCGCGGTGGCAAACTGTCCCATCTCCATATAGTTGAGACCAGCCCAGTGATGCGCGGGCGCGTAATTCGGCTCCAGTTCAATGGCTTTGCCAAACTCTTGCTCCGCTCCTTCCCGGTCCCATTCGCACTGCGACTTCAGCAATCCCATCGTGGCATGAGCCCGCGCCAGGCTGGGATCCAGTTCCAACGCGCGCTGTAACTCGGCTTTGGCGCGAGGTACCGCTTCCGCGGGGGACATTTGTAGGTTGATGGCCATGACGGTGTAGCTATCGGCGAGGCCGGCATGGGCCAAGGCATAATTCGGATCATCTTTGATGGCGCGCTCAAAGAGCCGTATGCTCTCGAGCATGTCGGGCATTTGCCGCGTATTCCACAGATATCTGCCCTGCAGGTAGAGATCGTGCGCCTCGGAATTCTCCGTGTCGCGCCTGAGCGGATGGAGATCGGGGCTCACTCGCACATGCAGCACTCGCGCCGTTTCCTGCACAATGTCCTTTTCCGGCGTAAGCAGGTCAGTGGACTGCACGTCGTAAGCTTTCGACCACAGGTGATAGCCATTTCGTGCGTCGACCAGCTGCGCGTGGATGCGCAGGCCATTGCCCGATTGGCCGATGCTTCCTTCCAGCACCGCCTCCGCGTTCAAGGCCTTCCCGATTCTCCTTACGTCCTCCGGTTTGCCCAGGAATTGCCGTGCGGATGTGGCTGCCACCACGCGCAGGCCCTTGGTCTCCGCCAATCCGGTCGTCAGTTCTTCGGTGACTCCTACACTCAGGTATTCCCGTCCGGGACTCGGGCTTAGATCCAGAAAGGGCAGCACCGCAATCGACTTGGGAACACTAGCGCTCGAACGCAGGTGAACATAATAAGTCGCGGCGAGCGCCACTGCCCCCAACACAACCACCGCCGCTGCGCCCTTAAGAAGAATGTGAGCTGGCTCTCCACGTGTGGCTTTGGTAATCTCAGGCTGCTTCGCGGAAGATCGTGGTTGGAAATCAGGCACATAGCGGCCCTTCGGCAGCTCGATGATCACGGGATCATTTCGCCCGGGCTCGCTATAGTAGTCCGCCAGCTTCTTCCGCAGCCGGCCGGCTTCGATTCGTACAATCGGATCATCCTTCGGGTCGTAATGCTCGGGACGGCCGAATACCTCCACAGCGATCAAATATTCCTTGATCCGATCGCCCTCACCGGCAAGCGTGATCTCTACCACGAAGCGCAGGAACTGGCTGACCCGCCGCGAATTGAGGAAAGGAGCAGACCCCAGAATTCGTTCCAACTCTTTCCGAACGCCCGCCGCCGACACTCCCGCCTGAGGCTCGATCTCGCGGTCAACGGCAAACTGAACCCGTTTGGTCATCGCAACTCGCTGTAAGCCTTGCGGCAGTTCTGGGGGAGGAGTGGAGTCGCTGAGGTCCAAAGGCCAAACGAACCCACGGAACTCCAAGATACCATGAGTTGATACCGTAACAATACCCCTTCTCACTTGCCTCCCGGCTCCTGGCAGGGCATTCTGTCTGGCCAAAGGTCGGCTTGCGGCCAGCTTCGCTTCTCCCACGAGGGATCGACGAAGCGTCACTTTGTGCGTTTGTTTGTGTCCGGCAACATCCCCAGAACAACGGTTGCGCGCGGGTTTCTGCAACGCAAGCAATCAGCGTGACCGAGATACTCGCACGCTCTGGGCCGAATAGGATTTCAGGAGGATGAAAATGAAGAAGAAGCTGATGCAACTGGCTTTAGCGTTCGCAGGCACATTTTTAGGCGTCCTGCATGCTCAGTCGATCACCTATACCACCTTTGACGTGCCCGAAGCGGCGCAAAACTCCCTGGGCGTGCAGGGCATCAACACGGCCGGCGTCATTGCCGGATATCTGACCGATACGTCCGGCAACTTGAAGGGATGGATTCGGGACACTGACGGCACTATCACCCTGCTTGTCGATCCTTTGGATACAACCACTCCGTCGGCCACCGTGGCCTATGGCATCAGCAGTAACGACACCGTGACTGGCTATTTCTACGACACCTCGGCCAATTTGTTTTATGGCTACTTTTATAAAGACGGGCAGTACGTGACCTACAGTGTTCCCGGCCAGCCTGCGGGCACAGACACCATCGTGGGCGGGATCTATAACGCCAGGAATTTCTGCGGGGCAATACTCCAGCCGCCCTACACCACCTATCAGAGCTTCGTGAGTATCGGGGGTGTGGTCTCGGTATTTGACCCATTCGGCAGCACTTTCACCGAGTGCCTCGGAATCAACAAGTCCAACACGGCCGTGGGCGCCTACGTCGATTCCGCGGGCCTGAATCACGGCTGGATGCGCACCCCCTCCGGTACGATCACCAGCATCGACGTACCAGGAGCCTCCACGGTTCCAGGCTCGGCTCCTTGCATATCGGGCGCCACCGGGGGAACGGTCGTGAATGGCATCAACGACGGAGGCTTTATTTCCGGGCATTATTGGGATAAGTCTTACAACGAACACGGATTCGTGCGCGGGCCAGGCGGCGGATTCGTCACGTTGAACGTTCCCGGCGCCTATCAAACCGCCGGCGGCGGTATCAACAATGGCGGAGTCGTGGTGGGCCACTGGGTAACCGACAGTTCTTGCGACGACAGCGCCTACATGGCCACAGTCCCTAGATAAAAGCCAGGAGTGCCCGTGTTGTGCGGGCACTCCCGCCCGCGACTGCCTGCACCCATCAACTCCTGTGGGGACGGCCGCCTCGTGAGCCTCCCCTGAGCGCAGCCGAAGGTGCCTGCCCTGAGCGCGGCCGAAGGGTCCAGTCGAGCGCAGCGAGACGCAGGTTGCACAAAAAAACTCGCCACGCGGAAACACGCCGATCTGTACCCCATTCCCTGCCTTCTGCTATGATCGTCAACCGGAATCAACCCCTGCCCAGGTTTTTCAGATCAGGAGCCACTTTTATGCCTTCTATCCCCCAATCCCACTCAAACCGTCCTCGCATTCTTCTAACCGCTCTAATTCTCACTCTAACCATCGCCGCGCCCCTCAGCGCGCAATCCGGCCCGCCAGCAGCCGAGCGCCACGACGTAACCGAAACCTTCTACGGCCAGGTCGTAGTCGATCCCTACCGCTCCCTCGAAGACTGGCACGACGCAAAAGTAGCGCAGTGGCTCAAGGGACAAGACGACTACACTCGCGCCACCCTGAACGCCATTCCAGGACGCGAAAAACTCCTGGCCCGCGTGAAGGCTCTCGACACGGCGAGCACCCGCGTGCGGGACGCCCAGGTCTGGGGCGGGAAAACTTTTTATCTGAAGGCGGATGCCGGAGCCGACAACGTGAAGCTCTACGTCATCGATCAAGCGGGTGCCAAGGAACGCCTGCTGGTAGATCCCGAACTTCTCACCAAAGATGGCGTCCACTACTCCATCGATTATTTTCAACCGTCGCTCGATGGAACGTTAGTCGCCTATGGAATGTCTCCCGGCGGCTCTGAAAATAGCGTGATTCACATTCTCGAAACTGCCAGCGGAAAAGTGTTTCCCGACTCCATCGACCGTGCCCGCTTCGGAGCCATCTCGTGGCTGCCGGACAACAAATCGTTCTTCTACAACCGCCTGCAAAAGCTCACACCCGATATGCCTCCAACCGCCTTCGAGCAGCGCAGCCGCGTCTACATTCATCAACTCGGCGGCGACCCCGAACAGGACCGCTTCGTCTTCGGCTACGCTTACTCACCCGGCCTCAAAATTGACGACAACGATCTCAGCTTCATCACCTACTCGCCGGCCTCGCCCTATTTCTTCGGCATCGTAGCTCACGGAACCCAGAACGAGGCCACCGTCTATTACATTCCTTTCGATCAACTCAATTCATCGCCCATCGTGTGGAAGAAACTCATCGATGTCGATGACGCGGTCGTGCGCTACGACGTCTACAAAGACGACCTCTACCTCGTAACTCACAAGAACAAGCCGCGCTATGAAGTAACCCGCACCAGCCTCAAGAACCCCGACGTGGCTCACGCCGCGGTAGTCGTCCCCGCCAGTGAAGTAGTCATCCAGGAAGCCGACGTCGCCAGCGACGCCATCTACATCCGCGATCTTGACGGCGGAATCGGCCGCATGCGCCGCCTTTCCTTCGACGGCCACCTCGAGCCCATTTCCCCAGGCACCGGCCTGTCTGTGGGCGCGATCTCCACGACACCCACCGAACCGGGAGCCCTGGTCCACGTTGTCTCCTGGACGACTGCTCCCCTCTGGCTGCGATACGATTCAAAGACAAGAACCGCTGCAGACACCGGCATTCAACCATCCGTTGCCCATCGACACCTCAGCCTACGAAGCCGTTGAAGTCAAGGCCAAGAGCGACGACGGAACCATGATTCCGCTTTCGATCATCCGCGCGAAAGACACCAAGCTGGATGGCAACCACCCCACACACTTGATCGGCTACGGTGCCTACGGAATTTCCTATGACGCCTACTTCGATCCAGTCTGGCTGGCCTGGCTCGAGCGCGGGGGCATAATCGCGTTCGCCCACGTCCGCGGCGGCGGAGAATATGGAGAAGAGTGGTACCGCGCCGGCTACAAACTCACCAAGCAGCACACCATCGACGATTTCATCGCCAGCGCTCGATACCTCATCGGCAACAAATACACCAGCCCGCAGCGCCTCTCCGGCGAAGGCACCAGCGCCGGCGGCATTCTAATCGGCGGCGCCATCACCCAGCGTCCCGATCTGTTCGCCGGAGCCCTGATCCGCGTAGGTTGCTCCAACGCAACCCGCATGGAATTTACTCCGAACGGTCCCCCCAACATCGCCGAGTTCGGCACCATCACCGATCCCGACGGCTTCAAAGGCCTCTTTGCCATGGATGCCTATCAACATGTAAAAGACGGCACCGCCTACCCGGGCGTGCTGCTGACCGCCGGCATCAACGACCCGCGCGTAGATCCCTCGCAGCCGGCCAAGATGACAGCCCGCCTGCAAGCCGCGACCTCCAGCAAAAAGCCGATCCTGCTGCGAGTAGACTACGACGCCGGCCACGGCATGGGATCCACCAGAGCCCAACACGACCTCGAGTTCGCCGACGAAATGTCCTTCTTACTCTGGCAAGACGGCGACCCCGCCTTCCAACCCCACAAAACCAACGCCATGAAGTAGGCTGTGGAAGGCGTTTTGAAAGGGCGCGGCTGAAGCCGCGCCGCAAAACTTGTCATCCTGAGCGTAGTTGCCGTCCACGAAGTGGACGGCAACGCAGTCGAAGGATCCCTATAATGCTGGCGCAACCAGAGACGCATCAAGGTGTTCTCACCATGCGGGCGCCCCATTTCTCGCGCGTTCTTTGCTCGAGAAGTGGAGATTTCTGCCTCTAACAGTGCGCACCCTCTCGATTACCCACTGCCACTCCATTTCCACACTAAAATGAGTTCAGGACTCCTACATGGATAAGCTAGTAATCCGCGGCGGCGAACCTCTGCTCGGCACCGTCCGCGTCAGCGGAGCAAAAAACGCCGCACTTCCCTGCATGGCCGCCGCTCTTCTAACGGACGAGCCGGTAATCCTCGAAAACATCCCGCAAGTCCGCGACATCCAAACCACGCGCAATCTCTTAGCCGCCATGGGAGCCGAAGTCGAACTAGGCTACGGACGCGCCCACCACCGCACCACCATCAACTGCAAAAACCTAGCCAGCCCCGAAGCCTCCTACGAATTAGTAAAGACCATGCGCGCCTCCACGCTGGTCCTCGGACCGCTGGTCGCCCGCTGTGGCCGCGCCCGCGTTTCCCTCCCCGGCGGCTGCGCCATAGGCCAGCGCCCCATCGACCTCCACATCAAAGGCCTCGAACGCCTCGGCGCAAAAATCAAGCAGGAGCACGGCTACGTAGAAGCCACCGCCGCGCGCCTCCGCGGCGCAGAAATCGTCTTCGACAAAATCACGGTCACCGGCACCGAAGACCTGCTAATGGCCGCCGCTCTAGCCGAAGGCGAAACCATTCTCCAAAACGCAGCCCGCGAACCCGAAGTGGCCGACCTGGCCGCTCTCCTTAATAAAATGGGAGCCAAAATCCAAGGCGCAGGCACGCCCACTATCCGAATAAAAGGAGTGACCAAACTAAAAGGTGCGAAACATCGCATCATCCCCGACCGCATCGAGGCCGGCACATTCCTGATCGCCGGAGCCCTGACCGGCGGCGACCTGAACATAGCCGCCTGCGATCCCACTCACCTCGACGCCATCCTCAGCAAGCTCAAGCAAGCCGGCGTCAAAACCAAATCCACCGCCACCTCGGTCCGCGTCATGGGAGACAATCCCTTCACCGCCTCCGACCTCAACACCGAAGAATATCCCGGCTTCCCCACCGACATGCAGGCGCAGTTCATGGCGCTTGCCACGCAGGCCGAAGGCACAAGCATCATCACCGAAAACATTTTCGAGAACCGCTTCATGCACGCCCAGGAATTAGTCCGCATGGGCGCCAACATTAGAATCGAAGGCCGCCGCGCCGTGGTCCGCGGCAAAACCCAGCTAAGCGCGGCCGCAGTCCTGGCCTCCGATCTCCGCGCCTCAGCATCGCTAGTCCTAGCCGCGTTAGTAGCCGACGGCGAGACGATCATCGACCGCGTCTACCACATCGACCGAGGCTACGAAAAAATCGAAGAAAAACTAAAAGCCGTAGGCGCCCAAATCCGCCGCATCGGCAACATGCTCCCCTAGAATCGGCAAGTCTCATGTGGGAAGAAAAGGTTTATGTGGGGACGGGCGCCTCGCCCGTCCAGCCAACCGCAGCGAGGCGCTCTTGCCCGTGTGGAGCGTACACTTTGGTTCTGATTCCGGAACTTGTACTGGGACGTGGTAATCACGACAGGGCGCCGGGCTTATACTTTTTTCATGCCACGTCCCATCGCGCCCGTACAAGACATCCTCACCCGGCCCGCGCCGAAACGCCCGCCCCGCATCACCTCCCGCCGCATCGGCATTCACACCTCGACTGCGGGAGGAATTCACAACGCCGCGGAACGAGCCTATCGCCTGGGCTGCAACACGCTTCAGATCTTCTCTTCCAGCCCGCGCCAGTGGGCCCCTTACGAACTCAGCTGCCCTTTGTGCGAACAGATGCTCCGCCTACGCTCGCAATACGATCTCAAGCCCTTGGTCATTCATACCAACTATCTGGTGAATCTAGCCAGCACGAATCCATTGTTCCTCAAGAAATCGGTCGAGGCTTTCCGTGGCGAAGTCGAACGCGCGCTTGCAGTCTGCGCTGACTATCTCGTGCTGCACCCCGGTTCGTTTCGCGGCTCCGATCGTGAAGCCGGACTGCTGCAAACCGCTGCCGCCATCGCCGCCGCGACCCAAGACCTCGACCTTGCGAAAGCGGGACTCACCATCCTGATCGAAAACACAGCGGGCGCAGAATTCTCCCTCGGCGGCACCTTCGAGCAAATCGCCGAAGTGATCGACCGCCTGCGCGGCATCGTCCCGATCGCCGCCTGCATCGATACCTGCCACACTCACGTCGCGGGCTATGACATCGTCTCCCAGGAAGGCATTTACCAGACTCTTCTCCGTCTCGACGCGACCGTTGGACTGAACAACGCAAAAGTCATTCACTGTAATGACGCGAAAGCCGCCCGCGGGTCGAAGCTCGACCGCCATCAACACATCGGAAGAGGAACCATCGGGCTTGAGCCTTTCCGCATTCTGCTCAACGATCTGCGCCTTGCCCATGCGGCGTTCATTGCCGAGACACCGATCGACAAGCCAGGCGACGATCGCAGAAATGTCGAAGCGCTGAAGAAGTTGGTCACATAAACTTGTCCGTTTTTATCTTCATGGCATCTTATTGCCCATGATTCCCGCGGCCTTACGACACATTGTGCTTATCACCATTTTCCTCTGTCTGTTGAATCTGCCAAACCCTGGCACGGCTCAAACAAGCACCGCGTCGGCCTCTTATGCCGTTCAGTTCGAGGCGAAAAATGTCACGTACCACTTCACCGACCGGATTGCCGTGCACATCGTTCAGTTGCACGGGCATCTCGCCCCAACAAAACCGGGAGCGATCGTTATTTTTGATGACAAGAATTCCTTCACCCTCAACGTGGCGTCGGCGGAAATTGCCATAAGCTGCAGGTCGCTGGCGCAGGTTCTGAATGAAAACGTCTTTTCTGCTCATGACGCTCCAATCAAAGACATGACCATCGAAAGTAAGAATAGTCAGTTGATCATAAAAGGCAAGCTCCACCAGACTGGCGATGTTCCATTCGAAGCCATAGGCACGGTTTCGGCCGATGCGGACGGCCAAATCCGCCTCCACGCGGACCATGTCAAAGCCGCGCATCTACCGGTAAAAGGTCTATTGGATTTGCTGGGAATCGATCTGGCTCGCCTGATTAACACAAAAAAGGTTCGCGGCCTCACCGCCGAGAAGGACGATCTGATTCTTGACCCTGAACAAATACTGTCGCCGCCCCGCATTCAAGGAAAAGTGACCGGCGTTCGCGTCCAAGGCGACAACATCATCCAGACATTCGGTGCGGCGCAGGGCTCGAACTCCGGCGCTCAACCGTCCGGCAATTTTATGGCATTCCGGCACGGCGAAATGCAATTTGGCAAACTCACCATGCACGATGCCGACCTGATCATGATCGACATGGATCCGCGCGATCCCTTCGATTTCTTTCTCGATCACTACCAGGACCAACTCGTTGCCGGCTATACGAAAAGCACGCCGGAATTTGGCCTACGCGCCTACACCCGCGATTACAACAAGCTGCGAAGCGGTGCTGCCGCAGTTCGCTCCGGGAAATAATAACCACTTACTAAACATGGCACGACGGCGTTTGACTTTCCGCGGGCCAATCTCCGCACATGCTTTCCTCGCCTCATTGTAGAATCTAGGTTTACTCGGACTCGCCCGATCTCTTATGCCGCCGCAAGAAAAGACGCAAGAAGAAACCACGCCCGTTAGCCGCAGCCAGCGCAGCGACGACGATCGTTACGATCCCCAGCGCGTAGAGACCAAATGGTTCGAACGCTGGAAAAACGCTCCCCAGCTCTACGCCGCCGAGCCCGATTCGACCAGGAAGAAGTACTACGTGCTCGAAATGCTGCCCTATCCTTCGGGCGCACTGCACATGGGACACGTACGCAACTATGCCATCGGCGACGCTCTCGCCCGCTTTATGTGGATGAACGGCCACAACGTGCTTCATCCCATGGGCTGGGATTCTTTCGGGTTGCCCGCGGAAAATGCAGCCATTCAAAATCACACTCCGCCGCGGCAGTGGACTCTCGGCAACATCGCCAAAATGAAGGCGCAGATGAACCGCCTCGGCTTCGCCTACGACTGGTCCCGCGAAGTCACCACCTGCCTGCCCGACTACTACCGCTGGAACCAGTGGTTCTTTCTCAAGCTCTACGAAAAAGGCCTTGCCTATCGCAAGAAGAGCAAAGTCAACTGGTGTCCGCAATGCGCGACCGTGCTGGCCAACGAACAAGTGCTGGCGAACGGATGCTGCTGGCGTCACGAAGATACGCCGGTCGAGCAGCGCGAGCTGGAGCAGTGGTTCTTGCGCATCACAAACTACGCCGATGAACTCTTGCGCGATCTCGACCAGCTCGACGGCTGGCCCGAGAAGGTCCGCACCATGCAGCGCAACTGGATCGGTCGCAGCGAAGGCGCGCTGATCCATTTCAAACTCGACTACACCCAGCCCCACCACGGCTTCGGACCCGCGGGCGCGACCATCAGCGTCTTCACCACGCGTATCGATACCATCTATGGCGCGACCTCGGTTGTACTCGCACCCGAGCATCCCATCGTTAACGATCTCGCGGCAAACAATTCCGAGTTGCGGGCCAAGGTCGATCAACTCATCGCCGAGCAGCGCAAAGCCAAAGAACTGGGCGAACATTGGCGAGATCGAGAAAGCACGGCGTCCCCACAGGCCGTTACGCCATCAATCCCTTCAACGGCGAGAAGCTTCCGGTCTGGGTGGCAAACTACATCCTCATGGATTACGGCACGGGCGCCATCATGAGCGTGCCGGCGCACGACGATCGCGATTACGAGTTCGCGAAGAAATACAAGCTCGAGATCCGCCTCGTGATTCTTCCCATCGGCGATCAGGAAGAGACCGTCACCGAGCCGCCGCTTCCGTTTACCGCGCACGAGGGCATGTTGATCAACTCCGGCCCTTACAGCGGCCTTGAGTGCGCCGACGCGATCAAGAAGATGTCCGTGTTCGCCGAGCAGAACGGCTTCGGCAAGCCCACGGTCACCTATCGCCTGAAAGATTGGGGGATTTCCCGGCAGCGCTATTGGGGCACGCCCATCCCCATGCTTTATTGCGAAAAAGATGGAATCGTCCCCGTGCCGGAAAAAGATTTGCCCGTGATTTTGCCGGAGAAATGTCGAGATCACGCTCGCCGGTGGATCGCCGCTCGGTAAACTGCCGGAGTTCGTCAACACGACCTGCCCCAAGTGCGGCGGGCCGGCGCGGCGCGAAACCGATACCATGGACACCTTCGTCGACTCGTCCTGGTATTTCTACCGCTACACCGACGCGCACAACGAAAGCGCTCCGTTTGACTCGAAGATCGCGCAATATTGGTTCCCTATCGATCAGTACATCGGCGGCATCGAGCACGCTATCCTGCACCTTATCTACTCGCGCTTCTGGACCAAGTTCATGCGCGACATGGGCCTCATCACCAACGGCGAGCCCGTGGAACGCCTTTTCACACAAGGCATGGTGATCAAAGACGGCGCGAAAATGTCGAAGAGCCTGGGCAACGTGGTCAGCCCGGACGAAATGGTAGCCCGCTACGGCGCCGACGCTGCGCGCCTCTACAGCTTGTTCGCCGCTCCGCCCGACCGCGATCTCGACTGGCAGGATTCCGGCATTGCTGGAATCCAAAGATTTCTGGGCAAGGTCTACCGTTTCGTCACAACAAACGCCGGCAACGGCGCGACCGAACCCGTAAAGAGGTTGCCTGCAGCGTCTCTCTCGCCACCAGCGCGCCAGATCCAGCGCAAACTCCACCAGACCATCAAGCGCGTCAGCGACGATTTCCAGGGACGCTGGCACTTCAACACCTGCATCTCGGCCATCATGGAACTGGTGAATGCGCTCCATGGTGCGGAACAAGCAGACGCCCAAAATGCTATCCCGGCATCGCTTATGGCTGAAGTGCAGCGGGTATTAGTCCTCTTGCTCGCTCCCTTCGCGCCCTATCTCGCACACGAACTATGGGAGATGCTCGGCGAAAAGGGAAACTTGCTCAAAGCTCCCTGGCCCCAGTACGATGCCGCGTCTCGCGAAAGAGGAAGAACTCGAAATCCCCGTGCAGGTCAACGGCAAGCTGCGCGGCCGCGTCCTTGTGCCCGCCGACTCTGTTGAAGACTTCGTCGTCGAGCGGGCGCTAGGCGACGAGAAAGTGCAATCCGCTATCGCTGGTAAGCAGATCGTCAAGAAGATATTTGTCCCCGGCAAGCTGGTCAACATCGTCATTGAGTAGCGCGCTCATGCCCCGCCTCTCGCCCACAATCGAAGGCTTCCGCGCTACGTTTCGACGGCCATCGCTGGCGTTCACCGAAATCGCCTGGCGCTGGACAGTTGGCGCGGCCGCATGGGCGTTGTTTCTTTTCTGGTGCATCGAATATCTCGACACACTGCCCGTAAGCAATGGAGATTTGACTCTTCTATCAACTAGGCAGCCAGTGCTCGTGGGACGAGCGATTGCACACATCCTTCGTGGGAGCGTGAATCGAGCAGGGCTGGCTGCTTTGCTCGCGACACTGGCGCTGTCGTTGCTCTGGGTCGTCGCCGCTTCGGTTGGCCGTGCTGCAACTGTCCGCGCACTGCTTGACTACTTCTGTAGGGACGCTCCTTGCAACCTCTCCGCGGAAACCCATCCCTCAGCGGAACCACAGCCACTGCGCTCCTTGATCGGCCTCAACTTCTTGCGTGTTGCGCTGACCCTCGCAGGTCTCCTCGCCTTTGCCGGCGCGGCCATGCTCGTCAGATTCGCTCTGCCCGGTGCTCGCCCTCACCCTGGCCTTGCCTTCATCCTTTTTCTGCCGCTTGCGGGATTGATCTGCATCGTATGGTCGATGTTGAACTGGTTGCTCTCGCTGGCCGGCATTTTCGTGATTCGCGATGGCGATGACGTCTTGAGCGCGCTTTCTGCCGCCGTCACCTTTTCCCGGGAACGCTCGGGGCCCGTGTTCGCCGTGAGTACTTGGACCGGGCTGGCGCACCTCACTGCCTTCAGCATCGCCACGACCGCTGTTTCGTTTCCGATAGCTTTTGTCCGAGTTGCCCCGGCGCGGCTGATAATCGTTTGCGTCGTTCTCGTCACGCTCGCTTATTCCGCCGTCGTGGATTGGTTATATATGGTGCGCCTCGCCGGATATGTCTGCATCGCAGAAATGCCGGAGGACCTGGCTGAATCCGCGACCCTGCCAAGTCCGCCGCCGCGCAACTCGATTGACCGCGATGAGCCGATCCTGAGCGACGTTCCAAACCTGGTCGTAGAAACCTAGCTTGCTACGTGTCCCAGTGCATCAAACTCGCCTTGAGTGAGTGAGACCGTCACATCTTGCTGCGGAAGGGACAAACGTGGCGACGACATGAAGTCGGCGGCAAGACGTTGCAAGCAACGTCTCTACTACAGGGTCCTTTACATGGACAAGCCGATTTGAGAAACTCATCCGTGGAAACCCAATCGCGACCCAACCAATCGTTACTTAGTCAATCCATCGTTATCCTCGATTTCGGCGCGCAGTATACGCAGCTCATCGCGCGCCGCATCCGCGAACAAAACGTTTTCTCCGTTGTACTCCCTTGCACGGCTTCGCTCGACGAAATCAAGAGCTATACTCCTGTGGGCCTTGTGCTCTCGGGAGCGCCGTGGTCGGTCTACGACAAAGATGCGCCGCCGGCGGACGCGCGCATCTTCGAACTGGGACTGCCCGTACTTGGCATCTGTTACGGGTCTGCAATTCATGGTGCACACGCTCGGCGGTAAAGTGCGGCCGGCGGACAAGCGCGAGTACGGTCACGCTGAAATCGACATCGTCGCCGAATCGATCCTGTTCCGCGGACTGGCGAAGCGACAGGCGGTGTGGATGTCGCATGGCGACGAGGCGCTCGAATTGCCTCCCGGTTTTGAGCTGACTGCGAAGACGGCGCATGCGGTCGCCGGAATCCAGAACGTCGCGAAGAAATGGTTTGCGGTGCAGTTCCATCCCGAGGTTCACCACACCCGACATGGCACGGAGATTCTGCGCAACTTTGTGTTCCATATCTGCGCCGCGAAACCAACATGGACGCCGCAGCACTTTATCGATTCGACCGTCGAGCAGGTCAGGCAGCAAGTGGGCAAGGGACGCGCCATATGCGCGCTTTCAGGTGGAGTGGATTCATCGGTGGCGGCAGTCCTGGTCGATCGTGCCTTGCGCGATGCTCACGGCAAGCATGCCCTGAGCAGAACTGAAGGGTCGCGGCTGACCTGTATCTTCGTGAACAACGGCGTGCTGCGCAAGAACGAGTTCGAGAAGGTTCAGAGAACACTGCATGACAAGCTCGGGCTGCACGTCGATGCGGTCGACGCCACCGATCGTTTTCTAGGCAAGCTGAAGGGAGTCAGCGATCCCGAAAAGAAACGCAAGATCATCGGCAACGAATTCATCAAGGTGTTCGAGCGCGAGGCGCGCCGCATCGAGAAGGAAGAAGGCAAGGTCAAGTGGCTGGTGCAGGGAACGCTTTATCCCGATGTAATCGAGTCGCGTTCGGTGCGAGGACCGTCGCAGGTGATCAAGTCGCATCACAACGTAGGCGGCCTGCCGGAGAAAATGAAGCTCAAGCTGATCGAGCCGCTAAAAGATTTGTTCAAAGATGAGGTCCGCAAGATCGGCCGCGATCTGGGCATACCGGAAGAAATTTTGCAGCGGCAGCCCTTCCCGGGCCCCGGTCTGGCGGTGCGCGTGCTCGGAGAAGTCACGCCGCAGCGTCTGGCGCTGCTGCGCGAGTGTGACGACATTGTGGTCAGTGAAATCAAGAACGCTGGCCTGTACACCAAGATCTGGCAGTCGTTTGCAGTGCTGTTGCCCGTGATGTCGGTGGGCGTGATGGGCGACATGCGGACGTACGCTTATACCTGTGCGATCCGGGCGGTGAGTTCGGAAGACGGCATGACCGCCGACTGGGTTGCCCTGCCGCACGAAGTGCTGAAGAGAATCTCCACGCGCATTGTGAACGAGGTCAAGGGCGTGAACCGCGTGGTGTATGACGTTACCTCCAAGCCTCCAGGCACGATCGAGTGGGAGTAGGAAACCCTTTCTCACCTTCACATTGCGCTTGGCAAAAGCCAGGAAGTGATCTCAAGAAGATTGCCGTCGGTGTGCGGCGACATGGTCAATTTGCCCCACCGGATCCAGCAGGCCCAGCTTCACCAGTTCACTGCGAAGAGCGGAAGGATCGGTGAAGAGGATGCCATGCATGCCCAGGGCAGCCGCATCTTCTACGTTCGATGGCAGATCGTCAATGTATACGGCATGAGCAGGCTCGATGCCATGCGTCTCAAAGAATAGCTGAAAGATACGCGGGTCGGGTTTGATCAGACGCACTTCGCCGGAAAGCAAGACTCCCTTGAACCATCGCAAGAACTCGAATCGCTTGAGCGATGTCGGGAAAGTTTCTGCCGACCAGTTGCTCAAGGCATACAAAGGAACTCCACGAGCGCGCAATTCCCCAAGGATGTCTACGGTGCCAGCGATCGGACCCGTCACCATCTCTTCATGACGCTGAATCCAGGCATCGATCAACTCGCCATGGGCGGGGTGCTCCAGCTTGAGTGTGTTGCAAGCCTCGGCAAAGCTGCGTCCGGCATCTTGTTGGGCGTTCCACGACGGCGTGCACACTGTGGTCAGAAAATGTTCCATGGCGGCGTCGTCTCCATGGAAGAGCTTGCGATATAGATAACGCGGATTCCAGTCAATCAGCACGCCGCCGAGATCGAACACTGCCACTGAGCGATGAGGCATGCGAATAATTCTATCGAATTGATCCCTCAAACGATTGGCGGGACGATTCAGCTCTCATCCCGATGGACCGTTTCCATGGAGAATGCGGGGAGGCAGACGGCGATGTACTCTGCGCCGCCCTGGTGAGGGGTAGAGTAGCGGATCCACTCGCCGGCGTGGGCGATCACGGCTTGCCCAGCGGCGACGTCGATTGATCCCTCCTTGTGCTCCACGCGCAACGTGCCTTTCAGGACGATGGTGAATTCGTCAAAAGAGGGAGTCTGGCCGGGTTCGAGCCATTCCGCAGGACTGCGCATGTGGGCCACGCTAGCGGACGAAGTCTGGGTGTTAACGCGGCCGATGTATTCATCAATGAGCTTGGGCTTGTTGCCGGCAGACTGAATGCGAGTTGGCTGCGAGATTAGGGTGGGCATAGGTGTTTTAGCTTCTGTGAGTGCGAGTCTATTAAAGCATGGAAGGTTGTCAGGCGGCTGTCCACATGAGCATCTCAGGAATCGGGAGGGGCATCGTTTACAATCGTCGCTTATGTTCTATCGCTCGGACAATCGCAGCACCGACCAGTTGCGCCCAGTGTCGATCGTTCCTGATTTCATTACTACTGCGGAAGGATCGGTGCTAATTGAAGTGGGAAACACGCGGGTAATTTGTACGGCGTCCATTGAAGAAACGGTGCCGCCGTTTCTGCGGACTTCGGGCAAGGGATGGATCTCGAGCGAGTATGCGATGATTCCGCGGGCGACGCTGACGCGCACGCCGCGGGAAGTGGCGAAGGGACGGCCGAGCGGGCGGACACATGAAATCCAGCGGCTGATTGGACGCTCGCTGCGCGCCGTAACCGATCTGGCGCGGCTGGGCGAGCGCACGATATGGATTGATTGCGACGTGATTCAGGCCGATGGCGGGACGCGCACCGCGTCGATCACGGGAGCGTTCGTCGCGCTGGGCCTGGCTCTGGAAAAGTTGGTGGAGGCTGGAACTCTCACGTCGGTTCCCTTAAGAGATTTTGTCGCGGCCGTCAGCGTGGGGATTGTGGATGGAGAAGTCCTGCTCGATCTTTGTTACGAAGAGGACTCGCGCGCCGAAGTCGACATGAATTTCGTAATGACCGCGGGGCGCAAGATGGTGGAAGTGCAGGCGACGGCGGAACGGCAGGCGTTCGATGAGGTGCAGTTCGCAAAGATGCTGGCGTTTGCGCGGCAGGGCGTGCAATCGCTGATCGCCAGGCAGCAAGGTGTGTTGAGCGGGCTGACGCTGCGGCAGTAGGGCAGGGTTCGGGCTCATGGAGCTGGGCCGGTTTTGCCTTTTCGGCCAGAATTTATTTTACTGGAGAATTCCACAGCCTCAGAGCAAGACTAAGGCTCACGCCGCACGAGCAAAATCAGGAGCCGCAGCTGTGGTCGAGTGTATTCAGCGCAGAAACACGTGCCCCGCATCCTCAACGTGAATGCTCGACGTCCTCCGCGTGCGGTTCGCCACGTTGTAGGCAACCACCAGGTGTCCTTCCACGATGAGAATCTCCTTCGAGGTGATCCAGCCCACCAGCGTGGCGTGCGGCAGAAACGCAATGCGCCGCGGAGAATCCTCCACGCTCTTCACCTCGACCGCCGGCAGGTCCAGCAATGCCTTGCGAATGCCTTGCGATTCTTCCGGGTTGGCCTGTCCCTGCTCTGCCAGCTGAATGGGCATGTTCGGTTCAGAGGTCGCGGCGATCGTCAATGCCACTGATCCGGTGTCGGGCGAGAGCCTGCCGGTCTCAGTATAGAAACTCACGTCGTAGTCAGGATTCTTATACGCGCCTTGTTCATCGAACACGGTCAACGTCTTGCTTTGAAGATGCAGCAGAGTTTTATCGTCGCTTTCATTCTCCCAGCCGCAACAGGCCGTGTCGGGAATCGCTTCCAGGATTGCGCCGGCATTCGCAGCGTCAAGAACGCGCCGCAGCGGTGGATCGAGTGGCGTTGCCCTCCATTTGCCGGCGTTTTCCTGATACAACGAGGTCGCCTCGTAAAGCGGTTGCGTCTGCCCCGAAACGAACTGGGTCAGCAGAAAGAACTTGCCAACTCCATCCTCGGGAACCCACACCACGCCGTAGGGACAAGACTCCTCGCAGCTGCCGGTCGGGCACGAGCAATCGAGAAGCGTCATCGAGGCCACGTCCTCACACGCCGCACCTGCGAGATCAGTCCGCCAGCTCAGCCAAGTCGTTTTGGTGGAGAGATCCACGCTGTCGCGCTGCAACCGGCGCGACTGGTTTGAAAACCAGTAAAGATGGGCGCCATCTGCCGAGAGATACGGCACAGGCGCTGATTCGTTGATGGCCAGATTCGATCCCGCTGTCGATGTATTGCGGGCGACCTCGCGCGAGAGTGACGTGGCAGTGCGGCCATCCCAGAACCACACCTTGCGCTCGGCGGCAAGATCACCTTCCGTGAGCGGTAAAGACACGGGTGCGGCAAACAGCATCTGACCGAGATGGTTGACATCGAAGTTCTGCGGTGACGCCACGGCTTCCGCCGGAACTTTCACGGTCTGCTTTTCGGCAAAGGTTGCGGCATCGTACTCCACCGCCTCGCCGGGTGCGCGCAGCACCCATAAGCGCTTACTCTGAGCCACCAGCGACGCGGCCAACAGTAAAAGACAACAGAAAGTCAGAATGAGTCTTCGCATGGATCGTCGTCCGTCTCCCAGCCGGCAAAAGGAGTAGCATGAAATCAGGAGATCAACCAAGATGGAACTCAATGAAGTAGTAGCGGACATCGCCGACGCCATGGTTCACATTGATGCGTCGAGGGAAGTATACGGGACGTTTTCGCCGGGTGTCGGTCCATTCGCAGAGAGACGCCTCGTGCTCCGGATGTCACAATACCTCAACACTCTTCCAAAATACAACGGCGGGGTCTGCATCCCCCACCTGACCCCGGACCTTCTCATCCCGAAGGAATGGGCAATCGAGTTCAAAATCGTTCGGACATACGGTGATAATGGAAACAGAAACCCGCCTAGCCAATGGTGTCACGACATGATCCATCCATACGCCGGAAATGCGAGCGTAATCAGCGATTGCTACAAACTGCTGGAGTTCAGATGCGAGGAACGAAAAGCGGTGATGGCCATTGCATATGAGCATGCTGAGCCGGAGGACGACATCGACCTGGCGCCGCTGCTGAAATCCTTCGATGAAATCATAAAGAATGTAGTCTTCCTTCGCCTCTCGTCGCCGCGAATCGAGATTCGACGTGCCCTCGATCATCGTTTTTACAAAACATTGCGGTTGTTTGCTTGGGAGGTGCTTGGCCGCGCAAACGCCACCACGCTAGCCGCGTAGCAAGTTTGCCGCGTCAGGAAAGAGTGCAATCATGGACTTGTTGGTCCTGCATCTTGCGTACAATAGATGCTGAAAACGATGAGCACACATCCCAAGAATCCAATGACCACGACCTCGACTGCTCCCATTCGCCCGCAAACCGCCGCGGCGCAGATTCCCGAAGTGCCGCTGACGACTGAAGGATACAGCGTGCTGCACCAGATGATGCGTTTCCGTTGGACAGCCTGGCGAAGCCTGCCAGATGCCGCCCGATCGGAAATCGCTCAAGAAGCAGCGGCGGCGCTGGGCGAACTGGAGAAGAGGTCCAATGGCCAATCCGCACTTTTTTCGCTGATCGGCCATAAGGGCGATCTGATGCTGGTTCACTTCCGCAACTCGTTTGCCGATCTCAATCAGGCGGAATTGAAGCTGGCAGGCCTGCGCCTCAGCGATTACCTCGAAACCACATCTTCTTATCTTTCGATCATTGAACTCGGACTCTACGATTCCACGGTCAAGATTTACAAAGAACTCTTTGATCAAGGCATTCAGCCGCACTCGGACCAGTGGAAGGCCGAAATCGAATGCAAGCTGAGCCGGCATCGCGAGGCGATGCATCCGCGGCTATTCCCTGAGATCCCGCCGAACAGGTACATCTGCTTTTATCCCATGAACCGGCTGCGCGGCGAGGACAAGAACTGGTACACGCTCCCCATTGAAGAGCGTGCCCGCCAAATGAATGACCATGGACTCGTGGGCCGCCGCTACGCGGGCGAAGTGAAGCAGATCATCACCGGCTCGATTGGCTTCGACGACTGGGAGTGGGGCGTCGACCTGTTCGCCGACGATCCGCTGGTCTTCAAGAAGCTGATCTACGAAATGCGCTTCGACCACGTCAGCGCGGTTTATGCTTTGTTCGGGCAGTTCTACGTGGGAGTGCGCTGCCCCGCCGCGTCGTTGGAACAATTGCTGAGTGGAGAACTGCCGAAGTAGCAATTGGCAGTTGGTAGTTAGCTGGAACGCTAATGGCTAGTGGCTAATTGCTAAGTGCCAGTTACCGGAGAACTCATGGCAACGCTTGGACTCATCGAATACAAAGACGCCAGCCCTGAAGTGCGCGCCGTTTACGACGACATCATGGCCACGCGCAAGACCGACTGGATCAACAATTTCTGGAAAGCGATCGCGCACAATCCCGCCACGCTGAAGCGTACGTGGGAAGACATCAAGCAGATCATGGCTCCGGGCGCGCTCGATCCTCTGACCAAAGAGATAATCTATGTCGCGGTGAGTGTCACCAACCAGTGTGGTTACTGCATCGCCTCGCACACCGTCGCCGCGCGGAAAAAAGGCATGACCGATGCCATGTTCAACGAGTTAATGGCGGTCGTCGGCATGGCCAACGAAACGAACAAGATGGTCACAGGCTATCAGGTGGAGATCGACGAGCAGTTCAAGAGCGGGCGCTAGTCGTTGCTAGTTGGTCGTTAGTCGCCGGTCCTGGGATGAATCATGTGGGAACAGCCACCTCGGCTGGGCACCGCGCGCAGCCCGGCCTGTCGGTGAGGCAGACATCCTACTAGCTTCGAAATTTGAACTCGCACAACTTCATGTCTACCCTGCGCCCGCGGAAGCGCACGCCTTCGGCTTCCAGCCGCAGCCGTTGTTCGATCGCGAAATCGCCGCGCAGCTTGATCTCCCCACCAGCGCCTAGCACGCGCTGCCAGGGTAACCCGAATCCGCGATGCAAGACCCGAGCCACCAGCCGCGCCGCCCCCGGGAAGCCCGCCGCTCGCGCAACCGCGCCGTAGGTGGAAACCTTACCCTGAGGAATGCGCCGAATGGCTGCTTCGATGCGCACGCGCATCTTCGACGATTGATCGGCAGCGGATCGATCTGGTGAAACCTGACTCCGAGGCCTCTTCCCTGCAGGCTTGCGTAAGTTCCTACTTCTCTTCTTCACAGTCGAATCCATCCCGCGCGAATCAGCCACAGCGATCCCACCAGAACCAGCAACCATAAGATGATCCCCTGCAGCAGAGGACGATGGCCCACGCGCTTGATAGTCGCGACCGAGATGCCGCTGCCGATCAGGAACAGAGTAACGGTTAGTCCAATCTTTGCAACCTTCACTGCGATGCCGTAGGCAGGCGCTCCGGCCGGCAGATACGTGTTGCAAACCGCGGCCAGACAGAACAGGCCGATAAACCACGGCCACTGAATCTTCGCCTTGGCACCGCGCGCCACGGCCGTTCCAATCGAGAGCGGAACAATCCACAGGGCGCGCGCCAGCTTTACCGTGGTCGCTACGGCTAGCGCCTCGGCGCCGTACTTGGCCGCCGCGCCCACCACAGAGCTGGTGTCATGAATGGCCAGCGCCGCCCACAGTCCAAACTGCGATTGCGTCAGCTTGAGCGCCGCACCGATGGCGGGAAAAATCAGGAGCGCCACGGAGTTCAGCACGAAGACCGTCCCCAGCGCCACGGCCATCTCCTCATCGCTGGCGTGGGTGATGGGCCCGACGGCGGCTATGGCGCTGCCGCCGCAAATCGCAGTGCCCGTCGAAATCAGAAACGCTGGAACTCGCTGCACCCTGAGCAGGGCGCCCAGTCCCATGCCGGCGAGCAACGCGAAGCTGATGCCGAGCAGCGTGTAGACAAAGCCGCTGCGCCCCGCCTGCACGACCTGGTGCAGATTCATGCCGAAGCCGAGTCCCACCACCGAAGCTTGTAACAGAAACGTGGAGAACTTCTTCGTTTCGGGTCCGTAGGGATGAGCAAGAGCGAGGCCAAATACCAGCCCTATGGCCAGCGCTATCGGCGGAGACACAAAGCCGCTTGCAGTCACTAGCAGGCACAGAATAAAGATGATTCGAGGCAGCATTCAGGAAGAGCCAGGTACGGCTGCGGCGTTCATGCGTGGCGGCCCATCCCCGGTGACATGCACCGGAAGACCATGCGCCGCGTTTGATGAGCCCCAGCCCGTGCGCCCGGACTAAGCCGCCTTGCGGAAGGATTCGATGGCTTCCGCCTCTGAGTCGTATACGTCAAAGACCGTGAGCAGCTTAGTGACCTGCAGCAGATCGCCCACGCGCTTGGTCAAGTTCGTCAATTTGATCGTGCCGCCCGCGTTTTGCGCGGTGGTGCGCAGCGCCACCAGCGTGCCCAGCCCGCCGGAATCGATGTAATTCACCTCGCCCAGGTTGAGCACAATTCGATTGTTCTCCGTCACCGCCTTCTTGATCGTTTCCCGCAGCAGCGAAGACTCCTCGCCAAACACGATCCGGCCGCTGCAATCGATGACAAGAATTCCGTCTTTCGTCCGTGTTGTCAGCTTCAGTTGCATAAGAACGCTCCTTTGCGGCGGCCCCGGCCACGTTCCGCTCGGACACACCGCTCCCGCACTCCAAGTTAATGCACCAGCCTATCGCTTGTGCGGCGGTCTTAGCAAGCCTCGGTTTCGCCCTCCGTCCGCGCCTCCCTGCTATCACGTATAATCGTGTCTTCCGGCTCATGAGCTACACCGTCCTGGCGCGCAAATATCGTCCGCAGAAATTCTCCGAGGTTATCGGACAGGAGCACGTCACGCGGACCCTGCAGAACGCCCTCGAACAAGGTCGGACCGCGCATGGCTACATCTTCAGCGGCCATCGCGGTATTGGAAAGACAACCGTGGCGCGCATTCTGGCCGCGGCTTTGAACTGCCGGTCTTCCTTAAAGACAGGCGACAAGCCGGTGGCGGAGCCTTGCGGCATCTGCGAATCCTGCACCGAGATCCGCGCCGGGAATGCCGTCGACGTGATCGAGATCGACGCTGCCACTAATCGTGGCATCGACGAAATCCGCGAGTTGCGCGAGGCCGCGCGCTACCGTCCCGCGCGGGACCGCTTCAAGATTTATATTCTCGACGAAGCTCATCAGATCACCGACGCCGCCTTCAATGCCTTGCTCAAGACGCTGGAGGAGCCTCCGGACCACATCGTTTTCATGCTGGCAACCACTCAGCCGGAAGATATTCCACAGACCATTCGATCGCGCTGCCAGCACTTCAGTTTCCGCGCCGTGAAGTTTGACGACATTGTCGGCCAGCTCCGCGATCTCATCGGCCGCGAAAACATCGAAGCTGATGATGATGCGCTTGCCCTGCTGGCCGAGGCTGGCGACGGCTCCATGCGCGACGCTCTTTCGATTCTCGATCAGGCGATTGCGTCTTCCAGCGGGAAGCTTACGGCCGATTCCGTGCGCAATCTGGTCGGCGCAGCGCCGGCGCACGTTCTTGAACAAGTGATGCAGGCGGTCGCTCGCGGCGCCAGCGAGGAGGTGCTGCGGCAAGTGGACCACCTCATTAGCGAAGGCCATAGCCCAACCCACTTCGCGCGCCAGATGGTGCGCTTCCTGCGCAACGCGACTGTCGCCAAGATTGCGGGCAGAGAGTCTTCCCTGCTGCAGATCTCGAGTGAAGAAAGAGAACGAGTGGAACGCGTTGCGGGTCTGTTTAGCGAAGAAGACCTAACTCGTCACCTGCAAATCATGCTGCGAACCCACGGCGAACTGGGATACAAGCAGGAGCAGCGCTTCCACCTGGAACTCGGGCTGCTGAAGATGGCGCATGCACAACGGTTGCTGCCGATCGAGCAACTGCTTAGCGACGTGGCCGGAACTCCGAACGCTTCTTTGAACGCGTCTTCGCACACTTCTTCGAACACTCTGGGCGGAGCAGGCGCATCCAGAGCTCCGGCATGGCCTTCGATCGTTCCTGCCGCCTCGGGCGGCGAGTTCGAAACTCGGCGCGCGGAGACGAATCCTGTCTCGCCGTTCGCAGCCGATTCGGCGCGCAAGAGCGGTCCTCGACAGGAGTTCGCCTCTGACCAGACCGCCAGCGGCGGTCCGCGCAGCATCGGCGGTGGAAACGCTCCGGTGCGAGTGGTCATGGGCTCCGCCGCGCCCGTGGACGTGAGCGAAAGTGCCACCGAGCCACGGATCAGTTCAAGTCCCGAACCTCAACGTCAAGCGCGAGCGAGTTCGCCACCCGAACCGCAGATGCAGCTCGCGCCCCAAGTTTCGCAGGCTCCGCCAACAATGTCAGCTGCGCCCATTGACAGACTGAAAAGCGCGGTGCTGCAAGCGCTCGCGGATGGCAATCAACGGATTTTGGTCTCGATGCTCGAAGCAGGCGAGTGGGCGGTGGAAGGAAACGAAGTGGTGGTCAAGGTGTCGGAGTCCCAAACCGTGGTTGACATGTCTGTGGGCGCTGATGCCCGGCGGTTGGCGATTGCTTCGGCCAGCGGCGTTCTGGGCCGGGCTGTCAGGCTGAAGATTGTTGCCGGAGCGAGCGTGACACCGGCACAGAAGCGTAATGGCGCGTCCGCCAAGTCGAGCGGGACGAATTCGGGCATGGGCGGACGGGGCCGTGCGGAGCAGGATGCCGTGGTTCGCCGGCTGCAAGAGAAGTTCGGCGCTGAAATTCGGACGGTGATTGATTACAAGGAGAAGCGGTGAGGCAGGTGTCAGGTCTTAGGTGTTAGGTCTCAAGAAACTCCAATTCTCAACCCTGAGTCCCCAGACCTGCGACCTAAGACCCAAGCGCAAACGGAAGGTACCAATGGGTGGATTTAATCTGCAAGAACTGGTGTCGAAAGCCAAGTCGCAGTACGAGAGCCTGCAGAAGAGAATGCAGGAGACGGTGGTCGAGGCCTCGGCGGGTGGGGGCACAGTGACGGCGAAAATGGATGGCCGCAAGCAACTGCTCAGCCTGCATATCGATCCCGAGGCGGTGAAAGCGGGCGACGTCGAGATGCTGCAGGACCTGGTGCTGGCCGCGGTCAACGAAGCCGCGCGGAAGATTGATGGAGAGATGCAGTCAACGGTGGGCGGCATGCTGGGCGGGCTGGGCATGTAGGGAATGAGCGATTGAGTGATCGGGTCATTGGGCGATTTATCCGTTTCCTCTACCGCTTATCTGACGTTGATTTCAAATTGCCCGATTACCCAATCGCGCAATCACTCAATTCTTATGTCCAAATTTGCGGAGCCGATGTCGCGGCTGATTGATGAGTTGAAGAAGCTGCCGGGCGTGGGCTCGAAGAGCGCGCAGCGGCTGGCATTCTATATTCTGCGGGTGAGTGACGAAGATGCCGAGGCTTTGGCCGCCGCGGTACGCGACGTCAAGGCCAGCCTGCGGCTGTGTTCTGTTTGCAACAACATTACCGACGTCGACCCGTGCGTCTACTGCACCAGCGCGACCCGCAACCAGCGGCTGGTCTGCGTGGTCGAGGAGCCTACGAACATCGCCGCCATCGAGAAGACCAAGCACTTCAACGGCGTCTACCACGTGCTGCATGGCTCAATTTCTCCGCTGCACGGCATCGGGCCCGAGCAGCTGCGCATCGCCAATCTCATCACTCGCGTCGATGCGGGCAACGTAGATGAAGTGATCGTCGCCACCAATCCCACGGTCGAAGGCGAAGCCACGGCGACTTATCTTTCGCAGCAACTGAAGCGCGCGGGCGTGAAGGTGACGCGCATTGCCATGGGCATCCCGGTCGGCAGCGACATCGAATACACCGATGAAATAACTATGCTGAAAGCTATGGAAGGCCGGCGGGAGCTGTAGGTTTCGAGCCTTTCGTTTCTTGCCGAAGCCGCGGGCGGAAAGCCCGCGGGACAGCCGCCGGGACGGCGGCGCTACGCCGTCAGGTCCGGTTCAAGGAAGACGTTGAGTTCTTCTTCGGCGGAGGCGAGACCTTCAGGCAGCGTGCCACGATTGTATTCCGCCATGCGGTTTTTCCACTTGAGGAATTCGGTAATGCTTTGCGGTTCGACGCGGACCTCGACGCGACGCAGGCTGGCCAGTAGAAGATTCATTTCGTAGCGGAAGCCGGTGGCGCTGCGGAGATTCCCGGCGGAGGGATGCGCGGTTTCGATCCGGCTGCCCTGGTATTCCAGCAATCCCCAGCCCTGGGGCAGTTCTTCGCGACGCACAAGACCGGCGGGGACCAGGTAGAAGCGCTCGCAGCCGACTCCCTGCTCGGGTTTGAGGCGGAAGGGCTTGGCGCGGTCGGCGACGAAGTCCGAGCGCGTGACCTTGCACTCGACCAGCACAGAATGGCAGGCGCGCTTCCAGCCGATGGCATCGGGCATTTCGCCGCTGACGCAGGCCTGCTCGGAGAGCACTACTCCGCAGCGGTAGCGGCGCAGCCAGTGGACAGCTTTTTCAACCAGTTGGGCGTGCGTCATGGTGCTTCCTTTGTAGCTGGTGGAGTGGGGTGATGGAAAGTGACTCTGCGGCTACTGTTCGCTAGCCAACGTCAAAACCTTAAACACAGAGGACACAGGGGAACACAGGGTAGGTCTCATTTGCCGACGCCTCGCTACGCTCGGCGGACGACCGAACTGGCCGTCCCTACATGAGCTTCTCTTCTGGAGCTTGCGGGGTGGGGCATGGGCTTTATCACTATTGGTCGGCGGAGGACAGTTTCGAGCAGATGGCGTTCGCCGGCTATGGTTTGGGCGGATGGTCCCAAGGGCGAATAGCCTTCGGCGGCGATCATCAGAGCTTCGTTCCCTCTCGTCCTGATCTGATCACTTTCAATTTGAATGCGGCGGATGTGGCCGTCGTGGGCCGTGTCCAAGGCATTGGCCAGGCGCAGGATGGCCGCCAACTGAATCGTTCCCTTCTGCTCGTCGGGCAGAAGATCGCGCAGGGCTTTGTGCTTCCGGGAAGGTAACGCTCCACGGTGAAAGCGGGCGACGATGGCGGCGCGCTGGAGGTCTGCGGGCTTCCAGCCCAGCGGGTTGCCGTGGGCGCGAATCATGTCGAAAGAAGTTTTGTGATGTCCCTTCTCGCCCTGGGACTTGCCGACATCGTGCAGGAGAGCGGCGGCCAGCAGGCTGGAGCGGGGAGAAATGCCATCGACAGCAGGCTGCCATCCGGAGGCCACGAGGCCGTCGTAGAGTTGCAGAGCCAAGGCCGCGACGCGCTCGGAATGGGGAAAATCGGGATCGAGGGTGCTCGCCCACAGCTTCATGCGGCGTGTGGCGAGGGCTTGAATCTGTTTGTCTGGGGGCAGGGCGGCGCGCCAGACCTGCCAGAGAGAACCGGGGCCTATCATTTTCGAGCGATAATGGTCGATGCGCTTCGTGCGCTCAGCGAGAAGTCGCTGGCGCCAGTGCCGGCGGGAATCTTGATCGGGGAAAACATGGCAGGAGATGGCAGTAGCCCAGAGCACATCGAGGTCGTGAACCTCGCCGAGCAGATCCTGCATTTCCTTGAGGTCGTCGCTCCAAGCCTTGTGCTCGGCAGGAAGGAAATTCTCGACAATATAGCGGAATCGCTTGAGGCCGATGCGGAGAGTGTGGAATGCGACTTGGGAACGGTTGCGCAAGGCGCGGTTGTGGAGTTCGCGGGCGGTCGTCCAGCGCTCAAGAGCGAGATGTTTGAAGAGCGGGCTGCCTAGGCGGACGCGGGCGGCACGCGCGGGAAGCGATTTGCTCCAGTGCCGCCACTGCTTGCGGTCAAACTCTTCGAGAGCTGCGTGGGCTTCGAGCTTTTGTTCGCGCTCGCGGGCGGTCAGGATTTTGAGAAGGGCTTCGGCTGCAGGATCGAGTGGATTAGTGCTGGATTTGTTTGGGGAGGCTTCCCGGAGTGGTGCAGATGGAAGTAGCGCGCGCGAGCCTGCCCTGAGCGAAGCGGAAGGGTCACCCGCGCCCACGCGAGTTGGTTCCAGTTTCTCGATCCACTCCATCATTACATGGACATCGCGCAAGTCCCCCAGCCGTTGAAACAGGCGTTTGCCGGCCTTCTTCATGGCCTTCCAGTTGGGGTCGGGATCGAGGGCCATCAATCCATCGGCCAGGGAGCGGCAGCGGCGCAGGGAGACCCGCAGGTCATGAACCGGATCGGGACCGAAATCGGCGGAAACGTGCTCGCACTCCTCCAAGACGCGCAGCATCCAGTAGCGCAGGCCGGTGGTTTTTTGTGCGGGCGTGGTGTGAGTGGTTGAAGGCACTGGGATTCCGGGAACTGCCGATGTTCCTGATCTCTATTCTCGCTGGAGATGACTGCAAATACCAGTGGTGCAAAGATTCCTAAAACCTTTCACCACCGGGGACACCCTTCGACTGCGCTCAGGGCGGGCAGAGGGACACAGGGTAAACCATTACCTCCGTAACATGCAGCTCTTACCTGTTGGATTTAACCTTTTATTGCTTAGAGCCAGAGCTGCGGTTGAGGAGTGCCTTATCAACGACGCGACGACATTTCACGCAAACCGTGCCGCTTCGGCGCGCGCTTTCGTGCACAGCCTGAACATCCTGATCAAGTACGCGCGCATGTATGGACCCGACCACAAGCGCACCGAAGCGCAGTTCGAGACTGCATGGACCGAATTGCAGAACGGACTTCCAACTGCCGGAGAGGGCGGGTTCTTGCTCGGGGTTTCCGACAACAAGCTGTTGCTGGATGGAGTTCCGCTGGAAGCCGGACAGACCGAACGCAGCTTTGGCCAGCTCTTGAGCACGGCCGGCCTGGCCAGCCTGCACTTCTCCAAAGAAGTAACGATCGAAGACTTCGCCCGGCTGGTACGGGCATTCACGGTAGCTGGGTCCAAAGCCCAGGACGTCGCCAAGCAGATCAAGGAAGCGCTCAACAGCGAAAGCAAGCACAGCACGATCAAGATCAATGAAGTGAAATTTGTAGCGGCCGACCCGCTGACCGGTGACATCAGCGTGGCGGCGCAGATCGCCGCGCAAACCCTGGGGCCGGAATTCAAGCAATGGCTGAACGATCCGCAGAAGCTGTTGCAATTGATTGCAGCGGCTGAGGGCGCGAATGCCGGCGGCGGGGGCCAAGGCGGCGCGGCAGTTCCGTTCGGAAGCGTTCCGACCGGTCCCGGCCATTGGGTCTCGGGTCCGGCACCCGAAGCTGGCACAGGGACGGGGACGGGCACTGCGCCTGCGTGGGAAGGCGGAGTGGTACCGCTGCAAGAGGCCGAGGTAATTCAGGCCATCCGTTTGTTGACTCGATTCGGGCAAGTGCAGGGCGATCCGAATGCCGGCCCCGAGGTTCTACAGAAAGAGCTGACTGAGACCGATCCGAACACGCGGCTGAACCTGCAGCAGTTGCTGGGCAGCCTGGCGGCCCAGGCGACGACGGACCAGCAAGACACGCCGCTGCTGATGAAAGCGGCCGAGCACATGGCGATCCGCTTCGCGCTGGAGCGTTATTCGAAGGGCGAAGTCAAGGTGAATGCCGTCCATCAGATGATGGAGCACATGAGCCGGCAGATGGACTCGCTGCGCCAGATTCTGAAATTGCAAGAAGAAAAGATGAACAAGGCCGGAATCCTGGTGGAGTCGCACGCCGACATCCTGGACCGGATGTTCTGGGCCGAAGTGCCGGAGTCTGGGAAGAAGACGGTGCTGATGTCGAACGAGGCTCCCTGCGTGCCACCGCGAAACTTGCGGCAGTTTGTGGAAGTGCTTCTCGACCGCGATGACAAGCAAACGTCCGCAGAAATTCTGGATAATTACTCTGGTTGTCTCGGCACGAAAGACGTGGAAGCGCGCCGCAAGACGGCGATTGGGTTAAGTCAACTTGCCGACCTCTATTCACGGCTGGGCGGCGAATCCATGGGCAAGGCCATTCACACGGTGAGTGAGCAGTTATGTGTCGAAAAAGATCCTGAGCTGCAAAGCCTGCTGGGCGCGGCATTCGTGCGCCTGAGCCAGGAGGCCAGCGAGACCAAGAATTACCGTGCAGTGAATGCAGTATGCGGCGGGATGGAATTGCTGCTGCAAGAACGTCCGGTGCTGGTGAACGACTTGCGGCCGCGAGTGGGCGTGGAGAACCGGATTCCAGAGTTTATCGAGGAAGCATTGCGCAGCGATCCCGTGCCCGCGGATCTGCTGGTGGTGTTGCGGCGTACGAGCCAGGCGGGGGCCGAACATCTGGCTGACCGCTTTTTCCGCTGCATGCGGCGGGATGAGTGCGACCGCATGGTCGAACTGGTCAAGGAGATGGGAAGTCCGGCCCTGGCGCAGCTTCGGGAGATTCTGCGCACTGGGCAGCCGCGGCAGGCTTCAGGAGTCGTGGGGCTGTTGAGCCGTCTGGATGTGGATACGTTATTGGAGCTGTTGCCGGCGCGGTTGCCGGAATGGAACCGCTTCTACCACGACATTGTGGTTCGCCAGATCGCATACGGAGCGGCGCCGAACCGTGGGCGAACGCTGCTGGAACTGGCCGAAGTGCTGGATTCAGCAGTGCTGCCGGAATCCATCGATGAAATCGGGATGAGCGGCGATCTCACGGCTGCGCCTCCGTTGCTGGCCATGGCCCGGCCGGGTGAAGCGGCTTCGCGTTCGCCCTTTGTGCAACTGAAGGCAATCGAATCATTGGGAAGGTTACGGGATACAGAGGCTGTGTCGCTGCTGCGCGAGATTGTGGAGACCAAGAAAACGTTTGGCTGGGTGTATCACCGCGAGCTCCGGATTGCGGCAGCGCAGTCGCTCTCGAAGACCGATCCGCGCTACAGCGCTCAGATTCTTTCCGACAGCGGCATTGAGGCGGCCGAACTGGCGATCGCGCCCCTGGATACGGCGCCGGCATGCCCGTGGGTCCGGCAACGGCGTTACGAGCGGATGGTTCTGTCCCGCACCATCGGCGCCACGATTGGGAGTTCGTGGGGAAAGTCAAAGATTCTGATTCGCGAACTCAGCCTGGGCGGGGGCATGGGCACCAAGGAAGACAATCTGCGCATCGGCAGCGAGGCCGATCTGGAGATTTCAGTGGGCATGCGGTCGAAGATAAAGGCGCATGTGCTGCTGCGCCGGGCGCGGATCAATGAAGTGGGATTTGAGATCGTCAACACCGACCTGGAGAGCCGGTACCGCTTGCGGCGGCTGCTAGTGGAAGCTTTGAACCACGCTCCGCAGAACAAGGAGCAGCAGTGGAGTGGGGAGCGGAAGATCTAGGTGCTGCTAAAAGCGGAGCTGCGCTCCGCGGACAGCCGGGGCGGTTGTCCCCACATAGAAGGATCTATAGTCAACAAAAGGCCTCGTCCGCGTGCGGACAAGGCCTTTGTTATCTCCGACTCCTCATTGTCTTTGCCGTCCTACTTTACGACTTTGACAAAGATGATGAGGAACGTGAACAGGACCAGGGACTCGATGAAGGCCAGTCCCACGAACAACGCGATCTGAATTCCGGGCCGGGCCGCCGGATTACGGGCCAATCCTTCACACGCCGCGGAAGCCACGCGGCCTTGGCCAAGAGCAGCCAGAGCAGCCGCGAAAGCCATTGCGAAGCCAGAGGTGATTGCCACCCAGTTGGTGCCGCCGGAAGCAGCCGCGGCGTCCCCGCCTTGAGCAAAGGCCGGCACGGCGAACAGCGACAATGCCATCATAGTTAGAAACAGGAACACAACTTTACGCATATTCGACTCTCCTTAGGAAATATCGCCAGGAGGTGGTTGACGTCATCCTCGAGCAGACGCCCTCACGCTGACGAAGCGTTACATAAAGCCGGAATGAATCAGTGTTCGTGAGCCGTGGCTTCGCCCAAGTACACGCAGGCCAGAATCACGAAAATATAAGTCTGGATCAGCGAAACTCCGATATGAAGTCCTTCAAAAATGATGGGCACGCCGATCGGGACTAAAGAAAAGAAGACTAGTGTGACCATCTCGCCGGCGAACATGTTCGCGAAAAGACGAACCGTAAGCGACAACAGCCGCGCCGTGTGGCTGAAGATTTCGATGGGCAACATCAGGGGCGCGAGCCACCATACCGGGCCCATGAAGTGCTTGAAGTATCCAAGGCCATTCGCGCGCAGTCCCTGGAAGTGGTAGTAGAACCAGGTCAGCAACGCGCAGCCCAGGGGGACGATCGGAACCGCGGTAGGGGACACGAAACCCGGGATAATGCCGAGC
This sequence comes from uncultured Acidobacteriaceae bacterium, assembly GCA_963703635.1. GTDB lineage: Bacteria > Acidobacteriota > Terriglobia > Terriglobales > Acidobacteriaceae > Sulfotelmatobacter. Next base: position 294,214 of record CAVPEZ010000018.1, read on the forward strand.
AGATTGCTGGTCAGGATAAAAAGCCCCAAGGCCACGAGATACGGCACGTAGGGCTTGTAGTGATGGCCGATGATCTCGTGCCCCATGTTGCCGATGAAGTTCTCGATGCCCTCCATCGTGTGCTGCAAACCGCCGGGTTGATCGACCGAAAGGCGGAGGCGGACCGCGATGAAGAATGTGATCAACAACAGTATCACCAGCACTTCCATAGCGAAGCTGTTGGAGATGGGCGTAGCGGGGTGCTTAGGGTGAATGCCCAGGGCCAGCAGGAAAGAGAGAACGGGTCCGCCGAAAAGGCGGTTGAGCAGCGCGGTGAACCAGAGTTGCTCCATAATCTAAAATTCCAAATCTATGAGCATTTAAGAATCCGACAAGTCTTCAAACATCAATACCCGCGGCGCAAAGCGGCGTAAACCTCAAAACCCGCCTCCATCAACATAGCCGCTACGGGCGTGCACAACCCAAAAAGAAAGCCTCGAAAGGCTTGAGAGGAACTTGTGAATATAACATAGGCGACGATTCCGGCCAAAAGATAGCGGAGGAAAAACCCGTGGACGAGGGAGAAACCGCTGGCCGGCAGTTTCGCGTCAACGATGCGACAGACAAGGGATTGCACGGCTTTGTTCAAGGATCGGAAACTCAGGTAGGCGATAAACGCTCCGGCGGCAAAACCGAGAGCGGCGATCCATCCGAAGCGCCACGCTGTGCACAGACTAAATACCGCGCCGAGGACGAGAATGAATCGCAACATTCGTGGGATGGCGGCGGAGAAGAAATGGTCGGCGGGAGTTGAGGCTTCATTCTCTGGCGGAAGTGGCGGGCCCGAAGTCATAATTCATACATCTTCGCTACGAGTCGAAGTTAGGAGTCCGGCTTGTCGCGGGACAAAGCCGCAGCCATGCGGATCATCTGCGCGAATCCGACGACGGCGCCGAAGATTATTCCTGCGAGGTAGAGCCAGTGGGTATGAAGCCAGTAATCAAGCAGCCTGCCGAGAGCGTAGCCGAGGAACACTGCCGCGGGAATGATGAAACCGATCTCCGAGTAACGAGCCGCCGAAACCAGGGCATTCGGCTTGCTGGGGCGCTTTGGGTCTTCGGTCACGAAACAGATTCTACCGCAAGCAGCCGACGAGAGCGCGGCCGGACCTTTATGATCATCTAGCGGATCAACTTTGCTACTGCCGGATTCCGTGCAATCCCCAGCGACCAGTTGACGATGTTGATGAAGCGGTCTGGCATGATTCCGATGAAGAGCGTGGCAAACGCTGTCACCGCGAGCGCGACGCGCATGGTCCAACTCACGGGCAGCACTCCGCGTTCTTCGGGCTGGCCCATGAACATGGCATTGGCCATCTTCAGGTAGTAATACAGGCCGAAGACGGAATAGAGCACGCCCAAAGATGCCAGTGCGTAGTGTCCGGTTTCGATGAGGCTTAGAAAGATAAAGTATTTGCCCCAGAAGCCGGCCAAGGGCGGAATTCCGGCGAGCGAGAGCAGGAAGATCAGCATGAGGACGGATTCAACGGGAGCGCGCGAGTAGAGTCCGTTGAGATCGTCGAGTTCGTCGCCGATCACGTTGCGGTGCCGCAGCGACGTGATTACCCCGAACGCGCCGAGGTTCATGAAGGTGTACACCAGCAGGTAGATCAGGATGCCTTTGATGCCGTCAGGGCTGAGTTCGGTAACCGTGCCGGCGATCAGGCCGAGCAGCATGTAGCCCACGTGCGCGATGGAAGAGTAGGCGAGCAAGCGCTTGGTGTTGGTCTGGGTGAGGGCTGCGAAGTTCGCGCCCGTCATGGTGGCGATGGAAACGAAGACCAGGAGCGGACCCCAGGTGGAACGCATGGGAAAAAGTCCCCAGAGCAGGATGCGCAACATCATCGCCCATCCCGCGGCTTTCACTGCTACGGACATGAATCCCGTAATGCAGGTGGGCGCGCCTTCGTAGGCGTCGGGCGCCCATTGATGGAAAGGCACGGCAGCAACTTTGAACAGCAGGCCCGTGATGGTGGTGAGTAGCGCAACGATGGCGACGGGATTATGAGGCTCTTTGGCAAGGATCTGGTTGAGTTGGCTGCCGATAGCGCCCAGGTTTGTGCTTCCCGTAAGACCATATAGCAGCGAAAGACCGTAAGCAAAAATGCCGGAGGAAAACGCGCCGAGCAACAAGATACTTCAGCGCCGCTTCGTTGGAGCGGCGGTCGCGGCGCAGGAAGCCCACTAGAACATAGGTGGAGATCGCCATCAGCTCCAGGCCGATGAAGATGAGCACGATATCGAAACCGGCGGCCATGCACATCATGCCGACGACCGAGAGCAGCATCAGGGTGTAGTACTCACCGTGATTTTCATGCTCGGTCTGCATGTAACGCATCGACATGAGAATGGAGATGGCAGTGCTCGCCAGGAACAAATAGAAGAAGTAGAGGGCAAAGCGATCGACCAGCATGGTGCGCATCATGCCGAGCGAACCCGTTGAGGCGGCCGGAGTGGCCTGCATCCACAGCTGGATTTTTACCACGCCTCCGGTGGCGAACAAGACGCCGATGAATGCGGTGACGCCGTTGACCCACTTGCTTTCGGGCGGGAGCATGAGATCGATGAGCAGTATGCCGATAGCAAACAGAGTGAGCAGAGTGATGGGCAGGGCGAGCACATAGTCGTTCCATGTGAATCCGAGCGTGCCCACTAGTTCTTCCCCCTGGTCGATTGCGCCGCGGCAGGCGGATTGACGGAAGCTGCAGTCACGACGGGCGCTGACTTCGTTTCTGGTCGCGCCATCTGAGGTACCGCGGCATTCACCGCGCCTCCGCCCTGCGGGTTACGCACGGTCTGTACGAGTTGATTCACAGGCTGCTCAAGAATCTGGAAAAACGGCTTGGGATAAAGGCCGATCCAGAAAGCCATGATGAGCAGTGGCACAAACGTCAGCACCTCGCGCGGCGTCAGGTCGTGCAGCTTTTCGTTTTTCGGATTCGTGACCGTGACCGAAGTAATACACGCTGATAGAGCCAGAGCAGATACGCAGCGGCGAGCACCACGCCGGGGACGGCCCATGCGCCCCACCGCCAATTCTCCATGAACGTGCCCTGCAGGATCGTAAACTCGCCGACGAAGCCGTTGAGCAGCGGCAGTCCCATCGACGAGAGGAACATGATCATGGTAATGGTGGCGTAGACGGGCATCACGTTCGAGATGCCGCCGTATTCGGCGATCTCGCGGGTGTGGCGGCGCTCGTAGAGAATGCCGACGATCAAGAACAACGCGCCGGTCGAGATTCCGTGATTGATCTGCTGCAAGACCGATCCGCTCAAACCCGCGGAATTTAGCGCAAAAATTCCCAGCGTGCAGAAGCCGAGATGGCTGACCGAGGAATACGCTACCAGCTTCTTCATGTCCTTCTGCATGAGCGAAACGAGCGCGCCGTAGATGATGGCGATGAGGGAGAGCGTGATCATCCAGCCGCGGACTCTCGTGTGCATCAGCACATCTGGAAAGAACGGCAATGAGAAGCGAATGAATCCGTAAGTTCCCATCTTCAGCAAAACGCCCGCCAGGATGACCGAGCCGGCGGTCGGCGCTTCCACGTGCGCATCAGGCAGCCAAGTGTGGAAGGGGAACATCGGCACCTTGATCGCGAAGGCGAAGAAGAAGGCAAAAAACAGCAGGGTGGCGATGGTCGGCCCGTAGGCCGGATCGGAGTAGATTTGGGGCGCGGTCTTGTAAAGCTCAGTGATGCTGAACGTGTAAATGTTGGTCACACTGTGGTGATGGAAATAGAGGAACAGGATGCCCAGCAGCATCAGCACCGAGCCGGCCAGCGTATAAAGGAAGAACTTAATCGCGGCGTAGAGTTTCCGCGGGCCGCCCCAGATGCCGATCAGCAAGATACATCGGAACCAGCATGGCCTCCCAGAAAACGAAGAAGAGGAAGAAATCGAGCGCCATGAAGACGCCGAGCATCCCAGTCTGCAACATCAGGAACCAGATGTAGTATTCCTTGACGCGATTCTCGATCGCCGTCCAGGACGAGAGGATCGAGATCCAGCCCAACAGCGTGGTGAGCATGATGAGCAGGAAGGAAATGCCGTCGATTCCGATCACGTAGCCCGCGCCGATCGAAGGGATCCAATTGTTGGGCGCGCCCTCGATGAACTTGAAGCCGGCCTCGAAACGCTGCGCCCAGAACCACGGCACCAGCGGGAGCGAAACCAGGAAGCCGCCGAGCGCGAAGAGATTCGCGATCCAGCGGATGGCGTCCTTGTTCTCCTTGGGAACGAACAGAAGCACAAGCGCGCCAATCAGCGGCGTGAAGAGGATGATCGAGAGTATGTGGTTTTGCATGAAAGATCAGCTTCTAGCTTCTAGCTACTGGCTTCTAGCTAGGAGCTAGGAGCTAGCGGCTAGAAGCTGTGTTTCAGTGATACACGTAATAGAACACAAACCCTACCAGGCCCGCGGTCATCACCAGCGCGTACCACTGCACCAGACCCCATTCAAACAGCCGCGCGGGATACGACAACATACGAGCAAGAATCGCCGGACCATTGACGCCGATGCCGTCGATGATCCACTTGTCCCACCAACTGGAAAGCGTTGCGGCGAGACGCGTGATCCAGCCTGCGGCGTTGACTGCGCCGTCAATGATGTGTACGTCAAACCATGAGGACGCTTCGCCTATCCCAAGCACTCCGAGGCGAACATCTCCCACCTTGCGGCGGCCAGTGAAGGCGTAGTCGTAGGCTTCATCCACGTAATACTTGTTGAGCAGCACGTTGTAGACGGGCGGAGCCGCTGCCGCAATTGGCTCGGTATACCCTTTGTCGGCATTCGAGTAGGCTCGGCCCGCCATGTAATAGCCGACGCCCGCCGCGGCCACCGATAAGAACATCAGCAGGTATTCTGTCCCGCTGGTCTTCTCTTCTTCCTTTATGCCGGCTGCCAGTTGGCTGGGTTCTTCAGCCTTGAACACCTGAGCTTCTCTGGAGAACACCGGCTCTAGAAAAGCCTCGAAGCGGTTGGTTTGTCCGTGGATGCCGACCAAGCGGGCGAGGCTTTGAGGGAATCCGAGGAATCCGGCGAAGAGCGCCATTACCGCCAAAACAACCAGCGGCATCGTCATCGATGCGGGAGATTCGTGGATGTGGTGCTCCACTTCGTGGCTCATCCGGGGCTTGCTGTAAAAAGTCAGGAAGATCAGGCGGAACATGTAGAACGCCGTCATCAGCGCAGTGGCGTAGCCGATGAACCACAAGATGCGATACGCGCCGCCTTCCGAAGTCCAGGCCTGCCAGAGGATTTCATCCTTCGAGAAAAATCCGGCGAAAGGAGGAATGCCGGCGATGGCGAGGGTGGCGATGAACATGGTGCGGTAAGTAATCGGAATACGATCGCGAAGCGCGCCCATGTTGCGCATATCCTGCTCGCCGCTCATGGCATGGATGACGGACCCTGCGCCGAGGAAGAGCAGGGCCTTGAAGAACGCGTGCGTGAACACGTGGAAGACCCCGGCGGAGAATGCTCCCACGCCGAGCGCGAGAAACATGTATCCGAGTTGCGAGACGGTGGAGTAGGCCAGCACGCGCTTGATGTCGTTTTGCACCAGGCCGATCGAGGCGGCAAAGACGGCGGTCAGAGCGCCAATGACGGCAACCGTCTTCATTGAAATAGGCGCGAGCACGAACAGTGCGTTCGAGCGCGCGACCATATAGACGCCTGCGGTGACCATGGTCGCTGCATGGATGAGCGCGGAAACTGGCGTGGGGCCTTCCATGGCGTCGGGGAGCCAGACATAGAGTGGAATCTGTGCCGACTTGCCGCAGGCTCCGACGAAGAGCAGCAGCGTGGCCGCGGTAATGATGGGATCGCCGATGGCAAAGCGTCCACTTTTGTGCGCGAGGTAATTGACGTCCGTGAAGCGCAGCGACCCGAAATACCAGGCGATAAAGAACATGCCCAGCAGAAATCCGGCGTCACCGATGCGGTTAACGATGAATGCCTTGTTGCCCGCGTCAGTAGCCGATTTGCGGTGAAAATAGAAACCGATCAGCAAATACGAACACAGGCCCACGCCCTCCCAGCCAACAAACATGAGCGCGTAATTGTTGGCGAGGATCAACGTCAGCATGGAGAACATGAATAGGTTTAGGTATCCGAAGAAGCGGTAGTAGCCACCTTCATGTGCCATGTATCCGGTGGAATAAATGTGGATCAGCATGCCGACACCGGTGACGAACAACAGCCAGATACTGGAAAGCGGATCGAGCAGGAAGCCAGCGTCGGCCTGGAACGCGGCAGACTTGCCATCCTGCATCACGTAGTTCATGTGGCCGGTGTCGGTGCCGAGCCAGGTGTAGAGGATGGTCTGGTAAGGCTTATGAAAATTTTCGGGCGTGGAGGACCAGGCTGAGTATTGCCACACCGCGCCACAAGCCATCAGGAACGCGAGCACGATGGTGCCGACGCAGACTGCGCTCACCGAAGCCTTCTGCAGCCTCCGGCCGAAGAAGAACATGATGGTCGCGCCGAAGGCCGGCAGCAGCGGGATCAGCCAGATGTGGGAAAGAAATAGCATTCAGCACTCAGCATTCAGCACTCAGCCAACCCAGGCTGAGCAATTAGCGCTTAGCAATTAGCATTTGCCGTTCCGGTCCTGCCGACCTCAACAAAAACCTGTCATGGCTGAATGCTAAGTGCTAATTGCTAACTGCTGCTCTTCTACCACTTCAGCAAGTTCACTTCGTCAATGTTCACCGTCTCCTTGTTGCGGAAAAAGGCGATCAGAATGCCGAGGCCGACCGCAGCTTCGGCGGCGGCATCGGTGATTACAAAGATGGCGAAGACCTGGCCGTGCAACCCTCCCCAAAGGCGGGAGAACGCGACCAGGTTCAGGTTCACGGCGTTCAAAATCAGTTCAATCGACATCAAAACGATGACCACGTTGCGCCGGGTAAGCACGCCAACGACGCCGAGCAGAAACAACGCTGCGCCGAGTACCAGATAATGCAGTGTCGTGATGTGCAGCAAGGATTCCATATCAGGTTCTTAGCCTTTAGCAGTTAGCCATTAGCAGATAGCAGTTGGCGATCCCGCTCTATTTTCCGATACCAGCAATCACGCTTACGTACGAACTGCCAACTGCCAATTGCTAGCTGCTCCCTTCAGATTCTCTTCTTCGCCATCACCACCGCTCCGATAATCGCCACCAGCAGCAGCAGTGAGGCAATCTCGAAGGCGAACATGTAAGGTCCGTATAACAGCGTAGCGACACTCTGGGTGTTTGGAGCTTCTAACGCGGTCATGCGTACTGCGTGGTTGGGAAAAATATCCTTCCCTTTCATATAGACGGCGATGAATAACCCTCCCAAAGCAATCGCCGCAATCGTCCCGACGATCCATTGACTGTTAAACTGCCGCTCCTTCATCGACCGCTCGATGCTCACCAGCATGATGACAAACAGGAACAGCACCATAATGCCGCCGGCGTAAAGGATGATTTGCACGCCGGCCACGAACGGGGCATACAGCATGAGATAAATAGAGGCCTGTGCCAGCAGCGTAATAATAAGCGCCAGCGCCGAATGAACCGGGTTCTTGCGCGTGATCACCAGGATGCCGCCGATCAGCATCATCCCGGCGAACAGATAAAAGAAAAAAGGAGTAGCTACGGGTGCCATATTGTTTGCTGTATCAACGGCCACAATCCAGCTGTGGCTGTCAAAATAAGAACGCCCAAACCCATCGGCAGCAGGACTTTCCATCCCATCTGCATGAGCTGGTCAAAGCGATAACGCGGGAAGGTGCCACGAAACCAGATATAGAGGTACATGAATCCGGCAACTTTCGCCGAGAACCAGAAAATATCCTGAATGCGCACACTCACGCCAGGAATGAACAATACCAGGCCGATCAATGCTAGAACGACGCCGAATCCCGCGAGGCCGATGGTTTGAACACGGAAGAGAGGATGCTTCGGCATCCGCACCGTATTGTAAAAACACATCGCGGCGAAGAAAAGAAATGTAATGCCGGGAACGAAAGAGAACGCCTGATCCCAAGTAGAGCCGCTCAGCAAATTCGGAAACGGCCGCAGCCATCCGCCCAGCCAGAGCGTGACCGCGATGGAAGAGACCGCGATCATGGCAGAGTATTCCGCCAGAAAGAATAATGACCAGCGGAAGCCGCTGTACTCGGTGTGAAAGCCTGCAGTCAACTCAGATTCCGCCTCAGCCAGGTCGAAGGGCGCGCGGTTGGTCTCGGCAACCATGGCGACGGCAAAAATGAAGAAGGCGATCAGCCCAAGAGGAAAAAACTTGAAGATGAACCAGACGCCCTGCTCCTGTTGCGCCTGCACGATGCCAATCATACTGAGCGTGCCAGTGTCGCCCGTCCCCACGCCACCAACGCCGTAGAGGCCGTGCCCGTGCAGGCTAGTGAGCAGAATGACTGATACCACCGCCAGTCCCATGGCAACTTCATAAGAAACCATCTGCGCACTCGACCGCAGCGCGCCCATCAGCGGATAGTGCGAGTTCGAGGCCCAGCCCGCCATCACGATGCCCAGGACGCTCAGCGACGAAACCCCAAGCATGAACAGGATGCCGATATTCATGTCGGTAATGGCGTGCGTTGGGCCGAAAGGAACGACGACAAAAACGGTGAAGGCCGCCAGCACAACAATCAGCGGAGCCATCCAGAAAACAAAGCCGTCGGCCTCCGCCGGCATAATGTCTTCTTTGAGCAGCAACTTGATGGCATCGGCGATGGGCTGCAACAATCCGTGCGGACCGACGCGCATGGGGCCGAGCCGCACCTGCATGTGAGCGAGAATTTTGCGCTCCAGCCAGTTCATCGCGATCACCGCGACTGAGAGGCCAAGGAAAACCAGCATGATGTAGACCAGCACCCAGAACATGTTTCCCGCAGCGCCAGGTGTGAGGTCCTTGGTAAGGAGGTAAGACCTGATGTATTGGATGATCTGATCCATCGTCGGTCCACCCATCGTTGGCCCACCCATCAGCGGTCCACCCATCAGCGGTCCACCTCGCCGAGAACGATGTCGAGCGTTCCGATCACGGCGATCACGTCGGCGACAAGTTCGCCGCGGCACATCAGATCGAGAGCCTGCAGATTGACGAACGACGGTGGCCGCACGCGCACGCGGTAAGGCTGGGTTGAGCCGTCGCTGACGATAAAGTATCCCAACTCGCCTTTCGGCGCTTCAATCGAGTGATAAATCTCGCCCGCCGGCGGCTTCATCACTTTCGGAACTTTCGCCATGATGGGGCCTTCGGGCAGCGCGTCCACCGCCTGCTCGATGATGCGCACGGATTGCCGCATCTCGGCCATGCGCACCAGGTATCGATCATAAGTGTCGCCGTTTTGCCCGGTGGGGATTTCGAAGTCGAAATTCTTGTAGTTGGCGTAGGGCTGGGCCTTGCGCAGATCCCACTTCACGCCGCTCGCGCGCAACACGGGGCCGGTCACGCCGAGCGCAATGCAATCTTCGGCGGAGATGGCTCCAACATTTTTCGTGCGCTCGACCCAGATGCGGTTGGTGGTGAGCAGCTCCTCGTACTCGTCAATCTTGGGGCGAAAGAAATTAAGGAAGTTCTTCACTTCCTTCTCGAAGCCGGTATAAGTTTCGTACTGCAACCCGCCGATGCGGAAGGCGTGAGTGGTAAGCCGCGCGCCGCAATACTTCTCGTAGATCTTGAGAATCTCTTCGCGGTCGCGGAAAGTGTAAAACAGCGGCGTAATCGCGCCGATATCGAGCGCATGCGTGCCCAGCCAGAGCTGGTGGCTGGCGATTCGATTCAGCTCGGTAAGAATCACGCGGACATGTTGCGCGCGGGGCGGTGCTTCCACGCCAAGCAGTTTCTCGACCGTCTCGCAGTAGCCCAGCCCGTTCGAGACCGCGGCCACGTAATCCATGCGGTCCACGTACGGATTGAACATCGTATAAGTGCGGTGCTCGCCGATCTTCTCGACGCCGCGGTGCAGATAGCCGATCACGCATTCGAGGCCGAGAACTTTTTCGCCATCGAGCCGCAGAATCACGCGCAGCACGCCGTGCGTGGCAGGATGCTGCGGGCCCATGTTGATGACGAGCTCGTTGGCATCAAGAAACGGCTTCTCGTGAGTCGCGAGATCGGCGAGATCGAGATGCGAGAGCGTAGTGTTGGGGTCGGTCATTTTCTCGTCACTGCTTCTCGTCACCGCCGCGCCTTCTACTGCCCGCTTTCAATGCCCAGGTTGATCTGCACCCACTCGTTGTCCTGCTGCAGGATGCCGTAATCCTTGCGCAAGGGATGTCCCTTCCAGCCGTCGGGCAACAGAATTCGCTTCATGTCAGGATGTCCATCAAACTTGATGCCGAACATGTCGAACACTTCGCGCTCCAGCCAGTTCGCCCCCGGCCAGACAGGAACGGAACTAGGCAGGCTTTCGCCATCGAGGATCTGCGTCTTCACGCGAATGCGCTCGTTGCGCGCGAACGAATAAAGCACCCAGACCACGTCGAATTGCTTCTCGCGCTGCGGATAATGCAGCGCGGTGATGTCAACGCAATAATCGAACTGCTCTTCGTTACGAAGAACCTGAAGAATCTCGGGAATCAGCGAGCGATCGACGATTATGTAGTTCTGCCCCGCATAAGTCAGGGGCTCAACGCCCGAACCGTAGTGGCCCTTGAGCTTTGCGATCATCGGCGAATCCCAGGGAGTAGGCGTCGGCACGGGAGCTTTCGCAGGCGCAGCCGGTTTGCCAGCGGGAGGCGTCGCAGGCGCGGCGGCGGCAGGTTTCGGAGGCGTTGACGCCGGGGTTGAACCTGGCTTTTCCGCGGGAAGTTTGTCGTCCGCCTGAACCGAGCCTGAGGCAGAGGCCTTCACTCCCCCGGGAATGGCGGGCTCATCCGCCGTCGGCTTCCGCTCGCCATCCGGCGGCGGTGGAGCGGGCGATTTGATTTCGTCCGGCATAACGGCGACCGCACAAACCTCCGGCAGAAGGCACACGGAGAGAACGTTAACTTTTATCAGCTTGAGCATACGGTGTCAACGATCCCGGGACAGTCAGGTTGGTGTTCAGCCGCGAAGCGGCGCAAGAATACAGCCCACGGCGCAAGCTGTGGGTAGAAAGCGGACTCAGAACAAGCCCGGAAAGGGCGGAAGAAAAGTTACGAGACAGTTCGAGGAAAGGCGCCAGCTGTCATGTTCCGACGTTTTTGCGTTATCATTCTGGCTCGGAAGGATCGTTATGGACGGAGATGAAAAAGCCTGCCCGGTCTGCGGGGAAACCATCAAGGCCGTCGCCATTAAGTGCCGCTTCTGCAATACCGACCTCACGGCACTTACGACGTCGAAAGAATTGGAAACCGAAAAGGACCTGTTTTCCGGTCACCCGGCCATGCTCTACAGCATCGGCCAACTCGTGCCTTTTCTGGTCGTGATCGCACTGGCCATCGGCGTCGGATTTGCTGTCGAGTCCTATACTGTCCAGTCCAAGTCCAGGGATGCCGGCATCTTGTTCACAGTCCTCGCTTGCCTGGTCGCGTGCGCCATCATCCTCGTGCGTCTTTACGTCAAGAGCCTGAGTACCCACTACGAAATCACCACGCAGCGGATCAAACTGGAAAAGGGTGTTCTTTCCAAGACGTCAGGAGAGTCTGGAATTGTTCCGGATTGACCATTTCGAGTTGGACAAACCACTCGGAATGCGGTTATTGGGTCAAGCGTCGCTGCACTTGTTCTACGTCGGATGCGGAACTTGAGAGGTTCTACATTTACGCCGTTCCGAACCTCGAGGCGCTCGCAGAAACCTTGCGTGAGTGTCAGCTTCGCGAGCGCAAACGACGCGGCCTGACGACATTTGTCAAGGCATAACGGTAGTAGCTCGGTTGGCGGAGATACTCGTGAGGGGACAACCGCCCTCGGTTGTCCGGTCGAGCGAAGCTCGATCAGTCTGCTTGGGCAGGGCAGGCGTTACACCCATTCCAGCGCGCCTTTTTTCCAAACCCAGATATATCCGGCGATCAGGATGACGAGGAAGATCAGCATCTCCGCTAACCCAAAAATGCCGAGCGCCTTGAACTTGACCGCCCAGGGGAAGAGAAAAATAGTTTCCACATCGAACACCACGAACAGGATCGCGACAATGTAGTAGCGGACGGTGTAGCGTCCGCGGGCGCTGTCGATGGGATCGATGCCGCACTCGTAGGGCATCAGCTTGGTCTTGCTGGGGTTGTCCGGGCGGACCAGCTTCGCCGCCAGCAGCGTGAGCGGAAGAATTAGGCCGATGACTGCGATGAAGATAAAGATGGGAACGTAGTTCTGAGGCATAGTGAGCCTTCAACGCCTTAACTTGCGAGAAACTGTCGAGCACGCAATGTTACCGCCGATGGAGGACGACTTCAAGGAAGGATTGTTGAAAGTTCGAGACATTTATCGGGGAGTACGAACACGCTCCGGGCTAAGTCGGACTTGAGCGTGACCTCGTGATAGTAGCGGTTCAATATACCATCCTTCCAAACCAGCAGCTCTGGATTCTGGCTGGCGAACTCTTCCCAGTCCACGCCGGCAGCGCGAACCATGCGTTCGCGGATCAGGAAGAAATAAGCGCAGGTGATCGTCTCGTTGTAAAGCTTCGGCTTCCCGCGGGCAGTCTGCGAATCGCTTCAGTGCGCCGGCAAATTTCTCCAAGGCCCGTAGAACCGGATACTGGCAAAGATAAGCAAACGCCAGGTGTACGTGATCGGCGTGATGGAAACAGTGTCTCCGGGAAGCGCATCGTTCTCGAAGCGGCGGATCAGTTCTTTATTGCTCATAGAATTTAGCGGGAGCGCCAGCAGGTGGAGCAGACCTTCAAGGCCTGCGTTTCAGCAGACCTCTTGGATTGGGCGTCTGTCCTGGAGCAGCGCCACCGTCCCGGCGGCAAGACGCTCTCGCCCCCAACTCCAAAGTTTCTATCCCTTGCCACTCGCGACCGCCCAGGCCGCCGCGGTGTAGATGACGAGATTCCCAACGTTGTACGTCCCGTGCAGCACATGGACGACAATCGCCAGAACAAAAATCCCCGCCAGGAACCAGGCGCCGCGCACAGCCGTCCGCGGAATCAGCAACAGGACGGCGCCGACGATTTCGCCCCATCCCAGAACCTGCCGCACGATATCCGGCAGGTGCGTCTTGGCGAAGTCATGGGCGGCGCTCGGCATCACAAACAAGACCGCCTCAATCAGAATCACAAGACCTAGGGTCCATTGCAATCCGGTAAGAGCGGTTCTCATACGTTGATCGGTCATAGCTGCTCCCGGCTTCAGATTCGTATCAGGGCACGCCTTCAGGCGTCCCGCCTCGCGCGAACAATGATGCAGGCTTTAGCCCCTGAGGGACTATTTCTCTGCGCTTCGCCTCCGCCCTGGCCTCGCCTTGATTTCTTTCAGCCGGTGGCTGGCGCTGGAATCGAGGTCAAAATCGTAAAACCGCTTCAACTCCTGAATGCGTTCGAGCGAGGCCGGGCTGAACGGCGTCTTGCCATCGATGGCATGAAGTACGATGCCCTCCAATAAATCGCCGAGGGTCATGTCGTGGTATTCGGCGAAAGCCTTGAGGACTTTGAGCAGGCGCTTCTCCATGCGCACGCCGGTCTGCACCCGTTCCACCAGCAGTTTAGAATCATCCGTCATTGGTACCAATGTACCATAGTACATCGGTAAACGCAAGCGGCCTTTCTTGACCCGGGTCGGCGGCGCACCTCCAGGCGCGGGTTGTTTATAATCGCGTTTCAACGTTTCATCGACCTCTGCGCAAAATGAGGCGCAATTTGCTGTCAAAGGACTCTCTTGGCATTCGACGAAAATGTTTACGAACTGCGGCGCCAGAAGGTGAAACAGATCGAGGCGCTTGGCCAGCTCGCGTACCGCAGCAAGTACGAGTTCACGCACACCATTCCGCAGATCCTCGCGGACTATTCGGACAAGACTGCGGAGCAACTCGAAAATCCGCGCGTCAACGTGCGTGTGGCCGGACGGATCATGGCGATTCGCCTGATGGGCAAGGCTGGCTTCTGTCATCTGCAGCAGGATGGCAAGCGGCTGCAGATTTACGTGAAGAAAGACGCAGTCGGCGACCAGGGCTTCGAGTTGTACAAGCTGCTCGATCTCGGCGACCATATCGGCGTCAGCGGATATTTGTTTCGCACGCGCACCGGCGAGCTGACCGTCCATGTGGAGGAGATTACCTTTCTTAGTAAAGACCTGCTGCCGCTGCCCGAAAAGTTTCACGGGCTTAGTGACGTCGAGTTGCGCTACCGGCAGCGCTATGTCGACCTGGTGGTCAATCCTGAGGTGCGGGAAGTTTTTCTGAAGCGCAGCGAGCTGGTGCAGTCACTGCGGCGCACGATGGAAGCCCACGGATTCATCGAGGTCGAGACCCCGATGATGCAGCCCATCGCGGGTGGGGCGGTGGCGCGTCCGTTCGTGACACACCACAACACGCTCAACATGGATTTGTATCTGCGCATTGCGCCGGAACTTTACTTGAAGCGGCTGGTGGTGGGCGGGTTCGATCGCGTCTACGAAATCAACCGCAACTTCCGCAACGAAGGCCTGGGCTGGCGCTGGAATCCCGAGTTCACCATGCTCGAGTTCTACCAGGCCTACACCGACTATCAGGGCGTGATGGATCTCACGCAGGAGTTGATCACACAGGCCGCGATCGATGTAACGGGGGGAACGAAAACGAAATGGGGCGATACCGAGATCGACTGGGCGAACTGGAAGCGGATGACCATGCGCGAGGCGATCATTCATTACTGGCCAGACACGGCGGGCGCGAAGCCAGTTCTGAGCGACTTCGCTTCTCACGATGGAGTCAAGGCGCTGGTTGAGCGCTTCAATCAGGCGCACGCACACATGGCGTACGATCCGAAGGAGCCTGTGGGCAAGACGATTGCGAGTTTGTTTGAGGCAGTTGCGGAGGCGCATCTCGATCAGCCGACGATCATCTATGAGTTCCCTACCGCGGTGTCGCCGCTCTCGAAGCAGAAGCCGGACGAGCCGGAGTGGACCGAGCGCTGGGAAATTTTCGCGGGACAGATGGAGATCTCGAATGGCTTCAGCGAACTCAACGACCCGGAAGATCAGCGGCAGAGGTTTGAGGCGCAATTGAAGGAGCGCGAGCGGGGTAACGATGAGGCGCACCAGATGGATGAGGATTACATCCGGGCGCTGTCGTATGGGATGCCGCCTGCCGGCGGCGTGGGTGTGGGCGTGGACCGGCTGTGCATGCTGCTGACCGATTCGCACACTATCCGCGACGTAATTCTGTTCCCCTTGCTGCGGCCGGAAAAAACCTTTAACACAGAGGGCACGGGGGACACAGGGTAAGTCCTAGCGCTTTTGGAGCTATGTTCCGACTTGAACATTCGTGCCTGAGTGTTCCAACTGGAACATTCGTACGGCGTACGCTTAGCTGGACGGCCGAGGCGGCCGTCGCCACATGCCCCTCCTTACATGCCCGTTACGCTGCAGGGTAGATTCCCAGGACTTTGACGAACTCCGCGACTTCGCTTAGATGGCGGAGGGCGTTGCGGGCGGGTTCGTCGTCGCCGCGGAGGAAGTCTACGTAGAAGACGTATTCCCAGGGGCGTCCGCGCAGGGGGCGAGACTCGATCTTACTCAGGCTGATGTCGCGGAGAGCGAAGACGCTGAGCGATTTGAAAAGGGCTCCGGGCAGGTTCTTTACTTTGAACGCGATGGACGTTTTGTTGGCGCCGCGCGGAATCAGCCGCTGGTAGCCGGGTGCGGAGGCTGGGCTTCCCTTCTGACGTGCGGCTGTTCCCGTTTTCGGCGTCGACTTGCGAATCAGGAAGAAGCGGGTGAAGTTGCGTTTGTCGTCTTCGATGCCGGCCTGGAGAATTTTGCCGGAGTATTCGCGAGCGGCGTGGCGGCTGGCGATTCCGGCGGCATCGGAAAGGCGATTGGCTACCACGTGCTTTACGCTGCCGGCGGTGTCGTAGAACGGGACTGGCTCAATCCGCGGATGGTGGCGGAAGAAGTTACGGCACTGATCGAGCGCAACCGGGTGCGAGAACACCTTGCGCAGGGCGCTTAGCTTCACGCCGGGGGCGGCGATCAGGTGGTGCACGATGCGCAGCAGGAATTCCCCTTGAATGAATACTTCATGCGACAGGAGAAGATCGGCGTGCTCGGCTACCGTGCCTGCCAATGAGTTCTCGATGGGGATTACGGCGGCGGCTACCGATCCATGCTGCACGCGGAGAAATACTTCGGCGGAGCGGGCGCAAGGAACGATGGTGCAGCGCGGCAGCATTCGCTCGGCGGCTTCGTGACTGAAGGATCCTCGTTCGCCTTGGATGGCTACTTTCATCACATGGCAAGGTAGCTGGTGCGGGAGGGAAAGTGCAAATGCATCGCACGGCGGGCGAACACCCTTCATCGCGGAGGCCGCAAAGAAAAGCCGCAGAGTTCACTGAGAACGGCTAGACGAGATCCTTTTGCAGGACCAGCGCGTCTACTCCGTTTGAATAGTAGCGCGGGAACGTTTTGATTACGCTATAGCCGTGGCGTTTGTAGAACGACAGGGCGGAGATGTTGTCTACGGCGGTTTCCAGTTCGACTGAGCGGCAATGCGCTGCGCGCAAACGATCTTGGGCTGCGCGCAAGAGGAGCGATCCCACGCCGGAGCGGCGTGCAGCGGCGATCACGTCAATGGTGATTATGTGACCGGAGGCGCGATCGGCTTCGCCAACGATGAAACCAGCTACTGGGAATTTTGCCGAAGGGATCGGAGGAGAATCTTTCTTTCTGTTTCCCGAATCGGGATCGACCGTTTCTGCTGGGGCGGCGTCTACGGCGAGTAGCGTGAACGATCCGCGGCGGCGGATGTAGAGACTGAGTTCCGTCCGCGAATAGGAAATGCCGGGAGGAAAACACTGCTGATCGATGTGCCAGAGCGTGTCAAAGTCGGCGGGCTGGAAGTCACGAATGGTGAAGGGCACGGGCTATTGTAGCGGTTGGGCGGCGACACGATGGCTGGCTTTGAGAAGGGTCGCGGCGACGCGGAGCCGACGGCGAGGCCCGTGACAGCGCCGGTGCAGCGGGCCAGTTTTCCACAGTTAATTTGAGGTGGGCTGCCAGGAACGTATGAATTGGGTCCATTGGCCCCTTGCTTCGCCGCAACCTCGGACGTACCATGAACATCATAAGGAAGCGTGGTGAGTCGCCTTCTGCTGATTGACGTGGCCGGTTCGGTCGCTTTGTTGGGGCTGTGGTACTTCGTGTTTTCCACCTACAACCGAAAGAAGGGAGCGGCGGCCTTGCGCTGGGTACAGACCGCTTGCGCCGGCAAAGGACGCATCCTGGAGTCGCACTGGGTGGGCAGTTCCAATCTGCAGGCGCGGCTGCATTTTCCTTCGCGCTGGTTCGAGAACGCGCAGGTAACGCTGAAGTTCAGACCGCGAGCGCTGCCGGTACACTGGCTGATCAGCTGCTGGCACCGGCAGAAAGAAACTCTCACTTTCGAGGCGGATCTGGGAGGCTCCCCGAGCTTTCATCTGGAAGTGATGCGGCACCGCTGGAGCGCTCACAACCGGGGGATCTCATCGCGCAAGCGCAACGACCGGGAGTGGGATTTATACCAGCCCGGGCCCATTATCCTGACCACGCGGACGCACTGGAAGCGGGACCCCAGCGCGGAATTAAACGCGCTGATGTCGGCGCGCCGGCAGGACATCCTACAAGTGCATTTCCGACCGGAGTCGCCGCAGTTCTCGGCTACGGTCCACCTGGAAGCGCTGGCCGATCCGGACGCGGCCGCGGGATTCGTCAGTGCGCTGCGCGAGATCGCGGCGGGAGCTTCGGCCCACCGGCAGTAGATTTTCTTCTTTCAGAGTGCCCTGCATTCGCACCCCTGAACCTCGCGCTCCTTCCCGGTCAAAGTCAAAAGCAAGCGGGCAAAGGCCTGCCCTGAGCGTGCGGAGGGGAGTGCCCGCTCCCACACGTGCAGGGCGAGACAATCACCGGGAAGAAGGGAATGATGCAGAAACTTGCACAGTGGTAACCAGGCAACACATAAGTTTTTACTGGATTTGCCGGCCTCCCAAGTGCAGAATAGTGACACCCCCCCGAGCTGCCCCCCGAAGCTGCAAAGAACCTTTGAGGTTTCTGTCTATGCGTTCCAACTACAGGTTTGCCTGGCAGTGCGCCAGTGTGTCCGCCCATCTCTGCGCTGTTTTGGCATTGTCGACGTTGCTGTCAGCCAGTACAGCGGCAGATAAACATTGGACGGAATCCAGTTCCTCTGACGTCGTTTCGGTGGCGCCGGCGAATCAACCGGTTGTGACTTTGTCTCCAACCAGTTTGAATTTCGGCAACCAGGCGGTGGGCGTAACCAGCAGCGCGCAGGTGGTGACGCTGACCAATACCGGCACTGCAACCTTGGTATTGATGGGCATCAAGATCACGGGTGGCAACAATAAGGACTTCTCGCAAACGAATACCTGCGGAGGTACTCTGGCCCTGAATACGAGTTGTACCCTCAGCGTAAAGTTCACTCCCAGCCAGACGGGCAGCCGCACGTCCTCACTCAGCATCGCCGACAACGCAGCGGGAAGCCCGCAAACCGTGCCTTTGAGCGGGACGGGAGTGGCTCCGGACGTCACGCTTAACCCTCTCAGTCTCACTTTTGCGGGAGTGCTCGTGGGAAAGAGCGGCTCGCCGAAGACGGTGACCATAAATAACACTGGAAACGCAAGCTTGACGGTCACCGCGATTGACGCCGACGGAGACTTTTCGCAAACCAACAACTGCGTTGGAGCCGCGGTCGCGGCGGGATCGTCTTGTACGATTACGGTTACCTTCACCCCGACCGCAACCTGGTCCCGCAACGGCACGGTCGTGATCACGGATAATGCCTATAGCGCTCCACAACAGGTCGTATTCTTAGCGGGAATGGGAAGTAGCGGAACTATCGCGAGCGTCTCCCCGAGTTCCTTGAGCTTCGGAAATCAAACTCTGGGAAAGGTGAGCACGTCGAAGACGATCACGCTGTCGAACACCGGCACTGCTGCGCTGAACATCAGCAGCATCCTGGCCAGCGGCGACTACTCGCAGTCGAACAACTGCCCCGCCTCGCTCGCCACCGGCGCCAATTGCACGATCAATGTGACGTTCTTCCCTTCCGCTATCGGCTCGCGAAACGGGAATATTACGGTCAACGACACTGATCCCAGATTTCTGCAGGGTGTGAGCTTAACCGGCACGGGCGTGGTTGCGACTACCAAGGTGACGGTCAGCCCGGGGCAGGGATCTATTACACCGATACAGACTCGGCAGTTCACCGCCACGGTGGATGGCGTTACTTCGACCAACGTTACATGGTCAGTGGATGGCGTTCAGGGCGGGAATAGTACGGTGGGTACGATTTCAAGCCTGGGTCTTTACACGCCGCCTGCAACGGGCGCGGTGCATGTGATTCAGGCGGCGAACAACGCTAATTTGACGCAGACTGCGGTTGCGTTTTTGGCGGTCTCGAATTATTCGGGCACATTCACGAATAAGAACGACTCTATGCGCACCGGACAGAATTTGAATGAGATTGCGCTGACCACCGGCAATGTGAACCAGGTTCAGTTTGGAAAGCTCTTCAGCCGCAGCGTGGATGGGCAGCTTTACGCACAGCCGCTCTATGTTCCCAATATCGCGATACCGGGCGTAGGGACGTATAACGTCGTTTATGCGGCAACGGAAAACGACAGCGTCTATGCTTTTGACGCCGACGGGATCGCTACCTCGCCATTGTGGAAAACGAGTTTGCTGGGCGAAGGCCAGGCGCTGAATACGACCGACGTTAACTGTACGAATATCACGCCGCTAGTCGGCATCACATCAACTCCCGTCATTGACCCGGCGACGAATACGATGTTCGTGGTGGCCAGGACCAAGACCGGGACTACCGGCAAATATACCTATTATCAAACGCTGTATGCGGTGGACATTGTGACGGGCGCGATCCTGAATTCTGTCCAGATCCAGGCTTCGATTCCCTCGCAACGCAACAGCACGGTAAGCTTCAATACTTTGACGGAGAACCAACGCTCTGCATTGCTCCTGGAGAACGGCGTGGTCTATATTTCGTGGGCTTCGCACTGTGACGACACGCCATGGCACGGCTGGGTGATCGGATACAACGAAACTACTTTGCAACAGTCCGGTGTATTCAGCACCACGCCCGACGGCATCGACGGCGGGATATGGCAGGGTGGCGGCGGACTCGCGGCAGATGCCAGCGGCAACATTTTCTTCAGCACCGGGAACGGGACATTCGACGGCGACACGGGCGGGCCCGATTACGGCGACAGCGTTCTAAAGCTCACTGCGACGGATGGCGTGCTATCGCTCGGCGATTCTTTTACTCCTTTGGATGAGGCGAACCTGAACCTTATGGATTGGGATGTGGCTTCGGGCGGAGTGATGCTGTTGCCGGATCAGGTCGGTCTTTATCCTCACGTAATGCTGGCGGGAGGCAAAGGCAGTACGGTTTACGAACTCAATCGAGATGCTTTAGGTGGATTCAACACGACCGTAAACCAGAACTTGCTCACGCTGCCGGCGACCATAGGGACTGAGGTCGAGGGATCGGGCAGCAGGGCCGCCGGTCCGGCCTACTGGCAAGAGCAGGTCTACTATTCCGCCTCGCTTGGCTACCCAATGCAATTCAGCATACAGAACAGCTTGATTTCCACCATTCCGGCTGCGCAATCGAACAAGCATTTTGGATACCCGGGCGGTTCGCCGACGGTCTCCGCCAACGGGAACAGCAATGGAATCGTCTGGATCGTGGAAACAGACAAATTTGGCAGTAACGGCAATGCGGTCCTGCGGGCCTTCGATGGCGCCAGTATTTCCCGCGAACTTTACGACAGCACTCAAAAGGGCACCCGAGACGCCGCTGGTCCGGCTCTCAAGTTCGTGGTGCCAACTGTGGCGAATGGGAAAGTGTATGTCGGCACCCAGGACGAGCTGGATGTTTATGGTCTGCTGCCGTAAAGGGGCGCGCCCGCCAATACTTTGCGCATGAGGCTGTTGAAAGGACGTTGCGTTCTTTCGCAACGCCAGCACGGCTCTGCCTCGCTTCGCTCGACCCAACAGCCGAGGGCGGCTGTCCCCACATATACATTTCCGTAACCGACCCTCACGTGAATACTCCATTCCCTGATGCCGGGCTGCTGTACTATGGGTGCGGGCCATGAATGACAGTTTGAGCAATCCCACGCCGCAGTTTGGCACGGCTGAGTATGCGACGAAGCCGGCAAGCAATCTGTGCCAGTTCTGCCAGCAGCCGTTGAGTGGGACTTACTACCGGGTGAATGCAGCTCGGGCATGTCCGGGCTGTGCGGAAAAGATGCGCAGCACAATCGACACGGACAGGCATGCGACGTATGTGCGCGCTCTCGCGTATGGCATTGGCGGGGCGGTCGTGGGGCTGATTGGGTACGCGCTGATCGCAATCCTGCTGCAGGGCTGGGTAATCAGCTACATGTCGATTGGAGTGGGATGGCTGGTGGGCACGGCCATGATGAAAGGATCCAACGGAGTGGGCGGCAGACGCTACCAGATTGCCGCGGCTTTGCTGACCTACGCGGCGGTGTCGATGGCGGCGGTTCCTATCTGGATTCATTTCGCCGATGAAAAGAAGCATCAAAGACAGGTTCAGCAACAGAAACTTGCGGACGAGCAGCGCCAGTTGGAGCAGGAATCCGGACAGCGACCCTCGGCGCCTGCGCCAAGAGCGGAGAGGCCACCAGTGAACTTAGGTACTTGGCTGGGACGGGTGGCACTGATCGGGCTGGCGTCTCCGTTCATTCAGCTTCGGAGCAGTCCCGGATGGGGAGCGATGGGACTGTTGATTCTCTTTTTTGGAATGAGAATCGCCTGGAGAATTGCCGAGGGCAAGCCGTTTGGAATCTACGGACCGTTCGCTCCAACCCAACCCTAGTCTCTCTGGACGGGAACTACATGGAAATCTTGTTGACCAAGGCTCAAAAGCTTGTCGCTTTCGTACTGGCAGTGCTGCTGATTGTCGTTGTCGTGCTTTCCACCGTCGATCTGGGTTTCCTGATTGGACACGAGATCTGGAAGCCTCCGAGGTTTCTCATCCAGGTGCAAGGTCTGCTCGAGATCTTCTCGTTTTTCTTGCTGATCCTTATCGGGGTTGAGTTACTGGAGACCCTGAAGGCATATGTCAAGAAGGATGTCATCCATGTTCGGCTGGTCCTCGAAGTGGCTTTGTTTGCGATGGCGAGAAAGGTCATCGTCCTTGAGCCCAACAGCACTCCGGCACTTACGCTGTTTGGGATGGCGGCTCTTATCCTCGCGCTTGGTGTAGCGTTCTACTTTGAGAGACAAGCGCAGGGGAGCAAGCCTCCGCTTCGAGTCATTAGATGGTGCCTTTCGGGTCGTGGCGCGGATCGCTTGCTTATGGATGAGTTCCAGTCGTGTCTACAACCAACCCAGAGCTGATCCGCAATTGCCAGCGCTGCTCACGCGAGCTAGCGCCGGGAGCGCTGGTGTGCGACCAGTGCCACGCGCTCGTACACTCCGAGGAACTGGAGCGCCTGTCCGCGGAAGCGAAAGCGCTGGAGAACAACGGAGAGTTACAAGATGCGCGGGAGAAATGGCTGACCGCGCTCCAGCTGTTGCCGCCCAGCTCGAAACAAGCCGACTGGATCAAGCAACACGCACAAGCGACTCCTGCTGCTGATGATGCGAGGCGACGGCCTGCACGGAGTGAAAACCAATGGGCTCAGCCGATGGGATCGGCTGGTTCAATCGGAGTGCTGGCCGACAAGAGCAGAAGTTCGCCGGCACCGCGATTCAGGTGGACGTCCGTGCTGAGCTTTGTGGCTTTCGTTGGGATCTATTCGGCTGCTTCCGGAGTAAAGTTCGGGATCGGCTTCGCGGTGCTGATTTTGATCCACGAGATGGGCCACTTCGTTGACATCAAGCGCCGCGGCCTGCCGGCGGACATGCCCGTGTTTCTGCCGGGCCTGGGAGCTTACGTGCGCTGGCAGGCGATGGGCGTCTCGCTGGCAACACGTGCCCACGTCAGCCTGGCTGGACCATTGGCGGGATTTCTGGCAGCGCTGGCGTGTGCGGTGCTCTGGTCGCAGACGGGGAATCCGTTCTGGGCGGCACTGGCGCGAATCGGTGCGGTTCTGAATCTGCTGAACCTGATTCCTGTCTGGGCCCTTGATGGCGGCCAGGCCGCGCTGGCCTTGAGCAAAACGGAACGCATCGTCTTGCTGATTGCGTGTGTTGCTCTTGGGCTGGTGCTGGGACAGAATATGTTCTTTCTCGTAGCACTGGGATTTGGATATCAAGTATTCTTTGCCGGAAATTTGCCAGCGCGCCCCAGCCGCGCCACGACCGTTTACTTTGCCGCCGTGCTGACTGCGTTGGGTGTGATTATCCGGCTAATGCCCGGCCAGGGGTTGGGCTTGACCTGAGACGAGAGCCGCACATTTTCCAGGAAGCTATCGAATCGCGCTGTACGGGAGGAGCCCATGCTTTCAATAGCGAAACCAATTTGTCTGATTGTTTTCGTGCTCACGTTTTGTTGCGGGCTGAGCATGCCACAGGCTGTGTCCCCGGTGGAAAGCCGGCGCAAGGGGCTCAACGATCTTCTGGCCGAGCAATGGGAATACAAGCTGCGCACCAGCCCTATCATGGCCTCCTTCCTGGGAGACAAGCGCTGGAACGACAAACTCGACGACCTCTCTCCAGAGGCCATCGATAAGGATCTTCAGGAGGCTCAGCGCTTTCTCGTTCGCTTGGAAGCCATCGACACTTCCGGGTTTCCCGAGCAGGAGGCCCTCAACAAAACTCTGATGGTTCGTGATCTCAAGATGCAATTGGAAGGCGCGCGCTTCAAACCCTGGGAAATGCCCGTGGATCAACAGAACGGTGTCCAGATCTGGTTGCCCGAACTCGTCCCCGTGCTCTCATTCCAATCGGTCAAAGATTATGAGGACTATATTTCCCGCCTCCGCCAGATACCTCGTGTCCTGGATCAGACCATCACCCAGATGCGCAAAGGCATGGACGACAAACTGATGCCTCCCCGTTTTCTGCTGGAGAAAGTCGTGGATCAGTGCAAGACTGTGGCCTCCCAGACGCCGGAAGCGTCCACCTTCGCCCCGCCCTTTTCGAATTTCCCAAAGGACATCTCCGCTTCCGATCAGAAGCGGTTGCGCGAAGCCGGACTTGCCGCAGTTAAGGAAGCTGTATTACCCGCCTATCTCCGATTTTCCGCCTTCGTCCGCGAGGAATACGTTCCGAAGGGCCGCGTCGAACCCGGCATATGGTCCCTGCCTGACGGAGCAGACCGCTATCGCCTCGAAATCCGACGCATGACCACCACTGACATGACGCCGGAGGAGATTCACGCTCTCGGCCTCAAACAAGTGGATGCGATCGAAGCGGAAATGCTCGCCCTTGCGCACAAGCTCGGTTTCAAGGACCTCGCCAGCCTCAACGACCACATCAAGCACGAGCGGCATTTCTATGCCACTTCCGGCCAGCAGTTGCTCGACCTGTACACCAACTACGTTCACGAAATGGAGCCCGAACTTCCCAAGCTCTTTGGCCGTCTTCCCAAGAACAAGCTCACAGTCATTCCCATGGAAGCTTCGCATTCCAAGGACGCAGTCCCAGCTGACTACACCGATGGCACCGCAGACGGTTCGCGCCCCGGCCATATCAACGTGAATGAATGGGATCCCGAGCACCGCCTCTTGCTGAATGTCGAGGCAATCGCCTACCACGAGGGAATCCCGGGGCACCACCTCCAGCTTTCTCTCGCGATGGAGTTGCCGGATCTGCCCCAGTTCCGGAAGTACGAAGATTACACCGCTTTCGTCGAAGGCTGGGCTCTGTACTCAGAGCGCCTCGGCAAAGAGGTAGGCCGCTACCAGGATCCTTATAGCGACTATGGGCGATTGGAAAACGAGATGTGGCGCGCTGTCCGGCTGGTCGTTGATACCGGCGTCCACGAAAAGCATTGGTCCCGCGATCAGATGGTGGCTTACTTTCATCGTTACACCGCCATGGATGAACCCAATGTTCAGACCGAAGTTGACCGCTACATTGCCTGGCCCGCACAGGCTCTGGCCTACAAGCTCGGACAGCTGGAAATTCTCAAGCTTCGCCAGTATGCGAAAGATCAGCTTGGAGCGAAGTTCGACATTCGTGCCTTCCACGATGAAGTCCTCGGCGGCGGCGCGCTCCCACTGGACGTTCTCGATCAGCGGATCCGCGAATGGGTCGATCAACAGAAATCCACATCCGCTATTTCTTCGACCGGTAACGACTCCGCCGGCACACGCCCGTTCAGCGGAATCCCCTGAGATTGGCATCTCAGGGATGGCGTTTGGCGGATAAATCTCTTTTATGCCGGGCATTAGCTTTTTCGATTGTCCGCGGCCCGGCACTCGCGATATTCTTCCTTGTTGAAACCAGGCCATTCAACTGTCTGTGTCCGTGCGGTTGCTTACCGACGTCATTCGTATTGAAACGAATAGGAGATTGAAGGATATCCATGCCCAACGAACTGCGTAATTTCCTGGCACTCACCTACGACGAACTGGAAGAGCTGAATCTGGAGGCGAAGGAGCAGCGCCGGAACCGGGTGCCGATCGGCAAAATCCAGGAGAAGCGGCTGAAGTATTTGACCGATGAGAAGCGGATCAAGGCCGTGACCGTGCTCTTCAGCGATCTGGAAGGCCGGCTGCACATGCTGGATTACGACAAGAAGTTCCTGATCAAGAGCTGGGACAATCTGACCTTCGACGGCTCGTCGATTCGCGGCTTCACGGCACAGCGGGAGAGCGATCTGCGGCTCGGGATCGACTGGGCAGCGTTTTACTGGGCGCCATCGGATGTGTTCGGCTCCGGCAAAGTGCTGGTATTTGGCGAGGTCATCGACAAGGGCGGAACGCCGTACTCGGCCGACATTCGCGGCGTGCTGAAGGGCTATGCCGAGGATTTGCACAAGAAAAAAGGCTACACGCTCAACGCCGCCAACGAGATCGAAGGCTTCCTGTTCAAAGGCTCCGACGCCGAACGCCGTTATCACGAAACCCTTAAGTTCGACTACGTCAACACCGGCGGATACTATCACTCGCTGCCGGGCGATCCGCTGCGCACGTTTATCGACACGACTGCGGAAGTGCAGCGTGCGATGGGCTTCCAGAATGAAAAAGATCATCCAGAAGTTGCGCCTTCGCAGTTCGAAATCAACTACGGATATGGCGAAGTCGTCGCGGCTGCCGACCAGATTCAGCTTTACAAGCTGATCTGCCGGCAAGTGGCGACGAATATGGGGCTGACCGCTTCGTTTCTTCCCAAGCCGGTGGTGGGCGTGAATGGCAGCGGCATGCACACCAATGTTTCCATCAGCGAGAACGGCAAGAATCTGTTCTGGGACGCCAAGGGCGAAGAGAAGCTCAG
This sequence comes from uncultured Acidobacteriaceae bacterium, assembly GCA_963703635.1. Classification (GTDB taxonomy): domain Bacteria; phylum Acidobacteriota; class Terriglobia; order Terriglobales; family Acidobacteriaceae; genus Sulfotelmatobacter. Next base: position 320,737 of record CAVPEZ010000018.1, read on the forward strand.
CAAGATGGGCTGGGCGTTTCTGGATCGCATTCTTACGCATGGCAACGACATTTGCCTGCTGCTCAACGCCAGCGTGAATGCTTATCGCCGCCTCGATCCGCACTTTGAGGCGCCGAATCAACTCAAAGCTTCACCCGTCGACCGCGGGTCAATGATTCGCATTCCAATCGGAAATGAAAAAAGCATGCGCGTGGAAGTGCGCTCGGTCGCTCCTGATGCGAACCCGTACCTGGTGATGCTGGCGATCTTCAAGAGCGGCATCGACGGCGAGACCTCGAAGATCAAGAACCTGCGCCAGGCCGAGCGCTACCTGCCTGACAATATCTACGACGCGCTTGCGAACTTCCGCAAAGCGGAGTGGACGACGAAACTTCTGGGCGAGGATGTGAAGGAACGCTACGCGGAACTGAAGAAGGCCGCGGCGGACCGTTGCCCGCGATCTCTCGGAACCTTCGTCAAGGCTCCGGAAGTGCAGTTTCACCACGAAGTCTACAACCAGTTCTTGTGGAACTTGTTCTAGAGCGCTTGGGTTCCATTGTGCGAAATGCCCTGACATCAAAGTCAGGGCATTTCTGTTGTGGGTCGGAGTTTTGTTGGATGACAATTCCGCAACGGCTCAGCAGCTACAATGCCTGTCGGAGGATTCATGTCGAACTCGCGCAGGCAGTTCCTTACTCAGACATCCCTTGGGCTGTTGGCGGCGGCGACCGCGTACCGTAGCTTTGCGCAACAGCCTTCCGATCTGCCGCCCGGGGCGCCTCCGGCATTCGGCGCGGGGCCTGCTGTTGGACCCGAGGTCTCGTCTTCCACATTTGCCGAGGCGGAGAAGCTGGTACAGTTTGAGTTGACTGCGCCGGAGCGTGCGATGGCGGCAAGCAGTTGGCGCCAGACCATGGCGGCGCTCTACGAGCGGCGCACCGGACCGCGCAAGGTCGCACTGGAATCAACGCTCGCGCCGGCGTCACGCTGGAATCCTATGTTGCCCGGCCTGAAGGCCGGCCCTGATCGCGACCGGTTTATCCGAAGCAGCGCCGATCCCGGCCCGCTGCCCGCGCGTGACGAGGACATTGCCTTCGCTTCCGTGACCCAGCTCGCGCGCTGGATCGAGCAGCGCAAGCTGACTTCCGACCGGCTCACGCGCATTTACCTGAAGCGGATCGAGGAGTTCGATTCCAAGTTGCACTGCGTCATTACACTGACGCGCGAGTTGGCGCTGACACAGGCCAGGAAGGCTGACGAAGAAATCGCTACCGGAAAGTATCGAGGGCCGCTGCACGGCATCCCGTGGGGCGGCAAAGATCTTCTTGACACCGCCGGAATCCGCACCACGTATGGCGCCGAGCCTTTTCGCAATCGCGTGCCTGCCAGCGATGCCGTCGTGGTGAAGCGGTTGCATGAAGCCGGAGCGGTGCTGGTCGCCAAGTTGAGCCTGGGCGCACTGGCGCTCAACGACATCTGGTTCGGCGGGCAGACGATGAACCCGTGGCTTCTGGAAGAAGGAGCGTCCGGGTCAAGCGCTGGGCCGGGTGCCGCTACCGCCGCGGGACTAGTCGCTTTTGCGATCGGGAGCGAGACCGGCGGCAGCATCGTAAGCCCCTCGATGCGGTGCGGGATTACCGGACTGCGGCCCACGTATGGCCGCGTAGCGCGCACTGGCGCGATGACTTTATGCTGGTCGCTCGACAAGCTTGGCCCCATGACTCGCACGGTCGAGGATGCGATGCTGGTGCTGCACGCCATCTCCGGGCCCGACACTGGAGACCTGGCGAGCGTGCTGAGCAAACTTGATTTCGATGCCGGCGCCAGCGTGCAAGGACTTCGCGTCGGCTACTTTCCGCGTTGGATGAATGCAGCTCCCGCTACTGCCGTGGACCGTGCTGCTCTCGAGGTGGTCAAGAAGGTTGGCATGGTTCCAGTGGAGGTGTCGATCCCTAACTGGCCTTATGACTCGCTCGACGTGATTCTTTTTGCCGAGGCGGCAGCCGCGTTCGAGGAGCTTACGTTGAGCGGCGGGCTGAATGAACTCAAAGCTCAAGTTCCCGACGCATGGCCCAACATTTTTCGCGAGGCCCGCTTCCTCTCGGCAGTCGACTTCGTCCAGGCCGACCGCTTCCGGCGCAAGGTTGCCGAAGAGATGGCTCGCGTGTTCTCAGAGGTTGACTTACTTCTGGTGCCTTCCCTGCGCGATGAGATGCTGACCCTTACTAACTTCACCGGGCATCCGTCGCTCACGCTGCGCGCGGGCTTCCTTGAGGTGGCCAAAGCCCGGAGCGATTGGGCGCCCGACCCAAACCATCCAGTGCCTACTTTCTCGCCGCCGCGCCGCGTGCCGCATGGCGTCACTCTGATCGGACACCTCTTCGACGAGGGTACGCTGGGCAGTGCCGGGCTCGCGCTGGAGCGGGCTTTTGGCGTGGTGGAGCAGCGGCCTCCAGGGCTTTAGAATCGCAGGGACGCTCGGGACAACAGCTGAGAACTTATAATGAGATTCCAACCGCAACAGCTAGGATCATCGGATACAAGGAGAAAATCATGAGACGCATCTCGACGGTATTGTTCTTGCTTGTGCTCACAGTTTCGGCAGTTCACACAACAGCGCAGGTCAATCCTTACAAAGACGGCACTCCCGGCGTTACAGGCTATCGCTCGGAAGTGCTGGCGGAAGTCATGATCCAGGAAGACAAATTCAACCGGCTCGCCGAGGCGATCCCGGCTGAGAAATTTTCGTGGAGGCCTTCGCCGGATGTGCGTTCTTTCGCCGAAGTGTTCCTGCATGTGAGCGCGGCCAACTACAACCTCTACAAACTCGTCGGCACTCCTCCTCCCGCGGGTTTTGACGTCAAAGGATTCGAAAAGTCGACAAGCGACAAGACCAAGGTCATCGCCACTCTGAAAGATTCGTTCGCCCACGCCAAAAAAGCGATCACAGCCATGCCCGATGCCGATCTCGAGAAGAGTCTGGACTGGTTCGGCGGCAAGAATACCCAGCGCGGTATTCTGCTGTTCATCGTGCGTCACGCCGCTGAGCACCTGGGACAATCGATCGCGTACGCGCGATTTATCGGCATCACACCGCCGTGGACGGAAGACATGCAGAAAAAGCCTGCGGAAAAGAAGGAAGCGCCCGCGAAGGAGAAACAATAGCCGCGGCTGGCGGTGGGTATGCTAGATTCAGAAGTTTCATGGACGCCGCTCCCACAATTTCAACTCTGGGCTTGACTCGCCGCTTCGGAGAATTGGTCGCAGTCGACAACGTCGACCTGCGCGTGGCGCCCGGACAATTCTTCGGCTTCCTCGGCCCCAACGGGGCGGGAAAATCGACAACCATCAAGATGCTAACCGGGCTGCTGGCGGCGAGTTCGGGGCGTATCGAAATTCTCGGGCTGGATCTGGAAACAAATCCTGTCGAAGTGAAGCGGCAGATCGGCGTTGTGCCTGAAGGCATGGCACTGTTCGGGCGGCTGACCGGATCGGAATTCCTGAACTTCGCGGGGCGCATGTACGGACTCGACCGCGAGACCGCGGCCCAGCGCGCCGCGGAACTGCTCGACTTCATGCAGCTCGCCGATCAGCCAAAGAAGCTGGTCACCGACTATTCGCACGGCATGCAAAAGAAGCTGGCCATGGCGGCGGCTGTGATTCATGGTCCGAAAGTTTTGTTCCTCGACGAACCGTTCGAAGGCGTGGACGCGATCGCCGCCGGAACGTTGAAGGCGATGCTGCAGGGCATGATCGCACGCGGGGCTACGATTTTTCTCACCTCGCATGTGCTCGAGATCGTAGAGCGGCTTTGCAGCCACGTCGCTATCATTCATCGGGGACGTCTGGTGGCGCAGGGATCGCTGGAAGAGCTGCGCGCCGGCGTGGAGGCGCAAACGCCCGCCGTACCGGGAAACGACTCCGGCAATGGCTCGGGTCAAGTGGCGACGCCATCGGGCGAAAAGATGACGCTGGAGCAGATTTTCCTGCGCACCGTCGGCGGCCTGCGCCGCACGGAACAGGAGCTTTCCTGGCTGGGGTGAAGAAATTCAGACGCGCCGGCGCAACCAGCGCTCCTTAATTACATGGCCAGAGTAATTAGTCCACTTGACCCGGCGATGCTGGCAGCGTAAACCCGCCTGTATCACTGACTGGCTCGGCAAGCTTGCATCGGCCTGCTAGAATTCCGGTGCCAACGGACTTGTGACCCTAAGACTCCGAGTCCTCCGCCAGCAGTTCTTAAATCTCTCACCCAGGAGCAAGGTATGAGCGCACCGCAAGATGATCGCTCCATCGATCGTTCGCCAAAGGCTTCCGCTTCCCCAAAAATTAGTGAGACTGCAGTCCACTCCTCCAGCCGCCGCCGCTTTCTCGGAAAGTTAGGCGGCGCCGCCATGGCGGCTGGTATTCTGGGCAAGGCCCCGGCTGCTCTCGCCCAGTCGAGTGAGGCCAACGGTTCTAGCGGCGTTTCGGCGCCGGGCCTCAACCCGCGGGTGGTGAAGTCCCTCGCCCTTCGCCTCGGCGCGGCCACCACCGACTCTCTGGTTAAAGTTCCGCCGCACACGACAAACGGCGACGAGAACCGCTATCCCGACCATTCCGCAAGCTATAGCAAGGGCCTGCTGCAAGACGATATCGGAGTGGTGAATCCGGCTGCGTGGGCTTCTTTCAAGAAGGCGCTGAAGAGCGGCAAGAACAGCGACTTCGAGGCCATGATCATTGGCGGCACGCGCACCGAGAACGGTCCCCAGGGCGCCTACGCTTTCGATATGGAAGGTCTCGACTCGGTGCAGTTCGGCAATGCTCCGTCCCCCGCTGATCTGACCGGTCTAGCGGTCGTGCCTCCGTTCGACCAGATCGCTAGCGCGGCCTACGGTGCGCAATTGATCGAGACATACTGGGCATCTCTGTTGCGCGACGTAGCCTTCACGGACTACGCCACGAACGCCACGGCCATTGCCGCAGCCGCGGAACTGACCACCTTGCCAGACTACCGTGGCCCAAGAGACAGCCTTGGGAACGTCACTCCCGATCTGCTGTTCCGCGGCAATTTCCCCGGGGAAACGATTGGTCCGTATATGTCGCAGTTCATGATCACTCCCACTAGCTTTGGCCAGCAGCCGATTGACCAGCTGATGAATACGTACCTGCCGAACATCGACTACATGACGGACACCACAACTTTCCTGCAGGTTCAGAATGGAGTCAGCACCGGACTCACCAATCAAGTCGATCCGACTCGCCGCTACCTGCATGACGGGCGCGGTCTATCAGCATGGACGCACTCTGATGTGCTGTTTCAGGGCCACCTCATAGCGTTCCTGGTGCTGACTACTCTGAAGGCGCCGCCGAACCCAGGCAATCCCTACATCGGCTCCAAGACGCAAAATGGCTTCGGGACCTTCGGCGGTCCGGATTACGCGGCCTCGCAAGGAGAGGCTGCGGCTCGCGCTTTAGCTCGGGTGTGGTACCAGAAGTGGCTGGTTCACCTGACTCATCGTCCTGAGTCGGGCGGAGGCGTCCTGCACCAGATCCTCACGGGCAACCAGAGCAAAATCGACGCCAAGTTGAACAAGAATGTTTTGAACTCGCAGGCGGTGGCGCAGAGCTTCAGCAAGTACGGCACCTATCTGCTGTCGCAGCCTTTCCCAGAGGGTTCGCCGACCCATCCCTCCTACCCCACGGGTCATGGAACGGTGGCCGGCGCCTGCATCACATTTCTGAAGTTTTTCTTCGACGAAACTTACGTAATCCCGAATCCGCAGGTGCCGTCGAGCGATGGCCTATCGCTCGGGCCCTACACCGGCTCGGACGCCGTCCAGATCACCGTCGGTGGCGAACTCAACAAGCTGGCGCGAAACGTCAGCTTCGGCCACGGTGTGCTCGCCGGCATCCACTGGCGCTCGGACACCGATTGGTCTATGACCCTGGGAGAGGCGATGACGATCAGCGTCCTCCAGGACAAAGCTCAGTGCTACAACGAGAAGTTCAGTATCACATTCACCAAACTTGACGGAAACAAGGTGACCATCTCGAACGAATAACGAATAATGAGCGGGCGTTCGCAGTGGTGCAGGTTCCACTCTGCACCACTTCCTGCGTTTCCTCACGAGCCAGCTTAGCGAGGCAACCCCCCGTTCATAGCGATCTCAGAAAATCGAGAACGCTTTGCTGCTCTCCGCTCGGAAGATTGTGGAACGCCCGCACCACTTGACTCGCTTCCGATCCCTTGGAGGCATGCTGGTTGATTGCATCCAATAAGTCCGTCGTCCTCCCGTCGTGCAGGAAAAACAACCGCTGGCCGACGCCCCATAACGGAGCTGTTCGAAATTCGTCGCCAGTAGCCATCCCCTGATTAATTCCGTCCGCCAGATTGTTGCCCATGTGATGCAGTGCAAAATCGGAGAACGGATGATACTGGACGTAACTCATTCCAGTGTTGAACGATTGAGCTGTGGTCAGTGTTTGCGAGTGACACAGCGCGCATCCAACCTTATGAAACGCCTCGCGTCCAGCCTCAGTGTCGCTGGTAGATGAAACTGGAGCAGCGGGCGCAGACAGCCTCATCGCATCGACAAACGCATCCACGTCAGAACCACCAGCTTGGGAATGCGAATCTTCCGGCGTGGCATTGAAAATGCATGCTTTCACAGCGTTTCTCTCGTTCGACATCACGTCGTTGCTGATGCCCATCTCGACGTTATAAGCTTCCCCGGCGAAGACTGTGAGGGACTTGTTCTGGGCTTTCCATCCGAATTTCATGATCGTTCCGTCGTTGCCGCTACGGTTAAACCTTCCTTCAATTCCTAAGGCTTGCTTTTGGCCGCCAGTACTCTCCAGATTCGACTTCAACACAGAATCCGGTGTGTTCTCGACCAGGCCCAGCCCAAACAGCGGCGTCGGAATCCGAAAGATTACATTGTTGGCGGCCAACTCAGCCGGGAAGTCAGGCTGCGGGAGATTACAACCTGGCGCATCCGTTCTGCCCGCGATGGAAAACAGATCGTGTACTCCACCATCGAGTGTTCCGTTGGAATGCCGGATGAATCTGGCTTCCCTTACCGGACCGTTTGCGGTAACAAATGGCGGGATCGTGTTCGTTGCTCCCATTTCCGACGCAGCCGCTATCTGCGGATTTTGTTGTGGAACTTGGGGACTCGACGGGCTCGGACTCGAGCCCAGAGTGGCGGGCTGGGAATGGCATGAGCCGCAACTCGTACCGTTGAATCCTGGCCCCAGTCCTCCGCTGCCCTGCGGAATGTTCGGCACTGGTTCATCTTCAACGAACTGCGATATGCCGTTGGCGAACGATGTTTGCTCAGCAGCGTTCAGGGTAGGATAAAATCCGCCGGCTCCTGCGGGGCCTGGCCTCGGCCCTGGATCTTTTACTCCCTGACCGGCAAAGCTAACTGTGATCAAAACGAACGCTAGCGCGATTGTTCGACAACATTTCATGACCTGACTCCTTCTGGTTCGCGAATTGACCTAGCGCCTCCGCAGTAGCGCCTTGAACCCTCGGAACGGAGCACACCTCCGGGATAGCGCCAGGGTCACTTGCGTGAAGGCGCAGTGCTCTTCGCTTGCTATGTCAGCTCTGCAGCCGGGACGAAGGGGGATGTGGGTTCGCCCGGCCAGAACAGTCATCGCGGCACGCGTCAGGGTCCGACGCCGCATTTTTGTCTGGCCGCAGACTGGAAGATTAGAAAACTTAGAGAGAACTTAGATCGGAAACAGTACTTCGTCAAGAGCCGGAAGGGAACACGCATTTCTTCCTGAGGACACCAAACCCGGCTACTGGCGGCCCATTTGGAGGACGGCCAGTAGTACACCCGGGCGCTGGCCATTTATGAGATAGTTCAGGCAACATGTTTACGGGGTAAGCGCCCGATGAGTGACCTCTCTCTCTCACTGAACCACCGCGGCCAATTGTCAGTTATTGCCTGGCTGCGCTGGCGGCTCTTCGTTAACTCGCTGCGCAGCACGCGGGGACTGCTGGAGCTGGTCTCGCGAATTATGGTGTCATTCGCATTCGCCATTGGCGGACTTGGTGGCGCCTTCGGGATGGGCATCGCGGCCTTCTCCTTCATCTCTCAAGGCAAGCCAGAGCTGCTGGCGGTCCTGCTGTGGCCGGTATTTATCTTCTGGCAGGTCTTCCCCATTATGGCGACGGCCTTCACCAACAATCCGGACTCCTCCGACCTGCTGCGCTTCCCGCTCAGCTACGGCTCGTATTTTCTGGTCCGGCTGGCCTATGGCGCGTGCGACCCGGCAACCGCTCTGGGCAGCCTATGGTTGTTTGGGATTCTGGTAGGCGTGGGGTTCGCGAAACCGGGACTGCTGCAGGGGGCGTTGTTGGTGTTGCTGACGTTCGCCGTCTTCAATCTCTTGTTCATGCAAATGATCTTCGCCTGGGTGGAGCGCTGGCTGGCCCAGCGCCGCACGCGCGAGATCATGGGCATTCTGTTTGTTCTGCTGATGCTGAGCTTTCAGCTGATCGGCCCCCTCGTGCAGCATTTCGAGAAGCGTCCGCAGCCGGGTGTCCAACAAGATGTGCAACGATACATCGAACTTCTGGTTCCGGTGCAGGGTATGCTTCCGCCGGGCCTTGCCGCCGACTCCATTGCGCAGGCTGTGTATTCACGATTCATAACCGCGATCAGTTCGCTGGCCCTGCTGTGGGCTTTTGTGCTGGTGATTGGCTACTGCTTGCACGTCCGGCTGCGGTCGCAGTATCGTGGTGAGAATTTGAGTGAATTGGCGGCCGCATCCGCTGTTCCGAAAGACCGGTCGCCGCAGCTGGGCTGGGATCTGCCTGGATTCACGGCCCCGGTGGCCGCGGTCTTCGAAAAAGAAATTCGCTACCTTCTCCGCAGCGGTCCCATGCTGCTCACGTTGATCATGCCGCTTTTCGTGCTGGTCGTCTTCCGCTTCGGAGCCATGAATTCTGCCCGGCACTCCGGGGCGATCTTTGCGCACGCACCCGACATGGCATTTCCCGCGGCTGTGGGATACACGCTGCTCGTGCTGACCAATCTTGCTTACAACAACTTCGGCGGCGATGCCGGCGGCATCCAGTTTTTCTACGCTTCACCGGTGAGTTTCCGCGAAATTGTTCTGGCCAAGAATCTAACCCATGCCAGCATTCTGGCGATAGAAATAGTTGTGGCATGGATCTCGGTCGGCTTTCTCTACGGACGGCCTGCGTTCGACGTCACCATCGCCGCGCTGGCCGGTCTCTTGTTCGCCGCGCCGGTAAATTTTTCCGCCGGCAACCTGCTCTCGATTTACTCGCCGAAGAAACTGGACTACTCTTCGTTCGGTCGTCAGCGTGCTTCCCAGATGACGGTGCTCATCAGCCTCGGAGTGCAAATCTTCGTCGTCGGCGTGGGAGCCGTCGCGTTCTGGATCGCGCGGCTCTATGGCAAATTTTGGATCGCGACATTGATCTTGCTAGTGTTGGCAGGAATCTCGCTCTCGGCTTACGCGATGATTCTCAACCGCATGGACGGCTTGGCGTTGGAACGGCGGGAAACACTGGTTGCCGAATTGTGCCGGGCATAGCGGAGCCGCCTGCATCCGAGCCACGTTGAAAGTTGCGCAAATGGGTGCGCCGACCCTAAAATACGTTGCTCGCTAATGAGCCATCCGTTTCTCACCCTGGAGGCAACATTGAAAACAAGAACCTTGGTATTGATCGTCTTAACGCTCGTTGTCGGTGTAACAATCTGCTTCGCCGCCACAAACCCAACCCTAGGCAGCTGGAAACTCAACGAGGCCAAATCGAAGTTAGTTTCCGGTATGCCGAAGAATCTCACGGTGGTGTATGCGGCCGCGGGTGACAACATTAAAGGCACGATAGACGGTGTCGACGGTCAAGGGAAGCCCACGCATAACGAATGGACGGGCAAGTTCGACGGCAAAGATTATCCTGTGACCGGCGATCCGACTTCGGACACGCGGGCGATCAAGCAAATCGATGACCATAACTACCAGTTGACGGTTAAGAAAGGTGGCAAAGTTACCATGACCGGTAAGGCCGTGGTCTCTGCGGACGGCAAGACCCGCACCGTCACTGTGACCGGAACTGATGCGGCGGGCAAGAAGGTCACAGCCACTTCCGTCTACGACAAGCAATAGGATTCGTCGAGCAAGAACAGAAGTGGCCGGTGCCCGGTGAGCAGTTGAACTTCGCTGCCCACTGATCACTGGCCACTGATTCACTTCTTTTCTGGATTCGCCAAAAACCGATATCCCACGCCACGCACGGTAAGCAGATGGCGCGGCTGCGCGGGATCGTCTTCGATGTAGCGCCGCAGCCGGACCATGAAGTTGTCGATGGCCCGCGTGTCGGTGTCCTCGTGCAGGCCCCAGACTTCTTCAAGAATCTGCTTGCGCGAAACGACGCGGCCATCGTTGCGCACCAGATGCCGCAGCAGTTCCGACTCCATCAACGTCAGGTGAACGACATGGTCCGCGGTGCGCAGTTCGAGCGTGCCGAAGTCGATGGTCTTGCCGCAGAAAGAAAACGCTCCGAAATCGGTTACGCTGCCTGGGTCGGACGCCGTTGCTGCCTCCGGACTCCCCACCGACTGCCCAGGGCGCATCCATTGGCTGCGCCGCAACAGTCCCTGAAGGCGCGCGAGCAGGATCGACAAGTCGAATGGTTTGGGCAGATAATCGTCGGCGCCGGCGGCGAACCCCTTCAACACATCTTCAGGACTGCCTCGCGCCGTCAACATCAGCACCGGAACATAGTTCCGCGCCGCACGCAGCTCCGAAACCACGCTGAAACCGTCTTTGCCGGGCAGCATAATGTCGAGCACGATGGCATCGAAGTTTTCTTTCTTGCCGAGTAAACGATCGGTGGCCGCTTCGCCATCGCCCACGATTTCGGCGGAGTAGCCTTCGGCCTCCAGATTGAAGCGCAATCCCTGCGCCAGATGGGCCTCATCTTCGACCACAAGAACCCGGCTCATTCCATCGACCTCGGCAGTTCCATCGTAATGGTCGTGCCCTGGCCTTCGCCCGCGCTTTCGGCGAACACGCGACCGCCGTGCTTCTGCGCAATCGACTTCACGATGAACAGGCCCAGTCCGGTTCCTTTCACGTGCGCCAGCGAGCGGTGGCTAACCCGGTAGAAGCGCTTGAAGATGCTCTTCATATCATCGGGAGGAATGCCGACCCCATGGTCCTGCACGCTCAGCACGATGCGCTTTTCATCGGGCGTATTCAGGCGCACTTGCACATCCACCTGGTCGCCGGAATATTTGATGGCATTATCGAGAACGTTGAAAACGGCGGTGCGGAGATCCTCGCCGCTGCCGAGAACGCGCAGCCCCGCGCCATTGCCCGGCGCCTCCTCATAGCGGAGAGCTTCCAGCGGCAGATGATGGCGGGTGCGGGCAGCGTCCATGCACTCGCGCACCAGTTGGCGGAAGTCGACTGCGGATTTCTCCCGTCCGGCTTTCTTGTCTCCGGCGCGTCCTGCGCGAAGCACCTGTTCCACCGTCTCGGTGAGGCGATCAGTATCGCTAAGCATGAGCCGGTAAAACTCCTGCTTCTGCGTTTCCGGCAGGTCTCGGCGCTGTAAGGTCTCGAGATGGAGGCGGATGGAGGCAACCGGCGTCTTGAGTTCGTGGGTGACGGCATTGATAAAGCTGTCGTGCTGCTCGCTGCGGCGAATCTCGCGCAGCAGGAACGTTGTATTCACGATCATGCCGGCAATGATCAGCGCAAAGAAGATGATTCCGAAGAACAGCAGCACTCCCTCGCGCCAGTTGAGGATGATCCAACCAACATTGAGAGCAACCGCCAGCGCCACCAGGGTGATGCCCAGGAAGAGGAAGAAGACGATGGTTCCGCGGCGGCTCGTGATGCGCATGGCGTCAGGGTGATTTTACCGCTTATGGAGGCTGCGGCCCTGGCTAAGGAAGCAAATCGTAAGACACAGAGGAACACAGGGTACCGCACTATGTCTACCCTGTGCACTCTGTGTCCTCTGTGTTTGAGGTTCGTTCCTCAGCCAGCAAAAAGCCCCGACCCGCGAAGGTCGAGGCTCAGTTTCATCAAGAGCTCTGGTGAGATCTAATCCCCCGCCGTCGCGCCCTCAGCCAGATCAGTGGTGATCATCCGTCCATTCGGCGTGGCCACCAACCCTTTTTCAAGATCGGGCAACCGCACCCGCTTAACGTCCCAGGCCAGGCCGAGCGTCTTCAGCGCCCAGATGCCGTACCAGTTCACATCGACCTCATACCAGGTGAAGCCGTGCTGTGCTGCGGTCGGATGCGCGTGGTGATTGTTGTGCCAGCCTTCCCCGAAAGTCAGCAAAGCAACCCACCAGCTGTTGGTGGAAAGATCGCGGGTGGCAAAACGGCGCGTGCCCCAGGAATGCGTGGCCGAGTTGACCAGCCAAGTGGCGTGCAGGCCAACCACCGTGCGCACGAAGATACCCCACATCAGAAAAGGCAATCCGCCGACAGCTAGGAGTATGACCCCGAGCACAATCATAGGTACGTAGTGATACTTCGTAATCCAGACGTGAAATTTATCTTTGGCGAGGTCGGGGACGTAGCGTGCCAGCGTAGTCGTGTCATGGTGCATGGACTTGCCCATGAGAATCCAGCCCATGTGCGCCCACCATTTGCCTTCGATGGGCGAATGCGGGTCGCCATCCTGATCGGAATACTGATGGTGAATGCGGTGTGTAGCCACCCAGAAAATCGGGCCGCCCTCGAGGGCGAGCGTGGCGCAGACAGTCAGGAAATACTCCACCCACTTCGGCGTTTTGTAGCCGCGGTGCGTGAGCAGGCGATGATAGCTCATGCCAATGCCCAGGCTGCCCGAAACCCACCACAAGAACATAGCGACGAACAACGCCTTCCATGTGAAGAAGAAAAGCGCCGCCACGGCGCCAACGTGAAACAACCCCATAAACACCGCTGTCACCCAGTTGATTTCACCGTTTGCTGCTTGCCGTTTTTCCAGGCTTTCCAGTTCCATATCCAAAGTGGACCCCATTTGCCGTTCTTGAGTTCGCTACCGCACATACTTAAACTATCAAGGAAATCAGGCAACCCACTGTAATACTTGTGTAATAGCGGGATTCAGGGGCATTACGGAAGTACTCGATGGGAAACCAACAAAAGGGCGCGGCCAAAGCCGCGCCCCCCGAACCAACCCAATCCCCTGCTGCCTGACGCTCAAGCGCTCTTCGGCATGTCTTGCATCATCGCCTTCATCCCTTGTTCCATCTCTTCCATGGTCAGATCAGCCTTGTGAGTTGCGATGGACCACTTGTGACCAAACGGATCCGCCAGCTTTCCGTAGCGGTCGCCCCAGAACACGTCACTGACCGGCATCTCGACCTTTGCCCCGGCCTTCACGGCGCGATCGAAGGCAGAGTCCACATCCTCGATGTAAATGTGCAGTCCCATCCCGGTGCCGCCGGTGGTCTGTGGCGACAAAGCTCCAAACTCAGGGAATTCGTCGGCCAGCATGATGATGGAGTCGCCGATGCGCAATTCGGCATGCATAATCTTGCCGTCAGGCGCTTTGCTGACGCCTTTTTCTACTACGCCAAAAGCCTGCTTGTAGAACTCGATGGCGCGGGCGGCGTCGCGGACAGTGATATACGGAGTGATGGTGTGATAACCCTTGGGAATAGCTTCAACGGCCATGTTGGCCTCCTAACAGCGAAAATTTCGGGCAACCGAGCTTACACCAAAACGCGGAGATAGTTTGTCAAAAGATCGTTACAGCGGGGTAAGAGCAACAACTAGAAGAACCGGGTCACGCCTTCCTCCAGCACTACGACGCGGTCCTCGATCCCAGCCGCGCGCGCTTCCTGCTCCAGAAGTTGTAGCGGCTCATCCACCGGCTCATGCGATAGCCGGAAGGTTCCGTAGTGCATGGGCACCATCCAGCGCGCGTTCAAGTCTAGAAAGGCTCGGGTAGCGTCGGCGGGGCTGGTATGCACATTGCGGAAGGTTGGCGGATTGTAGGCGCCAATGGGAAGCAGCGCCAATTCCGGCGACAGACGCTTTCCGATCTCGCGGAAGCCCGCAAAGTAAGCGGTGTCTCCCGCGTGATAAAGCGAGTGCTTCCCGGCCTGCAAGACGTAGCCACCGTAACCGCGGTGTGAGTCCTTGAGAATGCGCGCTCCCCAATGCCGGGAAGGAACGTGCGTCACCGACAAACTGCCGTGCCGCGAACTGTTCCACCAGTCCAGTTCGATGATCTCTGAGAAGCCCAGGTCGGAGATCAAATCTGTCACATGGCTCGGAATGATGATGGCCGGGGGGGTTCCACGCGTACGCAGATTGTTCTGCACGATGGCGCGCAACGACGGCCGGTGCAGGTGATCGAAGTGGGCATGCGTCACCAGCACCAGATCGATGGCCGGCAAATCGCGCACACGCAGCCCGGGACGCCGTAGCCGCTTCAGCACAAACAACCAGCGCGCGAAGTTGGGATCGATCATCACGCTCTTCCCGCCGATCTGCACGAAGAAGCTGGAATGGCCGATGAAAGTTACCCCCAACTCGCCGTTCGAGGCAAGACGCGGCTCATGGGTCTCTCCGCACAGCGGAGTTACCGCGGAATGCCGTACCAGACGCCCGAACTGCGACGCGCGCCTGCGGAGAGCCCGATTGCGGAGGGTTTGCTTGATCATCCTAAAGAAGACCTAACTGTTGGATGAATGCTGGAAGTCATTCGCTCTATTTTAGTTCATGCCAGCCCAGAAGGCCCGTAATTACAGCGGTTCCCGTGTAAAGTTTTGCATTCGGCATCCGATCAAAAGCCGAACGGATTAAACACCCTCAAATAAAAAGCCGCCAGCATCGGAATGCCGGCGGCCAGATTGAATTAGAAAATCTTACTGCCCTGAAGTATTCACAATCCAACGCGAGCGTGGAATTTCCCTGGTTCCTTCGTCGTCGTAATAGAAGTGCATCTCGTGATCCGACTTCGCACCCGGGACCGGCTTATCCGCGAGTCCGCTGAAGGTCGGTTCGCTGCCTGCCACGGGCAGCGCCGTCTTCGTCGTATACATTGCTTCCGCGAGCGTGCTGCCCGTCGGCGCCTGCGCGTTCGCGAACACGCCGAAAGGATTGCCGTTCACATACGACACGCCAATGTAATCCGCCACCATCGGCCCGTTGTCAGAAAGCGGCAGCCACGACATCTTCATCGGTCCGGCAATCTTCTTTCCCGCTGTCCACGTGGAACCGCCGTTGGTTGAAGTGACGTAGCCCACTTCCAGGTTGCAGGTGCTCGAAGTGCAACTCGCGGTTGGATAGTAGTAATAAACAATCGTCATGTGAGCCGTGCTGCCCGAAGTTGCCGGATCGATTCCGATGCCGGGCAGGAAGTGATCCACTGTGCTGGTGGTCGCATCGATCGGAATACGTGTGACTTTGCTCCAGGTCGTGCCGTTGGAAGACGAACTCACCACGATATCGTTCTCTTTGCAACCGGTGCGGAAGCGGCAATCCGACCACACCACATACACAGCCCCCGCGCCGTCGATCGCTACAGAAGGCAGATTCGGATTACGTAACCCTCCTGCCACCGTGTGGCTCTGAATGCTGGCAATCGCCTGACTCTTGCCCCAGGTCGCGCCTCCGTTGCTGGAGCTGAACACATCGATGCCGCCGCCCTGAAAAGGCACAATCACGGTGCCATTCGGCTGCACGACGGGCTCGCCACCCAGACCGCCCGCTTGGTCAGAAGAAGCCTGGCCCGCGCTCCATGTCAGCCCGCCATCGCTCGACACGCTCATCAGAACGTCGCCCGTGCCGTACGCCTGATCCCACTCGGTGTAGCAATTGCCATAGTAAGGACTGGTCGTCGTGTTGTCGCACACCGTCCAGTTCTTGTCGTCGAGATGCGTCTTGTCGACGTTGATCGGGCTTTCCCCAACTGCAATCCGTCGGTGGAACGGCTAACGGCCACGTCGCCGATATACTGCGCGCCAGGGCCCAGGCCTACCAAAGGCAGCGTCGAAATGAGCCACTGCCCGTGTTTGGCATCGTAGGCCACAGAAGGATCGGCAGCCGCCCCGTAAGTCCCGCTCTTGTAGTTCACCGTCAGCCCTGGAAGACTTCCGAAGGTCCAGGTCACACCACCGTTGGTCGAAGTCGAGAATCCTATATCGGCACTGCCCCAGCCGATGGTCCCCGGCCGCCGCGCAACATGGAAGGCGCTGACAATCGTGTTCCCCCATGCAAAGGTGCTGGGCTCGACCTCAGTCTTATGAGTGCTATCGCTATTGGTGAAGGTATCGGTGCTGATTTTCGCCAACGATTGAGCGCCCGCCGGCAAAGCGAACGCCAGTGAAATCGTCAACGCCAGCAGGGCCATCAGAAACGGGAGCGAGTTGCTTCCTCTACGCGAGGAGCCAGGGAGTGCCGTTTTCATCTTGAGTTATCCTTGATTCTTATCACTTGGAGATTCAGATATCTCAGGGGGTTGACCCGAAAACAAACCCGGATAAAACCAGCCGCGCATCGGGAACTATACCCGATAGTCGAGCAGGTGTCCACGTGCAGCTTTGTGCATAGTCCCTCGCTTTGCTTGACCTCCATCCAGTCGCTCATTTCTAATCCGAAAAGTCCCTTTCATCGCGAGGAGAACTCAGAAATGCGCGTCGCCTTCTTAGGTCTGGGAATTATGGGGCACGCCATGGCCACGAATCTGGTCAAGGCCGGCCACGAAGTTACGGTTTGGAACCGCACCCCGGGCAAGATGGTGGAGGGAGCAGGCATCGCGCCCACTCCAGGGGCAGCGGCGCAAGGGGCCGAAGTCGTCTGGATGTGTGTCTCCGACACCGCAGCAGTGGAGAAAGTATTGTTTGGCCCTGACGGGGTTGAGCAGTCGCTGGCGGAAGGCAGCTCTCCTAACATCATCATCGCCGATTCCAGCACTATTTCTCCCTCTGCCACGGTCAAGTTCGCCCAGCGAGTCCGCGCCCGGGGCGTGGACTATGTCGACGCACCCATGACAGGATCAAAAATCGGCGCCGCCAACGGCACGCTGATCTTCATGGTCGGAGGAGACGAAGCAACCATCGATCGTCTCAGTCCCCTATTCGCGGCCATGGGCAAGAAGATTTTCCGCATGGGCGAAACCGGCAAGGGCCAAGCCACCAAGCTGGCAATGAATCTTCAAATTGCCCTCATCTTCGAAGGCTTTGCTGAGGCTCTCACCCTCGCCACCAAACTCGGAGTAGACCCGCGGCAACTCGTCTCGCTGATCGAGGCCACCATGGTGCGTTCCGGCGTCGTGGAATACAAAGCGCCCTTCGTTCTGCAACGCGACTTCACGCCAAATTTTCCCCTGCGTCTTATGCACAAGGACATCCTGCTCACGCTCGAAGCGGCGAAAGAAGCCCGCGTAAAGTTGCCCGCTCTCGAAACCGTAGAGGAGATCTACGAACTGGCCACTGAAGAAGGCCAACAAGATCTCGACTACGCGGCGACCCTGACGCTGCTGGAAAAATGGGCAGGAGTGCAGGTGAAGGGCGAAGCCGCGTAGCCGTCCGCTCATCCGCTATTCTTGGCGTCCTTCGCGTGATCTTTGCGCCCTTTGCGGTCAAAGGCTTTTCAGTAAGCCAGCAGAATCCGCAAGTCACGCAGGTTGTTTCCCGTCGGCCCAGTCTCGATCGCGTCGCCGAGCGCGCTGAACAAGCGATACGAATCGAACTTCTCGAGCGCCGCGCGAGGATCGAGGTTCTTCTCGCGGGCGCGGTTAGCTGTGGTTCCGTCCGCCACAGCGCCGGCCGCAGGACTATTCCCGTCCACGCCGTCAGTTCCGGCGCTAAGCACGGTCATGTTCTCGCCCGCTATCTTTTCGGCACACGCCAGCGCAAACTGCTGATTGCGTCCGCCAACGCCGCCGTTCGTGACCTTCACCGTCACTTCCCCACCCGAAATCAGGCACACGCGCTCGGATCCCTTTCTTAGCTCACGCAGACGCTCCAACAAATAATCGGCGGCCCGCTCGTAGTCCCAGTCGTCGCACGAGTTGTCTACGTGCACTGCAAACCCGGCGCGCTTAGCCGCCGCACTCGCCTGTTCCACAGCGGTCTGGTTGGAAAGAATCGTCCACCAGCGCGAGCGGTAGAACGCCTGGTCGTCGGATTTCGGCGTCTCCTCCAGAGCGTGGCGCTCAAAAAGCTCGCGCGTGGAGGGCGGAAGCTGCGGCAGCAAGCCATGCTTCTCCGCGATGCGGTAACAATCCTCTACGCTTGTAGAGTCGGGCATGGTCGGGCCGGAAGCCAACGCATCGGGAGTGTTGTCGGGAACGTCTGAGACCAGCAGCGAAACCTGCTGCGCGGGAAACGCTGCCTGCGCCAACCGTCCGCCCTTCACGGCCGAAAGATGTTTGCGGATGGCATTGATTTCGGCAATGGGCGCGCCCGAATGTACGAGCACGCGGTAGGTCGCAATCAGATCGTCGAGTGAGATCTCATCATCGATGGGCTTCTCGACGATCGATGACCCTCCGCCGCTGATCAGAAACAGCACCAGCGAGGATGCGGTTTGAGCCTCCAACGCTTTTCGAATAGAGTTCGCCGCGAGAATAGACTCGGCATTGGGCGTGGGATGTCCTCCGCGAAAATAGCGGAAGCCGCGCACCTGCGCCGTCGGTTCAACCGACGTGGCTACAATGCCTTCGAGCGAAGACTCCCCAACTTGTTGCGCCAGGGCCTCGACCATACTGTGTCCGGCTTTGCCGATGGAGACCACCAGCACGCGCGAATATGCCGACAGGTGATAGAGATCCTCGCTGAGGCGCAACACGCCCCGCTCACAATGCACGTGCCGCGCAAACGCCGTGGGAATCGATGCGTCAGCCAGCGCCTGACGAAAAGTTTCGCGTGCGGTGTCGCGCATCTGACGAAACTGCGATTCGCGCTCAGCCTCGAACATGGCAGGATTATATAAAGAACAGCTTTCAGCTCTCAGCCATCAACCGAACCCAAGCACAGCGAAGAATGCGCGTTGAGGCCCGGCAATCTGCAATTGGAACCTGGTTTTACCTGATGGCTGACGGCTGATGGCTGACAGCTTCTTTCACCCAGGCTTCAATCGTTTCCCTCAGTTCTCGCAACCGTCCCTCAAAGAAATGATCCGCACCTTCAATCACAACCAGCTCCTTCGGCTCCGCCGCCGACGCAACCAGAGCCTCGAGCTGCGCCCGCGGGCCAAACTGATCGCGCGCCCCGCTGACAAACAACTTGGGCTTGACGCAGTCGCGGAGGAAATCAAATGTATAAACTCGCGGCGCTTCCGCGTCGGCAGCCACCGGAATCGCAGGCACACCAACTCCAATCAGCGCCTGCACCCGCGCATCCGGACACGCGGCCCGCAGCCCGACCGCCGAGCCGAAAGAGAATCCGGCAAACACCAGGGGCAGGTGAAACTCCGCGTCCAGCCAGTCGAGAGCGGTGCGAACATCCTCGACTTCCCCGTTGCCGTGATCGTGCTCGCCCTGGCTGAGTCCAGCGCCGCGAAAGTTGAAGCGCAACACGGGAAAACCAAAACTGTTCAGCGCCTTCATCGTGTGGAACACCACCTTGTTGTGCAGCGTCCCGCCAAACAAGGGATGGGGATGGCAAACAACCGCCGCGTGCGTCGCGTTTTCCGCGCCCGCGTTGAGCAGCGCTTCCAGTCTTCCCGCCGGGCCTTCAAGGAAGAGCGATTTGATGGTCGAACTCTGGGCGATCACAGCAACAGATTACATGAAGTGAAGTCAGAAGTAAGAAGTCAGAATGCAGAAGTAAGACTCGACGAAACCACGCCGCGTCCCATGTTTTACTTCTGCATTCTGACTTCTGCGGCGGTTTCCGTCTGCTATTCTCTTTCCTAATGGACGCCATCACGCTCACGCGCCAACTCATCGACATCGAATCCATCTCCGGCAACGAAGCCGATGTCGGAAACTATCTTTATGGAGAGCTCTGCCGCGTCGGCTATCAGACATGCAGAATCCCGGTCGAGGACGATCGCTTCAACATCTATGCGACATCGCCGGAGCAGCCGCATCCGAAAGTGGTGTTCTCCACGCACATGGACACGGTTCCTCCATTCATACCTTCGACGGAAGACGCCGCGCGCATCTATGGACGCGGCTCGTGCGACGCGAAAGGGATTATCGCCGCACAAATCGCGGCTTCCGAGAGGTTGCGCCAGCAAGGAATTTACGTTGGCCTGTTGTTTTTGGTGGGAGAAGAGCGCGACAGCCAGGGCGCAAAGAGGGCCAACGAATACGCCGCGAATCAACCCGCCCATAGCGCAAAGTACTTAGTAAACGGCGAGCCCACCGAGAACCGCATTGCGCTGGCGTCAAAGGGAACGCTGCGGGTCGAGGTCACTGCTTCGGGACGCATGGCGCACTCTGCGTATCCGGAGCTTGGCGAATCCGCGATCGACAAGCTAATTGCGGCACTGGGCCGGCTGCTGGCAATGCCGTTGCCGTCCGATCCGGAGATTGGTCCTTGCACGCTGAACATCGGACTCATCGAGGGCGGCCGTGCGCCCAACGTGATCTCTGATTACGCTCATGCGGACATAGTTTATCGCTTGGTTGGTCCATCCGACGATCTGCGGCGCGAGATTCTTGCAACCGCGGGCGATCAGGTGAAGGTTGAATTCCCGCTCGAGCTGCCATTCTTAAGACTACGCACTGTCAACGGGCTGCCCACGATGATCGCGGCGTTCACCACCGACATTCCCCGGCTAACGAATTGGGGAGAGCCGCTGCTGATCGGTCCGGGATCGATTCACGTCGCGCATACCGAAAGAGAGTTCATCGACAAGCGGCAACTGGCTGAAGCGATTGATTTGTATTCTGCGATTGCGAAGAACCTTTAGGGGTCGGTTCTCAGTTCTCAGTTCTCAGTTCTCAGTTTCCGGCTATGTCTAGCCCTGTGGAAATCTGCTTGAAATAATTAGAGAAGTGTCTCGTTTTCGCAGACACAAAGGGCGAAATTCTTGAGCCCATTTTAGTTACTTTCAAGGTATCCCCCCACCCCCTATACCTCGGAAAGGCTTGCTGGGCGCGGGGTTTGCAAAAAGTGTCTGCAAAATCTTGATGGCAAAGAGTTTACAGGTCAAAATCTTGAGAGCAAAGCACTTATGCGCCTAATTGCTCTCGGTCGACGTACCGCCTCCGCCTTGACCATCATGGGCTACTTGCGGGTGGGACGCAAGGTCAGATGTCACAACGCAGTTCTTAGCTGACCGTCCTGGAGGTTGGAGGTTACGCGAGGACGAAACTCTCGACCGGCGTCGTTATCGCCCTCCTTTTGATGCGTTGTGCGTAGTACAGAGCACTTGGGCATTCCATGCCTCGGTTCGTCCGCCCTTTATCCACGGAATGATATGGTCCGCCTGGTACCGGCTCCAGCTCACGCGCGCTTCTGCCTCTGGCAGTCCGTCCGCGAGGCATCTCTGACAGAGCCCTTCTTGCGCGCGGTATGTCCTGATGCGCTCGGCCTCATTGAAGGACCGCTTGGAGTCCAGAGTTATCAGTTCTGTCTTGTTGTTCTGAAGGAATTCAAAGAATGCTTGGCGCATGACACGATCACGATTTTCCAAGTCGGCGGCGCTTTGCTGACGGTTGTCCGAAAAGATGAGGATGTCCCTGTCGTTTTCATCATGGATTTTCCATCGCTCGTGGAACGCCACGATAAAGCGGTGGAACAAGAGGGTGTTGTTCCTTAGTGAAGGCATAATACTTGCGCAGGTGCCGCACAAGCATGACCGTAGCGATGATGAAGTACTCGGTCTTCAGCTCCTTGATGCCGTTGTACTGGTCGACAGATGGGTCGGTGCGGAAGATTTCGTAGCACACGTTGAGGATTTTCAAGAGGTTCGTCGCGACGGGATCGGACTCGAAGGCAAGATTCCCAACGCCGTCGGCCACTTGGGTATCATCGATCCACTCTCGAAGAACCTCGTCGCGAACCTCAGTGGGCCCGTCGAGGCGCTCGATGAGAAGAAGTCGTCCAAGAAGCGAAAGGTGCTGCATACGGTCGTTGCTGCGCTCAACGATCCGGAAGAACGGGTGTTTATCCTTGTTCTCATCGACAGGCCGATACTTGCCAAAATCGAATGTGATGTCGTCCGCGTACTTGACGAGGAAATTCCTCACGAGGCTAGAGAGACGAGCATGGGCTATCTCCATGAAGTTGAGTGATTCGCCCTGCTGAAGACGCCAGAATATCTCGGTCGCGATCTTCTGGTGAGAAGGGGACTTGGGATCTTCGATGCGTTTAATCAGATCAGCCTCATACTTGAGACCCTTGTCCACGAACTGACGCAGCCTTGCGGGTAGGTCTTCGTACTTGCAGCCGGGTAAACTCGGGTCGAGGTCCCGCAAAGACTCGGGTAGCCGGAGTTCTCCGTGAAAGAATCGCTGTACCGTGGTAATTCGCTGTTGGCCATCGACTACTTCCTTCAAGACCTCGGTCGGGCTGATGCGAACTTCTCGGAGGACTAGGCGGGGAATGTAGTAACGACGGAATAGGCTGTCTAGCAGAGACTGCTGCTTCTTGGTACTCCAAACATTCTTGCGCTGATAGGGAGGTCGGGTTACGAAGAGTTCGGGATATTCGTGGAAATCCTTGATAGTGATCGCGTCTGGTACAACATCGTATTCCGATTCTGGCTGAAACATATTCCTCCCTCTTGCGGAAAGCCACAACACTTCATGTTAGGGGAAGGGGAAACATACTCCCGGCGTAGGCCGGAGTCAAGGCGTTTTGGGGATGTTTGCGTTCGCAAAGCATCTTTCAGTGGTAATCGACGTGGTCTTGTCAGGAACGTTGCGGGTCTTCCAGCTTGGGTTGCTCCGCATGCCTTTCTTCTGTGGTCACTGCAATCCGCTTCGATTTGCGATATACGTTCGCAACCGCCAGCGTCCAGAAAGGCACCAGATCAACGCCCGGCACAAGCTTGGCTAGGAAGGACGGCAGAAATTCCCAATGCCAGCCCAGGAGATTGATCATCGCAGCTCCAATGCCGAGATCGAGTATATCGTCAGCGGGAGAGAGACGCGCCTTGAACAAACAGAGGAAACACGACGATTTGCAGTGCATCCGCGACGATGGCCAGCATCATGGCGGTTTGAAAGCGTGGACCCGGCGAGATGGTGATAGTGTCTTCGGTCATGGCGTTGATTCCCTACCGCTCTGGTTTCATTCTAAGCGATGGAACAGAGCACAGGGCGTAAAAACACTTGGGAGCGACCGAGTTTAGAGCGCTGAAGACACGGCGTAGAATTGCACTAATGACTAAGTTCCTCACCGCAATCTTGATGGCGGCAATCACGCTGGCCGTGGCCGTGGCGGAAGATATCCACTCTATCGCTGCGGCCGTGGATGAGCATTACAACCACCTCCGCAGTTTGCAGGCAGAGTTTACCGAGGTGTATCGCGGGTCAGGGATGGACCGGACGGAATCGGGGACGGTTTGGCTGGCTAAAGGCGGGATGAAAAAACCTGGCAAGATGCGGTGGGAGTACCGTTCTCCCAGGGAGAAGCTGTTTGTCAGCAACGGGAAAGATGCGTGGTTTTACGTCCCCGGCGACCGGCAGGCGCGAAAGACTGATGCGAGAAGGCTGGACGACATTCGCTCTCCGCTTGCGTTTTTGCTGGGTAAGAGCAAGCTGGAAAAGGAGTTACAGGCGTTGTCGTTAGCTCCAGATATTACCCCCTTGGCCGCCAGCGATGTGGTGCTGCGGGGGGTGCCCCAGGCTTTTGCCGACCGGATCAGCGAGATCCTGCTGGAGGTGACGCCGGAGCACAGGATTGTCCGGATTGTGATGGACGAAGTCGATGGGTCGGTGACTGAATACCGGTTCAGCAATCAGCGGGAGAATGAGGCAATTCCCGATGGGCGGTTCGAATTCAATCCGCCTCCCGGGACCGAGACCGTGGAGAGTGAGCCG
The DNA here is from genome assembly GCA_963703635.1 of uncultured Acidobacteriaceae bacterium. Taxonomy (GTDB): domain Bacteria; phylum Acidobacteriota; class Terriglobia; order Terriglobales; family Acidobacteriaceae; genus Sulfotelmatobacter. The sequence continues at coordinate 344,671 of CAVPEZ010000018.1, forward strand.
GAACGTTAAGGTTTGGATGCGAAAAGCAGCGTATCGCATTGATCCGTTTTGACTTACGGTGGCCGCGCTTTGGCGATCGACGATCTCTCCAGGGGGCTAAAGCGCGAGTCATTTCGATCCCTGGCGGCTCGGCTGGATGCCGCGCCGCCCCTTTCAAAACGGGTCATCCGGGTTACTTGCGGTACCGAAATGGGCCGGACGTTGTGGTGATCGGGGCTCAGAATCACTGACGGGAATGTTAGACTGAGCCGAGAGGATAGCGCGCCGGACAGGCACGAAGAGAACTGATAGATGGCGGAATTCGTGGTAAAAATCGCGGACGAACGGGGCCACACCCACCAACAGGTGGAGCAGGGCTACTCGGTGGCAGAGGTGCGCGACCGTTTTGCTTCGCAGGGCTATCTGGTCCACTGGGTAAAGCCGCAGGGAATGCTGTCTGGCAGCTTTTCGCTGGGTCGCGGACGCAAACTGAAGAACGCCTCGTTCCTGCAATTTAACCAGCAGTTTCTGACCTTGATCAAGGCCGGGCTGCCGATTCTGAACTCACTCGATCTGTTGATCAAGCGGCAAAAAGACGCGAATCTTCGTCAGGTTCTGGAAAACGTGCGGGAGCGGGTAAAGGGCGGAGAGATGCTGTCCGATGCTTTCGCCGCGCATCCCGTGGTGCCAAAGATCTATACCACGACGCTGATGGCCGGCGAGAAAAGTGGAAACATCGACGAGGTATTGAACCGCTACATCAACTTTCAACGCCTGGCCATGACCTTCCGCAAGAAGCTGTTCGTATCGCTGATCTATCCCACGCTGCTGGTCACCGTGGTGACGATCATGGTGATGTTTCTGTTCACCTACGTGGTGCCTAAGTTCGCCGAGTTGTTCAATAGCCTGGACGCGAAATTGCCGGCGATCACTTTGTTCATGCTGGCGGTGGGTCAGACCGCGCAGAAGTATTTCCCCTTCATCGCGATTGGCACGGTGCTCGCCGGTTTTCTATTTTGGCAATGGAAGAAGACGGATCGCGGCGGCGACCAGATTGACCGCGTGATCCTGAGTCTGCCGTTGCTGGGCGATATCCGGCTGAAACATCAGGTGGCGACTTTTTCGCGAATGCTGGCCACGCTATTGCAAGGCGGGCTGCCGCTGGTGCCTTCGATGGAAACGGCGGGCAGTTCGATGAGCAGCCGCCGTATTCTGAAGGGCATCATGCGCGCGAGCATGAGGGTTCGCGAAGGGCAGGGGCTGGCCAGTAGTCTGGAGGAACAGAGAATCTTCCCGGACCTGGCTGTCGAAATGCTCGAAGTGGGCGAATCCACCGGAGCTTTGCCGGCGATGCTGAATTCCGTGGCCGAGTTCTATGAAGAGGACGTGCAGACGGCGTTAGGCGCCGCCATGGCGTTGATTGAACCGCTGATTCTAGTCATCATGGCGGTTTTTGTGGGCGGAGTGCTGATCTCGCTGTATTTGCCGATCTTCACTTTGGGAGTCCACTAAGAGATTTTGTAATTTGGTGATTTGTAATCTTGTGATTTGAAACCTCCGGCTGATCGCGGGTTTCTAAATTACCAAATTACAAATTACCAATTACCAAATGGTTTGGGGATGTAGAGAATGGCAACAGCGGACAAGAAATCACTTTTCGTAAACGGCGAGAACGGCGGACAGGTGGTGACGACGGGGAATCCCATCACCGACCTGGAACGCGCCCAGGACGTGGCACGGCGCTATCGCTGCGAGTTTGTGGATCTCACCGACTTCCAGCTTCACCATGAGTTGTTCAAGAAGTTCTCCCCTGAGCTGATGTTCCGCTACAACTTCGTGCCGCTGGAAGAAACGCTCGACGGCAAGCTGGCCATTGCCATTGCCGATCCCAGTCAACTGATGATGATCGACGAGATCAGCCTGCTGCTGCAGAAACGGATCGTCACCAAGGTGGCGACGCTGAAGCAGATCTCGGACATTCTCAAGAAGACGGAGCAGTCGCAGCGCGTTCTGGAAGAAGCCAGCGAAGGCTTCCAGATCATCCGGGAAGACGAAGCCACCGGCGCCGAAGAAACGCTGACCATCGACAAGCTGACGGCGGCGGGCGATACCAGCCCGATCATCCGGCTCGTTGACACCACAATCTTCACCGCCTTGCAGCGGCGCGCTTCCGACATTCACATCGAGACCCGCGACGACTCCGTGGTGATCAAGTTCCGCATCGACGGCGTGCTCACCCAGGCCATGCCGCCCATCGGCAAAGAGCATCACTCCACCGTGATCGCGCGCATCAAGGTAATGAGCGAACTGGACATTTCCGAACGCCGCGTGCCCGCAGGACGGCCGCTTCCGGGTGAAGTACAACGGGCGAGCCATCGACTTCCGCGTCTCCATCATGCCCTCGATTCACGGCGAAGACGCCGTGCTGCGCGTGCTCGATAAAGAATCGATGAGCGAGAAATTCAAGTCGCTCACGCTCGACGTGGTGGGCTTCGACGACGATGACCTGCGCAAGTTCCGCCGCTACATCAAAGAGCCTTACGGCATGGTGCTGGTCACGGGGCCGACGGGCAGCGGCAAAACTACTACGCTCTACGCCGCCGTGAACGAGATCAAGACCGACGAAGACAAGATCATCACGATTGAAGACCCGGTCGAGTACCAGCTTCGCGGCATCACCCAGATTCCGGTGAACGAGAAAAAAGGATTGACCTTCGCCCGCGGCCTGCGCTCGATTCTGCGCCACGACCCGGACAAAATCATGGTCGGCGAAATCCGCGATACCGAGACGGCACAGATTGCCATTCAATCCGCGCTGACCGGTCACCTCGTCTTCACCACGGTCCACGCCAACAACGTGGTCGACGTCATTGGCCGATTCTTGAACATGGGCGTGGAACCTTACAACTTCGTCTCGGCGTTGAACTGCATTCTGGCGCAGCGGCTGGTGCGGTTGATCTGCGAATCCTGCCGGACCCAGGTGAACTATCCGCCGGACGTGCTCGAAGCCAGCGGACTGGATCCCGTACAGTGGTCGAAGGTGGCATTGTATGAGGGTCCGGGGTGCATCGAGTGTGCAGGCACCGGTTTCCGCGGGCGAACCGCGATTCACGAATTGCTGGATTTGAGCGACCGCATCCGGGAAATGATTCTCGCCAAGAAGCCAACGTCGGAAATCCGCCGCGCCGCGCGGGAAGAGGGCATGCGTTTTCTGCGCGAGTCAGCGTTGGATAAGGTCCGGCTCGGCCTGACCACGCTGAAAGAGATCAACAAGGTCACCTTCATCGAGGCCATGCGGTAGGAACAGTGGCTAGTGGTCGGTGATCAGTGGCTAGTTCCTGGCTCGGGGTTTGCTGGCCGCTGACCAATGGTCTACTGACTACTGGCCACATCCTGAAGTGCCCCTTCAGCTATTGCATTTCGCACGGTATGGCGTTTGAATTGTAGAAGACAGAAGCGGCCAGCGATCAGCGTCCGGTTTGCACCGGTTTACTGCACACTAGCCACTGACCGCCGACCACTGAGCACTAATTATGAGATCTGGTTCCAATACGGCGAAACCGAAACTGGCGTGTGAAATCGCCGCCGATCGCGTGCTCGTGGGGCGGCTGTCCGACGACGGGCGCACGCTGGCAGCCTGCGGCGCCCGTGAACTGGCGCCGGGCAGCGTGGTTCCAGACCTGGTCGAGGGCAACCTGCGTCAGCGCGACGCCGTAAGAGCCGCGGTGGAAGAAACCCTCGACAGTGTGGCGGGACGCACTCACGATGTAATCGCAGTGGTGCCGGACGCGGCGGTGCGCGTGGTGCTGCTGGAATTCGATACCCTGCCCACCGACTCCGAGGAAGCGGTTAACGTGGTCCGCTTTCGCCTGAAAAAATCTCTGCCCTTTGACGTCGACAAGGCCCGAGTCTCCTACCACGCGCAGAAATCGAAGGACGGCGTTCGGGTGGTCGCAGCGGTCGCCGTGGCCAGCGTAGTCGAGGATTACGAAGCTACTTTTCGCAATGCCGGTTTCAGCCCCGGAGTGGTGTTGCCTTCCATGCTGGCGGCATTGGGCGCCGCCGAGGGACAGCGTCCTACTCTGGTGGTGAAGGTGGATGCCCGCACTACAAGCATCGCGATCCTCAATGCCGACCAGCTTCAGCTCTTCCGCACCCTCGAAAACACACGCGGGGTTACGATCACGGGAGAGCAGTTGGCCGAGGAAGTTTACCCTTCGGTGGTGTTCTTCCAGGACACGTATCATTTAAATATCGAGAAGATATTTGTGGCCGGAATATCGGACACGGGCAGTGCGGCTCCAGCGCTGCGCGCGCAAACCGGCGCGGAAGTGCAGGAACTGGTGAGCGCATCGCAGTTGGGAGTGAGTACGGGAGGTTCCGTGCCGCGCTGGAGAATGGCGGGCGTGGTAGGAGCATTGATTTCGTAGTGCAAAAAGCGTCGTTAGTCGTCGCAAACAGTTGCGCCAACGACTAACGGCCAACGACCAACGACCGAAGATTATGCGTCTAGATATCAATCTCGCCACCCAACCGTATGAGGATGCGCGGCAGTTCTGGATGCGCTGGGGGACGGCTCTGGCCGTAGCAGTCATCCTGACGCTGACGCTGCTGACCATCACCATCTCGGACTGGTTCGCGGCCCGTCGCGATCACGCCATCATCGCGTACTACCGTGCCGAGATCGCGCAGCGCGACCGGAAGCGCGAACAGGCCGAAGAATTTCTCAACCGGCCGGAGAATCGCTCCACCCGGGACCAGTCCCAATTCCTCAACCAATTGATCGAGCGCAAATCGCTTTCCTGGACGCATGTGCTGGAAGATCTGGAAAAAGTGATGCCGGCGCGGGTCCATTTGATTTCAATTCATCCCGAACTGAATGAGGACAACCAACTCGCGCTGAAGATGGTGGTGGGGGGCGATTCCCGCGACAAAGCCCTGGAGTTAGCACGCCGCATGGAAGAGTCGGGACACTTCGCGCAGACCTACATCGCGACGGAAACTTCGGCCGCCGTGGGCAGTGGAGACACGGTTCAGTTCAACATCAACGGGGTTTATGTTCCCAAGACCGCGACGGAAACTGCGACAACATCGGCTCCCGCAACCGCCAAGCCGGCCAGGCAGGCAAAGACGTCCAAGAGGAGCAAGCCCTGATGCCAGACTTGCGACAGACCCGGAAGAACATCAAGACCTCGCTGGCCATCTTGTTGGGGGTGGATGTGGTGGCGCTCGTGGTGTTGTTTTCGCCGCTGGTAGGCTCGACTGAATCGCGGCGTCAGGAACTGAACCAGTTGTCGGTTGAACTGCAGACGAAGACCCGCCAGGTTGAGCCCCTGACGAACATGCCCGACAAAGTCCGCACCGCGAACCGGCAAATCGAGGATTTTTACCAAAAGCGCTTCCCTGCCCAGGATTCGCAGATCGCCACCGAATTCGGCAAGCTGGCGAAGGATAGTGGGGTTATGATCGACCAGGCAAAGTATCCCGTAAACGTCAAGGACGAGGAGAACGGCCGGCTGGATCCAGTCCAGATGGAAGCGGAACTTTCGGGCAGTTACGTTTCCCTGGCGAAGTTTATCAATGCTCTGGAACGCGATGACATGTTTTTCATCATCAGCAGCATCACGTTGGCGGGTGAGCAGAAGGGTCCGATCAAGCTGCAAATGAAACTTGAAACGTATCTGAAGGCGGGCGCGTAGTGAAACTGGGAACGGAAAACCGGACACAGTTGATCGTCGCCGCCGTGCTGGGAGTGGTGCTGCTGGCCACCCTCGTCTACCAGTTCACGCCCTCCTCGTCGACCATAGCTTCGACCGCTCCGTCGACAACCCCGGACGCGCTGGCATTGCCGGCGAATGGTTCTCGTCCGGCGCCACGCCACGGAACTGGGAAAAAAGAGCGGGCTCCGCAGAGCCTCGATCCCACCCTCCAATTGCAACTGCTTGCCGCAACCCAGGCGATCAAATACGAAGGCTCGGGGCGAAACATTTTCATAGCGCATGCCGAGGACGTTGCGATCCCAAAGCCGCTCGCCCCCGGGCGGACCGACCAGGCCGACAAGAAGGACGACATCTACCATGCTCCGACGCCGCCGGCGGCGCAGCCGATTCCGCTGAAATTCTTCGGCTTCGCGAACCGGCCCGGAGAACCCAAAAAGGTTTTCCTCATCAAGGGTGACGATACTTTCATTGCAGGTGAGGGTGAGATCGTGGACCGCCGCTACAAGGTTGTGAAAATTTCTCCCACCTCCGTGGATATTCAGGACGTAGTGGTCAGCGGCCCGCCGCAAAGCATTCCGTTGACGCTGGGGAACCCGTCGTGAAGCCACTAGTGCCACAAACGGAATCGGAGAGGGGCGGGCAAGCCGCCTGCGGCTCTCGTCCCCAGGAGAAAGGATACATACTGCTCACTCTGCTTCTGGTGGTCGCTCTGATGGGCATATTCGCTCTCACTGTAACCAGCAAAATTGATTTTGAGATCCGGCGCGACCAGGAACAGGAAATGATCCACCGTGGCGTGCAATACTCGCGCGCTATACGCGGCTATTACAAGAAATTCGGACGCTACCCGACCCGGCTCGAGGATCTCGACAACACCAATAATCTGCGTTACCTGCGCAAGCACTACAAAGACCCACTCAACAAGAACAACGACTTCAGGCTGCTCCACTTCGGGGAACCGGGCGTAACCCTCGCCGGAGGCCTGGTGGGCGGAGGCATTCCCGGCGCAACACCGACCGCAGGACTGAATGGCTCCGGGCCAGGTAATTCGGCGTTCGGTGGCGGCACCGCTGGTTCGATACTCGGAAATACCGGAGTGAACAGTTCCGGCGTGTTCGCTCAGTCCTCCGGATTCGGCGGAAACTCGAAGAGCACGCTCGGAGCAAACACTAACTCTGACGCAAGCGGTCAGACGGGGACGGCTCCTGCTTCAGGGTCGGATCCCACTCAGGCTTCTGCCCAGGTGGCTCCGGGTACGACCCAGGGGAATACGACCCTGGGAGATACGAGTTCCGGTAGTCAGCAACTCGTCGCCAGCGGCCCCATCGTGGGCGTGGCCAGCATCAGCAAGAAAGAAACGATTCGCGAATTCAACAAGAAGAGGAGATACAATGAGTGGCAATTTCTGTACGATCCGGCCTTCGATCGCGGCGGCCTGATCACGACGCCGTATCAGCCTTTGCTGCAGACCTTAATCAACCCTGGGCTGAATAATCAGCAACCGGGCGCAGCCGGCATTTCATCCCCCGGCCAGTCTCCGTTTGGGCAGTCTTCCTTCGGACAATCCGGGCAATCGGGCTATGGTACGGGTTCGAGTCCGGGGGCAACGACCCCGCCGGTACCGCCGGCCCCCACTCCGCCGCAGCAACAGTAGTCGGCCACCACCAACTGCTTCGCCCGCAAAGCAAAACGGCCTCATGCGAGATGAGGCCGTTTTCTTCCACCAAAGTCTTCGCGTCTGAACTTACACGCTAAAAGAAGATCCGCAACCGCAAGTGCTCTTCACGTTCGGATTCTCAAACTTAAAGCCGGCGCCTTCCAGCGTCTCGACGTAATCCACGATGCAGCCGTTCAGATACATCACGGAGGTCGCATCGACGAACACTTTCAGCCCGTCCATGTCAAAAGTCTTGTCCATCATTCCAGCTGCATTTTCAAACTGCATCGAATATGAGAAGCCGGAGCAGCCGCCACCGACCACGCCAATGCGCAGCCCGGCGGGCGCGGGATTCTGCTGTCCCATGATCTCTTTCACTTTGGAAACCGCGCTGGCGGTAAGCGAAACCGGCGGGGTTTTCTTCACTTCTGGGCTCACTGGTGCGACGTTGGTGTTCACATCAGGGACAGAGGTCGTGGCCATTCGTATCTCCTTGGCTCTAAAGTAGCCTGTATTATAGCAGAGGGGCAAACTCTTGGCAGCGGTATTCGGGGAACGTACTGCCAAACCCCTTACCCGTTTTGATGCCTGCCGTTCGGGCTACGATTCTCTCGGCAACTCTTGCCAATGGGTCTATAATGTCTGCGTTAGGCCCTCCCTCACGATTCAGACTGCCGGGCCAGATGCCCGCAGGCTGCGAATTTGGGGGAGTTGCCAACAGGCTTCGAAACTGTCGAGGTGGCCTATGACTTGGACATGGACTCCTTTAATGATGGGGCTCGCGATCGCGTGGGGTGTTTTTACCGTCGGCCTGATCATCCTTCTCATCTACCGCAGCACGCTCACCATGCACGAGGATGAGGCCTTGTACCTCGACGACGCGAGCGCGCACATGCAACAAGAGCAGACCGAACTGCTCGTCAAGGTCAACCGGCTCACCATTCCGGTGTGGGTTTTCGGCGCCGGTTCCGGCGTGCTGCTGCTGGTGCTGGCCGGCATGTTCATCTATCAGGGATTGAACGCCGTGCAGTAGTCCTTCCGGAATCGCGAAGCACCGCGCCTCCAGCCCGTAGGCCACCAATTCGGAGATCACTGCGTAGCCGTGTCTGCCTTCCCCCGTGCCCCCCTGTTAAGGATTTTGCAGTCACTTTGTATAATTAAGGGGTTTGCGAAAGTGGCGGAATTGGCAGACGCACCAGACTTAGGATCTGGCGGGTAAAACCGTGAGGGTTCGAGTCCCTCCTTTCGCACCAATAAATCAGGGCCGATTAGCACTTTACGCCCAATCACCGCATGAATCCACGATAGTTGACGTAAAATATTCCATTTCGCGTTTTGACCGCCTGGTCATTGAGTAATAACGCGATGTTCGCCAGCAAAGGAGTTAGTCAGGAAACTTCAACTCCACCGTTGTTTCCACTTCGACCGAATCACCATTGAGCAAGAACGGTTTGTACTTCCAACTCTTGACTGCCTCGATTACGGGCGAAACGAGCGCATCGGGGCCGCTAATCCTTTCCACCTTGAAGACATTTCCGTTCTTGTCAACACGCAATCGGAGGACGACTGTTCCCTCCACCTGCCCCATTTCTGCTGGAAATGCTGGTTCGACACGACTCAGGAGACGGGATTGCATTACCTCGGGTGAAATTCGCACGGTTGTGGGAGCTGGCACGCAACTCGATACGCCGGCCGGCATTGCCTGCCGAATTTCAGGCGCTCCGTTTCCATCCCGAGGAAACGTCACTTCGACCATCATCTCGCGAGGGTCAGGCCAGGTAATCCGGTGCTTGTACTTACGCGCCTTTGCAGCCTTGATGGCTGGTGCTCGCAGCGTTTCCGGCCCTCTGAGCACGCTTGCGTCGCGGACAGACCCTCCCTCGGTTAGCTTCAACGTCAAAAGGACAATGCGATCCTCCAATTCGCGTTGTTCTTCGGTCTGCGTTGTCGCATGGGGGCAGTGCGCGAACGCGGCTTGGCCCAGACAAGCGAGGAGCGAAATGGGAAGGCAAACTCTTTTGTAAAGCCGCATCACTTTGCACTTTCCGCGAAGCAACAACGAAGCGCCAGGAGACCATTTTAGGCGCATCCCTTGGCAACAGTTTCGTTACGTTTGTACCCTTTCGGATGTCACCAGGAGTTTAGGGCCGATCCTGAATCGGCCCCACGTTTAGCACCACAGTGAAACGTTACATTCATTGCACAGTCTTGCCATCCCATATAATGACTCGCACGGATGGTCGCCTCTGGTACAAGACTCGGGCCTTACGAAGTACAATCACTGTTGGGAGCGGGTGGAATGGGCGAGGTCTATCGCGCCCTTGACACTCGCCTCCATCGCACCGTTGCCATCAAGATTCTTCCGGCTCACTTGATCTCTGATTCTGACCACCGGGCCCGCTTCGCTCAGGAAGCGCAAGCCATCTGCGTGCTACAGCACCCCAATATCTGCGTCGTCCACGACATTGGTTCGCAGAATGGCGTCGACTTCATGGTCATGGAGTTGGTCGCAGGTCAGACTCTCGACAAGTGCATTCCTGCCGGCGGTCTTCCTGCCAACGTAGCTGTGAAATATGCGATCCAAATTGCCGACGCCCTCGCACACGCTCACCGCGCCGGTATCATTCACCGGGACCTGAAACCTTCGAACGTCATGGTGGATGAGTCTGGCCTGGTCAAAGTGCTGGATTTCGGCCTGGCGAAGCTGGTTGTTGCCCCCTCCGCGGCCGGCGAGGCAGCAACCGCTGCCACCCTGCCCGGCATGATCGTCGGTACCGCCGCCTATATGTCGCCGGAACAGGCGGAGGGCAAACCCACCGACGCTCGCAGCGATGTCTTTTCGTTCGGCTCTGTCCTGTATGAGATGCTCACGGGCAGGCGAGCCTTCGAAGGCCATTCGAGTGCCGAACTTCTCGCTGCTGTTATGCGGGATGAACCTCGACCGCTGAGCGCCATCCGCCGCGACATTCCCTCGGAAATCCGGAATATTGTTGCCCGCTGCCTCAAGAAGGATCCCGCCGCGCGTTATCCTTCCGGCGCGGAACTTGCCTCGGAACTAAAGGCAGCCCGCGAGTTGCTGTTTCCGGAGTCGGGCGCGGCTCTGACTCCTGCGCGTATTGCCCATGAAGTCCGGCGTGCCCGTGTTTTGATTCCAATTCTGTTAATCGCCCTGCTGGCCGCCGGAGGGGTCTTCTGGCTGGTGAAACGTTCCCGCGATGCACGCTGGGCACGCGAAGTCGCCATCCCGCAGATCACGCAGCTCGCGGATCGAGGGAGTCTCACCGCGGCCTACGCGCTTGCCGTCAAAGCCGGGAAATCGATCCCCGATGATCCGGCGCTCGCCAAGCTCTGGCCGTCCATTTCTTACCAGCTCTCGATTGAGACCAAGCCTCCCGGCGCGGACGTGTACTGCAAAAGCTACATCGAACCCGGCGCACCGTGGGAATTCGTGGCGAAGACCCCATTCAAAAATGTCCGAGTGGCGCGCGGCACACTCCTGTGGAAGTTTGAGAAGCCTGGATTTGGTGCGGTTTACCGCACGACGCTCGCGCTGATTCCGCGCATTGCGGTACCGCCGGGAGAACCGGTGGAAGGCAGCGTTACCCTCGACGAGGTGGGCAAAATTCCCCCCGGCATGGTGCGTGTAGAGCCGGCAAAATATTTCAAGACTCTCTTCATACCCGGCTACGAAGGTATGCCCGAGTTGCCGCTCAAAGATTATTGGATCGATCAATACGAAGTCACCAACAAGCAGTTCAAGGCATTCGTTGACCAGGGTGGATACCAGAAGCGCGAGTACTGGAGAGTTAACTTCGTTCGCGACGGCAAGCAGCTTTCGTTCGAAGAAGCTATGGCGCTCTTCAGCGATGCTACTGGACGCCCGGGACCCAAAGACTGGGTGCAAGGGGAATATTCCAAGGGGCAGGACGATTTTCCGGTCACTGGCATCAGCTGGTACGAGGCCGCTGCCTATGCCCAGTTCGCCGGCAAGAGCCTGCCTACGGTCTACCACTGGAACCGCGCCGCGGGGCCCAACTCTGCGGCCTTTATAGTGCCGGCGAGCAATTTTGGCAGCGCGGGCATCCTGCCGGTCGGAAGCAAGGCCGACATGAGTCCGTGGGGTAACTACGATATGGCTGGCAACGTGAAAGAGTGGGTCTGGAACGAAGCCGAAGCGGGCAAGCGCTACGTTTTCGGTGGCGCGTGGGATGAGCCCAACTACATGTTCATCGATCCCGACGCGCAGTCAGCATTTCTTCGCGCGCCCAATATTGGCCTGCGCTGTGTTAAGTACATCGAGCCAGATTCAATTCCTGCGGTCGCGACCGCCGCAATGCCTTCTCCGCGCCGCAACTTGTCCAAGCAGAAGCCGGTCTCGGATCAGCTCTTCAACGCGTATCGCAGCCTTTACGCGTATGATCCACTGCCGCTCGATGCCAGCGTCGAGAAGCTTCCCGACGGTGATGAGTGGACTATCGAAAAGGTCACCTACACAGCAGCGTACGGAAATGAGCGTGCCATTGCCTACCTCTTACTTCCTAAAAAAGGCAAACCGCCGTTTCAGACTGTAGTTTTCTTCCCCGGATCGAACGCCTTGTTACTGCGCAAATTCTCGATTTATTCAACGGCTGCCCTCGATGGACTTCTTCGCAGTGGACGTGCCGTCATCTTTCCGGTGTACAAGAGCACCTACGAACGCGGCGACGGCATGGAATCCGACACTGCCAACACCAGCAACACATGGCGCGACCACGTCGTGATGTGGGTGAAGGACGCCTCACGAGCCATCGACTACGTCCAGGCCCGCCCCGAACTTGACCACAACAAGATCGCTTACTATGGCTACAGTTGGGGAGCGGAAATGGGCGCAATCGTTCCGGCGGTTGAGCCCCGCATCAAAGCGTGTGTGCTGGCGCTGGGCGGCCTCGACTTCCAACGCTCGCTTCCCGAAGTCGACGTCATCAACTTCATCACACGGGTGAAGCAGCCAGTCCTGATGCTCAATGGCCGCTATGATTTCTTCTTTCCCGTGGACTCGACTCAGGAACCGTTCTACCAGATGCTGGGAACAAAGAAGGACCAGAAGAAGCATCTGATCTACGACACGAGCCACAACATTCCCCGCAACGAGCTGATTAAGGAATCCACGAACTGGCTCGATCAATACCTGGGACCAGCAAGTCAATGAGCGCCGTGCTGCGGCGCGTTAGAGTGGCGGATCGCGATTTTGCCCGAGTAGCTATTCCGCGCCTAGCCCGCGCAACCGACCCCCAGAATCTGCGCGTGGAGCGCGACGAGCGCGCGAGGGCGAAGACAACAGTGCAAATTCCGCAGGCGCTTTTAAGAAAAATGAAGCGAAAGCGTATCCAGCCAGGTTGGAAGAAAAATTACCCGCGATGGGAGTTCCTATGAAATTCATGCGCCTTTTGACGTTTGGGACAGTCATGTTGGTGGCGAACGGCGCTGCTGCGCAGAATTCAGTCAAACCATTTCATCTCGATGAGGCCACCATCAGCGATGTGCACGCGGCGTACAAGTCCGGCGCTCTCACATCCGTAAGCTTGGTGCAGGCTTATCTGGAGCGCATCCGGGCCTGCGACCAGGCGGGCCCGAAGCTCAATGTGGTGATCTTTCTCAATCCTCGGGCCTTGGAAGAGGCGGCCTCGCTCGATGAAAATTTCCGCAAAACCGGGAAGTTCGTGGGTCCTCTCCATGGAATCCCAGTGCTGCTGAAAGACAATGTCAACACGAAAGACATGCCGACCACCGGCGGCTCGCTCAGCTTGGCGGGATACACTCCCGTCACCGATGCGGCCATTACTCGTAAATTGCGCAGCGCGGGCGCAATCATCCTCGCTAAGGTCAACCTGCACGAGTTCGCGATCTGGGGTGAAACGGTTAGCTCGATCCAGGGGCAGACCCTCAATCCCTATGACCTGACCCGCACGCCTGGCGGGTCGAGTGGTGGCACCGGCGCGGGTGTGGCTGCCAATTTCGCGATTGCGGGCATTGGCACCGACACCGTCAACTCTATCCGATCACCAGCGTCGGCGAACAGCATTGTGGGGATTCGCCCGACGCTCGGTCTCGTCAGCCGAGCCGGTATTATCCCGTACTCATTCACCCAGGATGCCGCTGGTCCGCTCGCCCGCACCGTTACGGACGCGGCGAAGATGTTAAACGTGCTCGTCGGCTATGACCCTGACGATCCGGCGACGGCATGGAGCGTCGGGAATACCAATACCGAAGAGGACTACACGAAATTCCTGAAGGCCAATGGTTTGCAGGGCAAGCGCATCGGAGTATTACGCAATTTCTTCGGCAGTGCACCCATCAACGACGAGGTCAATAGGATCGCGAACCAGGCGGTCGAAGATCTGAAGAGGTCTGGCGCAACGGTAGTCGAGCTGAACACCCCAGATCTCGATAGCGGAAAGCTTACCTCTGATGTCAGCGTTCATCTGTACGAATTGAAGCCGGCAATCAACGCTTATCTTGCCGCGGGCAACGCGCCCGTTAAATCGCTCGAGCAAATCATCGCTTCCGGCAAGTTTCATCCGAACATCGAGGACAGCATCACGAAAGCACAAGGCCTTGAGATGGACGACAGCTATCGCCTGCGCCTTCAGAAGCGCTCCGAGTTGCAGCAGCGTGTCATGAAGATTATGGCCGATGAGCGACTCGATGCGATCATGTTCCCGCATCAGAAGCGGCTTGTGGTGCCCATTGGAGAGACCCAGGTGGAGCGCAACGGCGTTCTTGGATCAGTGACCGGCTTCCCATCCATTCTCGTACCAGGCGGATTTGCATCCCCAACTCCGACCGCCACGCTCGGCGTCCCGGTGGGCATTGAATTCCTCGGCAGACCATGGTCCGAGAAGCTATTGATCGAGATTGGCTACGGTTACGAACAGGCGACCAAGCACCGCAGGCCTCCGCCAACCATACCCCCGCTACTTGCTGCCCGGCTTCCTACCAAGTGACGAGGTTAGTGTGAGGGCGGAATGGCATTGTGAACGGTTGCGGAGTTTTGCCAACTCCCTCGTGTGGGTCCGGTTGTGGGTCCAGTCACGGAATCCGGGTCTCTAAGTCAGCAGAAATGCGTACGAGTAATCCCGCTTAATCCTGCATCACGGGCGAAGCCGCCAGCACCCCGGCGGCTAGTTCCAGGTCGTGCAGGTCTTCGCGGCTGAAATCCTGGGTAAAGCGCGGATCCAAACCTTTGCGTGAGATTTGAATTACGCCCAGCACGGTTGAGTTCCGATCCAAGATCGGCACCGACATCAGCTTCTGGATGGGTGCGGGCGCGGAAGATTCCTCGGTATCGGCGCCGACGGGCCTGATCGTTTCGAAGATGCTGGCGTGCTTTACGCGGGCGAAGTTGTTGAAAATTTCTGGTTTCTTGCTCAACGCGGTGTGGGCCGCCACCGCCTTGCTGGAAATCGGAATCGCTCCCGTGGTCCGCAGGTGATCGGGGAGAATAAACTTGAGCAGGCCGCCTTCCAGCCGCAGCAGCGCGACTTCAGCGTGCTGAACGCGAAACACTTTCGCCAGTATCATGCTGACGTCCAGGTGCGTGATGCCTTCCTCCAGCACAGCCCCCAACGGGGCGAGGTTTTCCGGGAGAATGATTTCTTCGATAGCCGCGTCGTCAGGCTTATGGGTCATAGAGTGACTCGCAAAGAATTCAATTTAGGCACAGCTAAAGTATGGCACTTCAAATACCTATCGACACGTCTAGTGACATCCTACAACCCCTTTGGTTTCAGCAAAGTAGCTTACGACCATGACCTTTCGCGGCATCCCCCAGAGAAGAAATCCAGCCAAAACCTGGAAGCGGGTTGACATTTTTTGTCGATCGAGCCTCTCTGTGCCCGCGGAGCCTGGCTGTGAGTTCTGAAGCCAAGGGATTTCCTCCACCATGCCTTCCCTTCGCGCTCTTAAGTCATTACACTGCTTTTCTATGAGCCTTCCTGCGCAACCGAACCTCAAGCTGACAAACGCTCCCGATTACCGCGAAGCCTATGCCAACAGCGTGCAGATGCGGGTGAATGTCTGGGACTTCTTCATGGTTTTCGGAACCCTGCAGCAGCAGACCGAGACTCAAGTCGAGATTCGCAACTTTCAGGGCATCTACCTCAGCCCGCAACAGGCCAAGGCGCTGCTCGGACTGCTGCAGCAGAACGTCTCTGGCTACGAGAGCGCCTTCGGCGAAATCAAACTGGACCCGCGCCTGACTCCGACGGGGCCGGTGCACTAAACTGCCGCCGAACCTAGAGCGCCAGGGATCGTCCGGCCAGAGTAGTCCCATGCAATGGTCAAAGGCTTACCCGGCCCTGGTTTTCGCGGTCATATTTCTATTTATTTTTCTGCTGCACTTGCCTCTGTTGCAATTGCCTTACTTCTGGGACGAAGCCGGCTACTACATTCCAGCCGCTCGCGATCTTCTGGCGACCGGAAGTCTGATTCCCCACTCCACGGTTTCGAACGCGCACCCACCACTCGTGATGGCCTGGCTGGCCTTCTGGTGGAAGGTGGTGGGCTACGCTCCTCTGGTGACGCGGACGGCTATGCTGGTCCTTGCCGCCTTCTCACTGCTGGGTGTATTTCGCCTGGCTGAGCGCGTTGCCAACACAAACGTTGCGATTGCATCCACGCTCTGTACCGCCTTGTATTCCGTCTTCTTCGCGCAAAGCTCTCTCGCGCAGGTGGACCTGGCCGCCGCCGGTCTTACGTTCTGGGCGCTTGCTGCGTTCGTTGAAGGCGAAGTCGTTGCGACGGCCGTGTGGTTCGCGCTCGCGGCATTGGCGAAAGAAACCGCGATTCTCGCTCCTATCGCGCTTTTTGGATGGGAGATCCTCGGCCCGCTGGCACGCACCAGTTCGATTAGAAAGCTTTGGCTGGATGGCGATGACTTGCAAACGAATACCACACACGGGCGACGCATCGCTTCGCTGCTAATCCCGGCGTTACCGCTCGGTCTCTGGTACACCTATCACTACGCGCACACCGGATACGTATTCGGCAACCCGGAGTTCTTTCGCTATAACGTGGCTGCGACGCTAAATCCCGCCCGCTTTCTTCTGGCGCTGATGATGCGGCTGTGGCAAGTCGTCGGCTATCTTCACCTGTGGGTCCTGACTTTGGCGATGCTGCTTGCGATGTGTCTGCTGCCGCCGCAGCGTGATGCGGATTCCGGGCGTCTGCGGATCGGTTTCCCGGTGCAAATGATTTTCTACGTGATCGTGCTCGCGTATGTGGTGGCGATGGCGTTGATCGGCGGCGCTGTGCTGGCTCGCTACATGCTCCCAGCCGTGCCCCTGGTCATCATTCTTTCCGTCTCAACCCTGTGGCGCCGGCTGAGCTACTGGCACGTGGCGGTGGCATTCGTCGCGCTGGCCTTCGTCGCGGGCTGGTTCTGGAATCCGCACTATGGATTCTCCCCCGAAGATAATCTCGCCTATCGCGACTACGTCGTGCTGCATCAAGATGGCGAACGTTTCCTGGAAGCTCGTTACCCCATGGCGCAGGTACTCACGGCCTGGCCGGCCTCGGACGAAATCACCCGCCCCTGGCTCGGCTACATTACACGGCCAATGAGCGTGGTGCGCATCGAGAACTTTTCCCCGGATGAAGTGCTTTCCGCGGCAGACTTTCGCGCGAGTTATGAAGCGGCCCTGATCTTCTCGACGAAATATGAGCCCGGGCCCGCGCCGTGGGATCACTGGAAAACCTGGTCTGAACTGAAGTCACGCTACTTTGGCTTCCACCGCGACCTTCCGCCGGCCGCCGCCGCAAAGATTCTCGGAGGCCGCGTCGTATTTTCGGAACAGCGGCAAGGGCAATGGATTGCCGTGATCGAAGTGGAACGCACCGAAGAAGCAGAAACGCCAAAAAAAACGACGTTGTCGAGATGAAAGAGTTTGCACTCACTGTTGCATAAGGTGGCACGAGTGCGTCTTGATGACCAGCCAAACCTCGCGGCCCGCCGTGAGTTGCAAGGCATCGCGCGCGGCCAGGGTCAGATAGACCTCCATCTCCACACCGCAATTTACGCGCGCGGAAACGATCATGTCGCGCCTTTCGACGGAAATGATCCGGCCGGCAAGCACATTGCGGGCGCTGAGTCCCTCGGGCTTTGAGATGGCTAAAAGGATGTCGCCGGCGCGAATTCCCACCCGCACGCGTGTACCCATCTCGGCGCGGATCAACGGCGTCTCAAGCAAAACGAACGTTCCGGGCGTGCCGGTTGGCAGGCGGCATGTGATCGTGCCGCGATCCTCATGCACCAGCCAGACCGTGGCATCGAAAATGTTTTCAAACCCGGCTAGCTGCGCTACTGTTTCCTGGAGCGGCGCACTCAGCACCTCATGCGGCGTGCCCTGCGCTACGATGCGGCCCTGTTCCATCACCAGCACGCGCTCGCCCAGCGCAGTCACCTCTTCGCGGCTGTGCGTGACATAGAGAATCGGAATGCGGTGCGCCTGATTCCAGCGCCGCAGATCGTCGAGGATCTTCGCCTTGGTCGCGGCGTCGAGAGCCGCCAGCGGTTCGTCGAGCAGGAGCACGCAGGGGTCGGTCACCAGCGCTCTTGCCAGCGCCACGCGCTGGCGTTCTCCGCCGGAGATTTGCGCAGGGCGCTGCCAGCTCAGGTGGTCGATACGGAACTCCTGCAACATCGCCGCGGATCTCTGCTTGCGGGCCGGCCGCGAAAGATACCCGAGCCCATATTCAGTATTCTGCTCGACCGTCAGATGCGGAAACAGTGCGAGGTCCTGCAAGACGTATCCCACGCCACGCTTGGCCACCGGAACGTCGACGCGAGCGTTCCTGTCGAACAAGACGCGCTCACCTACGGCAATTCGTCCTGCGTCAGGAGTCGCCAGCCCGGCCACGCAGTCGAGCAGCGTGGTTTTTCCCGATCCCGATGCACCAAACAGTATGGTGAATCCCGGAGCGCCGCTGAACTCAACGTCGAGAGAGAAGTCGCGCTCCGGGGCAGGAAAGGTCTTGCGAATGCCTGCGGTCAGGGTTGGATTTGCCGGGTTTGCTTCCGCAGGCTTGGGCATCGAGTCCGATAATGTCCTAATTGCAGACGCTCAGGATACTCCCTTTGCGCTCTTCGCCGTCCTTCGCGCTCTTCGCGGTTGAAAGCTGTTGATCGCGGAGGACGCGAAGAAGAGCCACGGAGTCCGCGAAAAAGGTCTTAACCAACGTCCCAATCCGGATTTCTCACTTCGCCGGACCTATCATCCATGGTCTCTGATGCGGCGTTGTTCGGTTCAGCCAGTAGACCACCGTCAGCACTGCGAAGCAGAAAACCAGCAGCAGCAACGCCATGGCATTGGCTGCGGCGTAGTTGGAAGCTTGCACCTGATCGTAAATAGCAATCGAGACCGTGCGCGTCACGCCCGGAATGTTGCCTCCGATCATCAGGACCACTCCGAACTCGCCCATGGTGTGAGCAAACGCCAGGACCACGCCCGTGACCAGTCCCGGCACGGAGAGCGGAACCACGACGCGGAAGAAAGTCCGCAGAGGCGAGGCTCCAAGCGTGGCGGAAGCCGCCAGCAGCTTGCGATCGACCGACGAGAAGGAAGCCGCGAAAGGTTGCACCGCGAACGGCAGGCTGTAGAGGATGGAGCCGATCACCAGGCCAGTGAATGTGAACGCCAAAGTGTGTCCAGTCATGGACTGCCACCAGCGTCCCAGCGGGCTCCGGGAGCCGAGCGCTACGAGCACGTAAAATCCGAGCACCGTCGGCGGCAACACAATCGGCAGCGCGACCAGCGCTTCCACAAAGAATTTCCAGCGCCGGCGCGAGAAGGCGATCCACCAGGCCAGCGGCAGGCCGATCACAAAAAGGATGGCTGACACAACCACGGCCAGTTCTAGTGTGAGCCGGAATGCCTGCCAATCGATCAACATTAGTTTCTGGTTTCTGGTTTCTAGTTTCTGGTTTCTGGTTTCTAGTTTCTGGTTTCTGGTTTCTGGTTTCCAGCCGGTTGAATCTGCCCGCGATTACTTCTGGTCGGGCAAGGTGAAGCCGTAGTGCCGTAGTAGCGACGCAACTTCGGCAGTCTTCATGTATTGGAGGAACGTCGCCGCGTCCTGCTGGTGCGGCGAGTGCGAAATCAGCACTACTCCTTGATCCAGCTGCGGGTAGGCCTCGGCGGGCACGACCCAGTATTTCCCCTTGCCCTGCATCGCGGGCGCTATGGCATGAGCCAGGGCCACGAAACCGGCCTGCGCGTTGCCCGACTCTACAAACTGCACCGCCTGCGAAATATTTTCTCCCAGCACCAGCCGGTCGGTTAACTTTTCATACAGACCGTAGTGCTTCAGGGCAGCGGCAGCGGCGCGTCCGTAAGGCGCATGCTGCGGATTCGCCATTGAAATCTTCTTCACCGAGGGATCGCGCAACACGTCCATCCCTTTATGCTCGACATCAAGCGGCGAATCTTTGGGAACCCACAGCACCAACTTTCCCACGGCATATCGGTATAGCGTTGCGCTCTCGGCCTGGCCGTCCGCGATCAACTGTTTGGGATAGTCCATGTCTGCCGAGAAGAAAACGTCAAAGGGCGCGCCGTTCTGAATCTGCTGAGTCAACGCGCCAGACGCTCCGAAAGAAAGCTTCACGATGACGCCAGTGCGCTTTTTGTAGTCGGCGGCAACTTCCTGCAGCGCGTTGCTCAAGTCCGCCGCCGCAGCCACGTTGATCTCGTGGTCCGCAGCGCGGGCCTGCGGGATTGACCCTCCAGAGAAGATCGCCAGAAGAAAAATCAAGGCAACTGACACGCGCACCCCCATAGCAAGTTAGACCAGGATTTACGATCAGTAGGCGATTGTACAGGGCCGTGGCTAAACCCAGCTCCGGAAACAAGCTGGTATCGCTCGGGTGGACCGCTGTGCCACCCAAGAGCGAAAGCCAGAGGCGCTCCAACTGTTTCCCGGAATGGTCCACAGCCGCATTTTGTTCCCTTTTTGATTGACCCTGTCGTTCGGTCCTTCGATACTAGCGTGATAGTTGAATTGTGTATGGCTTTTGAGTTCTCCCGCGCAGTTCGCGTTGTAATCCTTGCGCTCCTGCCATTTTCCTTGCCCTTAATCGTGCAGGCTCAGGGTGCCAGGAAAACTACCCCTGAAACCTCCACCGCCGATGCAGATGACGATCACGAAGAGCAGCGCGCGGAATGGTTCCTGCGCGGCCGCGTGGTTCCCGGGAAGTCGTCTGCGGAATTGCGCCATCGCGCCTATCAGGCCAAGATGCGGGCTCGCGCCGCCCGATTGGCTCGCGCCGCCCGCGTCGCGCAGCCGGACTTTCAATCGAACTCGCAACCCACGCCCCCATCCTCCGGATGGACGCCGCTGGGCCCGGTGCCGCTGGCCTCGAATGCTTCAGGCTCCAGTAGTACTCAACAGGATTATCACCAAGTTTCGGGACGGGCCACCGCGGTGGCGATTGATCCCGCCGATCCCACCGGCAACACGGTTTACATCGGAGGAGCGCAGGGCGGAGTGTGGAAGTCGACCAACGCGGCCGCGAGCATTGCCAGCAACGTGACCTGGACATCGGTGACCGACGATCAGGCAACACTTTCGATCGGCTCGATTGCGATCCAGCCGGGAAACTCCGATCCCACCAGGAGCGTGATTCTGGTGGGCACAGGGGAGGCTAACAATTCCGGCGACTCTTATTTCGGTCTCGGCATTCTGCGCTCCGCCGACGCCGGCAACACCTGGACCTTGGTCACTTCGGCGAACGGCGCAACCTATTCTTTCAGCGGCCTGGGCGCCACCCGCATGGCTTTCAGCACATCGCAGACCAGCACGGTAGTCGCGGCGATGGCGGCAACTTCGGAAGGCGAATTCGATGGCGCATTAACCAGCAATACCTACCGGGGCCTCTACACCTCCACCGACGCCGGGCAAACGTGGACTTACGATGCGCTTTTTTCGGGAGCGAGCGAGGCAACCTCGGCAACGTCCGTCGTGTACAACACCGCGGCGGGATTGTTCTTTGCGGCGGAACGCTATCACGGCTTCTATTCTTCCCCGGACGGTCTGACCTGGACGCGCCTTGCCAATCAACCGGGTGCGGCGGGGCTGCTGAGTACGGCGGCGTGCCCTCAAAGTTACAGCACAAGCTGTCCGATCTACCGTGGTGAAATCACTGTGGTGCCGGGACGCAACGAGATGTATGTTTGGTTCGTTTCGCTGACATCCACTGGCCAACCTGTCGATCAAGGCATTTGGCAGAGCGAGAACGGCGGGGCTTCGTGGACACAGATCAGTGACAGCGGCATCATAAACTGCGGCGATCCCCAGAGCGCTGGCTGCGGGGTGCAACAGGGGGCCTACAACCTGGAACTGCTGGCAGTTCCCAACGGCGCTTCTGCCACGGACCTGTATGCCGGCTCAATCAATCTTTATAAGTGTTCGATCAACTCCAGCAACCCCACATGTTCCAGCACGGCCTTCATGAATCTCACGCACGTGTACGGGTGCGCGCCGATCTATGGAGCGCCGGCGCACGTGCATCCTGACCAGCACGCCCTAGCGTACACCCTCCCTTCGTCGGCCGCGGACCTGATGTATTTCGCCAATGACGGCGGCATCTACCGCGCGCTCGATGGGTTTGCCGGGCTTACGACAGGTTCATGTTCGGGCACAAATCTTTTCGACGACCTCAATCAGAATCTTGGGTCCATGACGCAGTTCGTCAGCTTCTCCCAGCATCCGACCGATGCCAACACTCTTCTGGGTGGAACGCAGGATAACGGTTCTCCGGCAACCGCGACGGCCACGACGAGTTTGAGCTGGGAAAATGTCCTGGGCGGCGATGGGGGATACAATGCCATCGATCCTAACGGCACCAGTGATTGGTATGCATCGAACCCGGACAGTCCACCCGGGAGCGGCCACCTGAACATTCTGGAATGTTCATCCGGATCGAGCTGCAACAACAGCAGCTTCAGGGAGGTCATCGGCAGCGGCGACGTGGGGGGCGACGACGGATCGTTCTACTTTCCCTACATTCTCGATCCGCAGTCGACGACCGCATTGTTGGTGGGGACCTGCCGTGTCTGGCGCGGACCGCGAGCAGGCGGCGCGTTCAGCGTATTGAGCCTCAATTTCGATACGCTCGGTACCGGAACCTGCGCGGGGAACGAGATCAATACGGTTCGGGCGCTGGCCGCCGGTGGTCCTGCGAATGCGAGCGGATCCGAAGTAATTTATGCCGCCACCGACGGCCTCGGCCCGAACTATTTTTCCACGCTTCCTGCCGGAGGCAATCTTTGGGTCACTACGAACGCCACCACGGTTTCCGGTGTGAGTTCCACTTTCAAGAACGTCACCCTGAATGGACCGGGCGGGAGCAGCATCAATCCCAGTCAGTTCCCGATCTCCGGCGTTGCCATCGACACCTCAGACGCCACCGGCAACACTGCCTACGTCACCGTGATGGGCTTCACTGACGGACCGGGGCACGTATGGCAGACCACGAATGCCGGAACTACATGGACGGACTGGACTAACTTCGGAGGCGCAGAGCCGCTGCCCGATTCTCCGGTGAACGCCGTGGTCCTTGATCCTAGCACGCACATTGTTTATGTGGGCAGTGACGTCGGAGTCTTTCAAAGCCCCACGTCCGCTCCGGCGTGGACCGAAGTCGGACCAGCTTCGAGCAGCCAGCAAGCCGGATTCCTGCCCAATGTAGCGGTGACTGCCCTCGCCCTCTTCAACTCCGCCGGTCAGAAGTTGTTGCGCGCTTCCACTTATGGCCGTGGCATCTGGCAATTCGATCTGAACGCGACGCCGGATTTCCAAATCGTGGTTCCTACCGCAACGCTCACCGCTTTCGCCGGGACTACACCTACCTTCATCGGCACCTTAACAGCCGTAAACGGATATAACAATTCGGTCGCGTTGATCTGCTCGGCGGGATCTACGAGCCCTCCCAACCCATGCACTCCGAATCCCGCCAACCTCGCACCTGCCACCAACGGCGCTCCGTTCTCGATTGCCACGGGCAGCGCCATCGGCGATTACGACTTCAACGTGCAAGCCACCGGCACGGATTCCAATAACACGACACACATGGCCGCACTCACCTTGCACGTGGTTAACTTGGGACTGACGGTACCCGCACCAAACAGTGTGACCGAGCCTCGCGGCGCGACTTCCCCGCCGGTAAGCTTTCAGGTTACGGCTCAAGGTTCGTTCAATCAAAGCGTGACCCTCAGTTGCACCTTCAGTCCGAATATCAGCGGAGCGAGCTGCGCTTTTACTCCGGGCACGGTCGTGAATCCGACCTCCGCCTCGCCCGTGAACATGACTGCCACCGTGACCGTCCCGGTGGGAACGGCCACAGGCAACTACAGCGTCACGCTGCAGGCGACAACCTCCGGAGCGCCCGCGCCCTTCACCACGTCGTTCACGATGGCGGTTGCTTTGAATCCTGACTTCATTCTCAGCGAGCCCAGCGCCTTCCCCAACGTGAAATTTGGCAGCACCGGTACCAGCGGCCCGATCACGATCTCTTCTCAGGACGGCTTCAATGGCACAGTCGCTCTGGGTTGCCCGTCCACATTCGGAGCCAATAGTTGCAGTGTCACTCCAGCTTCGGTCAGCACATTCCCGGCCACCGTCAATCTCGTCATCAACGGAACCAGTTTCAACACCGCCGGCAGTTACCAGCTTGCGGTGACAGGCACATCGGGTTCGACTACGCATTCCGTTAGCGTGCCGTTCTATGTCGGCAACTACCTGATTAACGGTCCGATGACGCTTTCTTCCGCGCCCGCCGGTCAAGTGGCGGCGAATCTGTCCTTCAGCTCCACCAATTTCTATAGCGGCCAGGTCAACGCAACCTGCGACGCCTCGGCGTTGTCGGGGGCGATTTGCACGATCAGCCCTCCGAGCCCGATCACGATCAACGCCTCGTCATCTGTCCCTGTGACGGCCACCATCAATATTCCAAATAACGCCACGCCCGGCACGTACAACATCAACATCAACTCGAATGACGTGACAGGTGTGCCAACTGCTGCGTGGACGATCGCTCTCACGGTATTCCAGGATTTCACCGTCAGCGCTCTAACTCCATCGGACACTCAGACCATCAACGCGGGACAATCGGTTACCTACAACTTTAACGTGCTGCCCGTGGGTTCGTCGTTCAGCAATGCCGTGAGTCTGTCGTGCTCCGGCGCGCCCACGATCTCGTTGTGCACATTTACTCCGAACCCCGCAACTCCCGGCAACAGCTCCGCCGCGGTCGCGCTGAAAATCTCCACCACTGCCAGTTCCGCCAGCCTCTCGCCGCAGAGGCCTGGCAGGGCCGGCTTCTCCTACGCCTTATGGCTGGCGCTGCCCATGCTTGCGCTGTTGGGTGCCCGTGGGCGCCGGAAAAAGCGCGCCAAGCTTACCCTGCCCGCTTCCCTGCTCGGATTGTTTCTCCTGGTGGTGTTGCTTCCCTCTTGTGGCGGAGGAGGCAGCAATGGCAGCGGCGGTGGCGGCCAGCAGCAAGGCACAAAGCCCGGCACCTATACCATCACCGTGACTGGCACTTCAGGCACGCTGAGTCATACAGCGCCCTCCACTTTAATGCTGATCGTGAATTAGGTAATATCGCGAATCAGCGAAGCCACGCCTAAGACCCGTGCCTCGAGATATGATCGTCGATCATGACTGATTCGCGCAGCGACGTCATCGTGATCGGTGGAGGCATTGTCGGCCTCGCTGTCGCCCTCGAGATCACCAAGCGCCTCCCGCGTCTTCGCCTGCTATTGTTGGAGAAAGAAGATCACGTGGGCCGCCATCAGAGCGGCCACAACAGCGGCGTCATCCACTCGGGCGTTTATTACAAGCCAGGCTCGCAGAAGGCCAAGTTATGTGTCGAGGGCGCGCGCGCCATGATCGAGTTCTGCCGCACGCACGCCATCCCTCACGAGATATGTGGCAAAGTTATTGTGGCCACACATGAGGAGGAATTTCCCCGCCTGGAAGAGTTGCGCCGCCGCGGCGAGGCGAACGGACTCACTGGGTTGCAAGTGATCGGGCCCGAACAGTTGCGTGAGATCGAACCATACGCCAACGGACTGCGCGCCCTGATCGTCCCTTCCACTGGAATTACCAACTACGCGATGGTCTGCCAGAAATATGCC
Source organism: uncultured Acidobacteriaceae bacterium (assembly GCA_963703635.1). Taxonomy (GTDB): domain Bacteria; phylum Acidobacteriota; class Terriglobia; order Terriglobales; family Acidobacteriaceae; genus Sulfotelmatobacter. The sequence goes on from CAVPEZ010000018.1 coordinate 370,200, forward strand.
GAGCTGATTGGTGCCCAGGGCGGAACGATCTTGACTTCCACGGCGGTGAGCGGCCTGCGGAATCTGGCCGATGAATTGGTGGTGGAGACGACCGGCCCCGCATTCTCCACAACTTATCTAATCAATTGTGCTGGACTGTTCAGCGACCGCATCGCGGGCATGGCCGGCGGAAAGCCGGACGTCATCATTGTTCCCTTTCGCGGCGAGTATTACGATCTGATTCCGCAGCGTTCGTCGCTGGTGCGAGCGCTGATCTATCCCGTCCCGGATCCGCAGTTTCCGTTTCTTGGCGTCCATTTCACGCGACGCGTAGGCGGCACCGTCGACGCCGGTCCCAACGCCGTTCTCGCCTTTCGCCGCGAAGGCTATCGACGAACGGACTTCAGCCTGCGCGACCTGGCTTCATCGCTGGCGTTTCCCGGCTTCTGGCGCATGGCCGCAAAACACTGGCGCAGCGGACTGGACGAATTCCACCGGTCTTTTTCCAAGCCCGCGTTCGTTCACGCCTTGCAGCGCTTGCTCCCCGAGCTGCGCGCGGAAGACTTAATCCCCGGCGGCTCGGGAGTGCGCGCCCAGGCGCTGCGGCGCGACGGCTCGCTGGTGGATGATTTTCAGTTTGTCCCCTCAGGCAGGATGTTGCACGTGCTAAACGTTCCGTCCCCGGCGGCAACGGCCTCGCTCGTCATCGGCCGCAGCATTGTGGGCACCGCGGAGAAAAATTGGGGGTTGCACTAGCCGTGAGGTTGCGGTTCGAGCCTTATCCCCGGCTCCGGCGCGCCACCGGTTCCACGGCGCTCTTGACTGCCATGGGCATCTTGCCTCCCGCTTTGGCCAGCGCGCTCTCGTATACTTTGAAGCATTCCCCGCATTGGTTCTCGGGCAAATTGGCGGCCAGGTCCTTGCGGACACGGAAGACGTAAAGCACAACTTCCACCCGGCTGGAGACCCCCAGCTTGTCAAAGATGCGGAATAAGTAATTCTTCACGGTGTGTTCGGTCAACTTCAACCGGCTCGCGATCTCGCGGTTGGAGAGTCCCTCGGCCACGCAACGCACCACATCCTGCTCACGTTTGGAAAGAAGCGCTTCCCCGCGAGAATCCACCAGCTTCATTGGTTCAGAATCACGAAACGCCTCCAGCAGATAGCGTAGCTCTTCGTTACTTGCCCATATCTGGCCCTGGTGAACATTGCTGATGCATCTGGCCAGAGTTTTCGAGGATTCGGTGCGCGAGAAAACTCCTTGCGCCCCGCAACGGAAAGCCTCAACCACGGCGGACCGGCTGGACGTGTCCATCAAAAGTACAACGCGGGTCTGGGGGTAAGATGCGCAGACCTGGCGGGTCAGCTCAAAACCCAGAGTGGAGGATTCTTCCAAAGTTGAACTTACAAGTAAGACATGGGGCTTCTTCTGAGCGACCGCCTCCAGAATTGACGAGCCTTTGGGCTCTATCCCTGTGACTTCGAATTGCCGGTCCTGCGCCAGCGCTTCGGCGAGCAACTGGCTGCTCATCCGAGTGCTGTCGGCACCGAGCACCCGGATCTTCTCCGAGTTCCCCGGCGCCGGAATCACATGTTGAGCCATTTATTTCTTCTCCTGAAGGCAGTTTGACTGAGATATCACTCGCAACTACGGCATCCTTGGAGCATGGGTTGGATAACGGCCAGTCCACGACAACACAAAGAATCAAGGGGGATTCCTTAAGTTCAAGACGGGGCGACCACAAAGGCCACCCGCTCGGAGTACATCGTTAGCAAGACTTTAGTCTCAACGCACCAGCAGGTAAATGGCACGTGAGTGCTAGAAAAGGCAATGGACTTGAGTAACTAGAATCGTTGCCAACTCTTTTTTCCACAGACACTTGGAAGCGCACCCTACCCATTAGACTGTACCATCTTAGTGTCGAGACGCGCCGCGAGTTGCGGCGCTAATCTGTGCAAAGGAGGAGCTTGAAATTTGGTCGTTTTAGTCATTGGAGGCGCAGGTTATATCGGAAGTCATGCGGCTCGCACATTGCGGCGGCGGGGTCACGAGGTTGTGATCTACGACAATCTCTCGACTGGCCACGCATTTCTGGCGGACGGTTTCGAACTGGTGCACGCTGACGTTGCCGATGTGACCACGCTCTCGGCTGCTTTGCGCCGCGTGAATTCGGTCATGCATTTTGCCGCGCACGCTTATGTAGGGGAGTCGGTCGAGAACCCGCGAAAGTATTTTCGCAACAACGTGGAGGGAGGTCTCGTCCTGCTCAACGCCTGCGTGGACGGCGGCGTGCGCCGGATCATTTTTTCTTCGACGTGCGCGGTCTACGGAGTTCCCGCCAAGATACCCATCGCGGAAGACACGCCGCGGCAGCCGGTGAATCCTTACGGCGTTTCGAAGCTTTTTTTCGAGGAGGCGCTGGTGGCCTATGACCGGGCTTATGGCCTGCGCTTCACCGCGCTGCGGTACTTCAACGCTGCCGGCGCCGATGAGAGCGGAGAGATCGGCGAAGTGCACGACCCGGAGAGCCACTTAATTCCGTCGGCTATGCAGGCCGCGACTGGAGCACGTGCGGCTCTGGACGTGTTCGGCGGCGATTACCCGACTCCGGACGGCACCTGCGTGCGCGACTACATTCACGTGAATGATCTTGCGGATGCGCACGTGTCCGCGCTCGAGCGTTTGGCGGGCGGAGCAGACTCCATCGCAGTGAATCTCGGCACCGGCACGGGCTACTCAGTGAAGGAAGTGCTGAACAAGATTGAGCAGGTCACGGGCCGTAAAGTTCCCGCACGCATCGCTCCCCGCCGCGCGGGAGATCCGTCGGCGCTGGTGGCTGATCCGAGGCTTGCTGAGCAAGTCTTGCGCTGGAAAGCAACACGGTCGCTGGATGAGATCGTAACGACGGCATGGAAGTGGATGCGGAAGTACCAAGCGGAGAAGGCGCCAATCTAGATAGCGCCGGGAGCCGCCGAGACGGCGGCGCTACAAAATGCCCTAGGCGACGGAAGTTCCGTCTTCCTGCAGGCCGACCGGGACTGAGGCTCTCTCGGCGGTTCTTTTGTCGGCAGCACCCTCGATTAGCTCCCTCGGACAAATCAGGTTCAGCACCGGTGTGGTCATGAACGTGGTAACCAGGGCCATGATCACCATCATGGAGAACAGCGCGGGCGAAATGATCTTGATATCCAGGCCGATGTTGAGGATCACCAATTCCATCAACCCGCGGGTGTTCATCAGGATTCCGAGGCCGGCAGATTCGCGGAAGGGCATGCCGCTCATCCACGCCGCGATGGTCGAACCACCCAGCTTGCCAGCGGTGGCCACCAGAATGATGAGGCCGCAGTACATCCACATCTCGTGGCCTTTCACCAGGCCGATATTGGTACGCAAGCCGGTGAAGGCGAAGAACAGAGGCAGCAGCAGTGTGACCGTAATGGTTTCAAAGCGGTCGAGCACGTAGCGGACGAATTTGTCTTCCTTGGGCATGATGGCGCCCATCAGGAACGCGCCAAACAGCAGGTGGATGCCCAGCCTCTCGGTACACAACGCCGACACCAGCACCAGCAGCAGCATAAAGGCCATGCGGTTTTCGCTGAGATGGCCCCATTTCTCATATGCGTTCAAGAAAACGCGCTGGAGCAGGCGCTGGACGCCAAAAACCATCACCAGACCGAAGACCACAATTCCGCCCAGCGTCATCCAGATCGAAGTGTCGGAGTGGGCGGCGCGGATCAGCACCACAATGTAGGCGAGAATGCACCAGCCGGTAACGTCATCGACGGCCGCGCAAGCAATCGCGACTGTCCCCAGGCGGCTGCTCAGCATTCTGCGCTCTTGCAAGATGCGCGCCAGCACCGGAAACGCCGTGATGCTCATGGCCGCTCCCATGAACAAGGCAAAGTTAGTGAAGGCTACGCTGTCATCGGAAAGCCGCGGATACAGATAAAGCGCCAGGAACGCGGCCAGAACAAACGGCGCGGTGATGCTCACGTGACTCGCCAGCACGGCTGCGTGACTTTCTTTCTTCAACTCCATCGGGTTGATTTTCAGCCCGACGAGGAACATGAAGACAATCACGCCAACCTGGCTCAATGCATTCAGGAAACCGAGGCTCGATGCCGGAAAAAGGTAGGCAGAAAATTGGGGCGCGATCCAGCCCAGCAACGACGGCCCCAGCATGATTCCGGCAAACATTTCGCCGACCACGCGCGGCTGATGAATTTTGCGGAACAACGCGCCCGTCAGTCGGCATGCAGTCAGAACCACTGCAACCTGTAAGACGAGGATGAAAAGATTGGGCATCAGCGCGTGCCTCCTGGGCTTCGCGGCTGCTTTACGGCGCGAAACTCCAGCGGCGCGCATGAACCGCAGCCCTCTATGGAGAGCGTGCCGCTTAGCGTTCTGGGCTCGGCCAGGGGATCCAGTGTGGCGGCTAAGGTGAGACTGCCATCCCCGCACTCTGCCGCGCCGGATTTATCCGTGCCGGAGCGAACCGTGCCAGCAAATTGGGCTCTAACTGTTTTCCCGTCGAGAGTGCCAGTGGTTGTCTTCGTTCCGCCGCGGAGAGTGACCACCAGACTCTTGCCCGATTGCGAGATCGAAAGGGGTGCGTTTGAGACCGACGAGAGAAAGTTGCCGCAGGACGAAACAGCGGGATGGCTGGATTCTATTTTCCAGTCGCCATCCACAGAAAACGGGGCAGCAAGGCGCCGGCCGCTTTTCAGGATTCCCACCAGCCCAAGCAAGGGCAATCCCACGAGAAGGATGTACGCAATTACGAAGTTACGATTCGTGTGCGAAATTGCGGTTTCTCCCTTTAGCGCCGCCTTTAGAACTGCGGCCGGAAGGCGTCTGAGGTCAGGTCGCCGAGCAGCTTGTGCCACGGATGCTTCTCGTTCTGCTCCACTTTCGTAACCATCGCCTTCATCTTGGTCAGAACTTCGGGCGCGTCCTCGTCGTACACGTCGCCTTGTAGCAGCTTCAACACGTCGAGCCTATAGTTGTGATCGCTGATGAAGTACGTGAACAGCACGTTCAGCCGGTAGTACACCGAAATGAATTCGTACCAGTTCTTGGTGCCGCGGCGCAGCTTGGTCTCGTACTCGGAAAACGCCTCGCGTGAGAAATCGTTCTTCTCGAGCGCGGTAAGAATATCTTTGTGCGCGAAACGGGCGCTGTTCAGTGCAATGCTAACGCCTGTAGAAAAGATGGGATCGACGAAGCGCCCAGCATCGCCAACCAGCATGAACCGGTCGCCGACCAACTGCTTCATGGCGTAGCTGTAATCGCCTTCATCCTTGAAGGGACGAATGCGATCGGACTTGCGCAGCGTCTCCGCAATCAGAGGCCGGCTGCCGACTGTCTCCCAGAAAAATTTCTCGCGGTCTTCTTTCGACTTGGCGAAATTCTTTTTCTGCGTGACCACGCCCAGGCTGGTGACGGTGTCAGTGATCGGAATCTGCCAGATCCAGGTATTCGAAATCGGCAGGAAGTGAATGTAGATGTAGTCCAGGTTTGTGTCGCGTTTCGCGAACACCTTGCGATCATAGCCGTCGAACCACGAGTGGATGGCGTACTGATCGAACACGGTATCTTTGATTTTCAGCTTGAGCTGGTTGCCCAGGAAAGTGTGGCGGCCGCTGCAGTCGACCACCATCTTGCAACTGACGCTCATCTCCTTGGGGCCGATGTTGAAGTAGACTTCGGGATGCTCAGGGCCGAAATCAACGCGCGCCACTTTCACGCCGTCATAAACAGTCGCGCCAAGTTTCTGCGCGTGCTGCAGTAGCATCAGGTCGAACTTGCCGCGGTCCACGTGGTAGGTATAGTTTCTATCTTCCATACCTTCCTGTTTCCGCTCTTCGAAGCGGATGTCCACGTTGTACTCCGGCGTCAAACCCTCGAGGTCATGAACGTATCCGGGATTTTCGTCGTCGGTGGTCCACACCGCGCCGAATTTGTGCGGGAACTTTGCCTCTTCCATCTGACCGAGGAAATCCAGATCCTTGAAAACGCGCGTGGAGGAGGGAACCAAGGACTCGCCCACGTGCGGGCGCGGAAACAACTCGCGCTCGAACACTACGCACTTGACGCCAGCTTTCGCCAGGTAGCACCCCATGGCGGAGCCTGCAGGCCCGCCTCCAATAACTCCTACTTCAAAATCGGGTACGGAATGATTCATAATTCAGCGCTTTCTCCCAATATTCTCTGCTGGTGCCCCATTCCAATCTCGCGCCATTTGCGAGGTTAGGGTCGGGCACTTGACTCCCTTCTCGCGCCATTTGCGAGGTTAGGGTCGGGCACTTGACTCCCTTAAGCCGAGGCCTCGACAAACGCATCCGCCGTAAGATTTCCGAGGAAACCGTGCAGCGCGTGGTTCGGATCCTTCTCCACCTGCTTCACGATGTTGCGCATCCGGGTCAGTACCGCCGGCTCGGCATCATCGTAGACGTCGCCCTGCAACAGTTTGAGCACATCAAGCCGATAACGCGGATCCTGCACAAATGCCGTGAACAGCACGTTCAGCCGGTAGTACACGGTGATGAAGTTGTACCAGTTGCGGGTGCCCAGTCTCAGTTTGGCCTCGTATTCCTTGAACGCTGCGCGGCTGAAGTTTCCAGTCTCGAGCGAGCCCAGTATATCCTTGTGAGCGAATCGCGAACAATTCAGCGCGATGCTGACGCCGGTGGAGAAGATGGGATCGACAAAACGTCCCGCATCTCCGACCAGCACCACCCGGTCTCCGGCGAGCTGCTTCATGGCGTAGCTGTAGTCGCCTTCGTCTTTGAACGGACGAATCTGCTGCGAACCCTGCGCCTTCAGGCCTTCGTACAACTCCGGACGGCTCTGGATGCACTCCCAGAAAAACTTCTCGCGCGACTCCCTGCTCTTGGCGAAATTCTTTTTCTGCGTGACCACGCCGATGCTGGTGATGGTGTCAGTGATCGGAATCTGCCACACCCATGTATTGGTGATCGGCAGGAAGTGGATGAAGATGAAATCGCCCTGAGTTTGTTTGTTCGAAGCCATGCAGCGGCGGTCGTAGCCGTCGAACCAGGTATGAATGGCGTATTGGTCGAAATGATCATCCTGAATGCGCCACTTCATCTGGTTGCCCACCATCGTCTTGCGGCCGCTGGCGTCGACCACAATGCGGCAAGTCGTGCTCATCTGCTTCTTACCCATGGAGTACTTCACGGCGGCATAGTTGGGATCGCTGAAATCAACTCCGCTCACTCCAATGCCTTCGTACACCTTGGCGCCGAACTGGTTGGCGTGCTGCAGCAGCATCAGGTCGAACTTGCCGCGGTCCACGTGATACGTATAGTTCTGGCTCACTCCGGGCTGGTTGCGCTCTTCGAAGCGAATGTCCACATGGCAGTCGGCTGAGACTCCGCCGAAATCCATGTTGTAAACCTTGGCGTCGGAAGCTGCCGTCCAAGCCGCGCCGAACTTGTGCGGAAATTTCGCTTCCTCCATCTTAGGCAGGAAGTCAAGGTCCTTGAAAACGCGCGTCGAGGACGGGACCAGAGACTCTCCCACATGTGGACGAGGCATTAATTCGCGCTCAAAAACCACGCAGTTGACGCCGGCTTTCGACAGGTAGGCCGCCATGCTGGAACCGGCAGGACCACCGCCAATAATTCCTACTTCAAAGTCAGGTGCGGACGAGTTCATATCTGCTGAGTTCTCCGAATGATGTTGTTTAGAGACGCCATCGTGCAATCGAATCTGATTTCAAATCTGAAAGGCTATCGCGCTCTTTGGCGGAAAACACTACTCCGCAAATGAGCGCGACGAACGTTTGACAAGTATTTTGGAGGAGATACGCTACTTTCTCAGTTGCGTTGTGTCTCTAGTAGACCAGAACTTGCACGGTTCGCCAAGCCTGAAATATTTTGCAGTGTGACTTTCGTGACTAGCCTCTCAGAAATGCAATCGGCAGCGTCCGGCGCTCCAGTGGAGTCTCACAGCGCATTTGTTCTGCCCTGGTCGGGCGGTGTAAACCACTGTTTCTAAAGGAACGAGCGTACGAGCATACTAACGAGACGCCGGGTGACAAAGAAGCCCGGAAGCGGTCGATCATGGGTGAACGTCGAATTTGACACTGCAGGTGCAGAGTGGCAACATGAATCAACCAAGTACCTTCCCTTTCGTCGGCCCCCTGTGTTTCTTGCTTTTCCATCACAAGCAGAGGAAGTGCCTTTGAAAAATTCTGACTCTCCAGTCTGGCATCGCGGAGGCGGGGCACACGATTCCGGATGTGAACGATGGCGCCAGGCAGATTGCATCGGATGTCCAGCAATTCTGCCACTAAGGGGAATTGACAGGCTGGCTGTAGAGTGGCAACATGCATCACTAGGTGCACTTCTCTTGCTCCTCCCCTGGTGTTGCCTATCTTTAAGTTTTTAATCTTGAATTTTTAATCTTGAATCTTAGCTCCCGAGGGGGAACGCCTTGCTAAATTCTAATCAGCTTTGCCTTCGCGCGATCGCCTTGTCAGCGGTGCTCTCACTGACGGGCTGCATAGCTCACGCCCCCGGGAGCGGTGGCGGTGGGGGTTCGCAGCCACTTACGGTTACAGTTTCGCCAAGCCCGAATTCTCTGCCCGTGAGTATTTCTGGCCAGGCCAGCACAGTGCAACTCTCTGCCACGGTGGGTCCGACCGGCACCAACCAAGCCGTGACTTGGACCCTGAGTTTGAGCGCCAATTCGAACTCCTCCGCCACCGGCAGCGGCCTCGGCACGCTCACCGACGGACTCTACACGGCGCCGGCAAACATTCCATCCTGTGCCTCGGGCATTACCCAGTGCAATCTCCAGGTGGTGGCCACAGCCACTTCAGTGGCGAATAACAGTTACTCTGGGCAGGCACTCATTAATGTCCACGTCGTGGTTGCTCTTTCTCCCGCGACGGAAACGATCGGGCAAGGCGCCAATCTGCAGTACGCGGCCACCGTGACCGGCACGTCGAACCAATCCATCAACTGGGCTGCGGCCTGTACCAGTATGTGCGCAAGCGGACAAGGCGGAGGAGGGTTCGACCCCAATAACCAGGGACTTTACATCGCGCCACCGTTCGAACAGGACGTGACGACAGGGCAACCCGTGAGCATAACCGCCACGTCAAGCTTCGATCAAACTCAAGTGGCCACGGCGATGGTCACTGTGGAGCCGTCAGATCCCGTGGGCACGGTGCCTAGTTACGTGCAACTGGGATCCTGCCCCGGTGGCGGGATCTCGGGTGGGTCGTGCTACCAAGTCAACACTGTCTGCGACGGAGTAGCTGACTGGTCGGCTTATCTCAAGGTGAACACGCCTCCAACGCCTCCAACGCCGTTGGGGACCGTCATCTTCGGCATCGGGACGGGCGGCAGCGGGCTCTATGACAACGACCCGGATTTCTTCTATGGCAATAACGTCAATGGCGGAGCGGCCGTGGTGAACGGCGTTTTGACCGCCGGCTACACCACTGTGCAAGTCTCGTTCGGTGCGCCGTTCAACAACACCAATACTGAGAACGGATGGCTGCAAGGGCCGGGCGGGGTGCGGCGATTGGCTTGCCGCTATGCCACCGTAGCGGACTGGATTTTCAAGAACCAGCAAATTCTGAACCCAAGCACGCCGACCAGCGCACCCATGTGCGCCACCGGAAACAGCGGTGGATCGGGAGCCATCGGTTATGCATTGACGGTATATGGGTTGGCCTCGGAGTTCTCTTTTGTCGAACCCACAAGCGGCCCGGTGATGACGCGCATCGACCAGGGGTGCAGCCCTCAGGGAAATCCAAATAATACCTACGGAGGAAAAACTGCCTGCACTAACCCGCTGAACCTGAATCTGAGCTACTCGACCGCGGGCAGCTCCGATGGGACGGCCGGAATTATCGACACGGCCTACCAGAGCGAGGGCTCAAGCACACCTACTCTATGCAGCGACGGGGTCAACGGAGTCTCCACTGCCAACAATCTTAGGTTTCAGTCGGATAGCATCGAGTACGCGCCTTCGAAGTCGCCTGCCATTCTAATTCCGAACCCTCCCACGGCTGTGAACGTGGTCTTAGGGGGGCAGGATAGCAGCAATGCCGTGGCTCAGGGCGAGACCTGGTGGGCATCTATCGGAACCATGGGAGGACCCAAAGCCACTCAAGCCTGCGTGCAAGACGCGCCCCACGCAATTCCCGCTGCTCCGAGTGGCGATGGCGCTACCCAGATTGTGAATGACATCACGTCGATGTGTAAGTAAGCTGCCGTAATACTTTTTGGTGGCAAACGTACTTACTTGGCTGATGAAAGAAAAAGCTTTTAACCGCGAAGTTCGCTGAGAAAATCCGCGAAGGACGCGAAGGAAGACCTTGCCCCGCAAATGAACTCGTCTTCATCGACGTGAAAGCCCGCCGAAACTCGGCGGGCTTTCTTTTGGGCTAGATTTTCTTCCAGCTTCTCAGTGGCAGCTGGAGAGCTTGAAGTTGGAGACGCGTGTATCCCAGTTGATTGAGGTTCCGGTTTCGTTTGCTTTGTAGTACTGGTTCTCATACCAGAAAGTGCAACCGTCGTTTGGATCCACGGTCATGGTGGTGATGTTCCCCCAGTGATTGGAGTTTTCTTCGTCGCCAATTCCATTCTGGAGTGCAATTTCGGTCGGGGCAGTTTTGCCAGGAAGGTTCCAATAGGCCGCCCGGATGCCGGGATGGACGCCGCTACTCGACGCGCTGTATCCCACTCCAGCGTTGCCGACCTTATCCTGCGCGATGCTCGGCACGAATCGGTACAGAGTGCTGCCGTTGGTTACGGTGCCACTTTGGAAGATGGTCGGGGTGCCGCTGCCGCGCAACTCATACCAGCGGATTCCGGTCTGCTGATTGCTGCCGCTTCCTACTTGCACGGTGTGGCTGACCAGGAAAGATTCGTAGGTCCCGAAATTGTGATAGGGCATGCGAGGCATCAGGCGATCGCCGACCGAGTCAACGTAATTGCCGGTGGTGCTGCTGGATGGCTCAGTCACGCAAAATGTGTTGGCGGGTTGTAAGGCGTCGTAACAGCCCGGCTCGTAGCTGGCGACGGTGAGGGACGACGTTGTGAACGTGGAAAGCGAGGGAGTTGTCCAGTTGACGGAAAAGGTCCACAGGTTGAGCTTGGTTGAGGTGGTGGCGGTTCCGTTGGCGGTGGGGTTCTGGATGCTCACCATGAATTCATGCCGGCCGGAGGGCGGCGCCGTGGTGTTATCGATGTCGGCGGGAATGAGGCTGTGCCCAAGATACAGAGCGCCGCTGGTCGGAATGGGGCTGGGGTTGCTGAAACACTGCAGGGCCCGCGCGGTACCGTTCTTGATCATGTTCGTGCGGTCCAGGGCGCAGGCAACGACGCCGATTTCCTGATAGGAATTATCCGGGTCTTCAAGATCGAAGGTGGCGTAGTAGCCATCCGCCCAAGTAGCGAACCGGGGCCAGTCGGGATAGTAGACATCCCCGCGAGTGTTGAGTCCTAGAAAAGGAGTGAGGTTGAAGACGTAGGTGTACCACTTCAGCGATGCGGAAGTGAGATCGGCCGTGCTGGAGATGGCAACGCAATAGTAATAGTTGTTCGCGGCGGGACTGGCGCGCCGCGCAATCACCCACTGCGATGCGATCCGATCGAAGGTGACCGTGCCTTCTCCGCCGCCTGTGCCGTAGCAGTTCGGCTGGTTATTCTCCTGCCATGGAGTGTCGCCATTTTGCGGAGTAGCCCACACTGCCGTGTACGGACTGGTCTTGCTGTAGGCCTGGTAATAGGTGTTGACCCACTCCATGTACTGCTTGGTGCCGACCGCGCCGTTGGCGTCGATCTCGAGGCCCGGCGATCCCAGTTCTGACGCCTCCAGTCCTTCAAAAGATGTGACCGTTTGGGCGTGGGCGTTTTGGGCCTGGATGAAACACGGCAGCAGGACAAGGACAGCAAGGATTTTCGGCTTCATATTCATAAAATGCCTTCTGTTTTTCGATTTTGCGGTGTGACGCGCGAACGAGCGGGGGCAGTGTTTGGAGCCTAGCACGAGCCGAATCGAGTTACTAGGAGACGAAAGTCAGTGTGCAGGAATTTTCATGGTGGGCCAGGGTCTGAATTCAAGCTGCGCCGCCGTGCCGGCGGCGCAATCCTAAGTGGAGCGTTCCTAATAGGTGAAAAACTGAATCTCGGTTACGCCGGCGTCGGGACCGTCCACGTAGCCGGAGCGGATTTTTGGGTGCAGCGCGATGTGCATTGAAACCACGTTGGAAGCGTTGGAGAAACTGAATCCGTTGAGCGTCTCCTCGAGTTGGCCGCCGGCGTTGTAAACGTAGATTGTGCTTCCGCTTGGAGACGAACTCGAAACCGGCTGGGCGACCAGAAACAGTTTATGGATGGGATCGAATTCGACATCCGCGCCGCTGAAGATCTGCTGTGAGCCCGAACCCGGCAGCACCACGGTGAAGCCGATCTCGGTTGCGAGGTTATAGAACTCCACGTTGGCGTCGTCTTCCGTGGTCGTGACAAAAATGCCGTCGGCGGAGTCGACAGCCAAGCCATTGACGAAACCAAATCCAATCCCGATGAACTCGCTGAACGTGCCCGCTGTCAGGTCGACTAGGCCTATCACGGGCAGGCAGCCGAAGCAGCCATTTCCTCCTCCCAGAATCGCCTGGTTTGTCGTGCTGTCGTAGGCGAACGGCGGGGGCACGCTGCCAAAGTTGTCAGAGTCTGTGATGTCCACGACTGGTCCAAAAGTATTTGCTGCGACATTCGAGGAGAATACCCACGGAATGAAGTTACCGCTGTTGTCGTAGGCAAACACGGCGACATTGGGTACGCCCTGGCTGCGGCTCACCCCGGCGGGCATGATCAGGTGTTTGGTTCCGATGGGCGGGGTCCAGGCGCCGGTAATCTTGTTGGAGCTGAGAGGATTCATCGTGTTGAAGGTGCGGCTGACGACCATTCCTTTGACGTGCTCGTGCTCCGCCAGCCCAACACTGGCGCCGACCACACCCCAGCGTGACGAAATCATCCTGGGTTTGCGTCTCGGATACGACCTTCAGGATTTTGCCGGAACTCTGGCTGAAGGTTTCGATCGCCGCCAGCACGGTACCGTTGTTCTGGACAAGCGCCTCGCTCAACACGCCCTCGGTGCCGTTCTGATCGATATCGAACCCGAAGATCTGCCCGCCAAACTTGCTGTGCACGATAACCTTGCCCGGTCCGTTTGCGGGCTTGGGTTGGAGGTCATCTTCATTCGACTGCGCGAATGCTGCCGCACCACGTAACAACAGGAACAAAATAATCGCGTGCTTCATTCCCTCGTGCATTTCATGATCTCTTTTGAACTATGTTGCCAAGATGCCCCGCGGATGTTCACGCCCGGGTGCCTGGCAAAGGTACTCTCAGCACGCTCGGCTGATGTCACGTGTTCGTCAAATGTTTGTAAAACCATCCGGCCGATCTTGCGGAACACGTCGCCGACAAGCAATCGAGTCTAGCGCGGACGGCGCGCAAGACAGCCGCTACGACCTTACTGTAAAATAACCGACGACGGAAGAAACACGAGACGCAGCGAGAGTCTTCCCGAGTGGATCTTTCCGGGTTGAGCTTTCCGGGTTGAGCTTTCCGAAACATTCATCCACAAGGTCCGCGCAGGAAATCCCGCGGATCGCACCGCACACATTGAAGAGATCAGGAGAAACGAGCCATGGCAGTAGGCGCGAAGATCGCAAAAACAGCGGACCGTAAGAAGGTGATGGACACGAGCAAGAGCACGGATTGTCCCAAGTGCGGCAAGTCCACCCGCATCGTCAAGCGCATGAAAGACCGCGAGCGCAATGTGCCGGGTGGGATTTATATTTCCTGTTCGGCGTGCGAGTTCTACGAGAAGCTGTAGGGAAAGTTTCGGGGTTTCTTGCGGCCGGAGAAATAGGGAGGGCCTCCCTGCTCCGGCCTTTGTTTTTCCTATACCGCGACCGTGACCGAAGTCTCGGTGCGCGTAACGGGCCGGTAGAGCGTGTCACGCTCGATCGGTTCTCGCCCGGCGGCGCGTATCAGCTGTTCCAACTCTTCGCGGCGCATGCCTTGCGGCGTAGTTGCGCCAGCATCGTGGTAAATCTTTTCTTCGACCACCGTGCCGTCCATGTCGTCAGCGCCGAAACGCAGCGAGATCTGCGCGATCTTGGCCGTCACCATCTGCCAATAGGACTTGATGTGCGGGAAGTTGTCGAGCACCAGGCGGCTGACCGCGATCTGCTTGATGTCGAGCATGCCTGTGGTCTTCGGCAAATGCTGCAGCGGCGTGTTGTCGGGATGAAAAGCCAGCGGGATGAAGGTCTGGAAGCCGCCGGTTTCGTCTTGCAGGGCCCGCAGCTTCAGCAAGTGATCGACGCGGTCTTCGTCGTTTTCGACGTGGCCGTAGAGCATGGTCGCGTTCGACTTCAGTCCGATCTGGTGGGCTAGTCTGGCGGTATCGAGCCATTGATCGCCATCGATCTTATGGTCGCAGATGATGTGGCGCACGCGGTCGGCGAAAATTTCGGCGCCGCCGCCGGGAAGTGAGTCTACGCCTGAGGCTTTGAGTTGTTGCAGCGTCTCGCGAATCGAGAGCTTGGCGCGCTTCGAAAGATACGCGACCTCGACCATGGTAAAGGCCTTGAGATGCACTTGCGGAAAGCGCTGCTTGAGGCCGGAGCAGAGATCGAGGAAATATTGAAACGGCAGGTCGGGATGTAATCCCCCGACGATGTGAAATTCGGTGACCGCCTCGCTGTATCCGGAGGCTGCGGTCTCAAAGGCTTCGTCAAGCGCCATGGTGTAGGCGCCGGGCGCATCTTTCTTGCGGCCGAAAGCACAGAGGCGGCAGGCCGCGACGCAAACGTTCGTGGGATTGATGTGGCGATTGACGTTGAAATACGTTTTGTCGCCATGCATTCGCTCGCGGACATGGTTGGCCATCCAGCCCAGGGCCAGAATATCGCCGGTGCGGTAGACAGCGAGAGCGTCGTCGGCGTCAAGGCGCTCACCGGCCATGACCTTGGCGTGAATCGGCGTGAGCCGCGGGTCGTCGGTCTGAAAAGAATGATACTGGCGCAAGGGGGACATCCCCATGATGATATCGCAGGAACGCAACAGAAGTCATAGAAAGACGGCCTTAATGGCCTGCGATAATCCGGTCGCTTATTTTGTCGTACTCCGATTCCGGGATGAGGTGCCGCGCTACCAGTTCGCGCGTGTTCTTGAATGGCCGCTCCGCGATGATGCGGTCGGCATCGTGCTGGGTCATCCCCGGCAGGTTGACTAGGTCTTCCCTAGATGCAGTATTGATGTCGACGGCCTTATCGCTGCGCATGCCTTCCTTTACGCCTTCCACCACGGCCTTTGTGTCGCGTCTCATGGTTTCGGTCGCCTTAGCGGTCTGCCTGCGGATTTCGTCGGGATTGTCTTTGCTCGAGCAGGCGATGTTGCCCACCAGCGACAAAGCCAGAGGTAGAATCAATACGCGGCCCAGAGGTAGAATCCATACGCGGCGGCAAGGTTGAAACGGCATGAAGTTCTGATGCCAAGGGAGGTACCAAGGTTGGCGAGATCCGAGCCTACCCTCTCAATCCAAAATGCATCGAATATGCAATCCGAGTGCGCCTCTTCGGTTTCATCAGAAGCAAATGCCATAGGGTAAGGGTAAAGGAGGTCGTAAAATGAAAACAGTTTCGATCGGTATCTTTTTGTGTGGCCTGGTGGTGGGCATCGCAGCCGCGCAGGATGCGGCCCGGCCATCCGCTTCCCCGCCCTCAGAGCCTCAGACGTCGAGTCCGGCGCAGCCAACGCGAATCGCGGCCGGCACCGTTATCCCGGTATCCTTGACCAAGAGCGTCGACGCAAAAAAAGCGAAGACTGGCGACGAGGTGATTGCGAAGGTCACTGAAGACATGAAGACAAGCAGTGGCGAAGTGGTGGTGCCTAAGGACACCAAGGTTGTGGGGCGTGTGACCGAAGTCCAATCGCGCAACAAGGAGCAAAAAGAGTCCGCAATTGGAATCGCGTTTGACCGCGCAGTCATGAAGAACGGCAGCGAGATGCAGATGCCGATGTCCATCCAGGCAATTATCGGTCAGCAGAATAACCAGAACAGTGGGAACGCAGGCCCCACCGGAGTTCCAAATGCCGGAACGAGCGGCTCTCCCAGTCCCTCGCGCGCCGGGGCGGCAGGATCCGCGCAGTTTCCCACGCCTTCGGATCCGAATGCGGGCAACAACATGCCACCTGATACACCGGGAACGAATGCGCGTCCCCCGATTACAGCCCAGACCGAAGGCGTGGTCGGGATCTCGGACGTGAAGCTGACGACAGCGGCGCCGGCGAACCAGGGTTCGCTGGTAAGTTCAGAAAAAAACAACGTGAAGCTGGAAAGCGGAACGTGGATGCTTCTGCGTGTGAACCAATAGTTTCTAATCGCTAGTTTCTAATCGCTTCATACGCTTCGGGAGTGCGTTCGGCAAATATATCGACGCACTTCCGGTGTTACAGACTTAGGAAGCGTCAACCGTGGCAGCCGAGGCTACGGTAAGCGCCGGTTATCCCTTTCCCGCCAGCTTCTTCTTGGCCAGCGGCCGGGCAAAAGCATTGGTCGGGTTGTGGGCGCTTGAGGCAAGAACTTTGCGGTAGTAGTCCATCGCCTGAGAGCGGTCGCCCGACTTCTCGTAGGATTCTCCAAGGAGCGCCAGAATCAGCGGATCGCGCTGGTCGGCTTTTTGCAGGTCGGCGATGGCGGTCTTATAGTCTGCGGTGTAGAAGGCGACGTAGCCGGTGAGGTACGGAAGAAAACGGGCCTGGTCGGGATTGTTGGCTTTGTCGAGCGCGGCCTTGGCGGCGGCTACATGTTGTTGAGCCTCGTCGCCTTTGCCGCGGCGGGCCGCAATGCGGGCTTGGGCGTGCTCCCAGCGGAATACCCAAAGATTCTTGTCGGCATCGCTGAGATCGGGCTTGTGCTGCGCTGTTTCGTATCCCGACTGGTACCACTTGTAGGCGTTGGTCGTGTCGCCCGATTCAAGATAGATGCGGGCGAGTTCGTTGGCGATCTCGGCGGCGCCGATGTAATCGTGAGCAGACATGCGTGCATCGATCACCTGTTGCTCGAATTTCGAAGCCTCGTTGGCATTTCCTTCAAAAGCGTAGGACATGGCCATGGCGCGCAGGGCTTGCTGCTTCGATTCGGCCGGAGCAACCTCGATCGCCTTGGCTAAGTGCTGGCGAGCTTCGACGTAGTTCCCTTTCAAATCGAGCGCTACTCCGGAGGCGAGATGGGCTTCATATGAATTCGAGGACATCTCGAGCGCCTGGCGGTAGAGAGCGAGGGCGTCGTCCTGCTTGCCTTCGCTGTTCAGTTTCTCGCCTTGTCTCACGAGATCAGGCGCGCTGGGCGTGGGAGTCTGTTGGGCGCAACACGCGCCGGTAAGTAGAAGAAGAACGAACGTGCGTAGCATAGCGGCCTCCGGGACGGGTCTATTCTACCTCGCTTCCGACGGACGCGGATGTGACAGGAAAGATGGCAAGAATGAGGTAGCAAGCTACGTCGCTACGACGGACTGTTGGTGGTCGCTATTGTGGTGGTCCCTATTGAGGCCCGGCGGGCAACTCCCAGCCTTCGTCCTTCATTTTATTGTTGGTCCAGTGTTGCAGTTGCTCGAAGAGGGCGGGGTCGATGACGGCGAAGCGAAGGCCAACGCGGCCTTCTCCGCCGAACCATACGATGCGAGCCTTCGCTCGAAAGATGATTTCGCTGTCGGGAAGCGGGAAACTTACGTCGAGCAGACCGGTAAACTTCATCGGTTCTTTTAAACCGTCGACTCCCAATCCGCCCGTGCTCAGGTTCACACCCTGGACGCACACTTCTTCGCCGTGTTGGTTGTTCAGCGTGACGGCGAGCTGGATGCGGGCGCGGAAAAACTTCTGCTGCTCGATGCTGATGAATCCCAGTGCGTTCGCGCCCTCGCCCGGATTGACGTTGATGTTGTATTCCTTTAGCTTTCGGCTAAGCGTGCGGCGGGAGATGCCTAGTTGTTCCGCGGCCTGACTGCGATGACCTCCGCTGCGCTCGAGGGCGCGGATGATCATCTGCTCT